>JBDHYG010000008.1:0-114177 GCA_039811225.1 Parafilimonas sp.
AAAGCAAATTACCAGGCTTTGCTGAAGTTCAGGCAAAAAGGCTATTTCGATAAATTTTCAAGAGAAAAATATGTGGAAGCACAACAACTTGCAGCCCGGGTGAAACAACTGGAAAAATAGCTATATATCCTCTTTGCGGATTAAAGACAATCAGCCCATTCAGATGGGCTGATTGTCTTTTTACATGATAGAGAGCTATTTCTTTTATTCTTTTTTATCAATTGTTTTAGTGGTTTGTAAAGAAGTAAAAATTGCTTCCTGTAATTTGGTTTTCACAGGCATCTCAGTGATGGTAAATTTCTTCTCTTCTTTACCGCTGAGTACAATCATAACCTGTTTCGTAATGGATCCTTTTTTCATCGTGAGTTGTAATGATTCACCGGGATTTTTTTCAAGCAGTTGTTGGTTTAGTATGTCCATATTAGGACTTTTTCCCTGGATAGCTATAATGGTGTCACCCTTTTGCAATGAAGCTTTCCATGCCGGACCGTTTTCTTCCACACTATTGATGACCAGGTAGTCATGGGATTGAATAGCAGCGGTAAACCCGGCATAAGCACAGGGTTGGATAGTCGTGTCGATTAGTAAACCGGCATAGCCAAAATATTTCGGATAATTTACTGGTTGAGTGGTATAAACATAACTAAATACCTCTGCCATCGGCTTGCCGGCAAATGCCTCACAGGCAGCCTGCAATTCGGCATCCGTAAAACCGCGTTGCAATTCCTGGTAATATTTTTTATATAGAAATCGCATCACATCATCCAGGCTGTATTTATTTTTTGAATGATACCGAATATCCAGATCCATAAGCAGGCCTACAATACTTCCTTTTTCATATTAGGATATGGTGCTGTCAGCCTGTTGTTTTGTTTTTGAAAAAGGAGAATTTGTCCATACAGTGAAACTGGCATCTGCTAAAGACTGGTATAGATGGCCGGTATTATTTTCATAGTTCCGAATTACGTTTTGCATGGATCTTTTCACTTCAGAAAAATCAGCAACCCCGGAACGCAATATTAAAAGGTAAGCATAATATTCTGTAACTCCTTCGGAAAACCATAAGAGCCGGCTATAGTTGGGCCCGGCATAATCAAAAGGCCCTAGTTCAACCGGCCGTATTCGTTTTACATTGTAGTTATGAAAATATTCATGTGCCAATAATTTATACGTTCGAAATCGGGATTCCGGTGTAGCCAAAAAATCTTCCCGGCGTGATGACACCACACTGGAACCAAGGTGTTCAATACCACCCGGGCCATTTCCGATATACAGAAATTTATAATCCTTGTAAGGAATATCTCCAATGACCTGAACGCCTGCTTCTATAATTTTTTGAAGATTATTCATGAAAGTGGACCTGTCGATAGCTCCTATTTTATTCCCAATAAAATAGTGAGGCACCTGCCTGATATATACCGGGCCAAGCCATTCAAGGTTTCCCATGAGGATAGGACTGTCATATAAAATATCAAAATCTTGTGCGAAAAAAGTATGAGGTTTACCTGGTACCTGTTCCAGACTGGTTGCCATCGGGGCTTTCCAGGTGGGAACAGGTTTTATTTCTACGGTGACAGGATTGTGTAAATCTTTATCGGTATATAAAAAAACACCTGTAGGCCCGATCAGCCCCCAATCATTTTCTACCCAGGGCACATCAATGGATGGATGTTCACAGGCAATTCGATACTGAATGATGAGGGAATGTTGCCCATTGGTAATGACCGTCCATGCACTATTACCGGAAGGATAAGAAACCAGCTGTTCTCCAGTGGAAGTTGTAGCAGAAAAATTTTGAACACGCCGGGCATGGTGGGCAAAGAAATATCCACCCGGAGACCATACCGGCATTTTGAATACAATAGTATCCGCCTGCCGATTGTAATGGAGTGTAATATTCATATAGTGTTCTTCCGGTTGCATCGCCACTGTATATTGGATATCGCTGACGGGTTGCTGTGCCAGACTGATAGAAGAAAGCCAGGCAAATAAAATTAAACACACATTTCTTTTGAAATACATGATCGATCATTTGAGTCTGCTGAACAATTTTTTACTGAACTGTGTTCAAGTGAAAATGAAATAAATTCATACAACCACTGAAATTTTACACAGCCTTTCAAAAATAGCTTATTGCGCCCGTATATTTGAGAGAATTCCGGATAGATGGTCTTATACAATGTTGAATTCTTTTGACAATGTAATTGAGTCTAAGGCTATTCATTCAATAAGTCAAGTAATTTCTTTCGTGTTATAGCATTTTCTTCTAGTTGCAGGGATTTCCTGTAAAGTTCCATCGCTTTTGCTTTATCGCCTACAGCGAAGAAATAATCACCATAAGAATCAAACACATTCCCACTATGCGGATAATTAATGGTATTCATGCTGAATAGTGCACGTGCCTTATTAAATTGATTTCGTTGCAAACAGGCATAGCCGAGTTCATTAATGCTATTTTCAGGTGGTTTTATTTCATAGCCCATTTGCCGGGAAACCGCTTTGTAATGGGTACCTATTTTTCCGGCGATATCAATGGTTGAATCGAAATAATCATTTAGGCCAATAGTCAAGTCATAGAAATCAAAAATAAAACGAAGCGCATCATAAGTGGCAATGAGTGGTACCGAGCCATGTGAATCATCCGGGTAATAGTGGCTTTTGAACCGAAGCGCATCCTGCTGATTATTTTCCAATGTTTGCATTAATTGTAAAATTGCCCGTATATGTCTCGTGCCGGAAGAAGTATCCCGCATTACATTTTTTATATCCATGCCCTTGTCCATGGTATTGGCAATAGCCAGGTACAATGTGTGCCCATCCAACTGTTGGTTTTTAAAAAAAGGAGCAGCTTCATGCAAAAGTTTTTCATGGTCCCACCACATGCTTGGATCAATACAGATATAAGAATTGAACAAATTCGTATGATGTACGAATGTTTGCATCACCAATAAGCCACCGAATGAATGACCGATTAAGATTTTGTAGGGTGCCGTCGGATAGTTGGAATTGATATATGGTATCAATTCTTTTTCCAAAAAGGAAATAAATTTTTCTCCGCCTCCGGATGTAGCAGAAGCTGCACTATCCATAAAAGGCGGGTCAGCAGCAACATGTGTGGGAGTCAGGTCCCGGGTCCTGTCTGTATTAGTAATCCCTACTATGATCATTTCGGGGAAAACGGTATTGCCATTCATTTGACTCAATTGCTGGATGATCCCTACTACAGAAGAAAAATGTGTGTCGCCATCCAGTAAATAAACAACCGGATAATGCTGATCCGGATTGGGAGTTCCATTGTAAGGCAAATAAATCCAGAGATGCCGTTGTTCCTGCAGGATATGCGATGGCAGGCTGTCAATGAAACCAATATTTATTTTGTTATCCGATTGAGCTATAGCTAAAATGCCTGTCACCACGAACAGGCCGGACAGGAATATTTTTTTCATAATAAATATTTTTAATAAAAAAAATGATCAACAAGCCAGGTCGCTGGAGATACTTCGCTTGCAGTTCGTTTATATATTGTGATGTTACGATCCTTCGAACTCAAAAATTATTTAGCCCCGATAGGTAAAATTTCTTTGCCATGCACTTCATTGATCACCTGGGCGGCTGTGCCATACATCGCAGAAAGCCCGCAAAAAATCCCTTCATAACCGGCAAAAGTCTTGATAGAAGTGTTTCCCGTAAAATCTGCAGCAGCCAATAAGAAAAATAAAACCGTTAAGGTGAAAAATATAACCTGTAATAACTTATTGGCTTTTAAAGTGCCGAAAAACATACAAGCTGTGAATATGCCCCACATCAATAAATACCAACCCATTCCATCGGAAGAGGTTTTCATGCCGGTGGCAAAAGACATATTCGGAAGAAGAATCAGGGCGACGAGTGATAACCAGAACATGCCATAGGCGGTGAAAGCCGTGGCGCCAAATGTGTTATTTTTTTTCCATTCCTGGATGCCGGCAATTACCTGGGCCAGGCCCCCCATAAATATACCCATGGAAAGGATCATGGCACTGAGTTCGATGAAGCCGGCATTGTGGAGGTTGAGCAAAACGGTCGTCATGCCAAAACCCAAAAGGCCTAATGGGGCGGGGTTGGCCGTTAATTCGGTAATGGTACTATGCGGATTTTTTGCGTCCATAAATTTTTTTTTGGTTTTTAAAAATTGAAAATACGTTTTTCCCGGAATAAATATATAACGGTTTATAAGTTGTTAAATCAAAAAAAAGCAAGGCACTTTAAAATACATTTGTGGCCAATAAAAAAACGTTTATGGCGGATCTTTCTTTTATCCTGAATGATTTGGGAGAAAACCGGGATGATTATTTTCATGCTGTTGCCCCACCGATTGTGCAGACAAGCAATTTTGCTTTTAAGGATGTGGCCTCCATTCGTGCTTGCTTTGGAGATGAATACAGCACGTATATTTATAGCCGGGGCCGGAACCCGACCGTAGATATTTTATGTAAAAAACTGGCCGCCCTGGATGGCGCAGAAGATTGTCTGGTATTCAATAGTGGCGCCGCCGCCATCTTTGCCACTGTATTAGCACAGGTTAAAAGTGGGGATCATGTGGTGTGTGTAGAAGGCGTGTATGCCTGGGCGCAAAGATTATTTAATGAAATCCTGCCCCGATTTCAGGTAAGTATCACGTATATTGATGGGAGGGACATAGAGAATTTCAGGAAAGCCACGCAAAGCAATACGGTGTTGTATTACCTGGAAACCCCCAATAGCTGGAGCTATGAATTACAGGACCTGGCAGCAGTTGCCGCATTGGCCAGGGAAAAAAATATTATTACCATTTGCGATAATAGTTATTGTACCCCTTTATATCAACAGCCCTATGCGTTGGGCATTGATCTCGTGATTCAATCTGCAACCAAATATATCGGTGGACATAGTGATACAGTTGCCGGGGTATTGACAGGTTCAAAAAAACATATCGAAAAAATTTTCCGGAGTGAATACATGAATATCGGTAGCGGCATCCAGCCCTTTAATGCCTGGCTATTGATTCGTGGATTGCGTACCCTGAAAACCCGCCTGGATGCATCCGCAGAAAATGCAAAAACCGTGATTGCATACCTGCGACAGGAACCGTTGGTAGAAAAAATCATTTATCCCTTTGAAGAAAATTTTCCGCAGTGGGAGCTCGCCCGCAGACAAATGAAAAATGGCAGTGGTTTATTGAGTTTTGTGCTGAAAGCAAAACGGGAAGAAGATATAGAACTGTTTTGCAATTCACTGCAACATATACTAATTGCAATAAGCTGGGGAGGTTATGAAAGCCTGATTGTACCTGGCTGTGCCAGTATTCCACGCAATAGTTTTGATCCGGCTAATGAACAGCATCGCATGGTACGATTGTATGTCGGCCTCGAAGAACCTGCTTATGTCATCGCCGATTTGCAACAGGCTTTTGCAAAAATGAAAATAGCAATGGGCTAATAACACCTCATAACAGGTTGTATGCCCGTTCATACTATTTTAAAAATGAATAACCTATAGCTTCACGTATTTTTGATTCCGATGAAAAAAATATATTTTTTATTAATTGTTTTACTGCCGGTGGGATTAATAGCCCAGGAAAAATGGAGCCTTCGGCGTTGCGTGGAATATGCCATGCAAAATAATATCTCTGTACAACAGGCCGATGTGCAGGCGCGTATTGCCGCTTTACAGGTAAAGCAGGCTCAACTTAGTCAATGGCCTAATTTGAATTTCAGTACAAACCTGAGTCTGCAGTTTGGCCGGTCTATTGACCCCACCAGCAACCAGTTTACCACTTCTAAATTTCTCTCACAGAATTATGGGGTGAATGGCGGCATTCAAATTTTCAATTGGAGCAAATTGAAAAACAATGTGAGCTTCGCCCGTTTTAATGCGGAAGCTGCCTTAGAAGATATGAAAAAAGCAGCCAATGATATTGGCCTGAATGTCGCTAATTTTTATTTACAGGTATTGTTGGCTAAAGAACAAATTGAAGTAAGCAGCATTCAATTGCAACAAACCCATGCACAATATGATTTCACTAAAAAGAAAGTGGATGCCGGCGCCTTACCGGAACTCAACCTGGCCGAACTGGAATCACAACTTGCAACGGATAGCAGTAATTATATGACTGCCCGGGCAACATATGCGCAAAACTTATTATCCCTGAAAGGCCTGCTGAACTTAGATGCTGCTTTACCTTTTGATATAGAGACACCACCGGTTGATGAAATACCATTAGCCACATTTGGTGAATTGCAGCCGGATGAAGTGTACCAACTGGCCATGGCAAATCAACCGGAACAGAAAGCCTATGCCCTGCGGATAAAAAGTGCGGAAACAAATATCAAAATAAATAAATCAGCATTTTATCCGACTCTTTCCGGCTTCTATGGCCTGGGTTCTGCGTATAATAACCAGGCATTAAAAGTAACCGGATCGCAAGTGGTGAATGTGCCTATTGGTACGGTGAATGTAGGTGGTACTAATTATAATGTTTTTCCTACAGCGCCCTATACCGTGAATACATATGGAAAGGCCGGCTACCTCAGTCAACTGAATAACAACTTTAACCAGAATGTGGGTCTGAGTTTATCCATACCTATTTTTCAAAACGGGTCTGCAAAAATCAATTATGAAAGAAGTAAACTGGACTTGAAAAATGTGCAGTTGCAAAAATTACAAGCTGATCAAACATTGAAGACTAATATTTATACGGCATATTCCAATGCAGTAGCATCATTTGAAAAATATACATTGGGGGTAAAGCAGGTGGCTGCTGCTCAAAAAACGTATGATTTTGCCATGAAACGTTATGAAGTGGGGTTACTTTCCACTTTTGAATTGTTGACAGATCAGAACAAATTATTATTGGCCAAATTGCAGCAACTGACCAATCATTATGATTATATTTTTAAAATGAAAATTCTTGAGTATTATAAAGGAGAAGGATTAAAATTATAAATAACACGAAGCAATAAATTATACCATGAGTAAAACATTAAAATGGGTTATTATCCTGTTGGTCGCATTGATAGTTGGAATGATCATCCTGAAAGCAACCGGGTTGATTGGGAAAGATGAAGGCATAGAAGTTACGGCTGAAAAAGCCCAACAGCGGGATGTGACAGAAATTGTTACGGCCAGTGGGAAAATTTTCCCGGAAATAGAAGTGAAAGTGAGCCCGGACATTTCCGGTGAGATTGTTGAACTGAATGTACAGGAAGGCGATACAGTGCGGAAAGGGCAGGTGCTGGCCAAAATTTATGCAGATATCTATGCCTCCCAGCGGGAACAGGCAGCTGCCGTAGTTAATCAATCAGAAGCACAGGTAACCAATGCCAAAGCGCAGTTAGATGCATTGCAGGCTACCCTGGACCAGGCACAGACCACGTATGACCGGCAGAAAAAATTATTGGCAGATAAAGTAATCTCCCCGGCAGAATTTGAACAGGCAGAACAAGCTTATTTATCTGCCAAAGCACAGTATGCGGCAGGTAAGGCCAGCATATTAGCCAGCAAAGCAAATGTGCAAAATGCAGAAGCCAGCCTTACCCGCGCTGATAAAGATATGAGCCGGGCAACCATTACTGCTCCTATGGATGGAGTGATCAGTTTATTGGCAGTAAAGAAAGGTGAACGCGTAGCCGGTAATAGTTTTAATGTAGGAACGGAAATGATGCGGATAGCCGATCTTAATAGTATAGAAGTGCAGGTGGATGTGGGTGAAAATGATATTCCAAAAGTGAAATTGGGCGATACCGCTGTGGTAGAAGTAGATGCATTTACCGGGAGGAAATTTAAAGGCATCGTGTATAAAATTGCCAACCCGGTTTCCAATCCATTGACTTCCGGGACCAGTTCAGGAACAGTAACGAATTACCAGGTACATATTCGCATCTTACCGGAAAGTTATAAAGATCTCATGGTGAAAGGCCAGCCCTTTCCTTTTCGCCCGAATATGACAGCGAGTGCAGATATTCAAACGAGTACTCATAAAAATGTATTATCAGTGCCCTTAAATGCCGTTACCACACGGGATAAAAAAACAGATAAAACCACTGTAGCGGATAAAAATAATTCTTCGAATACCTTAGCCGGGAATAATGCCACCACACCTGATGCAGATGATATTGAAGAAGTCGTTTTTGTAATTGGCAAAGATGGCCTGGTGCATAAGACACCTGTAAAAACGGATATCCAGGATATCAATTATATCCAGGTGGTTAGTGGAATAAAGGCAGGTGATATGGTTGTTACCGGGCCATATGATATGGTGAGCAAGATACTTTCGGATAGTACCAAAGTAAAAGTGGTGTCGAAAGATGAGCTGCTAAAAACATTTAAGAAAAGTGATTAAGAAAAAATGAGATTGGGATACCGGCAAATTTCTGCCGGTATTTTTTTTGCCAGCCCGGTCACATAGGTTTCGTATGTTTGTATGAAACAAACCAGGCTATATGAAATTCGGCATCATAGGTAGCGGGAGCTGGGCAACAGCATTGGCAAAGATCCTGACGGACGGAAAAAATAAAATCAATTGGTGGATTCGCAATACAGATACGATTTCTTATTTCCTGGAAAGAAGCCATAACCCCCATTACCTGAGCAAAGCCTATTTTGATAAAAAATATTGTGTACTCAGTGATAGCCTGGATTTTGTAATTGCCAGCTCCGATGCCCTGGTTATTGCTGTACCTTCTGCGTATATCCAGGATGCTTTCAGTGAATTACATACCGATGTGTTTAAGGGCAAGAAAATTATTTCTGCCGTGAAAGGCTTACTACCCGGAAAGAATCAATTGCTCAATGATTATTTAGCGGACGGCTATGCATTTCCCCTGCAGGATTATTTTGCATTACTCGGCCCCTGCCATGCAGAAGAAGTTTCTTCAGAAAAACTTTCTTATCTCACCTTTTCCGGAATTGATAAAAAAACGGCCACTGCTATTTCCAAACATTTTCAAACGGCTTATACCAATACCATTATCAATGAAGATATCCGGGGCGTGCAAATGGCAGCGGTGCTAAAAAATATTTATGCCCTGGGAGCCGGTATTGCCCATGGCCTGGATTATGGTGATAATTTTTTAAGTGTGTATATAGCCAATAGTGCGAATGAAATGGTTCGTTTCCTGCGGAAATCAAAAATTGAATTGCATACCACTGAAGATATTATCAATTATGCTGCTTCTGTTTACCTGGGCGATTTATTGGTAACCTGTTACTCTTTGTATAGCCGCAACCGTACTTTCGGAAATATGATCGGGAAAGGCTATTCCGTTAAATCCGCACAACTGGAATTGAATATGGTAGCCGAAGGGTATAATGCCAGCCGTTGTGTTTATGACAGGAACCAGGAAGTGCAGGCAGAAATCCCCATTGCAGATAATATCTATAAAATCCTGTGGCAACAATTACCGGCAAGGGAAGGGTTTAAACGGATCGAGGCAACACTCGTTTAAGAAGATTTTTCTTCCAGCCGGAAAAGGTCAGCGGCAATACCATCAGCAAAAAATTTACCCTTATTGGTGAGGATAAAATAATTGTTTACCCGTTTCATTTTTTTAGCAACAAGCCATTTTTCTGCATCCTGCAAAATAGCTTGTTGAATAGCTGGTGTAGACAGGCTTTGTAACTTTTCAATTGAAATACCTTTTTCCGTGCGCAGGCTGGTCATGATATATTCATTGAGCCGTTGAATGGGTGTAAGCATTTCTATTTCATAGCAGGGTTGATTTTCTTTTCTTGCTTTGATGAATAAAGCATTATTGGAAATATTCCATTGCCTGCTTATGCCGTTATACGAATGCGCCGAAGGGCCGAGGCCCAGGTACTTTTTATTTTCCCAATAACTACAATTGTGTTTGCTGTAAAAACCTTTTTTGGCAAAATTGGAAATTTCATAATGCCTGTACCCGGCTGCTTTCATTTTTTTTAGCAGGAGGTGAAAATGTCGCTGCTGGTTGGCGGTATCTACATCTTCTTTTTTATGTTGCCGGATCATCCGGTGGAGCGCTGTTTTTTCTTCCACCGTTAAAGCATAACAGGAAATATGCGGAATGCCCAATGCATATGCCTGGTCCAGGTTTTCCATCCATTGTGCTTCTTCCATTCCGGGAATACCATAAATGAGATCAATGGAAAAATTTGTATAACCCGTTTCAATTACCCATTGAAGGGCTTGCCGGGCATTTGCAGCAGTATGTGACCGGTTCATCCATACTAAATGACTGTCGAAAAAAGATTGTACGCCAATACTGAGCCGGTTGATACCTAGTTTTTTCCACTGTGTAAGATTGTCCGGGTGAATATCATCCGGGTTGGCTTCAAGGGTTATTTCGGCTTCCCGGCTAATATCAAAATGCGCATATAGGGTTTGCAAAATTTGTTGCAAAGCTGCTGTACCCACTAATGATGGGGTGCCACCACCAAAATAAATTGTTTCTATTTTTTCCCGGATATAGGTTTTGCGTGTTATGGCTTCTTCACAAATTACCGGTATCATTTCAGGCATGGATTTTTGTGAAGTTGAAAACGCAAAATTGCAATAATAGCAGGCTTGTTTGCAATAAGGGATATGAATATAAATGCCTGCCATGTAAAGAGACTTTTGTAAAATTGTATTTTAAAGAATGACAAAATTAATTCAATACAATAAAGCAATGGCCATCCTGGTTTGCCTGCTTTGTTGGCAAATTGGATTTTGTCAAAATAACTCAATGCGGCTTCGGATCATCCCGGTGGATGGAAGCGCCAGGATGTATAGCCAACAATTCAAAGACACCGTTTTTACTGATCGGCCGGCTGTATTAGAATATATTGCCCGATTACCCAAATTGTTGCAGGCACAGGGTTTCATCACTTCATCTATGGATACATTTTACCAGGCGGGTACTATTTTTTATGTAAAACTTTTTTTAGGGGAAAAATATAGCTGGGATGCTATTCGAGCGAATGAGGCAGACTGGCCGCTTCTGAACCTGGCAGGGATTTATCAAAATACGCTGAATAAAAAACCCGTGGAACCGGGTATGGTGGAAAAAGTGTACAATCAATTACTGGATTATTTTGAAAATAATGGTTATCCATTTGCCCGCGTTGCCCTTGATAGTATTTCGATCCGGGATGGAGCAATCTCGGGAAAACTGGAAATTCGTCCCGGGCAATTATATTACCTGGATACCATTCTTGTGAATGGGCAGGCAAAAATATCTCCGGCTTTCTTATGGAATTTTTTAAATCTCCGGCCACATACAGTTTATAATAAATCAGCACTGGACAATTTGAATAAACGCCTGTCGGAATTACCGTATATTACACAAACCCAACCCTGGGAAATTAACATGCTGAATACCGGCGCTTCCTTGAGATTATTCCTGGAAAACAGGAAAAGCAACCAGGTAGATGTGCTGTTGGGCTTATTACCTTCCAATGGCCAGGTTGGTGGGAAACTATTACTTACCGGGGAAGCAAATTTGGATATCCGCAATCCCTTTGGTTATGGAGAAGCGTTATCACTCAACTGGCAACAATTGCAGAATAAATCACCCCGGCTAAATATTTCCTTCCAGCGGCCTTACATTTTTCATTCCCCATTTGGTATCAGTACCGGTTTCCAGTTATACAAAAAAGATTCTTCTTACCTAAACCTGCAGGCGCAGGTGGGTGTTCAATATTTACTGTCTGCAAGACAGTCGGGAACGGTGTTTGTGAAATTTGCCCGAACAAATTTATTGGAAGTGGATACACAATTTGTAAAGACTACTCATCATTTACCGGATGTAATAGACCTGGGCAGTCTCAGCCTGGTGTTGCAATATGAATTCAATAATACGGATTACCGCTTTAATCCACGCCGGGGCAATGATGTACAAATACAAGCAGGTTTTGGAAATAAGAATATCCGAAAGAACAATACCATCCTGCAATTAAAAGATACCGCTTTCAATTATGAAAGCCTCTACGATACCATTCAGTTGAAGAGTTACCAGCTGACAACTAAGATTACCGCGTCACATTATTTTCCGCTGGGAAAGCAATCAACATTCAAGACAACCCTGTATGCCGGGTATTTTCATTCCCCGGATTATTTTTTAAATGAACTGTTTCAAATCGGTGGCTACCAGGTCATGCGTGGCTTTGATGAAGAAAGTATTTATTGCAACCGGTATGCCGTGGGGAGTTTTGAGTTTCGTTACCTGTTAGGACAAAATTCATATCTCTTTGGGTTTACAGATTTAGGTGTAGCCCACTTTGAAAATGCACTGAGTCATTATACACATACCTACCTGGGGGCCGGGGCCGGGATGGCGTTTGAGACCAATGCGGGGATTTTCAATATTTCTTATGCTATTGGAAAAAGAGATGATGTCAGGTTCGATTTCCGGCAATCAAAAATACATCTTGGATTTATCAGCTTATTTTAACAGAAATAGATTGTGCGTATTATTTTTGCGTGATTGTCCGCCTGCTTGAAGATTTACCTGGCCATATTATTTTTCCTGGTTTGTGGAAACACCTATGCGCAAACAGATACTGCCCTGCAGCGCATGATTGATGCCGCAAAAGTTTCCCAACAAAAAAAAGATACTGCACCCCGAAAGGCACCGGCTTTGAATAAAAACAAAGATTCCGGGCGTAAAAAAAATGATACAATTTTCCTGCACGATACAGCTGCCCGAAAAGCTATCGTTCCTGTAAGGACCGATTCTACCCAATTGCTGCTGCCTGATTCATTGCTTCAAATGCAGGCCGACTCAACCAGGCAAATTCGACAACCAGGAATAACATTAAAAGATACAGGCGCATCGGCTTCCATACCCTGGTTAAAAGATACGGCTTTTGCCCGGTTATTGCATTTACCCGGATTGGTTCAGGCATCACAATTGACGGTACATGAAGGTACCAGGCGGGCAGCGCCTTCCAGGGATTATCTCTTTTACTTTTTCATAGGTTTATTCCTATACCTCGGTATTGTAAAACAGGCTTTCCCCGGATATTTGCAAAACCTGTTCAGGATTTTATTTCAGCGGATGCAACGGTATAAACAGTCACGGGAAATGATGACCCAGTACGCAGTACCATCATTGTTATTAAATATTTTCTTTTTTATCCTGGCGGGCTTCTTTATTACGATTCAACTCGAACATGTCCCTGTATTTCATTTTGACTTCACTCAAAAAATTGTTGCGGCTATAGCTGCAGTAGCAGCTTTATATGCATTGAAAGCAATTGTCATTTCCCTGGCCGGCCATATTTTTCATGTGCGGGATGCAGCATTGGCCTATGCACAAATTGTCTTTCACACTAATAAAGTAGCTGCTATTCTTTCGCTCCCCCTGATTCTTATTTACGTGTATACGCCGGGCGAAAGCCAAATGAAAGTAGTTTCTTTTATTTATGCGCTGGTTTTTTTATTATGGTTGTACCGGTATATAATTGCTTTTATTGATGTTTCAGGGCGTTGGCGGGTAAATGCCATTTATTTTTTTGTTTACCTTTGCCTGACTGAAATAATCCCATCGCTGATTATTTACAATGTGTTTTTAAATATAGTGTCAAAATATACCATAAGCGGATAAGTTCATTATACGATAAACGGATTCAAAAATTTGGTTGAAAACTTTATGAAAATACTCATCGCACAGGCAAGACCGGACATGGAAAAATCTCCTTATAATGAACTTGTACGGAAATATAATGTGGAATTGACCTTCTTTCCGTTTATCCGCCTGGAACCAATGGAGATACGGGATATCCGCAAACAAAAAATTGATTTCTCCATTTTCACGGCAATCATCTTTACCAGTCGCAATGCTATTGATCATTTCTTTCATGGTTGTGAAGAAATGAAAATTACGGTACCGCCGGAAACCAGGTATTATTGTATCACGGAATCCATTGCCTTATACCTACAGAAATTTATTACGTATCGGAAACGCCGGATCTCTTATGGACTGGATGGGACCAATCAAAGTTTGTTTGATGCTATTCTCCGGAATAAAGAAAAAGAAAACTTTTTATATGTATGTAGTGAAGACCAACAGGACAATGAAATTGTGAACTGGCTACGGAATAATGAATACACATTTCAGTTGGCATTTATGTATCGTTCAGTCAGCAATGACCTGCATGAAGTACTCGATAATAAAAAGTATGATGTGATTTGCCTCTTTACCCCAAGTGGTGTCAAAAGCTTGTTGGAAAATTTTCCCAACTTTCGCAAAAATGGCTCATTGATTGCAGCTTTTGGAAATAATACGATGAAAGCAATTGAATCGGCCGGTCTTGAAGTCACGATCAAAGCACCGGTGCCTATGGCGCCTAGTATGGTGTCTGCACTTGATCTCTTTTTTGCCTCGAAATTGAAAAAAGTTTAGGCCAGGAAGGGTTGTACTTTTATCCTTCTTTCCGGATGTACAAATAAAATATCGGAAGAACTGATTGTTGCCAGGTCCAGGCTTTGACAGGCAATCAATTTTTTATCCTTTAAATGAAAGGCTTCAAAGCCCAAAGAGTCAAACAGGGAAAGCATTACGGGTAACTGCTCACCCCAGGTCTCCAATTGTACCAGGGGTTTATGCCTCGCCAGGATTTCTTTTAGTTCCGGCATTACCACTGTTTCATAACCTTCTATATCACATTTTATATAATCGATTTTTTGTAAGTTAGAAAACACATCACCTGCTTTTCGCATTTCGCTTTCAAAAAGTAATTGTCCCTCGGCTGTTTTATCTTCAGATAAAACAGTTACGGTTCCATGCCGCAGGTATTGAATATGTCTCAACATGGGAGGCATTCCAAGGTTGACTTTTTTTTCATTATGGTCTCCTAAGGCAAATGATAAAATAAAAACATTGGGTTTCTTTCGAATTTTCTTTTCAAGCAATTCCCGGTATGGTTTTACCGGCTCCACACAATATAACGCACCCCGGCTATTGATAAGCCTGCTGAATGTAATACTGAAATAGCCCAGGTTGGCACCGATATCAATGATGGTATCATCGGGCTGAATCAGTTTTTTTACAAAATAATGCCAACGGTATTTTTCATTCCATTTGAGCAAACCCGACCGGTAGCCCACGATAAAGCCCCGTTGAATAAGTTGTAAATACTGGTGTAATCCTAGTATTTTATATAATATAGACTTTATTTTGTCCATTAATCAAAGTAATTTCCGGCAATCGACGCAAAGGTGTAAAATTCAGGTCAACTTTGCATGAAAATTCATACCCATAAAAAAATATGTCAATTCATAAACATACAAATAAACTGGTAAATGAAACCAGCCCGTATTTATTGCAACATGCGTATAATCCCGTAGATTGGTATCCCTGGGGTGATGAAGCCTGGCAAAAAGCAAAATCGGAAGATAAACCGGTACTGGTAAGTATTGGCTATGCAGCCTGTCATTGGTGCCATGTGATGGAAAGGGAAAGTTTTGAAGATGAAGAGACAGCCAAACTAATGAATGAAAATTTTATCAACATAAAAATTGACCGGGAAGAAAGGCCCGACCTGGACAATATTTACATGGAAGCACTCCAGGTAATGGCCGGGCAAGGTGGCTGGCCCCTTCATATTTTCCTGACCCCGGAGAAAAAACCTTTTTTCGGAGGGACCTATTTCCCCCCAAAAAGATTGCATAATCGCATGAGCTGGCAGGAAATATTGATTGCCATACGGAATGCCTATTATGCCAACAAAGAAGGCTTGTTGGAGGAAGCCGAAAAAATTACTACCTATCTTCAACAAATCAATACAGTAAACAGTGAAACGGAAACGGTGTCGTTGTTTACAAAGCAACATCTTCAAGAGATAACTGAAAAACTGCTGGAACAGGCAGATAAAACAGCCGGAGGTTTTGGAAAGGCGCCAAAATTTCCCCAAACATTTTCCCTGCTTTATCTACTCCGGTATGCTTTTTTTGAAAAAGATACAGCTGCCCGGGATCAGGTATTGTTATCGCTCGATAAAATGATGCGGGGTGGTATATATGATCAAATTGGCGGGGGCTTTTCCCGGTATAGTACGGATGCATATTGGTTGGCGCCACATTTTGAAAAAATGCTGTATGATAACGCCTTATTGTTGCTGGTATATACCGAAGCCTATCAATTCACAAATGATAAAAGGTATAAAGAGTTGATCATAGAAACGATTACTTTTTTAGAGCGGGAAATGAAACATCCAAATGGGGGCTACTTCAGTGCCCTGGATGCAGACAGTGAAGGGCGGGAAGGAAAATTTTATGTGTGGCAGCAGCCTGCAATTGAAGCAGTACTAAAGGAAGATGCCCCTCTTTTTTGCGATGTATATGATGTTACGGAAAAAGGAAATTGGGAAAGTGAAAATATTTTATGGTTGCCAGAGACATTCGAAGCAAAGGCGCATAAGCTGGCTATGGAAACGGAAGTATTGCAACAGAGAATGAAACAATGCAGGGAAAAATTATTTGCCGAAAGAGAAAAAAGAATTAGGCCGGCTACCGATACTAAAATACTTACCGGCTGGAATGCATTGCTCATAGCAGCTCTTGCTCGGGCAGGTATGGCACTGCAGGATACACAAATAAAGGAAAGGGCCATAACCAGTATGACATATTTAGAAGCAAATGGCAGGGACTTGAAGGGAGAGTGGTTGCATGCAATCGCTTCTCAAACCGGGCAACCCGCTTTTTTAGATGATTTGGCTGCTATTATCAAAGCTTATATTGTTTTGCAGGAAATGACCGGCGACTCAGCTTACTTAAAAAAAGCTAAAGAGCTGACCTTGTATGTAATGGAACATTTTAGTGATGAACAGGCTTGTTTTTTTTATTTCACATCAGATACTCAGTCGGATGTGTTATACCGAAAAATTGAATTGTATGATGGAGCCACTCCATCCGGCAATGCGATGATGGGGGAAAACCTGTATTATCTTTCATTTATTTATGACAATACGAGCTGGCGTGACCGGTCTATTCGTATGCTAACTACCGTAGGGAAGCAGGTAATTAAATACCCATTGCATTTTGGTATTTGGGTATTACAGTTACAGGCTATTGTACAAGGCATCCCGGAAATCGTGATTACCGGGCAGGAGGCAAAACGATTATTGAATGAAGTGATGGTTTTTTATATCCCATCCAAAATTGTACAGGCGGCATTATCCCCAGAGGAAGGCTACCCAATGTTGAAAGAAAAAATTTTTGATAAAAAGAATGCTACAATATATTTGTGCCGCAATTATGCTTGTGAAAAACCGGTTTTAACTGCAGCAGAATTATTTTTGTTATTAAAATATTAAATCTAATACAATAACACCTATTCAGTTACGTTTATATCCTTCGAGCTATTTCTGTAAAATCAATTTTTTGCACGTGATATTGAAAAATGACCTGATTTCTGTTAAACAACACCCTAATTATCAATTATAAATCAATAATGAAGAGCCGCCTCTTAGCCATTTTTACAGTTGCTGCATATATGTTGTTGGCATCCAGTTGTTTTTTGAAAGGAAAAACAAAAGGCCTTGTACCGGATGATGGGCAGCTTCATGGTGTGGCACCCAGTGCCAAGATGAGTATGACCAAGCCACCGGGCATGGTTTATATTCCGCCGGGAACATTCCATATGGGCCCCAGTGATGAAGATGTAAACTATAACTTTACTTCCCGCAATAAACAAGTGTCCATTAGTGGTTTCTGGATGGATGCAACAGAAATTACCAATAATCAATATCGCCAATTTGTTTGGTGGACAAAGGATTCTCTTGCCGCCGTTCAATTGGGTTATTTCAAGCAAGGCCAGGAATCAGATACCGCCATTGATTGGGCTAAAGCCCGTACAATTAAATGGAACGACCGGGCTACCCTGGAAAAACTCAGTGCATTGATGCTTTCTCCGGATAACCGGATTTATGGTAAAATAGAAATTGATCCGGATAAAATTGTCTATAATATCCAGGGCTTTGATTTGAAGGAAGCTGCCAAATATGAAAATGAAGGCAGGCCACGAAAAGATTTCATCTACCGGTACAATCAAAAAGTGTATCCTGATACGCTGGTATGGATGCGAGATTTTTCTTATTCCTACAATGAACCCATGACCAAAAGATATTTTGCCCATCCTTCTTTTGGCACATACCCGGTAGTTGGTGTGAATTGGAAACAGGCCATGGCATTTTGTAATTGGCGTACGCGTTACCTGAATACCTATTTATTGAAAAAGAAAATGGCGCCAGAGAGTGATTTCCGTTTGCCAACAGAAGCAGAGTGGGAATATGCTGCTCGTGGTGGCCGTACCCAATCAATGTTCCCCTGGGGTAACTATTATACCAGGAATAAGAAAGGTTGCCTCCTGGCCAACTTTAAACCTGGCCGGGGTAATTACCCGGAAGACGGGGCTTTATATACAGCAAAAGCAGATGCTTATTGGCCTAATGATTTCGGCTTGTATAATATGGCCGGAAATGTTTCCGAGTGGACAAAATCCTATTTCTATGAAGGATCATATAATTTCCAACACGATATGAACCCCGATGTAAGCTGGAATGCATTGGACTCTGATCCACCACGCATGAAAAGAAAGGTGGTGCGAGGAGGCAGTTGGAAAGATGTATGGTATTTCCTGGAAACAAGTACACGCCAGTATGAATACCAGGATACGGCAAAATCGTATATAGGCTTCCGCACTGTAATTGATTTACCTGCAATGACACGTAAAAAATAAGCATACATTATCACTATTCCTATTAAACGAAAATTTTAAATTAAACATTCAAACACAAACATTTAAACACAATATCTTATGGCAGTCGTAATCCCTTCCAAAGTCAGCAGAATTGTTGACATTTTTGTTTCTGTTGCCGCCGCAGTTGTTATTTGGGGTGCCCTTCAAAAATTGTTGCATACCGAATATGCGGACCTGTTCCTGAAAATTGGTTTAGGCACGGAAGCATTGGTTTTCCTAGTTTATGGCTTATTGTATATTTATTTCCCTACGGTCGATGACCGGGAAGTAACCATTGCAGGTGCTAAAGCACAACCGGTGTCTGTGGGTAATCCGGCATTAGATACCATGGAAAAAATGCTGAAAGATGCAGATATTACTCCTGCCAATCTTTCCAGGCTGAGTGCCGGATTTGAAAAATTAGGTACAACCGTGGATAATATGCGGGATATCAGTGATGTGGTGGCTGCTACCGGAGAATATACACAAAAGACACGTGAAGCTGCCAATGCAATGGGTACTGTGAAAGATGCTTATATCGGAGCGGCCAATACAGCGATTGCTTTTACGCAGGCTTCTGATGGAGCCAAAATTTTCCACGACCAGGTACAGATACTGACCAAAAATTTATCTTCCTTAAATACGATCTATGAGCTGGAATTGCAGGAAAGCAATAATCATTTAAAAGCACTGAATACTTTTTATGGGAAGTTGGCAGAAGCTTCAAATGTTATGGTTACCACCGCAGATGATGCCAATCGTGCAAAACAAGAGATCGTATCCCTGGCAGGTAACCTGAATAAATTGAATCAGATTTACGGCAATATGATCAGCGCTATGCAGAGTGCCCGTTAATCCAGGCAAGAGAAAAAAATCCTAAAAAAAGTAAAACCGAATTTGATTTATGTCAGCTCTACCTAAGGAACCGCGGCAAAAGATGATTAATATGATGTATTTGGTGCTAACTGCTATGTTGGCATTGAATGTAGCCGCCGAAATATTAAATGCTTTCAAAACGGTGAATGAAAGCCTGATGACGGCCAATGCAACGATCGATGCAAAAAACCAGGATATCTTTAAATCTTTTCAGCAAAAATTAAATGACCCAAAAACTGCCGAAAGGGCCAGGATTTGGGAACCCAAAGCACAACAGGTTAAGAAATATTCTGATGACATGATTGCCTTCATTGACGGGGTAAAAATGGAAGTCATGAAAGCAGCCGGTTATACACCGGAACACCCGGAGAAAATGAAGGATGATGACCTCGAAGCAACTACCCGAATCATGAGTGATCCGGGTACAAGGGGTAAAGAACTTTTACAAAAACTGACAGATTATCGGAAGAATGTCTTAGCGGTAGATTCTTCAGTAAATGCAGAATTTGCCAAGACCCTACCCATTGACCTGCACATTCCTAAAAGCAATAACCAGGCAAGTAATAAAGACTGGGCAACCGCTTATTTCAGTATGACTCCGGCTGTAGCTACGATCACCATGCTCAGCAAGTTTCAAAATGATGTAAAAAACAGTGAGGCAATGGTGGTGGAATTCCTGCACCGGAAAGTAGGTGAAGTGGAAATTGTGTATGATGCTTTCCAGGCATTTGCCGGAACCAATTCACAATATCTTATGCCAGGACAAGAACTGCAAATAACAGCCGGAGTGGGTGCTTTCAGTAAAGCAGCTCAGCCATCTATTACGGTAGATGGTGCTCCTGTCACCCTGAATGCAGATGGGGTGGCTGAATATAAAACTAATGTGGGCGGACCGGGTGCTTATACAAAGAAAGTAGTCATTAATTTTATTAAACCGGATGGCACTCCCGGCCAGGTTATTAAAGATGTACAATATACTGTTGGTAACCCAACTGGTGTGAGTGTTAGTGCTGACGATGTAAAAGTTTTATATATCGGCCTGGACAACCATTTATCCATTGGGGGCGGCACGGTAGGGGATGAACGTATTTCTGTTAGTATGGAAAATGGCACATTATCTAAAACGGGTGCCGGGAAATATATAGCCCGGCCGGGAAGAGCTGGTACCGCCACTGTAAATGTTACTATTGATGGGAAGACCACTCCTTTTACCTTCCGGGTAAAAACAGTACCGGATCCGGTGGCAAAAGTGGGTAATAATAAAGGAGGCCGGATGCGCGTTAATGAATTTAAAGCCCAGTTTGGTGTACGTGCTGATTTGGAAAACTTTGTGTTTGAAAATGTTCGTTTCAATGTGGTAGGTTTTACGATTGTATTGAATGGCGCCGGTTTCCCACAACTGGTATACCAGGATGTGAATGGTGACTCCTTTGACGGAATCCGTAACCTGATAGAAAAATGTAAAGTGGGAAC
Source organism: Parafilimonas sp. (assembly GCA_039811225.1). Classification (GTDB taxonomy): domain Bacteria; phylum Bacteroidota; class Bacteroidia; order Chitinophagales; family Chitinophagaceae; genus JAFDXJ01. The sequence continues at coordinate 21,066 of JBDHYG010000008.1, forward strand.
GACCGTAATGATTGATAATATTGAAGCGAACGGCCCGGGTGGTACCAGGCTATTACCACCTATTGGATTTACACTTTATTAATTTGATATATGAAGGCAAAAGCATGTAAGTATTTTTTCTTTGTTGCAAGTCTTTTTGCAATTATGCAAAACAGTTATGCACAAAACAGGCAGCCTATTCGCCGGAATAATTATGGGGATATGAACCCACCGGCAAATAATACACAAGATACCGCTATCAAACCCAATACAAATGTGTTTTATCAGCGGGATACAAGCTTGCCCATAACGGTCATCAAAAGTTCCGGTAATGGTATCTTGGATAGCGTAAAAGTATCCTTACGGAATGATGCATCCATAGAGCAAAATCTGGTGAAGGACAGGCAACCACTTCCATATGAAAATTTACGGGAAGATGATGCCGTATTCCGTGTACGGGTTTGGCGGGAAATTGATACCCGGGAGAAAATGAATCTGCCATTTATGTATGCTGCCAATGAAGATAATGGCAACCAACGCTTTATTTCTATTTTATTGCAGGCAATTAAAGATGGCGATGTTACGGCATTTAGTGGTGAAGATGATCGGTTTACCACACCCATAACATTTGAAGATGCAATGAAGGCTTTTGCCGGTGGGAGTGATACAGTGGCAAAGATTGACCGGGATGGTAATGTAGTGGGTTATGAAGTAAGGGACAAACAATTTGACCCGGATTCTATTTACAAGTTTCGATTAAAAGAAGAATGGATTTTTGATAAGGAATCCAGCCGCTTATTTGTACGTATTTTGGGCATAGCACCGGTACTGCCTTTTCGGTTGTCAACCGGGGATATTATACCCAATAGTGAGCGGGCTATTTGGTGGGTATATTACCCGGATCTCAGGCCGGTCCTCGCTAAACATGATGTGTACAATCCTAAAAACTATGGTAGCCGCATGACCTGGGAGGAGTTATTTGAAAGCCGTATGTTCAGTAGCTATATTACCAAATCCACCATGGATAATCCTTTTGACCAAAGCCTGGCCAATATTTATCCCAACAATACCCTGTTCAGATTATTGCGAGGTGAGGAGATTAAAGGAAAGATATTTGATTATGAGCAATCGCTCTGGTCCTATTAATAGTTGCAAACTGATTATACAAGACCCTGGTAACAGGGTCTTTTTTATTCCATTTTTTAATAATTTTTTAAAATAAATCTATCGAAAATTGGAAAATGTAATTTCAATGGTTATCTTTGCCTTGGTTTTTCATAGGATATTGGATTTTATTACGGGGTTGGATTTTCATCCAGACCCCTTTTTTTTAGATAACTTGTTACCAATGATGCTTTTGCTTTACCTACAACGGTAGCTATTTCCTCTTTGGATTTTTTCTTAATATTTTTGATTGATTTAAAAGCAATTAATAACTGTTCAGCAGTATTTTTCCCAATTCCTTTAATATCCTCCAATTCATTTTTAATGGTGCCTTTTGATCTTTTCTTCCGGTGAAAATTGATACCAAAGCGATGTACTTCATCTCGGATAAACCGTACCAGGTTGAGCATATCACTTTGTGGAGGTAATTGAATTGAATCTTTGTCCTGTGGGAAAAAGATTTCTTCCAAATTTTTGGCTAAGCCAATAACCGTCATTCGTTTTTCCAGGTTCAATTTACGAATACTTTCCATGGCAGCACTTAGCTGGCCTTTCCCTCCGTCAATGATCACCAATTGGGGCAGGGAAGCATTTTCATCCAGTAATCTTTTATACCGGCGGTATACCACTTCTTTCATGGTGGCAAAATCATTGATGCCGGAAACTGTTTTTACATGGTAATGCCGGTAATTAGCTTTATCTGGCTGGCCATTCTTAAAACATACCATGGCCGATACAGGAAAGCTTCCCTGGAAATTACTATTATCAAAGCATTCAATATGTATTGGCAGTTCCTGTAAATGCAAAGCTGATTGTAAGGCTTGTAAAGTAAGCATGCTATGCTGATCGGAAAGTTTTTTGATATGCAGTGTGGCTTTCCTTTTTTGATCATCTTTAAAATACAAAGCATTCTTGGTGGACAAATCCAGTAGCTTTTTCTTTTCACCACCTTTTGGAACCGTAATTGTTATACCAGGTTCTGGAAGATCAATGACAAAGGGCACAACAATTTCTTCCGCCTTACTTCCAAATGTTTTCCTGGAGTCGGTTATAGCCAGTATTAAAATTTCAGCATCTGTTTCCTCCAGTTTAGTAATGAATTTATAGGAATGCGTTTGTATAATCGTACCGAATTGTACCATTAAATAGTTGATATAAGCCGTTTCCTTATCGCGGATAAATGAAAAGACATCCAGGTTTTTTTGAGTTTTGTTTACCACTACCGAATGAGCCTGGTATTGTTCGAGGTCTCCTAATTTCTTTTTGATGAGTGCAGCTTTTTCAAACTGGAGATTAGAGGCATAATAGGCCATCTCTTCTTTATATCGTTGAATGACCGGCCGGAGATTCCCCCGCAACATTTGTCGTACCTGTGCGAGGCCTTCCTCATAAGAAGCTTTTGACTGCAGGCCTTCACAGGGCCCCAGGCAATTACCTAAATGGTATTCCAGGCATACTTTAAATTTTTTCTTCTGAATATTTTTATCGGTCAGGGGCAATTTACAAGTGCGCAGCGGAATAAATTCCCGGATAAAATTTAATAACTCCCGCACCCGGCCAACAGATGTAAAGGGGCCAATGTATTCCGAACCATCATTCATTCTTTTTCTTGTCAGGAATATGCGGGGGAAAGGTTCGTTCTTTATTACAATGAAAGGGTAGGATTTATCGTCCTTGAGATTAATATTAAATTTTGGCTGATATTCTTTAATTAATGCATTCTCGAGTAAGAGGGCATCCTGTTCGGAATCAACGACTGTAAACTCAATTTTAGCAATACGCCGGACTAATTCATTTGTTTTGTATCCGATTTTTAGTTTTGTAAAATAGGAAGCTATTCGTTTCCGGAGATTTTTTGCTTTGCCTACATACATTAAATTTCCCGCTGCATCGAAATATTTATATATGCCCGGTAAAGGGGGATAATCCTGTGGAATAAATTTGAAAACGTTGTCCATATCTATTTTACCAAACCACTTTTATTTGTTGCTTCTTTTCCTGGCCATCGGGAAATACCACACTTTTTAAAATAGTAAAGCCTTTATTGTTTTTCCACCACCATTTTTCGAGAACTGCTGAGTCCGGATAAGTGCGATTGATGGTATAAATAATGTCTTTTACTTCTTGTGTTGTTGTATCCAGCAATACCAGTACACTCTGTACCGGTAAGCTGGTATCTATGGTAGTATAACTAAAAGTAAAGCTGGCTGTACTCTGGTCAAGAAAAATATTTTCAGTGTATTTTTCCTGTAAACCCGGTGCATTGATGCTGTCAAGTAGCAGGCGATGCGCATATGCTTGTATATTCTCTTTTGATATAGCCGAGGAATCGTTTTTGCCGTTTTCATTTTCTACAATTTGATATGGGGTGGTGGTAGCCTGATTGAGCGAAGTCAATTGCTCGCGGATATATGAATTGATGGGATAAAAAACCGTGGTATCTTTTGGCTTCTGTGCATGTGGGGTGCCGGCATCTGTAGGTGCATTGCGGCAATGGCACAAAAAAACCATACATACGATTGCAAGGAGAATACGGGCCGACATGCGAAAGTGCTTAATTTTTGTCAAAAGAATTTTGTAAAATTAAAAAATATGCCTGTTCCAATAGCGTGGAAGAGCAAAGAGAATTGCTAAAAATGGAGATGCCTTATTATTTGATGGTTTTTGTAAATCCAATCTTTAACCCATAATTCAGGAGATATTCTTTAATGGGATAATCATTGGACATGGAAGGCAGGAACTGATAGCGGAATTGTGGGCCCACCTGCCATTTAACGGAGCCTGTTTTATAACTCAGGTAAGTCTCTACATTTCCATTTACATTCCAGTTACGCATTAACTTAGAACCATCGGCAAAATCTTTGAAATTCGTGGAAACAACGAATGGCTCTTTATCAAAGGTATAGGTCGGTTGAACGGATGTGGCCACATTCCAGGAAAGTTTTCCTTTTTCCAAAATCTTATAATCAAGACCAACCGGAATGGAAAGCTGGTAATACCTGTTCTTCAAAGTAAAAGGCGTACTGGGTGCAATAGTGCGATTTAATAGGAAAGGACTGAAAACTGTGGGTACATTTTCATCCATTACCGGGGCCACGTCTGCAGAATATAGATAGGCATCAATATAATATTGATCCATATTAAACTGCAAACCTGTTTTTAGTGTAAATCTGTCAGAAAGTTTATATCCGAGAGCGAAACCTAATTCATATCCGATAGCCGGTTTATGGCTGACCATTTTATTTACGTCAAAAATAAAGGGAGAAGTAGCTAAAGATAAAGCGGATACATAAGTGCTGGCAGCTTTACCCTGCTGATTATCTGTAAGCCGGCGATAACTCACTGATGGTGTCAGGTAAAATTGGAAATCAAATTTTGAAATCGTATTCTTAAATGGCCGGTATGCATAGGAAGAACGACTATTCTCCAGGATTTCATCTATATCGCTGCTGGTTGAATAGGAATTAACAGCATACCTGAAATAATAGGGGGCACCTGTGTTTTGAAGATCATTGTTTGGTGCAAAATTCAGACCGGCCGCGAGGGCGTAAGGTTGAGAAATTGTTTTCAGTGCAAAATCAAAAAGATCTATTTGTTGATTATGTTTTTCACTATTTGTAGAAGGATCATTGATAGCATTCGCTAGCTGGGTATTACCGTTTTTGGCAGTTGCTAATAGATTTTCAGCTATCAATGAATTATCTTTTACAATGAAATTGTTCTTATCATTGAATACTATGGCATTGGTGAAATCAGCATTTCTACTCTGGAGTGTTTCTGTTACAGAAGCCATAGTAGATAGGGTAATATTGTTAATAGCCAGGTTACCGGTCAATGCGGCATCAGCCTGCCGGGTTGTAATTGAAGGATCCGTTGCATTTTGTCCGGCTGAAGTGGTTTGTGTATTTGTCTTTTGCTGAACAGCCAGGATGGATGTCTTAATTTCCGGTTTTATGATTAATGAACCCACTACTAACAAGGAGATGACCAATACGGATATAGTGGTGAGTGCCGGCCATTTTTTATGGCCATGGATTTGGTGTTGAATGCGCCTCCAGGTTTGATCGGATGGATACAACCTGTACTGGTCAGCCTGCTCTTTTAAAAAATCCTCAAAATCAGTATGGTCATATGGGTTTTCCATTCTTTACTGCATAAGATTATTTTGCTTCTGCCCATTTAAATAGCGGGTAATCTTTTTCTATAATCCGTTTTTTAATTAATATATTTTCTAAATATGTTTTTGCTCGCGCATATTGACTCCTGCTGGTACTTTCTTCTATTTCCAGTAAAGTAGCAATTTCTTTATGCGAATAACCTTCAATAGCATACAAGTTTAAAACTGTCCGGTACCCTATAGGCAAACTGCGGATACATTCATTCACCTGTTTTACCTGCATCAGCGAAGTGGGTGAAGCTTCTTTCCCGGGTAGAAAACTTGCCTGCATCAAATCCGTATTGTCTTTAAATTTTTTAAACTTCTTTAAAAAATTGATACAATTATACACCATGATTTTCCGTATCCAACCCTCAAATGCTCCTTTATTCTGGAAAGTATGAATCTGCGTAAACACCTTAATAAACCCTTCCTGGAGCATATCTTCTGCATCTTCCCGGCTTTGTGCAAAACGATAACACACACTGAGCATCTTTGGGCTATATCGGTTGTATAGCTCTCTTTGCGCTACGGGATCGTTTTGCAAACAGCCGTTTAAAATGGCTTCTTCAGTCATGAGGTAAATTATTACCCATAAATATAGACAATTTTTACATCCAAACGCTGCTTCCGTTCTTTTTTAAGCCGGATTTTACATCTTCACACCTATGCCTGGTTTATGGAAATTGAGTATTTATATTATACGATGAAATTTTCACCCGTAAGCAAAAATAAGCACTAAATGACGATATTCTCGAAAGTTCTTTGCCGTGTTTTCCTTTCTCCGATTTGTTGCCGCCACATGGCATAATACAAACCCTTTTCAGTCAATAATGCTTCATGGTTCCCTGTTTCTACAATTTTTCCTTTTTCCAGGACATAAATCCGGTCGGCATGCATGATGGTACTCAGGCGGTGGGCAATTAAAACGATAATCTGCTTATTCCTGGCTGAGATATCTTTTATAGTGGCAGTTATTTCTTCTTCCGTTATACTATCCAGGGAAGAAGTAGCTTCATCAAAAATCAATAATTCCGGATCTCTGAGCAGGGAACGCGCTATACTCAATCGTTGCTTCTCCCCGCCACTTAATTTCAGTCCACCTTCCCCGATGATCGTTTCAATGCCTTTCTCTGCTCTTTTCAATAATTGCTCGCAACTGGCTTTCTGTAATGCCTGCACAATTTCTTCATCTGTTGCGCCGGGATTTGCGAAAAGTAAATTCTCCCGTATAGTACCGGCAAATAATTGGGTATCCTGTGTAACGAAACCAATTTGATTGCGCAAGGCATCGAAAAAGATTTCATTACCATTAATCTGATTATATAAAATTTCTCCGGTCTGTGGCCGGTATAAGCCCACTAATAATTTCACCAGGGTGCTTTTACCAGATCCGGATGGACCGACAAAAGCAATGGTCTCTCCTTTCTTCACCGAAAAATTGATTAGATCCAATGCATTGAATTGAGCCGTATTATGTTTGAATGATACATCCCGGAAAGCTAATTCTTCAATCCTTCCAACTTCTTTGGGTACATCGGGCCGTGGCTCTGGGGATTTTTTCATCAATTCATCAAAATTATTCAGGGAGGCTTCTGCTTCCCGATAGGATAAAATGATATTCCCGATTTCCTGTAAGGGCCCGAAAATAAAGAAGGAATAAAATGTCAGTGTCATCAATTCCCCCGCTGTTAACTCCCCATGAAACACCAGGTATAATAACGTGAACATAATGACCTGGCGTAGGAAATTGACAAAAGTGCCCTGCACAAAACTCAATGACCGGATACTTTTTACTTTCTTCAATTCCAGGCCAAGGATCTTGTAAGTATTATTATTCAACCGGGTTACCTCCTGTTCGGTGAGTCCCAGGCTTTTTACCAGTTCTATATTGCGTAAGGATTCCGTAGTCGTGCCTGCCAGGAGATTAGTTTCTTTGACAATGTTTTTCTGTATGCGCTTTATCTTTTTGCTGAGCAGGTTGGTGAGTAGGGATAAACATATAATACCAACTGCATAAATGGGCATGATGGACCAGTGTAAGCGAAAAGAATAAATGGAAATGAATACAATTCCGACAAGGATTGCAAAAAGGACATTGATAAAATTGATAATAAACTTTTCTGTATCCGTGCGCACTTTAGATAAAATGGAAAGTGTTTCTCCGCTTCGCTGATCTTCAAATTCCTGGTAGGGCAAGGACATAGAATGTTTCAGGCCATCTGTAAAAATTTTGGCCCCGAATTTCTGCACCACCACATTGCTGAAATAATCCTGGAATGCTTTTGCAATGCGTGAAATCATGGCTACACTGATAAGAATGCCCAGGTAACCCAACACGCCCCAGATAAATTGAGATTGTGAACGGTCCGCTGTTTTGATAAAGTTTTTCTGTGCATCGAAATATCCCACTTCAAAAGGATGGGTGGCATATTTATCAAATAATTTTCCAAAGAAATAAGGATCCAACATGGAAAAACTTTGATTGATGGCCGCCAGGACAAGCGCCAGGACAACCAGCCATTTAAAGGGTTGCAGGTATTTTAGTAATATCTTCATGCAGTATATTTAATTCGTATCAAAGATTTTTAAAGACAACTTTCTCTGTAATAAAGCAAGACAATTGTTGGTTTTATGACAGGAAGTATAACCTACAAAATACAAACCAAGCTTTTTTAATTAAAATTCAGGACGGAATGTCAGGAATGTTTAAGCTTCTTCCACATAACTGCCTGTAAAATCCTTTTGAAACTGGCTACGTTGCTCAAATATTTTTGGTATTGAAATAAATGATCTTACTAATTCATTGCTACTGGCGTGGGCCAATAAATTATCTGCGCTGTAGGTAACGGGTGATTGCAGTTGCCATAATATTTTCGCCGTTTCCATCGTGATGGCATATGCACTTGAAAAATCATGATAGCCTGCTTTTCGAAGGTGAGGAGAAAATTTACGGGCATGTAAATGCCGAATGGTATGATGACTCCAGGGAAATTGCGTGAACCATTTTTGAACATGGTAAACCTGCTGTTTCAAAAAAGGGAAAAAGCCATACTCCGTATTCTTATTATAATCGAAGAAAACTAAGCCCCAATCCTCCGGTAATTCCCGGGTAAGCCCGGCAAATATTTTCACCCCTTCCGGAACGGACTGTACATCATCTTCGAGAATTAATACCCTGGCATAGCCCTTCTGCATAATATCGGCATACACATTTTTATGGCTGATGCTACAGGCAATTACACCTGGCCTGAATACTTTTCCGTATCGATGAGCAGCTTTTGCCTTTTCCGGATCATAGACCTTTTGTTGAATGAGTTCTTCTACAGAAAAATCTTTGTAATCGGTTGCTTCAAAAAAATGAAAATTCAATCCGGCCAGGTCAGTTTTTATTTGTGCATGCCGTTCGACAGCCCGCTGCAACGTGATGACATAAATATGATCAAAGAATTGATTTAAAACTTCAAATTCGGAAGTTGCCTGTGCCATACACTTACAGTATAAGTTTATCCAACAATGTTAAACAAATTCTCCTACTTTTTCCCTGCAATTCTATATTCTCTTATTCACCTGTTTTTTATTAACTACGGGAATTAACTTTGCGGCAAATGGCAGCCATGAAAAAGGAGGATATAAGCGTCATAATAACTTCAGAACCAGATTTCGCTCTACAAAAAATCGCCGATAAAGTACTTACGGATCAACGGCTTTCTATGGAAGATGGTAACCTGCTTTTTGAAAAGGGCAGCCTGGCATTTGTAGGTGCCCTGGCTAATTGGGTACGCGAAAAAATGCATGGAGATATCACTTATTTCAACCGGAATTTTCATATAGAACCTACGAATGTCTGTGTCTTTTCCTGTAGCTTTTGCTCCTATTCCCGGTTATATGCCAACCGGGCAGATGGTTGGGAATTATCCGAAGAGCAGATGCTGGATATTGTAAAAAGTTATGATGATCAGCCGGTAACTGAAGTGCATATAGTAGGTGGGGTACATCCAAAATTGAATCTCCCTTTTTTTGTTTCTCTTCTTCGGAAAATTAAAGCACACAGGCCGGGCATTCATATCAAGGGTTATACGGCAGTAGAATTAGATTACATGTTTCGCAAGGCTAAAGTTTCTACGGAAGAAGGCCTGAAAATATTACAAGAGGCTGGCCTTGATTCTTTACCGGGAGGTGGTGCGGAAATTTTTCATCCTGAAATCCGGGAACAAATTTGTGGTGATAAAGTAGATGCTGCCGGCTGGTTGGACATTCATAGAACTGCACATCGCCTGGGTATGCCTTCCAATGCAACTATGCTCTATGGCCATATCGAAAATTATTTTCATCGCATAGACCATCTCGAACGCTTACGCCGGTTACAGGATGAAACCGGTGGCTTTAACACATTTATTCCCCTGAAATTTCGGAATAAAAATAATGACTTGAGCCATGTACCGGAATCATCTGTAATAGAAGATATGCGGCTGTATGCAATTTCCCGTTTATACCTCGATAATTTTCCACACCTGAAAGCGTATTGGCCCATGCTGGGACGAGCCAATGCTCAACTGAGTTTATCGTTTGGGGTAAATGATATAGATGGGACGATTGACGATAGCACCAAAATTTACACCATGGCCGGCAGCGAAGAACAGGCACCTACTATGTCCACAACGGAATTAGTAACATTGATCCGCCAGGTGAAACGACGGCCTGTAGAACGGGATACCGTTTATAATACGATTAAAGATTATTCGGAAGTAGAAGAAGCGGTATAAAAAGCATGCGTATTTTTAGCATTGGTTTTTGATATAAACAAATTATTTTGCAGTTATGAAGAAATATGTTGTTTTGGCCGGCACTATTTTATTTACCTGTATCTATGAAAATGTGCAGGCTGCTGTGGATACGGTCATTATTCATGCTGACCCGCGTGTGGAAATGTTTATCAATGAAGAGATCGCTGTTAACAAGCGGACTGCAAATATGACCCAGGGTGGGTTGTACAAAGGATATCGATTACAGGTGATTAGTACACGCAGCAGGGAAGAAGCTTTCAATTTAAAATCCTGGTTATTGCAAAATGAGCCGGATCAAAAAACATATTTACTTTTTCAATCTCCTTATTTTAAAGTACGTATTGGTAATTTCCTGTCAAAAGATGAGGCACTTAATTTTAAAAAGGAACTTGCCCGTATTTATCCAAAACCGGTTTACGTGGTGGAAGATGCGGTGGAATACACGCCCAAAGATGAATTTGTCCTTCCCAACTAAGTTGTAAAATGGCACAAGATATTATGCTAAAAGATTCAATCGCTGCATTAGCCAAAAAATATCATGGCTATTTTGTGGATGTGCGGCATCATTTACATCAGCATCCGGAGCTGAGTTTTAATGAACAACAGACTTCATTATATATTCGTGAGCAATTACAGCGTTTTGGCATTTCCAGTTCTGTAATGGCCGGTACGGGAGTGGTGGCCCTGATTGAAGGCAATGATCCGTCAAGCCGATGTATTGCTTTGCGTGCTGATATTGATGCATTACCTATAACCGAAGAGAATGAGGTGGCGTATAAATCACAAAATGCAGGTGTAATGCATGCCTGTGGCCATGATGTGCATACCACCTGCCTCCTGGGTGCTGCCCGAATCTTACAGGAACTAAAAAACGAATGGCCCGGAACGGTAAAGATCATATTTCAACCAGGTGAAGAAAAGCATCCCGGTGGAGCCAGTTTACTGATTGATGCAGGTGTATTGAAAGAGCCGGCTCCGGAAGGCATTATTGGTTTGCATGTGCATCCCGGCCTGGATGTGGGAAAATTAAGTTTTCGAAAAGGCATGGTTATGGCCAGTGCTGATGAAATTTATATTACACTTAATGGCCCGGGTGGCCATGCAGCAGCGCCCCATATGACCACAGATATTGTTCTAGCCAGCGCACAAATTATTGTTGCTTTGCAACAGGTCGTGAGCAGGCAGGCCAATCCTTTTTCGCCTTCCGTACTTTCCATTTGTGCCATACATGGCGGTACTGCTACAAATATTATTCCCCGCGAAGTGAAACTGATGGGAACGTTTCGGGCCATGGATGAAACCTGGCGTGCACGGGCACATACGCTCATTAAAAAAATAACGGAAGATATCGCACAAGCCCTGGGCGCAACAGCAGAGGTAAATATCATTAAAGGTTATCCCACGGTGAAAAATGATGCACAATTGACCGGTAATGCCTGGCTATTGGCAAATGAATATATGGGAAAAGAAAATGTATTGGAGACAGAACTGCGAATGGGTGCAGAAGATTTTGGCTTTTATTCGCAAGTGATTCCCGGTTGTTTCTTTAGGTTGGGAGTCCGGAATGAAACAAAAAATATTGTTCATAATGTACATACACCACAGTTCAATATAGATGAGGCAGCTATACAAACCGGTATGGGTATAATGGCCTGGTTGGGCGCTAAAACAACTTTACATTGAGCCATTCTTTCTATCATGCTAATCTGTAATTGTAAATTTGAACGGCAGGCACCGTGCTCAGAAATTCAGGTTTAAATTTTACCTGGAGCGCGCACAACCTAACTTTTAAGTAATATTGCTTTTTTACCATAAAAATCCTTTTCATCCAAAGAAAATAAAATGATCGGACGCTTTTTAAATCATTTGGGGAAATACCTGTTAATGATGAAAGGGATGGTTTCCCGTCCTGAGAACGGGAAAATTTATTGGAAAGAATTCATGCACCAATGCAGTGAAATTGGTATCGGTTCACTGCCCATTGTAATCATTATTTCTGTTTTCCTTGGTGCGGTAACTACGGTGCAGACGGCCTATCAGTTAGTAACACCTTTAGTGCCCCGCTCCACCATTTCCATGATCGTGCGCGATACCATCATGCTGGAACTTTCGCCCACCGTGGTATGTATTGTGCTGGCCGGTGTAGTGGGCAGTAAGATCGCGAGTGAATTGGGTAATATGCGGGTGAGTGAACAAATAGATGCCCTGGAAATAATGGGGATTAATACACAGAGCTACCTCATCATGCCTAAAGTGCTGGGTGCATTGGTGGTGATCCCGGCATTGATTGTTTTGTCTATGTTCCTCGCCATATTAGGCGGGCGTATAGCCGGAGATTTAACAGGCATCCTGGCGCCGGATATGTTTGATATTGGCCTTCGGCAAAACTTTCGTCCCTTCAATGTCAGTTTTGCACTGATAAAAGCCTATACATTTGGTTTTCTTATCAGTAGTATTTCCGCTTATTTTGGTTATTATGTAAAAGGTGGCGCTTTGGAGATCGGCCGGGCCAGTACCACTTCCGTAGTGGTGAGTTGTATCATGATATTAATAGCCGATTATGTATTGGCAGCCATTTTCCTTTAATGGCAATCTAATTGCCGGCTGGCTTGATGACGCATAAAAGAAAAAATGAAGCAGCGAAAAAAAATTTTATTCATTATCGCCCTTCTCCTGCTCCTGTTGAATGGCTATATACTTATCAATAGAAATGCGGGTTTTAAATTTTATCCATTAAAAACGTACAGTGAAATTTACCAGGCTGATTCATCTCTTTATATCACCGATTTATTTTTCTCACAGGATTCGGTAACCGTATTTTTTTCCCATCCTGTAACCGGCATATATGCGGAAGGGAGTAATCAGGTACATACCTCAGGCAATGATCTTACATTTCGCCTCCGCCCGGGTTTTTATGAATATAAATTGCAACCTGTTTCGGGGAATGCCCCGATTTTGATTTTTCAAATTGATCATTCAGAAACGGCCACAAAAAAAATGATCAATGAATTCCTGTACAGCAATATTCCAGGCCCGGGAATTACTCCGGGTACATTGAGGAGTTGGGAAAATGGTAGATCCGGGTATTCGGCAAAAGAAATTTATGCCGGCCGGAAATTGTTGGAAGAAAAAACCAATATACGTTCCGCAAAAACAGATGAAGAAAAGCTCTTACAAATTGCTACATTTATTTCGACACTCAACTCACATACCGATGGTGAAAATGCAGCCCGGGTAAATGCATATGCGCCGATGCAGCAAATTACTTTAGCCATGCAGGGGAAAGCACAATTGGATTGTGGAAATTATTCCCGTATGCTGGCATTCTTTTGTGATATCGAAAATTTACCCAATCGCCGTATTACGTATCGCGGGCCGGATGGCAATTGGCGCTATGGCGTACATTATATGAATGAAATTTATCTGCATGACAAACAAGCCTGGGTATTAGCCGATGCATTGAATAATATCTTTATTCCACACGATAGCCTGCATTTTTATAATGCGGTAGATGTAAAAAAAATGATTGCCGTAAATGGTTTGTTTGGAAAAAAGATTTTTGCCGTTCGGCAAGATTCGCTCCGGGAAGTGCCTTATGATTCAGTTGCTTACTGGCACCAGTATTACAATCGTACCAATGCCAGCATTGCCTATCTTTCCCCCGGGAAAGAACACAGCGGGATATTCTATGAACTTTGGCGCTTTTATACGTTTAGTCACAATGAGACCTGGTATAATGATAATATGCAAAACAACTGGCCGCTTATCATTTTGAAATTGCTGGCATTCTATGGTTTTGTAATTTGTTGCGTGATCTTGTTTTTAACCTGGAAAAAAGACAGAAAATCTGTAGTATAAAAGTTTGTTTGGAAAAAGGTGTAATATTGTTTTGTTTGATTCTAACGTTCATTTAAAAAATTATTTGTTATGCCCATCAGGATGGTAGATGACCCCAATGATCAGTATGATAATACGAATGAGCCAACGCCGGGAGGGGGTGGCCGCGGTGGTGGTGGAAATATTTTATTCCAGTTGTTGCCATTGTTAATGCGCAACCCGGTAATGTTGATTATCGTGTTGATCGCGGGCGCTTTTTTTTATTTCAAAGGTGGGTGCTCCGGCCTTACCAACCAGGCCGGCAACACGCTTACCCTGGGTGGAATACTGGATCCCAAAGAATTTGGAAAAGCACCGGTATATGAAGCCCTCGATGAATCTAAAAATGATTTACCGGAATCAGTATCACTCTTAAAATTTGCACCGGACCGGCAAAACCAGGGGAACCAGGGTAGTTGTGTGGCCTGGAGCAGTGCATATGGGGCAAGGACAATCCTGCGTTCTGTTTCCACCGGTATCAATCCCAATCAAACGGCTTTCAGCCCGTCTTTCTTATACAATCAAATTGGTCTTGATGGTTGCCAGGGTAGCTATATTATCCGGGCCATGGAAAGCATGACCAAAGTGGGTTCTGTACCTTTCCAGGAATTTCCTTATGATGAAAATGACTGTAGCCGGCAACCTGGAAGTAACCTGATGCGTGATGCCTCCCAATACCGCATGCTGGGCTTTACCCGGCTCACAGATGGAGATAATGTCAATAACCTTGACCTGCATGCAATCAAAGAACATTTGGCTAAAGATTTACCTGTTGTCATTGGTATGATGGTAGGTGGTAGTTTTATGCAACCCATGATGGGACAGGACGTCTGGCATCCGACAAGTGATGATTATTCCATGATGGGATTTGGTGGTCATGCCATGTGTGTGATTGGTTATGATGACCGGAAAGAAGGTGGGGCATTTCAAATTATGAACAGTTGGGGCCCGGAATGGGGAAATAATGGAGTGGCCTGGGTTTTATACAAAGACTTCAAGCGATTTGTACGCGAGGCGTATGGCCTGGATCCTATGCCGAAACAAGGTGCTGCCGCCACTACACTATTAGATTGCACCCTTGGCCTGGTGGATAATAAAACAAAACAATACATTCCATTAGTGCTGAAGAATGATAATGTTTTTCAAACGAGCAGTGTTATTGCAAAAGGTACCCAGTTTAAAATGGAAGTAAAAAACAATACGGCTTGTTATGTATATGTATTAGGTATGGAAACGGATGGCAGCAGTTATGTCTTATTTCCGTATCCCACCAAAGAAGATCCCACGAAGACAAAATTCTCTCCCTATTGTGGTATCACCGGCTATCGGTTGTTCCCGCGGGGCATGAGCATGATGGCGGATGAGATCGGCAATAAAGACCAGATGGCCGTTATCGTAAGTAAGGATTCATTAGATGTTTTTTCCCTGAATCAACTGGTAAATAATAACCGTAGTGCAGGTTTCGCAGCATCGGTGAATAATGCGGTGAAAAATGCCACCATATCCGGTGTACGCTTTACAAGTACGGCTACAGGCACTATGGCATTTTCAACAAATACCGACACACATGCCAGTGTTGCCTGCATTGTAGAAATCAATAAACAGTAATTTAACCCCGAAAAAAATCCAATGCGAAAAATCATTTCCATTTCTGTTTTCATTCTTTTATGCAGCCTGCAGAACAAAGTGGCTGCACAGCAGGATTCTGTACATGTGTATAATCCGGCAGAAAATGCACAGGAAGCAATCGATCATGCTGTTCAATTAGCCAAACAGCAAAATAAACATGTCCTGATCCAGGCAGGGGGCAACTGGTGTATCTGGTGTTTACGATTTAATAAATTTTCGAAAACGGATCCCCATATTGACTCTTTATTGCAGGCAGATTATATCGTATATCATTTAAATTATAGTAAAGAAAATTTCAATGCAGCCGTATTTGAGAAATATGGGTTCGCCCAGCGTTTTGGTTTCCCGGTCTTTATCATTTTAGATGGAGAAGGGAAATTATTGCATATCCAAAATTCCGCATACCTGGAACAAGGCAGCGGGTATAGCGAAGAAAAAGTCCTGGAATTTCTCCAAAACTGGACAAGAGCGGCGATTGACCCCCGAAATTATAAATAACAAATGGACGCATCTGCATCTTTCCAGGCATACCGGCAACTTGTTTTTCACCCGCTGAAATTCAGGCTATTCCTGCTTTCCCGCCTGCCACTTATATTATTTACTGGTATTCGTATCCGGGAGCTTACTCCTGAACAAGCGGTGGTATCGGTTCGGTTTAAATGGCTGAATCAAAATCCTTTTCGGTCTATTTATTTTGCGGTTCTTGCAATGGCAGCTGAATTAAGTACCGGCTCTTTATGCATGGGCCATTTGTATCAGGCCAAACCGGCAATTAGTATGCTTATTGTTCAGCTTACGGCACAGTTTCAGAAAAAAGCAACCGGCACAATCCGGTTCACCTGCTCTGATGGGGAAAAAATCCATGAAGCTATTGAACGGGCAAAAACCACTGGTGAAGGACAAACTATACTGTGCACTTCCATTGGTAAAAATGAAAAAGACGAAATCGTAGCACAGTTTCAGGTTGTATGGAGTGTAAAAAGCAAAAGCCAATAGTTACCGAAGTTTCTGTATAAAGGATATTCAATTAATAAGCCGCAGTAATTCTTTTCCGGGCCATGCTAAAATAAATGATACCTGTAAAAATAGTCAAAAAAATAAATGCTATCGTCCACATGGTTTTTTCCGACTGATTGATTCTTTCTGAGGATCGAACTTCATAAATAGCGGTAGCTATGAAAACCAGGATAGGGAAAATAGTGATGGTTAACCAAAATTGTGTAATGGGTATATGAGAGATTTTAAAATAAATACCCAGTATTACACAGACCAGGCTGAAATAAAAACTAACCGTAACAAGTTTGTGAAATGTCATCATGCAAATGTAGAAAAACTGATGGATATTTTTTCTTTAAAACTAAATGAATAGTATCAACCGGGATTGCTGCTCTTTATCTTTTCGCACGGATTAAGCCTTTCCGGATATAGGGCGGCGCCAGCTCTTTGTCATAAATGAAAATAATATGACGGGGCGAAAATTCGGTTGTAAAACCAAGTGCTAATAAAGCCTGTTCGATTTGTGTGGCATCCTCCTGGTGGTGATAAGTGCACAATAATACTTTCATATTACCGGCATGGGTTAATGTTTCCCGGCCACCTGCTAATAAAGCCAATTCTGCTCCTTCAATATCCGCTTTGATAAAATGAATTTCTTTCTCCCGGAAATAATCATCGAGGCTAACCTGTTTTTTCCCATCAGACTGTGCTGTCATAAATTTATGTACAAGTTCCACTTTATCTTTCCAGGGTTCAAATGTTTTTAGCAAGGCTTCTTGCCAACCTTGCTCACATTCAAAAAGGTAAATTTTTTTAGCCTGTTCTGCATACGTCAATGCCCAAATGCCTTCGGCAGCGCCGATATCGGCAATAATTTCTCCCGGCATCACCCGGTACATATCCGTTTCATACCGGTGTGGTGATTCCGCATCTTGTTCCCTGCATAATCCGGTATAGTAAGCACGTATTCTTTCAATACCCCAGTTCCTGGGGAAATACAATTTTTTACCCTGGTGCAACACATAGTTCATACTACATACCAAATCTGGAAAAACCGTAATATCCTGTGTGTGGTATTTCCTGGTAAAAGGATAAGGCATAACAGAAAATCCATATTGCCGGAAATAGTCAATGATTTCAAGTATTTCAGCCGGTTGTTTGCCCGGGTCGAGTGAGAGAAAATAGTTCCGGATTGCCTGTTCCTTTTCTGCCATTTTTCGGGCATATTTTTCATGGTGTGCTTCGATCATGCCATATGGTGTGCAAAATCGGATTATATTTTTTACTTGTTGAAAGAAAGACATCCGGTTGAATTAAAATGTATTTTGATAAATTTTATCTTAAGAAAAAGCTCAGGCAACATGTCTGTAATTTTACTTGTATTCATTTTTTTGGTGCTGCCATAATTTTACATGTTTTTGAAAAGTAAAAAAAGCAATGCTACGGGCTATTACTAAACCGGCGAGGCCATCCAGGAAACCCAGGCGAAGTATATAGCCATTAAAGAATGCCCATGCCGGATTGACGAGAATTTTTAGTAAGCTTGTCCGTTTCCCTTGTTTAAACAATTGATCCGCGCTGATCGTACTGAATTTATTTCCCTGCTGAATTAATTCTTCCATGGTGGAAAAAGAATAATGTAAAATTTCACCAGGCAAATAACTGGCTGTTACCCCATCCTTTAAGATGATGCGATCGTGTGGATTCACACCACCCCATTGCCCACTGGCTTTGTTTAGCAAACGAATTTTCCGGTCGGGATACCAAATTCCATGACGAATAAATTTCCCACAATAGCTTGTACAACGATTCATGCGATAAGCCTGTTGGGGAAAGCCTTTTTCTTTTTCTGCCCTGATTGCATTTTGCAAATGGGTATTCAGTGATTCATCGGCATCTAAACTTAATACAAAGGAATTCGATGTTAATTCCAATGCCCGGTTTTTTTGTTCTATATAACCTTTAAATTTTTCCTGCACAAAATGTGCACCATGTTGAAGAGCTATATGTTCGGTTTGATCGGTCGAAAAAGAATCAAGAATAATTATTTCATCCGCTAATGCCTGAACCGATTGAAGGCAACGGTCCAGGTTTTTCTCCTCATTGAATGTGATAATGGCGACGGAGAGTGGTACCATGGAAATTATTACGGTGAAAAACACGAAGATAATTAATAATCATTTGCTGCCTGCTCATCATAACTTTATTCATGCTGGAAACGCACAGCCAGGGTGGGATTTATGTTAGCGTAAAATTTCACCTGTATAGAGCATTTCATTTTAGAAAAAATTAAATTGCAGAAGCTGTTTAATATTCAAATTTCAAAATGAAGCCATAAGGAGCTTAAAGAATTACTATGATTACCTTACTCAGAAAAAATATTGAAGCTACACTGGGTCAACCTATACCGGACGATATGTTTGACCGGTTCATAGCACTTAGTTTTGAAAAGTCATTTGAAAAAAAGCATTATCTCGTGGTGGAAGGAGCCGTATGCCATTACCAGTATTTTATTCTGCAGGGAGCTTGCTATTCATATTATATCAATGAAAAAGGGGAGAAGAATGCGGTACAATTTGCCCTGGAAAATTATTGGATCTCCGATCCCAGCGGGTATTTCACGAGGAAGAAAGCCAATTTTTTTGTGGAAACCCTGGAACCAACTACAGCGGTATTATTGCACCGGAAAAACTTTGAACAGTTATGCCGGGATTATCCGTTGTATGACCGTTTCTTTCGTATCCTGATGCAAAATCATTTAAGCAGTTTATATTATCGGATTGCCAAAACAAACAGTGAAGAAGCAGCTTACCGCTTCCAGGAATTTACCCGGCTTTATCCTCAATTTATTCAACGTATTCCGCAATACCTCATTGCCTCTTACCTGGGTATAGCGCCCCAATCACTTAGCCGTATTCGCAGAAACCTGGCTCAACAAAGCAGTTAAATTTTTCTTCATAGCACACTTCGTAATTTCTTAACATAGGTGAATGTCCAGGCGGGGAACTGTGCCGACCTTTGCATTATCAAAAAAATTAAAGTATGAATACAAAGAACACAAAATGGGTACTAGACCCGGCACATAGTGAATTATCATTTAAAGTTAAACACTTAATGATAACCAATGTAAAAGGCGAGTTCCGGCATTTCAACGCGAGTTTTATTAGTAATGGGGATGATTTTGACCAGGCTGCTGTAACCGCTACGATTGATGCAGCTTCAATAGATACCAATAATGCCGATCGGAACAATCATTTAAAAGCAGCTGACTTTTTCGATGTGGCCAATTATAAAGATATTACATTCACTGGCACTGAACTGAAAAAGTTAGATGATGAAAATTACCTGCTGAAAGGGTTGTTACAAATAAAAGGTATAAGCAAAGAAATCACATTGGATGTAGAATTTGGTGGCCTTATCAAAGATCCGTATGGTAATCATAAAGCCGGGTTTACTTTCTCTGGCAAGATCAACAGGAAAGACTGGGGCCTTAACTGGAATGCCGTATTAGAAGGTGGTGGCGTCATGGTAAGTGAAGATGTGCGAATCAATGGTGATGTACAGTTTATAAAACAGGTAGAAGTGCCAGCTGCTGCAGAAACGGCTATGGCCTAATATGCCAGGCTGATAAATGAAACCAGGCGGCTGAGTTTTTCAGCCGCTTTTTTTTATCTCTTTGAAAAAAAATTCAAGCCGGTAAAAAAATTTCACGGCTATTACAGAAAAGGGAGAAAAGATTATAAAAAGGAATTTAAAATTTCCTGTAATTCCGTCTCAGAATGCACCAATACTTCCCGGGCTTTACTGCCCTGGTTTTTACCTACAATCCCGGCCATTTCCAATTGATCCATTAAACGGCCGGCACGGTTATATCCCAATTTCATCCGGCGTTGTAGCAGGGAAGTGCTACCTACCTGGTTTTGTACAATTAATCGGGCGGCATCTTCAAAGAGGTTATCGCGTTCAGCGAGGTCCATTTCTTTGCCTTCCATTTCTTTTTCATCCACATATTCCGGGAGTAGGAATGCTTCCGGGTAACCGCGTTGTGAACCAATAAATTCACATAGATTTTCCACTTCGGGTGTATCTACAAAAGCACATTGCAGGCGGGTGATATCACCATTATAACTTATCAGCATATCACCTTTCCCGATGAGTTGCTCCGCGCCGCCTACATCTAAAATAGTTCGGCTGTCAATTTTTGAAGAGACTTTAAAAGCAATCCGGGCAGGGAAATTGGCCTTGATGGTACCGGTAATAATATTCACAGATGGCCGCTGGGTAGCAATAATGAGATGGATACCAACTGCCCGAGCCAATTGTGCCAATCTTGCGATAGGCAGCTCTGTTTCTTTACCGGCTGTCATGATTAAGTCGGCAAACTCATCTACCACCAACACTATAAAAGGCAGGTACTGGTGCCCTTTTTGCGGATTGAGTTTTCGTTTAATAAATTTTTCATTGTACTCCCGGATATTGCGGCAGCCGGCTTCTTTCAATAAATCATAGCGGTTATCCATTTCTATGCACAAGGCATTAAGCGTGTAAACCACTTTTCTTGTATCCGTGATGATGGCTTCTTCTTCGCCGGGTAATTTAGCCAGGAAATGTTTTTCAATAACCCGGTATAAACTCAACTCCACTTTTTTGGGATCTACCAATACAAACTTTAGCTGAGACGGATGTTTCTTATATAAAAGCGAAACAAGAATGGTATTGATACCAACGGATTTTCCCTGGCCGGTAGCCCCTGCCATCAGCAAATGTGGCATGGTGGTGAGGTCCACAATAAAATTCTCATTATCTATTTTTTTGCCAATGGCAATCGGCAGGGAAAAATGATTGTTTTGAAATTTATCGGATGCCAATAAAGTCTTCATGCTTACAATACTCTTACGCACATTCGGAACTTCTATACCAATAGTACCTTTACCGGGAATAGGTGCAATGATGCGGATACCTAAGGCCGCAAGACTTAAAGCAATATCATCTTCCAGGTTTTTGATCTTACTGATACGGATCCCGGGTGCCGGCACGATTTCATACAATGTAACAGTAGGCCCCACTGTTGCGGTTATTCGCTGAATAAGAATGTCATAATTTTTTAACGTACTTAAGATCTGGTTTTTATTGGCTTCCAGTTCGTCCTGGTCATGTACGATTTTTTCACTGCCATGTGTTTCCAGTATATCAAGCGAAGGATATTTATAATCGCGCAAATCTAATGTAGGCTCATAATCCTTTTGTGGTACCGGCTTTTTTAAAGGCGCATCATCTACCGGTTCTTCATCAGGTGTGGTCTCCTTAATTTCCAAATCCGGTAAACCTGTATCGGCAGCGGGTTTACCGGATTTCGGGGTAGGTGGAATCAGGGGAGTTTCCATAATATCCGGTAAGGAGTTTTCCATATCTGTTGTTGCCTCCTCTTTTTCAATGAGTGAAAATTTATTCATCGGGTCGTCCTCTGATTTCTCTGTTGCCGGCATAATAACGGTGATACCTTTACTTTCCGGGTTAAGTGTATTCTGCGGAAAAATTTGTTTTTCTTCTTCATTTTTTAATATCGGAAGAATTTGTTGTGCATCTTCTTCATCAAAAAATTCATTAGTTTTTAAAACAGGTTCTGCTTCAGGTTGCTGCAAATTTTTCTTCTCCGGCAGGCGGAATGTGGGATTAAACTGCCAGATTAAATAACTCCCGAAAATGATCAGCAATAAAATACCAGTGCCCCATTTCCCGATGAAATTGTTTAGCCAGTTATTCATCATATTACCCACGGCGCCCCCCCAGGAAAATGTGCTGCCCTGTGTAAAAAATGCAAAGGTCAGGCTCAGGACAAGCAGGCCACCAATGACATACCGAATATTCCGGCCGGTATTAAACACTTTTTTTTCAAATAAGAGATTTACACCTAATACAAAAAAGAAAGTGCCTATTAGATAACTGGCTATACCAAAGCCATTATCAATAAGGGTGTAAGAGGTATAGGCGCCCAGGACGCCCAGGAGGTTATTGACTTTTACCTCTTCACTGGAAAATATTCCGGCGCCGGCCCGAAACACAAGTGACTGGTCATTTTCCCAGGTGAATAAGTAAGAAGTAAAAGCGATCAGTAAAAATACCGCCACTAAAATAGAGATAGCGCCCAGAATTTTAAATGTGCGTTCATCCCGCACCACTTCTTTGACTGAAATGGTTGGTTCTTTTTCCACTTTTAAGGACTGTGCGGCGGTTTTTTTATTTTTATTTTTATTCGGCATAAAGCATAAAGTGCAAATATAACGAGCCGGGAACAGAGAATGTTATTTACACTGCATCATAGCATGCAAATTATATTTTTACATCATTACAAAGAAAAACAAAAGCAAAGTAGCTGCCCGCTCTATTTTTGCACATAGAAAGAAGTATCTTGCACCGCAAATTTAAGAAAAAGGAAGCGCCGGTTTTTATGACTACTTCGCAAACTGTTTTCTAAGTCAATTTATTGAACATACTTTCCGGCAAATCTCAAAAGAAAAAATTTTTATATGATAATAGGATTATTGAAAGAAGGAAAAATACCTGCTGATAACCGGGTGGCACTTACTCCGGCTCAATGTAAATGGATAAAGAAGAAATATCCGGAAGTTTCTATCATAGTACAACATTCCGATAACAGGTGTTTTAAAGATGCGGAATATGCCCAGGCAGGGATCCCTTTATCAGATGACCTTTCCCCCTGTGATATTATTTTAGGTATAAAAGAAGTACCGGTACAGATGTTGCTTCCCAATAAAACTTATTTATTCTTTTCCCATACAAAAAAGAAACAACCATATAATCAAAAGTTGATACATGCCCTGATGGATAAAAAAATTACGTTAATAGATTATGAATGCCTGGAACACGAAGACGGGCAGCGGATCATTGGTTTTGGTTTTTTTGCCGGGGTAGTGGGTGCACATAATGGAATTATGGCTTATGGAAAAAGAACTGGTTTTTTTGATCTCGGTCGGGTATATGAAAATAAAGATTACCGGCAATTGATCCATCGTTATTTTGGCTTGAAGTTACCCAATATTAAAATTGCGGTTACCGGTGGTGGTCGTGTAGCACGCGGAATCCTGGAGATTATGCACATGCTGGATATCCAGGAAGTAGAGCCGGAAGATTACCTGGCAAAAAAATATACCTATCCGGTATATGTACAATTAAAATCGGGCTTATTATATTCACATAAAGAAAACAGGAGTTACCACCGTGATGATTTTCATGCCCATCCTGAAGCGTATAATTGTTTATTTCCACAATACATTACACAAACGGATATTTTGATGAATGGGATTTATTGGGAAAAAAATATTCCGGCTTTATTTGCCATAGAAGATATGAAGCACCCTGATTTTCGCATACAAACAATTGCGGATATTACGGATGATTATAAAGGGAGTATTCCCTGCAACCTGGGAGATGCTACTATAGAAGACCCGGTTTATGGTGTTGATAAAATTTCGGGTGAAAAGACTGTGCCCTATCTCCCGGGCAGCGTGGATATTATGGCTGTTGGCAACCTGCCCAATGAACTTCCCCGTGATGCCAGTCGATTTTTTGGGGAACAATTAATCAAACATGTTTTTGAAGATTTGTATGCCGGCCATTCCAAAATGATTGACCAGGCGACTATTTTGAAAAATGGAGAGTTGACTTCTTACTATGCATACCTGGCAGATTATGCTGCCCATTAAGCTGCCGTAATTGTATCGTTAAAAATAATCTTTGGAAAAAAGGAAAGTGCCCCAGGCGGGACTTGAACCCGCACGATCTTTTCGGATCACAGGATTTTAAGTCCTGCGTGTCTACCAGTTCCACCACCAGGGCGAATACAACTTTTTACTGAAGGGGAAAGAGAGCGGAAGACCGGGCTCGAACCGGCCACCCCGACCTTGGCAAGGTCGTGCTCTACCAAATGAGCTACTTCCGCTTATCGAATAAAGAACTAAAGGGTGCAAAAATAAGCATCTGCATTTCCCTGCAAAATATTATGCTGATTTTTTTTATTTATACTGAGGGGTATAAAGCGTACTGCTTTGGACTGTTACATCCGGTTTGCCCTGATATCGGTGTTGATAAAGCTGGTAACACATACCCAGGAATAAGGCTACCATACTGAATAGCTGCACATAAAAAATGAACCGGGAGGAACTAACCCAATTGGTTCTTACGTCTTTATTCCTGCTTTTGTCAGATTCGTATATCATAGATGTAATTTACCCGGCAAAAATAAGATTCATGTGTTGATCTCACAAGTTCTTTTTCCAAATTTTCGTAAAATACTTTTTTCCCTGTATATAATATGCCCATAACAATACCCCGGAATAAATACCCGGGAGCTTTTTCAGAGTTGTCCGTGGGGCCTTATCCCCCCGGCTTAATGGCCGGAAAATAATTGTCCACCAGGCTTGAAAAACTGCTTTCATATCGCCGAAATGCCCGGATAACAAGCATTTCAGGGCAAAAGCCATATCCAGCAAAAATCGCAAGGGCATTTTCCATATTTTTTCCCGGGGTGGCAAATGCAGGGAAAGCATCCATAAATTATTCCGGAAATTCAGATAGACTTTACGGCTATTGCCTTTCGGTAAAGTGCCGCCACCTACATGGTACACAACCGAAGCCGGGCAACTCATAACCCGGTAGCCATATAAATGTAACCGCCAGCATAATTCAATTTCCTCCATGTGTGCAAAAAATTGTTCATTAAAACCTTTCATTTGCAAAAAGATTTCCCTTCGGAAAAACAGGGCAGCACCCGAAGCCCAGAAAACTTCCTGTGTATCATCATATTGCCCGTGATCTTCTTCACAAGTCTCCATAATTCGCCCCCGGGCAAAAGGATAACCCAAGGTATCCATCCAACCCCCACAAGCGCCGGCATATTCAAAATATGACCGTTGCGTATATGAACGTAGTTTTGGTTGGCAGGCAGCAATCGTTTTATCTGCTTCCATCATTTCAATGATCGGTTCTATCCAGCCGGGTGTTACTTCGATATCAGAATTGAGCAGAATAAAATAAGGTTCATCCAGGTGCTGGAGGGCGCGGTTATAACCACCGGCATATCCAAAATTTTCTTCCAGCTTAATTTGCTGTATATCCGGGTAATGATTGTTTAAAAAATTTAGTGAATCATCAGTTGAAGCATTATCAGCTACTACCACCCGGCAGTTTTTATACGTGGAAGCCAGCACAGCGGGCAGGAATTGTTCCAGGAACTTTTTCCCATTATAATTCAGGATAACAATGGCAACGGCAGGTATTTCCACAAAAGAAATTTTTCAAAAATAATCATTGTGGCCTTATCCTATCTACAAAATCAGGTTACACATATTTTATAAAGCATTTTATGTATCTTCATGTAAAGGCCTGGTGAAACGCCTGTTCAATTAAGTACATGTTTGCTGTTACCATCTTAGGAAATAACTCTGCTTTGCCGGCACATGGACGGCATCCAACGGCACAGGTTGTGGCTATAGAAGACCAGTTAATTTTATTGGATTGCGGGGAAGGCACACAATTGCAGATGAGTAAATATAAAATCAAACGCAGTAAGATCAATCACCTGTTTATTTCACATTTGCATGGCGACCATTTCTTCGGTCTGATCGGCCTGATCACCAGTTTCAGCCTGCAAAACAGGCAACAGGATTTGCATATTTATGCGCCACCGGAATTGGAAAAAATCATTGCAGACCAATTGCAGGTTTCTGGAACGAAGTTGCCCTATACTTTGCAGTTTCATGCACTCGTAGAAGAAGGAAGGATACTTGAGGAGGAAAAATTTACAGTGGATTGTTTTAAAGTGGATCATCGCATTACCTGTTTTGGATTCCTGATCACCGAGAAAAGAAAACCACGAAAACTGGAAATGGAAAAATTAGCACAAGTTAATATTCCGACGGTTTTTTATAGCCACCTGAGTATGGGCGAAGATTATATCCTGCCGGATGGAACACGCATCGCCAATGAATCGGTAACTACAGAAACCAGCCCGCCCCGGAAATATGCCTATTGCGCCGATACAAAATTTTATCCACCCATAGCGGAAAAAATCAGGGGAGCTGATTTGATATATCATGAGGCAACCTACTTAAATAACCTCCTTGAAAAAGCTATCGAACGTTTTCATTCTACATCGGTACAGGCGGCCCAGATGGCTTTATTGGCACAAGCCAAAAAATTATTGGTGGGACATTTCAGTAGTAAATATGAAAGCCTGGAGGAATTCCGGGCTGAGGCAAGTGCTGTTTTTCCCAACACAGAAATAGCCGAAGAGGGAGTAACGTTTATGGTTTAAGTTTCCGGGATAAATGGAAGAGCATATCACTGGTCATTTTCTCCAGGTTATAGGATGGTTTCCAGCCCCAGTCTTTTTTTGTTTTACTATCATCGATACTTTGAGGCCAGCCTTTGGCAATGTCCTGCCGGTAATCCGGGGCATATTGAATTTTAAATGCCGGGATATGCTTTTTAATTGCCCGGGCGATATCACGGGGAGCGAAACTCATGCCGGCTATATTATAAGAGGTATGGATTTTTATTTTATGTGCCGGGGCTTCCATCAATTCAATTGTTGCACGGATGGCATCCTCCATATACATCATGGGGAGGTATGTATTGGCTGCAAGGAAACAGGTATATTTTTGCTGACGAATGGCTTCATAAAATATTTCCACCGCATAATCCGTGGTGCCGCCTCCGGGTTCTGATTTGTATGAAATTAAACCGGGATAACGCAGGCTACGAACATCTACATTATAGCGTTTATGATAATAATTGCACCAGCTTTCACCTGCAAATTTGCTGATGCCATACACCGTGACCGGTTCTATGATCGTTTGCTGTGGGCAATTTTTCCGTGGAGAGGTAGGGCCAAAGACAGCGATAGAAGATGGCCAGTACACTTTATGTAATTTTTCTTCCCGGGCTATTTCAAGGATATGGAGCAGGCTTTGCATGTTGAGGTTCCAGGCAAGCATGGGGTTTTGTTCACCTTTGGCAGACAGCATGGCAGCCAATAAATAGATCTGTTTGATTTTTTCTTTTTTTACCAGGGCCTGCAATTTTTCCCGTTCCATTACATTTAAAGGGATATACGGCCCGGTACCTTTCAATAAAATATTTTCTTCCCGAAGATCACTGGCTATTACCTGGTTTTTCCCATAAATGGAGCGTAATTTGAGTGTGAGTTCTACGCCAATTTGACCACAGGCGCCGATTACTAAGATTTTTTCTTTTGCCATAGGATGATATTCTCTCCGCAAAGAAAGTAAAGTTTAGTGTATTTTCGCAGGCACTGATTATTTTTTATGTTACCAGAATATTTATCTACGCTGTTTAAAGATCAGTCTTATGATGCCGGTAATTTTTTCCTGATTGCCGGGCCTTGCGTGATTGAAGATAAAAACCTGTTGCAGGAAGTAGCAGGCAGCGTATCTGAAACCTGTAAGCGACTGGGCATCCCGTTTATTTTTAAATCCTCTTACCGTAAAGCCAACCGTACCAGTGCCAGTTCTTTTACCGGGATCGGGGATGAAAAAGCCTTATCTTTTCTGCAGGAAACAGGCCGGCAATTTACTGTACCAACTGTTACGGATATTCATGCACATGAAGAAGCTGCCATGGCCGCTGCTTATGCAGATATGTTACAGATACCGGCTTTTCTTTGTCGGCAGACCGATTTATTGGAAGCTGCTGCAGCTACCGGGAAAGTCATTAATGTAAAGAAGGGCCAGTTCACCAGTGGGGCTGCTATGCAATTTGCAGTGGATAAAATAAAACGTGCAGGAAATGACAAGGTAGTACTTACGGAGCGGGGCAATAGTTTTGGCTACCAGGACCTGGTCGTTGATTACCGGAATATTCCGATCATGCAGGGATTTCATGTACCCGTGGTGATGGATTGTACCCATAGCCTGCAACAACCCAATCTTTCCAGTGGTGTAACGGGTGGCAATCCTGCCATGATTGAAACAATAGCCAAAGCTGCAATTGCCTGTGGCGTCGATGGTTTGTTTATTGAAACGCATCCACAACCGGCAAAAGCAAAAAGTGACGGTGCGAATATGCTGTCATTGGAAAAACTTGCACCCTTACTCGAAAAACTAATTACCCTGCGAAAGGCTATTTTGTAGAAAAGAGGACTTTAATTTTTATCCGGATGCAGGGGCTTCAATTTATTTTCTGAATACACCCAATCCTTAGGAAGCAGGCCAAACTCTTTTTTAAAAGCTGCTGCAAAATGCCCAAGATTTGTATAGCCGACTGCAGTACCCACTTCCTGTATAGTATGGTCACCCTGTTTCAATAATTGCTTGGCAAAAAGCATTCGGTTTTTCTGAAAATATTCATAAACGGGTAAACCAAATAAATTCTTGAATTGCATTTTAAATTTTGTCGGGCTCATGCCCGCCATTTTAGCGAGTTCATTGATGCCCGGTGTAGGTGTTGAAAAATCTTTGAGGAGTTCAGCTTCGGTATGCATCATAATATTTATTTCATCGCTTTTCATACGTGTTTTCAGGCTGCCGGCATTTAATTTATCATAAAAATTAATAATCAATTTTTCGAGGAGTAATAAAAGCCGGCTATAGATGAACTGGTTGGTAAAAGGATGGTGCTGATGTTCAAGAATGATTTCATATAAGAGTGCCCGGTAGCCGGCGTCCAGGTATTCGAGTTGTTGTTCATGGATTTCCCGGTAATAGTAATTTGAAAAACAAGCTTCGAGAATAGAAATATCTATGAATTGTGTCAAAAAATTCTTATTACATAAAATACTGATTCCTGCAATGCGTGCCTGTGCCGGTAAATGAATGGTGCTATTTATAGAATTATTGGAAATGCAAATTGCATTTTTTCCTAAAGCATGTTGTTGAATATAAAAAACATTCTGTCCGCTTATGGCGCCATCCAGCCGGATAACATCATAAAAATGAAAGACAAGGAATTGTTGGTAATTATTGGGTTTCCGGTATAAAAAGAGATCATGGTAAAATATGCAATTCATCAGCATTACAGAAATATCATCCTGCAATTGCCAACTCTTGATGTCGCCAGAACCTGCTTTTTCCGGCAGGAGAAAATTGATGCCATCGGAATGGGAACCCCAGACCTTGGCTATTTTAGCAATGATGGTTGAATAATTAATATCGTTAAAGCTTACTTGCATGATCAGGTAATAACCAGTACCGGCATTTCACCAAAGGTTTTTTTGTATAAGGCAATAAATGTCGCTTTCCTTTCAAAGCCCAGATCCTGTAAAATTTTTGATACCGGGTATTGTTTCGATAGTAACATAGCTTTGGCTTTATGCATGCGTTGTTTTTGAAAATAGCGACGTGGCGGCATGCCATATATTTCCTTGAAAATTATTTTGAATTTTGATGTGCTCATGGCTGCTTTTTTAGCCAGTAAATCGAGGGAAACCGGTTGCTCGGAGAAATCACTGGTCAGCAATGTTTCCGCCTCTTTTACTCGTTGGATATCATCCCCGGAAAAATTCCCATAGGCAATTGTGCCGGAAATTTTTTTGTAAAACCGGGTAAATACACGCTCCCATATTTGCAGGAGCCGATTGTAAATGATGAAATTTCGAAAGGCATTTTTTTCCAGGTGAAAAATTTCATGGAACCATTTTTTGTATTCTGAATCCATGGTTTCCGTATAATATAAATTATTCATCAGGTTCAGGTAATTGTTGATCTCATGGCCGGCATGGGATTCCCCAAAATAGGCCTGCATATACCGTTGTTGAAAAAGTAAATTGATACCTGATATTTGTTTTCCCCTGGCCGAAAGATAAATCCATTTCCGGTTCGTCTTGTTCATTTGCAGCGTAGGCTGATCGGGCAGGTTTTCATCTTCCGGGTCATTTTCCATGCGGATGATTAGATGTTCCGAAGTAACTTTTTTCTGTACCAATTGCACATCCATTTGAAAAGTGGCATTAAAGATAAGGCACTCTATACCACCTGGAAATTTGAGCATACGAAAAAAACCGGTTCCGATAGCGGGTGGCAATACAATATGGTGATTGGAATATTTAAGCTTTAAAGCTTTGGCAATTTGCTTTAAGAAATTTTCGTACGTGTCCAGGCCATATTCAATGGTGATCAAGAAATTTTTCTTTAAAGGTATTTCAGTGGATTGCGCTTAGCCGAAAGTATATAATTTTTCATATTCAGCCAAAAAGCCATAACCATATAGATGATCACCGGGGAGCCCATGGTAAGGAAAGATATATAAATAAACCACATCCGGATACGGGAACTGGCAATACCCAATTTTTCTCCAATGGCAGAACAAACACCGAAAGCCTGCCATTCTACAAATTTTCTTAACTTCATCATAATGCAATTTAGCCTGTTTTTTTAAATACCACTATAAGATTATGTAAAATCTTATAAGCCCCCGGGCTCTTTTGGATAAAAATAACAGTCCATCTTATTTTCTGGGAATTAAATTATAAAGCTCCTCGCATTGCTTTGAAAAATTGCCCATCGGTAATTTTTATAACCATCATTCCGGCTACCTTTGCAACGTTATGAAAGTGCGTACATTAAAAAAGGACCGGGTAAATATTATTACATTGGGGTGTAGCAAAAACCTGGTGGACAGCGAAGTGTTGAGTGGCCAGTTACGGGCTAATAAAATTCAGGTGGCACATGAAGATCAGCAGGACAACCATAATATCGTTATTGTGAATACCTGCGGCTTTATTGATAAAGCCAAAGCCGAAAGCATTGAAACCATTCTGGAACAAGTAGAAAGAAAGAAGAGAGGGGCGTTGGAAAAAGTCTATGTTACCGGCTGCCTGAGTGAGCGTTACCGCAAAGACCTGCAATTGGATATCCCGGAAGTGGATGCATGGTTTGGCACGCTGGAATTACCACTTATGCTCAAACAATTCCAGGCGGATTATAAAAAAGAATTAATAGGGGAACGCTTATTGGCAACCCCCAAACATTATGCGTATCTCAAGATCAGTGAAGGTTGTAACCGCACCTGCGCTTTTTGTGCCATCCCGATCATGCGGGGAAAGCATATCAGCAAACCTATGGAAGAAATTATACGGGAAGCAGCAATACTGGTACAAAAGGGAGTCAAAGAGATTATGCTTATTGCACAGGAACTCACTTATTATGGCCTGGATATTTATAAGAAAAGAATGCTGGCCAACCTGTTAGAAAAATTGAGCGCCATTAAAGGCCTGCATTGGATACGTCTGCATTATGCTTATCCTAATAAATTCCCCCTTGAAGTGCTGGATGTTATGGCAGCGCATAAAAATATTTGCAATTACCTGGATATGCCTTTGCAGCATGCCAGCGACCGCATGCTCCAGGCGATGCAGCGGCAGACTAACCGGAAAGAAATAGAACAATTATTGACGACTATACGTCAAAGGAATCCGGGTATTTGCCTGCGTACTACGTTGATTGCCGGCTTCCCGGGAGAAACACGTAAGGATGTACAAATTTTAAAAGAGTTTTTAACGGAACAACAATTTGATCGGGTGGGAATATTTACCTACAGTCACGAAGAAGGCACAGCCGGGTTCCTGTTAAAAGATAATGTGCCCGCGAAAGAGAAGCAACGGCGCGCAGAAGAAATCATGGAAGTACAGCAGGAAATCAGCTATGAAAAAAACCAGGAAAAAGTAGGGAAGGTTTTTGAAGTGTTGATTGATAAAAAAGAAGCCGGTCGCTATCTTGGTCGTACAGAATTTGACAGCGTGGAGGTGGATAATGAAGTGATCATTAAATCTCATACTACTTTACAACCCGGGGATTTTGTGCAAGTGAAAATTACCCGGGCGTATGATTATGACCTGGAAGGGGAATTGTGTTGAAATGTTGATAAAAAAAGACAGCCGTTTTTATGATGGTAAAAAGTGAACATATTGCCTATAAAAGTACCGGGTACTTTTCAAGACTTGTAACAGATTACCTGGAACGGAATGAAAAATTAAAATCGTTTTATCAGCATACCCCGGGATTACCTGGCCTGGAGGATGCCATGTTTGCAAGAAAAAATTTTGCCTTCCGCAAAGAATTGGCTGAGGCCTTACAAAATTGGTATAACGGGTTGCCCAAAAAAGAAGCCGTTCAAGAAAACATCCAATTACTACTGGCTGAAAATACCTTCACCATTACGACAGCTCATCAACCGAATATTTTTACCGGCCCTCTTTATGTGATTTATAAGATCCTGCATGTTATTCAACTTGCCGGTAACTTAAAAGAAACATTTCCTGAAAATAATTTTGTGCCTGTCTTTTATATGGGTAGTGAAGATGCAGACCTGGAAGAACTGAACCATGTTTCCATAGACGGAAAAATGTACACCTGGCAAACCAACCAGACGGGTGCCGTTGGTCGAATGCTGGTGGATGAAGGTTTGCTGGCATTGTTGAACGAAATGCAGGGCCAGCTTGGTGTACAGCCTTTTGGAAACGAATGGATTGCTTTATTAAAAGACTGTTACACGAAAGGAACTACTATCCAGCAGGCTACATTAAAATTGTTGCATGACCTGTTTGGGGATATGGGCCTGGTGATATTAATTCCGGATGATGCAGGCTTGAAAAAAATATTTGAACCGGTTGTATGGAAAGAATTACAAACACAGTTTTCTTCCCAGGCGCTGGCGCCGGTGAAAAATGAATTGGGAAAAATTTACCCGGTACAAACAGCCGGAAGACCGCTGAATCTTTTTTATTTGAAAGATGATAAAAGAGAACGACTCGAAAAAGAAGACAATATTTTTTTTGTACATAACCTGCGTTTACAATTTTCAGAAGAGGAAATAAAAGAAGAGCTTAAAAATTTCTCTGACCGCTTTAGTGGCAATGTCATCCTGCGTGGATTATTCCAGGAAACCATCTTACCTAATATTGCTTTTATCGGCGGTGGCGGTGAATTGGCTTATTGGTTGGAACTCAAAAAAGTTTTTGAGGAAGCGGGTGTGCCTTACCCGGTGTTATTACTGCGTAATTCTTTTTTGCTGTTGAATAAGAAAGAGGAAAAAGCATGTACACAATTGGGCATTGCCACCACTGATCTTTTCAAAAAAACAGATGTACTCACCAAAGAATTTGTTTTGCGATCAGCCGGGGTCGCATCTTTCCTCGGAGAAGATATAGCACAAGTCCATCGGGTATTTGAATCGATCAGGCAAAGAGCCAAGGCCGTGGATAATACATTGGAGAAACATGTATTAGCCCTGAAAGCAAAATCTGATAAACAATTACAGGCTTTAGAAAAAAAACTTATACGTGCTGAAAAAAGAAAACAAGCAGATGGCGTTCAAAAAATCATCCAACTGAAAGATCGGTTATTTCCCGGGGATAGTTTACAGGAAAGAAAGGAAAATATAGCTGCATTTTATGCCTGCTATGGTAAATCATTTTTACAGGAACTGCTAAAAAATAGCCAGGGCTTGCAACAGGAATTTACAGTGCTATCGCTGTAAAGAACTTATTGATCAAATTTATTAGGCCACTTGCCGGCCACTTCTTTTACTTTTTGCAAAACGTCTGTTTCTAATTCTTGCTTATATTTTTCTATGGCTTCACCGATGGCCGGTTCGAAGGTGCCGATAATTTCAGCGGCAAGTAAGCCGGCATTTTTAGCACCATTCAAAGCTACTGTCGCTACCGGGACACCACCGGGCATCTGTAAAATGGATAATATAGAATCCCAGCCGTCAATAGAATTGGAGGATTTAATAGGAACACCAATTACCGGGAGGGATGAAACAGCCGCGATCATACCCGGTAAGTGTGCCGCACCTCCGGCACCGGCAATGATTACTTTAATGCCTCTGTTTTTTGCACCGGCAGCAAACTCCATTAATCGTTTTGGCGTCCGGTGTGCGGATACAATGGTAAGTTCAAATTCAATGGAAAAGTCCCGGAGTATATCAGCAGCAGCCTGCATGACCGGCAGGTCACTATCACTGCCCATGACAATACTTACAATGGGATGTTGCATAAAAAATATTTATGTAAAAATAATCATTTGCTTTCTAATGCACTTTGTGTTTTCACTTTCAGGGTCTGCTTGATCTTATTGGCGCGGAATGATAACTCCGGATAATCATTTCCCAGGATCGTGGCATGCCCCATTTTTCGCCCGGGCTTGGTATCTTTTTTCCCATATAAATGCACAAATACATTTTCCATTTTCAACACCTCATCGAGGCCTTCATAATGAGCTTCCCCGGCATATCCGGCTGCGCCAATAATATTGATAATGGCCGAAGGCATGATGGGCGCTGTGTTTCCAAGCGGATATCCCAGCATAATACGCCATAACATATCATACTGGCTGCAATAATTAGCTTCGATGGTATGATGTCCACTGTTATGTACCCGGGGCGCTGTTTCATTCACCCATACCTGTTCATTCGTATCTATAAATAATTCAACGGCAAAAAGGCCGGGGCTTTGCAAGGCTTTCACTATCTTTTGAACGATGGCTTCTGCTTTCCATAATAGTTGAGTTGGAATACGAGCCGGGCTTAACTGGTAATCCAATAGATTTAATTGGGGATCAAAAATCATTTCCGCAGGCGGAAAAATAGTAAAACTGCCATCCGCCTGTGCTGCAATAATGAGGGCAATTTCTTTTTGAATAGCTACTTTTTTTTCCAGTACGGCCGGGGTGGGAAATGCTTTTTCAATAGCTGCTGTATCTTCCAGGACCTGTACCCCACGGCCATCATAACCACCTTCAGCAACTTTATGTACAGCCGGTAAAAAGGAACTATATTGCTTTACATCGTCAATAGAATGGGTAATATAAAAAGGCGAAGTAGGAATTTCATTTTGCTGGTAAAATTCTTTTTGCAAAATTTTATTTCTGAAAATCCGGATGGCGGAAGGATGTGGAATCACCCGGACACCTTCTGCTGCGAGCTTTTCCAGGGCTTCTATATTTACAGATTCAATTTCTATGGTAAGCACATCCAGGCCTTTGCCAAAATGGTACACGGTTTCGAAATCCCGGATATCTCCTTGGGTAAAATGATGACAAAGATGAGCAGCCGGGCAGTGTGCATCATTTTCCAGTACAAACGTTTCTACGGTATAGTTTGCAGCAGCTTGCAATAACATGCGCCCCAATTGCCCGCCACCCAGGATACCTGCTTTCATGAATTTTTTTTGCGAAGGTAAAAGCCGGGGCGCAATCATTATTGTTTTTTTCGGATTGAGTAAAATATGTAATTGGGCAAATGATGCATCTCATCTGATAAATTCATTAATTTCAGGTGTGAAAAAGTGGCAGGCAAAAAATATGGATGACCAGGAATTGCTCCGTATATATGCTACCGGAAAAGATAATTTTTACCTGGGCATTTTGTTAGAGCGGTATACCTTGTTGATTTTTGGTGTTTCCATGAAGTATTTGAAAAATGAGGAAGATGCCAAAGATGCAGTACAACAGGTATTTCTGAAAGTAGCTGGTGAGTTGCAAAAATACCAGGTGGCCTATTTCAAAAGCTGGCTTTATATGGTTACCCGAAATCATTGCCTCATGCAGTTGCGGCATAAGAACCAGGGTCGGCACCATGTATTACAGGCAGATATGCCTGCACCCGTTGATGACCTGGCGCTACTGCAAAAGTTTGAACGCGAAACATTATTGGAAAATATGCATGAGGCCCTGCAGGATTTATCGGAAGGCCAACGCACCTGCCTGACCTTATTTTACCTGGAGAAAAAAAGTTACCAGGAAATTGCAACTACAACCGGCCTGGATCTCCAGCAGGTAAAAAGTCATATTCAAAATGGGAAAAGAAATATGAAAATATTAGTCTTAAAGAAAATGCAATCTGTCTGATATGAATGATCTTACTTCTATATGGCAACAAGAAGATGACCTGACCCCGGAACAGGTTAAAGCATACCTGGAGGGCAGGCTTCAGGGTGATGCCTTAGCACAGGTGGAAAGGATTATCCATGATTCCCCCTTTATCGCGGATGCGATTGATGGCCTGAAAAGCCTGCCCACAGCGGATCACCTGGATGAAGTAGTAAATACCCTGAATAAAAAACTGCACCAGCAACTTGCTCAGGCAAAAGGAAAAAGACAGAGAAGAAAAATTCCTTCACTCTATTGGTCCATCATTGCAGTTGTGCTTATTTTATTATTATGCTTTTTAGGCTATTGGATCGTCAGCAGCTATTTCTAAAAGGTAAAAAGACAAAACTCCCAGGCCATACTTTCACTTCACGGATGATTACTGTTCCTTCTTTCCTGTATTTGAAAAAAATTCAGTGCATTTCTATTTTTTCAGATATAAATAGTACTTTAATTTTTTTATGGAATAGAATTGTGTAGCATTATTTAATCATTTATTTTGCATTGATTCGTCATTAATGAACAGCCTATGGTGTCCAAGTTGTCGGCAGATGAAGTCCTGAACTTTTTGATCATTGTTACTATTGTTTTGATTGCTGCCCGTTTCCTGGGGGAAATTTGCAGGAAGTTGAAACAACCGGTTGTCATTGGTGAAATCCTGGCGGGTATCCTGGTTGGCCCATCTTGTATGGGTACGCTTTTCCCTGGTTTTTTCGACCATGTATTTTTAAGTGAACCGCGTGCTTTCGGCGCATTTGATGGCCTGGCCAATATCGGCGTGATCATGCTCATGTTCGTTGCCGGCCTGGAAGTGGATTTAAAACTCATTGTAAAACAAGGCAGGCAGGCAGCCTCCATCAGTGTACTGGGTATCCTTTTTCCCTTTACCCTGGGCTTTCTATTCGTATGGTTTTTTCATGATTATATTTTTTCCGTTCCCAGTACCAATCGCCTGATACCGGCCATGTTTTTCGGTACGGCATTATCTATAACGGCATTATCTGTAATAGTAAAAGTGTTGATGGACCTGCAAATTATTCGTACGAAAATCGGAGGCCTGGTCGTTACAGCAGCTATGGTGGATGATTTCCTGGGATGGATTTTATTTTCCATAATCGTGAAAATGATGGATGCCAATAAATCAGATGGCGATTTAATGTCGGTGCTGGTGGTCCTGCTCTTTGCAATTTTTATGGTGACTATAGGCAAATGGATTGTAAACCAGATCCTGCGTTTATCCGTGAAATATCTTACACCTCCGGGTGGCATCATCACCGTTGGCATTTGTTTATGTTTTTTAGGCGCTGTATTCACAGAGGCTTTGCATATACGCGGTGTATTTGGTGCTTTCCTGGTGGGCGTGGCTGTTGGTGATTCCAAATATTTTTCTATGACCTCCCAAAATGTAATGGAACAATTTATTCTGAACATCATTGCGCCGTTATTCTTCGCTTCTGTGGGGTTGCGTATCAATTTCCTCACCCATTTCGATTGGACCGTAGTACTGGCTATCCTGGGAATTGCTTTTATTGCCAAGTTATTAGGTGTATGGATCGGTGCACGTGCGAGTGGAATGAATAAATATGAATCGCGTGCTGTGGCTGTAGGTATGAATGCCCGTGGTTCACAGGAAATCGTCCTGGGGCTCGTTGCTTTGCAGACGGGTATTATTGATGAAAAAATCTTTGTGGGCCTGGTTATCATGACAGTCGTCAGCATCCTGATTACCGGCCCGGCTATGAAATATTTTTTCAAAAAAGACCAGGAAGCACAATTAGCCCTGCAAACCTGATTACCCCTTTCCCTTAATTTTGGAAAATGAAGCGCTGGCCGGTTTTACTGTTGACATTTTTGTTTTTTTCCTGTGAAAAGCAAGTTCATTTTTCTGTCCGGGACCTGGCGCCTAAGCTGGTTGTGAATGCAGAAATCGAAAATGGAAAACCGCCGGTTGTTGCACTTTCTACTTCATTAAATTATTTCAGCGCCATTACGCCCGAAGAATTATCCAATACGTTTGTGCATAATGCAAAAGTTACTATTGAAACCAATAATAAAGTATATCCGCTAAAGGAATATGCATATACCGATACCTCAGGATTTACATTTTATTATTACCTGGTCGATTCGAGCAATAGTAATGGCCCGTTAATCGGTGCTTTTAATACCGCCTATACATTAACGATTCAAACAGCAGATAGCCTGGTATATACCAGCACGACTACAATTCCATTGCTCACAAAATTATGTGATTCCTTATGGTGGGAACCGGTAGCCAATACCGACGATACTACCTTATGCCGCATGTTTGGAAAGTTTACCGATCCTCCGGGACTGGGGAATTATGTACGTTATTTTACGCAGGAAAACAGTGGGCCATTTTTACCCGGCTTGAATTCCGTTGCAGATGACC
The DNA here is from genome assembly GCA_039811225.1 of Parafilimonas sp. Classification (GTDB taxonomy): domain Bacteria; phylum Bacteroidota; class Bacteroidia; order Chitinophagales; family Chitinophagaceae; genus JAFDXJ01. Next base: position 59,967 of record JBDHYG010000008.1, read on the forward strand.
AGGTCGTGGATGGCATCACTTACACGTTCCAGTTTGATATGGGCTGGAATAAAAATAGCCCCGAAAAACCCAGTGGGGATAATTATGGCTTTGCACACCGGGGCGATACTGTTACTCTTAAGTTTTGCAATATTGATAAAGGCACGTTTGATTTTTGGAATACCTGGGATTTTGCTTATCAGAGTTATGGCAATCCGTTTGCTTCACCTGTTCAAATCATCAGTAATATTTCAAATGGGGCCCTGGGTGTGTTCAGTGGTTATGCCGCCCAATATAAAAGTATCATTATTCCCCGCTGACTGGGAAGCATTCACATTGCCTGAAAATTCAATACTTTTGCACCTCCATTTTTTGAAACAGTTATTTACAAAATACGATCCTCATGGATAAAGAAAAAGTTATTGCAGAAAAAGTAGATTGCCTGATCATTGGCAGTGGGCCGGCGGGCTATACAGCAGCTATTTATGCAGCACGGGCAAATTTGAAACCGGTTTTGTACCAGGGTATTCAGCCGGGTGGCCAATTGACCATAACCACGGATGTAGAGAATTTCCCGGGTTTTCCGGAAGGCATCCAGGGGCCGGAAATGATGGTGCTTTTTGAAAAGCAAGCAGCCCGGATGGGTGCCGATATCCGTTATGGTATAGCTACGAAAGTGGATTTTAGCGGCCCCAAACATTTGGTGGAAATAGATGAAGAAAAATGGTTGGAAGCGGCTTCGGTGATCATTGCGACCGGTGCGTCTGCAAAATGGCTGGGCCTGGAAAGTGAGCAACGGCTCAATGGCTATGGCGTAAGTGCCTGTGCAGTTTGTGATGGTTTCTTCTTTAAAAATAAGGAAGTGGCCATTGTAGGAGCCGGGGACACCGCCTGTGAAGAAGCGTTGTATTTAGCAAAAATCTGTTCCCAGGTTCACATGATCGTCCGTAAAGATGAACAAGGTATGCGCGCCAGTAAGATCATGCAGGACCGCGTGAAAAATACCAAAAATATTCGGATTTATTGGAATAGTATTACACAGGAAATTCTGGGTGAAACAACCGTTAATGCGGTACGTATTGCCCATGTACACACAAAAGAAGAGACGACTATTCCTGTACAGGCATTTTTTGTTGCCATTGGACATACACCCAATAGTGCCATTTTTAAAGACTGGTTGGATATGGATGAATCCGGCTACCTGAAAACCAAGCCCGGTACAACTCGTACTAATAGGGAAGGGGTCTTTGCCGCGGGTGATGTACAGGATAAAACCTACCGGCAGGCTGTAACGGCAGCAGGAACCGGTTGCATGGCCGCCCTGGAAGCAGAGCGCTACCTGGGTGAAAAAGGCTGGGTATAAAATTTTTTTATGCTGAAAGTAATTTTATCAAACCTGCATTTTTATGCTTCTCATGGTTTTTTTGCAGAGGAAAAAACGATGGGCGCTTCCTTTGTCGTACAGGCTGAAGTGGCTTATACACCAACTCAATTACCAATCCGACATTTAGCGGAAACCATTGATTACAGCGCGGTTTATAGCCTGGTTAAAAAAGTAATGCAAGAAGCCCAGCCTTTATTGGAAACCGTTGCATCTACTATTGTCAGAGAAATTTTTACACAATTTCCTTTGGCAGAAAAAGTAACTATTCATATTGAAAAAATGAATCCGCCTATCCTGGAGTTCATGGGGGAAGCGGCGGTATCATTATCCCTGCACAGGCATGAATGGCAGGCTATATCTTCTCAGCGGTAAGACCTGCCGGGTGACGGCCGGGAGGAGGGGCCACTGCGTTTTTCTTCTGCCTGTTTTACAACCAGCATTTTTTTTCCGAGGGAAATATCTTTCAGATGTTCAATGGCATCACGGCCATCCTGTTCTTCCTGCATGGTAACAAAACCAAAACCACGGCTTTTCCCGGTTTCTTTATCCATCGTAACTTTTGCCGAAAGAACCGGCCCGAATTTCTCAAAGATTTCACGCAATTCCGCATCATCCAAATCATAGGGTAAGCCGGCAACAAAAAGATTCATAAGCAATTTTTTTTATAAAGATAAGGAAACAACCGGTCATTCCTATGAAGCGGCCAATTATATTACTGCAAAAACAAATGAATCTATTCTTTGAAAGAGTAGGCGGGGTAATTTTTTTTAATTTGTGAAAAAAAACAATGGCAAAGTTTCATTCCTTTCTCAGGAAAAATAATGATACAGGTTTTGGCAGTAATGCGGAAGATTATGGCGGGCGCTTTGTGAATAAGGATGGCAGTTTTAATCTCAAGAGGACCGGTGCGGCTTTTTGGGAAAAGTTCAGTATGTACCATACCATGATCCGTATGCCGGCCTGGGAATTTATCGGGGTGATTGTATTAGGCTATGTCATTATCAACTTGTTTTTTACGCTTTGTTTCCTGGTCATTGGAACCCCTGAATTTTCAGGTGTTATAGCCGATTCTTCCTGGCATAAATTCCGGGAATTATTTTTCTTCAGTACAGAAACTTTTAGTACGGTGGGATATGGACGGGTGAACCCGATAGGCGGCCTGGCCAATACCTTTGCGGCCGCAGATGCCCTGAGTGGATCCTTGTTTTTTGCATTGGTTACCGGCCTCATGTATGGTCGTTTTTCTAAACCCAGGGCAAATTTATCTTTTACCGAAAAAGCATTGATCACCCCGTACCGGGGTATTACCGGACTGATGTTTCGAATGGTTTCCAATAAGACGAAACTCGTATTGACTAACCTGGAAATTAAAGTCAATGCCAGCCTGCTCATCGAAGAAAATGGCTATACCTCCTACCAGTTTTTTAATCTTCCCCTGGAGAGGACCCGGCTGGATAACCTGGCATTGGATCTGACGGTCGTGCATCCGATCAATGAAGAAAGCCCTATTTATCAAATGTCATTAACGGATATGAAAACAGCCGACCTGGAGATTCATGTCTTGATCCGTGCCTATGAAGATGGCTATGCCAGTAATGTGTTACAAAGGACATCCTATACCTGGGAGGAAATTGTGTTTGATGCCAAATTCGAAAAAATGTTTCATGAAAGTGAAGACGGTAAAACCACCATTTTGCAACTGGATAAATTGAACAGCTTCAATTTATTGCATGAACAAAAATAAACCGGTTATACCTGGAATACACCGGTTTTTAAATCTTCAAAATGCGGGTTGTGATTGGCGGCTGCAATTCCTTCACTGATCAGCTTCCTTGTTTCTATAGGATCAATAATGGCATCTACCCATAAGCGTGCGGCTGCATAATAAGGTGTTGTTTGTTTTTCATAACTGCCCGTAATCTTGTCTAATAATTTTTTTTCATCTTCCGGGCTGACTTCTTTTTGTTTGGCTTTCATGGCCGACACCTGGATTTGCAATAAAGTCTTTGCTGCCTGCTCTCCACCCATTACCGCAATTTTTGCAGAAGGCCAGGCATATATGAAACGCGGATCATACGCTTTGCCACACATGGCATAATTCCCGGCACCATAACTGTTGCCCACGATGATCGTAATCTTGGGAACGATGGAATTAGCCACAGCATTGACCAGTTTGGCACCGTCTTTTATAATGCCACCATGCTCACTTCGGCTGCCAACCATAAAACCGGTTACATCCTGCAAAAATACCAGCGGAATTTTTTTCTGGTTACAATTCAAAATAAAGCGGGCTGCTTTATCGGCGCTGTCATTATAAATTACACCGCCTAATTGCATTTCTCCTTTCCGGCTTTTGGTGATGAGCCGTTGATTGGCGACTATACCTACCGCCCATCCATCGATACGCGCATAACCACAAAGGATCGTTTTTCCATAATCTTTTTTGAACTGATCAAATTCGGAATCATCCACGATGCGTTCAATAATTTCCAGCATATCATAGGGCTTGGCATTTTCTTCATGCATGATGCCATAAATTTCTTCCGGATTTTTCCGGGGCATTTTTGCTTCTGTCCTATTAAAACCGGCTAACTGTACCGGTCCTAGTTTTTTCATAATGCGCCGCACTTCATCGAGACAGGCTTCTTCTGTTTCAAATTTATAATCGGCTATGCCACTGATTTCCGTATGTGTTAAGGCGCCGCCTAGTGTTTCAGAATCTATATCTTCTCCAATGGCCGCTTTTACAAGATAGGGCCCGGCCAGATAGATACTGCCATTGCCTTGTACCATCAGGGTTTCATCACTCATGATAGGTAGGTACGCACCTCCGGCAACACAAGCGCCCATAACGGCAGCAATTTGCGTGATACCCATGGCGCTCATCCGGGCATTATTGCGGAAGATGCGGCCAAAATGTTCTTTGTCGGGGAAAATTTCATCCTGCATGGGAAGGAATACACCTGCACTGTCCACCAGGTAAATAATGGGTAAATGATTTTCCATGGCTATTTCCTGCATACGCAGATTTTTCTTACAAGCCAAAGGAAACCAGGCACCCGCTTTTACTGTCTGGTCATTGGCCACGATGAGGCATTGCCTGCCCCCTACATACCCGATCCCTGCAACCGTACCGGCAGCGGGGCTTCCACCATATTCTTCATACATGCCATAGGCTGTAAATGCACCTAATTCATTGAAAAAAGAATTTTTGTCTATTAAATAGGCAATGCGTTCCCGCGCGGTAAGTTTTTTTCGCTCATGTTGTTTCTCTATAGATTTTTTGCCACCCCCTGATTTTATTTTGTCCAATCGTTGCCTGGTCTCACTCCATAAAAGCTTCATCCAGTCTTCATTGCGGTTGAAATGAATATCCGTCATATTATTTTTCATTGATTGCAAATATAAGTTAGTTGCTTTGGAAAATAGGTTCAGGCAATTTGGCGGCAAATTTTCACCATATCGGTAGTAATGTTCTTTATGAGGTCAAATTGTTCTGAGATAGGTTTTAATAAGCCGGCTGTTGATTGAGATGCCGATTGATTTGACAGGTGCTGAACTTTTTCCTTCGGAGGGGTAGTGTTGATTGCAGGAATAGTATGTAAATTGGAAGCCTGTGCTGCGTTGGATAAACAGTGAATACTTGTTTTGAATTGTGCATTGATAGGCGTTATTTTTTCTTGAAAATCAGGAATGGTAAATCCTTCCGGAATGCTGCGTGAGAAATAAGCCAGTGTTGCGATATGCGATGACAACATATGGGCCAGCACGACCATTTCCTGGTATTGATTTACGTGGAGGCGTTTGCGTTTGGGTTCTGTGAGCATTTGGGTAAAGGCATCCGAAAGGTTGGCCAATGCCGTGAATGCTTCTTTCCGGCTTCTTTGAAAGGTTGTTTCAGCCAGGTCTTGCTGCCATAAAAAGCGGGCTGATTGCTCAAAATACAATTGCGATTTTTCCAAAAATTGCAGCAGGTATTTTTTGATAAAATTATGTGACCAATAGGGAAACAACAGCAGGTTTGCAGCAAAGGCGATAATTGAACCGATCGCCGTATCAATCACACGGTCCATCATCACGGATTGAAAATCTTTTAAGTTGAGTAAATGAAATACTACCAGGATATAAGGCGTCATGAGCAAGACACTCCACATATATTTTGTTCGTAATAAACTATAGGTACCTGTCATCAGGAAAAGCATGATGATAAATAAGGCTGTTTTGTTTTTGACAAAATATAAAATGAGAATACCGAGAAATACACCTGCAATGGTGCCGGCCAGGCGGTCAACATTTCTTTTTCTCGAAAGGCTGTAAGCGGGTTTCAGAATGACGATGATGGTGAGCAGGATCCAATAGCTATGACCAAACGGGAAGAAAAAGGAAATGCAATATCCTATCCCGGTGGCGATGCTCACTCTTAAAGCATGCCGGAATATATTTGATCGCAGTGTCAGGCTATTGCGCAGGATGTCAAGGTTGTAATGCTGGCGGGGAACGGCCTGGTCAAATTCTTTGCGCAGGCGGAATTGCCGGGAGCTGCTTTTATCGTATTTCGTATAAAGATGTAATGTATGCAGCCGTGCCTGAATATCTTTTATGCTTTGCAGAATCAATTCAAAACTGTGAAAGCCCTGCTCATTTTCAGTAGTACGATATTGTTTTGAATAGGCTTCTAAGAAGGAAGCCGTTTCGGTAACGGCAGCGGGAAGTTGATCTTTCTCTTCAGTGGTAGTGCCACTTAAGACAGCCAGGCCAATTTCTTCCATTTCATTCGCAAGTGATAGTATAGTCGATCTGAATTTTTCAAAAATTATTTCTTCCGGGAAATAGTGATGTAAAGTTTCATAATCCTGGAAAGAGGCAGACAGTCGTTCAAAAAGTTCAGTTACATCCAGGTATATGAGTAATAATGTTTTGCTTTCAATAGTAGATTCACGGGAAATTTTTCGGCCTTTAAACAAAAGTTCACGAACCAGGTTTTGCTTTTGCAGTAAAACAGATTGCAGGGCCATCATCCGGCCATAAGTTTCCGTGTAGTTGACTTCCTTTTGGTAAAACTCAGCACGGGTGCGCAGGTAATCAGCCGTAGTGATGATCAGGTCGCCCAATGCCTGTTGCGTTAACCGGTAGGGCCGGAATACATGAATGGCCAGGCTTAGCAGCATATACCAGGCACTACCGGCAAGAATCCATAGGGCATTGTAAAGGACTTGTGTAGCTTCTTCATGATGATTTAAATTGATGATCAGGATAATCAATGCGGATACCCCAATAGCATTGGCCCGTGCACCATATACGCCTGCCATGGAAAAAACAAAGCAGGCAATGAGGATGAAAATGCCCAGCCATACCGGGTTATCGAGGGAGAAGCCGGTTATGATAGTAACCAGGCTATTGATCAGCATACTGATCAACATACCGTTTCTACGATGATGAATTGGTCCCGGATTATCTGTAATGCTGATACAGAGAGCGCCTAACGAGGCAAAAATGCCGGCTTGTAACAGGCTGACATAACTCAAAATAATGGCGGGTAAAGCAATACCGGCCGTAATGCGCAAGCCATTGGCAAAATGATAACTGTATAAAAAACTTTTATATTCCTTATTCATTTCCATGGTGCGGCAATGGATTTTATCATTAAAGGTATAACCTGTAAGTGATTGAAAAAATTGCCAGGATTTATTGTAAGTAAATGTGATAACCAAAGATCAAAAAATTTTTACCATCTATGTGCTGTTCAGCAAGTAACTTAACTTAGCTGAAAAGTCATACAGTATGGATCTTATAACCGTTTTAGTCATCGTGTTGGTGTTGCTTATCCTCCTCAGTATTTTTATTCAAATACAATTGGGCAGGAAAGATAAATCAGCCAACTGGTTAAAGCTCATGGAGGACAACCTGGAAAAAGCTGCACAACAGCAACGACAGGAGTTTTCAGCAAGCAGGAGTGAAACGCACCGGGAAGCAATAGCAACAAGAGAAGAATTGCTGCATTTGTTTGCTCATTTTCAAGAAGCATTGGAAAAACAATTCACTGCCTTTCAGGCCATACAGGAAGCACAGCTAAAGAGTGCTGCCGACTGGCAAACAATATTTACCAAAAACCAGGAAGAGAAATTTGAAAAATTTATTACATCGCAGTTGAATCAACAGGAAAATTTCCGAAAGCAATTGGGAGAAAAACAGCAACATTTTGAAGAAAATTTCCAGGCAAGAGTGAAAGGCTTTAATGAGTATCAACGACAGAAATTTATGGACCTCGCCAATGAGCAGGATAAGTTGCGGACCGAAACAGTACAGTACCTGGAAAAGATTCGCGAAACCCTGGAAAAGAAAATCCAATATTTACAGGATGAGAATAGCCGGAAACTGGAGCAGATGCGACTGACCGTAGATGAAAAATTAAATGCTACCCTGGAAAAACGATTTAATGAATCATTTCATTTGATCAGTAACCGCCTGGAACAGGTACATAAAGGCCTGGGCGAAATGCAGCACCTCGCTGTAAATGTTGGTGACCTGAAAAAAGTGATGACGAATGTAAAAGCCCGTGGCGTAATCGGTGAATACCAGTTGGCTAATATCCTCGAAGACTTGTTAACAAATGAGCAATATGGAAAGAATGTAAAAACCAAGAAGGGGAGCAGTGCGATGGTGGAATTCGCTATCAAAATGCCACATCATGCGGCAGAGAAAAATATTTTATGGCTACCGATCGATGCGAAATTTCCCAAAGAAGATTATGAGGCATTGGTGGATGCGTATGAAACAGGGGATGCCGAAAAAATTGATTTACTCCGAAAATCTTTTCGGGCGGGTATTCTCAAAAATGCCCGGGATATCAAAGAAAAGTATATTGATCCACCCAATACAACCGAATACGGGATCATGTTTTTGCCCTTTGAAAGTTTATATGCAGAAGTCCTGCGCATTCCCGGCTTATTTGAACAATTGCAAAAAGAATATAAAATCACCGTTACCGGGCCGGCTACCCTGAGCGCTTTATTGAATGCATTGCAAATGGGCTTCCGCACCCTGGCCATTGAAAAACGAAGCAGTGAAGTTTGGGACTTACTGAGTAAAGTAAAAACAGAATTCAATCTCTTTGGTAATATCCTTGATAAAACCAAAAAGAAATTACAGGAAGCTACACATACCATCGACCAGGCTGGCACCCGGAGCCGGGCTATAGAACGGCAGTTGCATAAAGTGCAGGAATTACCGGGAGCTCCGGCAACAGGTCAATTGACAAACCCCACTACGCGTTTTGAATTACCAGATTCAGGCAGTTTACCTTTATCCGAAGCGGCAGATGAAGAAAATTAAAAGTAAAAAAGATAAAAATAATTTGGTTTATAAAATAAACTACTTTACTTTTGTGCCTTATTTATAATAAATGAAGCAATTATTTTTCATAGTCAGCCTGGTATTATGTGGTTATTTGGCCGATGCGCAGGTATTGATAAAGGGCAGGGTTACCGACAATAGAAATAAGGCATTGCCGGGTGCCAGTGTAACACTGAAAGGTACCTATGACGGTGCATTAGTGGATAGTATGGGAAATTATTCTTTCCATACAAAGGAACAGGGCAGCCAGGTACTGGTATTCTCCATGTTGGGATATAAGGAAATTGAGCAACCGGTTGTGCTGGGTTCTTCTACGGTTATTTCCAATCAAATAATGAAGGAGGAACTGGATGAATTAAAAGCCGTGGTGGTTACTGCCGGTTCATTTGCCGCCGGGGATAATAAAAAAGGAACTGTTTTAAATTCTATTGATATTGCTACTACGGCAGGGTCCAATGCAGATATAACAGCAGCATTAAAAACCTTACCCGGTGCACAACAGGTTGGTGAGCAGAATGGTTTATTTGTCCGGGGTGGGGAAGGGTATGAAACCAAGCAGTTCATAGATGGGACTATGGTGAGTAATCCATTTTATTCCAGTCCTTCCGATATTACTTCACGCGGGCGTTTCTCTCCTTTTTTATTTAAGGGAACGGTTTTCAGTACCGGTGGTTATTCTGCTTTGTATGGCCAGGCCTTATCTTCAGCTGTCATTCTTGAGTCAATCGATTTGCCGGAAAAATCAGAAGCCAATGCATCCATTTCACCCATTTTTGTGGGAGGAGGTTTTCAGCAATTATCCAAAAAGAAAACAACTTCCTGGGGGGTGAATTATGGATATGTAAATGTGGGTCTATATTTTAATTTGGTGAAACAAACGCCCGATTATTTTAAGATTCCGGAGTTTCATTCTGCTGATGCTAATTTCCGGGTAAAAACAAAATCAGGAGGCATGATTAAATATTACACCACATTTGATTATAGCAACCTGGGTTTGCGCCGGCCAGATATTGATTCCAATTATTTAAAAGATGCATTTAGCCTGACCAATCATAACTGGTATCAAAATCTTAGCTGGCGGGAAAACCTGGGGAATGGCTGGAAGATGAACCTGGGTACAAGTTACAGCACCAATTTAGACGAAATGCATCAACAGGTACAGGATGCAGGTAACCTGCCAAAAACTTTTCCGGATAGCATTTATTGGATGCAGGGAAAAAACTTTTCCTTAAAAAACAAACAGAATGTGGCCCAGATAAAACTGGTTTTAGAAAAAAGATTGGGTGGTATCAGCAAATTGCGTTTTGGCGGAGAATATTGGTATAATTATAATTCCACGTTGTACAATGATACGTTACATGTCCTCAAGGGGAATTACCAGGCTGCATTTGTGGAGTCTGATATTTACCTGACCAATAATCTGGTGACCCAGGTGGGTGCACGTTTTGAGCATGCCTCTATCATCGATAAAGTTAATGTGGCACCGCGGATTTCATTGGCCTATCGGATGGGTAAAGCATCACAATTTTCAATGGCTTATGGAATTTTTTACCAGACCCCTGAAACACAGCAATTGTTTTTCTCTACACAATTAGGTTTCCTGAAGGCTACCCATTATATTCTCAATTATCAGACGATTACGAATGAACGAATTTTCCGCGCAGAAGTTTTTTACAAAAAATATGATGACCTGATCAAAACCTATCCTACTTATAATAATAGCGGCACCGGTTATGCCAAAGGCATAGAATTTTTCTGGCGGGATAAAAAGACATTTAAAAACCTTGATTACTGGATCAGTTATTCTTATCTTGATACAAAGCGGGATTACCTGAATTTCCCGCTGGAATTGCAACCCGATTTTGCGACACATCATACGGTCTCCCTGGTAATGAAACGGTTTTTTACCAGCCTCAAAACCGGATTTAATTTCACTTATACTTATGCTACAGGCCGGCCTTATTATGATTTCCAACTGGTAAATGGAAAGTATGAAATTGCCGACCAGGGAATCACAAAGGATTACAATAGCCTTGGTTTCAGCGTCAATTACCTGCCGAGCCTGGGCAAGAAAAATGCACGCACTTTTATTGTATTGTTTGCCAGTGTGAATAATGTATTAGGCGCGGATCAAATATATGGTTATCATTATTCCTATAACGGAGCATACAAAGAAGCCATCCGGCCACCGGCCAAGCGTTCCTATTTTATTGGTTGCTTCCTGAGTTGGGGCGTGGACCGTAGCCAGGATGCCATTGATAATAATTTATAAAAGTCAACTATTCAATTAAAAAATAAACACATGAAACAGATCCTTCTTTCTCTTGCGCTCCTTACCACTGTAGCCGTGCAGGCGCAATCAGATAAATACGAAGCGGCCATGAAAACCAATCTTGCACTCTTAGACAGCGCTAAAACCACAGCAGATTTTTTGACAGTATCCGCTGCTTTTGAACGAATAGGAGAAGCCGAGAAAACACAATGGCTGCCTTATTATTATGCTGCATTAGCATTGACCACCCCTGCCTGGTATGATTCGAAAATTGATAAGGATGCTAATTCCGGAAAAATAAACGGGCTGTGTGATAAAGCCGATGCGCTCATCTCTGCCAATGAAGATAAAGCGGAAGTATTGGCGCTTCGCAATATGGCTGCCACACAGCAGATGCTGGTAGATCCACAAAGCCGGTACATGACTTACGGCCAGGAAGCCGATGCGGATTTGCAAAAAGCCATGCAACTCGATCCCAATAACCCGCGTTTAACTTATTTAAAGGGGATGAGTATTTACGGCACACCGGCACAGTTTGGTGGTGGCCCGGAACAGGCAAAACCGGTTTTGCAGAAAGCATTAGAACAGTTTAAAGCGGCTAAGCCAAAACCACTGTATCCAAATTGGGGTATGGAACAAACAGAAAAAGTATTGCAACAAATCCCGTAAATTTAACCGCCCGCTTTACATAACATAAAGCGGGCACAATTTTGTGTTATGGAAGACAATCCCCACCTAAGCCCATCGGAAAGCCTGCAGCTCATTAGTGAAATGATCCATTCGGTAAAGAAAAGATATTCCGAAAATGGATTCTTATACCTGCTCTGGGGATGGGTAGTATTTTTCTGTGCCCTGGCACAATTTACCCTGCTGCATTTTTTTCATTCCCCTTATCATAGCCTGGTTTGGTTAGCGACCTGGTTGGTACTGATTTTCCAGGTATTTTATTTGCGAAAAAAAATAGCCAACTCAAAAGTACGCGTCTATTCGGATGCCATCATTGGATATGTCTGGATTAGTTTCGTTGTATTAATGTGCCTGTTTACTTTTCAATTAAGCAACCTGCCGGAGGCGTCAAGGCACGTTATGTTTATACCGGTATTACTGGCTTTATATGGCTTACCGGTTTTTCTGTGTGGGGTCATTTTACGTTTCCGGCCATTGATATTTGGGGGAATAGCCTGCTGGTTGTTAAGTGTGCTGGCTGTTTTAATTCCTTATGATTACCAGATACTCCTGATCGCACTTTCCATGCTGCTGGCCTGGATCGGGCCGGGATATATATTGAAGGAAAAATTTGAAGAAGAAAATGCCCATTGATGTGCAATAGAAAAATTGTTGATTGACAGAAAAGATGTTTAAAGACCTGGACCCCATATTACATTCTCAATTACGGCTTGCCATTATCAGCCTGCTGGTAGGTGTGCAGGAAGCGGAGTTTAATTTTATCAAGGAAAAGACAAATGCAACAGCCGGCAACCTGAGTGTGCAAATTCAAAAACTAAAAGATGCCGGATACATACAGGTCAATAAAAAATTTAAAGATAATTATCCCTTAACCACCTGCCGGATTACCCGGACCGGTATCAACGCTTTTGAAACGTATGTAAAAGCCTTACAGGGATACCTGCATGTGAGCACCAGGCCCTGATATAATTTTCTATAAAGGAAAATGTTTCCATTCATTTTGTCTGTTATCTTCGTTCCCTATGGAGCAGGCAGTCATCAATGTCAGGCATATCAGTAAACAGTTTAAACTGATCCGCGCTGTTGATGATTTATCCTTTACCGTGCAACAAGGCGATATCTATGGTTTCCTGGGCCAGAATGGAGCTGGGAAATCCAGTATGATTCGCATGTTGCTTTCCCTGATCAAACCTACTGCAGGCTCTATAGAAATTTTTGGGAAGGACCTGTCGCGTCACCGGTTGGAGATTTTACGGAAAGTGGGCGCCATTATCGAAAAGCCCGATGTATATAAATATTTATCTGCTTACCAGAATTTAAAACTCTTTGCGCGGCTTTCGGGTTTGTCGCCTTCGGAAAAACTATTGATGCAGGAATTGGACCAGGTTGGCCTGGCCGGCCGTGCACATGATAAAGTAAAAACGTTTTCCCAGGGTATGAAACAGCGGCTTGGTATAGCTGTTGCCTTAATTCATAACCCGGAGATTATCATTTTGGATGAACCCACCAATGGCCTGGATCCCCAGGGTATTGCAGAAATGCGCCGGATTATCCTGCACTTACACCGGGAACGGAAAAAAACAGTATTGGTATCATCGCATTTATTATCTGAAATCCAGCAGTTGGCTACCCGTATATTAATTATTGATAAAGGAAAAAAAATTTTAGAAGATTCTGCGGCTGCATTATTTGACCCGGCACAAACAATGGTGGAATTAATTACCATGGACAATACAACAACGGAAAAAATTTTATCCGAAAGTTCCTGGCAGGCTTGCCTGCAACCGGCCCGGAATAATGCCCTTATTTTAAAAATGCATCTCCAACAGGTACCGGCATTTAACCGGTGGATGGTACAACAGGGGATTGACATTATTTCCCTGCAGCCGCGCAATTCATTGGAAGATTTATTTATACAGGTTACAACAACCAGTCATGTGGAAACTCATTAACATAGAGGTCTATAAAATATTTAAGCGGCCCCGCACCTACATTGCCTTTGCTGCTATCACCGCACTGATAGTCATCATTCAACTGGGCTTGTATGTGGATGGGGAAACGTATATAGATTTTTTGATGAGCAATTTGAAAGAGAGTTTTGATTTTGAAGGAAAAATCCTGAATGGTTATTTAGTATGTTATTTGTTATTGCAGTTATTGTTGATTCATGTTCCCCTGTTAATTGCACTGGTAGCCGGTGACATGATCTCCGGTGAAGCCAATATGGGCACGCTGCGTTTACTCCTTACCAAACCTGTAAGCAAGACTAATTTTGTGCTGGCCAAATTCCTGGCAGCTTCTTTTTATACTTTGCTGCTGCTGATCTGGATCGCTTTCCTGGCCCTGGCTGTCAGCACCTGGATTTTTGGCACCGGGGATCTCATAATTCAAAAAAATGCTTATGTGGTTCAAATAGCGTCCGCTGATGTTCTCTGGCGTTATGCCTATGCCTTTGTGTTTGCTTTCCTGGCCATGTTGTCTGTTACTGCCCTGGGTTTTTTCCTGTCCGTCTTTGCAGAAAATTCGATCGGGCCGATTGTTGCAACGATTAGTATCATTATCGTATTTACCATTTTAAGCACCATGAGTATCCCGTTATTCCAGCATATACAACCGTATTTGTTTACCACACACATGGTCAATTGGAAAGAATTTTTTGATGAAAAATTAGATGCTTCCGGGAATGTGATGACCGGTTCAGTGCAGGAAATAGAACAGGTTTATCATTCCGCCCTGGTGTTGGGCATGTATATTGTCGGCTTTGTAACCCTGTCTGTCTTTATCTTTAAAAGAAAAGATATATTGAGTTGACAAAGGAAAACAGCATTCTATTCCGTTCATCTTTTTTCGTGTGAAAAAGAATGTTGTAACTTTCAGGGAATAAGAAATAAAATTTGCTTAAACGAAAAATAAAATGATGAAAGCGATCAGTATGGCCTTCCTGTTTTTTTTAACTGCTTTTAAAGTACAGGCACAGGATGCCATGTCCCTGGTAAAAATGGTGAAGGATAAAATGCTCCAGGTAAAAGATTTTGAAGCGCAGGGAATTTTGAAAACAGATGTGGCTTTCATTAAAGCCCCGGCGGGGAAAGTGACCGTATATTATAAAGCGCCGGATAAATTTAAACTGAAAAAAGAAAAAGGAATTTCCATTTTACCTAAGGGTGGGGTGAGTATCAATTTAGCCTCCATGCTGACTGATGGCTATTTGGCCATTGATGCCGGAAGTGAAGAATTAAACGGGGTGCATACAAGAATAATAAAACTCCTGCCTACAGATGAAAACAGTGAATTGGTATTATCCACATTGTACATAGACCCGGTAAAATTATTGGTGGTAAAAAGTGTAACGACAACAAAGTCAAATGGCACTTATGAAATGCAAATGATTTATGGAAAATATATAGCATATAGTCTGCCGGATAAAGTCATTTTTTCCTTCAATACAAAAGATTATAAAATTCCCAAAGGCATTACGCTGGAATTTGAAGATGCCGATAAGAATATCACGGACAAAATGAAAAACAAGAAAGGGAAAGTGGAAATAACCTATTCAAGCTACAGTATCAATAAAGGCATTTCAGGTGCCGTGTTTCAATCAACCAATTAATCAACAATGCCCACAGTCTTAATAACAGGCGGAACAGGTCTTGTCGGTTCGCGGCTTTCCACCATGCTGAAAGAAAAAGGATATACGGTGTTGCTTCTTTCGCGTACGGCAGGCGAGGGGCATTTTGTCTGGGACCTTCACAAGGGAATTATTGATAAGGCCGCATTACAAAAAACAGATTACATCATCCATCTCGCGGGGGCTTCAGTTGCTGAAAAAAAATGGACGAAAGAAAGAAAAGCAGAAATTGTGTTTAGCCGGACAGCCGGCAGCGCCTTACTTGTAAAAGCATTGACCGAAACGTCCACCCCGGTAAAAGCCATCATTAGTGCATCTGCCATTGGCTGGTATGGAGCCGATACGGCAACTTCCCAGCAAAACGGATTTACGGAAACAGACCCGGCTTCATCCGGATTCCTGAGTGATACCTGTCAGCAATGGGAAGCTGCCATAGACCCGGTCCAAGCATTGGCGATTCGCCTGGTGAAACTGCGTACAGGAATCGTTTTGAGTGGGCAGGGCGGCATGTTACCCGCCTTTCAAAAGCCGCTCCGGGCAGGCATTACAACCATACTGGGTAATGGCCGGCAATTCATCAGTTGGATCCACATAGATGACCTTTGCCGCATGTTTATCTATTGCCTGGAACATGAAAATCTCACCGGTGTATATAATGCTGTGGCGCCAAACCCAGTGGACAATAAAACCCTGGCGTTGGCACTCGCCGTAAAAATGAAAGGAAAATTTTTTATACCTGTTTATGTTCCGGCATTTATGTTGCGTCTTGCTTTAGGAGAAATGAGTGTGGAAGTGCTCAAAAGTGCCCGGGTGTCCTGTGCAAAAATAAAATCAGTGGGATTCCAGTTTTATTATCCTTCCCTGGATGCAGTATTGAATAACCTGGTACCTTAATTGGCTGAGCAAGTATTATTCCCGATCCTTGGGAGGCAGGGTACAGGGTACTCCTTTTGTTGGTCCGCCTCCATCTGCTTTTCTTTTGCAAATGGGTGGCAGCATCGCATAACTATCGTCTGTTGCTTTTGTACTGTCGGCATCAAAACCTGCATTATTAATGGCGGTACGGATATAATCCAGGGACATTCTATCCGGGACATATTGAATGCGCAGGGTAGCATTGTTCATATTTATGGTCCATTTCAAAATACCGGCATCACCGGCAGCACCTTTCTCCCGCAACAAATAATTGTTGAGCCGTTCTTTACACTCCCAGCATTTTAATTGTGGTACACTGATCGTTGCCCATACTTGTTTTGCCTGCATTACCTGTGCCTGGCTTTCTTTTGTAAACAATAAAAACATTACGACAATGAAAGCAATCATTTTTTTCATAGTAAAATTTTAAGGTACTTGAAAATCAAATAACGTGGCGGTAAATTCCCCGCGTTCTCTTTTCTTAAATGCAGCACTAAAATTCCCTTTATACCGCATGGTTTGTGGAACAAGGAGATTCCCGACTTTAGTCATTTCTACTTCCATGTTCACATCAAAATCATACACACCCGCTTTATAACTCAATGAATATTTCCTAGCCACCACGTCAAATGTTTTGTAATCAAACCAGGTTGTCATATCATCCACCACGATATCGCCTTTCCGGAAAAAGCTGAAGTTTTCTTTCGGAATAATGGAAAATACATATGCATAACTGCCTTTATAAGGAACGAGATCCAGTTGATAATCGTATAGTTTATGAGCATTTTCATCATAGAGGTCCAGCTTGTTGCCAATAAAGGGTATACCCGGGATTTTTTTGCCGGGATTGAAGAAGAGCATCTTCAATTGTTCTTTATGTTTTTCAATACCCGATTTTCCGGCCGTGGAAAAATGCCGGTTGGCCACGATATTATTTTCCCCACAAATTTTTCCTTTTGTGAAAAAAAGCGATGCATACATTTCACCGGTGATATAATTATAACTGCTGTCTTTATTAAAAAAATCACCAGTGCTTTTCTGCGAAATCACCTGGCTGGTACGGCAATTATTTTTTCGGATTTGCCTTGTCTGACTGAAATACGAAGCGCGTTCCGACCCGTTTTTATTAAACATGCGGATCGAGTTATAAGCAGAGAAGCTGATGATATGCAGGTTTCGGAAAGCTTTATAAAAACTGGTATCATCTTCTATTCGTCGCAGGATGGATCGGTAATCCAGGTTATCCCGCACAATGACTTCCCGCAGGGTAACTGTCTGGTTCTCCAAAATGACCGTGGTATCCTGGCTATACAGCCGGCCTGAGAGCAGGAGGCAAATGAGTAAAAGAAAATGCCTGGACATCATTTGGGAAACACCATTTTATAATCCACTTTGATTTTGCCCTTACTGATATCGTTTAATTTCCCCTGCAACATTTTTTTCTTCAGAGGTTTTAAGTAATCAATAAATAATTTCCCTTCGATATGGTCATATTCATGTTGTATGATACGGGCCGTAAGACCATAAAATGTTTCAACATGCGGTAAGAAATTTTCATCCTGGTAATGCAGGGTAACGGCTTCGGGTCGTTGTACATCTTCCCGGATATGCGGGATGCTCAGGCAGCCTTCATTATAAGACCAGTCATCGCCTGTTAAATCTTCGATCGTAGCATTGATAAAAATTTTCTTAACACCGGGCGCATCTGCATATCTTGCTTTTTCATCCTCATCCATGTGTTCAAAAATTTGCTGACTGTCCACGATGAATACACGAATCGGGAGGTTCACCTGAGGTGCAGCCAGGCCCACCCCATTGCTGGCATATAAGGTTTCTTCCATATTGTGGAGGATTTTAGCCAGGTTGGGATAATCCGGTGTTATCGCTTCACTTTTTGCACGCAGGATATTTGCTCCATAAGCAACAATTGGTAATACCATCTCGTAAATCCATTTTTATTGAAACACAAAGATAATCTGCAGCCTGTTAATAGTTCCTTTAAACTGCTGATTGCAGGTATTCCTGGAGTAATAAGGTAGCAGCAATTACATCTACATTTTCTTTTTCCCGGCGTTGTTTTTTCTTCATACCCATTTCCAGCATGGCCATTTTAGCCATTCGGGATGAATACCGTTCATCCACTTGTTCAATGGGGAGATGTGGAAAATTTTTTTCTAACAGGGAAATTGCTTTTTTCACCAGTGGGGTTGCATGTGTATCGGAGCCATCCAGGTTTTTAGGGTCTCCAATAATGATCCGTTCCACCGGTTCCGTGGTTATATATTTCTTTAAAAAATCAATCAGCTCCCCGGAAGGAATGGTTTTCAAGCCGGTGGCAATCATTTTCAATGGATCAGAAACGGCAATGCCTGTCCTTTTTCCTCCATAGTCAATACAGATAATCCGGCCCATTTCATTTTTTTAAAAGAAAATAATATCGAGGCAAACACAGAGGCCAAAGAAAATACTGGCAATTCCATTGGCCGTCATAAAAGCAATATTTACTTTACGCAGATCATCTGCTTTCACCAGTGATTGTTGATATACCAGCATACCACAAAAGACGGCTACCCCGCACCAGTAAAGGATATAAAAATGACCCAATATGCCAGCAATAATTACAATAATGGCACTACAGCCATGCAATACCCGGGATAAAGTCAATGCCTTTTTTTTACCCATAAAAACCGGGAGGGAATGCAGGGCATTTTCTTTATCAAATTTTTCATCCTGCAGGGCATAAATAATATCAAACCCGCTTACCCAGCAAATCACGGCCATCGAAAATAGAAGCGGTAAAATATCAAACCGGCCGGTGACAGCCAGGTAGGCACCGATCGGTGCGAGTGATAATCCCAGGCCTAACACCAGGTGGCACCAGGCGGTAAAACGTTTGGTATAACTATAAAATAAAATAACAAATAAAGCGATGGGCGAAAGATAAAAACATAGTGGATTTATAAAATAACAAGCCAGCATGAACAGGCCGCAGCAAATGATCGTCAGTAGTAAAGCCTGTTTGGCAGTAATGATACCAGCCGGAATTTCCCTGCCGGATGTACGCGGATTCAATGCATCATAGTGCCGGTCCAGGTAGCGGTTAAAAGCCATGGCAGCACTGCGGGCGGTTACCATGCACATGATGACCAGTAACAGCCGATTGAAGATGGCCATATTGTTTGACCAATCAATCCAATTCCCCGGTAAGGAAATGACCGGGCTTTGCACCAGTAAGATGCATTGAATACCTAACGTAAAACCTATGATGGCAAAGGGCATTGCAAATATGGTATGGGAAAATTTTACCAGGCTGAAATAATTTTTTATGGTGGCCATCGGGATATAAATTTAGGATCTATTATTTTGGACTGAAAGTAAAAGATCTGCTGTAAATTTCCAAAGCACAATCCCGGCTGCCACAGCAATATTCAATGAATGTTTTGTGCCTTCCTGTGGAATTTCTATACAACTATCACAGTAAGGAAAAACATCCTCCTGGACACCTTCCACTTCATTGCCGAGGATAAGTGCATATTTTTCTGTAGGTGTAAAAGAAAAATTTTCCAATGAAATACTTTTATCCACCTGCTCTACGGCAACGATGGAATAACCCGCCGCCTTCAACTGGAGCGTGGCCTGTAATAAAGAATCGAAATATTGCCAGCTCACGGATTCAGTTGCACCAAGGGCTGTCTTCCGGATATCACGATGCGGTGGTTGAGGGGTAAACCCACATAAATAAATTGCTTCTATGAGGAAAGCATCGGCGGTGCGAAAAATACTGCCCACATTATGCATACTGCGTACATTGTCCAGGACAATGATAACCGGCTTTTTCACAGCTTGCTTAAATGCATCGGGGGTTTTACGGCCCAATTCTTCCATGGTTAATTTTCGCATAATCTGTAGGATGCTTTTATCGAAAGTGCACCGGGCAAAATTACTGGATACATAATAAAAACGGCATTACATTTTTCCATTCCATTATGAGGCTGTACCTTGCGCCCTCATTATATTTTATTAAAATGGACCTGACCAATTTCGATGCCAATTCAGCCGGAAACCCACATAATAATATTTTCGGCATGCCCAGTACCGAACAGGATTCGGCGCTGATTCTTTTGCCGGTACCCTGGGAAGTAACCGTGAGCTTTGGCGCCGGTACGGCCCGTAGCACCGAACATATTCTCGCCGCGAGTTTGCAGATCGATCTGTTTGACCTGGATATGCGGGATGCCTGGCGTAATGGATACTACCTGTGCCCAGTGGATAAGAAAATATTAATGAAAAGTGATTACCTGCGCAAAGAAGCAGAACTCTACATAGATTATCATGCAAAAGGCGGTATCCTGGAGAATAATAAATTCATGCAAAAGAGCCTGAAAGAAATTAATGAAGGGAGCAGGTATTTAAATAACTGGGTGTATGAGCAAACGAAGAAATTCCTGGACCAGGGAAAATTAGTTGGCCTGGTTGGTGGTGATCATAGTACGCCACTAGGTTTTTATAAAGCATTGGCTGAGCGTCATGGCGATTTTGGCATCCTGCATATAGATGCACATGCCGACTTGCGTAAAGAATTCGAAGGATTTCATTATTCGCATGCATCCATTATGTATAATAGCCTGCATGAAATTCCGGAGATTACAAAACTGGTACAGGTAGGTGTGCGGGATTATTGTGAAGAGGAGTATGATTATATCTGCTCGAGTGCAGGCCGTGTAGTTACTTATTTTGATCAGCATCTGAAAGAGCGGTCTTATGGCGGGAAAACCTGGGAAGCAGAAGTGAATGAGATCATTGCCCATTTACCTCAAAAAGTGCATTTAAGTTTTGATATTGATGGCCTCGATCCCAAACTATGTCCACATACCGGAACGCCCGTACCAGGCGGCTTACAGGAACAACAGGCTTTGTACCTAATCAAAAAACTGGTAGAAAGCGGCCGCCAATTAATTGCTTTTGACCTGGTAGAAGTAGTCTCCGCCGAAGATGGCTGGGATACCAATGTGGCCGCACATGTATTGTGGAAGCTGTGCAATTTTTTAATGAAATACAACGGGCATGGCCAATGAGTACACCCTTGTTTTAGCCAATGAACGATATGGCCGTTTACATGCCTTCCGGATCTTCCTGGTACTGCTCAATGTAATTTTACTGGCCTGGTTTGCTTACAGCAGGCATAACTGGATAACGGGTACCTGCGCCGCGCTTGCATTAATATATATTTTGTGTGAACGGTTTTTCGTCCGTGGAAAAGGAAAATACCCGGTGTGGGAAAAAATAATGCTGCAGGGTATGTTGTTTATTCTCATCGGCTGGCTCTCGCTGCAAATTTACCTGGTGGCATTGCTGCTCGCCGGCTGGGCCTTGTTGGGCCTGCAAATCAGGGAACACGTTTTATTGGTGGTGAAAAAGGAAGGTATTTACCTACAAACTCTTTTTGCCAAAGCATATGCCTGGACTGATTTGCAAAATATTATTATGCGGGATGGTTTGCTTACCCTTGATCTCCGGTCAAATAAAATTTTTCAATCCACTGTATCGGAAATACGCCCCATGGATTCCGAAGAAAATTTCAATAAATTTTGCCGGGAAAGAATGACTGAAAAATCAACAGGATAAAAAATAAAAGAGGAACGATTATCCGGGGCGGTGATTATTTGCAAAATATTTTCAAGCCAAATGTTTTTCTTTGTAGAAAAGCAGTATGGAAAATTATCCCTTCAGCGTAGCGGAACGTTTTATGCGTTATGTGCAAATAGATACGCAGAGCGCCCCCCAGAGCAATACACATCCTTCATCTGAAAAGCAAAAAAACCTGAGTCAATTACTGGTCAGCGAATTATTGGCCATTGGCATTCAGGATGCAGAAATGGATGCCTATGGTTATGTATATGGCACTATTCCTTCTAATACAGATAAGAAAGTACCGGTGATTTGCTTTTGCAGCCATGTAGATACAGCACCGGATTGCAGTGGTGAAAATGTGCGCCCCATTTTACATAAACAGTATGCCGGTAACGCTATTCGATTGCCGGATGATACCGCTCAGGTGATTTCTCCCGATGCGTATCCTTACCTCTTGCAAAAAAAAGGCAGTGATATCATTACGGCGAGTGGCCTGACTTTATTAGGCGCCGATGATAAAAGTGGAGTGGCAATTATTATGGACATGGCAAATTACCTGGTTACCCATCCCGATGTAAAACATGGCGCCATAAAAATATTATTTACGCCGGATGAAGAAATAGGTGAAGGCACGGCAAAGGTGGACCTGGAAAAATTAGCGGCAGATTTTGCCTACACATTGGATGGGGGAGAGCTCGGCACTTTTGAAGATGAAACATTCAGTGCAGATGCGGTTACCATTATCTTACATGGCGTGAGTGCCCATCCCGGTTATGCCAAAGATAAACTGGTGAATGCATTAAAAATTGCCGGGGATATTTTAGCTGCGCTTCCTAAAAATGAATGGAGCCCGGAGACAACCACTAAAAAGCAGGGCTTTGTACATCCGTTGCGCATAGAGGGCAATGCCGAAAAAGTTATCCTGGAATTTATAGTCCGCGATTTTGATACAGAAAAAATGCAGGCCCATACGCAAAGACTGAAAGCCATTGTCGAAGCCGTCATGCAACAGTATCCTAAAGCGGGTATGGAATTTCATATCAAAGAACAGTACCGTAATATGAAAGAAGTACTGGATAAATTCCCACAAGTATCGGCGTATGCGGCCGAAGCATATCAGCGTGTTGGGTTTGAACCCGTGAATGAGCCCATTCGGGGAGGTACTGATGGCAGCAAGCTCAGTTTTATGGGCCTTCCCTGTCCCAATATTTTTACAGGCATGCAGGCCATCCATAGTAAGCATGAATGGATTGCCGTAGAGGATATGCAGAAGGCGGTGGAAGTGCTTGTGGAATTGGCCAAAGTGTGGGAAGAAAAGAGTTAGTGGGAGAGAAGAACCCAAAATGGCTTCATACAATTCTCTTTACTTATTACCTCAAATGCAGGCAGTGCCTTGTTTTTCAGGGATTATGCAGATCACTGTGAAGAAACGAGTTGCAAAATCTTTCACAAAATAGAGGTTATTAAAAATTTATGCACATACCTTTCGTTGTCATCTGTTAACACATAATTTTAGCCCAATTTAAAAACCAAGTCGAATGGGAATTCTTTTGCAGGTACCTGATACCGCTATCATGCATGCAGCAGCCACCACAATTCAGCAGGGAGAAAAAATGAATTTATGGGGATTGCTCAATAAAGGCGGCATGCTCATGTATCCTTTGTATGCATTACTGGCCATTGCCATTTTTGTTTTTTTTGAACGATTGATTGCTATCCGGAAAGCCTCCCGTATTGATCCCAATTTTATGAGTATCATCCGGGACAATGTCATGAGTGGCAACCTGAGTGCGGCACGCAGCCTGTCAAAAAACACGCCCAACCCGGTTGCCCGAATGATTGATAAAGGTATCCAACGGATTGGTAAACCCATTGATTCTATTGAGAAAAGCATGGAAAATGTGGGGAAACTGGAGATGTATAAAATGGAAAGGAATTTATCCATCTTATCAATCATTGCAGGCATAGCGCCCATGTTTGGTTTCCTGGGAACCATTGCCGGGATGATTCAATTATTTTACGATATCAACAGTACAGGAAATTTTGAACTCAGTGTGATAGCCGGTGGTATTTATGTGAAAATGGTGACCTCCGCAACCGGCTTGATTATTGGTTTACTGGCTTATGTAGGTTTCCAGTTTTTAAATACACAAATAGATAAAACAGCCAATAAAATGGAGGCCTCCAGCGCAGAATTTATTGATATTTTACAGGAACCAACCAAATAACAGGGAAGCATGAATATTCGAAAAAGATTAAAGCCCAGCCCGGAAGTATATACCGGTTCCCTGAATGATATTTTATTCATCCTGTTACTGTTTTTTTTAATCGTATCCACCCTGGCCAATCCCAATATCGTGAAAGTGAATAATCCCCGTGGAGAAAAAGATACTAAGGCAAAACAAAATATTGTGGTATCCATCGATAAAGAGCAACATATTTATATTGGCCAGTCCCTGGTAGATATCAACCAAATAGACAGCCTGCTTCTTTTTGAAGTGAACAAGGCCAGGCCATTGATTGATACGCCTTCCGTGGTAATCAATGCAGACACATCCTCTTATTATGGAGAAGTCTTTCGCATTATGCAGGCAGCTAAAAAAGCCGGCGCCCGGGTGGTAGCCAATGTGAAATAATTTTTCCCCGGTTGTTTCTTTTCAACCCTGTGTAAATATTTTTCAAAAAAACAAAACAGCTCCATGAATAGTTGTACCTTAACAGGAGCCGCAATAAATTCATGGATCAATAAAAATTTTTATATGCCTTCCAATAAACCCACTCCACTTGACCCTGCTGCATTTGACAAAGAAGTGAATGGAAAAAGCTGTAAGCTATATACACTGCACAATCAATTTTTGACAGTAACGATTTCTAATTATGGTGCCCGCGTGGTGCAATTATTAGTGCCCGACAAGGAAGGAAATTACCGCGATGTTTCCCTGGGTATAGACAACCTGGATGCTTATATGCAGGGAGATGAAACATATTTTGGAGCCATCGTAGGCCGTTATGCCAATCGTATTCGCGGCGCTTCCTTTCAGTTGGATGGCCAGGTATACAGGCTCTCCATAAATCGGGACAATGATCATTTACATGGAGGCTTCCGGGGTTTTTCGCGCGCTATATGGGATGCCCGGCAGGAAAATGCACAGGCACTCGTATTACAATATACATCGGTGGATGGTGAAGAAGGATATCCCGGGAATGTACAGGTCCGGGTAATATATTCATTGCAAGAACATGCATTGGAAATAAATTATATGGCAACAACGGATAAGTCAACCGTCCTTAATCTGACGAATCATATTTTCTTCAATTTAGAAGGAGAGGGTAGCGGGCCTATCGGGCAGCATGTGTTGACGGTTTTTGCTGAAAAATATTTACCGGTTGATGCTACATTGATTCCACCGGGCAGGATTGAAAGTGTATCCAATACGGCTTTTGATTTTCAAACCCCTAAAGCAATAGGAGCGCGAATTGACGATACCACGCAGGAGCAAATACAATTAGCCGGTGGTTATGATCATACTTTTATTTTAAACAAAACTGAACATGCATATGCACAAGCTGCTTCTGTGAGTGCACCCAGATCAGGTATCGTCATGGATGTTTTTACCACGGAGCCCGGCATGCAATTATATACCGGCAATTTTATGGATGGCACTCATTGCCTGAAAAACGGGAGTACAGATTTGCGCCGAACGGCTTTTTGTTTGGAAACCCAGCATTTCCCCGATTCACCGAATCAACCAGGTTTTCCCTCCACTGTTTTAAGACCGGGCTGCACTTTTCAATCCAGGACGTCATATGTGTTTGGAGTGAGGAAAGGAAGGGTGAGATGAAAATGATTTTTTACTTTTATTCATTAAGAAATATCCCCCCCTTCTCCATCCTATAACAGAACCGTTTCAATTTCCCTTCAAAATCAAAGGGTGTGGTTTGCCTGGTGATATCTTTTATGTGGGTATTAAAAATTTGATCTGTAGCTAATTTGAACTTTCGGTAGTTGGTACTGAAAATTAATTTACCCTGTTCACTCAATACTTGTAATGCTCCGGTAAGCAGGCTTACATGGTCTGCCTGGATATCTAAAATGCCTTTCATCTTTTTACTGTTACTGAAAGTGGGTGGATCCATGATCACCAGGTCATAACTGCCGGCTTCCAGTGTGGGTAGCAATTGCAATACATCGGCCTGGATAAAAGTAAAATCGCTTCCTTCCTGGAAACCATTTAATTGGAAATTCTTCCGGGCCCAGTCTAGATAAGTCTGGGAAAGATCCACGGAAGTGATTTGCATGGCACCTCCGGCTGCGGCATACACACTGAAAGAACCGGTATAACAAAATAAATTTAAAACTCGTTTACCCATGGCCATATCACGTACCATCCTGCGGGTGATGCGATGGTCTAAAAACAAACCGGTATCCACATAATCCGCCAGGTTAATGAGAAACTGCAAACCATTTTCTTTAACCGGGAAAAAATGTTTTTCAAAATTTCTTTTTTCATATTGTGTTTGCCGATGATCCATTCTCTTTCGCTCCCGGATGAAAATATTTTCTGCCGGCAATTGAAATACCCGGGCTATGGTAGCTACGGCAGCCTGCAGAAAATTTTCATCTATATCCGTTTCATTTTTTGCAAAAACGGAAAGAGAAATTTTATCCCCATACAAATCAATGGAAAAAGGAAAATCATTCAGGTCTTTATCATAGACACGAAAGCAGGAAATTGCCTGCCGCCTCGCTAATTTGCTGCGGTGCTTATACATTTTTAGCAGACGGTTTTCAAAAGCAACAAAGGCGGATGACACCATACAAAAAAGATGAAGAAAAATCAGGCCAGTTTATTCAGCGCAGCTTTTATGCGCACAAAGGCCTTTTCAATATTTTCCATACTATTGGCAAAAGAAAAACGGACACATTTCGGCTCGCCAAAAGCATCTCCCATTACGGTGGACACATGTGCTTCATGCAATAAATACAGCGATAAATCACCGGCATGCTGAACTTGATGTTCCCCTGATTTTTTACCAAAATAAAAAGATACATCTGGAAAAATATAAAAAGCGCCTTGTGGTTCTGTGCTGATAAAACCGGGGATTTCTGAAACAATTGACAGAATTTTTTCCCGGCGTTTCCGGAATTCATCATTCATTTTACTACTTGCCGTGTGGTCTTCTTTCAATGCGGTGATGGCAGCGCGTTGCGTGATGGAGTTGGCGCCACTGGTAAATTGCCCCTGGATTTTATCACAGGCTTTTACTAAGTCCGCATGTGCTGCCAGGTAGCCCAGCCGCCAACCGGTCATGGCAAAACCTTTACTCAGGCCATTTACAACAATCACGCGTTCTTTAATGGAATCAAATTGGGCAATACTTTCATGTTTTCCCACAAAATTGATATACTCATAAATCTCATCGGATAAAATCCAGATTTGCGGATGCTTTTCAAAAACCTGGGCCAATGCCTGCAATTCGCTCTTTGAATAAACAGCCCCGGAAGGATTGCAGGGCGAAGAAAACATAAATAGTTTTGTTTTTGGTGTGATCGCTTTTTCCAACATTGCTGCCGTAATCTTAAACTGGCCTTCAACAGTAGTCTTCACTTCTTTCACTGTTCCCCTGGCCAGTTTTACCAATTCAGAATAGGTCACCCAATAAGGAGTGGGAATAATTACTTCATCTCCTTCATCTACAATTGCCAGGATCGCATTGGCCAGGCATTGCTTGGCGCCGGTAGAAACAATAATGTTTTCAGGTCGGTAAGTGAGGTTATTATCTCTTTTGAATTTATAACAAACTGCTTCACGTAATTCCGGATAGCCTGCAACCGGGGGATAATGGCTCCAGTTATTATGAATCGCATCAATCGCTGCATCTTTAATATATTCCGGCGTATCAAAATCAGGTTCGCCCAGGCTCAGATCAATTACATCCACTCCGGATGCCCGCAATTCACGACCCAACTTGGCCATCTTCAGGGTTTCCGGTTCATTGAAACGTTGTAAAAAGGAAGAAAACTGCATGTCAAATATTTTTAAAACTGGGGCAAACTTACGAATAAAGACCCGGAGGAAAAAGGATGCAAAAGGATAGTTTGCTTTTACGTTTTAAAATGGCCTTTTATTTTAATAATAGAACAAAAGTAATTCGTCAGTTATGCACTACCAGGCTGGCTTGTAATGCTGAACTGCCACTGCCATGTAAAAAACCGCCGGCAAAAATGGTGTACACTTTTCCCCCTGAAAGGTTAAGTGGGAAAATGTAAGCGGAACTGTCAATATCCAATTGCAGGTTGTAAGTCCCGGCCGGGATTTCCACAAAATTACTGTAGGTAGAAAACGTGTTTTGGTCATTAAAACTTCGGGTGCCTAGATATAAAGTATCTATTGGGTTTTCCAGGTAAGCAACCATATAATTTGCATCCGGGCAGAAATGAAAGAAGCGAACCAACATAGAATCGGGCGAAGGAGTAAAAAAAATATCCTGCACCATGCTGGCCCGGATGCTTGAAAAAGAATCAATCGCGAAAAGCGAATAAAATGCACCGGGAACAAGCGTCGTATAAAAGCTGGTTAATGAGTTAGCTGCTGTATTGGTGATACTAAATTTAGATGTTACCGGGGCAAGCGCTGTATAGGATGTGTTGCCCGGGAAAGATAAGCTGTCCCCAATAGCTGTATAATTATCGAGAAAATAAAGCGCAGGTGCATCCGGAGAGGCATTGATGCATTGTATTTGAGATGGATTGATGGAAGATTGATCATTTTTCTGGCAGGCGATAGCGCATAGGCAAAATATAAAAAAGCAGATGAGAGCAGGGACTGTATTTTCTTTTTTATACATTTTTCAAAATTAGCACAATACAATAGTAGGCAAAAAAAAGGCTGGTATTAACCAGCCAGTATTTTTTTGTAGTGAAATTAAGGTAAAACAACCCGGTCTAATTCCTGTATAACCCCATTATATCCGAGTACGTCCGGAGCTGTCACAAGGGCATTCGGCTGTGAAGACCCTTCCAGGTTAATAGATGGTGGAACAAGACTCACTATTAAATTATCACCCTGCAGGTTTTTTAATGATAAACCTGCTTTGAAATCGGAAAGGAAAAACTCAGTGGTTAAAATATGGTCCTTCACAATTTTTGTGATAACAGCCGGGTCTTCATTATTTATATCTGTTACCGTGTTATAACCTGCATTGTTGAAAGCGGTATTATCCGGTGCAAAAAGGGTATATGCACCCCCGTTTTGTAACATGGATGTTAATCCGGCTTTATCTATCGCTGCTTTTAATAAGGTAAAATCAGCATCACTGGCTACAAGGTCATAAATACTGAAATCCGGTGGCAACAAGGCTTTTGTAAGTAAGTGCACAATACCATTAGTGGCCTGCACATCGGTTGTCTTAATACGGATACCATTTATATAAATACCACTGTCCCCGATATTGGAATACACATGCAGTCCCAGTAATGTAGTGATAGTATCACCAATGGGAAATTGTGCTGAATTGATGACATGATCTATCTCGTGGTAATGGATTATATCTGCCAGTTGAGCCGGTGAGAGCGCATTAATAGAGTTCTGATCTAAGCCGGCATTTTGGAAAGCCGCATTATCCGGTAATAGAAAAGTCAGGTTCGTAGCATTTTGCACTTCTGATAAGAGGCCGGATTTGGTAAGGGCCGAATACATGATAGAAAAATCCGGGTTACCGGCAATATAATCTGCAATATTCTTTGGAGGCGGATTAATATCCGGTGAATTTTTATCACAACTCATAAATGTCATGGCGCTGAAAGCAAGCGCACAAAGTGCAAAACGTATTCTTTTCATTTTATTTTTTTTAATGATGAAACTTCCCGGAATAATAGGTATGCTTGTTTTAAAATGATAACATTTTATTCAACATGCTATTTTTCCCGGTGATCAAAGCAGCTAAATGCATCAATCTTCGTGCCGCGAAATAAAAGTAAATTCATAAAAAAATGGGCGGATGCATAAAATATATTTTTAACGATTGAAAAAGGCCATGAGACTGGTATTTACAGAACCTGTAAATTTGTATTACTATGCCACATGAATCTATTTCCGTTTTCGATATGTTTAAAATTGGTGTGGGGCCATCCAGTTCACACACTTTAGGCCCCTGGCGGGCTGCCATGCGTTTCCTGGATCATTTGCAGGAAAAGAAATCATTGCCTGCAGTGCAAACAATGGATGTGTTTTTATATGGCTCATTGGCCAAGACCGGGAAAGGCCATGGTACTGATATAGCGGTCATGCTGGGCCTTTGCGGTGAGGATCCGGTAACTATTCCGGTAGATAGCATTACGCCCAAAATCAATGCTATTTATGATCATAAAAAAATTAAGCTGAACGGCGAGCAGGAAATCCCGTTTAACCCTCCGGAAAATATCCATTTTTTATATTCTGAGTCTTTGCCATTTCATCCCAATGGCCTTACGTTTCGGGCTACCCTGCAAGAGGGGGAGGTCATCAATGAAACCTATTTTTCCATTGGGGGTGGGTTTGTTGTGCAGGAAAATGAAACCTCTATTGGAAAAATGACCGTGTCATTGCCCTTCCCGATTAATCATGCCGATGACTTATTACATTGGTCAATCAAGACAGGCATGCCTATTCATGATATTGTAATGGAAAATGAAAAAGAATGGCGGCCGGAGGAAGAGACGAAGAAAGGTGTTTTGAAAATTTGGGACACCATGCTGCAATGCATTTACC
Organism: Parafilimonas sp.; assembly: GCA_039811225.1. GTDB lineage: Bacteria > Bacteroidota > Bacteroidia > Chitinophagales > Chitinophagaceae > JAFDXJ01. The sequence goes on from JBDHYG010000008.1 coordinate 90,566, forward strand.
GGGGATGCCATAGCCAGGGCGAATTACCCGGCGGCCTGCATGTTCGAAGAAGGGCATTTGACCTGAACAAAAAATATATAGGTGGGAAAACCTATGATTCAGTTGACTCCTGGATGGCCCTGATTAAAGATGGCGGGCACCAGTTTAAATATATTTTAGATTGGGTAAGTTGTTTTGCATTGGCGGTGAATGAAGAGAATGCATCCTTTGGCAGAGTAGTAACTGCTCCGACGAATGGAGCAGCTGGCGTAATCCCTGCTGTTCTGTTGTATTATGTAATTTTTTGCGATGGCCATGATGAACAAAAGATAATTAATTTTCTACTTACGGCTGCAGAGATTGGCAGTATCTTTAAAAAAGGTTCTACGATTTCTGCGGCAATGGGTGGTTGCCAGGCAGAGATTGGCGTCTCTTCTGCAATGGCGGCGGCTGCACTTACCGAAAGCCTGGGTGGCTCTCAGCGCCAAGCGATGATGGCCGCTGAGATTGCCATGGAACATCATCTGGGCTTAACCTGCGACCCGATTGCCGGCCTGGTACAGGTACCCTGTATAGAAAGAAATACCATGGGCGCCATAAAAGCAATCACGGCATCACAACTGGCATTACAAAGCTTACCTGATTATGCAAAAGTGAGCCTGGACAATGTTATAGCGACTATGTGGCAAACAGCGCTTGATATGAATACAAAATACAAGGAAACATCCGAAGGCGGCCTGGCGGTGCAAATTCCTATCAGCCTGAGTGAATGTTGACCTGTTTATTTTCCTGTTATCAGGATATCATCTACCTGGAAAGTAGTAGTCTTTTTTGTCCCACCTGAAGGATCTGCGCCTTCATATACAAAAGCAATATAAATTTTATCGTAGGCGCTTATATCCATTTCACCCGATGAAATAAAACTGCCATATCCACTGCTATGGCCATGTGAAATGACGGCGGGTAATGCAGCCCAGGTAAAATTCCAGGGTATTCCATTCCCGGTATAATCTGTTGACAACATTACTTGCAAAGTAGCCCCATTATCATACCCGTCTGCATTGGTGAAAGAAAATTTCTTTTCACTAAAACTACCTAATGCTATAAGCGGGGTCACTAACCAGGTTTTTACATTTTCATAACCCGATTGATAGGCAGATATTTTTGCATAATTATTAGACGAATAACTGGCACAGGTAAATTTTACATTGCCTGTTTCTACCAAGTTTTGCCAACCCGGTAAATTGATATTGGAACCAACAGGCGCATCAGTAAAATCCTGGCTAAAAATAATATTACTGCCACTTCCATCGCAACGCAATTGATAAAATGGAGTATCCGCTGTATCGCGGATATATAATTGTTTAGTCGTTCCATATACAGTATAGATCGCAGTAATTGGCCCATTTCCATTGGGTAAATTATACGCGGCAAAATCTGCATAATTACTGTTACGCAGAATAATTTTTTCTCCACTGCAAGTAGTCAATGTATAATTAACAGCAGAAGGGGAAGATTGGCCGGCCAGGGCAAATGTCTTTGCGGTATCAGCAATAGAAAACTGGCAATTATTAATTTGGATAAGCCTGTTTTGATATGCATCATTTAATTGAGCAACGGTTACAACAAGAGGATCTACTTTATTAGAAAAAGAACCCCGGACGATGTATTGATCAAATAATTTAGAGGCTAAGGGAGCCAGTGCAGGCACGGCTTCAGAGCGATCGATACCACCACCTAATTGTACCAGCTTATTATAATCACCCAGGTACAGGCCTTTGACCTTAATAAAAATTTCCCGGCCAATGGGATAATCCGTGTACAGATCATACCTGTCTAATGATACAGAAATGCCGGCAGTGGAATCTTCGATTACAATTGATTTATAAAAATTCCCGCTGCGGTCATCGGCTACAACAATGCCCCGGATTATTTTATCCTCTGTAATTTCTTCCACCTGGCCATTGGTATGCAGGTTTTTCAATTCGGCAATAGTAAAATCTGCTTTGATATCAGGAGCAACAAAAACCGGTGGGGCGTCAAATTTTTTATCACAGGCTATCAAGGCATGAAAAGCAAGAGAGATAAAAAAATAAAACAGGAGAGAAGAAGTAAATGTTTTCATATACAATTCATTTTAGAATCGAAGTGACAGGCCCAGGAAAAAATTGATTCCATAGGCATAATAATATTTTGAAGGAAATTTTTGAACATCATGCCCGGCAAAATCAAAACGCAATTGTTCATAACCGCCACTGATAAATTCCCGGTTGTTCAACAGGTTACTGATACCGGCCAAAAAAGCCAGGTAAGTTGGTTTATTTTCTTGGATTGATGTGCGTAAACGAAATGTTATACCTCCGAAAAAATCTACTGTAAATGCAGCCGGCAGTTTTTCCTGATCCAAAATTTGCCCCCATAAAGCAGATGCCGGATCCACGCCTTCTATCGCATTATAAGTTCTGCGCACCGGGTTAAAATCCAGCCACCGGTCATTGAAATAATTTCCCGTAACACTTAGAAACCAATAAGCAGGAGAGCGATAACTAAGGCCAAGACTAAATGCCTGTTGCGGTACAGGGAGTTTATAATTTTCACTATACACTATTTCATCAGCGAGGATGGCAGCACTGTTATCCAGGATGATGGTTGCATGTTGCCGGCCGGTATAAAAATATTGCCCGAGGGAAGCAGCGCCATTTAACGAAACGACAGGTAGTAATTTTATTTCAAAACCCATTTCAATACCCTGGTACCTGCGGTCAATATTGCGCAATGCATAATTGACAAAATTGCTGTAGTCATCATCATAAAAAGTAAGCACATTGAGTGCATGCCGGATGGTGGTATAATATGCACCGATACGGAAATTTATTTTCGGTGCATGCAATACATAACCGGCTTCCGCTGAAAAGATGTTTTCATTCCGTACGCTATCTTGCACTATATCCCTGCTCCGGGGTGATATATACACATTATCAAAAAGTGGCGCCCGGGTAAGTTGTGCGGCATTTACATAAAAATAATTCCGGCCGTTAAGTTTATAAGTAATTCCTGCTTTCACGCTATAATTTGTAAATAGATTGACTATAGAATTACCCAGGGAATGATCGGGGAATAACCCGTTTTGCACATAACCGGTCCGGTAAAAACTGGTTTGTGAAACCTCCGCTCCTACAAAAAGATCAACATGATCTAGCGGGAAAAAGAAGGATGAAAATGCTGCTTCTCTTTTTAACGTGATGGCATAATTATAACCATAACGGTCTCCGACTTTCACCACCCGGTTGGGATGCCGTAAATCATTTTGCAACGCATTGGGGTCATTGGGAAAATCCTGTTCCGCAAATTGATTCAGATCAATATAAAAATCACCACCGAGTAAATCTGCTATTTCCTGGTAATAGTGATTGCGCTGCCATTGGTATTGAATTCCGCCGGTGAAGAAAACATGTTCCCCGATTTTGGTATTTAGTTGGGAGCTGAAAAATAGTTTTTGTGTTTGAATTACCCGGTTTTGCAAAATGTATAAGGCACGTTTCCCGCTGATATGGTTGGAAGGATTGCCATCAATTCCATAGACTGTTTCAAAATTTGCCTGGTTGGTGGCATACAATTCTTCCCAGTTAATCTGCCGCAGGTTTTCATCCTGCTGAAATAATTGTTGCAGTTGTGCTCGTTGAGCAGAGTCTGCCTGGTAAGAGGGCAGGTATTTGTAATAATCCGGCCGGGGATCGGGCGCATGGTACCAATCTATTCCGGAAATTTTTCTTTTTCCAAAAGAATAACCGGCTGCAGTTGTCATGGTAGTATGCACATTAATGCTAAATACATCATTCAGTATAAACAGAGGTTCGTTTGATTTTGAAATACTCGCATTTCTTTTTTTGCCTTGTTGATACCCCCAATAAGGATTGTAATATGAAGAGCCGGCAAGTTCCTGCATTTCTAAAGTAGAGGCTCCTTGCCGGCCGTTTTCCACAGGGGTATAAAAAGCGGTTAATGATAAAATTTGTTTTGTATTGAATTGTTTGTCCACTCCAATGAAAGCGCTCCAGGCATCATAATAGGTACCCGGTACATAACCCTCTCCGGACCAGCGCCTGCTTGCAGAAAATGAAAATGCCCAGCCTTTGGCATTCAACCCTGTACTATGTGTTATCATCCAGCGGTGCGTATAACTCCTGTTGGAAAACGCATAGCTGCAAGTCGTTTGCGGGCGTTGTTTCGATGCCCGGGCATCTATATTGGTTACAATACCGATATTGCCATAACCAAAAGTATGGTAGCGGATGCCTGCATATATTTCACGATTCCGGAGTACATCATTCAAACCGCTCCATAAATAGTAAGGTGTACTTTCATTGTCTAAATTTTGCATGAGTAAGCCATTCAAATAAGTAGCCGATAAATTATTATCATAACCCCGGAATTTAAAACGGGCAATATTAAAATTGAATGCGGCTGCGGTTAAAAACGGATCACGGCCAGCCGTAAGAATGGATGAAATAGCTTGTGTGCCGGCATCATCCAGGCGGTCTTCATCGAGTGAAAGGGTAGGGATTTCATCTTGCACCAGGTCATTCATACCGCTTTGATACAATGAATCATTGACCGGTGCTGTGGTACTGTCTTTTCCTTCATCCTGTGCGAAAAGCGAAAAGGAACAACTGCATAACAGGAACAAAAAGAATGGCTGCATGATCCAATGATTGATACTAAAAAATAAATAAGTTTTTATTTTGATAGTATTGTTTTTATTAAAACCTTATTTGTATCTTATACTATTTAAAGAACCAGGATGCGGAAGACCAGTTTACTCATCATTTTTTTATACCTGTTCAGCCCGGCTTGCATGCATGCACAAAAGCAGGATTACCAGGTTGCAGTCATTGGATTTTATAACCTGGAAAATTTTTATGATACACTGGACAATCCGCATGTGAATGATAATGAGTTCTTGCCGGGTGGAGACAGGCATTATAATAGTATCATTTATTGGGACAAAGTGCATCACCTGGCACAGGTTATTTCCCAGTTGGGTACTGCTTTCTCACCCGACGGCCCGGCTTTATTAGGTGTGGCTGAAATTGAAAATGATACCGTATTGCATGATCTCGTCAATGACCCACTCATCCAAAACAGGCAATACCGGGTGGTGCATTATGATTCCCGGGATTTGCGGGGTGTAGATGTGGCCTTGTTATACAACCCGGTTTATTTTCAAGTGGAAGAAAGCAAAAAACTTTTTGTCAAAATCCCGGCAGGCAGTAAGTCATCTTACTTTACCCGCGATGTATTGTATGTAAAAGGAAAATTTTGTGGGGAGACCATACATGTTTTTGTTAATCACTGGCCGAGCCGCCTGGGTGGAGAAGCCCGTAGTGCGCCGGCACGGGCAGCTGCCGCCCGCGTGAATAAAAGAATGATAGATTCAATTCAACATGCAGAGCCGCAGGCAAAGATTATCCTGATGGGTGATTTGAATGATGACCCGGTAAGCCCCAGCCTGGTTAAGGTTTTAGGAGCGCAAAGTGATTTGCAAAAAGTCGGGCCGGGACAATTATACAATCCCTGGACAACCATGTATAAAAAAGGAATTGGTACACTGGCCTACCAGGATAGCTGGGGCCTGTTTGACCAGATACTGATCAGTTATCCCTGGCTTAGTCATGACCAGGATGGTTTTTTTTATTCAAAACAATTTGTCTTCAATAAAAATTTCCTGATTGAAACCAGTGGGAAATATACCGGTTACCCGAAACGTACCTGGGAGGGCAATAAATATAATCATGGCTACAGCGACCATTTCCCGACCTATATTGTTTTGTTGAAAAAAGTAAAAGCAAAATGAGGGATAGATATTATGCCGGAATTTTCTCTTTCAATAATTTTAAAAATAAAGCAAGGCCTTTCTTTTTTTCTTCATCCAGGATATAGGAAATATTTTCTGTGTAATAGGTTTTTAAATCATAGGAAGCAAATGCGTTTTCGGATACTACCGCTTCCATATTTTCAATCCCGGCTTTATTGGCTGCATTAAAAGATTGGATAAAATCTTCCGGCAGTCTTTTATTGGCAACCCAGGCGGCAAATACAAAAGGCAGCCCGGTCATTTCGATCCAGGCTTCCGCCAGGTCAAATGAATATTTCTTTTCAGGGCGTAATGCCAATGCCCGGTCGCCGATCACAATACCGGCAGTGTGCCCGGAAATTTCCTGTATATAATTTTCATCAGCGGCTAAATACACAGGTTTCATTTTCCAAAATTTTTCAAACAATATTTTGGCAAGAGCAACAGATGTGCGGCTTTGATAGTCGAGGTAAACCTGCCTGATTGCGGATAAAGGCGTATCACTGAAAAGGCCCACACTGGCCACCGGCCCGGTAGCGCCAATACAATAATCACTGATGATATGTGATTCAGCAAGTGTGGGTATAATTGCTACCGGAACAAGGCCGGCATCAATGTCACCACGCTGCAATTGGCCGGCAATATTTGCCGGAAAAGATTCTGTCAGCGTTATCCTTTTCATTAAATCCGCATTCCGCCGGATGCCATACAATAAAGGTTTTGTATTTAAATAACTAACCGCTGCTATCTTTATTCTATTCAATTCATTTAATTTGCATGCAAAGAAATAAACATTTTATGGAATTAAGCCAACTTACTGCCATTTCCCCGATCGATGGACGATACCACGCAACTTGTGAAAACCTGGACCTCTATTTTTCTGAGTATGCGCTCATCCGGTATCGTGTGCAGGTAGAAGTTGCCTATTTTCTTTTTCTCGCAGAAAAGAAAATGTTTCCTCTCCAACCCACCACTAAAACATACTTGCAAAAAATAGTAAATGAATTTTCCCTCAACGATGCACAGGCAATAAAAGCTATAGAAAAAATTACCAATCATGATGTAAAAGCGGTGGAATATTTTCTAAAAGAAAAACTGGATAAAACCAAAGATGCCGGTGCAAAAGAATGGGTCCATTTTGGCCTTACCTCACAGGATATCAATAATACTTCCATTCCGCTCAGCTGGAAAAATTGCCTGGAAAAAGAATATATACCCCGGCTGCAGCAATTGATGAAAACATTGACAAGCTTGGCAAAAAAATGGAAGGCTGTTTCTATGTTGGCCAGGACACATGGCCAGCCTGCATCACCCACGAAACTGGGTAAAGAAATCTATGTTTTTGTAGAGCGTTTGATGAATCAGTTTAACCTGTTGCAGCAAATTCCATTTACCGCAAAATTTGGTGGCGCTACCGGAAATTTCAATGCACATTATGCGGCTTATCCTAAAAAAGACTGGTTACAATTTGCCGATACGTTTGTTCAAAAAAAATTAGGCCTGCAACGTTTGCAGTTTACCACACAAATTGATCACTATGATAATCTCGCCGCGCATTTAGATAACCTGCATCGCATTAATACTATTCTCATTGATCTGTGCCGTGATATGTGGACTTATATCAGTATGGATTATTTTAAGCAGGCAACGAAGAAAGGAGAGGTGGGTTCATCTGCCATGCCGCATAAAGTAAATCCCATAGACTTTGAAAATGCCGAAGGAAATTTTGGAATAGCCAATGCTTTACTGGTGCACCTGTCAGCCAAGTTACCCGTATCCCGCCTGCAACGCGACCTGACCGATTCTACTGTTTTACGGAACCTGGGTGTTCCGATAGCGCATACCCTTATTGCATTTGCCTCCCTGCAAAAAGGATTGGGAAAATTAGTTTTACATGAAGAAAAGATTCGGGCCGACCTGGAAGAAAACCGGGTTGTCCTCGCAGAAGCTATTCAAACTATTTTGCGCCGTGAAAAATTTCCCAACCCCTATGAAGCATTAAAAGAACTTACCCGGGGAAAAGAAAAAGTAACCACTCAGACATTTCATGAATTTATTGATACACTCAACATACCAGGCCGTATCAAAAAAGAATTGAAAGCCCTGTCTCCGGAGAACTATACCGGGAAAAACCCGGAATTTTAATTTTGCCGTTTCTGGTGATAAGTTGTACTTTGAAACCCTTTTTTAAAATTTATTCACGCATAAAATGACTTGCATGAAAACTTTATTGTTTTTTAGCGCCGTTTTTATGGCCGTTGGTTTTTCAGCCTGCAATAGCGGTAATGAATCAAAAACACCCAGTTCCGATTCTTTTACATCGGCCAACCCATTCTTCAACAAAAGCAGTTTGCCTTTTGAAGCGCCGGATTTTACAAAAATCAAAGATGCCGATTTCCGGCCGGCCATGGAGGAAGGTATGCGGCAACAACTTAGTGAAATGAATGCCATTGCCAATGATTCGGCGGCTCCGACTTTTGACAATACACTTGTCGCCATGGAAAAAACCGGTGTTTTGTTAAACCGGGTATATGGTGTTTTTAATTTACTGAGCAGTGCCAATACAGATTCCGTTTTACAGGCATTATCCGAGGAGCAGGCTCCCAAGATGGCTGAATTATCGGATGCCATTTATTTAAACCCTAAATTATTCGCCCGGGTGAAAGCATTATATGATCATCGGGATACTTTGCAAAAAGATGCGGAATCAAAACGTTTACTGGAAAAATATTACCAGGATTTTGTTTTGGCCGGAGCCAATCTTTCTGATTCGGCAAAAAACCAAATGAAAGCGTTGAATAAAGAGGAAGCAGCGCTCAGTGCTAAATTTAATAATCAATTATTGGCCGCAGCAAAAGCCGGCGCCCTGGTAGTAGGGGATAAATCTTTACTGGCCGGGCTTTCCGATGGAGAAATTGATGCGGCAGCACAAAATGCCAAAGACAATAACCAACCGGGAAAATGGATGCTGAGCCTGCAAAACACAACTCAACAACCGGCATTGCAATCACTCACCAACCGCACAACCCGCCAACAATTATTTGAGGCTTCCTGGAACCGGGCAGAAAAAAGTGATTCGAATGATACGCGTGCTACCATTTCCCGCTTGGCTGAAATACGTGCACAACAGGCAAAATTATTGGGCTTCAAAAATTTTGCTGCCTGGAAATTGCAAAACCAAATGGCAAAAGAACCTGCCGCAGTAGATGCTTTCCTGGCAAAATTGACACCGGCAGCCACCGCTAAAGCACGAAAAGAAGCAGCTGAAATACAAGCCGTGATTGATCAGCAAAAAGGGGGTTTTCAATTGGAGCCATGGGACTGGAATTTCTATGCAGAGCAGGTGCGCAAAGCAAAATATGACCTGGATGAAAATGAAGTGAAACCGTATTTTGAATTGAATAATGTATTACAAAACGGTGTTTTTTATGCAGCGAATTTATTATATGGCCTCACGTTTAAAGAACGCAAGGACCTGCCGGTGTACCAGGAAGATGTACGCGTATTTGAAGTGATTGATAAAGACAATAAAACGATCGGGTTATTTTATTGCGATTATTTCAAACGGGATAATAAAAACGGCGGCGCCTGGATGGACAATATTGTCGGCCAGTCATATTTGCTGAATACAAAACCGGTAGTATATAATGTTTGCAACTTCACCAAACCGGCAAAAGGGCAACCGGCCCTTATTAGTTTCTCGGATGTTACCACTATGTTCCATGAATTTGGGCATGCCCTGCATGGCCTGTTTGCCAGCCAGCAATATCCCAGTCTTTCCGGAACCAATACAGCACGGGATTTTGTAGAATTCCCATCCCAGTTTAATGAACATTGGGCAATGGATACAGCCGTTTTCGGGCATTATGCCATCCATTATAAAACAGGTGAAAAAATGCCGGAATTATTGGTCAGCAAAATCAAGAATGCAGCTACATTCAACCAGGGTTATATGTTGACGGAGTTATTGGCAGCAGCCAAACTGGATTTAGCCTGGCATTCTTTATCTGCAGATGCACCCTTGCAGCAGGTAGATAATTTTGAAAAGCAATCCCTGCAAGATGCCGGCCTGGCATTGCCACAGGTACCTCCGCGTTATCGTTCCAGTTATTTCCTGCATATCTGGAGCAATGGGTATGCGGCCGGTTATTATGCTTATTTATGGACAGAAATGCTGGATGATGATGCCTTTCAATGGTTCAAAGAACATGGTGGCCTCACACGTGAAAACGGCCAGCGTTTCCGGGATATGATATTGTCCCGTGGAAATACCGAAGACCTCGCCACCTTATACAGAAATTTCCGTGGCCATGATCCTGATATCCTGCCCATGCTGCAGGACAGAGGTTTGGTGGAGCCCTGAGAAATCATTTATTTAAATTAAAAAGCGGAGGCATGCCTTCGCTTTTTTTATTATTTTGAAAGAAAAAAATCCGCAAAATGATAGCAGTCATATATTATAAAATCATGCTGTTACGGCTGAATAGTTTTAACGGCGGGGAGTGAAGCAACGATTTTTTTATTGGTATATTCGCCAACCAGTGTTTTTGTATGTTGAAAAATGATATCAAGAAAAGTAAGCTGAAGGATATGGGCAGGAATTTTATTCCCGCAAAGTTTTTGCCGGAAGGGAAAGATGAATATTACCTGCGCTATCAACAGAATAAACAAGGCCTTGCCTATCGCAGCCTGCGCACCCGGGAGATTGATATTTTAATAGAAAATGAAAATACCTGTTCTGCCTGGGGAGATATTTTAGTGGCAGAAGGTTTTGATCCGAGGCTTGTGAGGCATTGCAATTTTTATGGCCTGGTACGGATTGGCAAGTTAGCGCCAGCCTGCCTGGAGTTCAGCGATATGCAATATTCCGTGGGCCTGTATAATTCTACTATCATTAATTGTGATTTTGGAAATAATGTCGCTATAGAAAATGTACATTATTTGTCCCATTATATAATCGGTCATGAAACGATCATTGTCAATGTAATGGAACTGGCCACAACGAATCATGCCAAATTTGGAAATGGGATTTTAAAAGAAGGTGAGAAAGAAGCGACCCGAATAGAACTGGAATTGTGGAATGAGAATGGCGGCCGGCGTATCTATCCATTCAGTGGCATGCTGGCCGGGGATGCTTACCTCTGGAGCCGTTACCGCAATGACGATGAATTGATGGAGCGTTTCAAAACCTTTACCACAGCCGAGTTTAGCTCGGCCCGGGGAGAATATGGCGAAATAGGCGACCGGAATGTTATTAAAAATTGCAGCATCATTAAAGATGTGAAAATTGGAGATGATGCCTATATCAAAGGTGCCAATAAACTGAAAAACCTGACGATCCATTCCGGTAAAAATGGTAAAGCACAAATTGGTGAGGGGTGTGAATTGGTAAATGGAATTATTCATGAAGGTTGCCGGATATTTTATGGGGTGAAAGCGGTGCGTTTTATAATGGCTTCGCATTCACAACTGAAATATGGCGCCCGCCTCATTAATTCCTACCTGGGAAATAATGCCACGATATCTTGTTGCGAAGTGTTGAATTCACTTATCTTTCCCTTGCATGAACAACACCATAATAATTCTTTTTTATGTGCTTCCCTGGTCATGGGACAAAGCAATATTCCGGCCGGTGCGACTTTGGGATCCAATCATAATTCGCGCAGCGCTGACGGCGAAATGCAGGCAGGGCGCGGTTTTTGGCCGGGATTGTGCGTGAGCACCAAACATAATTCACAATTCGCCTCCTTTACCATGCTGGCAAAAGGGGATTACAATTACGAATTGAATATTCAAATTCCTTTTTCCCTGGTCAGCCAGGATATGGCCAAAGACCGGTTACTTGTTTTGCCCGGCTATTGGTTTATGTACAACCTGTATGCGTTGGAAAGAAATGTTTGGAAATACAGGCAACGCGATCATCGGACTGAAATAAAACAAGTACTTGAATTTGATTATCTCGCCCCGGATTCCGTGAATGAAATGATTAAGGCCTTATCCATTATGGAAACGGCAGTAGGTAAAGCCTGGTATGTGCAGGAGCAGGTTATAGATGTAGAACCGGATTCCGTGTACCAGGCAAAAGGCCGGGCTTTGTTATTATCAGGGGATAGGGACGTAGAATTTTTGCAGGTGGAATTGGAAGGATTTGAAAATGCAAAACGGAAGACTATTCTTTTGAAACCCTTGCAGGCATACAAGATTTTTATCCGCATGATCCGGTATTATGCGATCACACAATTTGCTGAAAGCCTGGAAGCTTTTGCAGGAAAAAGTTTCAACAAATATCTCGAACAGTTACCAGCCAATCCTGCTTGGGAGGAATGGGAAAATATCGGGGGACAATTATTACCCGGATCCGTTTTAAAAAAATTGTTGAAAGAAATCAAGTCTGGCAAAATTAAATCCTGGTCCGCTTTACATGCCGCTTACCTGAAGATAGGCGATCAGTATGCATTAGATAAAAGACAGCATGGCCTGGGTGTATTAAAAAAAATCAGTGCTATCAATTTACGTGAGATGACCCGGAGCCAGGCGCTTGATTTATTATTGGAATGGATAGAAACCCGCAAATGGATAGCTGCCGGTGTAGAAATATCCCGGGTGAAAGATTATACCAATCCATTCCGCCGGATGTCGTACCAGTCGGAAGAAGAAATGCATGCCGTATTGGGAACCATGCCGGATAATACATTTATCCAGTTGCATAATAAGGAAGCTAAACAAATGGAAAACCGTATCCGGCAAATCATCCAGCGATATCAATTAACCTGATTTAAATGCCTGGAATCCTTTTTTGTTTTTGAAAAAATGCAGCCATCAGGAAACCAGGATACGTCTTTTTTGTTGTTGAAATTCTTCTTCCGTAAGAGCGCCCCGTTGTTTCAGGTTGTATAGTTTATCTATTTCTTCAGCGACATGAGGTGCCGGTGGCCGGGAAGTAGTTGCCTGTATGGCCGAAGCATTATTATACCGTAGATCGAACTCTTCATACGACATCGTTAGCAGAATAATACCATCAATAAAGCCGATAATGGAGGGAATCAATGTCCAGCAAAACAACAGGTAGAGGATTCCCCGGCTATTATTGCCAAGATAAAACTGGTGAATCCCTAAGCCACCCAGGAAAAATGCCAGTATCACAGCAATGGATTTATCTTTCATCTTTCTCAATTTTCACTAAATTACTGCTTTTTGTATCGAATCACCGGAAGGATATTACAAACGGAAAACTGGGCGGATAAAAAACGGGAAAATTTATTTGTAGCTTTGGAAAAAGGCTTAATTTTATAAAAGCATAACCAAAACAAAGTCCCATGAAACGTTTAATTATTTTAGTATCTATTTTCAGTTGCCTGATCATAGCCTGTAACAATAATAAAGATACAGGTGGGGTAACAGTTACCAGTGATGATGGCAAAACCAAAACCACGGTGGATGTAAACAGCCTGACACAAGCCGCCGATGCTATGCAAAAGAAAGCGGAAGAATTACAGAAGCTGACCCCGTATTCCCTTGATCAAATGAAAGCTATGCTCCCGGAAACCCTGGCCGGTGTGAAGCGTTCCAAATTTTCTGCAAACAGTGCTATGGGAGCCGCATTTGCCGAGGGGGAATATAAAATAAATGATTCCACGGAAGTGAGCTTAAAAGTGTTTGATTGTGCCGGGCAGGCAGGTGCCGGAATTTATAGTATGCAATACCTGGGCATGATGAATTTCCAGTCGGAGAGTGATGAAGAATACACCCGCACCATTGATTTCAATGGTTCCAAAGCAATTGAGCATGGCGAAAAGGATGGCAGTAATGCGTCCTTCACTTTTTTGGCGGCTGACCGATTACTGGTTACGTTAGAAGGAGACCATGTCAGCGGTGACCAATTAAAGAAAATGGCTGAAAGTTTAAGCTTTAAGTAATTTCCCGGGATTAATTTATTCAGACTTTACAATAAAGAATGTTGCAGGGGAGAAGCCGGTACTTTTTCCCTGCGGCTTATTGTACCCCTTGCTTATCATCCCACCATCCTTTCATTTTCCGGATATACAGGATTTGCCCGATATGATAGGCATTATGCGTGGCGATATGGGAAATCGTATCGTACCATTTCATTAAAACCGCATCATCCGTTTTTTCTATGTATGTTTCCCATTCTGTCAGGATTTGGTCTAATTTTTTCTGTGCGGCCACCCATGTTTCTTTATCGACAGGTGAAAAAGTTTCTTTATTATCTCCGGAGAAGGCATCGGGTTGGCGGCCTTCAAATTTATCCAGTAATTGTTTGTTCCAGAAAATCAGGTGTGTCGTGAGTTGGGCAATGGAATGATTGTTACTACTGTCTTTCCAGTTGGCTTGTTCCGGTGTGAGGCCGGCAATAGCCAAAGTAGCCGGTACAAACCAGTCTTTGACATTGTGCGTGGTTTTTAATTGAGCCAATAAAACAGATTTGATGGTTACGGCAGCATTATCCTGTGCAACGGCCGAAAAACCGCATAATAGGATAGCCATAGTGATTAACTTTTTCATGTGTACTAGTTTTAAAATGATGAAAAATTGATGGTAATTTATTTTTAATAGGATTGAATAACTGTTTCTAAAAACTGCCATACAATTTTTTAATTAGTAAGCAATCTAAATAAGTCACAGGAAAATAAAAGCACTATTTCAATAATTGTGATGAGAGGTTATAACGCGCCGTAAAAGGCCTGGTAACCGCTTGTTTCGGCAGTTAATATATAACGAATTCATAAAGTGTGTCGGAAAGGCTTAGCTATGGTTTCTGTATTTGGAAAGTTCAGGAAAAATAGTTAGTATGCTAAAAGAAATTGAAGGGATAATGAATGGAAAATCCAGGTAATTCGGATGCGTGCTTTTATTTACGGGCTTGATAGTATGCACCGAAGAGATGAATGGGTGCATGATTTCATTTTGAACTTTATCGCGAGACATTCTTATAAATGAAATATAAAAAAGAAAGTTTTTTTTATATCAAAATTTCAATAAAAACAACATGTCGTATAAAAGCATTAAAGAAATTTTGCAACATAATGAGCGCTGGATAGCTGAACAGTTAAAAGCTGATCCGGCCTACTTTACCAAACTGAGTAAACGGCAACAACCCAAATATCTTTTTATTAGCTGTTCTGACAGCCGTATTTCCACGGAAGCCATTATGGATGCGCAGCCCGGTGATGTTTTTATACATCGGAATGTGGCCAATATTATTCCTAATGATGATTTAAATGCTTTATCAGCGATTAATTATGCAGTGAACCATATCAAAGTTCGGCATATCATCATTTGCGGGCATTATCAATGTGGCGGAATTAAAACAGCCATGGAATGCCGGGATGAGGGTATTCTGAATCCCTGGCTGCGCCATATACGGGATGTATATCGCCTGCATAAAAAAGAGCTCAATGCGATAGCATCGCTGCCAAAACGATATGACCGGCTGGTAGAATTGAATGTATTGGAACAATGTATTAATGTGGTCAAGACCCGGGATGTGCAGAAAGCATTACTGGAAAAAAGAATACAGGTGCATGGATGGGTATTTGCTATGCGCACCGGGAAATTAATTGACCTGCAATTCAAAACCAATCAGGTAGCCAAAGAACTGATGGATATCTATACTATCTTTAAAAGAAAATGAGGAGGAGAAAAGTGTGAGATTAATGAAGAGCACCTTTAAAACATTTGAGTGATTGGTTTGCAAGGCAAGTAGACTGTTGCATTAGGCTGAAGAGCAAAAAGATAAATGCATGCCTGGTGTATATACTTTTCTTTCTGTTTAGATAAAAAAAATATAGTCATCAAATGAGTAGAAGAGAAAAAGTAAATTGACAGGATGACCATACCATGTTTATCAGTATTTGCAGTATATGATCGATTCGAGGATCAACTAAAAGTTGGGTTGCTGAAAGCGCTATTGAATATTTGTTTAAAGATCAAGAATAAAATAAAAACATTTTTATCTTTTATATGCACTGCTTAGGATATTGTATTTAACATGAAGAGTTTTGCAAGTTGGGATGAATAATGTAATACCTATTAAGTGAGACAAATGCACACTTAGAAACGTATTTTTGCCCGTAGCTTTGGACACATTTGTGTGAAAAATTTTTATGCTCCATGACACAATTACTGAAAGAAATAATAAAGAAAAATATAAAGGTTGACGGCAAAGATCTCCATCTTTTAGATGACTATTTCAAACCAAAAAAAATAGCCAAAGGATCGTTCCTGCTTAAAGAGGGAGAAGTATTTCATGCAGCAGTATTTGTTCAAAATGGTTTATTTCGAACGTTTGTTATTGATGAGAATGGTACGGAACATATTGTACAATTTGCAACGCAAGGTATGTGGACAGGAGACCTGGCGAGCTTTATATCAGGAAAGCCTTCAAAATTTTATACCGAAGCACTTGAAGAATCTGAAATCCTTACAATAACAAAAAATGAGTGGGAAAATTTGCTGCAAAAAGCCCCCTTCTATTTAGACTTTCACCGGAAGCTTTTAGAAAAAGGATTGTTTAGCTTACAGGAGAGGCTTCTTGAATCTTATTCAGTTGATGCCAGAAAAAAATACTTAAATCTTATCCACACTTTTCCTGACATTATACAACGAGTTCCACTTTATATGATAGCCTCCTACCTCGGTATGAGTAGAGAAACGCTTAGCAGAGTTCGCAAACACCTTACTGACAAAAAATAATCCATCCAACTTCGTCTTTCATTTTGTGACATAAGTCAATGGACTGGCTATTTTGCCGTTCTAACTTTGCATATGTAAAAACAATGAATTATGGGTGGTGCAAAATATAAAAAACACAAACTAATAAAAAAAAGAAAATCCAAGTTCATCAAGAGAATATTTGTCTTATTAATATTGATTTGTTTTCAATTAAATATTTGGGCACAAAACAATACCGAGCCTGTCAAGTTAAATCCACAAACTGTAAGCCCCGTCATAGCGGAAACCATGATTGGCGTTAACGGTGTGAACATTCAAACTATATTTTCAAAAACATTCACACCTAAAAGTCGATTTGGTATATTTGGAATCGCCGACTTATATGGTGTGTATAATACCCAAGAACAAGCCATAAGAAACCAGCAAATGGCTCAGACCCATCTTACTTTTAGAATTGTCAAAGGCTTAAATGTAAGTGCCGGAGCATTTTTTGAAAATCATTCCGGTTTTCGCCCTACGTTTGGTTTACAGTACAACCTCTTCGTTAAAGATTTTCACTTACTTCTTGCTCCTCGTGTTGATCTGAATCAAACCTATAATGGAGAAATGTTAGGGATAATAGAATATATGCCTCAACTAAATGAAAGTTGGAAATTTTATACGCGATTACAAGGACTTTACAATCAGGATTTCCAAAACGATATTCATAGTATAAGTTATGTTTGGGGGCGACTTGGAGCCTCCTATAAAAACTATCGTTTTGGTGTTGGAGGAAATTTTTACTGGTTAGGGCCACAGAAAATAACAGAAAGTAATGTTGGTCTATTTATGGGAGTTCTTCTTTTTTAAAATGTAAAATCAATTTTTAATACATAAAATAAATAGTTATGAGCACACCAGCAAATTTCAATGGCAAAGCGCCAATGATTGATCCAAATAATGTAGCTATGCTACTTATAGATCACCAGAGCAGTTTGTTTCAATTAGTGGAAGATATGCCTGCCACGGTTCTTAGACAAAATGTGACCGCTTTGGCAAAAGTTGCATCGTTGGCTAAGATTCCCGTTATTACTACTGCTTCAGTTCCCCAGGGACCGAATGGCCCATTGATTCCGGAAGTACACCAGTATGCCCCGCATGCCACCTACATTCCCCGTAAAGGTGAACTTAGCGCGTGGAAAAACAAAGAGTTTCGTGATGCGGTAAAAGCAACAGGGAAAAAACAACTTATTATTGCCGGCACTTTAACCAATGTATGTCTGGCATTTCCTGCCATAGAAGCTGTGGCTGACGGCTATCAGGTTTTTGCAGTCTTTGATGCATCAGGAGCCAGTTCTAAAATGGCTTACGAAATTACATTAGCAAGATTGGTACAGGCTGGGGTAGTTCCTATTGATACCGGTGGAGCAGTTGCAGAATTGGAAGCAACTTTAAACAGAGATGATGTACAGGAGTGGAATTATGCTACAGCGCATATCTATCCTAAGTATGTATTGCTTTATGAAGCATACACCAAAGCACAAAGTGTAATAACCAACAATGAAACACTTGATTCCGAAAGAAAATAAGTAAGAGAAAAGCGGAGGCTTTACTGACTCCGCTTTTTTAATAGTATCACCAATTAAAATATAAAATATGGAAACCTGGTTATCAAGTTTAAAGACATCAACACCACAGGAAGGCTTTGAATTGGCTATTAAACTTGCCCGCATGGGTGTAAAATACACTCAACCCGATATGGAAGTATTGAAGAAAGGAAGAAAAGAATATGCCGGAAATGCAGAATTTCTGATCAATGCTTCACAAGTAGTGGCAATCCATTTTCAAACTGTTGCAAAAGCCAATAATTATTGGAACAATGACAAATAAAATAATTGCTATAACCGGTGCCTCCGGCACGGTAGGCAGCGAAGTGGTAAAGCTTCTTTCACTAAAAGGGGCGCAGGTAATAGCCCTATCCCGCCATCCGGAAAAAGGGGTAAAACTCCCCGGTGTGGAATGGAGGAAAGCAGACCTTACAAACAGGACTGAAATGGTTGATGTGTTGAATGGGGTTGACACGTTGTTTTTACTCACCGGCAATATTAGCGATATGGTATATGCACAAAAGAATGGTATTCGTGCTGCCAGACAAGCCGGCGTTAGAAAGGTGGTGAAACTGTCGGCATTGGGAGCATCAGAACATTCTATGTCTATCATCGGATTGTGGCATCATATAGTTGAACAGGCATTGGAAAACTCAGGATTGGAATGGGTTATACTTCGTCCACATGCATTTATGCAGAATTTTTTGGACCAAAAAGATTCAATCAAAAATGGTCAATTATTTTCTGCTGCAGAGGATGGTAAAATACCATTCATTGATAGCAGAAATATTGCGGAAGTAGCTGCAGAAGTGCTAACAAGTGATCATTGGAATAAGCAAAAAATAATACTTACGGGCCCTGATTCGCTTTCATTTGATGATTTGGCAAAAATATTTTCTGATGAGTTAGGATATCAAGTAAAGCATATACGTGAATCAGAAGACGAAACCTGGCAACACTTACGGAGAGAAGGAAAATCTCCTTGGGTAATAGCCGGGCAAATGGCACTTTATAATTATTGGAAAATGGGAGGCGTAACATCAAAAACAACAAATGAGGTGGAAAAAATTATTAGAAAAAAACCGTATTCGGTTGTTGAGTTCCTTCATCAACATAAGGCCAAATTCATAAGTTGATCTTTGAAAATTAGGGCAGATGAAAAAACAAATCAATAAATCAATTCTAATTATCTTGCTTGGTCTGCTTGCCGCCTTGAGTACGCTCACCATAGCCATGTACATCCCGGGATTTCACCAAATGGCACATGAATTTAAGGTTGGCGAAAACCAAATAGCTTTTACACTCACCTCGTATTTCATAGGCATTACCATAGGACAATTAATTTATGGACCGATCATAGATAAATACGGACGCAGGAATCCACTGTTAATATCATTACTCCTCTTCATTATTACCACGTTGGGGTGTGCACTGGCAAACTCATTAAATATGATGATAGTACTGCGTTTTATTCAGGCATTGGGTGCAAGTGCCGGAATGGTTTCAGCATTGGCAATTATTACAGATGTTTTTGAACCCGAAGAAAGACCCAAAGCATTTTCGTTAGTTATGACAGTGTTGGGCGTTGCGCCGATCATTTCTCCTTCATTGGGTAGTTTTCTTGTAGCAGCTTATAAATGGGAAACTGTCTTTTATGCTATTACTGGCTATGGTGCTTTAGTAGCAATTCTAATCTTCTTTTTTCTACCAGAAACATCTCGATTTAAGTCTGCGGAAAAACTTCAGATCAAAAAAATATTGACGAATTATGTCACTGTATTAAAAAATAAAATTTTCAGTCTTCATGCTATTGGCGGGAGTATGGCCAATGCCGTGATCTTTGCTTTTGTGGCGGCTTCTCCAGCTATCTTTATGGGACATTATAGAATTGCGCCAAAGGAATTTGGTTTATTATATGGAATCAGTGCCACTGGTGCCATGGCAGGAAATTATTTGAATGGTGTATTGGTCAGGAGAATTCAATTTAAAAAAATGATGATGATAGGGGCAATGATTCTATTTGTGTTAACAGGTTTGTTTTCGATAGTGGCAATTATATCAGATAGTTTTCCATATCAGGTTTTAGTAATAGCACTGTTTTTAATTTTGCTAAGCGTTGGATTGATTTATCCAAATACGGTAAATGCAGCTTTATCCCCATTTAGAGAATTAGCAGGCTCGGCTTCGGCATTGAACGGATCGTTGATGATGGCAATGAGTGCTTTAATAACAGCGGTAGTTGGTGTTTTAGGAAAACCAACACCTTTTACAATGTTTTCCATCATGATGGTTGCAAGTGTACTGGTGCTTGTCTTTTTAGTGGTAGCAAAAAAAATTGGTAATGACAATAATAAATAATGCTATGAAATTTGGAATAGGAATGTTTGGCGATTCAGGATATGATTATGAAACAAAAAAATATCGTAGCCCGGATAACCGCTTAAAAGAAATTATTGAAGAAGTAAAACTGGCAGATGAAGTTGGGATTGATGTATTTGCAATGGGCGAACACCACCGGGATGACTATGTGGTTTCCTCTCCCGAAACCATGCTTGCGGCACTCTCAACCGTTACAAAAAATATCATCCTTTCCAGTGGGGTGAATGTGCTGAGTTCAACCGACCCAGTGAAATTGTATCAGGACTTTGCTATGATTGATTTAATTTCAGGACAGCGGGCAGAGATAATGGCCGGAAGGGGAAGTTTTATTGAATCATTTCCACTTTTTGGGCAAAGTTTAGAGGATTACAACGAGTTGTTTACTGAGAAATTAGATTTGTTACTTCAACTCAGAAAGAACGAACCCATTACCTGGGAAGGTAAGTTTCGCCCTGCTCTGGAAAATCAAACCATATACCCACAACCTAAAAGAGAAATTCCTGTTTGGATTGCAGTTGGCGGAACACCACAATCGGTTTATAGAGCAGCCACATTGGGATTGCCCATAATGTTTGCCATTATTGGTGGGGATATTCGTCAGTTCAAACAACTTTTTGATTATTACAAAGAGGCTTACATCAGGGCAGGACATGATATTAATAAAATGGAAACAGGTGTTCACTCACATACTCATGTTGCCCCAACAAGGGAAGCAACTATTGCCGACTATTATCCTGAATATTCCCGGCACATGAATAAAATGGCCATTGAGCGTAATTGGGGAGGCGGTCCATTTACGCAATCAAGATTTGAAGCCGGAATGACAAAACAAGGTGCTTTATTCATGGGAAATCCGGAAGCGGTTGCAGAGAAAATTATTTACGCAAAAGAATTGTTTGGTTTAACCCGTTTTATTGCCCATATTGATGTGGGAGGACCTTCTCACAAAGAATTGATGCGAACTATTGAGCTTTATGGCACAAAAGTAATTCCGATAGTTAAAAAACATTTTGCAAAAAATGAAAACCAGTAAAATGAAAACGGCACTTTCACCAGAAGATGTTCCAAAATTATTTGTAGAGAACTGGAACAATCGCAGACCCGATTTAATGGCTGAACTTTTTGAAGAAGATGCAGATTTTATCAATGTAGTTGGATTGTGGTGGAATAACCGAAAGGATATTTTTAAAGCGCATGATTACGGATTAAGGGTTATATTTAAAGACTCTTTTTTAAAAATTATCTCTTTAAAAACTAAAAACTTATCTGATGATTTTTCTGTTATTCATGCCAAGATGAAGTTAATAGGGCAAACACCTATAGAAAATCAAACTGGTGGCGAAAGACGTACCATCTTTACATTTATAGTCAGAAAAACCGACCAGGGTAACTGGATAGCTGTATCTGCACAAAATACAGACATTGTTGGTGGTGCTGAAACATACATCCGAACAAAAAGTGGCGAATTGAAACCGGTAAATTATCAAAAAAAATAAATTGAAAACGATGCGATCAAAAAAAATATCAAAACACGAACCTTTAAAACTATTGCTGTTCGCTGCTACACTTCGTAGCGACTCCTTAAATACAACATTGGCAAAGCTTGCAGAAAAAATACTCATAAAACATAACTGTGAAGTTGATTTCGCCAACATGCATGAATTTGATGCCCCATCATTTAATCAGGATAAAGAAGATAATTTTCCCAATGGTATTTCTGCGTTTCGTAACCGCATTTTATCCAACGATGCTTTTATCATTGCCTCACCCGAATACAATGGTTCTATGCCCGGGTGTTTAAAAAATACCATAGACTGGGCATCAAGGTTTCGTCCCCAACCTTTTAACGAAAAGCATGCATTGATCATGTCTGCTTCTCCATCCATGGCAGGCGGGAATAAGGGACTTTGGCAATTGCGCGTTCCATTAGAACATTTGGGTACCGATGTTTTTCCGAGTATGTTTTCATTGGCTATGGCACATAAAGCCTTTGATGAAAACGGAAATATTGCAGATGCATCCTTAGCGCAACGATTTGAAAACACTTTAGTTTCCTTTATCCAATTAGTGGAAGCCGCAAAAAATTATCCTTGTATGAAGCATGACTGGGTAGAGTTTTTAGGTGAAAACACTGAAGCGGTTACAGAACGGGTTGAATAATTATTCCATAATACACATGTGCGATTCTTTACAGAATGGTAAATAGTGTAAAAACATTTAAGCTATGTTTCACTAACCCTGTACCTGCAATGTTTCCAGCATGTCGTATAAGAGCATTAAAGAAATTTTGCAACATAATGAGCGCTGGGTAGCTGAACAGTTAAAAGCTGATCCGGCCTACTTTACCAAACTGAGTAAACGGCAACAACCCAAATATCTTTTTATTAGCTGTTCTGACAGCCGTATTTCCACGGAAGCCATTATGGATGCGCAGCCCGGTGATGTTTTTATACATCGGAATGTGGCCAATATTATTCCTAATGATGATTTAAATGCTTTATCAGCGATTAATTATGCAGTGAACCATATCAAAGTTCGGCATATCATCATTTGCGGGCATTATCAATGTGGCGGAATTAAAACAGCCATGGAATGCCGGGATGAGGGTATTCTGAATCCCTGGCTGCGCCATATACGGGATGTATATCGCCTGCATAAAAAAGAGCTCAATGCGATAGCATCGCTGCCAAAACGATATGACCGGCTGGTAGAATTGAATGTATTGGAACAATGTATTAATGTGGTCAAGACCCGGGATGTGCAGAAAGCATTACTGGAAAAAAGAATACAGGTGCATGGATGGGTATTTGCTATGCGCACCGGGAAATTAATTGACCTGCAATTCAAAACCAATCAGGTAGCCAAAGAACTGATGGATATCTATACTATCTTTAAAAGAAAATGAGGAGGAGGGAAGGCTTTCTATGTTATCAAAAAATTTAGTATTTAAAATAAAGTTCATTCCACTTTCAACACTTTCTTCAACCGGATATCTCTTGATGAAGCGCCAATCATGATATCAAAATTTCCAGGCTCTACAACCTGTTGTAAATTTTTATCCAGCATACTTAACATCTCCGGTGTTATCATAAATGAAACTTCCTTTGATTCACCTGCTTTTA
>JBDHYG010000009.1:0-88164 GCA_039811225.1 Parafilimonas sp.
AAGAAATGGTAAGTGTGTAATTATACATTCCCTGGTCCAGATGGATGGTATAAGGGAACAGGATTCCATTCACCTCTTTGTAGTCTTTATAATCAGAACTTACTTCCTGGTTGGCACCCATTAGTTCAATGGATTTGAGCTCCCGGATTTTTAAACCGGTCTTCACATCAAAATATTCGGTAGTTGTTTCGCCGGAAGGGGATGTTACAATTAATTCGTAGGCATCCACATCATCAATGTTTTTAATGGAAGTCAGTTTCATGGAATAGCCGGAACCTGCCTGGTTGTACAATAATTCCGGGAAAATAATACTTTCTTCCTGGAGGCCTTTCCGGGCTGATTCATCGGTAACAGGTGTAGGGCGGCCCATTTGTTCCATATGCACACTGTCGCCATTTAAAATCACTTTAGCCGCAACCAGGTTCATGCCGGGTAAGCTTACTTCAGAATAATATTTATCCGGGGATTTATATTTTTTGCTTACAAGAATTTCCTGGCCTTGTAAAGAACCATTAGCGGTATATTTCATGTCCTTGATGGCATTCAGTTTATCAGCGCCGCCAACGGCTTTGATATAGGCATCTACCACACTGGCTGCTGTAACGCCCGCCGGGATTGGTTTTGAGACTTTGGAAAGATCCCAGGTATTATTGGATGGATTGATATCCGGCATATCATGATTGGGATCGATTTCAATACTCTTGATCTTTGTAGTAGAAGGATATTTAAATGTCCAGCTGCCCCCTCTTTGCCAAATTTCCACCGGCAGGTTCATGGTATCTTTTGTACCATTGTCCAATGTAATAAGCATACATACCGGCAGGGCCATCCTGTCAAGGTTTTCGATAGTAATCAAGGCACCTTTTTTGGGATCGTTGCTTACATATTTTACATCTTTCACACCCTGGTCTAAAGAATAATTTTCTATGAACCATTCCCGCCAAAACCAGGAGAGGTCTTCACCGGCAACATTTTCCATCGTCCGGAAAAAGTCCCAGGGGGTAGGGTGCTTAAATGCCCAACGTTGAATATAGGTGCGGAAAGCTTCATCAAACCTGGCTTCACCCAACACGTATTTCCGCAGAATGTTCAGGCCAAGAGCCGGTTTGTTATAAGCCGTTACACCGAGGAAAGTGGCGCTTACCACATCCGGCATAGTCATAATGCTTTCAGATTTTTTACTGAAATAATAACGGGCCGTTTGTTGTGCATCTTCTTTTTCAGCAAATTCACCATGATTAAATTCCTGGCTGTTGATGCCATTGATAAATGTATTAAAGCCTTCATCCATCCAGGGGAATTTCCGTTCATTGGAACCCACGATCATGGGGAACCAGTTGTGGCCAAACTCATGATCGGTCACGCCCCAAAGGCCGCCACTTTGTGAACGATAGCTACAAAATACAATACCGGGATATTCCATGCCACCTACGATACCGGCCACATTGGTTGCCACCGGGTATGTAAATTCATACCATTTTTTTGAATAGAGTTCTATACAATTTTTTACAAATTCTGTAGAGCGTTTCCAGGCGCTGTCACCGGCGCTTTCCACCGGGTAAACCGATTGGGCCAATGCTTTTTTGCCACTGGGTAAATTAATGCGTGCTGCATCCCAGATGAATGCACGGGAAGCAGCCCAGGCAACATCTCTCGTATTAGTACATTTGAAATGCCAGGTGAGGCTGGCTTTATTTACATGTGCTGCGGCAGTGCCGATTTCTGATTCAGTTAAAATAGGTAACGTTTTATCACTGTTTTTTGCCTGTGCCAGTCGGCTGATCTGGGTGGGGGTATATACTTCTGTAGGATTTAAGAGTTCACCGGAACCAACTACCAGTAAATTTCCCGGTGCGGTAATGGTGTAATCTATATTCCCATATTCGAGATAAAATTCACCGGCTCCTAAATAGGGCAGGGTATTCCAGCCTAAGATATCATCATATACTTCCATGCGGGGATACCATTGTGCTACTTCGTAAATCCAGCCGTTTTTTGTATTCAGTCGGCCCATACGATCGGTCCCGTATTCCGGGATAGAAAAGGAATAGGCAATTTTTAAATCAATGCTGGCGCCTGGTTTAAGTGGGCTGGCCAAATTCACTTTCATGCGGGTATCTGTTACCAGGTAATCCCCGGCTGTAGATTTACCATTCGCAATAACATCTACCGATTTTAATTCAAATCCATTGGTGAAAGTCCGGTTACTAAACCGGCCGCCGGATACAGGACTGGTTAATTCAGAACGGGAATCTTTTTTGTAAATATCCTGATCCACCTGGAGCCATAGAAAGGATAATGCATCCGGGCTGTTATTGGTATATTTTATCAATACGCTTCCGGTAACACTATGTGCTACGGTATCTAAGGTCACCTTGATGGTGTAATCGGTGCGGTTTTGCCAGTACTTGGGACCGGGCTGTCCGCCAGCCGACCGGAATTCATTTCCATTGGTTGGATAAAATAATGGATTGAAAAGCGTATGCTGGTCATACTGCGATCCGGACTTTTGTTCTTGTGCGAAACTATTCCCGGTTACAAACAGGAAAGCACACAGAACGATGATCATTTTTTTCATGTGATTTGTTTTGTTTAAAAGCTGCTAAATGAGTAATGAAGTGTTGAGTCACATTTCATACAAATAAGAAATGAGGGCTTTCGCATGCGGCGAAATTACCTGTATGCAGGCAGGTTGAAAAAAAAAATACTTTTTCTGCCGGCAAATTAGCATTGCTTTTACATTCGATAGGAGTGAGCGTAGTGAAAAAAAATAAATTAGTTACGTATCGGTTTCCCTGTCTTCAATACGCTTTGCAATCTTTCCAGTGTTTTCTTTTCACCACATAAACTCAGGAATGCTTCCCGCTCCAGGTCCAGCAGGTATTGTTCATTTACGCGGGTTTTCTCTGTAAGGTCACCGCCACACATAACATATGCAAGTTTGCGAGCAACACTGGCATCATGTTCAGTCGCATAATTACCCCGTACCATACCATTGATACCGGCATATAAAGCGCCGAGTGCTGAACGCCCCAATACCTGGATATCGTTGCGTTCTATCGGGCGGTTATAGCCATTGTCGTATAATTGGATAGCGGCTTTCTTTGCTTCTGTTATACGCCTGTCCATATTCATCACGACCTCATCATGGCCTTTTCGCAGAATGCCTAATTGATATGCTTCAAAACCCGAAGTGGCTACTTTGGCTGTCGCAATGGTGAGGAACCTGTTCTTTAGAGAAATGGTTTCCGGTTCATCTGCCTGTACTTCATCTGAAGCACGCAGGGCAAATTCTTTCGTGCCACCGCCACCGGGGATCAGCCCTACACCTAATTCTACCAGGCCAATATATGTTTCAGCAGCGGCAAAAATTTTGTCGGCATGTAAACTCATTTCACAACCACCTCCCAATGTAAGGCCATGTGGCGCCACGATAACCGGCACAGCGGAATAGCGAACCCGCATCATGGTATTTTGAAAAAGCCTGATAGCCATGTTCAATTCATCAAAATCCTGTTCTATAGCAAACATGAAGATCATGCCGACATTGGCGCCCGCGCTGAAATTGGCGCCATCATTGGCTATGACGAGGCCTTTATATTTTTCTTCTGCCAGGGTGATTCCTTTATTCAAGCCTTCAATCACTTCGCTGCCAATAGTATTCATTTTGGTATGCCATTGCAAGGCAAGGATATCATCACCTATATCATACAAAGCGGCATTACTGTTTTTCCAAACAATTTTTTCCGGAATGTGCGAGAGGATGATAAAAGAAGAAGCACCTTTTTTCTCCAGGTAAGTTTTTGTAGTCAGCTCATAATAAAATTCTTTGCCCTGTTCTTTTTTATAAAAGCTGGAAATCCCGGCAGCAAGCATTTCATCCACCCAGGCAGCAGGCCGGTATCCGGCAGCTTTCATTTTTTCAACGGTAGCCGCCACACCCAAAACATCCCATGTTTCAAAGGCGCCGATTTCCCAGCCGAAACCGGCTTTCATGGCATCATCAATACTATATAAATCATTACTGATCTCCGGAATACGATGAGATACATACGCAAACAAACCATAATGAAAGGCCCGGTAAAAATCGCCAGCTTTATCTTTTCCCTGCATCAATAATTTTATACGATCAGCCAGGTTCTCTACCGGCCTGGCGGTTTCGAGGGTTTTGAAAGAAGGTTTTTGCCTGGGCTCATATTGCAAAGTGGACAAATTGAGAACCTGTATTTCTTTTTTGCCTCCTTTTTCTGCAGGCATTTTTTTGAAAAAACCCTGGCCGGTTTTATCACCCAGCCATTTTTGTTCTACCATCTTTTGCAGCCAGGCAGGAATTTGAAATAAATTTCGTTGTTCATCGCCTGGTACATTTTCATACACACCCTGCGCTACTTTTACTAAGGTATCTATACCAATGACATCGGCTGTTCGGAAAGTGGCAGATTTCGGGCGGCCGAAAACCGGTCCCGTCAGGGCTTCCAGTTCATCAATGTTAAGCCCGATTTTTTCGAGGCTGTCCAATACGGACATCATGCTGAAAACCCCGATCCTGTTGGCTATGAATGCAGGTGTGTCTTTGCATAAGACCGTTGTTTTCCCCAGGAACAAATCACCGTAATGCAGGAGAAAATCAATCACTTCTTTTTTCGTATCCGGAGTGGGAATAATTTCTAATAAACGCAGGTAGCGGGGTGGATTAAAAAAATGGGCGCCGCAAAAATGTTGTTTAAAATCTTCAGATCGGCCGGTAGCCAGTGCATGAATAGGAATACCGGAAGTATTAGAAGTAACCAGTGTTCCCGGTTTGCGGTATTTTTCAATGGATTCAAAAAGTTGTTGTTTGATGTCCAGGCGCTCAATGACCACTTCGATGATCCAGTCACATTGTTGAATTTTGGGCAGGTCATCAGTAAAATTGCCG
Source organism: Parafilimonas sp. (assembly GCA_039811225.1). Classification (GTDB taxonomy): domain Bacteria; phylum Bacteroidota; class Bacteroidia; order Chitinophagales; family Chitinophagaceae; genus JAFDXJ01. The sequence continues at coordinate 4,919 of JBDHYG010000009.1, forward strand.
GTTACGATTTTTTGTATTGTTTCTTTGGTATAGATAGGAGATGGGTTACTTTTAACTGCAGCAGCTAAGGCATCATTGACTAATTTATTTTTTTGTGCAGCCGGTGCATCGGCAGCTACACCGGCCGGTACGATATCCAGTAAAAGTACCGGTACCCCGATCCCGGCAAAAAGGCAGGCAATGCGGGAACCCATTACACCGCTTCCCAATACGGCAACTTTATTGATATTCCTGTTCATAAAAATGTGTTCAATAGTTGATTGATGGAATAGAAGAAATGATTCTTGCTAAAAATCAAATGTATTAATTTGTTCTTATAGCCACGCCGGTCTTTGCAAATAAAAATGTTAAGTATTCGATATCGCCCACTACCATTAACTCACAGCCGAGCCGGGCGGGATAAGGCTATCTGGCGCAATAAAAAAGAGCCGGCCATTTTCATTTTCTGCCATCAGGATCATGCCATTGCTTTCAATACCGCGCATCTTGCGGGGAGCAAGATTAGCTACAACCACTACCTGGCGGCCGATAATTTCTTCCGGTTGAAAATGAAGCGCTATGCCGGAAACAATCGTACGTGTTTCAGTACCCATATCAATGGTCAACTGCAACAATTTATCCGCTTTCTCTACTTTTTTGGCTGCGCGAATGATGCCGGTGCGTAGATCGAGTTTGGCAAAATCATCGAATTGAATAGTTGCTTTTGTCGTTTCTTCTTTTTTCACTTCCGGGGCGGGTGTTGTTTCCATTTTTATTAAACCTTGTTTTAATTTAGTTACCTGTTGTTCAATTTCCGCATCTTCAATTTTCCGGAAAAGTAATTCCGGTGGCCTCAGGGAATAACCTACGCGCAATAGTTGCATGCTGCCGGCATTTTTCCATTCCAGCATTTTTTCTACCACTTTCAATTGATGCAATAATTTTTTAGCAGTGAAGGGAAGGAAGGGATGAATGAGAATTGCCAGGTTCGCTGTTAATTGCAGGCAAAGGTGCAGGCAATTATCTATTTGTTGCTGCAAGCCGGGATTTTCCGGTAACTGTTTGGCCAGTATCCAGGGTTCTTTTTCCTGCATATATTTATTCCCTTTACGGGCCAGGTCGATTGCTTCAAATAATGCCTCGCGGAAACGGAATTGCTCTATACTATTCTCCACATTTTCTTTCGTGGTATGAATTTCAGCAATTAACTGTTTGTCTTTTTCATCCAGGAGTTCGTTATGAAATGGAGGCACTTTGCCATTACATAGTTTGTGCATGAGCACCATGGTCCGGTTGACAAAATTGCCAAATATGCTGACGAGTTCATTATTGTTTCTGTCCTGGAAATCTTTCCAGGTGAAGTCATTGTCTTTTGTTTCGGGTGCATTGGCGCAGAGGATATAGCGTAATACATCTTCGCATCCCGGGAAGTCGTTTAAATATTCATGTACCCATACCGCCCAGTTACGGCTGGTGGATACTTTATCTCCTTCAATATTCAGGAATTCATTGGCAGGTACATTATCCGGCAAAATAAATCCACCATGTGCTTTCAGCATTGCCGGGAAAATAATGCAGTGAAAAACGATATTGTCTTTTCCTATAAAATGGATCAGGCGGGTGTCCTCATTTTGCCAGTATTCTTTCCAGTTATTTGTAAGCTCTTTCGTAGCGCTGATATAACCGATAGGCGCATCGAACCATACATACAACACTTTTCCTGTTGCATCGGGCAGTGGTACTTTAACGCCCCAGTTACTATCCCTTGTCATGGCACGGGGTTGCAGGCCGGTATCTAACCAACTCTTACACTGGCCATATACATTCGGTTTCCATTCCTTATGTTGTTCCAGTATCCATTCTTTTAGCCAGGGTTCATAATCCTGCAGGGGGAAATACCAGTGTTGGGTATTTTTCTTTATGGGAACGGCATCGCTCAGTGTACTCCTTGGGTTGATCAATTGTTCCGGGCTGAGGCTGGAGCCGCATTTTTCACATTGATCGCCATAGGCATTTTCATTGCCGCAAATGGGGCAGGTGCCGGTGATGTAACGATCGGCCAGGAATACCCCGGCTTTCTCATCATAAAATTGCTCCGTTATTTTTTCCGTAAACAAGCCGTCATCATAGAGTTTTTTAAAAAAGGCAGCAGCTGTTTCGTGATGGATAGGACTGGATGTGCGGGCATAAATATCCGTGGAAACCCCCATATTTTGCAGGCTGTCTTTGATGAGGGTATGGTATTTATCTACGATTTGTTGAGGGGACACCCCTTCTTTCATGGCCCGGATGGTAATGGGCACACCATGTTCATCGCTGCCACAAACAAATAAAACATCCCGTTCCCGGGCACGCAAATAACGTACATAAATATCTGCAGGGAGATATACCCCGGCCAGGTGGCCGATATGGATAGGCCCATTGGCATAGGGGAGAGCGGCGGTAACCAGGTATCTTTTATATGTTTTCATAATTAAATGCTGCGGGATGCAAAAGTAATTAATACCTTGTAATAGTCCCCTATTGAAATGCAATGATCCATAGAATAAGAAATAGATAACTTTTATACGTGCAATAATGATCTCCCAACCAGGAAAATATTTCCACTGACCAGGTTTTTTATCAAGACAAAAAAGTAAACGGAAAAAAAATGCAGGCATTGTTTCAAATACCTGCATTAAAAAAATTGCTTTATTATTTCTACTCTTTAATAAACCGTAGTTTATCTACTTTGCCGTTTTGCTCTATCAACACAAAATAACTGCCTTGTGCAAGGGAACGAATAGTCAATGTAAGTTCATTGCTGTTGGTAGTTTTTTGTTGCAGTATTTCCCTTCCATGTATATCCGTGATGCGGATGGTGGTGGTATATAATTTATTTAAGCCCGTAATGGTAAGGGTACTCTTTGCCGGGTTGGGATAGAGAGAAACTTTATTGCTTTCAAAGACCACTTTGAGTGTATTGCTGTAAGTAGCGGTGCCATTCAGGGCATTTTCTTTGATGCGGTAATATGCAATGCCTTGCAATGGATGCTGATCGGTATAGCTGTACTTATTATCTGTTCCTCCCTTGGCCGGAACTGTGGCGATACTTACAAATTCCGTGGCATTGCTGCTGCGCTCTATGCTGTAACTTTTAATACCACTCTCCTCAAGTGTTTCCCAACTTATCGTTACACCAGTTTTATCCTGTACCGCTTTTACATTTTTGAAATGAGTGGCGAGAATATTATCACCGTTGAAGCGCATTAAAATAATATTTCCACCACCCTCATCGCCTGCTACTAAAATTTTTTGATCCGGTAATAGTTTAATTTCACTACCTTCTGATGATTCGTTAAAATAAGTTGCCTGAATACCATTTATCGCAAAACTCGGATCTAAACTTCCATTGCTTTCAAATCTTATTAAAATAGCCGGCCCCGGAGGCCCACCATAATCTGCCCCATAGCCGGTAGCTACTATTTTCCCGTCTTGTTGAATCAACACAGAATTTAAATTAGAAGTGTGATTATTATATTCAATTATTGTACCTCCATTTTCTCCAAAGCTATTATCCACACTTCCATCTGCATTAAATCGGCAGGCAGCCATACTCCACACATCATAGCCCGACTGGCCTACACAAACAATTTTTCCATCTGCCTGGAGTACTATATCATTACAGACATTCTTCCATCCCGCCTGACCTTCTCCAAATTTAAATTTGGCTATTCCTCCCTCTCCAAAGCTACTGTCCACTGTACCGTTCGGATTAAATCGTTCCACCATATAAGGTGGCTTGCCTCCAGTTATGCTATATGTACCCCCCATTAAAATCTTATTATCAGGTTGAATTATTATGGAAGATACTCCAATTTGCACGGGAAAATGTTGTTGAAAAATCCCGGTTCCGGCAAATCCGGAATCGAGGCTCCCATCTGTATTTAATCGGATGACAAATGCATCCTGTATATAATACGTACTATTTCCTGTGGCTCCCGTTACCAATATTTTTCCATCAGGTTGAAGTACCACTCCATTACCATAATCATAATTCATTAAATTTATCTGTACCAGGCCATTGATACCAAAACTACTATCTAATCTACCATCAGGCATACACCTTGTGACTGCCATATCCAAGTGAGGATAATTGTTTTCTATAATACCTACTAAAACAATTCTTTCATCCTGCTGAACAACTAAATCGGTGCAATAGGAGTCTTTATTGTTTAAATTCAATTCTACCCGGCCATTGACTCCAAAGGTCAAATCATTACTCCCATCACTATTAAACCGATCCATATAAAAATCCGGCCCGGCGCCTCCACCTACAAGAATTTTACCATCGGGCAATAACGCTAAGCCTTCCGTAATACCTAAACGTTTTTGTACAACTATCCCATTATCACCAAATGTGGGATCTAAATAACCTACCTGGGCTTGTATCCATGAACAGGATAAGCTGGTAAGCAACAGCATACATGTTTTAATTAAATTTTTCATCTTTATTATTTTTATGGTTATTCAAAATTTATTATAATTATTTTACAGCGAGTCATTACAATTATCATTGGCATTGCAATTATTGTTATCTGCAGCCGTAGCACAGGAGCCACTACTATGGCGGTAATCCTCGCAGTCCACAAATTTTTGTGTTCCGGCCAATGATCCGGCAGTTCCATTTAAAATGGATTGAAAGAAAAAACAACTCCGGGAAGCTATATACTGGTTTACTAAAATAAGACCAACAGAATCCGGTAAACCAAAGTTAGTTTTATAGGGGGTGTTTGGATTATTGTCATCCCGATCAAGCCCATGGCCCATATCACAATCCAAATAAAACAAGGTGGGGATTCCATTGGCTTTGAATAATTTGAAAATATCATTCGTACATTCTATTCGTCCATTTTTATCTGTTTTATTGCCATAAATCTTATAAGGCGAGCTTATCATACATAAACTGTCTGTTGTGAATTTGGCATTCTTTTTTAATGAGTAATAATAATATTGAAATTCTTTATAAAACGGGAATACCTGGTCTTTAGCACCCATAAACGCTATCATTGGTGCCGGGGTATAGGCGCCGTTTTGCGTAAGGAAATTGTATTCGGTGGAAGCATCTGAAACGGCCATAGAAAACGGGAACCCCGCCCACATTTCACAAGTGCCTATAATCTTGCTATGGTAATCTATGGTGGTATCACCAATATAAAAGTCGGCATTAATGGGCCCCAATGCCGTAGAAATGGGAGTAAGCCCGGCAGGTGTCTTAAATATTGAATCATTCATCGCCTGTGTGGGATAGTAGGTGATATTGGCCGCAATAGTACCACCGGCACTTTGCCCCATGACAAATATGCTATCTTCCACAAAAAGGTATGGCAGGTTTGTGTTCACCTGCTGGTTTTTAATGATGCTGCGCAGCGCCCCCCGGCCATCCTGGAAAGCCCGGTACATCGCTTCCATTTGCTGTACACTGGTTCTTCCATCAATCGTATTCTTTATTCTGCCCCGCCGGTACTCAATATTAAATACAATGAACCCTTTGCGGGCAAAATCCCGGCAGAACTCATCTTCATAATTCGGCCCACTGCAATCGGAAAAACCACCTGCATGAAAAAGAGCCACTGCATACAATGGGGCTTGCAGATAATTATGCTTAGGGTAATATACCGTATAATATAATGAGGTACCTACCTGGGTGCAGCCATCTTCATTATAACAGGGATTACGATCGTCATCAAACTGGTAGCCATCAGCACTGTCTATTTTATCACCACTGTAAGAAGCATCATAATAATTGGGGATAGTATTAGGTGGGGCATTTTTGCCATAATAAATTTTACCTGTCTTAACAATGTCTGAATCGGCAAATATATAACCACGCATATCCCAATAGCAATTAGCCGGTGTACTATCTGCCGGTGTAAGGGGCAAACGACAGCTGCGGTTTTTAAAATTATTTGTAAAAGTGTTTTCTACCCCCCCCCAAGAAAATGCAGTGTGGACAGGCGTTTCAGCCGATGAGAGGTTGGTGGTTTTTGGTATTTTCCAGGCAGCCGGTATAAAATGCAGCGCCAAAAAAACCATTGCCGATGAGCATAAAATTTTTTGCATGCAATTTTATTTTAAGGTGATGAATGAAATAAAGATACTGTTTTTTGGAGAAAAAACAATAAAGGTTTTTAAAAAAAGAGGGATGCTATTTCATCTTCCATCCATATACCTCCACCTGCCTCGGAAAAATGGCATTATGAAATTTGCGGCATGAAGCGTGAAGATGAAAACAAAAAAGTAAACGGAAAAAAAATGCAGGCATCTTTTCTAATACCCGCATTGCTGAAATTTATTTTATGCCTTCTACTCTTTAATAAACCGTAGTTTATCTACTTTGCCGTTTTGCTCTATCAACACAAAATAACTGCCTTGTGCAAGGGAACGAATAGTCAATGTAAGTTCACTGCTGTTGTTGGTTTTTTGTTGCAGTATTTCTCTACCATGTATATCCGTGATGCGGATGGTGGCGGTATATAATTTGTTTAAGCCGGTAATGGTAAGGGTACTCTTAGCCGGGTTGGGATAAAGAGAAACTATATTACTCTCAAAAATCACTTTGAGTGTATTGCTGTAAGTAGCGGTACCATTCAGGGCATTTTCTTTGATGCGGTAATAAGCAATGCCTTGCAATGGATGCTGATCGGTATAGCTATACTTGTTTTCCGTGCCACCCTTGGCCGGAACGGTGGCTATGCTTGCAAATTCCGTGGCATTGCTACTGCGCTCTATACTATAACTCTTCGTGCCGCTCTCGTTGAGGGTTTCCCAACTAATCGTTACACCTGTTTTATCCTGTACCGCTTTTACATTCTTGAAATGCGTGGCGAGAATATTATCGCCGTTGTAACGGGCAAGCAGGATATAACCTTCATCTGCACCTCCAGCGACTAAAATCTTTTGATCGGGTAATAAGCTTACTTCATCTCCATAGGCATTTTCTCCATAATATGTTGCTTGTATTCCACCTGTAGCAAAGCTCGAATCCAAACTACCATCCGTATTAATACGCAACAATATTAAAGGTCCCCCTTGAACAGCAACACCACCTGTAGCTATAATTTTTCCGTCTGTCTGAACGAGTACAGAAAATAATTCTGACCATTGCCCATTATATTCATAAAAGATACCACCGTCCTCTCCAAAAGTACCATCCACACTACCATCTGCGTTAAAACGGCAAATAGCCATACTATATATATCATAGCCCGACTGACCTACACAAACTATTTTTCCATCCGGTTGAAGGGCTATATCATTGCAGGTATTTGCCCAATCTTCATTATCATTCCCAAACCCATATTTAGCAATACCAGCCACACCAAAACTGCTATCGACTGTACCATCTATATTAAAACGTTCCACCATATAAGGCGGTATCATAGCGTAAGTGTTATACGTACCACCCATTAAAATCTTATTATCAGGCTGTATGATGACGGCTGCAATATCTATTTGTACCGGAAAATGTTGCCGGAAAATACCAGTGCCTGCAAATCCGGAATCGAGGTTTCCATCCGTATTTACCCGGATAACAAAAGCATCCTGTTTATAATATATACTATTACCTGAAACACCTGTTACGAGTATCTTCCCATCCGGTTGAAGTACAACACTATTACAATAGTCATTATTCATTAAATCAACCCGTACCAGGCCATTGAGGCCAAAACTACTATCTAAACTACCATCCTGCTTACAACGTACGATACCGATATCAAAATTTGTAGCATTTTTAAAGATGGAACCCACTAAAATAATTTTCCCATCCGGTTGTACAACTAAATCTTTACAATGCGCTTCTTTATTTTCCACATTCAATTCTACCCGGCCATTGACACCAAAGGTCAAATCATTACTTCCATCACTATTAAACCGATCCATATAATAATCCGGGCCGGCGCCACCACCTACAAGAATTTTACCATCGGGCAAAACCGCTAAGCCTTCTGTAATGCCTAACCGCTTTTGTACAACAATCCCATTATCACCAAATGTGGGATCTAAATAACCTACCTGGGCTTGTATCCATGAACAGGATAAGCTGGTAAGCAACAGCATAATTGCCTTAGTAAAATTTCTCATGTGTATCATTTTATATAACCATTTACTTTCTACTTCAAGATTGAAAAAATGAATTAATTATAAAGTTAATCATTTTCGAAAAGAAGTTCTATACTGTAATAAGTAAAATAGCAGTAGTTAAAATACTTTTTCCCCATTCCTAAATTACATTCACTAAAAAGAAGGGCAAAAAAAGGCTGCCCTTATGAGACAGCCTGTTATTTTTCATTTCCTGCTTTAGCGGATAAACAACATTTCGCGGTATTTGGGTAAGCGCCACACGGCATCGTCCACCAGGAGTTCCAGGCGATCAATATGATAACGGATCTTATCAAAATACGCATCTTTGATCTGGCTACAATAGGCAATAGCCTTGGTGCGGGTATGTTCCATCTGGTTTATTTCTTTGCGTTTGGCAATCATTTCATACACGGTATTATATACTGCTTCAATATGTATGGAAATGGATTCCACAATTTTCAACTGGCTGCTCCAGGAAGTTTCCGGCAGGCCCAGGTCTTTCAGGCCTTTAATATTTGATACCACATGCTGCTGGTATTTTATGGCTACCGGTAAAATATGATTGATGGCCAGGTCGCCCATTACCCTGGCTTCGATCTGGATTTTTTTGATATAGGTTTCCAATTCTATTTCATGTCTGGCCTGCAATTCATTGGGCCGGTACACATTATTTTCTTCAAATAATTTCAAGGCTTTTTTACTTACCATAGCATCCAGCGCCAGGGGCGTAGTGGGTACATTGGGCAACCCTCTTCTTGCTGCTTCATGGTGCCATTCATTGCTATAGCCATCGCCTTCAAATAAAACAGTCTTGCTGTCAATAATATATTTCTGTATGATATGCAAAATGGCAATTTCTTTTTTCTCACCCTTTTCGATCAATGCATCCACTTCTGTTTTAAAATGCTTCAGGGTTTCTGCCATAATGGTATTCAGGGTAACCATGGCATTGGCACAGTTGGCGGAAGAACCTACCGCGCGGAATTCAAATTTATTCCCGGTGAATGCGAAGGGAGAAGTACGGTTGCGGTCGGTATTATCCAGCATCAGTTCGGGGATACTTTTATGCAGGTCCAGTTTCAAAATAGCTTCATCCTGTTCATCAAAATCTTCACTAACCCGTAATTCAATATCATTTAAAACCCGGCTTAAATATTTTCCGATAAATACAGAAATAATAGCCGGTGGCGCTTCATTGGCACCGAGACGGTGATCGTTGCCGGCAGAACTGATACAAGCCCGCAGCAGGTCTGAATGGTCATGCACCGCTTTGATGGCATTGACAAAAAAAGCCAGGAACATCAAATTGGTTTTAGGCGTTTTACCAGGCATCAATAAATTGATACCGGTATCGGTGGCAAGGCTCCAGTTATTATGTTTGCCACTGCCGTTAATGCCTGCAAAAGGTTTTTCATGCAACAGCACTTTTAGTTTATGGCGATGTGCCACGCGCTCCATCACATCCATTAAAAGGATATTATGATCCACGGCAATATTCACTTCTTCATAAATAGGGGCACATTCGTACTGGCCCGGCGCCACTTCATTGTGACGGGTACGCAGCGGGATACCGAGTTTATATGCTTCATTTTCAAAATCCCGCATAAAGGCATACACCCGTTCAGGGATGGAACCAAAATAATGGTCATCCAGTTGCTGGCCTTTGGCCGGTGGAGCGCCAAAAACGGTGCGGTCACATAATGTAATATCCGGGCGGGCATCAGCGAGTGATTCATCTATCACGAAGTATTCCTGTTCCCAGCCCAGCGTGGCGGTTACTTTACTTATATTCTTATCAAAATAATTGCACACATCGAGTGCTGCTTTATTCAATGCCTCCAGGGCCTTTAATAAAGGGGCTTTGTAATCGAGGGAGGCCCCGGTATAAGAAACAAAGATCGTAGGGATACAAAGTGTTTTTCCCTTCCCTATTTCCATGATAAATGCCGGGGAGGTAGGATCCCAGGCTGTATAACCTCTTGCTTCAAAAGTAGCCCGGAGGCCGCCGCTTGGAAAAGAGGATGCATCCGGTTCCTGCTGTATCAGGGCGTCGCCGTCAAATTCTTCTATTGGCTGGCCATCGCCTTTAATGGTAAAAAATGAATCGTGCTTTTCAGCCGTCAAGCCGTTTAATGGCTGAAACCAATGCGTAAAATGGGTCACTCCTTTTTGTTCTGCCCAGGTACGCATGGCATTGGCCAATTGAGAGGCAGCGCTTCTTTCTATTTTACGGCCGGCTTTGATACTTTGCAGCAGGCTTTTATATGCTTCATCATTTAATAAAGCCCGGGCTTTTTCAATGGTGAAAACATTTTCCCCAAAAATCGTGGTGATTTTAGAGGACTTAATTTCAGGATGATGTTCAGTTTTTTGGTCAATATGCTTAATCGCATCAAAACGGAGTGACATAAAAAATATGTTTTTTGGGTGATTTGATTAGCAAATGTAGAGATGTGGTATGTAAAAGATAAAATATTTTTAAAAAATATTTTAAATATGGGTATAAACTGTAGATAAATAATATATTACAATAAATATATATATTATTTTTTCCGGAGCCGGATTAATTGCACGGCAAATGGAGTAATCAGCAGGGGAAGTACAATGCTTCGGTACCGTACGATGGCACCTGAAAGCGTGACAGTATAGCCACAGAGGAATAAAATGGAAAGGGCATAACAAAAGCAAAACAGGATAAATGGCCGGTTGAAGGAGATTTCTTTATGTTTTACAGCCAGGGCAAATAATACAATACACCAGAGAAAGGCCAGCTCCAGGGTAGATAAAATAGCAGCATTGCTTTCCCATTCAGAAAAATGCGGCCGCAGAAATGAGATATCAAAGGCAAAAGGAAAATAACTGATATAGCTGGTAAAATTGGGTTCGAGCAAGGGCAATTCTATTTGGGAATCGCCGCCCAGGATTTTAAATTCTGTTTGCTTCCTGACAATATATTCCGGGAAATTCAGCTCATCTTTCAAATAACCTGAGGCAAAGAATAACAACACACCAATGCCATAAACCAATGTGATGATCAGCCATTTTCGATGTGTAAAAAAATGGCATAAACCCCAAACCAATAATGCAGGCAGTATTAAGAAAGCCAGGAAATTGCGAAGGGCAAAAATCACCATCAGCAACAAGAAGATATACACGCAAAAAAGATAATTAATCTTCCGGGGTTTGATTTGCTGGTGGAAGAAATAAATTACCAGGCCAATGCAGGTAAATAATAAACCATCTTTATGCGCACCACTGCACCAAAATAAAAAAGACGGGATGCAAAAAATAGATAAGGCCGCAACGAGATGTTGTTTTTGTTTTACCACAAAAACCCGGTAAACAGCCACCGGCCCAAAGAAAAAAAGATAGTTCAGTAGAATGGCATTACCATAATAATTTTTAAATGTGGCCAGGTTACAAATTGCCATGATTTTGATGATGACATTACTCTTCAGGTCGTTCCAATAAGAATCCCCCTGCAGGAATAGATTGCTGCTATGTGTATAGCCGGAAGTAAACAGGTCTTTGATAAATGCAAGCGGGTCACGCAGCAACCAATCTGTTTCAGCCAGGCTTAATTGAAAATATTTCCAGGAATCGCTTTCTCCAACCAGGGCAGGCTGTGAAAAATATATACCATAAATAATGGCAGCAACTATCTTAAGAAGAAAAAGAATACATAACAACTTTTTGCTCATCCCGGCATGCAGGAAAAAAGGGGTTTTGGTTACCAGCCAGGTGAATAGCAAACCATAAAAAACAGGTATGAAAAAAGTCAACGTTTATTTTTCAAACAAAATAAACAGAAAAAGGGGGAATGATAAATAATTTTTAGTCTTGCCTGTGTTGCAGATAACTATACCAGCAAAGCCCGAGTGAAATACCTGCTGTATCTTCCGGTTGAAATTGCTGGTTATGATCGGAAATGGGTAAGAGGCAATTGAGCAGCAATTCATGATTCTCGGAATCATAGATTTCAATTTCAAAACCATTTTTAGCTAAAATATAGCCATATTGCCGGCCTTCTATTTCAATCAGGCCATTCCATTCTTCACCGGTATATGGCACCAGCCGGCCGATAATGTAGCCATGTTCATTCTTTATCACTAATTTATTGTGGCGCATCCCTTCTTTGTCTATCACAAAAATCCGTTGGGCCGCGGTTGTCTTTAGATGGCCGGTATGATTGGAGACATTATACGAAAAACGCATGTCTATTGCTTTCGGTTCGCATGATTGATAGAGAATGTAATGATCCAGGTCATGCTGTTGTAATTTGATGCTGGGGTACATAAGAAATCTGTTTTGTTGATACAAAGATAACGCTGATCAGGCCCTCCTGATATGGCTTAACAATAAGATAATATAGCCTGTGGATAAGTCGTGTCCAACTTTCAAATGCAGTAAAACATACAGTAAAATATTTTCACCGAAAAGCTTTTAAAACAAAAAGATTTTGTGTAGATTAGATTACAGCTATAACCCTTTAGGAATGTATTCTTTCATCCTAAATGCAGGTTATGAAAACAAATTTATTTGCCGGTAGTTTGGTTCTCTTTTTTCTTTATTTGATTTATCCACCCCTTTCTTTCATTAATCGGGCAACAGCGCTTCATAAAACAACCGAAACGATTCTTGTTCCGGAAAAAACGGAAATAATAGAGTATGAGCAAACAACAGCGCCCACCGATTATTTTGAATCGAATGCCAATGGCAATTGGAATGATGTAACAAGTTGGAAATCTTCCTCTGTCAGCAGTTCCGGCCCCTGGACCATCCCGGCAACCAGCATCCCATCCGGGACAGCAAGAGGTATAGTGATTTTACATACCATCACACTCAACTCCAATGAATCAGCGACCTTATTAACGATTGATTCGGGTGGTCGGTTAATTCATACCAATGGAGCTGTGTTTACACTTATGGATGATGGTACTGCTACTGCTGATTTCATCATTGCGAATAATGGCTTGTATGAATTGCATGCCACACAACCGGTGTATGCTACAGGCAGTACAGTGGAAGTCATGAATGGCGGTTTTGTAAGGGCAAGAACAAATTCTCCAGGTGGTGAAAGCGATGATTTTCCCCGGGAAAATAATGTACATTTTCAAACGGGCGCCGTGATGGAATGGAATACGAGCCAACCATTTCAGACCAGTAATGTGGTATATTTCCCCACTGCCACTTCAACAGATCACCCGGTTTTTCGCATCACTGCTACACCTTCCAGTGCACTTGGCTCGAATAACCCAACTACATTCAATGGCAAGTTTGAAGTAGCGGCAGGACTGACATTTACCTTTCATAACCGGGGGGACAAAATTTTTCGTGATGGCCTTGGTGGAGATGGTACCTTGATTCATCGATCAGATACTACGCGACCATGTGGTAGTTTTGTGATTACCGGTGATGCGGCTGTCATTGATGGGAATTTAAATTTAGTGCTTCGGGATGTACCAGATGTGGATGAGTTGGAAATTGCCAGCGGTGCTTTCGTTACGGTTTCATGTCCTAATATTCATGTTGGTAACGCTGCAAAACCAGGCAGTAATTTACTGATTAATGGAACCATTTCTATTGCTGCCGGTGTTTCAATAGATTTGGAAAATGGCAACCTGGAATTAAATGGAAATATTGATGCTTCGAGTACAGGTACATTTAAAGCAGGCAATGAGTTGACCGATACCGTGGATGTCATTATTGGGGGTAGCAATGGAAATGCGGGAGTATTATCATTTGAGCCCACCGCAAATTTTGTTGATACATTTATCATGGATCGTACGGGTACTGCTACACCGCGCATTATCATGGGGTCGGACATGACGGCTAATGTGTTTGAGCTCATCTCGGGGAAAATCGTAACAGGCCAGCATTTGATCAGTTGGAATAATGCCGGGGATGCGGTAACCGGGAATGCTTCGAGTTATTTTGCCACCTGCACCGTTACGGATGCTGCTGATGAAATAGGTACACCACTTACCTTTTCTTTCCCCTATGATGGATCCATTGGTTTTCGTATCATGCATGTGAACAATGATTTAAATATTTATTTCCCGGTAGGACCAAACCTGGTGCGAGCGAATAAAGTTTTTTTGAAAAATGGCAGTACACTGGATAATAATCCTTTTACTATTTCGGTAGCGATAGGTGATATTGGGAATACGCCATTGCCCCGTGTCAACCGGATATGGTATATTCATGAAGCCAGTCCAGGTACATCCTCCGCGGATATGCGATTATATTTTACCAAGTTCTCCAATACAAGCGGTTTTCCACTGACGGAGGACGAAGTGGAATTTGGTTTTGATTATGGCGATTGTCATTTAATACAGGAAACCTATGTCAATCAATTTATCAATAATTCTAATGGTGCAGATATTATGAATCATGTGGGTGCACCGGATTCAAGTGAGATTTATGCGCAATATACCCGTGGCATCAGTTATGGCCTGGATGGTGATAATAATGGGATTGACAGTTTCACCCGATTTTCCATTGTCAATGCACAGGGTATTATTTTACCGGTCCATACATTGCTGTTGCAGGCAGAAAAGAATGGGCCATTTGTACAGTTGTCCTGGAAAGCTTTGCCGGAAGCGGATTTCCGTGATTTTGTCATTGAAAGAAGTGTGGATGGAAAAAATTTTTATACCATAGACATCCAGGGTATACCAAATAATACCGGCTCAGGCGGTTTATATTTTTTTACAGATAGTATCCCGATGCCCGGAGTAAATTTTTATCGGATAAAAGGAAATACGATCTCGAGTAGTATCATCTATTCCGGAATTAAATATGTGTATATAGAAAAAGAAAAACCCGTTTTGAAAGTTTTCCCAAATCCACTTCCACCTGGCATGGAAGCCGTAAACATAGAATTGAACAATATTGATCCCGGTTTGTACCAGGTATATATCATGGATCTGGTTGGAAATATTGTGTTACGAGAATCCGTTGAATGTATACATGCCACACTTGCCAAACAAATCCGGTTGCGTATGCAACTTGCAAAAGGTATTTATTTCTTACAGGTACAAAATGCCAAAGAGAAATGGAGTTGTCCTTTGATTGTACCGTAATCAGCGCAAACGATCCACACTTTTTACCAGTTTATTATCAAGGTATATGCCCCGGGCGGATAACAGTAAAAAGATAGGAACGAAAAACACAAACATGGAGCTGATGGTCAGGTTGCCATCTACATATTTTGATTTGATGATGGAGAAATACAAAAATATCAGGCCAACAGAAACCACGAAAGTGGCCAGCGTAATGCGCAGTTGCATTTTCCGGTCTTTAAATAAAAAAATACAAATGAGCGAAGCAATGGCAATGGCAACCGTAAGAATAATTAAGGGAATCGAGGTTTTTCCATTCAGTTCTGCAAATGTTTTCACATTATTTTCCAGGATATTCCCGGAATAAAAGGGAAAAGACAGGGTGCAAAAGCTGCAAACTGAAGCAATTAAAAGCCAGAGCGTTTGTATTCGTTGAATCATATTGTTGGATTATTTGAAAAAGTAAAATTAGCAAAATTTCATACTGCTGCCCGTGAAATCTTTTCCCGGTAAAAGGCGGGTATTTATTTATCTTTTTAAAAATTTATCTTTGCCCGCCGGGAAAGAAAAATTCCCTCATTTGATTATAAAGTTTAGTGACTATGTTTAATAATCTTACGGAAAAATTAGAATCAGCCTTTAAGAATATAAAAGGAGAAGGGCGGATCAATGAGCTCAATATTGCGAATACTTTAAAAGATATCCGACGGGCATTGATTGATGCGGATGTGAACTATAAAATTGCCAAAGAATTTACGGAAAGGGTCAAAGAAAAAGCAATAGGGGAAAAGGTTTTAACGGCCATCAGCCCGGGCCAGTTAATGGTGAAGATTGTAAAAGATGAGCTGGCTGCTTTAATGGGTGGTACACAAGCCGAATTTTCCATTTCAGGTAAACCGGCAGTGATTTTAATTGCCGGCTTACAGGGTAGTGGTAAAACTACCCTGAGTGGCAAACTCGCCTATTATTTAAAGAATAAGAAAGGCAAGTCTCCCTTATTGGTAGCAGCGGACGTGTACCGGCCAGCTGCGATTGATCAATTACATGTATTGGGCAGCCAGGTAGATGTACCCGTGTATAGTGAACCGGAAAATAAAGATGTTATACAGATTGTTGAGCATGCCCTCGCCGAAGCAAAAAAGCTGAATAAAAATGTGGTCATCATAGATACGGCTGGACGCCTGGCGATTGATGAAGAAATGATGACTGAAGTGGCTAATATCAAGGCAGCGGTAAAACCCAATGAGATACTCTTTGTCGTGGATAGCATGACCGGCCAGGATGCGGTGAATACGGCGAAAGCCTTTAATGACCGCCTGGATTTTACCGGAGTGGTATTGACCAAATTAGATGGTGATACCCGGGGAGGTGCTGCTTTATCCATTAAATATACCGTAGATAAGCCGATTAAATTTATTAGCAGTGGTGAAAAGCCGGAAACCCTGGATGAATTTTACCCCGAAAGGATGGCGCAGCGGATACTGGGCATGGGCGATATCACCAGCCTTGTAGAAAAGGCCCAGGAAAATTATGATGAAGAGCAGGCCAAAAAACTGGAAAAGAAGATCCGGAGAAACCAGTTTGATTTCCAGGACTTCCTGGAACAATTACAGCAAATTAAGAAAATGGGTAGCCTGAAGGATATCATGGGTATGATTCCAGGTATGGGCAAAGCCTTGAAAGATGTAGAAGTAAAAGATGATGCCTTCAAAGGGGTTGAAGCCATCATCAAAAGTATGACACCCTATGAAAGAGCCAATCCGGATAGCATCAACCAAAGTCGCCGTCAGCGGCTGGCCAGGGGGTCCGGGAAAGATATTGCAGAGATCAATGCCCTTATGAAACAATTTGAGCAAATGCGGCAAATGATGAAAAATATGAATAAAATGGCACTGCCTAAATTACCCGGCCTTAAAAAGTAGCCAATTTATAAGAAGATGTAAATAAAACATTTATTTCTTGTTGAAATAGAAAAAATTGCATTAACTTCGCAGTCCTATTTATTGTTAACCTTTTATTCTTAAGCCTTAAATTTCTATTTAACATGGCAGTAAAAATCAGACTACAAAGACATGGCTCTAAAAAGCGCCCTTTTTATTTTATCGTTATTGCAGATGCAAGAGCCCCCAGGGATGGTAAATTTATCCAGAAAATTGGTACGTATAATCCCCTGACGGTACCCGCCACCGTTCAACTTGATCGCCAAAAAGCATTGGAATGGTTGCACAAAGGCGCCACACCAACAGATACCGTACGCCGTATTCTTTCTTATAAGGGGGTATTATACCTGAAACATTTATTACGCGGGGTGAAACTCGGTTTATTTGACGAAGCCGCTGCCATGGTGAAATTCCAAGCCTGGCATGATGAACATGAAAAGAATATTAAACGTCGTTCAGATGATCATAAGAAAAGCCAGCGCACCCGTAAACCTGTTGCACCAGTGGTGAAAAAAGTGGAAGAAGCCGTAACTGAAAATACAGTTCCGGTGGAAAAAACAGATGCCCCGGCTACAGAAAACAGCGAAGCACCAGCAGAAGCCTAAAAGCCTTGCCTGAATATATTTGATCCCTGTATTTGTTTACAGGGATTTTTTTATGCCCATCTTTTTATTTCCTATTTTCGAAAGATTGTAGAGATTGGAAGTATGGCATATATACCCATTGCATATCATCAAGTCGGAAAAATAGCTTCCTTATCAGGAGTCCATGGTGAAGTGGTGTTGCTTCATTCCCTGGGCAGGAAATGTGACTTTAAAAAAGTACGGGCAATTTTCCTGGAAATCGAACCTTCCAGCTATTTACCCTATTTTATAGAACAAGCACGGGCCATTTCAGCAACAGAAACCCTTATTAAATTTGATGAATTGCACAGTCGGGAAGCATCTAAAAAATTGGTACAGAAAAATGCTTTTCTTACAGAAGAAGATTGGAACAGGCAGGTGCAGCATAAAACGAGAGGCTCTCTTATGGGTTACACCATTTTATTCCGGGAGAAAGTGTTGGGGCAAGTACAGAATATCCTCGAACAACAACACCAGGCCTTACTTTCTATTGATCATTTGGGAAAAGAAATTTTGATCCCTTTACATGAAGGAACGCTGATTGAAATCAACCAGCGTAAAAAAGAAATTCGGGTAGAGCTGCCGGAAGGGTTGCTGGAAGTTTTCCTGGAAGAATAATCGTATGTCCGGGGTTTTATAAAAGAAGATTGTACAATATGGAAAAGTTAGATGTCGTCATCATTGGAGCAGGGCCTATCGGGTTAGCCTGTGGCATAGCTGCCCAGGAAGCAGGACTGGCTTTTAAAATAATCGAAAAAGGAAGCCTCGTCAATAGCCTGTATCATTATCCCGTAAACATGCAATTTTTTTCCACAGCCGAGCGCCTGGAGATTGGCCAGGTTCCTTTTATGAGCCTGCATGCGAAACCAAAAAAACAGGAAGCTTTGGAATATTACCGACGGGTCGTGGGACATTTTTCCCTGCCTGTAAATTTATATGAGAAAGTGGAAAATTGCCAACCTCAACAGGATCGGTCATATATAGTGCAGACTTCAAAGAGTAGGTATCATACAGCCAATATCATTATCGCTACAGGTTTTTATGATCATCCACAAAAAATGAATATCCCGGGGGAAGATTTGGAAAAAGTAGTGCATTATTATGGCGATCCGCATGCCTATGCATATCAGAAAGTGGTGGTTGTAGGTGCACAAAACTCTGCTGTAGATGCGGCCCTGGAAACCTGGCGTAAAGGAGCAGAAGTGACCCTGATTGTTCGGGGAAAAGATATTGGCGAAAGAGTGAAATATTGGGTGAGGCCGGATATCATTAACCGAATCAATGAAGGCAGTATTAACGTGTTTTATAATGCTACCTTACAAGCCATACGGCCCGCTGAAGTGGAAATTCAAACCCCCGAAAAAAGCATCACCATTCCCAATGATTTTGTGATAGCCATGACAGGATATCTCCCGGATTTTTCTTTATTGAAAAATTTTGGTATTGACATCTCAGAAGAAAATTCATGCAAACCGTTTTACCATGAAGACACGATGGAGACCAATCAGCCTGGTATTTACTTGGCCGGTGTGGTATGCGGCGGCCTCGATACACACAAATGGTTTATTGAAAATTCCCGCATCCATGCACCGGTTATCATAGCTGATATCCTGCGCAAGAAAAAGGAAACAACTTTATTTTAAAACAGCTGTAATTGGCTGACCGATACAACCATTGGGCATTTGAATATGCAATAAAGCAGCAACCGTCGGGGCTATATCTTCCATGTGTACCGTTTTGTTGGATGATCCCGGAGTAATATGCCAGCCATAAAAAAGTAATGGGATATGCGTGTCATACGGGTTCCAGCTGCCATGTGTCGT
The DNA here is from genome assembly GCA_039811225.1 of Parafilimonas sp. Classification (GTDB taxonomy): domain Bacteria; phylum Bacteroidota; class Bacteroidia; order Chitinophagales; family Chitinophagaceae; genus JAFDXJ01. The sequence continues at coordinate 24,472 of JBDHYG010000009.1, forward strand.
ACCGGTCTTGCTACTTCCTTCAAACCAACCGGGTTGCAATACAATTTGTATATCCCCGCTACGCTGGCTATTATAGCCATTGATGACCATTGTTTTGATAGGTTCCGGAATGGGTGCATAGCCAATATTTTCCACATCGATCACATACATCACCCCAGGCATCTGTTGCAGGAATTGGATGGTAAAATTCCGGATGGCTGATCTGTCGAGGTGTTCTCGTACAATCTTATCTTCACTCAAATAAACCTGGTAATTTCCTATACCGAGTACCAGGTTGGCTGTGCCAAATTTTTGTTGCAAGGCCAAATTTAAACTATCCGAATAGATCCTTTCATTCCAATGATCTGCAGGTATTTTGTTTTCTTGCATAAAACCAATGGCGTGTGCAGCTCCATGATCTGCCGTGAGGAAGAGCAGGTATTGGCCTTTCCCGATTGTCGAATCAAGAAATTGAAAAAAGCCGGCCAAATCTTTATCCAACCGGAGATACGTATCTTCAACTTCAATAGAATTGGGGCCGTATTTATGTGCCACATAATCAGTAGAAGCACAATTGATCGTGATAAAGTCTGTACTTTTTTCCTGGCCCAGGGCATAATTCCGGATTGCTTCCTTTGCAAATTGCAGCGTGAGTGTATTTCCAAAGGGTGTGCTGCGAATGATACCCGGGTTTTTATCTAAATCTGTTTTCAGGTCATGCGGAAAAACGGGCTTTGCTTCTCCACTGAATTTGCCTTCATAGGGTTTATCATCAGCAGTACTTTGCGTGTAAGAAGATATGGGATATAAAGTCTGCCAGCTATTGCGCAGGTATTCCCGGATATATTGTTTTTTATTAAAATCAGTTACCCAGCCGGGGAGCTGTTGCATATAGTATGTACTGGAAATAAAATTTCCGGTTTTATCATCCACCCAAAAAGCCGCATTGGCTGTATGGCCGGCCGGCAAAATAGAAGCCCTGTCTTTCAGGGACACACCCACCACTTTCGATTGAAAATTGGTGGCCAGTCTTAATTCATCGGTAACGGTGGAGGTAAGCAGGTTGGCTGGTGACATTTTTCCGGCATCACTGTTTGAACCTACTCCCTGCACCGTACTATCATCGGTACAATACACGGTTTTCCTGTTTATTTTATCATACCAGTCATTTCCGGCTATACCATTGATGGATGGTACCGATCCTGTAAAAATACAGGAGTGGCCTACGGCTGTATAGGAAGGCAGGTAGTTGATGAAGGTATTTTCACAGGAAAATCCATCCTTTAATAATCTTTTAAAACCATCATTGCCATACAGGTCATAATAGCGGTATAAATAATCCCAGCGCATCTGGTCGATGACCAAGCCTACCACCAGTTTTGGCCGGGCCGGTACATTTAATGCGTTGGAATTTACCTGGGAAAAGGTAATAGCAGGCAGGAATAAGAGAACAAATAATTTACGTATGCCGATCATTTTTTGTTGTTTTTAGCAAAAATAATAATCTGGAAAGGATTTGAACGGCCACGGAAAATTATGTTGATAAAAGACGTTTCCATGATACGCTTGCAAAAGAAAAGCTTAATTCTACTACCTTTGCGGAAATTTTAAAGAAAATCCATTTCTTTTTTTCTTTAAATAAAGGGAAAATGTACTTACAATCAATAGAATTATTCATTTATCAAATCAAATTTATATGAGAGATTTATTCGAAAAGCTGGTAGCCAACAGAGGCCCGATTGGTATGCACCGCGACCGTGCACATGGATATTTTACCTTTCCAAAACTAGATGGGGAAATCAGCAGCCGTATGAAATTCCGGGGAAAAGATATGATTGTTTGGAGTTTGAATAACTACCTGGGCCTGGCCAATGATCCGGTAATCCGCCAGGTAGATACAGAAGCAACCAAAGCATATGGCCTGGCAGCACCTATGGGATCCAGGATGATGAGTGGTAATACAAATTACCATGAACAACTCGAACAAGAGTTGGCGGCTTTTGAAAATAAAGAAAGTTGTGTGTTATTCAATTATGGTTACCAGGGCATCATGAGCGCTATTGATTGTATTTGCGACAGGCATGATATCATTGTATATGATGCAGAAAGTCATGCCTGTATTATTGATGGCCTGCGGATGCACCCGGGTAAACGGTTTGTGTTTAAGCATAATGATGTGGCTGATTGCGAAAAACAACTGGAACGGGCTACTTCATTATTGGAAAAACAGAAATCCGGCGGCATCCTCGTAATCACGGAAGGAGTATTTGGTATGGCCGGTGACCAGGGAAAATTAAAAGAAATTTGTGCCTTACGTCCAAAATACAATTTCCGTTTACTGGTAGATGATGCACATGGATTTGGTACCTTGGGTAAGACTGGTGCCGGAGCCGGTGAACTCCAGGGCTGCCAGGATGAGATCGATTTGTATTTCTCCACTTTTGCAAAATCCATGGCATCGATTGGGGCATTTATGGCCGGGAAAAAAGATATCATAAGTTATATTCGGTATAATTCCCGTTCACAAATTTTTGCGAAGAGCCTGCCTTTACCCATCGTTATTGGCAATCTCAAACGCCTCGAATTGTTACGCAACCGCCCGGAAATGAAAGACAAGCTTTGGCATAATGCTCTCCGCCTGCAACAGGGCCTGAAAGAAAAAGGATTCGATATAGGCAAAACCAATTCTGTGGTAACACCGGTTTATATGAAAGGCGGGGTGGAAGAAGCAACTGCCATGGTGATGGATCTACGCGAAAACTATGGCATTTTTTGCTCCATAGTAGTGTACCCGGTAATACCAAAAGGCCATATTATTTATCGCCTGATTCCAACAGCAACCCATACAGAAGAAGATATTGAAACTACTTTACAGGCATTCAGTGAGACGAAGAAAAAACTGGATGAAGGGATGTACAAAAGAAACGATATCCCGGATATGGCAGAAGTAGGCGCTAAGCGTTTTGATTATTTTTTACAAAAACCTTAATGCGATAATTGAAATATCAGCATTAGAATCACGTTTCAGTTCGGACCAGCTAAATGGTATGTATGCAAAAAATTAAATTTTTCCTGGTTTTGTTTTGTTTTTCTTGTTTTATGCTGAAGATGCCTGTGTATGCACAACAGGCTTATACAACCCATGTGGTGGTAAAAGGCGAAACACTTTCAGCCATTGCGAAGAAATTTCATACAACGACAGCAGAACTGATGAAGATTAATAACCTGAATTCAAAAAGCATTTTGAAAATAGGGCAAAAAATCAAAGTGCCGAGTGCCAAACCGGTTGTGCAAACGACACCGGATGAAACGGAAAATGTAGTTATCACTACCCATCCCATTTATCATACCGTAAAAAGTGGGGAAACTTTATATGGCCTCAGTAAAAAATACGGCAGTAGTGTAGCCCAGCTCAAAAGCTGGAATAAACTTTCATCGGATGTGATCGTAGATGGGAAGCGGCTGATCATTGGTTTTGAAGCAGATGATATTCCTCCAACTGAACAGGTGCAAACACCGCCGAAAGTAGAAGATCCGACTAAGCAGGCAGATACGGCTGCCACTACTATAACGTATGTAGCAGTAGATACAATGGTGCAGAAACTGGCCCCGGATACCATTATGGCGGCTGCTCCTATTGAGCCTGCCAAACCACTGACGCTGGAAGAATTATTTTTCAAAAATGGTGCAGGAAAAAATTTGCATGTCCTGAGTGGTAATGCCCGCACCTTTGAAGCCAAAGTAACCACTTCTTCTCCCGGGAACTATATTTTAATGAATAATTTACCGGCTGGAACAATAGTGAAAATAACTTCATCTGCCGGGGAAAGCATTTATGCAAAAGTCCTCTGGAGGCTTGATGCAATTACTCCAAATGAAGGGCTTGATTTCCGGATCAGTGATACGGCTGCCAAAGCGTTGGGAATTACAGATACACAGTTTGCTCTGGCCATAACCTATTTTGAATAAGGCCTTTTATACTGAATGCTTTTTGAACGCATAGCCAATTAACGATTGTAACATCGTTTCTAACTTCTAACAATATCGAATATCGGGTAGCACATACAGTGGTACCCGTTAATTTTTTGACTTCAAAGATGCACCTGGCAAAAGATGTGTTCAAATATTTTTTATAACCCCGAGTTGTATAATCATTCAACGGCATTATTGCGTTTTTATATTTTGCCCGGTAAAATTTATTTCACCCGGAAGCCTTTTAAAAATTCTTCTATAGGCAATCTTTTTTTCCCCTCGGCTTGTAAAGAAGTAATGTAAATAAAGCCATCCGGGCAGGCAAATCGTAAAAAAGTTTTGCCATCGGTAGCTACATTGCCGGGCATTTCCTGGTGCTCCCGCTCTTCTTTTAAAGAAGAAAAAATTTTAATGTTTTTCCCTTGTAATGATGTATGTGCGGCAGGGTGCGGGCTCAGGCCACGAATAAAATTATAAACCTGCTTTACCGGTAAGTGCCAGTTAATGGCACAATCTTCTTTAAAAATCTTGGGCGCGGTTTTGAGCAATGGATAGTCATCGGCGAAATCCTGCGGCAATCCTGTTAATTCATACAATTGCATATTATGTATAGTTTTTACAAGCAATCGGGCACCCAGGATTTTTAACCGGTCATATAATTCACCGGCTGTTTCGTCTGCGGTGATATTCGTTTTTTCCTGTGCAAGAATATTTCCGGTGTCTATAGCATGTTTCAATTTGAAAATGGTCACACCTGTTTCTTTCTCCCCTTGCATAATTGCATGATGAATAGGAGCTGCACCCCGATATTGTGGAAGAAGAGAAGCATGTACATTGATAGTACCTTTGGGCGGCATATTCCAAACTACTTCCGGGAGCATACGAAATGCCACAACCACCTGGAGATCGGCCTGGTAGGTTTTCAATTCGTTGAGGAATTCAGGGCTCTTCAGGTTTGTGGGTTGTAATACAGGTATATGTTCCTTTTCAGCACATAGCTTGACCGGGCTTTTTTGTAATTGCATACCCCGGCCGGCCGGTTTATCGGGAGCGGTAATGACAGCGACCGGGCGAAACCCTCTGGCACACAACATTTCAAGAGAGGCTACTGCAAAATCAGGGGTGCCCATAAAGATAATCCGGGGTGGCCAGATTGGTTTCGATGCATTGGTCATGCTGCAAAAAAACAATGTATTCCCGGCATCGTAAAATTAGTTTGCAAATAAAAGGCGATTATTTGGAAGTTCTTACCAATATAAACTGATACCATCATATCACCATCTTATCAGAAATTTAAGGTGAAAAGCCCGGAATGTTTAATGGCTTTGCCTATCTTGCACCGCTTATCCTTTATTATAGCTTATTACCTGAATTAAATGAATAGGAAAAAGTAAAACAAAGGATTCAATTTTTAAACAAAAAAACAGCACAATGGAAGTTAAAAAGGGCGACAAAGTAAAAGTGCATTATCACGGAAAATTAGATGATGGCACCACATTCGATTCATCAGAAGGCAGGGAACCTCTTTCGTTTGAAGTGGGTAGTGGTATGGTCATCCCGGGTTTTGATGCAGGCGTTACCGGAATGAAAAAGGGGGAGAAGAAAACCATTCGTATCCCTTCACATGAAGCTTATGGCCCCACACTGAAAGAGATGATCCTGGAATATCCCAAAGATCGTTTCCCGGAAGACCTTAAACCCGAAGTAGGCATGACGTTAAATATGAGCAACCAGCAAGGCCAGGCTTTCCCGGTGGTAATTACGGAAGTGAAAGAGGATGTGGTTGTACTGGACGCCAATCACCCCCTTGCCGGCAAAGACCTCACATTTGACCTGGAACTGGTAGATATTGAAGGAGGCAAACCGTTGATTATTTTGCCAGAATAACACAACAAGCATTTCTTAGACAAAACTTCCTGCGGGAAGTTTTTTTTTTGCTCACACTGTTAAACAAAATCTATTTGAACAACCCTTAACAAAGCAGTGGCGAATCCTTAACAGCAGGCTTTCTACTTTTATGTTTTAAAAAAAACATCTTATGTTTCTAAAATATAAATACACACAGCCTCTTTCTTTACAGGCTTCCGAAAAGCTGGATAATATCCATGAAAACAGTTCCCGGCTCTTTTCAAAATACCTCGGCTTTATTTCACCTTTTACATTTTTATTTATCTTTTTGATTGGCCTTTTTCCCTATATGTTGCTCCATAAAAAAATGGATATTTTCAATACATGGGAAACCTGGTTGATTTACCCATTTCTGATTTTAAACACCATTTTCCTGGATTTATTACTAAGAAAGATATTTAGCCGGAGCCGGAAATTACCGGTATGGGTAATTGAATCAGTACTGAGTGTACTCGTATTGCATATTCTTATGGTGTAACCCCGGAAGAAGTAAAAGGCCATTCCTGTCGAAGTTTGGCTTTTATTAAATAAGCTATACTACCAGCAGCTATAACAGCCAGGCCGGATAAAACCATTTTCCATCCCGTTGCAAAAAATAATGTGAGCCAGATCAGTATTGCAAAAACAGCAGGTATAGGAAAGAAGGGCATTCTCCAGGAAATAAATTTCCGTCCTTTTCTCCTGGCCAATAAAAATAAACCCAATCCCTGTCCCACAAATTGTATAAGAATACGCATAGCCAATATCGCATCGATCACATCTGACATGCGAAATAGCAAACTAAAAACAAAAGCTACTGCACCCAGGAATAAGAGAGAAATGTAAGGGAAATTTTTTGTCGGGTGCAGCTTCCCAAAAACAGCGAAAAAAGCGCCATCCTGGGCCGCTGCATAAGGAATACGGCTATAGCCCAGCGTGGCAGAAAAAACAGAAGCGAATGCTACCCACAAGATCAGCACCGTAATAACAGTAGCAGCACCGCGACCGGCAAGGGTTTCCATAAAATCACTTACAGCAAATTCACTATGTTGCAAAACGTCTGCCGGCAAAACGGAAGCCACACTGATATTCATCAATAAGTAAAGTACTGCGATACCGGTAATAGAAATATAAATGCTGCGTGGAATATTCTTTTGCGGGTTGACAATTTCACCGCCGATATGGCAAACATTATAATAACCCAGGAAACTATAAATCGTTTTTACACTGGCTGCTGCCAGCGCTGTTACAAAAACCATATTTACTGTGAGGCCATCATTAATATGCTGAATAGGGCCCAGGAAATTACCATTATAAAAACCGCCACCGATAACACATGCCATCGTTAGCAAGACACCTACCCAAAGCATCACGCTGATTTTCCCGATCGTTTCGATATTGCGGTACAATAAAAAAACGATCAATATCACTACGGCACCACTGATCATTTTATGTTCAGCCACACTCAATTCCGTAATATATCCGGCATATTGCGAAAAGCCAATCGCTGCCGACGCAATCACCAACGGGGCCTGGATCATCGTTTGCCAGACAAATAGAAAACTCATCAGGCTGCCCCATTTAGGTCCGTATCCTTCTTTTAAAAAATTATAACTGCCACCGGCTTTTGGAAAGGTTGCACCTAATTCACTCCAGATAGTCGCATCGGCAAACGAGAGCAGGGCACCCACTATCCAGGCATATAAAAACCAGGGTCCGCCCATTGTATTCGCCACAATTCCTAAGACGATAAAAGGGCCAATACCCACCATGTCTATCATATTGATAGCGGTTGCCTGGAACAAACTGATTTTACGGGGTAAAATTTGATTACTCATCTATTGATTACAATAATACCATTTCTTTGCTGAAATTCATTTTGCATGTCGCAACATTTTACACAGGTAAGCTGGAGCAAGGGCGCTACTATTTATGAAGTAAATATCCGGCAATACACAGTGGAAGGCACTTTCCGGGCTTTTGCACCTCATTTGCCCCGGTTGAAAAAAATGGGTGTAGATATCCTGTGGTTTATGCCCATAACACCTATCAGCAAAGAAAAAAGACAAGGTAGCTTAGGTAGTTATTATGCCTGCAGTAGTTATGTAGATACAAATCCTGAGTTTGGAACTGTAGAAGATTTTACAACACTGGTCCATGCGATTCATGCATTAGGTATGAAAGTGATTATCGATTGGGTAGCCAATCATACGGGATGGGACCATGAATGGACAAAAGAAAACCCGGCTTTTTATTTGAAAGATGCCAGCGGAAATTTCACGGAAAAGAATGGGTGGGAAGATGTTATCGGCCTGGATTATACTAATCGGGATCTCTATGATGCGATGATCCGGTCCATGCAATTTTGGATTGAAACCTGTGCTATAGATGGCTTTCGCTGCGATATGGCCCATTTAGTTCCGCTGGATTTTTGGCAACAAGCCCGGCAGTCCTGCGATCAACTAAAGCCTTTATACTGGCTGGCTGAATGCGAGGATGAAAATTATTTCCAGGTCTTTGATACGGAATATGGCTGGCAATGGATGCATTTATCAGAAAGTGTGGCAAAGGAAAAAAATGGACTACAGGATTTGCGTCAATTGATGCAGGCTTATGCTTTACATAATGGCCGTTATATGTTATTTACCAGCAACCATGATGAAAATAGCTGGAATGGTACAGACCAGGAAAAGTATGGCACTGCACTAAAAGCCTTTGCAGTACTTGCCGCTACCTGGCCGGGCATGTTCCTTTTATACAGTGGCCAGGAAATTCCATTGCAACACCGGTTGAAATTTTTTGAAAAAGATTCTATTGATTGGCCAGCATCATTGTTGATGGAACATTTTTATACAACACTCCTTCATTTGCGAAAACAGACGAAATGTGTGCATCCCGGTACAAAAATTATTTTTCCTGAAACAACAGCACCAGAACAGGTCTTTGCGTATTTGCTTGTACATAAAAAAGAAGAAGTCTTAATAATACTTAATCTTAGCTCTTCCGGCCCAATACCTTTTCAAATAAAAGATGAAAAGCGTTCCGGCATTTTCAAATCATTTTTTTCAGGGGAAGAAAAAGATTTTGGTGCTTCATTTTATCTCAATGCCTGGGGATATGATGTATTTGTAAAAGAGCCGTAAGCTACTTTCCAGCTTTCATTTTCTAAAGAGATACGAAAAAGCCATTTTGGTACCTTTTATTATTGCTGCTCTTTCCATTCAATACGCAGGATCGATTTTGTATGGTTGGTTATTTTAAAACGGTCATCGATGCGTTTGCCTACTACCCAAATAATCCGTTGGTCACCATTTTCAAGCAGCAGTAATTTTTCTTTATCTATTTTGGAAAGTTTCTGATCCATTAAAAAGCGGGCGACCTTTTTCTTTTTTTGCATGCCCAGTGGATAAAAGTAATCGCCGGTTTTCCATGGCCGTAATTTTAACGGATAAACTATTTTAGAAACATCAATAGTTGCTATCAGAGGCGATTGGGATAGTGTGAAATGGGGGCTGTTTATTTGTTCTATTTGTAAATCACCGAATGGGGTGGTTACCTGTTTTGTTCCTTCCGGAAGGAGATGCAGGTGAGTGGTTGTTGTTGCGATAGGAGCAATTAGCAATAGCTTCCTGTCTTTTATAATACGATGGGTATCGGAGAGCACCAATGCACCGTTTTGTGCATCCAGTAGTTGGATGATGGAAGGGAGCTGGCCAGCTGTAAAATGGAATGGTTGCAGGATTTCCCATAAAATGGTAGGGAGCGCATTTGTTTTTTTTAATTGTAGGATAGATAATACCCAGTGCGTTCCCGCTTTTTTAAGCAACTTTTTTTTATAGTTCTTTATAGCTTCCTGGTACAATTGTTCTACTTCCCGCAGGCGGGAAATATTTTCCAATAAATTATCCTGTACGGCAGGGAAAATTTTTTCCAGGGAAGGGAGCAATTGATGTCGAAAATAATTCCTGGTGTATTTATCCGATTCATTGGATGAATCTTCCACCCAGGAAAGATTTTTTTCTATGGCATAATAGGTTAATTCTTCTTTTCGGGCAAACAACAAGGGCCGGATTATTTTTCCCTGGATGGGTAAAATACCGTGTAACCCGGCAATGCCTGTGCCACGGAAAAAATTTAGCAACAATGTTTCCAGGGAATCATTGGCATGATGTGCCGTTGCGATCAGTGCCGGTCCTTTTGCCGGTGAAAGCAGTTCATGAAACCATTGATAGCGTAATGTGCGGGCAGCTTCCTGGATTGAGCATTTATGTTCCGTGGCGAATGCCTGTGTTTCAACTATTTTGGTTAAAACCGGAACCTGGTAAAAAGCGCCCAGTGCTTCTACAAATTTTTCATCGCGTATGCTTTCATCTCCCCGCAACTGGAAATTTACATGTGCTATGGTTACCGGGATCTTTGCTTGTACAAAAAGATCTGTCATCACGACACTATCCAGGCCGCCACTAACGGCGAGTAATACAGATGTATCAGGTGGTAGCAGCGGGGAAAAATTTTTTTTCCAATGGAGTATAAATTTTTCCAGGATAGGCATGAGGATTATTTATTTCTTTTTCAATTCTTTTGCCCAGGAATCTTTGAGACCTACGGTCTGGTTAAAAACAAGTTTACCTGCGGTGCTGTCCTTATCCAGGCAGAAATATCCTTTGCGGACAAATTGGAACCTGTCTGAAGCAGATGCCTGCTGTAATGCAGGTTCTGCATAGGCTTTTTCAATTATTTGCAGGGATTGCGGATTGATATATTCCAGGAAGTCACCAGGCATTTTCAACGGTTCTTCTTCGGTGAATAAGCGGTCATAGATCCGTAGTTCTACCGGTACTGCATGTGATGCACTCACCCAATGCAGGGTTCCTTTGACCTGGATATTGGATGTGTCGTGGCCACTCCGGCTTTCAGGAATATAGTGGCAATGCAATTCTTTTATATGCCCGTTTTCATCTTTGATCACTTCATCACATTGAATAATGAACGCACTTTTCAGTCGGACCATTTTTCCTGGTGAGAGCCGGAAATATTTTTTAGGAGGGTCTTCGAGAAAATCATCCGCTTCAATAAACAATTCATTGGTGAATGGCAGAGAACGTACGCCATCTGCGGAATCCTCCGGATTATTTTCACTTTGTACATAGTCAATTTTACCCGGTTCGAGGTTGGTAATTATTATTTTCAATGGCTTGAAAATGACCATTCTTCTTTGTGCTATTTTATTGAGATGCTCACGTACACAAAATTCCAGCAAACCAAAATCTATCAGGTTTTCCCTTTTGGCAACACCAATTCGATCACAAAAATCACGAATACTTTCCGGGGTAAAACCTCTGCGGCGGAATGCACTGATGGTGGGCATTCGGGGATCATCCCAGCCGCTGACATGATTTTCCTGTACAAGCTGTAATAATTTCCGTTTGCTCATAACTGTATAACTCATGTTCAAACGGGCAAACTCATATTGCTTGGATGGAAAAATATCCAGGTTGGCTATATACCAGTCATACAATTCACGGTGAGGTACAAACTCCAGGGTACAGATTGAATGGGTGATCTGTTCAATGGAATCTGATTGACCATGTGCAAAATCATACATGGGATAAATGCACCAGTCATTTCCGGTACGGTGATGCGCGGTATGTTTTATGCGGTACATCACCGGATCTCGCATGTGCATATTGGGTGCGGCCATATCTATTTTTGCACGCAATACTTTTTCTCCGTCGGCATATTTCCCGGCACGCATAGCACGAAATAACTCCAGGTTTTCTTCGATGGAACGGTTCCTGTATTTTCCCGCTACACCGGGTGTTGTAGGTGTTCCTTTTTCACGGGCTATGGTTTCTGAATCGCTGTCATCAACATAAGCAAGGTTTTTTTGTATCAGCTTTTCAGCAAATTGATACAGTTGTTCAAAATAATCACTGGCATAAAACTCATGATCCCAGGTATAACCCAGCCATTTTACATCTGCTTTAATGCTGTCCACATATTCAGTTTCTTCCTTGGAGGGATTGGTATCATCAAAACGAAGATTGGTTTTGCCCTTATATTTTTGGGCCAGGCCGAAATTCAGTGAAATACTTTTGGCATGGCCAATATGCAAATATCCATTGGGTTCAGGTGGAAAGCGGGTATGGATAGCTGCACATTTGCCGGCAGCCAGGTCTGCTTCAATAATTTCTTCTATAAAATTCAGTGACTTTTCTTCGCTCATATATAGTTGTAATGAAAGGGCAAAAATACATAATCGCTGCCAGCAAAATGGAAGGTTTCTTCCAGGAAAAATAGAGCAGGAGAAAGGGGAGCGGAAAACGGGACTCGAACCCGCGGCCTTCAGTTTGGGAAACTGATGCTCTACCAACTGAGCTATTTCCGCTAATATATATTTAGTTATACCATTTAATAAACCAGGTCTTCATAAGCAGCCTGTAATTCATTATAAGCATGAATATCTCCTGCATGCCGGGTGGCTTCCAGGCCTTTCTTATACCATTGTACTGCCAGGTCCGTTTCATCCATTCGCTCGAGCAATTTGGCCAGGTGATAATATGAACCGGTATATTCCGGTGAATGTTCCAAAATTTCTTCAAATAATACCCGGGCTTCTGCATCCTGTCCTTCTTTGATATATTCGAGCGCCAACGCATGCCGCAGGAAATTATCTCTCGGGTTCTCCACCAACATTGCTTTTATCTTATCCATCCGGTTCATGACCTTCTCATTTATTCATTTGTTCTTCCGGCAAATTTACACATTGGCATTATAAAGCAATTCATAATATTCTGCTGCCATGCGATTGCTGTCAAACTGGAAGCGCACATCCCGCATACCATTTTTTGTTATTTGCCGCCAGGTATCTCTTTGCTCGTAATAAAGCGGAATGATCTTTTCCGTTAAAATAGTGTACAATTGCTCCAGGTCATATTGGTCCTGATCGTGCACCGTCATGTTTCCATAATCTGCTTGTGGTACCACAAACCCATTATTACCATTATTTATAAATTCCGGGATCCAGCCGTCATCGGTGGAAAAATTTACAGCCCCATTCATGGCAGCCGTCATACCGCTGGTACCGGAAGCTTCACGTGGTACCCGTGGATTATTCAGCCACACATCAGCTGCCTGTTTCAGGCGCTTGCTTAATGCTAATTCATAACCCACCATCACAGCCATATTTTTGTATTTCTTACTCAGGTGTACCAGGCTATCAAATTGCGTGATGGCTGGATAATCTGCCGGATACGGTTTGCCTGCCCAAATGATTTGTACCGGGTATTTTGCATTTGTCAGGAGATGATGAAAATCACTTTCACTTTGTGTCAACAGGTCGGCACGTTTATATCCTGCCAGCCTGCGTGCCCAAACGATTGTTAGTATATTGGGATCAAAGATTTTTCCTGTTTGATCAGCAACCAACTCAAAAGCTCTTTTCTTTAAATGTTTCTTCCGGTCTTCAAAGAGCAGGTCATTGCCTTCTTCGAGGTAATGATACAATTGTTTGTCTGACCAGTACCGGTAATTTTGTGCATTGGTAATTGAAATGATCGGGCAGATATTTTCATATTTCCCCCACATGTCACGGGATACATGGCCATGCAATTTTGAAACACCATTGGCCAGTTTCGCAAATCGCAATGCGGCAAGCGAATGATTGAACAGGTCATCATAATTTCCGGTCAGGTCTTTTACTTCCTCGATAGAAAGCCCACAGAAATAGCTCATTTTATGGCATAAGAAAATATCATGTTTTTCATTACCGGCTTCTTCAGGAGTATGCGTGGTAAAGACCAGCTTTTCCCGTACTTGCTGTATGTCTTTGTATTTGTTATATAAATAAAAAGCAGCCGAAATGCCATGCGCTTCATTGAGATGATATAGGTCGGGATGGAAGCCCAGCTCGTCAATCAATTTGGCTCCACCGGCACCCAGCAGGATAAACTGGGCCACTTTACTCGCTACATTGGCATCATATAAATGATGCGTGATAGTTTGTGAAACATAATCATTCTCCGGTAAATCAGTGGACAATAAAAAAATGGGTGCTGATTTAAATGTTTCGGGGGGTAGGTAAAAAGCTTTTACCCATACCGGATGATCATGAATGGTTAATTGAAATTTGATGCCGGTATCTTCTAAAAAGCTGTAATTTTTTTCCATCCATGTCACCCGCATCGTTTGGTCCTGGTTGCGGGTTTGATCATAATATCCATATTTCCATAAAATACCGATACCTATTAAATTTTGGCGAAGCTCATAAGCACTCCGCATGTGCGAACCAGACAAAAAACCCAGGCCGCCACTATATATTTTCAGGGGTTGATGCACCGCAAACTCCATGGAGAAATAAGCTACCTTCTTTTGGTACCGCTCATCAATAGGATACGGTACCTCAAACTGTCTAAAATTCATTGATGTGATTATTTTTAAATGCGGCGCAATTTAATGGATAAATGGAATAAAGGAAAATCAAGCTGCTTTATTTGTGATAAGGTGTATAAATTGTATAAAAATTGCAGTGTTTTTGTAACGCAGAAGAAGCGAAAATTGTTGTGCTAAGATTTTTTTCTGGTATACGTATCATCAAAAAAACATTTGATGCCGCGATGGTTCCCGCAATTCCCTCTTTCTTTCACTACTACTTCCCGGCCTTCAAAACGAAAATCAATAACACAGGCATCATTATTTTCCTGGTACACGGCATGCTGCTCCCCAATAATCTTCATAATACCTTTTAATTCACCGGTACAATCCCCGTTATTTTTTTCGAAATGAATAAAAAACTGATACGTGTTCGCATCTTTGCCATCCCTTACTGAAATAAAATTCCTGCTGTTTTCGACGTAGTTGCCGCTGTATTTATTTTTTTGAGGGAGTGTATCAATGGGATCAATCACTGCCTGGCTTTCGGGGGTTTCATTGCTGTCTTTCATGACCAGGATAAAAGCCTTTGAAGCGGCAGAATAGGCATAACTGTTCCGGCTATAGAGATTACTGTTATTTTTCCCGGTTTTTTCCCGGCTGATGATAAATGCCGGCTCGGTAGTGATATAAACATTATGCGCATACCCATCGGTGTTTTTTTTCTGCAGGAGTTCTTTGTACGTAGCAAATTTATTTTCTATTGTAAAAACCAGGACAACTAAAAAGCTGTTCTTTTCTTTATGCATTTGTAAAAGATAATATGAAAGGGTTGAGGTAACTTTTTTCCCAATAGCATGAAAAGAAACTTTTTGTTCTTTCGTTTTTTTGATCTGCTGCAAAACCGAATCCGGTAAAATACCGGTCATCGCTGTATAACTGATCGTGGAGGTATCACCTAATTTTTCCAAACTGGTATCATAAATACGTAAAGGCAATTGCAGCTCCTGGAAAGCCTGTTCAAAAGTTTCGATAGTAACTTTCGCCTCGCCGGAAAGATCAGGTGCATGTTCTTTGCAGGCAAATACCAGGAAAAAGGAAATGACTAAGACGAGGTATCTTCGCATGGAATAAAATTTATATTGAAGGTCCCGGGTAAACCATTGAGCCATTAAAAGTAGGAATTTTGCACAAACATAATTCGCTTTTCATTTTTTATAAAAAACAAATAAGGAAATCACTGCCATTAAGGTTAGTGGTTTTGCTTTGCCTGCTGTGTTATTCGGTTCATTCCAGGCCATTGGATGCTATTTATAAAACAGGAGATAATATCGCCAGGCCCGATGCCCTGCTTATTTGTTCCTGGAACCTGCGGGATTTTGGCTCATCGAAATCCGTTGCTACGCTGCAATATATTGCTCATACGATTGCAACCGCAGATATCGTAGCCATACAAGAAGTAGTCGCCCGAAATGGCGGCAAGTCAACTGTAGCAAACCTCGTTGCTATTTTAAACAAAGAAAAAAACGTGTGGGCATATTCAGTAAGTGCCATTACAACCAGCAGCTCCTATAAAGCAGAACGCTATGCATATATCTGGAAGAAAACGAAAGTACAGCTTTCAGGGAGTGCCTGGTTGGAACAAAAATATCAACTGGAAATTGACCGGGAACCTTATTTGGCAACATTTGAATCGGGGGGGCAACATTTTACATTGGTAAATTATCATGCTATAACCAAAGCAAAGCAACCGGAACGGGAAATTAAATTTTTGAAATATCTTGTCCCGGAATATACCCGTTACCCGTTGATCTTCTTAGGTGATTTTAATTGCCCGCAGACACATACGGTTTTTAATCCATTAAAATCCCTGGGCTACAAGGCAGCATTTTCCAACCAGCGGACTACCTTGCAAAAACAGTGCAGCGAGCCGGATTGCCTGGCATCGGCGTATGATAATTTTTTTTATAGGCCCGCTCAAATCCGGATGGATACCGCCTGGGCATTTTATTTTCACAAGATGTTTCCCAGCCTGGAAGCCGCCTGGAAAATTTCGGACCATGTGCCCATTTTTTTTCGGTTTTCTTTAAATTGATTTATAGCCTGTTTTGTTTTAGTTTGCAACCGTTTTTTTTTCATTTATCCGGAAATCGAAAATGACAAGCCGGCAACCACTCATGGACAAAAAATTATTAAAAGAGCAGGAAAAGTTTGAAGCCGTTTTTCAAAATGCTTCCTTAGGGATATTGATGATCAATAAAAAAGGCATCATTGAGTTGGCCAATCATTTTTTGTTGAAAATGTTTGGTTATGCGGCCGATGATATTTTTGGAAAACAAATGGAGATTTTATTACCGGCCCGTTTTCACCATACACATGTGAAGGAGCGTGGGCATTTCAATGCACATCCGGCTACCCGGCCCATGGGCATGGGGCGGGATTTATTTGGTGTGAAAAAGGACGGCACGGAAATACCGTTGGAAATCAGCCTGAGCAGTTATTCCGAAGGAGATGAGCTTTTTTCCATTGCTTTTATCAGTGATATATCTAAAAGAAAAGAAACCGAAGAACGCTTAAGGTTACAACGCCAGGAACTGGCAGCCCTGAACCAGAAAATGGAAATGCATAATGAAGAACTGGAACGGAAGGTAAATGAACGAACCCTTAAATTACAAGAGGCATTACATAAACTCGAAGTGTCTAAAGATGAACTCTTTCATGCATTGAATAAAGAAAAAGACCTGGGAGAAATGAAAAGTGCTTTTGTGTCTATGGCATCCCATGAATTCCGGACACCCCTGAGTACTATTTTATCTTCGGCTTCCTTATTATCTAAGTATAAATTAACAGAAGAACAGGCATTCCGGGATAAACATGTTCAGCGTATCAAATCTGCGGTTACCAATTTGAATAATATACTCAATGAGTTTTTATCATTAAGCAAAATTGAGGATGGTAAACTGACAGCCCATTTTTCCCCATTCAATGTAAAGGAATTGATAGAGCAACAGGTAAATGAACTGGCTGATATCCTGAAACAGGATCAGCGTATAACGTATGCGCATACCGGCTCTGAAATAGTCAACCTGGATGAAGTGTTGTTTAAAAATATTCTCATTAACCTTATTTCCAATGCTGCTAAATTTTCACCTGAAGGGAAAAAAATTTACATTCACACATTGGTGACGGAAGACCGGGTGTTATTCACCATTAAAGATGAAGGAATGGGTATTTCCCAAAAAGATCAGGAACATTTATTTGAAATATTTTTCCGGGCAAGGAACGTGGCCAATATCCCAGGTACCGGGCTGGGTTTACATATCGTATCGAAATACGTGGAGATGATGCATGGGCATATACAATTGCAAAGTTCGCTGGATACCGGCACGGAGATCAATATAACATTCAAGATATGACTAAAATATTATTGGTAGAAGATAATACGGAAATACGGGAAAATGCAGTGGAGCTTTTAGCTTTAGCGGGCTATGAAGTTTTTTCGGCAGAAAACGGCCGGGAAGGATATGAACAAGCCCTACGGCATAATCCGCACCTGATCATTTGCGATATTATGATGCCGGTATTGGATGGTTATGGTCTATTGCACTTACTCAATAAAAATGAAAGCCTGAAAGATATACCCTTCATTTTCCTGACAGCAAAAACGGAACGAAGCGATTTTCGTAAAGGCATGGAAATGGGTGCCGATGATTATATTACGAAGCCATTTACCGATATAGAACTCATGAATGCCATTGAAAGCCGGTTACGAAAAAAAGCGAGAGTGGAGGAAAGGCTGGAAGCAACGCAGCAGCTAAATACTTTCTTTGACAGTGTACGCAGTGAGGAAGCTTTAAAAGAACTAGCCGAGACCAATGTAATACATACGTATAAAAAGAAGCAGCGAATTTATGCGGAGAGCCAGCATCCACATTGCCTGTATTATATAATCTCCGGGAAAATCCGCACGTATAAGATCAATGATTTCGGCAAAGAATTGACAGTTGGGCTGTATGGATCGGGTGAGTTTTTTGGGTACCACGCTTTATTTGAAAATAAACCGTATCAGGAATCGGCAGAAACGTTGGAAGATACAGAACTTACTTTTATTGGGCGTGCAGAATTTGAACTCCTGGTAAATAAAAATAAAGATGTAGCTCAAAAATTTATCCGTTTACTGGCACATAATGTACATGAAAAAGAAGAACAGTTAATTGGCCTGGCATATAATTCCCTGCGTAAACGGGTAGCCGATGCAATCCTGGCCTTACAGGAAAAATTTAAACAGGAAGGTACAGTGGATTTTTCGATGCATATATCCCGGGAAGACCTGGCACATATTGCGGGTACCACTACAGAATCCCTGATCCGCACCCTGAGTGACTTTAAAAATGAACACCTCATCGAGGCCGGCCCGGGTACTATTAAGATTCTTGATTTGCAAAAGTTACGGCAAATGGTAAATTGATCAGAACAGGGGCAACATACGGGAATTGAATTCGGTAGCTGTTACAAAAAACTGTTTTTCAAATTCGTGGATATTTTTCCGCAGCCTGTTTTGCTCCTGGATGATATCTGCTTTTTGTTTGGTCACCTGGTTATTTAGTGTGGCAGAGAAGGAGCGTAATGATGTAGAGAAACGATCGAGCAACTCATCATTTTTCAAAAATTCATTTTGAAAAACTTCCGCTGATTTCAATAATGCTTCATTATCAGTTTCATCAACCATTTCGCTCAGGCGGTATTTAAGCATGGTATTTTCCTGTTTGAAAAATTCAAGACTTCTTTGCCAGGCATGAACTTCCTGTTCGAGATGGTGTAAAATTGCCGGTTTCATATATGATTGTCTGGCCAGATTTTAAGTTATACTAAAACTATAGCCGAGGTTGCTTCAAAATTGATTTTTGCAACAAAAAAAAACAATGAGGCAAAACAGGGTGATTTATGATTTTAATCAGATGGATCAGCCAGGGCTGCAGGAGGATGATGGGTATGAGGAATATTCATTTTTGCCGCTACCCGCATGATACCCAGCGCCATCAGGATAGCACAATAAAACAGTAGGATATTGGCGTAAGGTAATGGCTCCATTTGAAATACTTCCAGGCCCTGCATCATTAAGATCAATTCCTGTGCTATTACACCAATGATGAATAAAATAATGCCAAGCAGGGAAATATGACGCTCCCGGGTATTTAAATATTCATTGATGTAACCAATGATGAAAAACGAAATGATACACAAGAAGGATAAATGCAGGTAACCGATTACAATAGGCCGGAAGGCAAAGGCATAATGGCTCAGAAAGGGAACCACTGAAAGCATTTGCAGAATCACTTTGATAATAAATGAAATGGTTGCCAGTACCCATAAAGACCGGGTCGTTTTGGTAAAGGAATGAGGAATATATTTATGTACGGCGGGCAGTAATTTAATGAAGTAAAACAGTACGAGTAATTGCAACAGGCCTGATATATCGGCAATATAGCGCAGGTAAAGCGGGAGACGTAACCAAAGCAATGACATTAAATAAGAAGGCGCTACGGTTATTGCCATAATAAGAAATAATTTTTTATTGATAGCCACGGCCTGTGGCATACCGGTCCGATACAAATGGAAAAAAAGCAAGCCAAAACAGACAAAAAGAAACCAGCCATTATATTGAAAATGCAGGAAGAAATAAATGGCGGCAAAATAATATTCCTGGATAGCATTATGGGTAGCCATCAGGTATGCCAGGGTAAAGGCTCCTAAAGACGATACGCCCCAAAGGGCAAGGGCCATTTTGAACCAGGTAACGGCATACGATTTATCAGTTACGTTTCGCAGGTCACGCCAGAAAAAATAAATAAACACATAGGAAACAAAAATGCTCAGGGTGGAAAAAACGATGGCGATAGCAGCATACCCCCACAGGACAAAAGAAATAAACATGCCATAAGCAACCAGGCAATTAATAAGAAGAAGCCGGTTATATTTTTTGTAATTGGTATAAATGACATTTCGCTCCAGGTAATTGACCAAAAGCGCCATTAAAGCTGTAGAGACCCAGCCAACAAAAGCAAAATGGGAATGGGCATGCAATAGATATTTTTGATTAACTATTGGTAGGGCAAAATTAATCTTGTACCGCAACGTGACACCGGCTAAAGCCACGATGCAAAAGTTGATCAGTGCCACTTGCAGCCATTTTCTGGTTTTAAATTCGTCCATAGCTTATATAAAATTAATAAAATCAGGAAACAGGCCACAAAAGAATAATTTTTGGGAAAAAAGCAATATGACTGGAATCAGCAAAAAAATCTTAAGTTTATGATATGCATCATGAAAAAAAAAGCCGATCTTAGCTACTCTTGCATTGTTTAACACATTAAAATTTTTGTATGAAAAAACTCACGATCTTATTTGCACTTGCTGCATTCTTTGTCGCATGCGGGAACCAAGACAACCCCCCGGCAGTGGATACACCAGCCGCCGATGAACCTGCTGCAAGCACTACAGACAATGGAAACCCATCCTATGATCCCAACAGGGGAGAAGGAAAGTTCTCTGATGTAACCTTGCCGGATCACCTGGATGCTGCTTTGGCAGATAAAGGGCAGAAGATTGCTGAATTAAAATGTGAATCCTGTCATAAGATGACAGATGAGAAATTGGTTGGCCCAGGTTGGAAAGGCGTAACTACCCGTCATCAACCTGCCTGGATCCTCAATTTTATAACAAATACAGATGCCATGCTGGATAAAGACCCGAAAGCACAAGCCATGCTGGAAATTTGTATGGTGCGTATGCCGAATCAAAACCTGAGTGATGATGATGCCCGGGCTTTACTGGAGTTTATGCGGAAAAATGATGGCGTAAAATAACATGAGTTTATAAAAGTAGAATAGGTACCTGGTTGTTACATTTAGATTACTAAAACAAGCAGGTATGAGAGAGTCTTGTCTCTACTTTTACTAGCAAAGGATCTATCAACTATTCATATTTCAAAATTTTAAACAAAAAAAAATACAATGAGAAAGAAGCTCCTGCCGGTATTATCATTTGTAGCGTCAGTAATTCTGATTGGTAATACAGGGTGTAAACCAAAAAATGCGGAAAGCGCTACTTCCGGAGATGCTGCGGCACGCGTATATGTGCCACCGGGTAAATATGATGAATTGTACAACTTTGTTTCCGGTGGATTTAGCGGACAGGTTACCGTTTATGGTCTTCCTTCCGGCCGTTTATTACGTGAAATTCCGGTGTTTTCAGTTGACCCTGAAACTGGCTATGGTTACAACGAAAATACAAAGCCCATGCTGAATACTTCACAAGGTGAAATCCCCTGGGATGATCAGCACCACCTGGAACTGTCACAAACAAATGGGGAAATTGATGGCAGATGGTTATTTGCCAATGCTAATAATACTCCACGTATCGGCCGTATTGATTTAAAGACTTTCCGGACAGTAGAGATCCTGGAAATTCCGAATAGCGCCGGGAACCACTCTTCTCCGTTCATTACAGAAAATACTGAATATGTAGTAGCCGGTACCCGTTTTAGTGTTCCCATGGATAACGAAAATGGGGATGTGCCTATTAATACATATAAGGAAAATTTTAAAGGCACCGTAAGTTTCATAAGTGTAGATCCGAAATCCGGGGAAATGAAAATCGCGTTTCAATTATTATTGCCGGGTATTGATTTTGACCTGAGCCATTCCGGTAAAGGCCCCAGCAGTGGTTGGTTCTTCTTTAGTTGTTATAACTCCGAAAAGGCACATACTTTACTTGAAGTAAATGCTTCTCAACGGGATAAGGATTTTATTATGGCTGTTAACTGGAAAAAAGCCGAAGAGTATGTAAAACAAGGAAAAGGCCAGGTGCAGAATGTAAAATATGCACATAATATGTATAACGATTCCACCCATTCATCCGTAAGTAACATGGAAACAAAAACACTGGTACTGGATGTGAAAAATTTCCCGGATATTGTGTACATGATTCCTTGCCCGAAATCCCCACATGGTTGTGATGTGGATCCCTCCGGGGAATATATTGTGGGCAGTGGTAAATTAGCCGCGTTGATTCCTGTATTCTCTTTCTCAAAAATTCAACAGGCGATTAGCAATAAAACATTCGACGGGGATTATGATGGCATACCGGTGATTAAGTATGAAGCCGCTTTACATGGGGAAGTGAAGAAGCCCGGCCTCGGGCCATTGCATACCGAATTTGATGGAAAAGGGAATGGCTATACCACCATGTTTATTTCTTCTGAAGTAGTGAAATGGAGCCTGAAAGATTTAAAAGTAATTGATAGGCAACCTACCTTCTACTCTCCGGGCCACTTATGTATTCCGGGTGGGGATACCAAAAAACCGTATGGTAAATACCTGATCGCGTATAATAAAATTACAAAGGACAGGTACCTGCCCACCGGCCCTGAATTAACACAAAGTGCACAGCTATTTGATATCAGTGGAGAGAAAATGAAACTCCTCGCCGATTATCCAAGCACCGGGGAACCACACTATGCACAAGCCTGCCCGGCAGAACTGATTTCTAAGAATTCACTCAAGATATTTAAGATTGATGAGAATAAGAATCCGTATGTTACCCTCGGCGAGAAAAACTCTAAAGTAGTTCGTACCGGAAACCGGGTGGATGTGTATATGACAGCCATTCGTTCACACCTTTCTCCCGACAATATTGAAGGTATTAAAGTGGGTGATGAAGTGTATTTCCATGTTACCAACCTGGAGCAGGACTGGGATGTACCACATGGCTTCGCTGTGAAAGGTATTAAGAACGCAGAATTACTTGTAATGCCGGGTGAAACACAAACGTTGAAATGGATTCCGGAGAAAGTAGGTATCTACCCGGTATATTGCACTGACTTCTGTAGTGCTTTGCACCAGGAAATGCAGGGTTATGTCAGGGTTTCACCTAAAGGTTCCAGTGTACCTATATCCTTTAGTCTCGGGAAAAATTCAGATACCACCGTCATAAAAGGTACAAAATAAATTAAGCAGGAGACAGGCTTCGGCCTGTTTCCTTTTTATAGGCTTTTTATTTTTCCATTTTACATGAAATGGAGCATGCTATCCAAAAAAATTATTGTGTTAATTTTGAATAGATGAGGTTGTAAAGAATGAGCAATCATTTTTTCAGCTACACTTTATTTTCCAACCTAAAAATTTTATCTTATGCAACACGACCGCTTATCTTCTTTCTCCCGGATTACCGTATTTCTTTGCGGACTACTGCTCATCGCTGTGTTGCTGGTGCCTCTCTGGCAAATTGAACTGAATGCTCCACAATACCCGGAAGGCCTGGTGCTGAAACTATATCCGCATAAAATCGGCGGTAATGTAGAGATCATCAATGGATTGAACCATTATATTGGTATGCGCACCCTGCATACGGAAGACTTTATCGAATTTAAAGTTTTACCGTATATCATTGTATTTTATGCAGCGCTTTGTTTTCTCGTTGTTTTCTTAAACCGCCGGAAATGGTTGTTTACTCTTTTTATCATGTATGTCGCATTTGGTATTATTGCCATGGTCGATTTCTGGAGATGGGAATATAATTATGGACATAACCTGGATCCCAATGCACCCATTGTAGTTCCGGGGATGGCTTATCAGCCACCATTGATCGGTTATAAACAATTATTGAATTTTGCGGCATATTCTATACCCGATATTGGAGGCTTCCTCTTTATCGGAGTAGGCTTGCTTTTATTGATTGTCGTATTTTTTTCTTATTACCAAAAGAAAAAAAAGCCGGTTATCAAACCAGCTGGTGTAGCGGTTTTACTCCTGGTATTTTCCTTTACGGCTTGTTCTACATCTACACAGCCAATAAAAATTGGGGTGGATGCCTGTAGTTATTGTAAGATGACGATCTCCGACAATCGTTTTGGCGCCGAGCTGATCACGAAAAAAGGAAAAGTCTATAAGTTTGATGACACACATTGTGTGCTGGCTTTTGAAAAAGAGCAGACCGTTCCATCCACAGAAATCAAAGAGATATACCTGGTTAATTTTCAGGAGCCCCATGATTTTATCCCGGTAGATAAAGTATTTATTTTATATAGCCCGGATTTGCGGACACCCATGGGCGGCAATGCAGCTGCATTTGCAGATGAAACGGTCATGCAACACGAAATGCAAAAAATAAACGGTAAAAAAATTTCCTGGGATTCACTGGCAACAATTGAATAATGTACAGTAAGTTTTTCTTTTCCATACTCGCTTTATTTTTTCTACAATACTCCACACTGGGAAAAACCATTGTGGTTGGAAAAAATAAAGATGTCCGATCTATCACCCTTGCGGTACAACAGGCCCAGCCCGGTGATACTGTTCTGGTAGAGCCTGGTGTATACAAAGAACATGATATTCAGATTAACAAAACAATTTATTTAAAAGGTATTGATCACCCGACTGTAGATGGCGAAAATAAATACGGGGTTTTTTGGATCAAAGCAAATAATGTGGTGATTGATGGTTTTAAAGTACAGCATGGTGGCCGTTCGGAAATTACCGATATAGCAGGTATCATGCTGGAAAACTGCTCAGGAGTCCAGGTGATCAACAATATTTTAGATGATACCAATTTCGGAATTTATGTACAGCATGGCATTAAATGTACTATTAAGAATAATCATATTACAGCCTATGGAAAGAATGAAGTGCAGAGTGGCAATGGTATTCATGCCTGGCGTTCGGATAGTCTATTAATTATTGGCAATACCATTACCGGTCATCGGGATGGTTTATATTTTGAGTTTGTTACCAATTCACTTATATGGCGCAATATCAGCCGAAAAAATGTTCGGTATGGGATTCATTTTATGTTCTCACATCATGATACATACATCAGTAATATCTTTGAAGAAAATGAATCCGGTGTAGCAGTGATGTACACTAATCACATCCATATGTATAATAATTTTTTCCTGGATAATTGGGGGGCAGCCGCATATGGTATTTTATTAAAAGACATTACCGACAGCGAAATCAGTGGCAATCATTTCACCCGCAATACCACTGCCCTGCACATGGAAGGATGCAGCCGGAATAATTTTTCCAAAAATATTTTTACCAATAATGGCTGGGCAGTGAAGATCCAGGCAAGTTGCGACAACAATGATTTTACCCGGAATAATTTTATGGAAAATACATTTGATGTAGGTACCAATGGCTCCCTGGTATTGAATACATTTAATGGAAATTACTGGGATAAATATGAAGGCTATGATTTACGGAAAGATGGTGTGGGAGATGTTCCTTACCGGCCCATCAGTATGTATTCTATGATCATTGAAAGCAACCCGGCGGCATTAATGTTGTTCCGGAGCCTGATTGTATCTTTACTCGATAAAAGTGAAAAGATTTTGCCCGGTATTACTCCGGAAAAACTGAAAGATGAACGGCCTTTCATGCGGCCATTACCATTATGATAGAAACTAAAAATATTACAAAGAAATTTGGCAAACTCAAAGCGCTGGATAATGTATCCGTAAAGTTCTCGAGTGGAGAATGTATTGCTTTGCTGGGGCCTAATGGAAGTGGCAAAACCACGCTGATCAAATCAATCCTGGGTATGGTAGTCCCGGATAGCGGTGAAATTTTCTTTAATGAAAAGGCCGTAAAAAATCAATGGACTTACCGGGAAAAGATCGGGTATATGCCCCAGATTGGACGGTATCCCGATAATATGACCATAGCACATGTCATTCGAATGATGAAAGAAATTCGCAAAAGCAGGCACCCAGTGCTGGATGAAACATTGATTCGTGATTTCGGTTTGCAGGACATGATGCAAAAGAAAATGCGTACACTATCTGGCGGTACTACGCAGAAAGTGAGCGCCAGCCTGGCTTTCCTTTTTTCCCCGGATGTGTTGATTTTAGATGAACCTACGGCAGGCTTGGACCCGGTATCTTCCGAAAAATTAAAACAAAAAATTATCCAGGAAAAGGAAAAAGGGAAACTGGTTCTTATCACTTCTCATGTGCTCAGTGAATTAGATGACCTCGTAACAGAAGTGTTTTATATGCAGGAAGGGAATGTATTGTTCCATAAAAAACTGGAAGCATTGAAAGAAGAAACAGGAGAAAGAAAATTATCAAAAGTAATTGCCGCCTATCTCAACCATAAAATACCGGTATTGACAGAATAAGTATTGATATGAAAAAAATTCTGAAATTCGTCATAGTGGATATCGTACAAAACAAAATTGTATTGATATATACCTTACTGCTGCTGATCATTTCTCTCAGCATCTTCAACCTGGAAAATAATGCAGCTAAAGGCTTATTGAGTTTATTGAATATTATCCTGATATTGGTGCCGTTGATTTGTATCATCTTTTCTACGATTTATGTGTACAACAGTGCAGAATTTGTGGAGCTACTGGTGAGCCAGCCCTTAAAACGAAAAACAATTTGGTTAAGCTTGTATGCCGGCCTGGCGGTGTCCTTGTGTTTTGCTTTTTTTGTAGGTGCCGGTATTCCTATTTTGTTGTACCATGCTGACAGCACCGGCATCATGATGTTGGTAACAGGCCTGTTTTTGACAGTTGTATTTGTCGGTATAGCTATGCTGGCTGGTGTATTAGCAAGAGATAAAGCCAAGGGGATCGGTATTTCTATTTTATTGTGGTTATTTTTTGCGTTAATCTTCGATGCCTTGGTGTTGTTTTTATTATTCCAGTTCCAGGAGTACCCATTGGAAGATATGATGGTGGTGTGTAGTTTTTTAAACCCGATTGATTTAGGCCGCATTCAAATTCTTTTACAAATGGATATCTCAGCGCTTATGGGTTATACCGGCGCCGTGTTTCATGAATTCTTTGGAAGTACCAATGGCATTATTATTTCTTTTGCAGGATTACTGTTATGGATTTTCGTTCCACTCTATTTTTCCCTGCGTAAATTCAGGAAAAAAGATTTGTAGTAAAATTAATACACAAAGTCCAGCGGGATATTCATTTTTATACCGATGTTCCGGCCCATATTGAACACGCCCTGCCTGCCTGTTGTATAATTCATAGGTAAATATTTAAAACGGCTCATACTGCTTTGATAGGCCGTATTCAATAAGTTTTCTCCGGTGAGGCTCAACGTGCAAATTGTTTTATCATGATGCACTACATCCAGGGAAATGGTCGCACCAAGCAGCCAGTAACCCGGCGTATTTGTTTCTGTATGATAACCGGTGAAAGGATGGTTTTGAGCAAAAATCCATTCGCTTTCAATACCTGTAAATAAATGACGGATATGTTTTCCTTTCTTTAAAAAATCAGCACCCAATGAAGTCAATAACCGGGCCGGAGGAATGAGCGGTAAATTGTCTGTTCCATCAATCATTTCGGTGAACCGGCCACGTGTATAGGAAAAAACATTTTTAAAATGCAGCCAATCTAATGGATGCGGGTGAATATCCAGGCTGAATTCTGCCCCATATAAATTTGCATCATGCTGGTCAAAACGGAAAACTTCCCATGACTGGCCATTTTCCGGGTCAACCCGGATAGAATCACCGCCGGCATTATTTTGAACACGGGAATAAAAAATAAAGTTATTGATATGGTTGAAAAAAATGGATGCATCGAAAGATACATGCTCACTGTTTATTTCGATACCTGCATCTCCCTGTAGGCTTAGCTCTGAAGAAAGATCATGGTTCCCGATTTCATACCGGTTAGTTCCTTCATGAGCACCATTACTGGCCAGTTCGGCAAAATTGGGCGCACGAAAACCCCGTGCTAAATTGAATTTGAGTGCAAGTGTTTTAGAAATTTCATAGCTCATACCCAGGCTACCGGATAGATTGGAAAAATTCTTATCAAAGGCTGTAAATTTTGTTTCACCATTTTCCATCCATGCTTCTCCATGGTCATGCCGGGTGTCAAATCGAATGCCACCACTTACAGTCAATTTGTTTTTAGAATATTGCGAATACAAGTAGCCCCCTAAATCCAGTAAATGATAGTCAGGAATGATTACTTCGGAAGCTTTGTTTTGGTTTGCCTGGTACATTCCTGTTACACCCAGGCTTGTTTGAAAATGACGGAAATTGGGAAAATGCCAGCGTAATGCATAGCTCAGTGTTTGCAAATCAAACCAGGCATCCGGTACCTGGTTATTCGCCGCATTTCCAAATTCCTGGCGTTGATTCCGCTGGAATCCGACTGTCAGGTCCAGCCGTTGATTACCCATTCGAAAAGTATTGTCTGCCGATAAGGCGAAATGACGGATATGCTGAAAAGGTACTTCCGGATTTATCTTTTTAAAATCACTGCTTGTCGCAATTACTTCTTCCCCATCCGTCAACATTTTTAAAAAGGAACCACTGATACTGTCGCGTTCTCCTTCCACGATCCCGGCATGTTGATCGAAATTGCTTATCAGCAACCGGCTATGTCCCCAGTTACCTGAATATCCAATCATACCGCCGAAATCTTTATTATTAAATTTAGAATTGAACACATACCCATCATATTTATTCCGGTAGTCTGCAGCTGCTTTATAACTGCCATAAGCATTCCAGCTAAACCCGTTTTTTGTGCCTGCTATATTTCCATAAACACCACGAAGTGCGTTATTGCTCTGGTATTCACTTAACAGGTTCGCTTTAATGGTTCCTTCCGGCGCCGGTGTTTGCGAAATGATATTGATGACCCCGGCTAATGCATCACTCCCATAGATTAACGATGCCGGACCTTTGAGTACTTCCACCCGTTGCACGCTGTAATCATCTATTTCAATACCATGTTCATCGCCCCATTGCTGGCCCTCCTGCCTTATACCATCATGTATGGTAAGCACGCGGTTATAACCCAGGCCACGGATAAATGGCTTTGATATAGCCGGGCCTGTACTTACGGCCGTTACCCCTGGAACAAGTTTGGTAATTGCATCAATTGTATTGGTAGCAGGTGTATTTATAAAGTTATCCCTTTTTATCACACTTACCGGCTGCGGGTTTTGGCGGATACGGGTAGCGGAAGAGACGCCGGTTACCGTTATGGCTTCCTGTTCCACGGCCGTTTGTTCCAGCGCAAAATCATAATGTACATTCTGCCTGATCTCGATTGTTTGGGCATTAGATGCATACCCTACAAATGATACTTCTACCAGGTATTTACCTGCCGGGATATTTTTTATCTGGTAATTACCATCACTTTGTGCTACGGTGCCTTTGTTGAGGCTGTAAATAAAAATCGCGGCGCCGGGTAATATATTGTTTGTTTTTGCATCCGTTATTTTTCCTGATAAAGTAAACGTGATGTCCGGATCAGGTGTTGTTTTAATTGCTGAAGTCAGGTTTTGTGCCTGCATGGTTTTCACGGTGCAGAAAAATAAAATGGATAAGAATAGTAATTTATAAATAGTATGGTACAAATATGAAAGCATATCATATGGTTTATAGTTTCCCCCGATTGGGTAAATAAATGTGGATGAGCGCATAGCGCTTAAGCAGAAAAGATCAGGCAATGAAGGGAGGCCCCCTTACAGAAAGGGCTGACGGAATATGTTGTATGACCGGTAGAGTGAAATGAACAAAATTAACCAGTGATTGCTCCGGAACTTGTAACTGGATTGTAGCTACAAAGGCATCACTATCCCGGGCAATTTGAAAATCACAAATGGGGCAGGAGAAATTTTCATGAAGGAGATGTGCATCTTTGGTAGCAATTTGTGTCGTTTGAATGGACAACTGCTGGTGGCTATGGAATGTTTTTATGGTTTGTATAAAAACAAACAAAACCAGGATAAATCCGGCACTACATTTTTTAAAGAATGATTTGTGTAAAAAACGCACCCGGCAAAACTAAATCAAAAAGAAGTATGGAAAGCATCACTTATGGAGATAAATAACTTTTGACATTTTGATAAACAAAAAAGAGTTAAAGAAACCATGGTGAAACACCTGCGGGATCAGGTAATTCTATGTTTTCTTTAACTCAAAGAAATGATGAGCTTTTATTGTGCCTGGTCAATAAATTTTACAAAAGCATCCCCGGTTGGTAATAAACTCCGGCCACTGTTTAATGCCTTGGTAGTACCATTGTCTGAACTTAACCAAATAGCATAAGGAACACCTGATTTAGAAATTTCCTGCAACATGGATAAAGTCAATGAAGCATTGCTATTTACCTGGCCACATTCACCCAGAATAACATCTTTACCTGTTACGGCTTTGAGGTATTGCACTGCATAGCCCAGGGCATTAGGAGTAACGGCCGCTGTATAATTTGAAATATTCTCTGTGCCTTTTTCACTCAGGGGTTCATACCAGTGCAGGTTCACATAATCAATATCAATATCTTTTAATCCGGCCACCAGTTCCTGTGCCTGGGCTAATTTGCGGCCAAGATCCGTTGCCATATTATGGTTTTGTGCAAACTTGAGAATGCGGGCATTCATAGCGCTTTTCCCAAAAGAGGCCGCTTCACTTCTACGGTTTTGATTCATCAGGTAATCATAAATTAATAAACTTACCTGAGGATTGGTAATGCCGCCATCTGAAACTTTTACCCCCTTACTATGTGCCACTTCCACCGCTACTTTCAGCATGTTGAGATAATCTTTGATATCCCCGGAATGAAATTTTAAAACCAGTTCCTCATTTTCCACGAGTAGTACTTCGGGTTTATACTTCGTTAAAATTTCATTTAATTTTTCCCTATAAACATTCAGGTCATTTCCGGTAGGATAGGGTTGTGGGGTTTTGGTGCCATCGGTATTCCGTATTTTTTTCCAATACACATTCAGAAAGACTTTATAGCCGGCATTTTGCAACGCTTCCAAAGCCGGGTTACTGCCATTCCAGGTATCCATAGATAAAGTCATGCGGGTTGTCTTTACATGAAGTTGTTTGAGAATGGCCAACTTATCCTGCACACTACTGATATCAGCAAACATAACCCCAAACTCCGTGCTACCTGGTGTGGAATTAATAGTAGAAGTTACCGGTGGCATATTTTGAGCCTGTTCCTGTTCTTGTGTTTGTGATTGCGTTTGTGATTGAGGAGCTATGCAACCCCCAAAAATCAACAGGGAAAGAATAAATGCTTTCATTATGAAAAAGTTTTAAGGTGAAAAATCGCTAAGCGATATGCTTAAATTTCAATTATCGTACCATTCTTTTTAGGCCGGGTTTTCCCAGTAGGAAAGGCATTCCTCTACCATTTTGGTGCTACCTATAAAAACGGGGGTACGCATATGCAGTTTATCCGGTACAATATCCAGGATCCGCTTTTTGCCATTTGATGCTTTACCACCCGCTACTTCCACTATGAAGGCAAAGGGATTGCACTCATACATCAGCC
The DNA here is from genome assembly GCA_039811225.1 of Parafilimonas sp. Taxonomy (GTDB): domain Bacteria; phylum Bacteroidota; class Bacteroidia; order Chitinophagales; family Chitinophagaceae; genus JAFDXJ01. Next base: position 56,014 of record JBDHYG010000009.1, read on the forward strand.
GTAATTTTCCCTGTGGTTTTTCCACGGTACCCGGGTACATAAAAATACCTCCTTTTATTAAAGTGCGGTGCATGTCGGCTACCATACTCCCAATGTAACGTTGGGTATAAGGGCCGCCATTGGCTTTCGTTTTGTTCTGGCAGGAATCAATATATTTTTTCACCTGTGGTTCATACTGGAAAAAATTCCCATGATTAACGGAATAAATTTTTCCTGTTTCAGGAATCTTAATATCCGGATGACTCAGGCAAAATTCCCCAATAGAAGGATCCAGGGTAAAACCATTCACACCCCTTCGTGTGGCATAAACCAACATGGTGCTGGAGCCATAAATAACATATCCGGCGGCAACCTGTTTCACACCCGCCTGCAGGAAATCAGCTTCTGAGGCTGGCTTCCCGATTTCTGTTACCCTTCTGAAAATGCCAAAAATGGTACCGATGGAGGCATTCGTATCAATATTGCTGCTGCCATCCAATGGATCAAACATCACGATATACTTACTGTGATTGCTGATCTCATCATTAAAAATTTCTACATCATCCATCTCTTCACTACCGATACCGGCGCAACTGATACCATGCTGTAACACTCCCACCAGCTGTGTATTGGAAAATACATCCAACTTCTTCACTTCTTCACCCTGCACATTCGTGGTACCGGCATCCCCCAGGATATCTACCAGGCCCGCTTTATTTACTTCTACATTTATTCGTTTTGCGGCAAGCCCTATATCACGGAGCAGGCTGCTCAGTTCACCGGTTGCATTGGGTATTTTTCGGTATTGCTGTATGGTGAATTCGTCCAACGTAAGAATTTTCCTGTTTATCATTTGCTCTAAATTTTCACGCAAAATAGTAAATGTATTTAAATATTTTGTAGAGCCTGTTGCTATCTTTGTTTTAATCCTTCAATAAAAAAATCACATGGTCGTATACAAATTTGGCGGCGCCAGTATAAATAGTGCCGAACGGGTTGCCGCCCTGGTTCCCCTGGTTCAGAACAGCCCTAAACCCCTTATGCTGATTGTGTCTGCCATGGGCAAAACCACCAATGCGCTGGAAAAAGTGGTTGAAAATTTTTATGCCGGCAAACAGGAAGAGGCCTTTGCCTTGTTTCAGCGGGTCAAAGACCAGCACAATACACTGGCGAAATATTTACTGGTAACAACCGCCCTGGCCTGCGACCAGAAGCTAAAAGATTTTTATACAGAAATTGAATGGTTATTACATGGAAAAGTAAACCGGGAAATAGATTATTATTATGACCAGATTGTTTGTGTGGGTGAGTTGCTGAGTACCACTATCCTCCATTTCTATTTCCGGGAAATGGGTATTGAAAATACCTGGTTGGATGTTCGGGATATTATCCGGACTGATAATACCTTCCGGGATGCAGCCATTGACTGGCAGGTAACTACGGAGAAAATCAATACTACCGTGAAGCCAATCCTGGCAAATGATCAGGTGGTGATTACTCAGGGTTTCATCGGTTGTACCAGTGAAAATGAAAGTACCACATTAGGTCGGGAAGGCAGTGATTATACCGCGGCCGTTTTTGCCAATATCCTCGATGCAGAAAGCCTTAGCATTTGGAAAGATGTGCCCGGTGTAATGAATGCCGATCCCAAATCTTTTCCCGATGCAGCCCTGATCAGTGAACTTTCTTTTGAAGAAGTAATAGAAATGGCATTTTATGGAGCGCAGGTCATCCATCCCAAAACCATTAAGCCACTTGAAAACAAAGGTATTCCACTCTATGTAAAATGTTTTCTCGATGACAGTTTACCAGGTACCGTTATTTTTAAAAAACAACCCCGGCATATTCCACCGATTATCGTGGTAAAAATAAACCAGGCGCTTATTCATTTGCAGACAAAAGATTTTTCGTTTATAGGCGGCAAGCCCATGGGGCAATTATATAATTTGCTGGAAGGCCTGAAAATAAAACCCAATCTTATCCAGGCAGGTGCCGTGAGTTTGCAGGTTTGCATAGATGATACAGGCAGCAAAACAGAAGCATTTGCACAGGCCGCTGAAAAAGATTTTGGAGTGCTTGTGGAGAAAGGTTTACAACTATTAACGATCCGGCATTATACGCAGGAATTATTACAGAAAATGATTGCCGGTAAACAAATCGTGCTTACGCAACAAACACCACAAACCGTGCAGGTGCTGTATCGATAATTGTTCCGGATGGCGAATGCTTATTTTCAATTCAAACAATTCGTAGTGCATCAGGATTCGTGCGCGATGAAGGTGGGCACTGATGCCTGCCTGTTTGGCGCCTGGTTGCATCCGCTAAATGCTGCAACCTGTTTGCATGCATTGGAAATTGGTGCCGGCACTGGTGTCCTCTCCCTGATGTTGGCACAGCGGTTTCCGCATATCGAGGTGGATGCCGTAGAAATAGATGAAGCGGCAGCAATACAGGCGGCTTCTAATTTTGCAGCATCACCCTGGGCAAACCGGCTTCGGGTAATACGGGAAGATATCCTGCAATTCAACCAGGCAAAAAAATACAGTTTCATTTTTTCTAATCCCCCTTTTTTTCAGAAAAGCCTAAAGAGTCCGGATACAAAGATCAACCTGGCCCGGCATGAAAGCTCCCTGGATACGATATCCTTATTACGTGTCATCACAGGAAACTTAAATCCCGGTGGTAGTTTTGCCGTTCTTTTACCCTTTGATCAAAAAGATAATTTTATTATGGAAGCTGCAAATCAAGGGTGGTTCATTACTTCAGAACTATGGGTTACACATAGCCCACGGCATCAGTATGCACGCAGCATGTTGCAATTTTGCCGGGAAAAAAGAGCGGTCAACAAACAAACCCTCGAAATATATCAGGATGATAAAAACTATAGCCCGGCATTTCGCCACTTATTGAAAGCGTATTATCTTTTTTTATAAACTTCCTTTTATGTACCGTTAGGAAATTCTAGGCTATCGATTTTCCCCGCAATAAATGAATGAATAAATTTGTTTTAGGTTAAATACAATTCACTGCACCATTCTAAAACCATATTCCTTTTTCTCGCATTATTCATGGGCTATACTGCGTTGGCACAGGTATCTAATTTGCGAAAGAAAAAAATTGTGGCACAGGGAATCGTTCAACTGGATACCCTGCCGATTGTGCCACATACGTTTTTTGCTATAGGTGTCGATACTTCTTTTTATGCCCTGGATGAATTGCGTGCGCTATTAACCTGGAAAAAGAAACCTGCCCCGGATAGTATTGACATCACTTACCGGGTTTTTCCTTTTGTCTTGTATTCATCGGCGCAGCGGTATTCGTATGACAGCATCAGCAATATTTTTGTTGCGGCTCCCCAGGCCTTGCAGACCGGTTCCCCTTCAAATAAACTTTTCAATTTCGGAAAACTGGATTACAAAGGCAGCCTGGGCAGGAACCTGAGTTTTGGCAATACACAGGATGCGGTTTTCAATTCGCAATTGAACCTGCAATTAAACGGTTACCTGGGCGATAGCATTCAACTAAGCGCCGCTATTACAGATAATAACATTCCCATACAACCGGATGGAACCACTCAACAACTCAATGAATTTGATAAAATCTTATTGGAGTTCAGTAAAGAAAAATGGAAAATCAGTTTGGGCGATATTGATATCCGGCAGGAACAATCTTATTTTTTAAATTTCTATAAAAGGCTGCAGGGGATGGCTTTTCGCCAGGACCTGGACCTGGGAAAAAATATTCATTCTTCCACACTCATGAGTGGCGCTATTGCCAAGGGAAAATTTGCCCGGAATATCTTAACACCCCTGGAAGGGAACCAGGGGCCATACCGGCTGCAGGGAAATAATAATGAATTATTTTTTATCGTGCTGGCCGGTACAGAAAGAGTATATATAGATGGGGAGCAGGTACAGCGCGGCGAAGACCAGGACTATGTGATCAATTACAATACGGCAGAAATAACGTTTACCCCCAAACACCTGATTACAAAAGATACCCGCCTGCAGGTGGAATTTGAATACGCCGACCGGAATTACCTGAACACTATGTTATATGTGAATGAACAAATTGATATAAAACAAAAACTCAAGATATTTGTTTCTGCCTATCAAAATAAAGATGCTAAAAATTCTCCAATCAATCAGACATTGGATAATCCGCAAAAACAATTCCTCGCCAACCTGGGCGATAGTATCCAGCAGGCCTTTTATCCCTATGCGGTGCGTGACAGTTTCTCGGTAACAAAAATTTTATATGCAAAAATTGATACAGTATATAATGGGATCCATGATTCCATATTCGTATATTCTACAAATCCTGATAGTGCTAAATACAGTTTGTCCTTTACAGAAGTGGGCGCACTGAAAGGAAATTATATTCCACTTTATAATGGGGCGAATGGTAAAGTGTATCAGTGGGTACAACCGGTGAATGGTGTTCCCCAGGGAAGTTTCGAACCGGCAGTTTTTTTAGTGACACCCAAATTGCAGCAGCTTGTAAGCCTGGGTGCAAGTTATTTGTTGAATGACCATACAACCATCCGGGCTGAACTGGCTGCCAGTAATGCGGATATCAATACCTTTTCAGCAATTGATAAAAACAGTGATAAAGGCCAGGCAGGAAAATTTTCCATTGAAAGGAATGATACATTACAAATAAAAAATAAATCCTATAACCTACAAGCCCTGGTAGGATATGAATGGGTGCATAAAAATTTCACGCCCATTGAACGGTTGCGGCCGGTAGAGTTTGCACGTGATTGGGGTTTACCCATTTTGCTTACTCCTGCCACAGAGCAATTACCGGCATTATCGGTCAAGCTAACCGATGCACAACAAAATTATGTGCAGTATAATTTTTCCAGTTATTTGCGCAGTGATCATTTTAAAGGCATTCGAAATATACTGTCCCTGTTCCAGCAAATCAATGGCTGGAATTTCACCGGGATTTTTAACCTGACCAATAACAAAACTCCTTTTGATAAAGGCTATTACCTACGGCCTTCTGTGGATATTCATAAAACTTTTTCATCGTGGCATAATTTTACCGCAGGCGCTTCATGGGCATTGGAGCATAATGAAACAAGGAATATGCTCACTGATACGGTAACACCGTTCAGCTTTGCATTTGAAACAATTTCCGTTTACCTGAATTCCGATAAAGCCCGTCCCAATAATTGGTCATTCACGTATTTTACCCGGAAAGATCAAACCCCTTTTCAGCGGGAACTTATGGCGATAGACCACAGCCATAATTTTAGTTTACAGGCCGATTTATTAAAAAATCCAAACCGGCAATTGCGATTGACCGCTTCTTACCGCATCCTTGATGTAAAAGATACTATGCATACAACGCTGCGTGCCGATAAAAGTTTGCTTGGCCGCATGGATTATTCCATGATTGCCTGGAAAGGTTTTTTTACAGGAAATTTTTTATATGAAACCGGTGCGGGCCAGGAACCCAAAAGGGATTTTTCGTATATTGAAGTACCGGCCGGCCAGGGGCAGTATGCCTGGATTGATTATAATAATGATGGTGTGCAACAATTAAATGAATTTGAACTGGCGCTTTTCCCCGACCAGGCAAAATATGTGCGCATTTACACAGCAACTAATGTTTATATCAAAGCAGCTTATTCCCAATTTAATTACGCTTTTTCCCTGAACCCAAAAGCTGTGGCAAAATGGATTCACCCGCAAAAATTATCAGCGTTTATTTCACGGTTTTATTTTCAATCAGCATTACAGGCTTATAAAAAACAAATTGCTGCCGGGCGCTCTTTTATTAACCCGATAAAAAATCCGCTGGCCGATACTTCCTTGCTAAATCTGAATTATTTCCTGAGCAATACTTTATCTTTTAATAAATTCAGTACGGTATGGCGATTGGATGTTTCAAATATAACCAGCTATAATAAATCATTACTTACGTATGGTTTTGAAACCTTGCAACAAAATGCCTGGGAAATGAAAGGCAGGGTGAATATTGCGAAAGCATATATGCTGGAGTTTACACAAAGATTAGCCAGGAACAGCCTGTCCACACCCAGCTTTGTCAACCGGAATTACCGGCTGAAAGTAATTTCTTCGGAACCAAAACTTACATATTTTCCTGGAACAGCTTTGCAGTTAATAGCAGGCTATCAATACATGCTAAAAACCAATATACCCGAATTTGGCGGAGAGAAAGCGGTGTTTAGTAATATCCGGCTTGAAGGCAAATACAATACATTTTCCAATACCAGTATTACTGCGAAATTTACTTTCAGTAATATTAATTTTACCGGCCTGGCCAATACCACTGTAAGTTATATTATGCTGGATGGCTTGCAACCGGGAAAGAATTATTTATGGAGTATCGGCTTTACAAAACGCCTGATCAATAATCTTGAAATTAGTGTGAATTATGAAGGCAGGAAACCCGGAACGGCCGCTGTAATCCATACCGGCACCGCCAGTGTACGGGCATTGTTTTAATATTTCTTTTCATCTCATAGTTGTAACTTTGCACAGGATTTTTTGAAGTAACCAGGCTTTAAACATGTTGCTTTGTAAAGCGGTTAAAACAGTGTTGCAGCGGGATGACTTGCAGCACAAAAAAAGATTATTACATGAAACAATTTAATGTTCCCAATGTTTACCGGAGTTTACTAATAAGTGCAATTAAGAATGACCGTAAACAGAAAGATAAACTGAAAAAAGATTTTGCCCCCACCTTATTGGATTTGGGTACATTACAGATATACCTGGCCCGGCATTTTGGATTTTGTTACGGGGTGGAAAATGCAATTGAAATTGCTTTTAAAACGATAGAAGAAAATCCCGGCAAGCGAATTTTTTTATTGAGTGAAATGATCCATAATCCCCAGGTAAATGCCCATTTACGGGAACTGGGTGTTATCTTTTTACAGGATACATATGGTAAACAATTGATCCCTTTCAGTGAAATTAAGGCAGATGATGTAGTAGTCATCCCCGCATTTGGAACAACCCTGGAAATTGAAAAAATGCTGAATGATAAAGGCATTGAAACACATCAGTACAATACCACATGCCCCTTTGTGCAGAAAGTATGGAACCGGAGTGAACAGATTGCCCGGAAAAATTATAGCATCGTGGTGCATGGAAAACCAAAACATGAAGAGACCCGTGCCACATTTTCACATGCCTCTTCACATACACCCACCGTGGTGATCAATGATATGGAGGAGGCCGTTTTATTGGGAAAATATATAACCGGCGAGCTTCCGGCAGCACAATTTGCTCATGATTTTGCCGGCCGCTTTTCTGCTAATTTTGATGTACAAAAAGACCTGGTGCGCATCGGAGTAGTAAACCAAACCACTCAACTGGCAACCGATACACAGGCAATTGCGGAATACCTGAAATCAGTGATGATACAGCATTATCAATTAACCCATGAAACCGTTGACCAGCATTTTGCCGATACAAGAGATACGCTTTGTTATGCCACCAGTGATAATCAAAGTTCCGTGAGTGGTTTATTGAAGGAAGATGCGGACCTGGCCATTGTAGTGGGGGGATATAACAGCAGTAATACCTCGCATCTGGTTGAAATGTGTGCAGCCAAATTACCTACGTATTTTATTAATGGTGCGGATAAACTACATTCAAGGAAACTTATCCATCATTGTGATTGGAAAACAAAATTGGAAAGTTTTACAGAAGATTACCTGCCTGATAAAGATCCGATTAGTATCATGATCACCAGCGGGGCAAGCTGCCCGGATGCCATCGTAGAAGATGTTATCCGGAGGTTAGCTTCTTTTTATGGAGTCGAACAAAAGCTGGATGCGTATATTCATGAATACACAGAAGTATAACCTATCTTGTTATTTATACCCTTGCTTTCCAGGCAATTTCAGGTGCCCCTAACTGATGAGCCGTATAGCGAGACAACATGAACAAATAGTCACTCAACCTATTCAGGTATTTTATTATGATAGGATCAATGAATAGTTCATTATCCTGCATGTGGACACAAATGCGTTCAGCCCGGCGGCAAACACAGCGTGCTATATGTGTGGCTGAAACAGCCGGATGCCCGGAGGGTAAAAGGAAATGTTTCAATGGCGGCAATTCTTTTTCCATGGCATCAATTTCCTTTTCCAGGAAAACTATATCTTCTTCATGTAGGTCGGGGATACGCATTTTTATTTCTTTTTCCGGGTCGCAGGCAAGTGCAGCGCCAACTGTAAACAACCGATCCTGTATTTCTTTCAGGGTGGCCTTACTTTTTTCATCCGGGGTTTGGTCCATGACGAAACCAACAAATGAATTGAGTTCATCCACTGTGCCATAACATTCAATCCGCAGGCTGCCTTTGGAAACCTTTGTGCCACCGATAAGCGCTGTCATGCCCTTATCTCCTGTTTTTGTATAAATCCTGATAGCCATACATATTTTTTTAAGGTGAAAGAAAAATGGCCGGCCAGATATTTAACTTATACATGTTCCGGCATAACAAAGATACCCGGAATAAGATTTGTTTTTCCGGATACAAAAAGTATATGAGTAGAATTCCCTGGCTAAAAAAACTTTTCTGAGTGCTTTATAAAATAAGGAATAGCTACGGCACAAAGGCCCAGGATAGCAATAACACCTATCAGCAGGCCATGGAAATGCGTTGTTTCTGTCAGATTTTTCGGGTCGATAACAGAAGAAGAACCCATAATGGATAAAACAGCCACAGCAATTACAATGACCAGGTAAATGATGGAAGGGTTCTTCATGAAACTTTGTAAGGCCAGGTAAATCAGGGCACAAAATTCAAGTATAATCAATGATCCAAAGATAAGAGAAGAAACATTGATGATCATGGATGGAGAATAATCCGTTGACATCCTGTAGAAAAAGTTAAACGTGAGTGTGGCCACCGTAGCTATGATACCGGCATATACACCTGCAAACAGGATCTTAGATAAATTAGTTTGATCATAATTGTATTCCATACATTCTTTTTTGAAAATTGAGTATAAAATGATTTTGGTCAGTGAATTTTCTTAAACAGCGCTAAGGTACATTATTCAAAAATATAACCTGATTTTTTTTCCAAAAATCCGGAATTTATAGATTCTCATTTTGGCGCCAGCTGATGATACTTTGTGTAATGGCGAGATAAATCGTTTTCATCAAGGGAAAATCCTGGAGCATCCGGAGATGTGTATCAATTGTGGTAAAATCTTCCCGTACCGCAGGTCCGGTTAACGTAGTGCCGGCCGGGTGCGCATTCAACCGGTTCGTCGTTTCATGAATCAAAGGGAGCAGCAGGTCAAAGGAAATTTTTTCTTCCAGGCAGAATTCTTCTGTCAGTGCATAGAGGTAATTAGGAAAATTGGAAACAAAGACGGCGGCCAGGTGCACTTTTTTTCGTAGCAAATCATCGGCATATTGCACATGCGTACTGATGGTTTGTGCAAATTTTAATAATTCTTTTTTTGCCGTTTCATTATTGGCGTCTATCAATAAAGGAATTTCCGGTAGCTCTTCAATTTCCTTACGCATACTTTGTATGGGATATAAGACACCATATTTGTTGGAGGAATGCCGGAGCACATCTTTGGAAACACTACCTGCCGCATGTACCACCAATTTATCCTGCAAGTGGATATCCTGGCTGATGACATCAATGGCCACATCCGATACGGCAATCAGGTACAGGCCGGCCTGTTGTGTCATATTCTCTACTTCATATTCGGGGCGGGCGCCTAATAATTCAGCCAGGTTATTTGTATGCGCCGAAGAACGGCCCACTACTTCAAGGATTTGGTGGCCGTGTTTTTTAAATAATTTCCCCAGGGTAGTAGCCGTATTCCCGGTACCAATAATCACAATTTCCATAAGCGTAAATGTACAAATAAATTGAAGCTACACGGCCTTTCCTTAATTACCAAAAAGTTCATATTTTGACTTGGGCCGTAGTTTTTCGAGCCATTGAAAACCGGTCAGCCGGATGGCCGAATGGTCCACCTGTTGCATGGGATACATGATGCCTTTTAAATCCCGGATGCCCGTAATACGCATAGGTTTTTTATCCCGGAAACGAATGTCATAGGCTTCAGCACTGGATTTATTTACACCAATAAATTTATTCTCCTCATCCTGCACATAATAGATGCTCTCAGCCGGGCTACCTTTGATCCGCATATAATCAATATTCCCATTGATGAAATACCCGGTGAGTGTACGGCCTTTTAATTGGTTGAAAAATGCATCAGCCATTTTACTTACGAGCAGGGCATTATTAAATACCCGTAATTTTTTCGGTTTTTTATTTTCGGTAAACAGGTACATAGTATCTCCGGTCATTTGATTGCCTTGTGCCCAGATGACTGGTGTTTTAAATAACCGGATAACCGAGTCATCCAATGCATAAAAAAGACTGTCGCCAATACCTTGTAAAGAATCGGAAAAAATACGCACATGGCTATATGCTTCAAAATAGTGATCGGTGCTGTCTGTTAGAGGTGGAGGTATAAAAGAAGAATCCGTTTCACTGGTATCCAGGAGGACTGGTACATTACGTGATTTACGAAGTGCAGAAAGTTTGGCGGAAAATAGTGTGTCCGCTGCAATGACCATGGTATCTTTTTCTTTCAGAAAAATGATCACTGGTTTTACAGTGGCGAGTACAGCGCTTTCCTTCTGATTGCTCTTCATATTATTTGCCAGTATAGTAAAGCCCTGTACGGTATCTTTATAAATGACATTTCCATTAGCTTCGCCAAAACCGGTACTGTCATCATTCGCTACTTCATCTGCAATCAGAATGGTATGCCCGTCATAAATCTGCGGGCGATCGCCAAAATATGCTTTCTTATTTTTCAAATCATAATATCCATTGCTGGTCAGGATTTTCCGGCGGCCACTGTCACTGATAATAGTAGTGGGTACTATAAAGGAAGTGATTTCGGAATAGGTATTGTACATAAGTGTATCCGTATGTATTTCATAATCCGGGTCGATCAATGAAACATCCCGTTTAAAATATACATCCCGCGTGTCTTCATAGTAGATAGCTTCCTGGCTGGTGAGTATGGTTTTTCCGTTGACCAGTTTGCCTCCATTGGAGTAAACAGCAATTTTATTGCTTAGGTTATAGTCCAGTTGCGGTGTTGTTAAAACGCCTTTTGAATCTTGTAACCGTACATTCCCTTTCAGGGTGGCCAGTTTAATACTGCCCTGGTATTTCAGGTAATCGGCATATACGTGCAGGCTGTCGTGATCATTGATATGGACATGGCCAAATGATTCCAATACATTGGTGGTTGTATTCACAACAGCACTATCACAATAAAACAGTGTATTTTCCTGCCTGACAAGCACATTTCCCGCTAGGGATTGAAACTCCTGTGCGCTGTCATTTTTAAAATACTTGAGCCGGTCGGCCCGGATAATATTCAACTTTTTTGTTTTGGTAGTATCCGTGGGTAAAGGTTGTTGCGCAAAAACAACATGCATCATGCAGCCACTAATGCACAGCATGATAATTTTCGAAAGGAAAGAAGTTGTCATTGCTTTTGGGGTGGTGGAATAGAATCATTCAATGGCTTGGTCAGGTAATCTCCTTTATCTTTTTTCCCAAAAATGGAGATATTGACATAACGCTTGGGATGTACACGCAGATCGTCAATCAGTGTATTCAGGCTGGTAACAGAATTATTCAGGTTGTTATACAATTCTTTTGAATTAACTAGGCTGCCCAGGGTTCCATCGGAAGAATTCATTTTAGCTACAATAGCATCCAGTTTACTGACAGTAGATTTTAATTGATTCATCGTACCTTGTATATCAGCCTGGGCAAATTGATTCGTTGTAGCATTCAGGTTGCTCATGATAGAATCAATTTTCCCGTTATTTGCTGCGAGGTTTTGTGTAAAGGCCTGCATATTTTCAAATGATTTGCCCAATACGCCATTTTGCTCATCCAGCATGGTTTTTAATTTATTTATAGTGCCCAGGATGCTGGCAGAGGCGGCAGTCAGGTTTTCAATCGTGCTTTTCAGGTTTCCTTTGGTGGATGGATCAAAAACTGAATTTACATTTTTCAATACACTGTCCAGGGTGGTAAGGGTACTGGTCAGGTTATCGGCCACCGGGCCGATTTTATTCGATACAGCCGCCATCAGATCAGCTTTCTCGGTGGATTGAATAGTATCATTATTATGTAAGTAGGTTTTAGAATCACCGGGCAGAATAACGATGGTAGGGGTTCCCAACAGGGAACTTTCAATATAGGCAACCGAGTTGTTCGGAATATTGTAATTATCATTAAGTTTTATGGATACCAAAACATGTTGTACATCCATATCCGCTTCAATATCATTGACGATACCTACCTGGAAGCCATTCAGGTAAACCGGGTTGGAAGATACCAGGCGTTTGGTATCGGAATATTTTGCATAAATATAATTCCCGCTCTTGAGTAAATTTTTTCCTTTGAGGTAATTAAAACCCATGATTAAAAAAGTAATGGCTATCGCTGTAAGAATGCCAATCTTCGTTTCATTCGTAATTTTCATATCAATAATCCGGGTTTATTAAATCGTTTGATTAAAAGCTTTTATGGATTTTATTATATCCTGAAAAAATAAAATTAGGCGTAAAATATATTCAGGGCAAATAAGATTTTCAATTTTACATTTCCAGGTAATCGGAATATACAATGATGCATCTGAAATATTTTGGGGCTTTCATGGCCTGGAGAAATTATTTGCTGTTCAGGGAATTGGTCAATGTGGGATTAAATTTACTTTCCAGTTTTGCTTTATAGCGGACAATAGCATTTAAAATGCAACCAGCCATTTCATTTTGTCCGGATTCACTGTTGAGATAATCTTCATCGGATGGGGTGCATAGAAAACCGGTTTCTACTAAGATACTCGGCATGGCCGTTGCCTGTAATACCCAGATACCTTCCCAGTCACGTTGTTTTACGCCCAGGTTGACCCGGCCCACTTTTTCAATTTCTTCCTGTACATATTCGGCAATATTCTTACTGTTTTCAAAATATTTCTGAACGCGCAGGTTGGCAAGGATCTTGGCTTCCGGGCTGTCATATTGAAAAGAAGAATCATTATTGCCGGAAAATTCATCCTGGCCTGAATTCGCATATTTTATCTTCTGATCATTTTTATTCAATGCCCAGATATAGGTTTCTGTGCCTTTAATAGTGCCCGGTAATTTTTCATAATGATAATCTGCAACTTTCCGGGTATGCCACACTTTTTTTCGTTTGCTGCCTTTCCCGCTATAGGTATAATATTTTTCCGTATGATATCCATCTATCACTTTTTTCTTCCCGGTAGGATAATCATTGGCATGTATGGAAATATATAAATCACCTTGTACCTCATTGGCCAATTGTGCCCGGTAGCGGTTCGCAGCATTTTTATCCTGCATGCCATTGGGCAGGTTGCGGTCTGTGCGTGTGTACACTACTTTACAATTGGGCAATGCTTCCTGAATTTTTTTGCCCAGCTTCAAGGCAATAGCCAGGGCTACATCCGATTCATTACTGTAGGCACCCTGTGTACCGGGATCAGGTAAACCATGGCCCGGATCAATGACAATGGTCTTTAATGTTTTGGACTGGTCATTTTGTATTTGCCTTTCCAGTGGAGCCGAAGAAGTGAACAGTAATAAAAAAAGTAAAGAGAAAAAAGATATCAAAAATTTAGTACGCATATTTCATCCGTTGATATTCTTCACGAATCATTAATCGTATAAAACCTATTTTTGTTTTTAAGTGTATGCCAAACCGCAGCGAAGTTAAGACAAAATATCTTTTTTTTGGTTTAACTGTACTACTGATTTGCTCTATAACGCATTTCAATACAGTTAAAGCAAATGATTTTCCTATTTTTCTCAAATTCTTAACAGGCCTGGATACAGTTCCTGTCAAAGAAAAAATACCAACTATTCCGGCAGATACCATTCCGATGAAAAACCCGGATTCATCCCTGAACCAGCATACCGATTCCCTGCATCAGTCAATGGACACGATACGTCCGCCAAAAGATACAATAGTTCAGCATATTGACACCCTGCTCATTTCCCGTGATTCACTGGATGCACCTATTGAATATGCAGCAGAAGATTCAGGTGTGTTGGTAATTCCTGATAAACAAATGTTTTTGTATGGTAAAGCAAGGGTAAAACAAACAACCACGAACCTGGAAGCGGCAACTATTGAATATGACCAGGTAACCAATATGCTGAAAGCCTATGGAGGAACTGATACTTCCCTGGGCCCATTAAACCAGGCCGTCATTACCCAGGATGGCAGCACATCAAAAAATGATACGATTTTCTTTAACCTGAAAACACAAAAGGGGCTGAGTAAAAATACCTATTATAATGAAGGGGAAATTTATGTGCATGCCCAACGCTTTAAGAAAGTGAGCCCTGATGTGGCGTATGCGTATAAAACTACTTTTACTACCTGTAACCTGGATACACCGCATTTTGATATTCGTGCACGTAAATTAAAAATCATTAATAATAAACTCGCGGTGAGCGGACCAGCATTCATTGAGTTCGAAGGGGTACCTATGCCCATTGGTTTGCCTTTTGGAATTTATCCTTTGACAAAAGGCCGGCATTCAGGCCTGTTGCCACCACAGTTTGCATCCAATGAAAGTTTTGGCCTTGGCCTTGAAGGCCTGGGTTATTATAAAGTGATCAATGATAACTGGGATATTATTACCCGTGGAAATATTTATACCTATGGCGGATTTAATATCAGTGTGAACCCGGAATATTATAAGCGTTATCGCTATCGAGGCAATTTTAATATTCAATACCAGAAAACCAAAATTCTGAATTCTTCCGGGTTATCGAAAAATGAGTTTACAGAGACTTCCGGTTTTTTTATCACCTGGAATCATGCGACAGATCCCAAAGCAAGGCCTGGTACATCGTTTACAGCGAATGTACGTGCAGGTAGTACCAAGTACAATCAATATGTTCCCAACAATGCTTTTCAGAATTATCAGAACCAGTTAAGTTCTTCCGTAACCTGGAGCCGAAGCTGGAACCAGGGAAAATATAACCTGAGTATTGCCGGCAACCACGACCAGAATAATAATCTCGGCCTGATCAATGTGCGACTGCCGACCGTGAATTTTTCAGCATCTACTATTTACCCGTTTCAAAAAAAGGAAATGGTGGGCAGCCCTAAATGGTATGAAAATTTAGGTATCTCCTACAATGGAACTTTCCTGAACCAGATTTCTTTTTATGATTCCGCTTTTGATTTCAAGCGCTTACTCGATACTGCACAATGGGGCGCTGATCATTCTATTCCCATTACCCTTTCCCTGCCTCAATTAGGGCCATTGAATATTGCACCTACCATTTCTTATGAAGAAAGATGGTATGGCCAACTTATTGACCGCACCTGGGATCCTTCCCGGAAAAAAGTAGATACGGTAATCAGGCGCGGCTTTTATACAGCCCGTGAAATGAATTTCGGTGTGAATATAAATACCCGGATTTTCGGCACCTACAATTTTGGAAAAAAATCCCGGATCATGGCATTGCGGCATGAAATAAAACCTTTTATCGGTATTAATTACAAACCCAATATGGTGGGCAAATATTATTCAGATGTACAAATTGATACCCTGGGTAATTTCTATCGGTTTTCTAAATTGGATGGTGGCGTCATCGGCTCTTTTAGTGAAACACGTTTCGGCGGGATAAATTTTGGTATTGATAACTTATTTGAAATGAAAGTCCGTACAAAAGATTCCACCGATGAAAATGGTGGTATAAAAAAAATACGCCTGATTGATGGGCTTGGTATTACGGGTGGGTATAATTTTATTGTAGATAGTTTTAACTGGTCGCCATTTGCAATTTCATTACGAAGCAACCTCTTCAACAAAATCAATATCACCGGGACTGCGGCCATAGATCCATATAAAATAGATACCCTTGGAAGACGCATCAATGAGTTGTATTGGAAAGACGGAAAAATCGGTCGTTTCACCGGCGGCAACCTGGCTATATCCACGAGCCTGAAAAGCAAACCAAAAGATAAAAGATCCGATTCAGACCGCCTGCCGGTAGATCCAACACTCACCAGTGAACAACAGCAGGAAGAATTGGAATACATTCGCAATAACCCATCCGAGTTTGTGGATTTTAATAGCGCCTGGTCATTAAACCTATCCTATTCACTCAATTTATATCGTGCCCTGGCACCCGATCTGCGCAGCTTTAATACACAAATCAGTTCATCCATCCGGATTGACGGTGATATCAGCCTGGCACCCAAATGGAAATTAGGTGGAGGCACTTATTTTGATTTTAAAACAGGACGAATCCAGGCGGTTAATTTATTTCTTACCCGGGATATGCATTGCTGGCAAATGGCTATCAATGTGCAGGTGGGCCAGTTTAAATCCTTTAGTATTACCCTCAATCCAAAATCGGGTGTCTTACGCGACCTGAAAATTAACCGGGTGCGAACGTTTAATAATTTTTAATGCATGGAACAGAAAAACCGTATGTTGATTTTGATAGTTAACCATGTAACGATTCCATTTTCCCGGCAGCAACAAATTTTAAATAACAAAATACCTGCAAATTTTTTCCCTAACATTGCAGCATAGAAGTAAAGAATGTATCCAAATTTATATTACTTATTCAGGGAGTTATTTCATATAGATCTTCCTTTTTTAAAAATCATCAATTCCTTTGGTTTTTTTGTGGCTTTATCTTTCCTCGCTGCCGCCTGGGCATTCTCAAAAGAATTGAAACGAAAAGAAGCATTGGGAGAATTGACCTACCTGGAAAAAAAAGAGATCATTGGACAGCCTGCAAGTACGGCCGAATTATTGGTTAATTTCTTCCTCGGTTTTGTCTTAGGATTTAAAATTATCGGTGTATTGCTGGTACCGGGTGCCCTGGATAATCCCCAGGGTTTTATTTTTTCATCTCAGGGAAGCTGGCCGGCCGGAATTATCCTGGGTGCATTTTTCACCTGGCTGAAATGGCGGGAAAAAAATAAAACAAAAAAAGAAAAGCCGGAAGAAAAAATGGTACGGATCTGGCCAAGCGACCGGGTAGGGGATATCGTAATCATTGCAGCCATAGCGGGCTTTATAGGTGCAAAAATTTTTGATAACCTGGAAAACTGGGACCGTTTTATACAGGATCCCATTGGCAATCTCTTTTCGCCCAGTGGCCTTACTTTTTATGGCGGGCTGATTGTGGCTACCCTTGTCTTATGGAATTATTTTTCGAAACGAAATATACCATTTATCCGGGTGGCAGATGCGGCGGCACCCGGCCTAATGCTAGCCTATGGCCTGGGCCGTGTGGGTTGCCAGGTGGCCGGTGATGGCGACTGGGGTATTGTAAATACATTGCCCAAACCCTTTAGCTGGATGCCGGATTGGTTCTGGGCATTTGATTATGCACATAATGTAAATGGCGAAGGCATTCCTATTCCTAATTGTGATTGGGGTGAGTATTGTTATCGCCTGGCACAACCGGTTTTCCCAACACCGTTATACGAAATTATAGCGGCCTTATTGATCTTTGTTTTCTTGTGGAGTATTCGTAAGAAAATACACACAGCCGGCAGGATGTTTGCCATTTACTTAATCTTAAATGGTATCGAGCGGTTCTTCATTGAACTCATCCGGGTAAATACAAAATATTCCATTTTTGGCTTTCATCCCACACAAGCGGAATTGATCTCTTCTTGTCTATTCATAGGTGGGATTATTCTTTATGTGTATAGCCCCAAACTGAAAATTAACCAGGTCGCTCCTCCAATTAAGAAATAGCCTGGTAAAAAAAGCACCAGGGTACTATTTTTTTATTTTAGTATAGAAATTTAAAACATAGAGCTTTTGTATTTTTGTAAGTAAATATTTTCTTATGCCTTCTTTTGATATTGAAAGTACCGTTGATTTACAAACCCTCGATAATGCCGTGAATAATGTAAAGAAAGAAATTCTTAACCGCTATGATTTTAAAGGCGCCCATGCAGTAGTGGAGCTGGATAAAAAAGCATACTGCATTCATCTTGAAACGGATAGTGATATGAAAATGCGGCAAATCTGCGATATTATTATCAGTAAGAGCATTAAATTGGGAATTGATGCATCGGCTTTTGATTTCGAAAAAGAAATACTCCCTTCCGGAAAGTTTCTTAAAAAAGAAGTACCTGTGCGGAATGGCCTGAAACAGGAAGATGCCAAACGGATTGTCAAGCTAATCAAAGATGGTGGCTATAAAGTCCAGGCTCAAATCCTGGATGATAAAGTACGGGTAACAGGTAAAAAAATTGATGAACTACAGGAAATTATTGCTGCCTGCCGGGCAGGCAACCTGGGCATACCCCTCCAGTTTGTCAATATGAAATAGGTATATATTGTATTGAAAGCCAGGGAAAAGTTTCATTGTTCCCTACTTTTGGCTGCTTTCTGCCAGCCCTAAATTCTAAAGATTTGCAGAAATGAAATTGTTTTTTTTCAACAAGAATTTCTCTGTATTTTTGCAGCCATTTTAAAAATTGCACGGCAAAATCCGTGCTGCCTAAAGCAATAAACATGAAAAAAGGTATCCATCCAGAAAATTATCGTTTTGTAGTTTTCAAAGACATGAGTAACGGTGTAGCTTTCCTGGGCCGCTCTACTACATTTTCCAAAGAAACCATTACCTGGGAAGATGGTAATGAATACCCGCTGATCAAAGTGGAAATTTCCAATACCTCTCATCCTTTTTATACCGGGAAAAATGTATTGGTAGATACAGCCGGCCGTATTGATAAGTTTAAGAAGCGCTACGAGAAAAAAAAGTAAGCCATTGATGATATTCAGAACATATCCTCCGAAACTAATCGGAGGATATTGTATTTTAGGCACTTTCTGTATTTGATAAATGAACAGCCTGCGATGATGAAACAAAAAATAGCAAAAGAAACCAGTTACCCCAAAGAGAAAATTAAAATTCTTTTTCTTGAAAATATAAGTGATTCAGCCATGGCGCTGTTTCATAAAAATGGCTATACCCAGGTTAAGAAAATTCCAGGCAGCATTCCGGAAGAGACATTACTCAAAGAGATCCGGGATGTACATATCCTGGGCATTCGCAGTAAAACACAGGTTAATGCAAAGGTGTTGGAAGCCGCCGGCAAATTACAAGCCATAGGATGTTTTTGTATAGGTGTGAACCAGGTGGACCTGGCCACTGCTACCCAAAAAGGAATAGCAGTATTCAATGCACCTTACAGCAATACCCGCAGTGTGGCAGAAATGATCATCGGGCTTTGCATTATGCTGATCCGCAAGGTACCTGAAAAAAATTTTGCGGCCCACCAGGGACAATGGATGAAAGATGCCACCGGCAGTTATGAATTGCGGGGGAAAACCCTGGGCATTATCGGCTATGGCAATATTGGCACGCAAGTAAGTATCCTGGCTGAGTCCCTTGGCATGAAAATAATTTTTTATGACATTGAAACGAAATTGCCTTTAGGCAATGCACATGCGGCGCCCAATTTAAAAACCTTATTGAAAAAGTCCGATATCGTTACCCTGCATGTGCCGGAAACGAAAGCCACCAAAAACCTGTTGAATAAACAAACGATCCAATACATGAAACCCGGTTCCATTCTCCTGAATTATGCACGGGGAACAGTGGTGGATATTAAAGCATTGAAGGAAGCATTAGTTTCCGGGCATATAAGTGGCGCTGCACTGGATGTCTATCCCGAAGAACCGGAGAAAAACGGGGATGCTTTTTATACACCATTGCAGGGTTTACACCAGGTAATTTTGACTCCACATATTGGCGGCTCCACCCAGGAAGCGCAGCATAATATCGGTGAAGATGTGAGTCAAAAATTATTTAATTATCTTGAAAAAGGAATTTCCTATGGTGCCCGCACTATTCCTGCATTAAGCCTGCCACCCATGGAAGGCGCACATCGTATCCTGCATATCC
Source organism: Parafilimonas sp. (assembly GCA_039811225.1). Classification (GTDB taxonomy): domain Bacteria; phylum Bacteroidota; class Bacteroidia; order Chitinophagales; family Chitinophagaceae; genus JAFDXJ01. Next base: position 75,981 of record JBDHYG010000009.1, read on the forward strand.
ATGAAAATATTCCCGGTGTCTTAAGCGCTATCAATACGCAAATGGCCACCCATAATATGAATATCCTGGGGCAATACCTGAAAACAAATGAAAGGATTGGTTATGTGGTGCTCGATGTGGACAAACATCTTTCGCGCAAAGCCATGGATTTATTGAAATCGGTAAAAGGTACCATTAAAGTGCGGATACTGTATTGATACATTTCCTTTATTTTTTGGGCCGGTATATTTGTAATAAAGAAAACAATTCCGTATCCAGGAATTTGCCATTGTAATAATAGTTCTCTTTAAAGAATCCTTCCTGGCGGAAACCTTGTTTTTCCAATACCCGACGGGACGCGGCATTGAGCGGATTGATATTGGCTTCAATGCTGTGCAATTTTAATATATCAAAGCCAAAATCGAGGACACAACTAATAGCTTCTGAAGCATAACCATGGTTCCAGAAATCAGGCAACAACATATACCCGATTTCTGCCCGGTGATGGTCTTTTTCAATGCGCCAATATCCGATGGTGCCGATAAGCGGGGCTGTACCTTTGAGTGATATGCCCCACATAATTGCTGCATTGTTTTGATATTGGTTGTTCATATTCTGGATCATCTCCTGTGCCACTTTAATAGAAGCGATCTTTTCTTTATCAATATATTGCATGGTTTGCTGGCCGGAACGCAATGCAAAAATGACCGGTGCATCTGTATTGATTATTTTGCGTAAGGTCAGGTGAGTTGTATCCAATACCGGGAAGGGCAGGCTGTTAAAATTTAAAAATAGCATGGTAAGGGGTTGAAAATATTTCGGTAAAATTAATTATTAGACAAACGGATTTTAACTTCCACTTCCGGTGTTTTGTCAAGAAAATCGGCCATGGATTCATTCATGGTAAATCCTGTACCGAGTGTAAACAAAGATATTTCCACCTTATCTTTTTCTTCATAAAGGCGGATACTTAAGGAACATTTGCCCGGGTTATTGGAAATATTATTTTCGAGAAAACCAATCATCTCATCTGTGATGGCCTGAGCCGGAACGGAAATTTCCAATTTGTGGGTGAGGGTGGTTTTCACTGTTTCCAATAAACGAATTTCTGTTACCGAAAATTCCGGGAATTCTTTTCTGTAACTTTTTTGATAGTAACCGCATACCATAACACAATTTCCTTTCTCCAGGTAATTTTTATAATGCACATATCGGTCACTCCACAACATAACTTCTCTTTTTCCGGAAAAATCTTCAATGACCAGGGAGCCAAAATTTTTTCCTGTTTTGCTTACCCGGTGCCTGGCATCTATGACCAGGCCGGCCAGCCGGATTGGCTTATTGCCAATAGCAGAAATAAGTGTTGGTGAGGCATCAATTTCATTGAATTCTGCTAAAGGAATAAAACCATAATGAGCCAATTCAAATTTATAATGATCCAATGGATGGCCACTGATGAACATACCGGTAATTTCTTTTTCAAAATCCAACGCTTCGGTTAGCGCCCAGGGTGGGCATTTCGGTAGGCGCGGAGTGGGTATTTCCATGGATTCAGCATTGCCAAATAAAGTATGGCTATCCTGTGTCAAGGCATTATGGTATTGATTGCCGTAATGGATTATTCTTTCCAGGCCACTTTTATTATCATTGGGTGGTGTGAAAAAATATTGGGCACGATGTAATTCCGGGAAGCAATCAAAAGCGCCGGCATAAACCAGGCTTTCCAATGATTTTTTGTTTACAGATCGTTGATTGATGCGTTTGATAAAATCAAAGATATCCTGGTAAGGCCCATGCAATGTACGTTCCGATACGATGGCATCAATAGCCGCATCACCTACCCCTTTTAAACCACCGAGGCCAAAACGGATTTCTCCTTTTTTATTGGGTGAAAAGCCCTTAATGGATTCATTGATATCCGGTCCAAGCACATTCAGGCCCATTCTTTTGCATTCTTCCATAAAGCCGGTAATCTTTTCTATGCTTCCGGCATGGTTGAGTACAGCAGACATATACTCATGGGGATAATGTGCTTTTAGCCAGGCTGTCTGGTAAGCAACTACGGCATAGCAGGTGGAATGTGATTTATTAAATGCGTATTCGGCAAAGGCTTCCCAATCCGTCCATATTTTCTCCAGGATATTTTTGGGATGCGATTTTTTTATGCCCCCTTCAATGAAAATACTTTTCATGCTATCCAGTGTCTTCCTGTCTTTTTTCCCCATCGCCTTTCGCAGGTTATCTGCCTGGCCTTTGGTAAAGCCGCCTAATTGCTGGCTCAGTAGCATGACCTGTTCCTGGTACACGGTAATGCCGTATGTGTCTTCCAGGATTTCCTGCATGGCGGGTAAATCATAGGTAACTTCTTCCTGGCCATTTTTCCGCGCAATGAATTTGGGAATATAAGCCAGTGGCCCCGGCCGGAATAAAGCATTCATGGCTATGAGATGTGAAAATTTATCCGGTTTTAATTCCCGTAAATATTTGACCATGCCCTTGCTTTCAAACTGGAAGATGCCATTGGTCTCGCCGCGTTGAAAAATTTCAAAAGTTTTCGGGTCATCCAGCGGCAAATTATCGAGGTCTATTTCCAGGCCATTGAAATTTTGTTTGATCAATTCCAATGCTGTCTTCAAAATGGATAATGTTTTTAAACCAAGAAAATCCATTTTCAATACACCGGCTTTTTCAATGGTACTGCCTTCAATTTGTGTAACCCATAAAGTGGAATCTTTGGCAGTAGCTACCGGGATCATTTCTGTCAGATCGCGGGGAGCAATGATTATACCAGCTGCATGTAAACCGGTATTGCGGACAGAACCTTCGAGTCGTTCGGCTTCTTTAAGTACGGCTGCCCGTAAATCATCGCCTGTATAAATCTGCCGCAGTTTTTTGATGTTTTCAATTTCTTCCGGGCTGAATGATTCTTTGCTTTGCAGGGATACTTCGCCCTCTTTTTCTTCCTTGGTATAAAGTGGGGCGGTTAATACACGTCCCAGGTTTGTGCCGGGTTTTTCCGGGACCAGTTTGGCAAGTGCATTACTTTCCGGCAAAGGCAGGTCCAGTACCCGGGCTACATCCTTAATACTCATTTTAGCGGCCATGGTACCAAATGTTATGATTTGTGCTACCTGGTTTTTACCATATTTTTCCACGACATAATCGATCACTTTCTGGCGGCCGGCATCATCAAAATCCGTATCAATATCCGGCATGCTCATGCGGTCCGGGTTGAGAAAACGTTCAAACAGTAGCTGGTATTTAATGGGATCAATATTGGTAATGCCAATGCAATAAGCCACTACACTGCCGGCTGCCGATCCCCGCCCGGGCCCGATAAAAACACCCATATTCCTGCCCGCAGCAATAAAGTCGGCTACAATTAAAAAGTAGCCGGAGAAATTCATGAGTTTAATCGTGGCCAATTCCGATTCGATGCGTTCTGTTATTTCGGGGGTCATTTCCCGGTAACGTTTTTGAGCGCCTTCATAGGTTAAATGTTTCAGGTATTCCCATTGTGCCAAACTTTTATCGGCTTCCCGGGCAAAGGCTTTTGGTAAAGGAAATTCCGGTAAGGCAATATCCCGCATTAATTGCAACGGTTCTATTTTACTCACCACCAGTCCGGTGTTGTCTATTGCTTCCGGGATATCGGCAAATAAGGCATTCATTTCAGCCTGGGTCTTAAAATAAAACCGGTTATTAGGAAATTTAAATCGCCTGTTTTTAATTTGTAGTTCATCATTTACAAAATCATCAAAGCCCGGTGTGGCCTGCTTTTCACCGGTATTCAGGCAAAGCAGGATATCATGTGCATTGGCATCTTCCTCATTGGTATAATGACTGTCATTGGTGGCAATCATGGGTACCTGATATTTTTTGGAAAATCGTATCAGGGTATCATTGATGCGTTCCTGTTCTGCTAAGCCATGCCGCTGCAGTTCAATGAAATAATCTTCTCCAAAAATATCCAGCCACCATTTGAATTCTTTTTCGGCAGCTTCTTCCCCGTTATGTAAAATCGTTTGAGGAACATACGCTCCAATACAACAGGTGGTAGCTATCAGGCCCTCATGGTATTGCTGAATCAGTTCTTTGTCTATACGCGGATACTTGCTGTACATGCCATCAATAAATCCGAGGGAGGTCAGCTTGATCAGGTTTTGATAGCCCTGTTTATTTTTAGCCAGGAGTACCTGGTGGTAGCGCTCATCTTTCAGTTCTTTGGTAAAATTTTTTTTATGCCGGTCAGCCACCACATAAAATTCACAGCCGGCAATGGGCTTGATGACAGGTTCTTTTTTTTCACTGCCATCGGCATTTTTACCCACCACCTTCGTTTGCTTCCAGGCCTGTTGCACAAATTCAAAAACACCAAACATATTCCCGTGGTCTGTAATGGCAATTGCCTCCATTTGATCCCGGGCGGCTTTATCATACAAACTTGATATGGAAGCAGCGCCATCTAATAGTGAATATTGTGTATGTACATGTAAATGCGAGAATTTGGGCATTGGCTAAATGAATAATTGAACTTAGGAAAAAGGGTGATGACAAATTTCGTAAAAATATTTTCTTTTACCGGTGTATTTATCCACCACATCGTATCTCGTAGTGTTAAAAATTTTACGAAGGGTATATTGGTTTTTAACCATGCAGCGTTTAAATTGCGGCCACCCATGAAAAGAAAATTTTCCATACTTTTTTATTTGCCGGTATTTCTTTTTTTTACAAGTTGTAAAGCATTGAAAAGCCTGTCGGCAAAGGATGATACGGCTTATACAACTTCAAAAGATGCCAAACAAAACACGGATCCGCAATTCCTGGATGATATACAGGTATCCCCGGGTGGCAAGCGGGGTACCTTGTCCGCACCGGTAGCAAAACCTGTTGCGAAATCACCCCGTCAATTAAAAGAAGAAGATGGAGATATGTTGCTTGCCAATAACCTGCAGATGAAATATGCTTCTTTACTGAATGTGGATGCAGCACATTTACCGGCCTTACCGTTATTGCGAGAAGTAGAAATATGGTGGGGCACCAAATATTGCATGGGAGGCACTACGGAATCCTGTATAGACTGCAGTGCCCTCACGCAAACAATACTGGCCGATGTGTATGGCGTATCCGTTCCCCGAACAGCACAGGCACAATATGATAATTGCCAGATGGTATTGGGTGATGACAGCCTGCAACCCGGCGACCTGGTTTTTTTTCATACAACCCGGCGCGGCATTTCGCATGTGGGATTGTATTTAGCCAATAATAAATTTGTTCATGCTTCCACCAGCCAGGGAGTTATGATCAGTGATCTCGGTGATGCCTATTGGAAGGAGCGTTACCGTGGTGCCGGCCGATATATTAACAATTGATAAGAGTTGATTTTTGGAAAATTTTTTTCCGGAAAAGGTAATTGAAAGGATGCCTGCATTTTTTTTTGATTTACTTTTTTGTTTTAATACAAAAAAGGTTCACTAAAGCAGCGGAGCTTAACTCATTCGTAGTGGGAAATTGCATTTGTTTTAATTCTTATGATCTAAGTAAGTTAGAAAAGGTATTAAAAATATTGTTGAATCTGCTGTATGAAATTTGCAAACAAATTATAATCCGATAAAAAGTAACTGGTGACCATGGTAAAGGCTACACCATATAAAGCGCCCCAGATATGGGCAGAATGATTGATATGATCGCCGCCTTTTTTATTTAAATAGCCTGAAATGATGAGGTACAATGGGCCGAAAATAAAACCGGGAATAGCAATGGGTATGAAAAAGATACCAATGCCCTGCGTGGGAAAAATAAAGATCCCGGCAAAGATAATCGCTGATACAGCCCCGGATGCACCCAGGCTGCGGTAATACGGATCATCTATATGCTGCCTGTACGTGGGAATAAGGCAAACCGCCAATGCACTGATATATAACACCACATATAAAATGCCCCCTGTTTCGGGAAAGATTTGTTGAAAGGCTATTTCTACATATTTGCCAAACATATAAAAAGAAAACATGTTGAACAGCAGGTGAGTGAGATCGGCATGAATGAGGCCACAGGAAAAGAAACGGTACCACTGATGCTGTTTGGCCACGGCAGGTGGGTAAAAAATAAGATCATTCACCAGTTTTTGATTGGAGAATCCCATAAATGAAATTACGGAAGTGACCAGGGTAATAAGAAGGGTGGCTGTCATGGGACTATTTTATTGCATGTCAAAAATACTGGAGCGAATGTTAAGAAAGCCCCATTAAAGGTGATGATATTTTTCATTTTTCATAATCGTACAGGCCCGGTAGAGTTGTTCCGCCAGGATCAACCGGACAAGCATGTGGGGGAAAACAAGCCTGGATAGGGACCAGGTAAATTGGGCTTTTTCCCGAACAGCCTGGTCCACTCCGAAAGCGCCGCCAATGATAAATACAATGCGCTTATGGGCTTCACCGGATAATTTTTGCAGGTGGGTAGCCAGTTCCACGGAATCAAGTTGCCTGCCCCGTTCATCCAATAAAAGGATATAATCACCGGGTACAATTTCTTTGATTATTTTTTTCCCTTCTTCTTTGAGCAGGATGGCTTTATCTAAAGCTGCCGCATTTTTAAGCGGTGGTATCAATTTCCATTCTGTGGGAAAATAATATTGCAGGCGGGCAGTAAACAGGGCAATCGCTTCTTTGAAATGTGGTTCATCGGGCTTCCCGACAGACACGAGGCAAAATTTCATGCTTCAAAATTAGGAGCTTTGTTCTTTCAGGTCTATGGCTACTATAAAAAAAGCGAAGGAATAGGCGGGTGCCTGATTCATTCGCTTTCGCAAGACGCGTGTGGTTTACGTATTTATTTCTTCGTCAGGATGAGAAATTCATTGGCCTGCACTTCTGTAACATAGCGCTTCACACCTTCCTTATCCGTATAATTGCGATGCACCAGTTTCCCTTCAACCATTACTTCCAGTCCTTTGGTGAAATACTTCTCTGCCAGGTCAGCGGTCTTTCCCCAGGCAATTACATTATGCCATTGTGTTTCCGTAACTTTTTCCCCCTGGGCATTTTTAAAACTTTCATTAGTGGCAATGCTTATTCGGGCCAGTTTATTACCGCCTTCGAGTTCTTTAATTTCAGGTGCATTGCCCAGGTGTCCGATCAGTACGACTTTGTTTTTTAGCTTGTTCATGATTCTTCGTTTTAATGTTTTATAAAATTTTCGGTGGCCAACCGTTCTGAAAACAAAGATGCAACAGCTTATTCCCGGGAGTCGGTTTTTACCCGTTTACTTGTGATAATAAATGAGTATAAACGTTTCAAAAAACGGATAAAATATGTATATTAGGGAAATGGAAAGTGCTACCAAACATTGCCTGTCATGTCAAAAGCCATTAAAAGGCCGGTCTGATAAAAAGTTTTGCGATGATTATTGCCGCAATGCCTATAACAATCAGTTGCGCCAGGGAGACCCGCCCCGGGTAAAGGAAATCATGCAATGGCTGAAAAAAAACCGGCGCATCTTAGCTGATCTCCTGGGAAATGAAGAGATGTGCAAGCAACCAAAACATAAATTAACGGCAGCCGGATTTTTATGGGATTACCACACACATTTGTATAAAAATAAAAACGGGAATACTTACTATTTCTGTTTTGAATACGGGTATCTCGCCCTCGAAGGGGATTGGTATTTATTGGTAAAAAGAAATAAATAGCCGGCTATGCGGCAACGGTAATGGAACACTTACCGGCTCCATATAGTACTGCCACTATTAGAGCACTAAAATATTGTCAACTTTAAAGCGAACTATTTTTGGGGAGCTTAAATCATCCATTAAGTTACCTCGTCCAGGAATTAGTTTACAGTTTTTGTTTGTTAATCTTATGCATTTTAAAATAAGTTTAGGCTATGAGGTTGCTTTAAAATTATCTTTTTATTCAGTTAACTTAGATCAGGAGATAACTTTCAAATTATATGCCTTAGTTTTAAGTTTACAAATTTAAATTAGAGCTTTTGATAAAATTGTAGCAAAATGTGTGGCGAAAGCTTCTCCGTTTTCCAAAGATTCTATAAACCGTCGTTGTCCTTCCAATGCTATCGGTTCATATTTTTCCGGGTTTAATATAATATCCTGTAATTTTTCCTGAAAATCACTAAAATCCCATTTATGACTAACATATGTTACACCGTCAATAAATAAATCAGGCCATGTTTCCAGGTGATCCATATTCGGTTTTAAAAGTAATGAACCACATAAAAAGGCCTCAAAATCACGATAACAAATCTCTCCCATTCCAAATGGTGATGGTGTTATAAGAGTTTGGTGCATTTCATTGAAATAATCTTTCATTGAAATCTTTCCGCCCAAATGAAAACGGTATGAAGGATGCTCTTTTGAAAAAATTTGGAGTTCTTCTAAAGTTCTTTGTCTCCACCAATGAATTGTTGGTATCTTATCCCACATGCCTACCCTGAAGGCCAATTTAATAGGCCTGTTTTTCAAACGAGACGTTGTTACATGTATCTTGTTTTTTTGAGAAGGAAAATAATAACGGAACTTTCTGACGTATCTATTTGAAAACCATGTATGCCAATCAAGGAGGGCAAAATTCCATCCAAGAGTTAATTTCTTAATATCATCATTAATAACTCCTTTAAAAATTCGTTGATCGGTAAATGCAAATTTCTCATGGATATAATCTCTATGTAACACACCGGTTAAATGCTTTTCATTGTAGTAGGATTTCTCTTTTAATAATTGTGATTTTGCATAAACATTAACCAATGGAAAAACATAGGTTCGAAGCATGCCCGAGCTATCATGATCATCAAGCCAGATAACTCGTTTGAATGAAGAAAGGAATGGTGCAAGAAATTCTGTATGTTCCATTCCTGGTCGGATGAGCTCCCCAAAGCTTGCTTCCATAATAAGGAGCGTGTCACATTCTTTTAACCGGGAATGGTTGAAAGAATAGAAGAATTCAGTTTTAATATCTAAATCAGATAATGCATGTTTAAAGGTTCTTATCGGGTGTGCATGTCGAAAAATGATGCCTTTGCGGTTTCCGCAGATATTTACTTTCATGGTATACCTTTTCTTTACGTTATAGGAAATTACTTATGCTTTATAAAAATGAATTAAAATATCCTGAAATACGCCTTTTTTTGTGTATCCCGTTTTGATATTATACTTAAAATGATGCTGTTCAAATATTTCGAGGAAAGCCGCTAATGAAGTGGATGAACAGGGTAAGTTGTGATGAAATTCTATCAGGTACTCTTTGACATTTTGCAAGGTACCAGTAGCGCACAAGTCCTCGATAATATTGATTTCTGCTCCTTCAACATCTATTTTGATTAAATCAATTTCAGGTATATTGATGATATATTGCGATAATTTTTGAGCAATTACTTTCAATTCTTTAGAACCGCCTCTTTCTTTGTTCACGGAACCATCAAGTGCCCCTTTATTATTTTTAATAAAGAAAGAAATTTCAGATTCTTTGTCATACAAAGCCACATTATACAATTCTACCTTACTGACATTATTAGCTTTGATATTTTTACTTAATAATTCGAAAGCATAAGGATTCGGTTCAAAAGCTAAAATCCTTGAATTAGGAAATAATCTTTTAAAATATAAAACCGACATACCAATATTAGCTCCACAATCGATGATGAAAAGTTCTTTTTCAGAAGGTTTTAAATAATACTCATTTGTAATAAATATCTCATTAAATAAAAAGTTTAAAGTAGCATAATCAGAACCAGCCACTTTATAATTCAAAAAACATGCAGTAGCTTCCGAAGTTTTGCTTTTAAAAAGATGTCTTTTTATATAAAATTGAATTAAAAAAAAGAAAACAGAAATTTTCTCAGCATTTGATCCCCGGAAATGTCTTGCTTTTCGAAAACTACTAATTAAATTTTTAAACATTGAAAATATACAGTTTATCTTATTGCATTAAGCCAACTAAAATTCCAATATATTGCCAATTTAGGGAATTATTTAAAAAGGTTCTGAATAAAGATACAAAAGTTCATTTCTAATCTTGCTGCTTATTCAAATCATGCTGGTTGGAACTGCTGCTATGTAGCGAATGAAAAAGGTGAGAGTAAATTCATCGCCCCCGCTATATTACCAAACCGTCTTGCAAGAGTACATCGTCATTAGTATGCTTGCACCAAAACTTCCGTTGGTATATGCCATTGTTGATGCAATTGTCTGATCATGTCTAAGGATAGTTTTCGTTTCCGATTCAATATTTCACTTGCTCGGCTTTTTTGTCCAATAATATTAGCTAAGTCTGTTTGTGTCATACCCATTTGCTCCATTCTAAATTTTATAGCTTCAACAGGGTCTGGCAAATCTATAGGGAAATGTTCGTCCTCGTATTTTTCAATTAACAAACTTAATACTTCTAATTCGTCACCTTTGGGTGTTCCTTTCTTTGCATCAAATAGCTTTTCAAGCCGAAGCATTGCTTGCTCGTAGTCTTTCTTTGTCTTGATGGGCTTGATATTCATATTAAATAGTTTTTGCGTTTACTTTATCATATTCGGAATGTGTCCCAATAAAACGTATCCAAACCATTTGATAGTCAAAATTAATTTTCACTATTAAGCGATATGAATTCCCTTTTATATTAAATACAATTCTGTCGTTGCCAATAATGCTTGCACTCGGATACTCAGTCTTTATTTCATTGGGATTTGTCCATTCGGCTTTCGAGGCTTCCTGAAACCAGGATTTTATATGTTGCTCACAATCGATGTGCCTTTCCCAAAATTCTCTAAGTATCTTTTTTGCAATTACTCTCAACCTTTTGTTTTGTCAAAAATAAGCAAAAGTTACCAAAATGGGAATTTTATATTATTGTGGATTGTCATTGCGTATTTCTGCCAACGGTGCAGCTTTTGTGTTTGTGACGGAATTTGAAAAACGTTCAGTCGGGATAAATACCGGATAAAGATACGTGGGGCATACGTCCAGCTTCTATATAGCCAGGCCGCTAACATTGCTGAAGTTTGATTGTCCAGCCACATTTGCTTAAAACCCGATGTAGTATGCTGGGTTAATATGAAACATGGTATTAAAGTTTAATAATGAAATATATAATTGCTAAAAGAAACAACAACGCCGACAAAATATAAAGTCTAAAACTTAACCATGTAAAACTTCTCCAAATATATCCTTTGGTAGGGTAACAATAGCGTATTATTTTCTCAAATAATTTTCTCAATCCATTCTTCGAGATAGTGCTAGGCTTTTTTTCCATATAAACTTGTGTCCGAAGTTCTTTTACTAAGTCTGAGCCTTCCTTAATTTTAGAAAAAATCAAAGTAGAATACTCCTCGTACAATTTTCTGGCAGCTAAATCTTCGATACTTTTATTAGATGCTGCCTTTTTGTTATCAAGTATTATTGGCAAATCAACATTGAAATCTTCTTGAAATAAGAGATAAATGAATTCAGAAGTTTCAGTTCCGGTTAATTGTCTTGGTGAATTAGGCAACGCAAGATCACCTACTCTTAAATAGTATAGTGAAATAAAGGCAAATCCTCTATAAAATGCAATCGCATACAAAATTCTTCCAAATACGCCAGCTAGAATTGAACTAACAAGAAAGAAGATTGTCCATTTAAGAGTGATTTGATTGAATAAAAAAGATTTGTCAGATGCTTTGTTTAATTGTGTAAAAATTAAAACAATAGTGCCAGTAGATAAGCCAATAATCCAAATTATTGTTTTCTCAAAAAAGTCAGAAGCAATCCTAAAACCTAACTCACTAAAATGTTTTAAATGCTCTTTTTGATTTTGTATGATAATGTCTATGTATGGACTACGCATGTTGGAATAATATTAAATTTAGTAGAGGCTTTCAAGTCTTACCACATAAGAACAGTTCGCCAAAAAAACGACCATTCCGTGCATAAAAATAAGTCATTTGCTTTTTATATTATCCCATGAAAGGAAGCTGATCTTTTATAACTCATCTACTGGTACAAGTACACTGCCCTCATAACTGCTCCGCATATTTGCGCCACTTGGCAAAGGGGAAAGGTTCAATCACTATTGAATCTTTCTCCTTCAAAAGAAATTGCCAGTATTATCTCTTGCTGAAGTACTCTCTTTGATTTTAAGACAACTCCATACGATTGACCGGTTTTTTGAATTCATTTTTATTTTATTTTGGTATCAATGAACAAAGTTCGCTCAAGAGGCGG
>JBDHYG010000010.1:0-84570 GCA_039811225.1 Parafilimonas sp.
AAACGGGGGTTTTTCTTGTTGATCACATACAACCGGCCTTTCCTGCGAACGATCTTGCAGTCTGCACTACGCTTTTTAATGGATGCCCTGACTTTCATAATTTCAAGTTTGTTACAGGTAAAACCTGTGATTGATAAAAAATTCGATATACCAAAACCGGTAACAATTATTTATACCGGAAAATTATTCTTCCCCTGCTTAAATCATATGGGCTCATTTCCACACCTACCTTGTCACCGGGCAGAATCCGGATATAATTCATCCTCATTTTCCCGGAGATGGTAGCCAATATTTCATGGCCATTTTCCAATTTCACCCGGAACATCGCATTGCTCAAGGCTTCCAGGATTACACCATCTTGTTTAATGAGGGGCTGTTTCGACATATAATTTTTGGGAGCGCAAAGATAGGTGCTTGCAATGGAAAAGAAAAATTTAACAGAAACTTTTCGCGGCTTTCTGTAAAAAGATGGTCAAAAATTGTGTTTTCCTTGTGAAATCAGGGAAATTTCTTTTGAATATAGGCTTCCTGTTCTGCCGCTGGCAGGTGGATTAGCTTTTCCATTTCCTTATTTTTTTTAATGGCTATCCCTCTTTTATAAACATCCATCATGGCATAAATACCGGCCCGATAAGCAGCCTGGTCAGTATAAGCGGCCGGATTTTGCGTATAATTCCGGGCATAGCCTGCTAAAAAAATATTGAGTAGCTGAACGTTTCGGTTATATAATTTGGTAACTGCATCTGAAATATCAACCGTAAATTCCGGTGTTCCACTGATCCATTTCCACAAAAAGGCATTGGCTTTTTTACGTTGATCGGAGTCTTTATCCAATGGGGATTGAATAAGCCAGTTGGCAACTTCTTCCACTAAGGGTTGAATCTTCGCAAAATCCTGTGTGGTCGTCAATTCTATTTCATCAGGAATTTCCGGCATTTGCTGTGCCTGTAACACAGATAGAGATAAGAGCAGTGAGCAAAATAGCAACAGGCTTTTCATAATACAAATCTATGAAAACATTGAAAGGAAAGAAATAATTAAGATAAAGGTGTATGTAAACGAAACGAAAAGTACGGCTACTCCTGTATGTTTTGCCACAATGAATTGTCATTGGAAAGTAGAATTTACCCAAAGGAATTTACTTTTTATCATATACATTTTGTACCTGGAAGTTTAATATTAAGTTTGCATGCCTGGATGCTACCAGGCTTTTGGATTAGCATTATGACATTTTATAGTTTTCTTCTACTGGTGCATGTTTTTTCCGCAATATTGGGACTGGGACCGGGTTTTGTGATGATCTATATTGTCACACGTGCAACAACGATGACGGAACTCCGGCATGCCTATTTAATCCGAAACAGGATCCACGTATTTGTTATGGTGGGTGGTACGCTTTTGCTGCTGACCGGCATCGCTATGGGCAGCATACACACGTATTTATTTCAGGCCGGCTGGTATATCACCAGCCTAGTATTGTTTGTAGTGGCGCTTACTTTTGGGCCTGTGGTTTTGTCGCCCCGCTCAAAACCAATAAAAGCTTTATTGAAAACCCACCAGGGAGAAGAAATTCCGGAAGCTTATTACCAAATGGCCAAAAGATTATTCTTCTTTGAACGCATCGAGAACCTGATTTTTCTTACCATCATTGTTCTCATGATCCTGAAACCATTTTGACCTGCAATATAGTGTGCTTGCGGCTTTCAAGACTATCATCCAGGTGTTTATTTCCTGGAAAATAAAATGTGCCGGTGTTGGCCGGCACTTCCCTGCTTCGTATGATTGGTTTAGATCGTTACCTGTGCAGCATCTTTTCCTGAAGCAGGAACTATTTCCCTGTCGTATTGCAGTATCATTTTGCTGCCCCTGTCTTTATACGTTACCAGGTAGTTCACTATGATACGGTCTTTTGTTGTTGCGGTCACCGGCAAAGGAATATCCTTTGACAAAAATTCTGCTACTCCCGCATGTTGTTGCAAGCTGATATTGCTAAACTGATTTTCCCACAATACTTCCTGCTTATTTCCATTCCATTTGATAATGCGTACCTGTACATCGGCCAGGGCATGAGCATAAACGGGTGAAGCATATCGCTGCTCTGAACCAAGCCCGATATGAATGGTCTGAACGGTTTTTTGTTCTGCCTTGAAATTATGTTTCACTTTCGGTTGGAAAAACATTCCGGAAAAGAAGATGGTGGCCAACCCTGCGAATATTATACTGTGTTTCATAAAATTTATTTTAGTACTTGTTTTTAATAATTACAGTACAAAAGTAAGTAGTATGTAATGCATAGTACATGTTAATGTGTCCAACGGTAATATTTTGTGATGAACGTATTATTTGTTTCTCGAAAAATGAAAGAAGAGGGTATAAGGCCAAAAAAATCCCATGTTTTGCATGGGACTTCATCAATTAAATAAGCTGTTTTAGCGAGTGCTATGAAAATGCGTCTTTGACTTTATCAAAGAAATTCTTTTCATTTTTATCCGGGTTCGGCTGAAAATTGGTGCTTTTGCTCAATTGTTCCAGCATTTCTTTTTCTTCTTTCGTCAGGTGTTGGGGGGTCCATACATTCACATGGATCAATTGATCGCCTTTGGAATAGCTATTTACATCCGGGAAACCCTTTCCTTTCAGCCGGAAGATCTTCCCGCTTTGTGTGCCTGCCGGGATTTTTATTTTAGCCCGGCCATCGATAGTGGGTACTTCGAGGTTTGTTCCAAATACTGCATCGGTAAACGTGATGTACAAATCATAAATGACATTCAGGCCATCCCGTTGCAGTTCTTTATGTTGTTCTTCCTCAATCAAAATAATGAGATCGCCGGCTGCGCCCCCTCTTTCACCGGCATTACCTTTCCCGGACATACTTAGCTGCATGCCTTCCTGGACACCGGCGGGAATTTGCACTTTTACCATTTCCTCCCCATACACCCTGCCTTCTCCTTTACAGGTAGTACATTTTGCGGTAATGGTTTTTCCATCTCCATTGCAAGTTGGGCATGTGGTAACCGTTTGCATTTGCCCGAGGAAGGTATTGGTTACTTTGCGTACCTGGCCATTGCCTCCACAGGTTGAACAGGTCTGCAGGCTATTTTTATCTTTAGCTCCACTGCCATGGCAGGTGGTACAGGAAACATATTTTTTTACCTTAATAGTTTTCGTGGTACCACTGGCTATTTCTTCGTAATTCAGTTTCAGTTTTATGCGCAGGTTACTGCCCCGTACACCGGCGCCCCGTCGGCTGCTGGCGCGGTTTCCCCCAAAAAAACTTCCGAAAACATCATCACCAAAAATGTCCCCAAACTGGCTGAAAATGTCTTCCATGTTTACATTGCCGGCACCCCGGAAACCACCGGCCCCGGAAAAAGCCTGGTGACCAAAACGGTCATAACGCGCCCGTTTATCAGCATCACTCAACACTTCATAAGCCTCTGCCGCTTCTTTGAATTTTTCTTCCGCTTCTTTATCACCCGGGTTTCGGTCGGGATGATATTTCATCGCCACTTTGCGATAGGCTTTTTTAATTTCCTCCGCCGTAGACGTTTTTGTCACTTCCAGTATTTCGTAATAATCTCTTTTCATAACATGATTTTCTCATAAAGGCAGCCAATAGGCCGACTGGTTTTGGCTTTAATTGCCTATCACCACTTTAGCGAAACGAATTATTTTATCATTCAGGTAATAGCCTTTTTGAATGACATCCACCACTTTTCCCACCAGGTCTTCAGATGGTGCCGGAATTTGTGTAATGGCTTCTTGGGTTTCTACATCAAATTCGGTATGCAGGCTTTCCATAGGCTTTAATCCCTGCGCCTGTAGGATGGACCGCAGTTTATTAAATATCAGGATAATCCCTTCCCGGTGCTTATCTTCTTTACCTTCATCTGGCTTATCTTCTTTACCTTCATCTGAAAGTAATAATTTTTCAGCCCGGTCACAATCGTCCAATAAATCTAATAAGGGGATAATAACTTTTTTTCCGGCAGTTTGTTCCAGTTCCAATCTTTCAACAGCTGTCCGACGTTTGTAATTATCAAAATCAGCGTATAAGCGCAGGTATTTTGCTTTTTGCTCTTCCAATGCTGTTTTCAATTCATCCATGGCACCAGACTGGCTATCTTCCGTCGCCTTGCCTTCCATTTCATCCAATGCTGCAGTTTCGTCAGCCTTTACGGTATTTTCCTCCGTGTTTTCAGCAAAACCCTGGTGTTTATGTTTATTTCGAGGTTGATTCATGTTATCTTTTATTTGCTCCCATTTAGTCAAAAAATTTGCCAAGAAGAAAAAAGGAAAATTTGACAGTTATATTATATTGCGTACTTATTGATAAATAATAAAGATACAAATAAAAATAGCAGGCCGATTTCCCGGTAAAAAGGATAACAAACAGCAATCAATTATTTTTACATTTTAAACAATTCAACAATGGCAGCAAAAATCAGTGTGAAAAACCCGGTAGTAGAATTAGATGGCGATGAAATGACCCGGGTCATTTGGAAATATATCAAAGACAAACTCATTTTACCATACCTGGATCTCGAGATTCGGTATTTTGATCTTAGTATTGAATCAAGGGATGCTACCCATGACCAGGTAACCATTGATGCCGCACATGCTATTAAAGAAGTGGGTGTAGGAATTAAATGTGCTACCATCACACCGGATGAAGCCCGCGTAAAAGAATTTAACCTGAAGCAAATGTGGAAAAGCCCGAATGGCACGATCCGGAATATACTGGATGGCACTGTTTTCAGGGAGCCGATTGTATGCGCCAATGTACCCCGATTAGTACCCAACTGGACCGCGCCGATTTGCATTGGCCGCCATGCATTTGGTGACCAATACCGGGCAACCGATTTTGTTACAAAAGGAAAAGGAAAATTATCCATTCGCTTTGAAGGGGAAGATGGCCAGGTGCAGGAATTCAATGTGTATGATTTCAAAGGCGATGGGGTGGCATTGGCCATGTATAATACGGATGAAAGTATTAAAGGTTTTGCGCGTAGTTGTTTCAATACAGCCCTGAGTAAAAAATGGCCACTCTATTTAAGTACAAAAAATACCATCTTAAAAAAATATGATGGCCGTTTCAAAGATATTTTTGAGGAAATCTATCAACAGGAATTTAAAGCTGAATTTGAAAAAGCCGGTATCACCTATGAGCATCGCCTGATCGATGATATGGTGGCCAGTGCCTTGAAATGGCATGGCAATTTTGTATGGGCCTGCAAAAACTATGATGGCGATGTACAAAGTGATACCGTAGCACAGGGCTTTGGCAGCCTGGGTTTGATGACAAGTACCCTCGTAACACCGGATGGAAAAATTATGGAAGCCGAAGCAGCTCATGGTACGGTAACCCGGCACTACAGGGAATATCAAAAAGGCAATCCCACTTCTACGAATCCGATTGCCTCCATTTTTGCATGGACAAGAGGCCTGGAATTCCGGGGTAAATTAGATGGCAATGAAGCGTTGATCCGCTTTTGCCATACTTTGGAACAGGTTTGTATCGAAACCGTAGAAAGTGGAAAAATGACCAAAGACCTGGCCGTATGTATCCACGGCAATAAAGTAACACCGGGCAAAGATTATTTGAATACAGAAGAATTCCTGGAAGCGCTCAACACGAACCTGCAGGCAAAATTGCAATAGAAAAATTTGCAGGAATTTGTTGCTGAACACCAGCCGTTGAATTTTATTTTTTTCTTCAACTCATCCTGGGAAAAATAAGTGATACCGCTTTCTGCCTGTAAGCATGCCAGGAAAAATTATATCATCTTTGTTGTAGAAAATGGCTACACCTCAGCGCTATATTGCCCATTTTGACCTGGATTCATTTTTTGTAAGCGTGGAAATCCGCAACAATCCTACCTTACAGGGGAAACCCGTTTTGGTTGGGGGGAAAGAAGGCCGTGGCGTAGTAGCTGCCTGCAGCTACGAAGCCCGGAAATTTGGTATCCATTCTGCCATGCCTATGAAGCAGGCTATGCTTCTTTGCCCACAGGCGATCGTATGCCCGGGTGATTATACGGCTTACTCTAAATTTTCAAAATGGGTGACAGATATTATCCTTGCCAAAGCTCCGGTAGTGGAAAAAGCGAGTATTGATGAATTCTATCTTGACCTTACCGGGATGGATCGTTTTTTTCATGTCCGGGACTGGACAGTGGCTTTGCGCAATGAAATCATGGATGCTACCGGGCTGCCTAATTCTTTTGGCCTCGCTTCCAATAAAATGCTGGCTAAAATGGCTACCAATGAAGCAAAGCCAAATGGGTATTTAGTCGTGCAACCCGGTAAAGAAAAAGCTTTCCTGGCACCACTCGAAATCGCCAAAATCCCCGGTGTGGGGAAGCATACCGCAGAAGTTTTAAAATCAGCCGGCCTGGTTTTTATCCGTGACCTGCAACAACAAAGTGAAGAAGAAATGGAAGACCTGATGGGCAAAATGGGTATAGATCTTTGGCACGCCGCACAAGGCTTCCATGAGGGGGAAGTGAAACAGCATCGGGAAGCAAAATCTATTTCTACAGAAAACACTTTTTCAGAAAATACCGAAGACATTTCTTTCCTGCAGGGGGAACTGGTGCGCATGGCAGAGAAACTGTGTTTTCAACTCCGCCGGAAAAAAATGATGGCTTCCTGTATTGCTGTAAAAATCAGGTATGCCAATTTTGAAACCACGACCATGCAATCCGCCGTGGCTGCCACCTGCCGCGATGATGAAGTTATCCCCGTGGTGCTTCAAATTTTTCAGAAACATTATCGCAGGCGAAACCCCGTACGGTTAATCGGGGTGCGGTTATCTAATCTTCAACCATTATCCCGCCGTGCCACGTTATTCGATGATGGCCTCAAAGGCGCTGCTTTATATGGTGCGATTGATTCCGTGAAAAACAGGTATGGCGCAGGTGCCCTGCAAAAGGCCCGCACCCTGCGGAAAGAAAAATAATTTTCAGGAATTCCATTTCCGCAATTGCTGCAGTGTGGCTTTTAAATCTTTGGGCAGGGGCGCTTCAAAAATCATTTCCCGTTTGTCCCAGGTGAAAATAATTTTTGCTGCATGCAGGGCCAGCCGGGAAAGAATGGGTTGTTCCATTTCTTCCTTTTTAGCTAAGTGAAAATTTTTTTTCAACGAAGAAATATACAAAGCCTTATCCGCGCCATATAATTTATCTGCCACAATCGGGTGGCCTATATGCGCGCTATGTACCCGTACCTGGTGCGTGCGGCCGGTATGTATCTGGTACGACAACCAGGAAAAGGAACGGAATTTTTCCAGGCACCAATAATCCGTGTGGGCGGCTTTCCCTTTGGCATGCACACACATGCTGCCATTTTTCGCGGGATGCTCCATGATGGCTTCGTGAATAGAGCCGGCTGTTTCCAGTACCGGGCCATGTACAAGTCCCAGGTAAAATTTTTGTATGCTTCTTTTTTCAAACAGGGTGGATAATTGCAAATGGGCCGTTTCATTTTTGGCAAACAAGATGATACCACTGGTTTCTTTATCCAGGCGGTGCACGGTAAAAACCTGCCCGTATTTTTCCAGGAGCATATCCTTCAGGGAAATTTGTGTTTGCATCCTGTCGGGGATACTCAATAATCCAGCGGGTTTATTCAACACCAGGAAATCATCGTTTTCAAAAATGATATCAGGATTTTTTTTCTGCATGGAAATTTTTCTCAGGCTTTTTTCTTTTCGCGAACAAATGACTGGTTCATAAATTTTAATAAACGGATTTCCTTTTCATGCAGGAAACGCCATTTCCCCCGTGCCACATTTTTCTTGGTCAGGTTGGCAAACATCACGCGGTCGAGGTTTTTCACGCGGTAGCCCAATTGTTCAAAAATGCGGCGCACTATACGGTTACGGCCACTATGGATTTCAATACCCACGATTGCTTTATTGGCTGCATCGGGATAGCCGAGTGCATCTGTCTGCACCGGGCCGTCTTCGAGCCGGATGCCTTTTAAAATTTGATCAAAATCTTTTTTCGCCAGGGGCTTGTCTAATGTTACTTCATAAATTTTTTTGATCTCAAATGAAGGGTGTGTCAGCTTTTGTGCCAGGTCGCCATCATTGGTCAGCAGTAATACACCGGTGGTGTTCCTGTCGAGCCGGCCCACGGGGAAAAGCCGTTCACCGGTATTTAATTGCACCAGGTCAAAGACCGTTTTGCGGTGTTGCGGGTCATGGGCGGTAGTGATGGTGTCTTTGGGTTTATTCAGTAAAATATATACCGTGTTTTGCTGGATGAAAATTCGTTTGCCCCGGTACTTGATAGTATCTTTTGTGATGACTTTAAAACCCGGTTCTGTTACCACCTTTCCATTCACGGTTACCAGGGATTCTTTGATCAGGGCTGCTGCTTCCCGGCGGCCACAAATTCCGGCATGTGCGAGGAATTTATTTAAAGGCATGGGCTCCGTTTGTTCAGCTGGTTGGTTTGCAGTAGTGGCTGTTGGCTTTTGTAGTGGTGTACTATTTTTCGCAGCTATATTTTTTTTAGGGTAGCGCTTATCCGCAGCATATGCTTTTTCCGCCATTTCTTTTTTCTTCAATGCATAAGCTTCCCGGGCCGCTGCCTTGGTTTTTCTTTTTTCCTGGCGAATAGCTTCCTTTTTTTTCGCCCCGCTCAGCGGTTTGGAAATAAATTTTTCGAATGCATGTTTGCTCATAAACAAAATTTGCTTGTGGTGGCTTAGTGTTGCCGTTGTTTTTTGATGACCAACTGGCCACAGGCGGCATCAATATCTTTCCCGCGGCTACGGCGCAGGCGGGCATTTACCCGGTGGCGTTCGAGGTATTCCATAAAAGCCTGGATAGCGTTTTCCTCCGGTTTCCGGAACGTACTTCCTTCAATCGGGTTGTATTCAATGATATTCACCAGGTCGGCCGGAACCCGCCGATAAAGTTTGATCAGTTCATCAGCATCCTGGAGGGAGTCATTAAAGTTCCGGAACAGGATATATTCAAATGTGATTTCATTGCCCGTTTTTTTATAAAAATAATTTAAGGCATCTACAAGGGAAGCGATCTCATTGGTATCATTGATGGGCATCAGGGCGCTCCGTTTTTTATCATTGGCGGCATGCAGGGACAGCGCCAGTTTGAACCGCACCTGGTCATCCCCTAATTGCCGGATCTGTTTGGCAATGCCTGCCGTGGAAACCGTGATGCGGCGCGGGCTCATAAAGAGGCCGTCTTCGGCGGTGATGCGTTCTACTGCTTTCAGCACATTGCGGTAATTCAACAACGGTTCCCCCATACCCATGAACACTATATTGGATAATTTTTTTTCAAAATGTTTTTCACTTTCCGCATTCATCAGGGTGACCTGGTCCACGATTTCATCAAACAATAAATTTCGTTTGCGCCCCATGGTGCCCGTTGCACAAAATTTACAACTGAGGCTGCAGCCGATCTGTGATGAAATGCAGGCGGTCTTGCGATCTTCCGTGGGAATGATCACACCTTCTATGAGATGGTGATCAAAGGTTTCAAAAGTATATTTCAATGTGCCATCTGTGGATGCCTGGGCATCCCGCAGGGATAGGGCCGGGAAAGAAAATGCCGCTTTCAGTTGTTCCCGGAAAGCCTTACTGATATTGGTCATATCATCAAAACCCCGTGCATGTTTTTGCCAGATCCATTCATATACCTGGCGTGCCCGGAATTTTTTTTCACCGGCACTGAGCACCCAGCTTTCAATATCGGCATACGCCAGGTGGCGGATGTTGGGCAATGCATTCATCGCGCAAAGATAAGCCCGGCATATGGGAAAATGGATGATGGTAAAATAAAAGACGTTTTACATGATCTGGAAAAAATAAATCGTTCGCTTTCGGCTGATCTGTTGCAAAAAAAGAAAACTGGTTTACACAGCAAGGAAACTTTGTTGTTACCGGTTTTGCATTTCGATGAATGGGAAAAAGGCAAACAGAAATTTTTGTACCCATCCAATGCGTACGAATCTTTACGAATGTTTGACAATTGCAGCCTTACTTGTCCGCTTACGTGTTTTACCTTTGCGGCGATTGCCGGCCCGGGAGTTTTTTGAATCGTTAAATGTCGAAATGATGAAAGGAAAAATCAATGTAGTCATTGCCGGCGGGGGATTTGCCGGTGTGAACCTGGTCAAAAAATTAAGCCGCCACAAAGAGTTTGAGATTACCCTGGTAGATCAGAATAATTATCATTTTTTCCCACCGCTTTTATACCAGGTAGCTACCGCATTTATTGAGCCATCGAATATCAGTTACCCTTTCCGGCGTATGTTTCAGCAAAAGGAAAATATTCGTTTTCACCTCGGGAAAGTGTTGCGTGTTTTTCCAAAAGAAAATTATATCGTAACCAGTACCGGCAATATCGGGTACGATTACCTGATCCTGGCAATGGGGGCAAGAACCAATTATTTCGGCATGCAGGATGTGGAAAAAAATGCCCTGCCCATGAAGACCATCAATGATGCCATTCACCTGCGCAACCATATTTTGTTAAGCCTGGAAAAAGCTACGGAAGCGGCGTCCGCAGAAGAAAAGCGAAAATACTTAACGGCCGTCATTGCCGGTGGCGGGCCGACCGGTGTGGAAATTGCGGGCATGCTGGCCGAAATGCGGCAGAACATTGTATCCAAAGAATACCCGGAATTTCAAAAGAAAGATATCAGCATCCACCTCATCGATGCAGGCCCGGAACTCCTGGGGCCGATGAGTGAAAAAGCAAGGGAAGAAGCCAAAAAGGTATTGAGCAATTGGGGCGTGGATATCCGCCTGAATGTGGCGGTAAAAAGTTATGATAGAGATATCGTTACCCTCAGTGATGGCAGCACATTGCAAACAGCTTCCCTCATCTGGGCTTCCGGGGTAACCGGCCAGCCTTTGCCCGGCCTGCCTGATGGAACTACCGGCCGCGGCAACCGCATCCTGGTTGATGCATTTAACCAGGTGAAGGATACCGAAAATATCTTTGCTATTGGTGATGGTTGCCTGCAACTGACGGATGAAAAATATCCCGGCGGCCACCCGCAACTCGCACAGGTGGCTATTCAGCAGGGTGTATTACTTGCTGAAAACCTGCAACGCTCAACTGCCGGTAAAACGCGGAAACCCTTTGCCTATCATGATAAAGGCAGCATGGCCATCATTTCCAAGTACAAAGCCGTGGCTGATTTACCGCGCTTTTTTTTCAAAGGCTTTTTTGCCTGGCTGGTCTGGTTGTTCATTCATATCCTGCCTATTGCCGGTTTCCGCAATAAAGTAAAACTTGCCTTCAGTTGGTTCTGGTCTTTCATTACCAATGACCCTACGTTGCGGCTTATCATCCGCCCGGCCCCGGATGATGATGCCGTCAATTAAGCAATCCAATTCCCGGTATTTTTCCCTTTCCGGTTTTGAATTTTTTCAGGCAGCTTCCCTTTGCTCTCAATGGAATCTGCCAGAAATATTCTTTGCTAAAAGCAAAATTTGTTTATTTCTTTCTTTTCCCTATCTTTAAAAATTCGTTAGCATAAAAACATTTTTTTTATTTAAAACTTTTTACGCCCCCGACCAACCTAGCTCGCTTCATCCAGCATTTTTCATTCATATAAACCCTATTATGATGACAGCACATGTATTTTCCCGGATATATAAAAACAGGCGCCGGGCGCTGGTTTGCGCGGCCTTGTTCCTGGCCGGCACCTGGTATGGCAACCAGGCCACTGCGCAAATGAAAGTAGGCAACAACCCCACTACCATTGATGCCAGCTCCATGCTTGAAGTGGAAGCTACCAACCAGGGAATTTTATTACCCCGGATTTCCATCGGTAATATAGTTACCTGGGGACTGGCCGGCGCGACGCCCGTGAATGGGATGTTTGTGTATAACACCAATGCCGCCACCACCGGTGGCTCGGGTATCGGTATTTATTACTGGGCCAATGCCAAATGGAACTATGTACAAAACGGGCCCAATGTAGCCTGGCTCTTAACCGGGAATGCAGGTACCGCACCGGGTACCTATGCCGCACCGGGTACAAATTTCCTCGGCACCACCGATAATGTGGATTTTGCCCTGCGCACGGCTAATGCTGAACGCCTGCGTATTGGCGCCACCGGCCAGGTGGGCATTAACCAGAATTTTTCCACCACCCAGCAGTTGGCCGTATCTACCGCAGTGGCAGCCAATACAGCCATACTCGGGCAAAACACCACGGCTTCCGGAACAGGTGGCAATGGAATAGGCGTGGAAGGCATTAGCGCCCAGGCCTATAATAGCGGGACAGGTACCAATGGTTATGGTGTAGCTGCATTAAACAGGCATACAAGTGGTACCGGCTTTTATGCCGGCGGCAATAACGTAGGGCTGAATTATAATTTTTTAGTAAATGGCAGTGGGGCGGCTTTTGTAGGCACCAATGCCGGGGCATTTGGTTATTCGGAAGGGAGTAGTGGTTTTGGCCTTTATGGGAATAATATCGGCGCTACCGGTTTTGGGGTCATTGGGGAAAGTGATGGTGCCTATGGCATAGGTGTGTATGGCTTAAATGATAATACTACCGCCTTTCAAATGGGTGTTTATGGAGAATATAATACAGGTGGCTTTGGCACGGGTGTAATAGGTATAGGTTACAATGGGTTGATACCCGGCTCAGGCAGCACAATTGATGTGGGGGTATTTGGCAGTGCAAATGATTATGGGGTTTATGGGTATAGTAATAATGATGGTATTGGTGTGTATGGATATGATTCGAATGATGGCAATGGTGTAGAAGGTGTAAATGCAAATGCAGGTATAGGAGTGGTGGGCGTTAATGATGGTACGGGGAGAGCCATCTATGGCGAAAATACCGGGACAGGGGATGGTATCGTAGGTGAAGTAGGGGGAGCTGCCAATGCGTTTGCCGTTTGGGGTATAAACAATCATACTTCAGGTACAGGTGTTGTAGGCGTTGGAAATAACCTGGCGGCTTCCAGTTATCTTACAAATGGAAGTGGTGGCGCTTTTACCGGGAGCAGCACAGGTGCTGTTGGGTTTATACCAACTGCTGCAAATGGCGGCACAATTGGTACTTCCTATTCAACCGGTAGTTATGGTTTGTTTGGCCGGGCCAGTTATTATCGGACAGCAAATAATAATAATGATGTTTACCAGTTTGGCGTGTATGGTGAAAAACAAACAAGGGTTAATACATCGGGCTATGCTTTTGACAAACGTTCCGGCGGTGTACTTGGTACCCTCTTTGATGTAAGCAACTCTACTATTCCTGCCTGGGGTAGTTTAGGGTACAAACTATCTGGGAATAATACTTTGGTTTATGGAGTTTATGGTTCTGCTGCGTATGTAAGTGGCCCTGGCTTTACTTCCCAGGAACCTTCCGGTTTTGGTATGGGAATTTATGGGGGTCTTATGGGTGGTTGGGTCCGTGGTGAAGTATATGGGATGAATATAAAAGGTAAACGCTATGGCTTGTATGTAGATGGCTACAGCTATAGCAATAAACCCGCCGTGCAATTAATTGATAATGGTACAGCCCAACGCACTGTGGCGTATTCGGTATCTTCTCTTTCCGCAGATGTGTATGCACATGGGAAAGGCCAGCTACTAAATGGTAAAGCACAAATCAATTTTGATAACGCCTTTCAGCAAATCATTGATGCCAATGATTTGGTCATTACGGTTACACCGGTTGGTGAATGTAATGGCATCCACTTAGTGGCCACCGATGGAAAAGGATTTTCCGTGCAGGAAAATAAAAATGCCGACCAGTCATTGGGTAGCTCCAATACGGCCTTTACCTGGATTGCCATTGCCAAAAGAAAAGATGTGCAATCATCGGATATTGCTCAAGAAATTTTATCCCGGGATTATGATAAAAATATGAATGACGTTATGTTCAATGAAAATGACCTGGCACATAATGCCGGTGGCATGGAATTGAAAAACGGGCAACTCCTATTTTACCCGGCTGAAAAAAATACAGACCCGGGAGCAGGCAAGGAAAATTTCCGGCAAATGGCAACAAAAAAACTGGATAGCCTCGGCCGTATAACCAACCTGAAAAATAATAAAGATAAAATGATACCGGTGAAGCCAAAAGCATTACCCGATACCCTAAAAACCAAATTAGAAGCGGAAGCAAAAGAAGAAAAAGCGCCGGTTAACAAAAGAAAAAATTAAGCAGGTAACATGAAAAACTTTGGATTTGTTTTTTTGATTTCAGGTATGCTCGTCGCCGGTATCCCGGCTAAGGCGCAACAATCGGCATCCCCGGAAGCCGTGCAATTGCGCGTGTACAACAATGCTCTTTCCCTGCAGGATCTCGGTACGGCCGTACAGGCCCTGCATTACTTAAT
Source organism: Parafilimonas sp. (assembly GCA_039811225.1). Classification (GTDB taxonomy): domain Bacteria; phylum Bacteroidota; class Bacteroidia; order Chitinophagales; family Chitinophagaceae; genus JAFDXJ01. The sequence goes on from JBDHYG010000010.1 coordinate 14,350, forward strand.
AGCGGCAGATTCCGTGAAGTATGGAAAATATGCCGATACGCTGGCTATTTTATACACGCAACTCGGCGCTTACCAACCGGCTTATGTTTTAGCCAGTCGTTTGCTGGAGCAAAAAGGCTATTCTGAATGGCGCATGCAGGTGAAAGCCGTCTCGGCTAAAAACTTAAATGCCCCGATAGATGCGATCAATGCCTACAGCGAGTTGTTTAACAAGACCAATAAACCCGTGTATGGTATGGAGCTCTTGCAATTGGAATATGCCATTCGCCGCCTTGGTGAAGCAGTGGGTACGGGTAATAAACTCTTGCAGGTGCTACCCGCTAATGACAGCACCAAAGTACGCATGGCCCGGCTGAACCAGAATGCCATGCAATGGGTACCCATGCGGGCATCGATCCACAATATTTTAGGTTTATCCTATTTGGATTTGCAGGATAAGACAAATGCGGTTTTACAATTTGAAGCAGCATTGAAAGAAGACCCGGAATTTGACCAGGCAAAAAATAATTTAAATGTGGCCAAATCGGTAAGCGCCGGTACGGACACCAAGCCCTAAATTTTTTTGTATGCAGGCAATTTTATTTTTTAGTAAAACATACAGGCGCTTATTGCTTGTAGCCGCTTTCAGTGCAGGCAGCCTCAATATGCTTCCGGCACAAGTGTACAACCGGGGTAATATGTATATCAGCGGGAATGTATATGTCATGGGCAATATACAAAATGCCAATGTGGCCAATTACCTCAATAACGGGAATTTTTATTTGGATGGCAGTTTTACCAATGACCAGGCGGCAATGGTATATGGAACCGGTACCAGTTCGGGGACGCTTATTCTACGCGGGAGTACAACACCCGTGAGCCTGACCGGGACGCAACCCATCCGGCAAAACAACCTGACCTTAAATAAAACCACCACTACGAGCCTCGTGAATATGGGGGTAAGTGTTACCGCCAGGAATAATTTGACATTGCAGCGGGGAATCATTACGACCGGCACCAATTTATTCACGTATGAAAATATCGGCACGATTTCAATGCCGGGCACGGGCCTGGGGCAATCCGGTTCGGGTGCTTATACCGATAGTTATATAGCTACTTGTGATGCAGCGGGAACGCCCGTTACGGATGGCGCTTCGGCCACCACGCCCAATGCCGGCACACAAGGATTTAAGATGCTGAATGTAACGGCCGTGAATACATATTTCCCGATTGGCGCCACCTATATTCCTGTATTAACGGGTGGCACACCTTCACCCAACCGCATGATGATCAATAACCAGTATGGTACGCCCACGGATTATACCGTGATCGTAAATATCGGGGATATAGGAAAAACTGTAGCTACCGGTGGCATTTATACCACGTACCATGTCAACCGCATCTGGTATGTAAAATCCAGTGTTGTGAATGGCCGGGCCAATATGCGTTTATTTTTTACGAAGCGCACTACCGGGTCTTATCCTTCCACGCAAAATGAAGTAGAGCTACCGGGTTTTGATTATTCGATATGTGCGTTGGTGGAAAAAAATTATGAACCATTGAACAATGGGTTTATCCGGCTTTCTTCCGGAGCGGATTTGATCAATAATATTGGTGCGGGAACAGAGACAGAAATTTATGGCCAATATACCATTGGGGTCAGCCCGGATGCCGGGGGCGCTACCGGGGGTATTGATACCTTTTACCGGTTTTCCGTGGTGAATCCCGGTTCCATTATTTTACCAGTAACGGTGACCGATCTGAAAGCAGCGTTGAATGGGACAAAAGTAGAGGTAACCTGGACCAGCCTGGATGAAGTGAATATCGACCGCTATACGGTAGAGCGTGCTGCCGATGCGGTGCATTTCAACCCGCTGGGTGATGTGAAAGCCCGGAATAATGGCCAACAGGAAAATAAATACGCGTTCACGGATGCGGCGCCCAGGCCCGGTGCCAATTATTACCGCGTGAAAGTGTGGGATAATTCCGGCCGCAGCAATTATACCAATGTGGTAAAAATAAACATCGACAACTCATTCAATAATTCCGGTTTCCGGATTTTCCCGAACCCGGTACGGCAAAAACAATTCACCTTGCAAATGCAAAAATTAGATGCCGGGAAATATACCGTGATCGTCACTGCTATCAATGGCCAGCGCGTGATGGAGACGACAATTGATTATGCCGGTGGCCTGCAAAACTTCAGCCTGAAATTACCAGCCGGTACAGCAGCAGGCACGTATCATATTCTCCTGCGCAATGGAAATTACAATGGTAAGACGATGGTGGTGGTGGAGTAATTTTTTAGAAGCATTTTTAAATAGGATTTATTCCAGGTGAAATGAATGGGTAATGATGGCATTCGTCCCGGATGTTCCATCCATTATGGGAAGAAAAATTTTGCCTAAAAAAAAGTCTTGATTTGTTTGACTTACTTTTTTCATTATTAAAGATGGATGTTTAAAATGAAAGTTCATGCCTGGTAAAATTTATGAATGGGTCGTTATGCCCATTCATTAAAACTTTTTGATGTAATAGAAATATCAAAGTAATGCTTATTAAATTGAACAATCATACATAGAGCTTTTCATTTTTATAGTTCACACATTTTTCAAATGCGCATAAAAAAACCCCTCGAAAGGGGTTTTTATTTTGGAAAGGGTTATATTATAACTTCACCAGTTTGCGGTATTCTATGCCGCCTGGTTTCTGGATTTTTAAAATATACATGCCCGGCGCCAGGTTGGCTGCATTGATGGAAATGGTATTGGTGCCTTTACTGATTTCCTTTTGTATGCTTTGCAGGCTATGGCCTTGCATATCGGTCAGTAACAGGGAATACTGGCAATCCATATCTTCATTGATCACCACGGTGAAATGGTCTTTGAATGGATTCGGGTACACATCCACCTGTTTTGCATATTCCGGTGAGGAGTTGGTTTTTCCGGCTAAGCCCGGTTTGGCAACAAGGGCTTTATCACCGCCATGCAGGTAGAAAGTGGACAGGTAGGTTGCTTCAAAACTGATCATCATATTGTTGTCATCATATTTTCCTGCAAAGGATGGGGTAATAAAGGCGGTGGCATGTTTGGTAAACTCGGTAGCACAATTATCATTATTCTGTGATACGCGGATATCCTTAATAGAAGATACGCCGGAACCGGGTTTATCAATCAGTTTTTGCAACTCGTCATTCGGGATGATGATGCGAACCTGTACTGGTGTATTCGGTTGTTTGCCCGGATCAAGCGTAATAGTCCGGTCGAGGTAATACACCCCATTTTTGTCCTGGCGAAGCGCACCGGAATGGCGGTACAGGCCACCTTGAACCATATTCAGCTTATTGCCATTGGCATTTATTTCTGAAATTAATTTATAGGCTTCGTCGGTTTGTGGTACCCAACGGCTTCGGTTATCACCATCGGTATATTTATCGATACTGTAAGGGGAAATCGGGGTACAACTATTCCCTTTGCCCTTGGCAATATCCAGGTCCATCATGCTCAGTTTGAAATTAGCATACGTAAACTGGTCGGCCGTAAAGAGGCGTACATAGTAGGTTTTCCCTTTTTTCACTTTATAGGTGAAGATGTCTTTGGTAACACCCGGATCCACTGGGAAGTAACCACAGTCAACGGATTTTTTCAGGTTGCAGGATTCCAGGATATCAATGTACATTCCCGGGTTACTGTGTGCAAAGGCATAGTTCTTATATTTCATATTAGTGAAACGGAAGAGCTGCATATCGGAAGTGGCGGTGAATTTTAACCACACATCATCATCCCCGCTGCTATAGCCGCAAAGATCCGGATAGTCACTCATGTTCAGATTGGTAGCGCCCAGGGTATTGATGCGTACGCCTTTGGCTGTATCGTTATAAGGCACGGGGAACATTTCAAGTGGCGCATCACAATTATCATTTGCCGGTGGTGGGTTATAACATTCCACCTGGAAATAATAAGAACTGGGGAAGCCCGGAGCTGCCATGGCTTTTTCCAGGATCAGGTATTCTTTCCCGGCTTCAAGCGGGCCGAATGTGGCTTTACCGCCGAAGTCTCCGTATTCACTGCCTATACAGGTCCAGCCATCCGGGCCGGCGCCTTGTGACGCTTCTTTATAGGCAAACTCCATCGTCTGGCCGGTATTTACTGCGAGGACATTAAAGTTGTAATAGCCACTCACCGATGGGGTGAATTTGTGAAAATTCTCCATACCGAAATAGGGCTGGTTGCAAATGATATTCATGTATAAGCCCTGGTTGGCCCTGAATTGTTTAAAGGTTTTTTCACCACAGTTCAGCGATTCGATATTGGCAACATCGTAGGCAGAAGAAAATTCTTTCATAGCCCAGCTGGAATAATTGCCGTTTTTATCAATGGTTTTTACATACAGGTAATAACGGGTGGCCGGTTGTAGGCCGGTAAGTGGCGCACTGGTTTCAGTTGTTGTGCTCGGGTTGGCCGGTGGTTCCGGCTTATCATTGTAACCATATAAATATTTCTTAGCCATGCCAATTCTTTTCCAGCTGGCTGTTGCAGTGGTGGTGGTAATATCGGTTACATCCAGGTCAGGTGATTCAAACGTGTTTACTTCTTTGGCAAGGAAATTATCGATATAAATGTAGGTATAAGTAACCGGGCTGGTACAGTGAATGGCAAAGTACTTGGTGCCGGTTTCGGTAGCTTTATAATTAATTTGTGCCTTGGTATAATAGTCGGTAGAGAATTTTTGTTTCCAGAGCAGTTCCGTTTGCGCGGAAGATTGTTGTGCATTGCCCATTCTTACTTCCAGGGTATTGGATTGAAAGACCTGGTTTTTGTAATAAAATGAAATGCTGTAGCGCTTGCCGGCTTCCATGTTAAATGCTGGTGTAATCAACCAGGCATCACTTTGGTCGCCAAAAAAACTATTGGCCAGGTACATACATTTCACACCATTCAGGGCATTGCCGCCGTATTCTGTATTCTTCAGGCTTTGCCATTTTGCATGGCTGGTATTTTCTACTACCCAGCCGGGTGGCGGAGCAGGAACCGGTGCATTTTCAAAACCGGAGAATAAATAGTTCTGTGCAAAGAGTGGCATGCCACACATGCAGCAGCAACAAAACAGGAAAAAAGATTTCATCATTCGGGGTGTAAATTTTGTAAGCATTTTGGAGAATTTTGGTTTAACAATATTTCCGGAATTATTTTCCGGGGGAATAAAAGTAACCTTATTCTGTAAGATTGAGAAAAAATTTACAGGAATGCAATGGCGGCCTGTAATTGAATTAGCCAGGGGCACAAAAGTTTTTCAACAGATTTTTCATTGTATATAAAAAATAATGTATTTTAATGGGGATCAGGAAATGAGGTGCAAATCGGGAATGACTGTATTAGCTTTTAATTGTAAATCACATGCTTGTAAAAACCTTTGGCAGTGCTGTCTATGGTGTGGAAGCCATTACCATAACCATCGAAGTGAATGTGAGTAATGGCCAGAATTATTTTATTGTGGGTTTACCGGATAGCGCGGTGAAAGAAAGTTTGCCCCGCATTGAAAGCGCCATCAAAACCAATGGCCTGCATATGCCCCGCACGAAACTGGTGATCAACCTGGCGCCGGCTGATATACGCAAATCCGGGACAGCGTTTGATTTGCCCATAGCCATGGGAGTCTTGGGCGCCAGTGAACAATTAAAAGATCCCGGCCTGCTCGCTGACTATGTCATCATGGGTGAGTTGAGTCTTGATGGTAGCATTAAACCCATCAAAGGTGCTTTGCCCATAGCTATCCAGGCCCGGAAAGAAGGTTTTAAAGGCCTGATCGTTCCCAAAGAAAATGCTCGCGAAGCGGGTATGGTCAACCAGTTGAAAGTGTATGCCGTACAGCATTTGAAAGAAGTCATTGCTTTTTTTGAAGACCCATCCACGTTGCCGGCAGTGGTGGTGAATACACGCGATGAATTTTATGAGTCCCAGAAAGAATTTGATATTGATTTCAATGATGTCAAGGGCCAGGAAAATATTAAACGCGCTTTGGAGATTGCAGCAGCTGGTGGCCATAACGCAATCCTCATCGGCCCGCCGGGTGCGGGGAAAACGATGCTGGCAAAACGGTTGCCCACCATTTTACCACCCTTGACTTTATATGAAGCATTAGAGACTACGAAGATTCATAGTGTGGCAGGCAAATTACCGGAAAATACTTCACTCATCAGTAAACGGCCTTTTCGATCTCCTCATCACACGGTGAGTGATGCTGCGCTGGTGGGAGGAGGTGGTATCCCGCAACCGGGAGAAATTTCCCTGGCACATAATGGGGTGTTATTCCTGGATGAATTACCGGAATTTAAACGAACTGTATTAGAAGTGATGCGCCAGCCCATGGAAGAGCGGAAAGTTATCATTTCCCGCACTAAAATGACCCTGGAGTTCCCGGCCAATTTTATGCTCATTGCTTCTATGAATCCCTGTCCCTGCGGCTTTTACAATCATCCCACCAAAGAATGTACCTGCCCGCCGGGTGCCGTACAAAAATATTTGAATAAAATATCGGGGCCTTTATTAGATCGCATTGACCTGCACGTGGAAGTAACACCGGTAGCTTTCAGTGAACTCAGTAATAGCCAGAGCCGGGGAGAAAACTCTGCCACCATCCGGGAGCGTGTGATCCGGGCAAGAGATATACAAACGGAACGCTATAAAGATATTCCCGGCCTGTATGCCAATGCACAAATCAGCAGTAAACAATTGCGGGAAATATGTGTGATTGGTACAGCCGGGGAAGCTTTATTAAAGCGGGCCATGGAGCGATTAAATTTATCGGCGCGTGCCTACGATCGTATTTTAAAAGTGAGCCGCACCATAGCCGACCTGGCGGCTTCCGAAAATATCCTGGTGGAACACCTGGCTGAAGCTATTCAATACCGGAGCCTGGACAGGGAAGGTTGGGCAGGCTGATTTATTTTTTGCCCAATGTAATTTTACTGCCAATCAACCCATTGAAGCCGACACGGATAAAAATAGGTTGCCCAACACCATTCCAAAATGATTTGCCCACATCCACCCGCAAGATTTTTAAGATATTTTCCATGCCCCCAAAAAACTCATAATAATTCCGGTCTGCATTTTCATAGAAAGCATTAGCGCCTACTACTAAATGCCAGTTGAGTTTTTTGAAAAAAGGAATTTTATTGGTCAATGCACCATTGAAATGATGTTGCAGGTAAGCGGCTGTATAGAAAGAAGCCGTGGTACTATTGGCATAATAAAGCGCATTTAAGAATGTGTTTTCATAATCGAGTATCTCCACACTTCTATGGCCATTGAAATGTTTGTAATCCTGGATATTCACCACTTTACTATTGAGGAAACCACCTACATCAATGCGGGCAATTAGTTGGCCCATGAGTTTAAAATTAAATGCATCAGAAATGGCGATATTCCATTTATCAAAATTTTCATCACTGCCGAAAACATGGGGAATCCCTTTATCATAGTTCAATTGGAATATGGGCGCTTTTGAGCCGAGTGATAATTTATAATTGGGGAATTGAATATATTTCTGCCCCGGTTGATAGGTTAATTGTATGCTGGCAATAAAAGCCTGGTGTCGCAGAAAATTGGAAGACATCACTTCGACCGGGTAATTGGGTGTAAATTTTTGTGTTGAATAACGGATGATGGAATAGTTCGTGGTGTTTTCCAGTGGCAGGCGGTCTTCATAGAGGAGTCCGGCTTCCAGGGAAAATCCATTTTCTAATTTTTGGCTGTATTGGATTTGCCCAAAATAGTTTTCATCTATTTTCAGGTAATTGCGATTGAAGAGTAAGGTTTGTGTAAGGCTTTGCAGGGGCGGAATCGGGCAATCGGCATAGAGCTGGCTAACGCGTTTTCCCCCGCTGAAAATAAATTTGCTCTTTGCTACCTGCCTGTAGCCATTTTCAAAATTATCTTCCAATCCACCCTCCCATTGCAGGGAAGCCTAGGCATTCAAATGTGTATTGTGCCATCCATAACGTATAACCGGCGTGAATTGCATGCTACCTCGTCGATATTTTTTGTTGATGGTAAAACTTGCATGGGTGACTAGGCCTTCTACCGTATTGTAACTGACCTGGGGCAATAAGGCTTTCCATTGAAATGTGGTGGGGGTGATGGGTTTAAAGTTGGAACGGGTAAAGCCATTCAGGAAAATATTTTTCAGGGAAATTTTTCCCTGGGCTTTGCGCAACGAATCAATGCGGCGCTGGGAAAACAGGGAATCTTGTTGTGATTGAAAAATACTGTCTTTGATATGGAAATTATGTTGCTCTTCTGTTTCCAATGGAATAGGCCGTACGGAGTCCCAGTAGGCAGAAGATTTTTTATTTACTGCTGAATCATATTTCACCACCACGTTATTAAAATAACCGGGAGGGAATACCGGGTGCAAATCATAGTCATTGTATTGATTGATGAAATTTCCGACGATGTCGGCACCGAACATATTCAGAGAAAAATAAACAGCCTGGTTTTTTGTCCGCCATACATCCGAAGATATGGGCGCCTGTATTTGCCGGATAGATAAAGTGTCTAAGATTTCCAATTGGGAAGATTTGGTAAGCAGGAGGTCGAGGCTGTGAATGCGCCAGTCGCCGTCTGTAATATAAATGGTCCCGGTGAAAAGCGGTTCATAAGCCCGGCGGGGTTTCACTTCTATTTCGTGTACTTCTTTACCTTCTTCGGTGAATGAGCAGAGGTAATGATATTTATAAAAATATATAGCGGCATCGGCGATAGGTGATACAAAACCCCGTGGTGCAAACTGGTCGGTTAATACGGTTACATTGTTATCGTAAAAATTGATGAAGATGGGAAAATTAAACCCATAGCCATTCGAGCCGCTTTCCCTTCCGGAAAGCACTTCCAATTTTTGCTGATCGGGTTTGCGAAAAGCAATGCGGGTGAGCGATTCCGATAAATAGAGCATACCTTTCCCGGTGGAATCCACGCCTATATCCTGTCTTGTTTTTTCATCCATTTTTTGCCCGAGAATTTTTTCAGGAAGTTTGCGGCTTTTCATCCAGGTTTTGATATAAGCTTCGCAGGTAAAGGAATCCAATGGGGACTGGTATTCTCTTCTTTTTGCAATAGCATGCCGGATGATTTCATAAGCCGGGTCTTCTTCATTGGTGGAAATAACCACATTGGTCAAAGAACCGGCCAGCGGTGTCAATACAAAATCAAAGAATTGTGTGGAAGCTGAAATCGTCATTTTTTTTTCAGCACGGGCATAGCCGACATATTGAACAATAAATGTATAATCACCCGGGGACAGTGCCATTGTATAATATCCTTCCTGGTTAGCGGTAACGCCTTTACCATTTTGTTTTATTGAAACAGAGGCGAATGGCAGCGCATTTCCATTATTATCTTTCACATAGCCACTGATAGATTGGGCAGTTGCCTGGAAAACAAATAGCCATGTGATGAAGTAAATGGAAATTTTCATGCAGTCATATTTACAAGCAAGTAAATCAAATTTTCGCTATGAAAGAAAGAAATTCAGGGAAGGCCTTTACTTTAAGTTTTATACAACAAAAATTTTAGTGTTATTTTGTTGACAATAACAACAGCCACACATGTTTGATGATTTACCTCTTTGGTTACAAACTTTTTTATTGATCATTCCATCGACCTATATGGCGTTGTTTCATGTGGTGAACCCGATTGGTTCCGGTGTATTGTTCCTGGGTTTGACACCCAATACGCCCAATAAAGTCCGGCGGAAGATGGCCCGGAAAATTGCATTGAATGCAGGGGTTATTTTAATGTTTACGGTATTGGCGGGGATTTATATCATGAAGCTGTTTGGCATTACCATACCCATTGTACAGATGTGTGGCGGCACGATGATCCTCACTATGGGCTGGCGTTCCTTGCAGCAGGATGATACCGTGAATGAAAGTGATAAGAAAAAATATCTTAGTGAGCAAATCAATGAGGCTGACCATACGAATAAGGTTTTTTATCCTTATACGTTTCCTTTTACCATTGGCCCCGGAAGTATTGCCGTAGCATTAACGATAAGTGCGGAAGCGCTTGGGGGAAAAACGCATGAATACATCATGCATTATTCTGCTTCGGCCATTGCGATTCTCCTGATCATGCTGAGTATTTATATCTGTTTCAGTTCGGCAGATTTTTTTGTAAGCAAAGCATCCGAACAAGCCAGGCGGGTAATCATGAAGATTTTGTCCTTTGTACTCCTTTGTATCGGCGGGCAGATTATCATGAATGGCGTTACAGAGTTTGTACATACATTTACCTGAGTAACATCATAGGTTTTTTGCACAGCAAAATATGAAACAGTTACCGAAGAGACACTTTTTTTAAAATACAGCCTGCACCACATTCCTTATGGTAGCGGGTTTGCCCAGGGTGTAGTAATGCAATACCGGCACACCAAATTGGATGAGGCCTTTACTTTGTTCGATCAGCCATTCTTTACCGGCTATTTCACATTCTTCATCCGTTTTGCATTTTAGGATTGCATCTGATAAATCATTGGGTATATCAACATGAAAAATACGGGGCAGCAGGGATAATTGTTTTTTACTGCTGATCGGTTTCAATCCCGGGATAATGGGTACCATGATATCCATTGCCCGACAGGCGGCAACAAAATCAAAATATTTTTGATTGTCAAAAAACATTTGTGTCATGATATATTCAGCACCGGCATCTACTTTGGCTTTTAGGGTTTTTAGATCCATTTCTTTATTGGGCGCTTCAAAATGTTTTTCAGGATAGCCGGCGACACCTATACAAAAATTTGTTTTTCCCCCATTGCGGATATCTTCATCGAGGTACACCCCGTGATTGAGGTTCACCACTTGCTTCAATAAATCTATAGCATACACATGGCCACCGGGCTCCGGTTCAAAAAAAGCTTCATTCTTGGAAGCATCCCCGCGGATGATCAATACATTATCTATGTCAAGAAAATTCAGGTCGATTAAAGCATCTTCCGTTTCCCGCATGGCAAAGCCACCACAAATAATATGGGGAACAGCATCAATTTTATAATGGTTCATAATGGCGGCACAAATCCCAACCGTTCCCGGCCTTTTGCGGATCTCGACTTTTTCAAAACTGCCATCTTTTCTTTTCTTGTAAGCAGTTTCACTGCGGTGATAGGTTACATTAATCCAGGAAGGTTTGAACTCCATTAATGGGTCGAGGTGTTCATAGATGGAGCCGATGCTTTTACCTTTCAGTGGGGGTAAAATCTCAAAAGAAACCAGGGTTTTTTTTGCCTGCGAAATATGTTCCGTGATCTTCATGAAATGGTGCTACACTATTTTTTTTAAAAGGATACAAAACAAATCAAAGGATTTTAGAAATCAAAATATAGTTTGTGATTTCATTAATACGCATTCCGGCCTTCTGATGTATTTTCGCTAAAAGCCGGGAACCTTGAATCAGCATATACGCACTGAAAATTTACAGAAATCATACAGTAGCCGTACGGTAGTAGATCATGTTTCTATTGAAGTAAAGCAGGGTGAAATTGTGGGTTTGCTGGGGCCGAATGGCGCTGGGAAGACCACCACTTTTTATATGGTGGTAGGCCTGATCAAACCGGATGATGGAAAAGTTTATCTCGATGAAGAAGATATCACCCGGATGCCCATGTATAAACGGGCACAATTGGGAATCGGGTATTTACCCCAGGAAGCCAGTGTATTTCGTAAGTTATCCGTTGAAGATAACCTGATGGCGGTATTGGAAATGACCCGGTTAAAATCAAGTGAACGGAAAGAGAAACTGGAACAGCTCCTGGATGAATTCAACCTGCACCATGTTCGCAAAAACAATGGCGACAGCCTGAGTGGGGGAGAACGGCGCCGGACAGAAATAGCCCGTGCCCTGGCCATCGACCCGAAATTTATTTTACTTGATGAACCTTTTGCCGGCGTGGATCCCATTGCCGTGGAAGACATCCAAATGGTAGTGGCGCGGCTGAAGTATAAAAATATCGGTATTTTGATTACTGATCATAATGTAAATGAAACCCTCTCCATTTGTGATCATGCCTACTTATTGATTGAAGGAAAAATATTTAAAAATGGCAGCGCAGAAGAACTGGCCAAAGATGACCAGGTACGGCGCTTATACCTGGGTACCAACTTTGAATTGAAACGCAAAGACTGGATCATGGAATTGGGTCGTAATCATGCAGCTGAAAGTTTGAAAGAAAACGGCGACCGATAAAATTTTTTGCATTACATTTAACCACCCGGGATAGTACCGGAAAATGGTTTTGTTGCCGCAAAACAAAAATGAAGATTTTATCCCCAACGATATCAATCCTTGCCCGGATGCGTTATGCAGCCATAGAAGCCTGGATGAATAACCCGATCCAGGCCCAACGTGAAGTACTGCAAGACCTGGTAACACATGCCCAGCATTCGGAAATAGGCCGGAAATATGGCTTCCACAATTTATTTACAATCCGGAAATTCAAACAGGTAGTTCCGATTCATGCCTATGAAGACCTGAAACCTTATATAGAACGACTCATGCAGGGTGAACGGAACCTGCTCTGGAATACTCCCGTAAACTGGTTTGCCAAAAGCAGTGGTACCACCAATGAAAAAAGTAAATTCATTCCAATAACGGATGAAAGTTTACAGGATTGCCATTACCAGGCTGCCAAAGATGTGCTTTCCCTTTATTATAACCGATTCCCGGAAAGTGATGTACTCACCGGGAAAGGACTGGTCATCGGTGGCAGCCACCAGATCAATGCCTTAAATGAAGAAACGTTTTATGGCGATCTCAGTGCGGTATTATTACAAAATACCCCTTTCTGGAGTAACTGGCTACGTACCCCGGAACTCTCCATTGCACTAATGGATGAATGGGAGGCGAAGATTGAACAGCTTGCACAAAACACCATTCATGAAGATGTTACTTCTATCAGTGGGGTACCCACCTGGACACTGGTACTGATCAAAAGGATCCTGGAACTTACCGGCAAGAAAACCTTACTCGAAGTATGGCCACGCCTGGAAATGTATTTACATGGAGGCATATCTTTCTCACCATATAAAAAACATTTTGAAAACCTCATCGGTGGTAAAATCAATTACCTCAATATGTATAATGCCAGTGAAGGTTTCTTCGCTGCACAAAACAGTGAGACGGATGATATGCTGCTTTTCCTGCATCATGGTATTTTTTATGAATTTATGCCAGTGGAAGAATATGGCGCTGCTGCTCCCAGGACAATTGGCCTGAAAGAAGTGGAAACCGGGAAAAATTATGCGCCTGTTATTTCTACAAATGGCGGGCTATGGCGTTATTTAGTGGGTGATACCATTGCATTTACATCACTCTACCCGTTTAAGATAAAAGTAACTGGCCGGTTGAAACATTTTATCAATGCTTTTGGGGAAGAACTGATTGTAGATAATACCGATCATGCATTAGCCATCCTCGCGGAGAAAATGGGTATAGTGGTAAAGGATTATACAGCGGCGCCGGTTTATTTTTCTGAGACTTCCAATGGAGCACATGAATGGATCATTGAATTTGAAAAGGAGCCTGCTGACCTGGACAAGTTCACGCATTTATTAGATGAAACCTTGCAATCATTGAACAGTGATTATGAAGCCAAGCGACACAAAAATATTGCTATGAAGGCACCCATTATCCATGTGGCACCCAACGGATTTTTTAATGAATGGTTACGGGGAAAAGGAAAAATGGGCGGACAACACAAAGTACCCCGGCTCAGTAATGACCGCAATTATATGGAAGAAATGCTGATTGCCTGGCAAAGAAAATACTCCATCTAATGGAGTTACTTGTTTAATTCTACATTTAAAAATAGAGCCAATTCCGGGCATAGTTTTATTGACAGTCAAAAATTTTACTGATTATCAATTATTTATAAAGGCATCTCCAAAAATAAAGCCCTGATTTTTTTGCCAGGAAAAAATAAGCCTGCACCTTTGCATCCCATTTAAAAAAATCCATTGGGATGGCAATGGACAAAAAAAACAAATCATGAGTAAACTACATTTCACCACGAAACATGCGAACGAGGCTACCATACAGCGTAATTGGTACGTTGTAGATGGCACCAATCAAACCGTAGGCCGCATGTGTGCACAAATTGCTGCAGTATTACGTGGCAAAAACAAAGCCTACTATACGCCCCATGTTGATTGCGGGGATTACATTATTGTATTGAATGCCGATAAAGTGGTATTCAGTGGAAATAAGCTGGAAGAAAAAATCTATATCGATTTTTCCGGTTATCCCGGTGGGCAAAGAAAAGAAACCGCCAAGAACCTCTTGAAGCGTCGCCCGGAGTCTGTTGTTGAACGGGCTGTTAAAGGCATGCTTCCCAAGAATCGTTTAGGCCGTAAGATGGCAAAAAAATTATTTGTTTATGCCGGTGATAAGCATCCGCATATAGCTCAGCAACCCAAAGAATTAAAATTTTAAAAAACCACCCGGTTTCGCCGGGATAAAAAAATATAAATGGAAAAACAAAGGAATGCAGTCGGCCGCCGGAAGGAAGCGGTAACACGCATATTCATCAGTAAGGGCGAAGGAAAAATTACGGTGAATGGGAAAGATTTTAAAGAATATTTCCCACTCGCTTACCTGCGCAACCAGGTATTGGCACCCTTGCAAACGGTAGAATCACTGGACAAATATGATATTAAAATCAATGCAAAGGGAGGTGGTATGAAGGGCCAGGCAGAAGCAGCTAAACTGGGCATAGCACGTGTTTTAATCGAGTTAAACCCGGAGCTTCGCCCGGCTTTAAAAGAAGCTGGTTACCTCACCCGTGACCCACGTAGTGTAGAGCGCAAGAAATTTGGTCATAAGAAAGCCCGTAAGAGCTACCAATTCTCTAAACGCTAATTTTTTAATTCATTTTTTAAAAAGATCTTTTTACAAAGAAATTACATACAATGGAAAACAACACTTCATTACAACAACAATTACTCGAAGCAGGTGTTCATTTCGGTCACCTGAGAAAGAAGTGGAACCCGAAAATGCTGCCTTATATTTTTGCTGAGAAAAAAGGCATCCATATCATTGACCTCAATAAAACCGTGGAGCACCTCCATGAAACAGCTGCTGCACTGAAACAAATAGCGAAGAGTGGTAAGAAAATCATGTTTGTGGCAACCAAGAAACAGGCAAAAGAAATTGTCAGTGACTGTGCTAAAAAAGTGAATATGCCCTTTGCTACAGAACGCTGGTTGGGTGGTATGCTTACCAATTTTAATACCGTGCGCAAAAGCGTGAAAAAAATGCAAAGCATTGAAAAAATGCTCGCCGATGGCAGTGCCGACAGCCTCACTAAAAAAGAACGTCTTACCCTCAGCCGTGACCGGGAAAAAATGGAAAAAGTACTCGGTGGTATTTCCCAACTGAGCCGCTTACCGGCTGCTTTATTCCTGGTCGATATAGGTCATGAGCACATCGCTTTATCCGAAGCCCGGCGCTTAGGCATTACTACTTTCGGTATGGTGGATACCAATTGCGACCCCAATAAAGTGGATTATGCCATCCCGGCAAATGATGATGCTACCAAGAGTATTGCTATTATTTGTCATTTCATTACTGCCGCTATCGCAGAAGGCCTGGAAGAAAGAAATGCCGCGAAAGATGAAGAGGTAGAAGAAGTAGATAATGAAACGGAAAAGAAAGCTGCCCGCCTGATGGCTGAAGCTGAATCAGAAAATACCCGTAGCGGAAGGCAACGGAGCAGCACTGCTTCCGGCCAACCCAAACGCCGTATTCCCGGTGGGGCCAGCCGCAGAACACAAGGTACACCAGGTGGTGCACCGAGGAAATAGTTTTTCACCCACGGCCTGATTTGAAATACCTGGTTACAGCCGGGTGGAAACAGTGTTCATTTTGCAGCATCATACAGGAACTGCTTCAAAGGCAGTCGTGAGAATAACTATAGGGTATACACGAAGAAATCAACAATTATTTTTAGATTAAATAAATAAAAAATTATGTCAACCCAAGTACAAATTACCGCAGCAGATATCAATAAATTACGCCAGGCCACCGGTGCCGGCATGATGGACTGCCGCAAAGCATTAACTGAAACCAATGGCGATTTTGAAGAAGCCATTGACTGGCTTCGTAAGCAAGGCCAGAAAGTAGCAGCCAAGCGTAGCGACCGCGAAGCGAAAGAAGGCGTTGTAATAGCACAGACTTTCCCCGATAATAAATCCGGTATCATTGTTTGCATCAGTTGCGAAACAGATTTTGTTTCCAAGAATGCCGACTTCGTTGCTTTTGCACAAAGCATTGCAGATGCAGCAGTAGCCAATAATGTTCAAAATACAGAAGAACTGCTGCAACAACAAGTAAACGGCGCTACTGTAGCTGATCTCATCAATGATAAATTAGCCGCTATCGGTGAAAAGATAGGTATCAGCCGATTTGAACGCCTGGATGCACCTTATGTAGCTTCCTATATTCATGGCGCCAACCGTATGGGTGTTTTGGTGGGCCTTTCCGAAAGCCTGCCTGAAGCCGGAAAAGATATCGCTATGCAAATCGCCGCTATGAATCCCGTAGCAGTGGATGCCGCTTCGGTACCCGCTGAAACCGTAGAACGTGAAAGGAATATTATCATGGACCTCATGAAAGAAGATCCGAAAATGAGTGGCAAACCACAGGAAATGATTGCTAAAATTGCAGAAGGCAAATTGAATGCATTCTTCAAAGAACAAACTTTATTAGCTCAATTGTTTGTAAAAGATAATTCCAAAACCGTACAGGATTACCTGAAATCTATCAATTCAAATGCAGCAGTAACTGCCTTCAAGCGGGTAGCTATCGGGTAATACATTTTTCAAACTTTGTACAACGGGATTCCAAAAGGATCCCGTTTTTTTATGTTACCGGCAATAGTATCTCATGGCATCGTTCCTTGTGTCACTCTCTTGTACCCTTGTAACTATGAGCAGCCGGAATGGTTAGATATTTTTTGGAACTGAATTTTATATATCACCGAAAGATTATTTTTATAAAACTTATTTAAAAAAAATGGATACCAAAAAATATTTTGATGCGAATAAAGATTCCTGGAACAAACGAACACCCGTTCATAAAGCATCCGCTTTTTATGGCCTGGATGATTTTAAGCTGGGAACTACTTCGCTTAATAAAACAGAATTGGAAGAGCTGGGAGATGTACAGGGCAAGCATCTACTGCACCTGCAATGTCATTTTGGAATGGATACTTTGAGTTGGGCAAGAGAAGGAGCACTTGTTACGGGGGTGGATTTCTCGGAAGAAGCTATTGCTACAGCCCGGCAATTGGCAGAGGAGTTGCAACTACCGGCTACATTCATTTGCAGTAATGTTTATGATTTGCTTAATCATAAAGAACTAGCCGGAAAATTTGATATCGTCTTCACTTCGTATGGCGTTATAGGCTGGCTGCCCGATTTAGATAAATGGGCTTCAGTAATAACCTATTTGCTCAAGCCCGGAGGTGTTTTTTATATAGCTGAATTTCATCCCGTTGTGTGGATGCTGGATGAGCAATTCAATTACATAAAATATTATTATCACAATGCAGAAATAATAGAAGAAGACCTCACCGGTACCTATACTGATCGGGATGCCCCCATTGCGTATAAAAATTATACCTGGAATCATAGTCTTTCAGAAATTATTAATGCACTTATCCGGCATCGTTGCCGGATTCTTCACTTCAATGAATTTAGTTATAGCCATTTCAATTGCTTTGACAGGTTGGAGCAGGGTGCGGATAAAAACTGGCGGGTGAAAGGCCTGGAAGATAAGTTGCCTATGATGTTTTCTTTAAAAGCGTTATATGAACCATAAGTACCAGTGTAGTGCTTAAAAACAAATGGGCCATTTTACGATTGTTATGTCCAGATTAGAATAACCGTTTTTCATTTCATTCTTGAGAAAAAAATTGTGGAAAAGTTTATAGGTAAAAATTATTTTTGTGTGTGGAATTAATACTATTTTCAACTATGAAATTTTTAAAAGCAACTTATGTGGCTTTAAAAATGTCATTAACCTGAACTGAAAAATATGGAACACCGTAATTCTACACCTGACCATGTTGAAAAATTATTGCAGATTAACCAGGCAATGTTTTACTGCTACAATGAGCAATCGGAGAAAATTCCTGTATGCCTTGTAAACCGATTTTCTTTTGATGGTAATTACACATTGGTTTTTGCCACAAAAAATTTTCCTTCTGATGCGGTGAATTGGGAAAGCTTTGCTGGCGAAATGCATTTTTATAAAAAAGGGGTTCCTTACAGTTTTGTATTACATGGTGTAGTTCGGTTGACTGCCGATATGGAAGAAGGCAATGTGCATTTTACTATTTCACAAATTGATTATTTTGAACGGCCCGGTGTGAAAGATGCA
This sequence comes from Parafilimonas sp., assembly GCA_039811225.1. GTDB lineage: Bacteria > Bacteroidota > Bacteroidia > Chitinophagales > Chitinophagaceae > JAFDXJ01. The sequence goes on from JBDHYG010000010.1 coordinate 32,760, forward strand.
GACTTCAACGGGATGCTATCCGTGTTACTAAAACCTTACAGGTACTTATTTTTAAAAGAAAGTTCTACAGCACATTTTGTTGTCAAGGGAGATGGACTTAAGCCGGTACTGGATGACCAGGCCAATTGAGTTTACTGGTAGATCTTGTCTATTTCATTTTTATATTTTTCCATGATCACTTTTCGTTTCAGGCTCATTTTAGGGGTCATTTCACCGGTTTCGATACTCCACTCTTTTGGCAGTAATTCAAATTTTTTGATTTGTTCGATGTGATTGAAGAATTGATTTTTTTCTGCCACTACCCGTTTGTATTTATCCAGCACGGCTTCATTTTGAATAGCTTTTTCCGGTGTGGTGAATGGGATTCCCTTGAACTCCATCCAATGTTGTAAAGAAGCAAAAGATGGAACAATCAACGCGCCAACAAATTTTTTATCGGCGCCGGTTACCAGTACCTGTTCGATCAATGGATCCTCTTTCAATTTATTTTCGATGGGTTGCGGTGCTACATATTTCCCACCGCTTGTTTTGAATAACTCTTTTTTCCGATCTGTAATTTTTAAATAGTTGCCGTGTACCAGTACACCGATATCACCGGTATGCAACCATCCATCAATGACCGTTTGCGCGGTGAGGTCGGGACGTTTATAATAGCCCTTCATTACACTTTTGCCACTGACGCATATTTCCCCGTCTTCGGCCAGGCGCAGGTTCACACCTTTGATTACCGGACCGACAGTACCAAAAATATTTCCTCCGGGTGTGCGGCGATTTACTGATATTATCGGGCTGTTTTCCGTGGGGCCATAGCCTTCATATACCGGAATTTGCGCAGCATTGAAAATGCGTAAAATCTTTTCCTGGCAGGCAGCCCCACCACTTATAACGAATTGAATATTTCCTCCTAAAGCTTCCCGCCATTTTTTAAAGATGAGTTTATTGGCCAGGGATAATTGCAAATCATACCAGGCGCCCCCGTTTTTATTGTTATCATATTTTTCGGCAAGACCCACCGCCCAAAAAAATAATTTTCGTTTGATACCTGTCAGGCTGCGGCCGGTGGTCATTATCTTTTCAAAAACTTTTTCCAGTAAACGGGGTACAGAAGTAAAGCATTCCGGTTTTATTTCCCGCAGGTTATCCGCAATGGTTTCGAGGCTTTCGGCATAATAAATATTGATACCACAAAACAAATAAATATAACTGACGGTTTTTTCATAAATATGATTTAGCGGCAGAAAACTTAAAGACTTCAGCGTTGGATTATCCTTAAAAGGAAAGCTTTCTTTTGCATATTGCACATTATTAAAAATATTGCTGTGCGTCAGCATTACCCCTTTCGGCGTACCGGTTGTACCGGAAGTATAAATGATCGTGGCTAAATGGCTATCCGGTATGCCCGCTTTAATGGTTTCAATTTCGGTTAAGGATTTTTCTGTTGCAGCTTGCAGTATCTCTGTCCAATGTGCTGTATTTTCTAATTTTTCAAAGGAATATATTTTTTGCAGGGTAGGAACTTCTGCGGCTATGCTTTCTATTTTTTCTTTAAGCTCCCGGCTGCTGACAAACATGATTTTTACCCCTGCATCATTCAGGATAAACTTCATTTCGAGGGGATTGGTCGTGGGATAAATGGGTACCAGTACAGCGCCCGTTTGTTGTACAGCCAGGTCTGTCATAATCCATTCCGGGCGGTTATTACTAATGATGCCAACTTTATCACAACCCTCATCACTGCCATCTTTCAGGCCAATACCCATTTCCAGTAAACCGGCGCTAAAGCGATTGACGATTTCTTTTACTTCACTGGTCCGGTAATTTTTCCATTGTCCATTCTCCTTCCCGGAGAGCATATTGATATCATTGAAAGATGATAGCTGATAATCTATACAATCAAATAATCTGCAGGGTGTTGCCATGATAAAAAGTATTACATGCTAATATTACAAGGAAATAAAGATAAATAAATTCTAAATGGAAAATGAGTTCCCTTTCATTTGATGGGTACCGAATGAGGTATATAAAAAAATTAAGCCAGGTTTTCAATAATCCCGGCAATACCCTGGCCGCCGCCGACACAGGCTGTAACCATACCATATTTTTTATGTAATCTTTTGAGGTCTCCAAGAATTTGAACAGTCAGCTTGCAACCGGTACAGCCCAGTGGGTGTCCCAATGCAATCGCTCCGCCATTAATATTTACAATGTCGGGGTTTAAGCCCAATTCCCGGATGACAGCAATGGATTGGGAAGCAAATGCTTCATTCAGTTCAATGAGGTCGATATCTTTCAATTGCATGCCCGCTTGTTTCAACACTTTTGGTACAGCAGCAACAGGGCCCATTCCCATAATGCGTGGTTCTACACCGGCAACTGCTGCATTGACCAGGCGGCCGATAGGTTTTAGCTGGAGTTCCTGCATCATTTTTTCACTCATCACAATGACAAAAGCAGCGCCATCACTGGTTTGGGAAGAATTACCGGCAGTTACGCTACCCCCCTGGGCAAATACAGGTTTTAGTTTTGCCAGCGCTTCCAATGTCGTATCAGCGCGAACGCCTTCATCAGTATCCACTACATAAGAGCGACTCTTCTTTTTATTTTTTTCATCCACATATACTTCTTCCACGGTGATGGGTAAAATACCTGGTTTGAAATGCCCTTGATCTATGGCTTGTTTGGCTTTTTGATGTGATTTCAACGCAAAGGCATCCTGTTCTTCGCGACTCACGGAAAACTCTTTGGCTACGGCTTCTGCTGTTAAACCCATACTAAGGTAATAATCCGGATCATCCTTGGCAATACTATAGGCCGGAACTGGTTTCCAGCCTGCAGTAGGTACCAGGCTCATGCTTTCTGTACCGCCGGCAATGATGCAATCGGCCATGCCACAACGAATTTTTGCGGTGGCCATCGCAATGCTTTCAAGCCCACTTGCGCAATAACGATTTATAGTAATGCCGGCGACATCTTTACCCAATGCACGGGCAGCAATGATACGGCCAAATTGCAAACCCTGTTCTGCTTCCGGTACGGCATTCCCCACAATTACATCATCCACACGACTGGCTTCCAGGGAAGGTACAGAGGCCAGTAAGCCCTGGATTACCGTGATAGCCAGATCATCGGGGCGATAGAAACGAAAAACACCTTTTTTACTTTTACCCACTGCCGTGCGGTATCCGGCTACGATATATGCTTCCTGCATAAATTTTATTTTTAGATGCCAAATTTACAATAATCTTAGTATGGCTCACAATAGCGGAAAATAAGTTTTTGTTAAGCCAGCTCAATCTTCCTTTGATGGTATCCAACGACGCTGTTGTTTCAAATCTGCCCGATGTTTTTTTGCTTTTATTCTTTTTTCTTTTGCTGCTTTATTTGGATGCGTGGCTATGCGTGCTTTCTTAGTTTGTAAAGCCTGTTCAAGAATCATATTCATTTTCTCAATGACTTTTTCTTTATTCCCGATTTGAGTTCTGTCGGTTTGTGACTTTACGATCAGGTATCCTTCCTTTGAAATCTTCGCATGTAACTTCTGGATGATAATTTCTTTTTCTTCATTGGAAAAAAATGCTGAATCCCGGATTGCCCATTTACCCATGACCATTGTTTCTACTTTATTCACATGTTGGCCACCTTTACCGCCACTGCGGGCGGTTTGAAAATTTATTTCGCCTGATATATCTATCTTCATTCGATAAAAATAAGACAGAGATGCGTCTCGTGGTACAAAGAGTAAAAAAAGCAGAAGTGCAGGTTGCTGGTAACATAACCGGAAAGATCGCCACCGGTTTATTGGTTTTTGTTGGCATTGAAAATGAAGATCAGCAGGAAGATATTGATTGGCTGTGTAGTAAAATTTGTCAGCTCCGGATTTTTGATGATGCGGCCGGGGTAATGAATGTGAGTGTCAAAGAAGTAGATGGCGATGTGCTGGTCATTAGCCAGTTTACCTTGCATGCAGCGATTAAAAAAGGAAACAGGCCTTCCTATATCAAAGCGGCCAAACCTGATATTGCCGTGCCCCTTTATCATGCATTTATTGAAAGTTTGCAACGGCAGTTGGGAAAGCCTGTACAAACCGGCATCTTCGGGGCAGACATGCAGGTGATGCTGCAAAATGATGGCCCTGTCACCATTTGGATGGATTCAAAAAATCGAGTTTAAAAAAATCAAAACATAATGACAATGACATTCAAAGAAGCGCAGGAAAAAGTAGATCATTGGATAAAAAATACCGGTGTACGTTATTTTAATGAGCTGACTAACCTGGGAATTTTACAGGAAGAAACCGGCGAACTGGCGCGCCTGGTCGTGCGGCTTTATGGGGAACAAAGTTTTAAGAAATCGGAACAACCGGATTCTGCTGCGGCCGGGAAAGATATGCTGGCCGATGAAATGGCCGATGTATTATGGGTGATCATTTGCCTGGCCAATCAAATGGGTATAGACCTGGAAGATGCATTTCAAAAAAACCTGGCTAAAAAGGAAACACGTGATGCACACCGGCATCAAAACAATGAGAAATTAATTACCCGGCATAAAAAGTAGGAAGGATATTTATCATCTGTACACTTTTTCTACAATCTCATTTTTCATTTTGTGGATGAAAAAATAAATATGGAATTGCGTTTTGTGATAAAAGCAATGTAGAATTAATACTATTTTTCTGGAAAATAAAAAAAAGAAATTTTAACAGGAAAACATTAATTTCCCTGTTGTAAAATTATTTGTTCATCAAACGCTGTAACTATGAAAAAGATGCTACTTATTTTATCCGTATTCATGTTGGCCACTGTTTCCCGGGGCCAATCATTAAATCCACTTATAAAAGATAACAAAGGTCTCAGTAAGTTTTTTGTTAGCATGAAAACGGATCAGCAGGTTGCCTTTAATGCTGCGGAACGAAATAAACTAATTGGCCTGGAAGCACCGGCAGACCTACGCCTGGTCCAAAGTTTTACAGATAAGTTGGGCTATAAACATTATAAATACCAGCAAACCTGGAAAGGGCTTCCTGTGGAAGGCGCTATATTTAGTTTTCATGTAAGAGATAACAAAATTTATGCAGTGAATGGTCAAATTATTTTGGATACAAAACAAATGCCTACCCAATCTGAAAAACCGGCCATTGATGTATCCACCGCCATACAACAAGCCATGACTGCTTCCAAGGCGACAAAATTTGCCTGGCAGGATGAAGAAATGGAAGCGAAAATCAAAAAGGAAAAAGGAAATACCACTGCCAGTTATAAACCCCAGGCAAAGCTGGTATGGTACTGTAATGGGGAATCGCTGGATCCGGCAATGTTGCGCCTGGCTTATAAAATAAATGTTTACAGTGTACAACCTTTAGCCAATGCGGATTATTATATTGATGCACAAACGGGCACCTTTATTAGTAAAGACGATAAGATACATTTTACCGATGCGGTAGGAACGGCGCAAACGGCTTATAGTGGTGTGCAAACGATACATAGTGATTTTACAGGTGGAGTATATCATTTGCGGGATTATACCAAAGGCAATGGGGTTATTACATTACACGGGGAGACCGGGCAAAAAGGAAATGATTATGTAAGCAATTCTTCGAATTGGAGTTTTTCGAACGAGGACAAAGCCGCCCTGGATGCACATTTTGGTGTTTCAGCGAGTTGGCAGTTTTATAATGATGTGTTTGGTAGAAACAGTTATGATGGCAATGGCGCCGCGATATATAGTTATGTAAATGTACCGAATTTCGTAGATGATGCTTATTGGGATGGAACCGCTATCAACTTTTGCAAGCGATCCAATGGTGCGCTTGGAGGAGTAACCGCTATAGATGTTGCCGGGCACGAGTTGACGCATGGGGTGACTGAACATACAAGTGGCCTGAAATATAGAAGAGAATCAGGGGGAATAAATGAAAGCCTGAGTGATATCATGGGAAAAGTTATACAGTTTTATACCAAACCCAACGATATAAACTGGGTGATCAGTAATGATATGAACTGGGCCATCCGGAATATGGCCAATCCCAAGGAATTTAAACAACCGGATACATATAAAGGAACGTATTGGGTGGAAAGATCAGATCCGCATTTATTAAGTGGGGTCGGTAACTATATGTTTTATTTATTAACGGATGGTGGCAGCGGTACGAATGACCGGGGAATGAATTATAACGTAAATGGTATAGGCATAGAAAAAGCAAGAGCCATCGTTTACAGGAGCAACCTGCTCTATTTAACACCCACCTCCACCTATTATAACTGGCGGTTAGCCTGTGAGCAGGCGGCTATGGACCTGTATGGCAATAATAATGAATATACACAGGTAATGAATGCCTGGGATGCTGTAGGGGTAGATTCGCTGAGTAGTATTTATTGTTTTGGTCCTATTAGCTTTGAAGATTCTTTGGTTTATCCATTTAAAGCTTTGGTGCATTGGGAACAATATGAACATCGTGCAGAATCTTTCCAGTTAAAGTGGCGGGAATTAGGAACCGGTATACCATGGAATATTGTCACTGGGATTACAGATTCCAGTTATTTAATCAGAAACCTGAAACCTTACACTTTTTATGAAATGAAAGTAGCATCCGTTTGCCCTGGCAATATAGTGAGTGAAATACAACCCTATTGGACTTTTGAGACTCAAACACTCGGCGGATATTGTGTACCTGATATGGTAGGAAGTAATATGAGCTCATTTATCAATAGTGTTAGCCTGAATGGCATAACAAATACCAGCGGACAGGGCAATGATGGTAATATCCCCTCATATCAAAATTTTATAAAAACAATTTTTCCATTAAATAAGAATAACTCATATACAATAGAAGTTCAACCGGGTTTTAATTGGCCTCCGCAAGAAGTAACGATGAGTGTGTATATTGATTATAATAAAAACAGGCAATTAGATGACCCGGGTGAATTAGTGGGCAGGGTTAAATCTCCAAATGGTGCTACTGTATCCATTCCATTCACAGTTCCTAATACGGCGCGCAACGGCCTATCCCGTTTGCGGGTGATTTTAGAAGAATCATTTTTTGCATATGATAAACCCTGCCTGCAAGCAAATGGTGAAACGGAAGATTATAGCATTTTCATTTCCCCCACTTCTTCCGCAAATTTCTCTTCTTCACATCCTGCATTGGAAGGCGGATCACAAGACCTGCGTATCATGCCTAACCCGGTTAACAATACTGCCGTATTAAGTTATACACTGGTAAGCGGCGGCCAGGTAGAACTACAGATTACAGATTATTTAGGCAGGAAGATCAGGCAAATCAACCTGGGCAACCAGGTAAAAGGTAACCACCAGGCAACCATTTCAACCGAACAAATGATTTCCGGGAATTACCAGGTGCAGGTATGGAAAGATGGAGGTATAATGGGTAATATTAAAATGGTGGTGATTAAATAACTCTTATAAATAAAACATGGATGACTGCATCAAATTGATTTTTGATGCAGTCTTCTTTTATGATTTTCTGCACTGGATTATGGGATGGATTTCTTTATCTGTTTCGGGAGAAAAAAACTATTTCTATTCCTGAAAATTGTAAATAATGGTTTAAAAAATTTTACCCGTTTTATTACCAAGAAAAATCATTATTTACAGTGCACTCATTTTTTAAATAGATACCAATAAGTGTAGAAATTAGAACTTTACATACTTTTTAAGTAAAGCCTGATCAATTCCTTTTTGTTTAGCCTTCGTTGCACGTTTGCGCAGGATAAATTCAAAAACACTCATCCAGCCGGGTAAATTACTTTCACTTAGTTCAAATAACCAGGCGAGTGCATATTTATCTTTCGGAAAACCATTTGGCTTGCAAAGACCATCCGTCGCTAAGCCATATCCAATTTGCAGGGATTGCTCAAAGCCCCGACATGCCGGCCTAATTTCAACCCTGAATTTACATGGCTTGCCACTTCTGTTTCTAAACAAGTGATTGACATTAGCCTGTGCAGTAGCAGTCTCGCCAGGTTGTAACGTGTAAAGCTTTTTGCCTAAGATTACCTGTACTTCACCCTCAAGGCTATCAAATTTTTCACTATATGTTTTATGATAATGTAGCCCTACGCCACCACCATCTGCCAGTTCTACTTCTACTAAAGTATAAGCGCCGTTGGTATCTTCTGCTGTTTTCAAAAACACAACGGTATCTTTCTGTATGGGATTTGTTATTTTTCTTTCCATAATAGGGTATTTACGTAAGAAAAGAAGTTTCGGATTTTAATTATGGCTGATCATATAGCCTGTAATGGTATGTAAAGATTCGAAAGCTACACAAAATTATGCTATGTATGCTGCATTGGAGCATTTGTAAGTACAATGAAAAGTTTGCCAGCATTTTTATGCAAATTTTTTCTCACAGAAAAGCACAACTTATAAGCGTCCCAATTATTCGGTGAATTCGTTTCGGGTTAAAAAGGACAGAAGCAGTAACTGAATGAATTATCGAGTTATTGGATAAACTTATACCCGATTATTTTCGTCTTTGCTGGTTTTTGGGGGGATGATTATGGTTATTCCTGTTTTGCCGGTTTTTTTTCTGCTCTTTTTTCTTTGGGGAATTTTTTTGTAAACTCTTGAGGCTGATTTGACCGACTACATCCACAAAATCATGTTTTTCTTCTTCGGTATTTTTAGCGATACGGAGTTCAATTGGTTTTAATTCAGTGGCTTTAATATTTTTTGAATTCAATTTTTTTATTTCAATCACGCGTTCAATACTCAGTGGATAATGGATTGCACTTTGTGGTAATGTGTACCACATAAGGTTTTTGAAAATATCTTTTTTAACTAAAACGGCATTCCCCATTTCTGTGTATAAGGTTTCCGCATCATCGGGGAAATGTTGTAAGGCATCCAGGTAGGTATCCAACTCGTAATTCAGGCAACATTTCAGGCGGCCACATTGTCCACTGAGTTTTGCCTGGTTAATAGATAAATTCTGGTACCTGGCTGCAGTGGTCGTTACACTTTTGAAATCGGTGAGCCAGGTACTGCAACAAAGTTCACGTCCGCAACTGCCGATGCCGCCCACTTTTCCGGCTTCCTGCCGGATACCAATTTGTCGCATTTCTACTTTTACTTTGAAGATAGACGCGAGTTCTTTAATTAATTCCCTAAAATCAACCCGGTCATCTGCTGTATAAAAAAAGGTGGCTTTTTTGCCATCGGCCTGGATTTCTACTTCACTTAATTTCATTTCCAGTTTAAACCGGTTGATAATAGCCCGGCTCCGGATGAGCGCTTCCTGTTCCCGTTCTTTGTTTTGAAAATACAGGTCCATATCCCGTTCCGTACTGCGTCGTAATATTTTTTTAAAATCCGGGTTATTTTCAGAAAGGCCTTTCTTTTTTAATTGTAAACGTACCAATTCGCCACTCAGGCTTACCTTGCCCACATCTATACCACTGACCCCTTCGACCGTGATATATTCACCTTTCTCAAAATATTGCAGGGTATTATTACGGTAAAATTCTTTCCGGCTTCCTTTTTGAAAACTTACTTCCACGATTTTACAGGAACTCTGCATATCACTAAAAGGCAGGTTGAGCAGCCAATCATGTGTATTCAGGCGATTACAGGCGCCGGTATTACAGTCGCCATTGCTTTTACATCCATTGGGTACACCGGTGCCACAAGTTCCACATCCCATATCCTATGATTTATAATGGTCAAATTATTAGTGAAAATAAATGTGGCAAAAACAAGAGGAAAGATTACAATACACGAGTTAAACCGTACTGCCTGCAAAGACAGGAAGATACATCTGATAAAAATGCCTGCATGAATGATTACTTTTATGCAAAAGAAAAATCGGCATGTGTCTTACTATTTCGAATGAATTATATGTATCATGACTCTTTCCGGGTATCCTTTTCACACACATTCTCTTCACATAGCCGGTTTATTTTCCCCGGCTATGTTGTCAAAATTAGGGTTTTCTGTTGAATGATATGATACAACTTGATGGAGAGGGCATGGAACAATAATTTAGCGTTTGCATTACGCTCTATAAAATAGATAGCATCAGTGAGTTCTTGTGCAATGGCTTCCAATTGGGAAGGGCCTGCTACTTTTCGCAACCTTTTGGCAAAATTCAGTTCCTTTTCCGAAGCCTTGATATTTTCCGGGGCCATATAGGAAGTCCGTATGCTGATCTCGCAGAGATGTAAAAAGTATCGAAGAAACTGTTTTTGTTTTTCCCTTCCCAGTTTATTGATATCTTCTATCCATTTCAGTTGTTCGCTTAAGAAGCGCTTAATGATCATGTTTAGCCATTGCCCCAAAATAGCCTGCCAGTCTTCTTCTGCCTGATGGATCATTTGCATAGCCTCACGGTAGTTCCCCGCAGCAATGCCGGCTACCTGCTCGGCTGTTTCTTTCGATACAGATAGTTTTGAAATCAAATGATGTATCAGGCCTGCCGTATCCATAGCAGGAATTTGAATAAGCTGGCAACGACTGACAATAGTTGGTAAGACCTGTTCGGTGCTTTCACTCACCAGTATAAACAATGTATCGGCGGGTGGTTCTTCAATTAGTTTTAAAAGTTTATTGCCTTCTTTGCCCAGGTATTCCGGCATCCATAGCAGCAGGATTTTCATCCCTCCTTCAAAACTTTTCAGGCTCAATTTTCGAATGATGTCATTACATTCTTCTGCAGTAATATTTCCCTGATGGTTTTCAGCACCAATGAATAGTAGCCAATCAAAGACATTTCCATAGGGATTTTCAGCCAGGAAATTGCGCCATTCTTTCCCATATTGAGCACTGGTAGGTTTGGTACCTTTCCGGGTTATAACAGGATAGGAGAAATGTATATCCGGATGAATAAATTGTTGGGCACGTGTACACGCAGGGCATTCTCCACAGGCATCATCCCGGAATATCCCTGTTTTCTGCGCATCAAGTACGGCATCATCAAATAGGGAAGGGCCAGGTTGTGGTGGAGTGCCATGTGTTTTTTCGCAAACCAGGTATTGTGCAAAAGCCAATGCCAGGGGCAAAGCACCGACTCCTTCTTTTGATAAAAATAAGAGGGCATGGCTCAGCCTGTTATTATCTGCTAATTCCCGGAGTTTTTTCGCTGTTTCCTGATGGCCGGGTATATCTTGAAATCGCATAAGTGATACCTACAAAGATAATCGAGCAAAGAAAAGATATCAATTTAAATATTGAAGCAGTTCCTGGCTTTCGGGTGTGACATTACTTTCAAAATGGGCTAGAAGCTTTCCATTTTCATCGATCAGGAATTTATTGAAATTCCAGCTGATGGAGGCATCGAGTACGCCGTTTTCTGATTTGTGGCAGAGGTAATTGAAGACCGGTGTGATACCGGGCCCTTTGACATCAACACGGGTTGTTAAAGGGAATGTTACTCCGTAATTTTTTTCACAAAAATTCGCAATGTCTTTATTGTCTTTGAATTCCTGGCCTCCAAAATTATCTGAAGGGAACCCTACAATAACCAGGTTGTTTTTATGGCTTTCATATAATTGCTCGAGGCCCTTATACTGAGGTGTATAGCCACATTTGGAGGCTGTATTTACAATAAGTATTTTCTTCCCTTTAAATTGGGAGAAGTCAATGATACCACCATTTAGGGAAGCAATCTTAAAATCATAAATGGTAATGGGTCTATGGGAAGACGTTGTTTTAACAGGTTTCGGCATAATCAAAATGTTTGAAATAAATAAGGCTAAGGACAGAGCAAGGAATTTCATATGCGCAATTTTTATGTATAAAACTTAAAACTACAAAATGATTCAATGTAACTAAACAATGAGGAAGAGTTTAACATTACAAGTAATAAATAAGGGTAACTTGTCCACAGCATCCTGCAACCGGTTAGTGTACGGTGATTGCCAGCGTAGCCAGGCTTAGTTTAGTACCTGGCACATTTAGAATTTCCATGCCACATCCTTCCAACGTAGCTCCGGTAGTGATAATATCATCCACTAATAAAATGTGCTTTCCCACGAGTTGGCTAGCATCTGCTATTTCAAAAATGTTTTGCATATTTTCCCAACGATCTACCCTGGATTTCTTGGTTTGTGTTTCTGTAAATTTTTTGCGTACCACAGCGGTAGTAAGTAATGGCAATTGTAAAGCCTGTGCAATTTTTGCAGCTAGAATAGCTGATTGGTTATAGCCCCGGGCCAGTTCTTTTTGCCTGTTGAGCGGAAGCGGTACAATGGCTTCTATATTGCGGAAACGCCCGCTTAAAAGAAAATGACTTAACAACAGGTTTCCCAGGAAATCCCCGATATCTTTTCTGCCCTGGTATTTAAAGAGGAGAATAAGCTTATGCAATAAGGCGTCCTGGTTAAAGTAGTAAGCACAGCCTGCCTCCTGAACCGGTAACCGGCCGTAAAAAATTTTCTCCATCATATTGCCCGGTTGCCTGAAAAACCCGGTTTCCGGGAGTGTGGAAAAACAATGGGCGCATAAAAACTGGTGATCGGGTAATGTATCGGTATAGCAGCCCAGGCAATTATGGGGATAGAATAAATGAGTAAAAGCCTGGTAGTATTTTTTTAGCTGCTGCATGCCATAAGATAAAGATCGAAAAGGAGAAAAGCAATCTATCAGAAGATTTTTTTATAGACTTCTTCTACATGCCCCACTTCACAGATTTCCATCGTAAAACGTTTTTTGTCAAAATTCTTTTTGTTATACCGTGATATAAATATTTTTTCAAAACCCAATTTTTCAGCTTCTGCAATTCTTTGTTCAATGCGGTTGACAGCCCGCACTTCACCATTCAGGCCTACTTCACCGGAGAAGCAAATTTTCTCAGGCAGGGCTGTATCTTCATAAGAGGAAAGCAACGCGCATACAATGGCCAGGTCAATGGAAGGGTCGTCCACGCGAAGGCCACCGGCAATATTGATAAACACGTCCTTCATTCCAAACGCAAAGCCACCTCGTTTTTCCAACACGGCAAGCAATAACTGTAAACGCCGCATATCAAAACCACTCGCTGTTCTTTGTGGAGTGCCATATACACTGGCGGTAACCAATGCCTGTACCTCGATGAGCAGGGGGCGCAAGCCTTCCATGCTGGCAGCGATTGCACTGCCACTCAGGTTATCTTCTTTTTGTTGAATGAGGATTTCACTGGGATTACGAACGGGTTGCATACCGGAACCTGTCATTTCATAAATACCCAATTCTGCTGTACTCCCAAAACGGTTTTTGAGGGTGCGCAGGATGCGATATGCATAATGCCGCTCGCCTTCAAACTGCAAAACGGTATCCACCATATGTTCCAGGATTTTAGGGCCGGCAATACTTCCCTCTTTGGTGATATGGCCAATTATGAAAACCGGGATCCCGGTTTCTTTGGCAAAACGTTGAAACTCGGCAGCCGTTTCTCTAATCTGTGAAATGCTCCCCGGGGAGGCATCAATAAAATTGGATTGTAAAGTTTGAATTGAATCAATTATTAATAGTCCTGGTTTTATTTTTTTGATCTCTTTGAAGATAGACTGGGTACAGGTTTCCGTGAGTAAGTAAAATCGTTCATGTTGTAAGCCTATCCTGTTAGCGCGTAATTTGATTTGTTCTTCACTTTCTTCTCCACTGATATATAAGATGGTGATGTTGTGTAAGGCAAGTGCATCCTGCAGCAGTAAAGTGCTTTTCCCGATGCCCGGTTCCCCGGCAAGCAGGGTAATACTTCCGGGAACGATTCCACCTCCCAGGTTTCTGTTGAGTTCCGGATCTTTGGTTAGTATTCGTTGTACATCATTCTCAGCCACCTCATGCAGGGCTACTGTTTTGATTTGTTTTTTTTCATCCGTAAACAAGGCACGATTTTCAGATTCTTTACGAGTGGGTGTTTTATCTATCACTTCTTCTATGAATGTATTCCATTCATTGCAGGCAGGACATTTACCCAGCCATTTGGGACTTTCATAGCCACAATTTCCACAAAAGAATGCAACTTTTATTTTTGACATATTGTCCTAATATAAAGAAAGCTTTTTGTTTTTTTTTGATAAAATAATTTTGAAGAAAAATCCAAAAATTGATCTTAAAAAGTTTTCGGAAAGAATGTGTTTTGGTAAATAAAAAAAGGTTGGTGTGTCAACCAACCTCTTACTTACTAACCCATTAAATTCTGATACTAAATTACAATTTTACCGGTGAATCCAAAAATTATTTTTTTAGAAAAATTTTTATTTTCTCCCCAAAACCTGGTAGCAGAGAACTAATTGTATATTGATGATCAATATGTTATGTGATCGGATGTATTAGTGAATAATTTTTTGCACAATTCTTTTTAGAGATTTAAAGAAAAGGAATATGAATTGAGGTGCGTCACAAAATGAGGTCCACTAAAAGTTATCCACAATTTGCCTATAGGCCTTTAAATATTTATTTGAGACTAAAAAATTCTTAATTTGCTTTTTATTAACAATAATCGTTTTTATGAGAACAAAAATTCTACTCTTTTTCCTGGCATTATGCACGTTTCAGTTTGCTTTCAGCCAGGCAAGACAAGTCAGCGGTAAGGTAACCGATTCAAAAACCGGGCTTCCCGTTTCCGGGGCCACTATTCGGGTGGAAGGGGCTAAGACAACAGCCATTTCCGATGCCGATGGAAAATTTACCATAAAAGTAGATGAGAATGCTACCAAATTACTGGTTACATTCATAGGATATGATGACCAGTTGGTGACATTACAGGGGAATAATTTCCTGGATGTTGCCATAACACAAAATATCTCCAACCTGAATGAGGTAGTTGTAGTGGGATATGGTACAAAAATCAGGAAAGATATTACCGGCTCAGTTGCCAAAGTAGGAGCAAAGGAGTTGAATAATACACCTGTGACAAGTTTTGAAAGCGCTATACAGGGTAGGGCATCCGGGGTGTATGTCCAGCAATTAAATGGTAAGTTGGGCCAGGGTATTTCCATCCGGATCCGGGGTGCTTCCTCCGTATCTGCCGGGAATGAACCTTTATATGTAGTAGATGGGATACCGGTTATTACCAGTGATTTATCCAGCAATGGTGCGGCTACCAGTCCGCTTGCTGATATTAATATCAATGACATCGAGTCCATAGAAATTTTGAAAGATGCCTCTGCTGCTGCTATCTATGGTTCAAGGGCATCAAATGGCGTAGTACTTATAACAACTAAAAAAGGTAAATTAGGTACTTCCAAAATTGAGTTTGGTTATTTTACCGGTTTGCAAAAACCAACCGGACGGCGTGAATTTCTGAATGCCACACAATATGTGGATTTCTTCACACAAGCCGCTTATGGAGCAGCCAAGCAGGATGTCATTTATGGATACTATACCGATTTGGATGAAGCTATTGCCGATGAATTGGATTATGTGTACAGCCGATTCAAGCGGTATTCTGCAGATAATAATGACTGGAAAAAAGGTAAAGTGAATACCGATTGGCAGGATTATGCTTTTCAACGTGCCCCGATTTCACAATATGATATCAATTTCTCCGGTGGAAATGAAAAGACGAAATTTTATGCCTCTGGCCAATACCTGGATCAAACCGGTATCCTGGTTAGAAACAGTTTGAAACGATACAGTGCCCGTTTGAACCTGGAACATAAAGTAACCGATTGGATTTCTGTGGGTATGAATATGAGTTTTGCCAGGACTTTGAATGACCGTGTATCCAATGATAATGCATTTGCAACACCATTACAGGTTGTGGCTTTGTCGCCCATTACTCCGGTTATCGATCCGCGTACCGGTTTGTTAAGTGGTGAATTAGACCTGGCTACTGGTGAGCCTAATACCAATTATCCTTTGTATTACAATCCTTTGATTAGCGTAGATAATTCCACCTACAATACAATCACCAACAGGACTATTGGGAATGTCTTTGCCAATGTAAATATTGTAAAAGGCCTGATATTCCGTTCAGAGCTCGGTATGGATCAGCTCAACCAGACTGAAGACGCCTACTATGGAAGTCTTACAGCAAGAAATACTGGCGTACCGAATGGGTATGGTTTTTACACATCAGACCAGTTACTTGATATTAATACCAATAATTTCTTCCAATATACAACAACCCTTCATGAAAAACATGACCTGGATTTTGTATTAGGGACAAGTTTTCAAAAACAGACATCTGCTAATTCCGAAGCAGATGGCGAGAACTTTCCCAGTGATGCTTATAAGAAACTGGCCAGTGCGGCATCCAAGACAAATGCCTTGTCTTCATCTACCGCCTTTAGTTTCTTATCTTATTTTGCACGGGCAAACTATAAATTTAATGGCAAATACTTGCTTGCGTTAAGCGGTCGGTATGATGGTTCTTCCCGTTTTGGTGCTAATAACCGGTATGGTTTCTTCCCGGCTGCCTCTATTGGTTGGGTAATGAGTGAAGAAAACTTCCTGCAGGATTCCCGCTTCATTAACTTCTTAAAATTGAAAGCAAGTTATGGTCTGACCGGTAATGCGGAGATCCCCAATTTTGCTTCCCGTGGTTTATATTCCGGTAACGGTGGTTATGGTGGTGTAGCCGGTCAGCGCCCCGATCAAATTGAAAACCCGGATTTGAAATGGGAAACAACCGCCGGTACGGATATTGGTTTTGAAGCCAGTATTTTAAACAACCGTGTTGAAATTGAGTTTGATTATTATACAAGAAATACCAGGGACCTGTTATTAAATGTGGAAATCCCCGGTACATCCGGTTTTGCCACTCAATTCAAAAATGTTGGCAACCTGGAAAACAGGGGTTTTGAAGTTTCCTTTAATACCACCAATATTTCATCCCGCGATTTCAAATGGACCAGTTCATTGAATTTCTCTCATAATAAAAATAAAATCACCAACCTGAATGGTCAGATTTTAGGAACAGATGTAAATAAAGCTATCGAAGGCCTCCCACTGGGTGTATTCTATACAAGAGAATTTGCCGGTGTGGATCCTGCCAATGGAGATGCTTTATATTATAAAAATACATTGAAGAGTGATGGTACCCGCGATCGTTCCACAACCAATGATTATAATGAAGCTACAGATGTTGTTGTTGGCGATCCTAATCCGGATTTTATTTATGGTATCGGAAATACCTTTAATTATAAAGGTATAACACTGGATGTATTACTGCAGGGTGTAGCCGGTAACCAAATCTATAATGGAGGCGGCCAATATATGTCAGCCAGTGGTAGTAATGGATTTGATAACCAAACACCGGATCAATTAAAAGCCTGGAAAAACCCGGGCGACATTACTATGGTTCCCGAAGCCAGGTTGTTTTATCCCAATGGAACTGATCCTTCCAGCCGGTATATTTCCAATGGCTCTTATTTGCGTGTAAAAGCGGTAACACTCAGTTATAATTTACCGGCATCACTTATTTCCCGCTTAAAGCTTACCAATGTAAAAGTATATGCACGGGCTCAAAACCTGTTTACATTTACGAAATATGAAGGCTGGGATCCTGAAGTGAATTCCGATTACCAGGCTACGAATATCAACCTGGGCCAGGATTTTTATTCAGCACCACAGGTTAAAACCATTGTCGTAGGAATTAATTTTAGTTTCTAAAACAAAGCAATTAATATGAAAAGCCATTCAATTTTTTTCATAATCACCGGTTTAAAAACCAACTTGGTTTTTGGAAAATTTGTATGGCCTATTTAAATAAAAAAAATTAAAGACATGAAAACAAGAAACATAAAAACGGGGGCTTTCCTGATCTTGCTTTTTACTTTTTTCTCCTGTAATAAGCAATTGGATATAAAGCCGACACAAAGCGTGGAAAATTCCCAGGCATTGCTTACGAGTGGTGATGTAGAAGCAGCCCTGGTGGGTACATACAGTGACCTGATTGACTGGGATATGTATGGCGGCAGCATTTTTGTCTGCTCCGAATTGTTAAGTAATAATTCCGATATTGACTGGTCCGGTACATATCAGGGTATGACCCAGATATACAATAAAGCCATACCGGTCGATAATCAATTTGTTTCCGATACCTGGTTAGCCGGGTATGCAGCCATTAATGATGCAAATAATGTGTTGAGTGCCTTAAATGTAGTGGTAGAAGAAAAACGTGATCAGGTAGAAGGAGAAGCCAAATTTATTCGTGGCGCCTGCTATTTTGATCTCGTAAGAATGTTTGCCAAATCCTGGATGGATGGTGACCCCAATACAAATCCAGGTGTGCCTATTGTATTGACACCGACTACCGTAATCAGTGGTGCAAGCCAATTGCCCAGGAGCCCGGTCGCAGATGTATATGCACAGGCTATCAGTGATTTAAAAGATGCCCAGCAATTGTTGCCTGCCAGGAATGGCTTTTTTGCTAATTCCGTTGCAGCTACAGCTATGCTGGCCCGCATTTATCTCCAGCAAGGGGATTATGAAAATGCTGCCAACTATGCCAATGATGCCATCAATGAAGCCACATCAAATGGCTATGCATTGAATGCCACTTATGCCGAAGAATTTCCCAACCCATCCAGCCCGGCCCCGGTTGCCAATACACCCGAGGACCTGTTTGCCATGCAGGTGACCACCAGCTCCGGTACCAATGTTTTCCAGGAATTCTTTTCAGCGAATGGTCGCGGCGATATTGATATAACCCAAAGCCACCTGGACTTGTATCAACCAGGTGATGACAGGTTAAATCTTTTCTATTCCTCCGGTGGATCTACCTATACCGGAAAGTTTGAAAACCTGTATGGAAATGTGCATATCATTCGCCTGGCTGAAATGTATTTAACCCGGGCAGAAGCAAATTTCCGGATGGGCACTTCTATTGGTACTGACCCGGTAAATGATATCAATAAAATCAGGCACCGTGTAAACCTGCCTAATTATACATCTGCTGAACTGACATTGGATAAAATTTTACTGGAAAGAAAACTGGAATTAGCTTTTGAAGGCTTTAGTTTACATGACCTGAAACGTACACAAGGCACGACCGGCATATTCCCCTGGAATGATCCCAAACTCGTTTACCCCATTCCACAACGGGAACTTCGGGTGAATAGCAACCTCACACAAAATGAAGGATATTAAACACTGTAGTGTATAAAATGTAAAAGGCCCGTACAAATTGAGTGTACGGGCTTTTTTATAAATACATACTGTGTTTACGTATTTTTTTGAATGAGTGTCGTAGCATAAGCGGTTACCCCTTCTTCACGCCCGATAAAACCCAGCTTTTCAGCCGTTGTGGCTTTGATTGAAATATCCTCCATATGGATTTGTAAAATTTCAGCAATGATTTTTCTCATTTCCAATACATAGGAATTTATTTTTGGTTTTTCCAGGCAAAGCGTACAGTCAATATTTATTATTTGAAACTCCTTTTCCTTAAGCAACTCATATGTTTTTGCCAACAGAATCTTGCTGTCTATATTTTTAAATGCCATATCCGTATCGGGGAAATGTTTTCCAATATCTCCCAGGCAGGCCGCCCCTAAAAGTGCATCACAAATGGCATGTAGTAATACATCGGCATCACTATGGCCTACAGCGCCTTTTGTATGTGGAATTTGAATACCGCCTAACCAAAATGCCCGGCCGGCTTCCAAACGGTGAAAATCAATACCGGTACCTACCCGAATCTGCATAGAGATGTATAATTTATAATGGGAAAATATATTTGTGCATCACAATTTTTGTTAGCATTCATTTTAGGAGATAAAATCATTTTATGTATCCATTTTTTCTCCACAAAAAAGCCGGGTACTTTTTCAGGTACCCGGCTCAAAATTATTTAAATAATATTATTCACCACCTCCGGAATTATCCAGGTCAAATAATAAACTAAAGCGTAATGTATTGGATAAAGGATTCCGGGTTATACCATTCCCGGAAGGAGCCAGGTAAGAAAAGTTTAAATTAAAGACATTGTATTTCACGCCTACACCGGCTGTAAAATAGCGACGGCCACCCTGGTTTTTCCCTTCATAGAAATAACCCGCGCGAACAGAGAACTGATTGTTATATGTGTATTCCACGCCGGGGGAAAAGGTGATGGCATTATTGCTGAATGATTTAAACCAACTTTCAAATACACTGTAATTGTGGTAATTGGCCAGGTTAGTGGAATCGGTTGTATTATCCCCGGTATATTCCGGTACGGCCGGTACCAGCAGCTTATTAATATCAAGCGCCAGGGTTAATTTACTGGTTTCATCAAATACCCAGGAATAGGCTCCGCCAATACCCATATTAGCCGGAATGAAGTCCTTACTTTGAGCATCATTGGTATAGCCGATTTTTGATCCCAGGTTAGAGAGCGATAAACCATAAGTCAACCCCTGTCCACTTTCATCAGTTCCATCATGGTACAGGGATAGATCGGCTGCGAAAGCATTACCGGCCTTATACGTTACACCATTAAAACTACCATTGGCCAGGTTGGAATTGATATACCGTAATGCAACTCCGATGGCAAAATTATCAGACAGCTTCCTGGAATAGCCGAGGTCAAAAGCAAATTCCCGTGGTCGGCTTGTATTGAGTGGGTTACCATTAAAATCCACAAACTGTATCTGACCCAGGTTGAAATAACGTAAAGAAGCTGAGATAGCTTGCTCATCATCCAGTTTATAATATCCGGCTAGTGTAGCCAGGAAAACATCCTGGGCGATATCTTTCAACCAGGGTGTATAGGTAATACCTACAGCGCCATTGCTACTCGCAAAAGGTGTTTTAGCCAGGTTCCAGAAGCTGGAATTTGCGTCCGGGCTAATGGCGATACCGGCATCTCCCATGCCACCGGCGCGAGCATCTGGTGAAATCCGCAGGAAAGGAACGGCCGTGGTAACGATATTGATTGGAGCTGTTTGATCCTGAGCATTTACCTGGGAAGAAAGCGCGATACTAACCAATAGGGCACATGCAGTCGCTTTCAATTGCATTTTGTTCATTCATTATATTTTAAAAGATGAGATGTAAGTGGGCCTGGTCTTAATATACTTTGGCCTGATAGGTAGAGTTTCTGTATAAGCAAATCGTTTTGAAGGTGTATTTCCGTTTTTTATTTTGTATGACAAATATAGGGCACAATACGTTATGTTTTTCCTTACTCCCCAAAACGTTTTTTTTGAAAAAAAGGTATAAAAGGCATTTATTTTTTTAGAATGCAAAATTTTCTGGCATTAATTCTAATTTCTTTGCAAATTGCACCCCTGTTTTGGCAATATTTTAAGAATGTTGTCGTTTCATAAATCTAATCAGGCAAAAACCAACATTTAAAATGTTTAAAAAATCCGGAAATTTTTTAATGGCAGCATTGGTCCTGGGTACTTTGTCCTCCTGTAAATATGGGCTTTTTAATAAAAATAAGCATGAACAAAGTACAGTTACCGGCTGGAATTACAATGATAAAAACCAGGGTGGCTTTAATGTGACCAAGCCAAAAGATATTAAAACCGGCCCGGGACTGGTATTTGTCCAGGGGGGTACTTTTACCATGGGGGCAACGCAGGAAGATGTAATGGGAGACTGGAACAATATCCCTCGCCGGGTGACTGTGAATTCCTTTTTTATTGATAAAACAGAAGTAGCGAATGTGCACTACAGGGAATACCTGAATTGGCTGGAAAATGTTTTTTCCGATCCACAATACCAGGCCGTACTGGACGGCGCCCGCCCCGATACATTGGTTTGGCGGAGCGAGTTGGCTTACAATGAACCCTATGTGGAATATTATTTTCGCCACCCGGCCTATAACTATTATCCCGTGGTGGGTGTAACCTGGCGCCAGGCACGTGATTTCTGTATTTGGCGTACAGACAGGGTAAATGAATTGGAACTAATCAAGAGAGGCTACCAGAATAAAAATGTAATCAAACAGGAAATGAATGGCGGTGGCCAGGACAATTTCAATACAAAATCTTACCTGATGGGTGAGTATGAAGGAATTCCTGGTAAACCTAAAAAGAATCCTTTATTGGATGCACAGGGCAGGCCTCGTTTGACAGTAAAATTTGAGGATGGGGTACTCTTCCCGGATTACCGCCTGCCTACAGAAGCAGAATGGGAATATGCGGCACTGGGATATATCAATCAAAACCCACAACCCCGGAAAAGTGAAAAGAAAAGAGGAGAAGAGCTGATTGCCAATAAACAATTGTATTCCTGGAAAAATGATGGCTTCGATAATTTACGTGGCACCCGGAAAGGTACCATGCAGGGAGCTTTCCTGGCGAATTTCAAAAGAGGCAATGGGGACTATATGGGTACACCCGGTGGCTTAAATGACCGGTCTGCCATTCCTTCTGCAGTTGTTTCTTTTTATCCCAATGGCTTTGGTCTCTACAATATGAGTGGTAACGTAAATGAATGGGTAGCTGATGTGTACAGACCGTTAACTGGTTTAGAAGAAGATGATCTGAACCCATTCCGTGGAAACGTATTCGAAAAGGTGGATATGAGTGGTGGCCCGGGCAACCTTCGGGATAGCCTTGGCAGGATCAAAGAAATTCCTGAATCAGATTCTGCTTTAGCAAATAGAAGAAATTATCAACGCTCTTATGCAATCAATTATTTAGATGGTGATTCTGCCAGTCGTGTCTATTATGGTTATGGTGTAACCACTTTGGTGAGTGATAAATCCCGCGTTTATAAAGGGGGTAGCTGGATGGACATGCCTTATTGGCTGAGCCCTGGTACAAGACGTTTTATGGATGAAGATGAAAGCAGCAGCACCATTGGATTCCGCTGTGCCATGACACATTATGGCGCACCGGAAGGGACATCAACCAAGTTACCAAATGGTAACTTCTTCCCGAAACGAAGACAAAAAAGGTAAGTACGCAATTTTTATAAATACCTGCTTTTGGGCAGGTATTTTTTTATTGGTAAATGTTGCATCTTTTCAAGCAGTAAATTTGTTGTATTCAAAAATCTTATTTCGTGCAAGCTGAAGACATCCGACATTTTATAGAAGAAGCATTCAGGGAAGATGTGGGCGATGGCGATCATTCGACCCTTTGTTGTATTCCCAAAGAACAAAAAGGAAAAGCTATTTTAAAAATCAAGCAGGAAGGGATACTGGCAGGAATGGAACTGGCGCATAAAATTTTCCATTATGTGGAACCGGCCTCCCGCTTCACACCTTATAAAAAGGATGGTGAGCCGGTGCAAACAGGCGAACAAGCTTTTCTTATTGAGGGGCATATCCATACAATCCTGAAATGCGAACGGCTTGTGTTGAATTGTATGCAACGTATGTCAGGTATTGCCACTCTCACTAGACAATATGTAGATCTGTTAAAAGGTTACCATACCAAAATCCTGGATACCCGGAAAACGACACCGAATTTCAGGATATGGGAAAAAGAAGCTGTCCGTATAGGCGGCGCATTGAATCACCGGATGGGTTTATACGATATGATTATGCTAAAAGATAATCATATTGATTACTGTGGCGGCATTCTTCCTGCTATTGAAAAGGCCTGGGAATATGTCCAAAAATTTAAACCATCATTAAAGATTGAAGTGGAGACGAGAAGCCTGGATGAAGTGGCCCTGGTTTGTCAGCATGCACAGGGTAAAGTATTCAGGATTATGCTGGATAATTTTAAACCAGGAGATATTAGTACTGCCTTGCAAATGATAAATAAGAAATTTGAAACAGAAGCAAGTGGTGGTATTCATAAAGAAAATATCATTGCGTATGCAGCAACCGGTGTGGATTTTATAAGTATCGGTGGGTTAATCCACCAGGCAAAGAGCATAGACCTGAGTCTCAAAGCCACATTTCAATAAGAACAAATTATGGCTAAAAAGAAACTTTCATCAGGAGGCATTGTGTATAGTACGGATCCAAATTTTCAATTTGAAAAAGATCCACCCGAGATGACTACCTTGTTACCAGAACAACAGCTATTAAAGATACAGTTAGAAACCCGGCATCGTGCTGGTAAAACCGTAACCTGTATCCAAGGCTTCTCAGGCACTCAAAGTGATCTGGAAGATTTAGGTAAAAAATTGAAAAACTATTGTGGCACAGGTGGCAGTGTGAAAGAGGGTATTATTATTATCCAGGGTGATCAGCGCACGAAAGTACTTACATGGTTGCAGGAGCATCAATATAAACAATCGAAGATTTCAGGGAAAAACTGATTCATATTTTGTAAAAACTTTTTTCACATGAAGAAGATATACAGTTTAGTGCTATTCCTGTTTTCAATACAGGCTATCGCTCAAAAACCAATAAGTGGTGGCCATTTAAAACAGTTACAGGCTATTATGGATATCCGGCATTATACCCTCGTGTTGGATGTAAACCCTGTACAACAATCAATACAGGGTTATACCGAAATTAGTTTAATACTCAGCAAAAGAACAGATAGTTTGCTATTTGACCTGCAGCATGTTTTGAACGTTTCGAAAGCATGGGTCAACGCAAAGGAAGTCTCTTTTGTCCGGCAGGATGATTATGTTTATCTCGTTTCACCGCATGGTTTTGATACCGGCAGGCAACTGGTTAAGATTGCTTATGGTGGGATCCCGCAGGTAGCTAAAAGGCCACCCTGGGATGGAGGATTTACCTGGGCCAAAGATTCCCTGGGTAATCCCTGGATTGCAATAACAGATGAAGGAGAAGGCGCCAAAATTTTATTTCCCTGTAAGGACCATCCCAGCGATGAGCCCAATGAAGGAGCCGACCTGGTGATAACGGTACCCAAAGGCCTGGTGGTAGCGGGGCCGGGCTTATTAAAGGAGATGAAAACAAAAAAGGATAAATCCACGTTTCATTGGAAAACAAATTATTCGATCAACAATTATTGCATATTATTTAATGTAGGGAAATATACCGTTGTTTCAAGACCCTATAAAACCATTAACGGGAATATGGTACCAATCCAGTTTTATGTATTGCAAATGCATGCAGATAAGGCGCCACATCATTTGGATATTTTAGAAAGAACCATTGCAGTGCAGGAAAAATATTTTGGAGAATACCCGTTTGTGAAAGAGAAAATCGGCATTTGTGAAACCCCTCATTTAGGCATGGAGCATCAAACCATGAATGCGTATGGGAATGAATTTCATTATACGAAAGTCGGCGGGCAGGATTTTGATGGCCTGATGCATCATGAGTTTGGCCATGAATGGTGGGGCAATAAAGTAACTGCAAAAGATTGGGCGCATTATTGGATCCAGGAAGGCATTTGTAGTTTTGGTGATGTATTGTTTGTCCGTGAATTGGAAGGTGAACAGGCATACCTGGCTAAAATGCGTGAATATAGTTTCTCCATTCAAAATAAATTGCCTATTGTATTAGGTGAGGAAGTGGTGGAGGAAGATGCCTATCAGCCGGATATTTATACAAAGGGCGCCTTCTTCATGCATACACTCCGGTATGTCATTGGTGACAGTATTTTTTTCCCCGCATTGAAAGCCTTTGCAACAGATCCTTTATACACGTATGATCACCAGGTGACAACCGATGATGTAGAAAAATATTTCAGTCATGCGGCCGGCCGGGATCTGAAACCTTTATTTGATTTTTATTTGCGTACCACGCAGAAATTGGCAGTTGTAGTACATCGTTTGCGCGACACCGTGTACAAAATAAGTATAGAAAATTTTACAGGCGCCCTGCCCCTGGATATTCAAACAGATAAAGGAAAGAGCCGGTTGCTTATCAATAAAGAAGGCACTACCATCAATAGTACCACTATGCCGTTGGTGGACCAGGATGGTTATTACCTGAAAACGGTTTTGTACGAATAGGGATAAAATGCCGGCAAATTATTCTCCGGGGTGATAGGTTTTTTCAGCATGCTTCAACACGTCTTCCCGGTAGAAATTTACATCTTTAAAAATCCCGCGGGCATACATTTTACCCTGGTCAAAAAAATGACTGGAATTTTCCTGTCCACTTTCGCCACCTGCCAAAAGAGATTTTGCTTTTATTTTTTCACCAAATTCTACGGCACAGATAAAACTATTCCCGTGAACGCCGTACCTTTTTTTGGTACCCGGGAAACTCCGGCTGTTATAGGCTGGTAACATTCCCCAGGTAGATGATGTAAAGCCCACGGGGTAGCTGGGCGCAGCATCATCAAAGCGATCATTGATATCATTTGAAATCCGTTGAAAACGGTTTATCTCGCCCCAGGCAATTTGCCAGGTTCCGAAAAGATTAGTCAGGGTTTCCATTGCGTTACGTAAAGGATTTAATAGATCATCCGGTGAAGCAACAGAACTAAATTGCTTTGTTTTGTCCACGATATCCATTTCTTCATCTTCTACTTGTGTGGCATAAATAGCTTTTAATAAATTTTCACCCCAGTAAACCGCTAATGTAGTTGCTACCGAATTTTCGCCACTATGATAATCCCAGTTTTTAAAAATTGCGATCGGTTCCGCAAAATATTTTTTGATGCTGTCATTTTCTTTTGATGCTGCTTGATAAGCCTGTAATAGTGCCGGCACCAACACTTCAAATGCGGCAAGGTAGGTGTCATAGCCTTTACCAATCACTTTATCCAGGGTATATGCCTTTTCTTCCCCGAGGATTCGGATCGCATTGATACCCCGAAAATTTTGCCCATCCGGCGCCATATAAGCAGGATAATCTTTTTTAAGAGGACTGAATGTACCGGCTGCAGTATAAGGAGTGGAATTGCAATTTTCCAACCAACCATTGGGTGGGTTATATATATGCACGCTTTGATCTACCGTATGCAGGCCTTTCCATTCTGTTGCTGAAATACTGCCATCAACCGGTTTTGACCAGTCATATGCTGTATCCCGTATCGGAATAAAATTGCCATGCCAGTAAGCAATATTGCCTTCAGCATCTGCATAGACAGTATTATTGGACGTATTGGCAAGGAGGTTCATAGCTTGTTTATATTCTGCAAAACTGGTTGCTTTTGTCCGCTGCCAGCTTTGAATAAGGCTCTTGATATCGCGGTTATTTGATTTGAGACTGATATAATTACCGGCACGTTTTGCCATGATCGGGCCATGCCCGGTATATAATGCCGTAAAGGTTTTGGTAGCAATTGTATTATCGTGTTTATATTGAATAGAAATATTTTTTTGAATAACTTTTTTTTCTGCCTGGTCGTATTGATAAAAAAGATGATTATCTTTTTCCGTAATTTTTTCGATATAGGCATCAGACACATCGGTATAACTGGATGTATGCATCCAGCCACAATGTTCATTAAATCCCTGGTACACAAAAAACTGCCCCCAGGTCACCGCGCCATACGCATTCAGGCCTTCTTTACTGACCATATGTACTTCCGGCCGAAAATAAAAAGTTACGTGTGGATTGATATATAATATGGCATGATGAGAGGCGGTAATAGATGGTGCAAAAGCAAAACCGTTGGAACCTGTTGGTTCTTCCAATTCTATTTGTTTCCGGGCAACCGGCTTTTGGGTGCCCCCATAAAAATTTTCCAATTCATCTACACTGATGTCCGCTGTACTGATCGCACCTATACTTCCATCGGTCCATAACATAGGATACCAGGGCTCAAATCTGTGAAGAAGTTTTGGTTTTGTCTCCGGGTGTGTATATAAATAATAATTGATGCCATCGGCAAAAGCGATGCATAGTTTGCGGAGCCAAGCAGGCGCTGTTTCAAAATCATGTTTGGCATCAGTAGAATCTATTAAGAGCCGAATCAGTAAGTCATTGTATAAATCCTTCTCACCATTTACTTCTGACAGGCGACCCAGTTTTTCTATATAATTTAATTCCACCCGGGGAAAATCATCTTCACACTGGGCATACAGCAAACCAAAGACTGCATCGGCATCTGTTTTACCATATACATGCGGGATACCATAATTATCCCGGATGATGCTAACCTGTTTGGCCTGTTGTTTCCACTGTTGAATTTCGGAAGATGTAAATGGTTGTGCCAGCAAACAAAGAGGCAACAATAAAAGGAAGGTGATTTTTTTCATGCATGTTTGTTTAAAAAAATAATTTCTATGTAAAAAATATAGAAATTATTTCAAGGGACAAGTTAAGGAATTCATTCCGTACAACAAACCGGCGGAACGGCTACCAGGTTGGATGTACGCAATATACGTTGATAACCTAAGTCAGTCGTTAATGGCCGACGCCTGTTTTCATCCATGTCTATATCGTACACACCACCACCAGGCTGTGTTGTAGCGTAGGTATGCACCTGTTCAGATTTTAATTGTTGTTGCATATCGCGCAGACCAGTATTCACCATTTGCATATAGTTGCCAAAATCCTTCCGGAATGTACTTTCACCGGGTGCATGTGCGGATAAGAGCCATGCATTACCAGATTCAGCATGGGCAGCATATTGATTATTGTATTGTGTCCTTATTTCTTTTGGCATAAAAAACTGATCATAGCCTGGCAATAATTCCACGCACAATACACTCAATGGGCTATTAGCCGGGAGGCCCATATTCTCTAATAAAGCCTCTATTTCTTTATTCATCCAACCGGTATATCCTTTGGGTGTTGCATCGGCATTGCTTTGTGAATAATTCGGTTTATATAAATCAGATTCCGGGAATAGTTGTTTATCACTTATTAAAATATTGCGTCGATCGCTGTTATCTGCCATGCAGACCTGTGCATACAGCAATGCCCAGATTTCAGTCCTCGGCGGTCGGTTGGTTACATTCCGGCCATTAAACACTGTTTGTGCGAAGGGAGCGGAAACAGTGATGAATTTTTCATTTCTGTTCGGCACGCAATATAATTGGGGTGGTGGATGTTGGATACCGGTACAACGCAAAGCCCTGCCAAATCGGCCATTGGCGGTACTCCAAGGTATTTTATGCCCCACCCGGAATTCATACGTGAAGAAACCAAACATTTCTAATGCATCAGCATGCATACCTGGCGGAATGGGAAGAATATAATGCACTTTACTATCTGTAGAAGGAATCATTTCCTGCATAGCGAAGATGCCAGCTTTGTCATCACTGCTTGCGGGACTAATAATGCGGATTAATTCCGGATCGAGTGGTAAAGGTGGTTCTTTCGTGGCAACGAATAATTCCAATTGCCATTCAGCCAATAAAACATCGGGTGCATAGGCCAGCATTCTTGCGTAGAATGTGTCATCCGGGTTTTTCAACGGTTCCGCAAATTCAACCCATAAATATTTTCTGCGTGTTTCCGTATTTGCATATTCGTTATCCCGGATATACTCACTCATTGAAATACCGGCACTGACAATTTTGGGCACTTCAGTGGGTGGTGTGGTAATCGGGAGATGAATATATAATTCCAAATCTTTATCCTTTTTTAAGGTAGGAGCGGTATTCGAAAAATTTACCACTACCCGGTATGCCGCAAGTATTTCATCCGGAAATTTATCCGGATCAGTTTGCTTTGGTTCTATAGCATCTAAGAAACAGGCATAGGTTTGTGAGCGATCAGCCTGCAGGAGTGCAGGTAAATTTATGGCATGGGTAAAATTCATTTCACCCACGAGTGTTTCCGAAACAGCATTGGTAATTGCGGCATTTGTCAGGATATCTTTGGTTGTATTATTTTCCAGGAAAGCCTCCTGGTCGGTGGCACCCATTAGTTGCATGGCATCCCGTAAAAAGATATTTCGCCTGTAAATAGAAAAGCCGATGACAGCTAATCCATCCCAAGTCCAGTCGCGGTTTACGAGGAGTGTAATCGGGACAAGCCAATGATTGAGTAAATCTTTCTTGGTAGCAAATGTGACACTTGTATTATCCGGTGAGGTGGTATTCCGGATGAAACGGCTTACGCCGAATTGCCAACGCTGGCCTTGTTTACCCAGCAAAGACATTCCTTTATTTTCTGCACCTATCGCAATGGATAGCCTATCCATGATGGTGGTGGGTTGATTGGACTCAGCTAAATTTTCAATAAAAATTTTATTCAGATCTGTGGTTAATTGCAAAGGCACTTCCGGTTGCAGGTAAATGCCTCTTATCATCATATTTTCTCCTGTTTGTTTAAAGAAGGCCTTTTCTGATTTTGCTTCTTTGCGTGTTTTGAAAGTGCTGATCATGCCTTTCAATTCCACACGATTGTTGCCATTTTCATCAATACCGCCATAATAATCTTCCTTTTGTTTTGTAACCGGCCTTATCGTAATCCGGATATCTCTAGCAGTTGGTAAGACCAGATCGGTACGCTGATCATTGTCATTGTTTCCGGAAGTATTTAATCCAAGGTTGTCTAATTGGGTACTGCCATTGAATGAAAGGACCGGAGCATCAATAAAATTTAATTTTAGAGAAAGGTTGCTGTCGAGAGGAGTATCAAAGGAGCGGCGTGTAGTATATAGCCAGGCAAAATTATCTTTTGCATGCATCTTTCGAATAGTAGCATCCAATGCCAGGCATTTTACTTCAACCATTATTTCTACACAAGCCACGTCGGGATCGTAGAGACCTATTGCCCGTTTGGAATTTTCTGCAATAACCTGATTGCTGTCGGCAATTAATTTTTCCACGCAGTCTGGATAAGCACCGGTAAATAAAATGGCTGGATAACCCAGGCGGGGCCGGGTCATTGTAATTTTATTGCCTGTAAAAAAGTCGGTATCGCCTACTGGCAATGGAGTGATAAAATTAACCTGTGGCGGTATCACATGCCGTTTAAAAAGGCATGCTGTAACAGGTGCCGGCGCATTGTATGCCGGTTCCATTTCTACGGTGGGGCCACCGCCGGTAATATCAGCCATGCGGCCACGGAATTCGTAATGATGGCCGTATAACAAACTTATTTGTTCAAGACCTGCCGCTTTATAAAACGTATTTTTAGTTGCTTTAAAAGGTTGTTCATTTACCGGGTCATATGCATTTGAAGGCCCTAAATGATTTTTATCAATTTCATCTTTGTGATAAATAGCAATGGCATCTTCATCCTGGAGCACTAAACTATTACCGATCCATTGTGTGAAATAGGCAGGTAACCAATAGTGCGTTGCGGGATCCTGGTCTGGTTTGCTGGGATAGACTTCTACACCCAGTTCAATGGTATCACCTTTGACACCTATCTGTTCTTCATCGAGGAAAACATCTTTTTCATAACCAACACGGCAAAGGGATGTCCATTTATTGGGCGGGTTACCTTCTGTTGCTTTTTCCCGCACATCTATTCTGTATTGATACACACCTAATGGTGCATCGGCACGTTGCCCGGTTCCGGCATCTTCTGTCATTTGCCTGGATATCCATTCCGCAATTTGCTCATCATCCCAGGCGAGGCGTATCCCAATATCACTGGTAACCGGCGCTTCATCATCCTGTTCTTCCACCAGGAGATGGCTATTTACCGGTTGATAATTGTGCATGATTTTACAGAAACCATCATCATACATAGCTGCTTCCGTAAACAACTGGTCGAGGATGGCAGTAGAGGGGGCCACAGGTTCATCCGGAGCCGGTGGGTTGGCATTCAGTAAAACCGGGAAAGCCACTGCCGTAAATAAATCCCGGTTTTTTGTTAGATCCAGTTGAGGGATCCTGGCGGCATACCTTTTTACAAAATTCTGATCGGCAGTAACCTGGCTAAAGTAACTACATTCAGGATGAATGTCGATATACAGCCAGCCACCATTTTTAAAACTGCCATCCGCCAGTTTTATTTCTAATTGTTCATGGATAAAGCCACATTTTTTTGCCAGCTCTTTATGTTTCAGGCAGAAAGCAAATACACGACCCCAACTTGTTTCATCGGTAATGGTAGCACCAAAATTCGGATCGGGTTCCGGGTTCTTTTTTATGGCACAATGGTATTCATCACCGGTAACAGTAATGTCTTTGTTTTTCGGCCCGGTAAAATTGAAAGCTTCCCGGTAGGTCGGAGGCAAGTATTTTTTTACTTTTTGGAAGTCCTTCATATTGGCTGCACCGGTACTGTCATTAGCCGTTTTGGTAATTGTAAACCGGCTCTGCATGGAAGTGAAAATATTCCTGGCAGCGGCCGGCATAGCTATTCCCGGCAGGTCATAAACTGTATTTATCAAATCCAGGCGGGGATAATCGTCAAGGGCATTAATCACTTTTGCCTGCAATTTTAAGGTACAATCCACCCAGGCCGGATTGATATCGGTAGTGGTTAATGGATTATAATTCCGCAAAACAGAAAGGACATTGATAAACAAACTTTTGCCTACCTGCTTTTGTGGAAATACCATTAAACTAATTTTGGGTACCATACAATTATTTTTAAAAAGAATTTAAATGTTATGCAATCTGCCTTGTTTCCTGCCAGGTCTCGGTTTCATGGAAATTGATGACAAATACAATACTCACATCAATGCGGAAAGATACCTGGGCAATGCAATCAGTCCTTTCGTTTTCTTTATGGATTTTCCCACTGGCTTCAATTTGAATCTGGATGGTAACAATGCCACCAAATATTTCAGCACGGCCGCGGAAAATAATCATGGCCGCAACCGTGATCTGTGTTGTATCCGCAGATACTTCGATGGCTACGCCATAGTATACACTCACATTTCCCACTACGGGTATGCCCACCATTAATTCTACTCCAAAACCGAGTTTCATATAGAGCCCCGGTCCCTTAATAGTATCGCCGGAGATTTTCAAATCCACCTGGCCTACTGCATAAATGGTAGCTGCAGCAAGGCTCACACACATCACATGCAATTCGGCGCCAAACTCCACATAAGCGCCGGCACTCAATGTAGGTAAACCTGTTGTGGGTGGTAATTCCATGCCCAGGTTAAAATATACACCAAGCTTCATATTGGCCGAAAGCCGCAATGGGGTGGTGGGGCCATCTAAGTAAGCTGGTGGAAACTGGATAAGCGGGATTTCTTTTTCTGCCTTGAATTTATATTCCCAATTAGTTGGGCTGTTACTCATGAAAATCTCTAAGCCCTTTTTGACAAGATCTGCGTAATCGGGATTGGTACCAATGGATTCAAGAATTTCCAGGATATCAATAATAGGTTTCAGGTCATTGCCCGGGATAAGTTTAGGTCCTTTAAATTCGGGTGCTTCTCCTTTTGCCGTATCAAATTTCCCGACAATCATAAATAAACGTTTCATGCCAAGCAGGTCCACTACCATGGTCACATCATTCAATTTATTTACCCAGTTATTTACCTGGCTATTGATATCCACATTTAAAATACCCGGACTGTCCACATTGCCGTTTTTATCAGTGGCTGTATATTCTACATATACTTTCAATAAACCGGGTTCATTAATAAAAGTAAAACTGGCATTGGTGGGGAAAGCCTGCTCCAGCATTTTGGTGGTATTGGTTGCCAGCTTATCCACCATTTGATATCCTTCTTCAATAATTTTTGTAGCGCATCCGGCTGCATCCAGGTCAATTTTTTCCAGCCCATCGATGAGTGGGAAAATACCTTTGCTGTTTAATAATTTATACGCATCTCCCAGGTCAGGTAAGGTACTATGCAGGAGATTTTCGCCCATTTTAAAAAACGGGTTACGGAATAAAATTTTTTGTGCATCGGTATTTTGCAGGAAGGCAAATTGTATTTCCCGGTCCTCGGGTAATTTAAACAATTCAGCTATAGCGGTAATTTCTTTGGGGTGTGATTGATCGGGTACAGTACCATTGATCAATAAGCCCTGTCGGATAAGTGAAATGGCAGTTTCTGTAACCGGTAAAACTTCCTTAGTGGATTTTTGGTGTTTTGCCAGGCTCCAGCTACCATCTTTTGGTAATACCGGCATGCCATTCGCAGCCGTAACAAAAACAATTTTATTGGAACTATCCTTGCTATGGTTCACTTCCACTTCACTGATGCGCATTTTCTGTCCACTGCCATGGATATTGATCGTGCAGTCCACCGGGCCACCTAAACCACCCTGCAAGTCGAGAACATTTGCAAAAATTTCCGGGGAGACAATGATACCGCGGGGAGCCACTTGTAGATAACCTACCATTTTTTTGGAGGGAACAAAACCACCTTTGGGTACACCATTATTATCTTTTGCAGTACCATCAATATCTGTCATGAGGACATTGGCATCAAAATATACGGGTACCATTTCAACTTCGAGGTTTACACCCGCACCTACATTAACAGCTTCTCCAGTATCATTGTCCACATATACACCATAATTTTTAAACCAGGTGGTCTTCAACGGTGCCAAATCATTTTCCACGATATTTTCTACATCATATACGCCTTTGACAATACCCGGATGAAAAGAATAATTAACAGTAGGTTCATTTGAGGTATAGAAATTATAGACGCCATCACTATCGGCACGCCAGCCACTGTCCACCCGGTATTCAAAACCTGTACTGGCACGATGCATGGTAATGGTACGTACTACGCGGATCCCCCAGGGATAAATGATACTGCGTACCTGGATGACTTCTTTCGCTACCCGGCCCCGCCAAACATCAAAGAAGGCTTGTGATACCTGTGCTATCTCCGCATTTTTATTCAACCATTTACTAAATACCTGTGCGCCATATCCGGTAAAGTCATAGCGCTCCAGTGGAATCCCTCTTGTTTTGATACCACTGAATTCATTATTGAAAATAGTGGTGGGTGTTTTACCCAGGATACTCCAGGTGCCATTAATGAAAAGATGATGCACATTGGCTGGCTGGTTTGTACCACCTTCAAAAATGGTGTTGTCTTCCTGTGGATTGATACCGGCCCTGGTGATGATCTGCCAACCAGCCTGCGTATCATTGTCAAATGCGGCTTTTAGTAATTCAATTTTTGCTCCCTTTGTGTTTGGCTTGGGTAAATAATAATTTTCCTGGTCATACCGGCCAATGGCATTCATCCCATTGGGTAAGGTAAACAAGCTCCAGGCTTTATAATTTTTATCTGCCGCATAATTTTCCACCAAAGATTTTGTTGCCGGGATAGGAGCAATTGGAACAGGTGATAAGCCGGTATTGCCTATGAGGGTGGGACTTCCGTCATTATCAAATTTTAATATACCTAAAGGCGGATCCCAGGGTGTTGGTGGGAAATTTATATCAGGAGCCGGAATATTTATTAATGGCTCCCAACTAATTTGTGGTACGGTAAACAGGCGGACAAATCGGCTGGTGGCCACTACATCCATTCCTTCAATAGCCAATGGATTGTCATTTGCGGGAACATCGGCAATCTGGTATTTATCATTGAAGATGATCCGTTCATTGATGAAACCAAAACTTACCCCTAATAGATCTGCATGGGTAGAAACATCTAATAAATTAAATAATGACTGCTGCTCTACACGGGGTGTATCCACGATGACAGCAGACTGGTTTTGCTGCATGCGTGTATAGGTGTCGGCATCATATCCGGCATTATTGTATTGCGTTTGCTGCAATGTTTGTTGCCTGGTATCTAGTGCCCTTGCTTGGGCGATTGCAGCCGCTCTGCTATCTGCCATTTTGAAAGAGGGCGCTTTTCGTTGATATGAAAACATCGGTTTGTTTTCAGTTGTACTGCTCATTGGATGAGAAACAGGCTCAGAGGATACCGGAGAGGAAAGCACGGAATTGTTATCCCAGATATTTCCCCAACTAAAAGAAACAACCGGTTCATCTGTTCCTTCCCATGGTAAGAACGCTACCAATAATTGATGAATACTTTCAACAGGAACATATAATTCCATTCCCGGCTGGTCCCTGGTGTACCTGCTTCGGGGCATACCAAGGTTACTTGCATAGGGGTCGGGTAATGTTGGTAAATAATATACTAACCCAAAAGAATAAACAAGCACTGCTTTTTTGCAGGTGTCTATCGATTGTAATTCTGCAAAGAGCATAAAACCTGCAATGGGAGAGACTTTCAGCAATGCATTGTTCAGGCCGATGGAAGTGGGTCGGAACAGGACGGGTGTATTGGGAACAGGATTATTATCCGCCAGCAAATTGTCATCATATAATAAAGCAAAGTTTTTATCTTTTGTAAAAGAAAGCACGAAGAATGTTTTTTTGCTTTCCAATGCAAAGGGTTTACCGGCTACATCCACTGGTTTCCCGATGGCTCCGGTACAATCGGCAATGGCCATGATAGATTCATTACCATCCTGCAAACAATTATAAAATACAGTAACATGATCTGTGAAAGAAAGATCGATGGTATTCCACACATCGTTTTTATTTTTCCATAAATTAAAAGATTGATGTGACAGGTTACCGGCTGCATCCAAATCAGTCAGTGAAATACGGCCCGGCTCGGCCAATAACCAGGGGCCTCTCAAAAAAATGGTGGATTCATTTTTCAAATTAATATCCCGTAATCCCTGCCAGGAAATTTCAAGGCCTTGTTTTAATTGCACCAGCATAGCGCCAGCCCCATACGCTTCCAGCGGATTATTGATATCCAATAAGGCACAGGAAAAACTCCAAGCCGATTGAATGATACCGGCAGTACCTTTTATCGAAACTACCTTTGATTGCTCGCTTAGGATTTCTTGTTGGGATACATCCGTTTTATAAGGGATCGCCACCCGGTTGAAAGCCGACAGGTAAAAGGGAGCCTGGTTTTTATCCTGGCTAAATTTATTTTCTTGCCCGAAAAGCTTCCATTGAGCATCTCCTGCTTCCAGTACCTGAAATCCTGAGTGACTGAATAGGAAAGAAAATTGTTGAGGTAAATTGACGGTTGCTGTTTTAGCGTCAATACCAATATCGCCGGGAGCTTCGCCGGTGGCTTCTTGTGGTAACAGGGTTAGATCTACGGTTACCTGGTTGCCAGGTTGTACAATGATAGTATCGTTACTAAGCGTAATGTTTTGTGCAAATGAAATAGTGCCTGTTTTTACTTTCAGGCCTGTATATTGGTTATCGGGTGCCTGTGTGGTGAATAACGCTGCATTGAGCCAGATACTGCTTTCGGGAATCGTATATTTATTTGTTTGTTGATTGATTGGGGAAAGCCAGGGAACTTTAACCGATACAATAAGTGCAGGTTGTGTAGCGCCCTGGAGGTATACTTTTACACCTTTCTCCACTTTGTATATATCAAACCAGGAAGGGATGCCATGAGGGTTCATGATGGGCCCGATGGTTTGCGATACAGCAGCTCCTCTTGCCCATTCCGGGGCGCTTCCTTTTAGCTGGCTACTAATAAAGGGTACTTCTCTGCGGAATATCCGGTAGGTGTCAGTGGTACCGGCCGGTGAAGGGGAGTCTATAAATTTTTGTGCCGCTAAGAGTGTTTCATTTTTTTCTTTTTCAGAAACAGGTAATTCCATTTTTTCAAAAAGAAAATGGTGTCCCGTACTGCTTACTTCCTGGTTTTGAAATAAGGCGGCTGTTACTTTTTCTTTTAAAGTATTGACAGCAGCAGGTGACTGCGATGCACCTGTATCAAAGTCCCGGGAAAGTTTTGCCAGCATTTGCACTAACGCATCCTCATTCATAACAAATGATTTTATGGTTAAAAAAACAGCAATGATTGATACCTGGCGGGGAGGAACATGTAAACTACAGTATTTCTTTCGGATTAAAAATACATTAAGGAAATTTTTTGCATTTTTTCTCAATTGGCAGTTTCATGGTTGCATGCTTTTCTGTTTTTACATTTGCCTTCAAAAAAGTGCAGCGCATATCTTATTTTCTCCCAGCCTGTTGTTGGCTTTTACTCACGACTATTTTATTAATGATCCCGGGCAGTGATCTGCCAAAGAATGAATTCCTGGCCATGATTTATTTTGATAAATGGGTGCATATTGGGTTATTCGGTATGTTGAATTTTCTGATCCTCTGGGCATTTTTGCGACAAAAGGCCGATACGAAAAAACTTTTTCTTTATACCACTTTGGCCTGCATCCTGTATGGGATCATGATGGAATTTGTACAAAAATATTTTGCAGCTGACCGGAGTTTCGACCTGACTGATATAATAGCCGATGCAACAGGTGCATGCCTGGCTTATTTTCCTACTCAATATGTAAATAAAAAAATAGGCCCCTGTAGAAACAAGGGCCGCAACCAAAACTAACTGCTTATGAGAAAATTAACTATCTTGAGTTATAATCATTTTGCAAAGTAAATGCCAGAATTTTTTAAAACCGTGTTAATGAACCTTTCTTCTTTTTCTGACCATCTTTGAAACACAAAGTTCGTAAAAATATTTATTCGAAATTGTTAAGAATTTGATGAATACGTATTTACATCATCCAGCGAGTAGCTAACAGAACGGCTGAAACCCTGCACTCACAGGCACTTTCAGGTTATCCTGTATAAATCATCAATACTTGTTTTTACAATTCTATGACAAAGATAAAAAATTATTCGACATAACTCAATATAAAATTTGTCATACATTCATTAAAGACTAATGTGAATATTTGTTAGTTATGAAAGTTAGGTTTTTATTATTTCAAATTGATCAGGTAAGCCAGGCTCACCGTTAAGGCACCTGTATGATCATCTCCATTCGCTTTATCTTTTTGTATGGTGGTGAGGCCATAATTTCCTCCGGCAATAAGACGTAATGTAGATGAATGAAAATCATAACCTGCCCCTGCACCAAACTGCACCCCATAATTAAATGATTTCAGGTCGTTTTTAATATTCGTGGTATGATCAAAACTTTGTGAGGGAGAAACCGGTATGGTTAATGCTTCATCAAGATAAACTTCACTTTGACCTGAAGACACATTTTTCGCTCTTAGCAAAAGGCCTCCATATAAACCACCCTGGATATCGATATGTACAGGCCCACCTAAATTTATTTTATAGTTCAACATTATGGGAACTTCGGCATAGTTAATGACAGCGACATTTTTAAAGCTGGCATATAAGTAGGTCGGTATTGGCGGTGTATTCGGGTTAGGGATGGCCTGGGCGCCGATTCTTTTACCACCCTGTGAAGAAAAATTTAATTCAGAAGTCAGGACAAAATTATCACTGAGGGCATACATAGCCACGATGCCAAAATAAGGACCGGAACGGGATTCCCAGCCTTTATCCAGGGGATTGCTCCCCGAAGATTTTAAATTGGGGATACTTACCCCGGCTTTTAAGCCTAATGAAAAAGGGCCTTGCGCCAAAGTGGAAAACTGTATACCTACAATGAAAGTTACAGCCAGCAGAAAGTGATTGTATTTTTTCATAAAAAACAATTTTTGTGTGTTTTGATTTTTGGAGATAGCGTTATTTAAAAATATTCTTGATCGTATCCATGATGCCGCCGCCGCCACTACCAGTACCTTTTAGTTTTGCCATCACATCCTGTAAATCGGTATCCCCATCTCCATCAGCATCAAAAGCGCCGGATTTAAATTTGGATAATAAAGATTGTATATCCATCCCGGAAGATTGCCCACCGGTTACCTGGTTAAAAAGGCTTTGTATATCGAATTGCTTATCGGCCGGGTCATTCGTTTTATGAACGAGTTTTTGCAGTACACCAGGAATCAGGCTGGATGCGGCACCGGCAGCCTGGTTTTGATCCAGGCCTAATTGATTTTTCAGGTTTTCCAGAAAACCACTTTGAATATTTTGTGCAACGGGATTTTGTTGGAGATCATGTTGCCCACCAAACATCGAAAGCACATCTTTTATATTTCCACCGGCAATAGCCTGTTGGATACCACTCAATATAGAATTCGAAGCAAGGCCAATGGCTTCATTATTTTTCTCATTAGGGATATTCTGGTTGTTGATAATGGCGTTGCCAGCATGGCTTTTTACAAGGTCTAATAATTGTTCCAGCATGTTTTTTTTGGAAAAGTAAAAAAAAATCAGCAAATCTCTGGAATTTTTAATCCAGGCTTTGATTGCCGATTGCGGCCTGTTTTAGTAAACGATCATATTGTTCCGGGGTCAGGTCATTGTAAAAGAAATAGACAGGATCCACCGGTTGCCCATTTTTATGCACTTCATAATGACAATGCGGACCGGTACTTTTTCCGGTACTGCCTACATAGCCGATCACTTCGCCCCGCTTGACCATTTCACCCACACGCGCTTTGATGCGATACATATGGCCGTATAAAGTTTCATAACCATAGCCATGATCAATGACCACATGATTGCCGTAACCGCCTGCATTGAAATCGGCTTCCTTGACACGGCCATCGGCAGTAGCATAAATAGGTGTCCCCTGGGGGGCGGCAAAATCAAGGCCTGCATGGAATTTGGCCACTTTATATACCGGGTCAATCCGGGTACCAAAACCGGAGGCAATGCGGCTCAGCAATTTATTGCTTACCGGCTGAATAGCAGGAATGGCAGCGAGGAGTTTTTGTTTATTCTTTACCATCTCTCCGATCGCATCATAGGATTTATTCTGGTAAGCAACTAATAAACTTAACCGGTTCAACTGATCTGCTACGCTTTTTACCAGTTCCGTATTGCCCATGCTTTGTACGAGTTGAATTTCTTTCTGATCTTCCATGGCTTTCAGACGTGCACTATCCGGGATGGGGGAGGATTCAAAAATTGAGCGGTACACTTCATTGTCGCGATTCTCCAGTTCTTTTACCTGTGTATTTATTTCCTGTATCCGTTGCAGAAGCAGGGCATAATTTTCTTTCAGGTCTTCATTTTCATTACGCAATAACTTTTCTTTGGGAGAATCAATGAATTTGAAAGAAATAAAAACGATGAGCAAAGCCAGGATTAATGCCAGGGCCATGAAACCAAAAAATCGCAAAAGACGTACCCGCAGGGGAGTTTCTAATTTTTCATACCGCAGGGTATGCGTATTAAAATAGTACCTGATTTTTGCCATGAGTGCTGATTGACCGGCTATCGTATACCTATCCGGGACATGCCTGAAATCATTAACTTTGCCGCCTTTACCAACAAAGATAAACCGTAGATTTTTTTTCGGATTCAATTTTAATATATCGTATGCAATCGAGTGAAAATATAAGGCAACAGTTTTTTGATTTCTTTATTTCCAAAGGCCACCATATTGTGCCTTCGGCGCCCATCGTGGTGAAGAATGATCCCACGCTGCTTTTTAATAATGCGGGCATGAACCAATTTAAGGATTATTTCCTGGGGAATAAAAAATCACCCTACCCCCGCATTGCGGATACACAGAAATGCCTGCGGGTAAGTGGCAAGCACAATGACCTGGAAGAAGTGGGTGTAGATACCTATCACCATACTATGTTTGAAATGCTGGGCAACTGGAGTTTTGGTGATTATTTTAAAAAAGAAGCCATCGCCTGGAGTTGGGAACTGCTGACAAAAGTTTATCAGTTAGATCCAGATCGTTTATATGTGACCGTATTTGAAGGGGATGAGAAAGAAAATTTACCCAAAGATGAAGAGGCCGTTGCGGAGTGGAAAAAATGGATTGCCGAAGACCGGATTTTATGGGGTAGTAAAAAAGATAATTTCTGGGAAATGGGTGATACCGGCCCTTGTGGCCCCTGCACGGAAATACATGTGGATTGCCGTGATGCAGCAGAACGGCTCCTTACAGATGGTAAAACCCTGGTCAATAATGACCATCCCGAAGTGATCGAAATCTGGAACAATGTATTTATCCAGTACAACCGGATGAAGAATGGCAGCCTGGATCCCCTGCCGGAAAAACATGTGGATACAGGAATGGGTTTTGAAAGGTTGGTCCGCGTGATCCAGCAAAAGAAAAGTAATTATGATACGGATATTTTTCAGTCAACCATTGCCGAAACAGAAAAGTTGACCGGGAAAAAATATAGTGGTGGTATGGACAAGGAAGCCATTGCATTTCGCGTAATGGCCGATCATATTCGTGCCATCAGCTTCACCATAGCCGATGGCCAATTACCTTCCAATAATGGAGCCGGTTATGTAATCCGCCGGATATTACGCCGTGCGGTGCGTTATTATTTTTCTTACCTCGATTTCAAAGAGCCGTTGCTGTATAAATTATTACCCGTAGTAGCCCGGCAGTTTGAACACGTGTTCCCGGAACTAAAGGTACAGGAAGCCTTCGTGGCACGTGTTATCCGGGAAGAAGAAGATGCCTTTTTACGGACACTCGAAAAAGGCTTAAAGAAAATTGATGAACTGGTGCATGCATTCAAAACGAAAAACAGTACCGTGCTGCCCGGCTTTGAATGTTTTGAATTGTTTGATACCTATGGTTTCCCCATTGACCTTACCCGGTTGATTGCAGCTGAAAATAATATGCAGGTGGATGAACCCGGTTTTGAAAAAAATATGCTGGCCCAGAAAAACCGCAGCCGTGCAGCCACTGCCATTGATACCGGGGATTGGATCATCCTGGATGACAAAGCCGATTCGGTATTTGTAGGTTATGATACGTTGTCCAACCAAACCCGTGTACTTAAATATCGCGGGATCACCATAAAGAATAAACCATCTTTTCAAATCGTCCTTGCGGAAACTCCTTTCTATGCCGAGAGCGGCGGCCAGGTGGGTGATACCGGTACCTTGGATTTTGCCGGTGAAACCATCCAGGTCTTGGATGTGAAAAAAGAAAATAACCTGGTGTTGCATTTTGTGAATCAATTACCCAACCACATAGATGCACCAGTAACTACCCAGGTGCATGACCGCAAGCGGAAGGAAACCGCCCATCATCATTCGGCCACACATTTATTGCATGCTGCCTTACGTAAAGTATTGGGTACACATATTGCCCAGCAAGGAAGCCTTGTGACAGAGGACCGCTTACGTTTTGATTTTTCACATTTTGAAAAAATATCCAAAGAAAAATTGCTTGAAATAGAACATTTGGTCAATGAAAAAATCAGGGAAAATATTCCTGTAAAAATTATGAACCTCCCGAAAGAGGAAGCACTGAAACTAGGCGCTATGGCGCTTTTCGGGGAAAAGTACGGGGAAATTGTACGCGTGGTGGAAATGGATCCCGGGTTTTCCATTGAATTATGTGGTGGTACCCATGTGCGGGCTTCGGGTGAGCTGGGCTTTTTCCGGATACTGCATGAAAGCGGTATTGCGGCCGGTGTCCGGCGTATAGAAGCCGTATGCGGTCTTGCTGCCGAAAAACAGGTACAGGCACAAATGGCCGAGTTGGATACGGTGAGATCATTGCTGAAAAACCCGGCACATCTTTCCAAGGCCGTGGAGCAATTGCAATTGGAAAATGCTGAGCAGGAAAAACAAATTGAACAATACCGGGAAAAAGAAATCCGGCAACTGAGCACTACCCTGCAAGCACAAGTGGAAGAAATCCAGGGTATTTCTTTCCTGGGCCAAATCGTGGACGGGCAATCTATGGACCAATTAAAAAAACTGGCATTACGGCTGAAAGAAGGATGGGAAAAATATGTGCTTGTCCTGGCAGGGGCAATTGAAGGGAAAGCCCAGGTAGTGGTACTTATAGATGCCCTTTCGGTTAAAGAAAAATTGTTGGCCGCTAATGAACTGGTTAAGAAACATATTGCCCCGCTCATTCGGGGTGGTGGTGGTGGACAGCCGACACTGGCAACCGCCGGCGGACAAGACACCACAAAACTGCCCGACGTATTACAGGTGGTAAAAGGCCTGTTAAGCGAAGAAAAAAAATAAAGGCCGGTGTGTGATTGAAATTTATTTTTTAAAAAGCAGCAGGATTACCTGCTTCAACATTTATACATAACCATGGACAAACAACAAATAGCGATCATCGGTGGCGGCAATTTAGGAACAGCATTGGCACAAGGCCTGGTGAATAGTCATTTCTGTATGCCCGGCGAGCTGCTCATAACAAAACGAAACCTGTCTGTTATGAAAGGGGATGTGCCACAGGGGGTGCGCATTTCCAATGATAATGTCCTGGCAGTGCGGGAGAGCCGGGTAATCCTGTTGGCGGTAAAGCCATTCCAGGTGGCGGATGTCCTGTCATTGATAGCACCAGAGCTGACTGCGGAGCATGTACTTATTTCAGTGGTTACGGGGGTGACCCTGGCCGATATCAAAGCCATGGTGGCTACTACATTACCGGTTTTCCGGGCGATGCCCAATACGGCGGTGGCTATCCGGCAGAGTATGACTTGTATCAGTTATGAGCAGGCAGATGATGTGCAGGTGCAATATGTCATGCAAATGTTTAGTACGGTAGGGAAGGCCGTGGTCATTGATGACCAGTTGATGGATGCGGCCACTATTTTGGGCGCTTGTGGAACGGCTTATGCCATGCGGTATATACGGGCCAATATCCAGGGTGGGATAGAGATCGGTTTTGATGCCGCCACGGCCCGTCTCATTGCTGCACAGACTGTAAAAGGCGCAGCAGAATTATTGCTTACCAATAACAGCCACCCCGAGCAGGAGATTGATAAAGTAACCACGCCCAAGGGTTGTACCATTGTCGGCCTGAATGAAATGGAGCACCGGGGTTTTAGTTCCTCTTTGATCCGCGGTGTGATAACCAGTTATAAGAAAATTGCG
The DNA here is from genome assembly GCA_039811225.1 of Parafilimonas sp. GTDB lineage: Bacteria > Bacteroidota > Bacteroidia > Chitinophagales > Chitinophagaceae > JAFDXJ01. The sequence goes on from JBDHYG010000010.1 coordinate 77,026, forward strand.
AAGATTTAAACTGTCGTTAAAAACAATAGTGGTTATGTCTTTTTCCTGCAGACAATTCGCTTTTGCATTCTTCGTAAGCACCGAAAAATCATAAATGGAATTGTCTAACGATTTCTGCATTGCATCTATTTTCTTTTTTTCTTCACGAAATGAATAAGCCAATGGGATAAAGCTGATATGAGAAAGACTGTGGACTAATAAAAAGTAATGACAGGAAAATAAATATATGGACACTCGAATGCAATTGACATTGTTTGTAAAGGATGTGCAGGCAAAAGCGATAGAAGCAACCCGTCGGCAATACAATCCAGAACAGTATGCACTCATTAAAGCACATGTGACCTTATGCCGGGAAGATGAATTACAGGAAATAGACCAGGTCATAAAAAACCTGGAAAATCTTAAACAAGGCCCCATAACCATTTTCTTTGATCCGGTTGTGCGTTTTGCTGCGGGAAAAGGGGTGCTGCTTCCCGGCTGCAACGACAATTTAGTATTCCACAGCTAAGGAATCGTGTCTTGAAAAATACCCATTCAAAAACCGGGAACCCGGAACCGCATATAACGATAATGCACCCCAGGAACTCCACCTGCACAGAAGTTATATTTAGTGAAATACAACGGCTCCATTTCCCCCGGGCATTGCAGTTTGATGCTATTTCTCTTATTGAACAACAACATGGTGGGCCGTGGAAAATAATAGGGGAATATTTTTTGTAGATTCAAATTATAAACAATGAGATCAGAATGATAAATTGTATTGTTTAGTAATTATACCATCATCTCAGTTCTCTCATCAAAAATAATCTCTTCTTAGAAATAGAAAATTTCCAAGTCTTTTAATAACTCTTATAAAAATTCAGGAATCTTCCCTCTATGCCACCTTCAGGAGATTGAGCTTGCTCTTGTCAATTTTTTGTTTTGCATAATCCAGGTCCACGGTGAGTTCGGTAACGCCACTGCCGGGTAGGTCAAACATGGCATCGGTGAGTATGTATTCACAAATACTGCGCAGGCCCCTGGCCCCTAATTTATATTCCAGGGCTTTAGTAACCATAAAATCGAGTACCTCTTCTTCAATCTTCAACTCGATACCTTCATAGGAAAATAGCTTGATATATTGCCTGATCAGGCTGTTCTTGGGTTCGGTTAATATAGCCCGGAGAATCTCTGCATCCAAAGGATCCAGGTGGGTTACTACCGGCAAGCGGCCCAGTAATTCCGGGATAAGGCCAAAGCCTTTTAAATCCTGGGCATTGATAAATTTCAGGATATTATTCTTATGATCTGCCTGCAGTTCTTTATTGACATTAAAACCGATGGCATTTGTGTTAATGCGCCGGGCAATTACTTTATCAATGCCATCAAATGCCCCGCCACAAATAAATAATATATTGCTGGTATTGATCTTGATCATTTTCTGCTCGGGATGTTTACGGCCACCTTGTGGCGGCACCAGCACATCCGTCCCTTCCAGCATTTTTAATAAACCCTGTTGTACCCCTTCACCACTGACATCTCGCGTAATGGAAGGGTTATCGCTTTTACGGGCAATCTTATCTATTTCATCAATATATACGATACCCTTTTCGGCAGCCATTACATCGTAATTGCAAACCTGCAACAGCCGGGTGAGCATGCTCTCCACATCTTCGCCCACATAACCCGCTTCGGTAAATACTGTAGCATCCACAATAGCAAAAGGTACATTCAATTGGCGGGCAATGGTTTTGGCCAGCAGGGTTTTCCCCGTACCGGTCTCTCCCACCATGATGATATTGCTTTTTTCAATTTCTATATCATCTTCCTTTGTCTTCTGGGTGATGCGTTTATAATGGTTGTACACCGCCACAGACAATACCCGTTTGGCATCTTCCTGGCCGATGATATATTGATCTAAATAATCTTTGACTTCTTTAGGCTTGCGGATATTGAAACGGTATTGTTTCTCATGTACATCCTCCCGTTGCATTAATTCCTGGGAAATAATTTCTTCGGCATGCTCCACACAATTTTCACAGATATGACCTTCCTGGCCGGCAATAAGGATTTTCACCTCATCGCGGCTTCGCCCGCAAAATGAACAATGGAGATTGGTAGGTTTTGCCATATCAAAAAAATAATGAATGGTAAAATTACAATTTTTACAGAAAACGCATTTTTTAGCGAAAAAGTTTAACGAAACCGGCTGTTTATAATTTTTGCAACAACTTATCCACGATGCCATAGGCAATGGCTTCATCGGCATCCATCCAGTAATCACGGTCAAAATCACTCATGACTTTTTCAAATGACTGGCCACAATTTTCCGCTAAGATCCGAGCGCTGATTTCTTTGGTCTTGGTCATTTGCCGGGCATGGATTTCAATATCTGCCGAGTTGGCCTGGAAATAACCACCGAGGCTTGGCTGATGAATCATCACTTCCCCATGCGGGTAAATATATCGTTTCCCTTTTTCACCGGCACTTAAGAGAATGCTGCCCATACTGGCTGCCAGGCCCATACAAATGGTACTTACGGGAGACTGGATCATTTTAATAGTATCATAAATGACCATGCCACTGGTCACTACACCACCGGGGCTGTTGATGTAAAATTTGATTTCTTCTCCCGGTTTATCGGCGTCTAATAATAATAATTTGGTTACAATTTCTTTGGCTGATTTATCTTCCACAGCGCCCCATAAATATACGGCTCTTTTTTCTAAAAAGAGGTTATCCAGTTTCTTCATCAGGAGGGAAGAGTAGGGCTGTTTATCTTCTGCCGAGCTTTCGTTTTCTTCATCTTCGAGGAAGGCCGGTTGTAAGTGTGGGTACATATCCATTCGTTTTATTTTAAGGCTGTGTCAATACGTTGAATTATAAATTAAGATTTGTTTTCTTTCTTAGGATTGATATGCAATACTTCATCGATCAGGCCATAAGTTTTACTTTCTTCTGCTGACATCCAGAAATCACGGTCACTGTCTTTCGCTACAGTAGCAGCATCTTTCCCGGTATGATAGGCCACGATCTCATACAGTTCATTTTTGATCTTGGCAATTTCCCGGGCAGTGATTTCAATATCGGTTGCTTGCCCGCCGATACCGCCACTGGGCTGGTGCAGCATGATGCGGCTATGCTTTAATGCGCTGCGTTTTCCTTTCACACCGGCACACATGAGGATGGCACCCATACTGGCAGCCATACCGGTACAAATGGTAGATACATCGGGGCTTACAAATTGCATGGTATCATAGATACCCAGGCCGGAATAAACACTGCCACCCGGGCTGTTGATATACATTTGGATATCGCGTGTCCGGTCCGTGCTGTCGAGGAACAATAGCTGGGCGGTTACAATATTCGCCACGTAATCATCCACGGGTTCCCCCAGGAAAATAATCCGGTCCATCATCAGGCGGCTGAATACATCCATACTGGCTACATTCAACGGCCTTTCTTCAATGATATATGGGGTGAGATTGGTAAATGCATGTTGCTTATACTGGTGCAACACATTACTGCCGATGCCCCGGTGCTTTACGGCATATTTTTCAAATTCCTGTTGGAAATGCATATATAAATTTTCTAAGTGATGTAATGGTCAAATACCATGCAAGTGCAAAATAACCGACAAAAGGGCAGGCATGGTGTGGGTGGAAAAATTAGTTAATGCAAAAAATCTTCATCCTGCCCGGATTTGAACTTCTCAAACATCTTATTAATGGCGCCGGCAAATAAGGGCAGCTTTGCTTTTGCATAATCTTTCATTATTTCAATGGCTTTGAGGGCCTGTGCTTCGGTTAATCCTTCTGCCATTAATTTCTTAATCAGTTCATCCATATTTTTTTATTTGAGGTAAATATATAAAAATTCCCTGCACCACCCGGTGTGTGGAAAAAAGTTGGAAAAATTATAAGAACGGAAACCGGCTTAATGGTGGTGCTCCTGCATTTTTTTTGCAAAATCTTCCAGGGAAATTTGCTCCGGTATTTCCTTTACCTGCTTTTCCAGGATGGAAAATAATTTGCCTGTCTGTAGCTGCATATAAGTTTCTTCTACAAACTTCTGGTCTTTCATCATGCGATTGGCATAATCGTCCAGCCAGGGGGCTTCATCCAGGTTTTGGGAGCCCATATAGCTCATGAGTTGTTTTTTTGCCTGCTCCTTGATTTCCTCAGGATCAACGGTTATCTGGTTTTCTGAAATCAGCTTGGTGCTGATCAGGGACCATTTCAGTTGCGACTTAAAGCGCGGCATTTCTTTTTCAGCTTCTTCGGGAGATTTCGGTTTTTCACCACCTTCCTTTAGCCATCTTAGTAAGAAATTTTCGGGTACCTCTATTTGTGTATGATCTACTAATTGATGGTAGATCTGGTCATGTACATGATTCAGTGACTGGCTTTCATAATAGGCTTCGATTTCTGCTTTAATGGCATTGCGGAAAGCTTCTTCGGTATTAATATCCCGCCCCGGGTATACGGCAGTAAAGAGCGCTTCATCTAAGGGTGCTGATTCAAGCAATTCAATTTTTTGCAGTGCCAGGGTGAAAGGTGTTTCGGGGCTACCTTCTTGTTCCAATGTTTTGAAAAATTCGGCCTGTTCTTTTTCATCAAAGGCTTCTCCGGCAGTTGTGTGCAGGATAGCTCCGACCTGAAGGCCCATGAGTTGCGGCCGGAATGTTTCTGAAAAATTACGAACCACGCGGGTCATTTCTTTTTCAATCCCATTTTCCGTTTTATTTCCATCAGCATCTGTTTCTGTCACGAGGAAAGTAAGCACATTGGCATCATCTGTAATGGTATCACATGCTGCCAGGTGGCCATGCCGCTTTTGCAATCTGCTCACTTCTTCCTCAATTTCTTTTTCTGCCACTTCAATTTTATAATGTGTCACCTGGATATTTTCCGTATGGATATCAAAATTGGGTTTAAGCCCGATTTCGAAAGCAAAAGCATAATCGCCGGGATTATTCATATCCAGCATGCGGGCATCGTTATCGAGTGGAAGGGGCTGGGCAAAAATGTCTAATTGTTCTTTCACCACAAAATCATTCAATTCCTTTTCCACTTTGCGCAGCACTTCATCCTGGAATACAGACTGGCCATACATTTTCTTGATCATGCCGGCAGGTACCATGCCTTTCCGGAAACCATGCAGGGTTGCATTTTTCGCATATTTTTTCAAGGACTGTTCAAAAGCTGGTAAGTAATCTTCTTTTCCAACCTGTACGATCAGTTTATCATTTAATAAACCAATATTTTCACGTGTAATGGTAGCCATACATTTAATTTTTTGTGCGGATGGAGGGAGTCGAACCCACACGCCTTGCGGCGCCAGATCCTAAGTCTGGTGCGTCTGCCAATTTCGCCACATCCGCCCGGATCTAATAATTTTCGTCCCCCTTTTTTGCAAGCGGGGGCGCAAAAATAAGGGATTTCGCCCAATGCTCAATTCTCAATTTGGAAAAGACGGGTACTGAAAATCCTAAATTTTTTTCACCCATTTCCCGATTAGGGGTAATTGCTGGAATTCCTTTCTTTCAATTTTTAAAATAAGTAAGATAAAACCCCCGGTGAGTAGCGTGGCTACTGAGAGGCTGAAAGTAACATTGGCCCATATAGCCGTGATGCCCTGATGAATGAAATAAACTAAAAGAGCCATAACCAGGTAGGCAAGTAATTTTTTCCAGGCATAGGGGATATAATAAACCCGCTGGCCCCAGAAATAACTGATCAACATAAGGCTGAAATAGGCCGTAAAGGTGGCCCAGGCAGAAGCCATAAAACCAAAGCGGGGAATAAACAGCCAGTTTACCAGGATGGTGATACCTGCCGCGATGAGTGTAATGATGGCGCCGGCCATGGTTTTATTGGTAAGCTTGTACCAGATACTAAGACTGTAATAAATGCCCAGGCAAATATTGGCCAGTACGAGAATAGGAACAATGCGCAGGCCTACCCAATAAGGTTCTTTGATAAACCATTTCCAAATAGGCAGGTATAAATTAATAAGTAAAAAAACAACGGAAAGAGTGATAACAAAAAACTTCATTACACGGGCATAGGTTTTTTGTGGATTACCTTCCTCTGCCTGGCGGAAGAAAAATGGTTCTGCACCCAGGCGGAAAGCCTGAACAAAAAGCGTTATCAGGATGGATAATTTGTAACAGGCATTATAAATGCCCACCTGTTCTTCGCGGTATTCCGCTGAGCCGGGAAGCCACCAATACAGCATAACCCGGTCAAAGGTTTCATTGATCATACCACCCATTCCGGCAATTAACAAAGGCAGGGAATAGACCATCATGACTTTCCACAGCTTTATATTAAAGCGGAATTTTATTTGCCGGATCTCTCCTAATAACAACAAGAAAGTAAAAATGGATTGGAATAATTGTGCCAGCACCACATACACTACAGGATTGGTATGTTCATTATACATGAGGGTGGTGACCAGGTTTGATTTTTCACCGGTATGATGTGGGCAATAAATAATAAAAAACCATACAAAAAAAAGATTGATGAGAATGCCCATGATATTGATGAAAGCATATTTACGCGGCCTCCCTTCCTGGCGGAGTTTGGCAAAAGGGATACGGGTAAGAGCATCAATGGCAATAATGAAAATGCTTATTTGAATGATCTGCGGAAAAGCAGCGAGGCCGATGACAGCACCGAACGCTGCACGGAAATACCATAAGACTGCCGTGAGTAAAATGGTAGAGAAAACCAGGGACAAGGCAGACGTACTGTAAATATCTTTTTTATATTCCGGTAAGCTGGCAAACCGGAAATAGGTGGTTTCAAAGCCATAGGTAAAAATAATATTGAGTATGGGAATGGCTGAATAAATCAGGCCGACTTTCCCATAATCACTCATATTGGCCAAAGAATAGGTGAGAATGGGCGCTAATAAATAGGAAATAAACCGGGCACCGATCGAACTGATGCCATACCACATAGTATGCCCGGCCAACTGTTTAATATTGCTCAAAAGGTCTCCTGATTGATGTTTCTAATGCAAATGCCCAACAAATATACTATGCTGCCGGATTTACCGGATTGTGGAAACAAAATTACAAAGGGTAACGGCTGCATCATTTTTTTGAAATGTTGGGAAACTGTTAAGTTCTTTTGGTTTACTAGCATCTACTTTATTTTTACAGCCTTCGGAAAATTATCGGGAAAGCAACTGAAATTTTCCGGTATGCGGCTGACAAAAAACTGGCTTTTAGTTTTTGCTTCCGGCAATAGGAAAGAATTTGTTGTTTAAAAACAAAGCATACATGAAATGTCGTTTGATTCTGTTTTCTCTTTTTCTAACCACTGCTGTTATTGGTCAGGAAATAAACCAGGCAGCCGTAAAATCAGCCATTGAAAAAAATGGCCATGATTATTTGCAGGAAAAAATTTATACTCAGTTTGATAAACCCTTATATGCACAGGGAGAAACCATCTGGTTTAAAATGTATATCATGGCAGGTGTGGAGCCATCCGATATCAGCCGGAATGTGTATATGGATTTCAGTGATGCACATGGCAAACTCCTGCAGCATGGCGT
>JBDHYG010000011.1:0-83841 GCA_039811225.1 Parafilimonas sp.
TTACCTGTAACAAACTTGAAATTATGAAAGTCAGGGCATCCATTAAAAAGCGTAGTGCAGACTGCAAGATCGTTCGCAGGAAAGGCCGGTTGTATGTGATCAACAAGAAAAACCCCCGTTTTAAACAACGCCAGGGATAATCATTTATAAAATTTAAAAACCAACTTTTCGTATGGCTCGTATAGCCGGTATAGATTTACCAAAAAATAAAAGAGGAGAAATAGGGCTTACCTATATCTATGGTATTGGACGTTCCCGTGCCCGTGAAATATTGGAAAAAGCCAATGTGCATGTGGATAAAAAAGTGAATGATTGGGATGATGATGAACAAAGTGCTATCCGGAATATCATCAGTAATGAGTTTAAAGTAGAGGGCGCCCTGCGCAGCGAGGTGCAGACCAGTATCAAGCGTTTACTGGATATAGCCTGTTATCGTGGTTTACGCCACCGGAAAGGCTTACCGGTTCGCGGTCAACGTACCCGTACAAATAGCCGTACCCGGAAAGGAAAACGGAAAACCGTTGCAGGCAAGAAAAAAGCACCGAAGAAATAATTAATAAAAGCATGCCACAGGTGGTATGCTTTTACTATAAAATCCTGATTGTATGGATCGCTTTCTTAATGGAAAGCAGGAGTATTTTCAGGTTCCTGTAAAGGACAAAAAATAAACGATTACCTCAAAAAAAGAAAATGGCAAAAGAACAAAAAGGCAGTCAGAAAGCCGCCGCAAAAAAAAGAGCCGTAAAAGTAGATGCGTATGGCGAAGCGCATATCAATGCAACTTTTAACAACATTATTATTTCCCTGACCAATAAACAGGGACAGGTTATTTCCTGGAGTTCTGCCGGGAAAATGAAATTCCGCGGTTCCAAGAAAAATACTCCATATGCTGCACAAACAGCGGGTCAGGATGCGGCTAAGATTGCCATGGATGCCGGCCTGAGGAAAGTAGATGTATATGTAAAAGGCCCCGGTTCCGGCCGGGAAGGCGCTATCCGCTCTCTTTCTCAATCAGGCATTGAGATCGCAATAATCAAAGATATTACCCCAATGCCGCACAATGGTTGCCGGCCTCCAAAGAAGAGAAGGGTATAAGACAAGGTATTTAGCCTTTAATACAGGCATTTTCATAAACAAAGGGTAGCGCATTTATTTTAGATTTTTACCGATGCTTTACCGACAATAAAAAATCAATACACACATGGCACGTTACACAGGACCAAAAACAAAAATCTCCCGGATCTTCGGGGAGCCCATTCTGGGAAATGGAAAATGGCTCGGTAAAAACAGTAATCCGCCCGGCCAGCATGGACAAGCCCGCAAAAGAAAAACCTTGGGCGAGTATGCCTTACAGTTGAAAGAAAAACAAAAAGCCAAATACACATATGGTGTGCTGGAAAAACAATTCCATAATACCTTCGATAATGCAGCCCGCTTAAAAGGGGTTACCGGTGAAAACCTGATCCGCCTGCTCGAAGCAAGACTGGATAACACCGTTTTCCGCCTCGGCATTGCTCCCTCCCGCCCGGCGGCCCGGCAATTGGTAAGTCATAAGCATATCACCGTTAATGAAGTGGTGGTGAATATCCCTTCTTATCAATTGAAACCAGGCGATGTGATTGCTTTCAAAGAAAAAAGTGGAAACAATACTTCCCTCACCAGTTTTATCCGGGGCAAAAACAATAAGTACACCTGGCTTGACTGGAATGATACGGATAAGAAGGGCACATTTGTTACCTATCCCGACCGGGAAAATGTACCAGAAAATATTCGTGAACAACTGATCGTGGAATTGTATTCAAAATAATATTGGTAAAAACCATTTTTCAACTTTCCGGCGAATGAAAACACCGGATAAAAACAAAAAATTTATATGGCAATATTGAATTTTCAAAAACCTGATAAAATAGTTTTACAAAAGGTTACGGACTTTGAAGGCCAGTTCGAATTTCGTCCTTTAGAGCCGGGTTTTGGCTTAACCATTGGTAATGCACTTCGCCGTGTACTGCTCAGCAGCCTGGAAGGTTATGCGATTATCGGGATAAAAATCGAAGGCATAGACCATGAATTTGCAACTATGAAAGGGGTAACAGAAGATGTTACGGAAATGATCCTAAACCTGAAACAGGTTCGTTTCAAAAAAATTACCGACCAGGAAATCAATACGGAGAAACTCACTTTAAATATTTTAAAAAGTACAGAATTTACAGCCGGCATGATCGGGGAAGCTACGCAAATGTTCCAGGTGATGAACCCGGAACAACTGATTTGCACTTTAGATGCTACCGCAAAAATAAATATGGAAATCACAATCGGCAAAGGCCGTGGTTATGTACCGGCAGATGAGAACCGGGTGAAAGATGTACCCTTTGGCTATATTCCTATTGACTCTATCCATACCCCCATCAAGAATGTAAAATATGCTATCGAGAATTACCGGGTAGAACAAAAAACGGATTATGAAAAATTGATTTTGGATGTAGCAACCGATGGTACTATCAATCCGGAAGAAGCGGTGAAACAAGCTTCCCGTGTATTGATCCAACACCTGATGATCATTACCGATGAGAATATCACATTTGATAATAAAGAAGACAAAAAAGAAGATGTAGTGGATGAGCAGGTATTGCAATTACGTAAAATACTGAAAACACCATTGGAAGATCTTGACTTGTCTGTACGGGCTTTTAATTGCCTGAAAGCAGCGAAGATCAATTCTTTGAGTGAACTGGTACAATATGAGCAGGAAGACCTGATGAAGTTCCGGAATTTTGGCCAGAAATCTTTGAGTGAAATCGAACAGGTACTTGGCGAAAGAGGATTACATTTTGGTATGGACCTGATGAAACTGGGTTTAACTGACCTGGATAATTAATCGTAAAAAAAAGGGGCACTGAAAAGTTTTCAGTACCCGGTTTTATTTAATCAAATCCTGCAATTCCTGACACGGTGCAGGGTAAAAAACAAACGTCATGAGACACGGAGACAAGAACAAAAATCTCGGCAGAAAGAAAGCACACCGGGATGCCTTATTAAGCAACCTGGCCAGCCAGTTGATCGTACACAAACGTATCGTTACTACATTGACAAAAGCAAAAGTGCTGCGTACGTATGTAGAACCACTGATCACCAAGACCAAGAAAACAGACAGTGCACAGGATTTCATGCACCAGCACCGGGTGGTGTTTAGTTATCTAAAAGATAAAGCTGCCGTGAAAGAATTATTTACGGTAGTGGGGCCTAAAATTGCCAGCCGTCCCGGTGGTTATACCCGCATTTTAAAACTGGGTATCCGCGTGGGTGATAATGCTGAAAGAGCCATGATCGAATTGGTAGATTTCAATGAAACGTACACTAAAGGAACCGATACCACCGTTGATACAGGTAAGAAAACAAGGCGTAGCAGGAGTACAACTAAAAAAGCGGCTCCGGCAAAAGCAGCAGTACCTGCAGAAGAAGTAAAAACAGAAACTGCAGAAGCAACAGCTCCGGTAGCTGATGATCTTACCAGGATTGAAGGTATCGGCCCGAAAGTAGCTGAAGCCCTTACAGCAGCCGGCTTAGACAGTTTTGAAAAAATTGCAACCGCCACACCGGAAGCAATTAAAGAAATCCTCGAAAAAGCAGAAGGCAACTTCAATGCACAAGACCCGACCAGCTGGCCGGAACAAAGTGCCTTGGCTGCCAAAGACAATTGGGATGAATTGAAAACTCTCCAGGATAATTTAATCGGCGGAAAAGAAGCTAAATAAATTTTCTAAAAACATTGTACCAGCCCGGTATTTACCGGGCTTTTTTTATAGCATTTGCCAACCTGTCAGAGAAAGCAGGTTGGTATTTTTTTTGTAAAATTCCTCATACACAAAAATTAATTTATTACCATTAACATAGAAAATTATTACCATGGCTAAAGGACAAATTCGTGTACAGACAGAAAACATTTTCCCCATTATTAAAAAATTCCTTTACAGTGATCATGATATTTTCCTGCGGGAACTGGTGAGTAATGCAGTGGATGCGACCCAGAAAATTAAAACCCTCGCTTCAATGGGAGAAGCAGCGGGCGAATTAGGTGACCTGCGTATTGACATTGTCCTCGACCCGGCAGCAAAAACATTGACCATTTCTGATCGTGGTGTGGGAATGACCCGGGAAGAAGTGGAAAAATATATTAACCAGGTAGCATTCAGTGGTGCGGAAGAATTTCTGGACAAGTTTAAAGATGCCAGCATTATCGGCCATTTTGGCCTGGGTTTCTACAGCGCATTCATGGTGAGTGATGAAGTAGAAATTTTTACAAAAAGCTATAAAGATGCCCCGGCTGTTCATTGGGTTTGTGATGGCAGCCCGGAATATGAATTAACCGATACAGACAAAGAAGAGCGCGGCACTTCCATTGTTTTACATATCAATGAAGAAAGTAAAGAATTCCTGGAAGCACATCGTATTCAAAGCATTTTGAATAAGTTTTGCCGGTTCCTACCTATCCCGATTTTCTTTACTGACCTGGCAGAACAAAAAGAAACTGCCGCAAATGAAGATCAACCTGAAGCAGAAAAGACAACGGAAGCAACAGAAAAAAAACCAATTAATGATACCAACCCACTCTGGATAAGAAAGCCGGCTGAATTAACGGATAAAGATTACCAGGATTTTTACCATAGCCTTTATCCTTTCAGTGAAACGCCTTTATTCTGGATCCACCTGAATGTGGATTATCCTTTTCATCTCACGGGCATTTTATATTTCCCGAAGATTAAGCAGAGTTATGAAATACAAAAAGATAAAATCCAATTGTATTGCAACCAGGTTTTTGTAACCGATGAAGTGAAAGATATTGTTCCTGAATTTTTGATGCTCATGCATGGCGTGATTGATAGCCCGGATATTCCACTGAATGTCAGCCGCAGCTATTTGCAGGGTGACCCCAATGTGAAAAAAATAAACGCACATATCACCAAAAAAGTGGCGGATAAATTAGAAGAAATTTTTACACACGACCGGAAATCCTTTGAAGAAAAATGGGAAAGCCTGGGTTTGTTTGTAAAATATGGGATGATGACAGAAGATAAATTCCTGGATAAAGCAACCAAGTTCTTTATCATGGAAGATACAGAAAAAACGGATCATCCTTTTTATACATTAGAGGAATATAAAAAAGCAACTGAGGCGCTGCAAAAAAATAAGGATGGCAAGTTTACCATTATTTATGCCACAAATCCAATTCAACAGGATGCGTATATCCACGGATGTGTACAAAAAGGCCTGAAAGTGGTAAAACTGGAAACCCTGGTGGATACAGCATTTATCAATGCCATGGAAATGAAATGGCAGGATGTGCATTTTGTTCGGGTAGATGCCGATATCCCCGAAAACCTCATTGATAAAAATGAACTGGCTGAAAGTATTTTATCATCTACCGAAACAGAAAAACTCAAAAACTTATTTTCCTTCGACAACCCGGATATTCGGATTACAACAGAAATTAAAGGCTTACCGGAATCAGCTCCCCCGGTAACAGCAACCCGGCCGGAATTTAACCGGCGTATGAAAGATATGGCAGCCATGAATGGCGGTATGTCGGCTTTTTATGCGCAAATGCCGGATGAAGTATTATTAACCGTGAATGGTAACCACCCGGTATTTAAAGCCATTTTGCTGGAAGAGCAGGAAGAAAAACAAGCTAAACAGGTACGGACATTAGCCGACCTGGCCTTGTTGTCGCAAGGCCTCCTGAAAGGAAATGAGCTGACCGCATTCATCAACCGGAGTGTAGAATTAATGGAAAATAAAGGGCCAAAGATCATTACGGAAGTATAAGCACATAGTAGGGATTGAGCTACACAAAAGAAAAATCCACTTGTACATTTCAACCAATTTGTACAAGTGGATTTTTTTGAGGAGTAATTTATATTACCGGCGCTGCATCTTTGATCTCCTGGGAAACTCCGGATTCAAACTTCTCAAAGTTTTTTCTGAATTGAGTAGCCAGTTCATGTGCTTTTACATCATAATCAGCTTTATTGGCCCAGGTATTACGGGGATTTAATAATTCAGCTGGTACACCCGGGCAGCTTTTCGGCATTTGCATTTTAAATACCGGGTGTGCTTCAAATGCTACATTATTTAATTCGCCATTTAAGGCAGCAGTAATCATAGCCCGGGTATAACTCAATTTCATGCGATTCCCTACACCATATCCACCACCGCTCCAGCCGGTATTCACCATCCATACATGTACATGATGTTCGTTCATTTTTTTGCCCAGCATTTCGGCATAAAAACCCGGATGCAACGGCAGGAAAGGTGCCCCAAAACATGCACTGAATGTGGCTTTCGGCTCGGTAACACCGGCTTCCGTACCGGCTACCTTTGCGGTATATCCACTGATAAACTGGTACATGGCCTGGCCGGCAGATAATTTGCTGATGGGTGGTAATACACCATAGGCATCACAGGTCAACAGGAAAATATTTTTAGGTAATTTACCAATACTCGGCTCCAGGGCATTGCTGATAAAAGTAAGTGGGTAACTTACACGTGTATTTTCAGTAATGCTTTTATTGGAAAAATCTATTTCATTGGTGCCTTCATGGAAAACAATATTTTCCAGTAATGCTCCCGGGCGGATGGCCCGATAAATTTCCGGCTCTTTTTCTTCACTCAGATCAATACATTTCGCATAACAGCCGCCTTCAAAATTGAAGACAGAATTATCTGTCCAGCCATGTTCATCATCCCCGATCAATTTCCGGGAAGGATCGGCGCTTAAGGTTGTTTTACCGGTACCGCTCAGCCCAAAGAATATGGCCACATCTCCATCATGCCCCATATTGGCGCTGCAGTGCATGCTCAATACATTTTTATCATGTGGCAAAACATAATTCAATATAGAAAAAATACCTTTCTTCATTTCACCGGTATAACCCGTACCACCTATCAGGATCATTCTATGTGTAAAAGATACTAAGGCGAAATTTCCCTGGCGGGTACCATCTATTGCCGGGTCAGCCTGAAAGCCTGGTGCCTGTATAATGGTCCAATCAGGAGTAAAATTTTCTAACTGTTTTGCATCGGGCCGCAAAAACATATTATATACAAAAAGGTTACTCCAGGGATTTTCATTAATCACCCGTACATTCAAGCGGTAATTATCATCTGCACAGGCCGCACAATCACGCACCCATACTTCTTTACAGTTATTGAGATATTGCAACAATTTTGTTTTTAACTGGAGAAAATATTTTTCTTCTATTGGTAAGTTAATATTATTCCAGTTTACGGTATTTTCCGTAATCGCATCTTTCACAATAAATTTATCCTGTGGGCTACGACCGGTAAACTTTCCCGTGTTAATACAAAGAGCGCCGGTATTGTTTAGCACCCCCTGGCCTCTGTCAACTGCTTGTTGAGTAAGGGTTTCAGGGCTTTCCTGGTAAAAGACATGTTCATTGGTCAATCCTAATGCTACGAGTTGTGCAGATGGATAATTTTTTGAAGTGGACATATACAATCGATTTTATTGGAAGCGCAAAGATATTTCAATCCATTGAATTTTAGCCAGATTTCTGTTTGTAAAGAAGGAAATAGGCTTTTCAATCGCTCAGTTTGAAATATAGCGTTCATTCGGCAAGTAAACCAAATAGCGATCAGCAGGATAAAATAAATAACCCGGTCACCTACATTCAAATCCCATCATTTCTGATGAAAAAAAATTTCACCTGCCCAGGTAAGTATATAATTTCCGGCAACAGAGTTTTGAATTTTTCAATTTCAATAGGGCCTTATCTTTTATTTGCCGGATTCTTTCTTTGGAAAGATTTAATTTTTCACTTATTTCTACCAGGTTCAAAGGTGGTGTATGATTCAAACCAAAGAAATCCGATAAAACTTGTCTTTGCCTTTCCGTTAATTGTTGCATGATCAGTTGTATATCCTTCTTCAGGGATTCCGTGTGTTCCAGGTGTTCATCCACACAGGGGCAATTTTTATCGGCAATGGTTTCATAGGCATTATACTCCTCATTATCATCCAATGAATGATCCAGGCTGATATGCTCATTCATCGCCTGCATAGCGCATTCCACTTCATCCACATTGAGTTTCAGGCTTTGTGCTAACTCATTTGCGGTTGGTTCCCGCTCATATAGTTGAGATAATTTTTCTGCATCATGCTGGATACGCAGGTGCAACGCAATTTTATTCAGGGGATAATGAATAAGCCGGCTTTGATCGGCAATGGCCTGTAATAATGATTGCCGTATCCACCAAACAGCATAGGTAATAAATTTAAAACCTTTTGTTTCATCAAAACGCTTTGCAGCTTTGATAAGACCAACATTACCTTCATTGATCAGGTCACTTAATGCAATACCAAATTTTTGATATTGTTTGGCAACAGAAATAACAAAACGTAAATTGGCATTCACCAGCTCATGCTCGGCAGTTGCATCGCCCCGCTTGATACGACGGGCCAGTTTTACTTCATCCTGATTACGTAATAATTTGTATTTTCCAATTTCAGCCAGGTACTTTTCAAGGCTTACGGTTTCCCGACGGGTGATAGATCGGGTGATAATTAGTTTTCGCATTCCCATAGGTCAATTTTTAAATGAAAGAATCTATTGCTGGTTAATCATAGAATCTTCAATTGACAGGAATATACTGAGCGGGTATGCAATATAGTATTTTTTAAAATAAATCCACAATTCAACAGGCAATTTTTTTGAAAATATTGCGGGGCCCTCCTTTGTATCTTATTCCAATGAAATAATATTTTGATGATAATTATAATTTAATACTTTGCAACCCGAAGGTCACGCTGAAAACAGAATGTATTATGGCAAAAAAGCAATTATTTACGATTGAATACCCGGTGCGGTGCTCCCCCGCAATACTGTATGAATTTCTTGCCACACCCGCCGGCTTGCAGGAATGGTTTGCAGATATCGTGGATGAACGGGATAATGTATTTAGTTTTACCTGGAATAAATCCGTGGAAAAAGCGGACCTCATCGGAAAAGAACAGGATAAATTTATTCGCTTCCGATGGCAGCATGCTCCTAAAGATGAATATTTTGAATTCCGGATTGATAGCAGTGAAGTGGCCAATCAAACCATTTTAGTGGTGAATGATTTTGCAGAAAAAGGAGATATTAAAGATCAATCCCGGTTATGGGATTCACAACTGAAGGATCTTTTTCACCGCCTCGGTATTTAATCATACAACATTTGACAAAGTTGGCGGAAATTTTTCCGGTAAAAACCTGGTGCCCGATGCCATTCTTCCAACCCGATTCCCCGGGTAACTTTCAGAAATGGTTGTTGCATAAGCGATCTTACCAGGGCATGATCTCGTAGTAATGACTTCCCGGCTTTATAATTTTTCTTATTAAAGGAATGGTCCCATTCAGCATGCCCGGTTTGGAAATACCAGCCGGTATTAAGGGATGAATGAAAAATTTTTTCCTGGAAATTTATTTTATACTGGCCCTTTAGGTGCAGGGTAATGCTGAAAAAATTTCCCCACCAGAAAAAACTGCGGATGGAAAAAATATTTTCCCGGGTAAAAAATCGCGGGTAATCCAGGATGACAAAAGGAAGACGCGCCAGGTTTTCCCCCCGGGAAACCTTAGGCGACAATTGATGCCATATCGGTGGAACCTGATGCCTGTATGTTTCCAAAATTTGCCGATAATCTTCACTCAGTAAACCAAAGAAATCACGCATTTTCTGCATAGCCGAAGCCTTCAATAATAAGATTTCTTTATTGCAGATGAGCTCAGATTCCGCTATTGAAAGTTCTATATTTGCCATGTTTTCTTTTTAAAGGGAATTGTTTTGATCAAAAAATTGGACATACTGGTTTTGAAATCATTTATAGGCCCCTTCGTGGCTACATTCCTGATTTCTATTTTTGTTCTCATCCTGCAATTTTTTTGGTTATATATAGATGACCTTGTAGGTAAAGGCCTGGACCTGGGCACCCTGGCTTACCTGACTGGCCTGGTTGCCATCACCTGGGTACCTTTGGCTTTACCACTGGCTTTACTTCTATCTTCCATAATGGCTTTTGGCAAATTAGGGGAAACCTTTGAACTCGTAGCTATAAAGTCTGCCGGTGTTCCCTTGATCCGTTTCATGCGGCCGGTATTTTTAGTAACCATCCTACTGAGTATAGTGGCCTTTTTTTTTGCCAATAACATCATACCGGTAGCTAACCTGAAACTGAATACCATCAAATATGATATCCTGGTAGCCAAACCGGCATTTGATATCAAAGAAGGTGTTTTTTATGATAAGATTGATGGATATATTATCAAGATCGGGAAAAAAGAAAATAATGACAGTGTTATTCGTAATGTAATTATCTGGGAAAAAAATTTTGGGCTGCAGGATAATTTTATGACTGCTGAAAGTGGTGTGATGCAAATTACACCGGATAAAAAATTTCTTCGTTTTACCCTGCACCATGGTTGGAACTATCAGGAAAATGGCAATCGTTATAATCCCAATACAGAATACATTCGTTTAGGTTTTAAAGATTATGTAAAAGAGTTTGACCTGAGTAGTTTTAAGATGAATAAAACATCAGATACTACATTTAAAGATAATCCACAAATGCTCAGCATCCGCCAGCTCAATACAGCCATTGATTCATTGGGCGATATTCATAAAACATTTGGCGAGTTATTACGAAAACAGGCAGGTCCTTACTTTTATTTCCTCCGTTTCCGGGATAGTACCTGGCCGGGGCAGGAAACGTTGCCCTTGATCTCCCGGACATCATTTATCCCTGACACTTTGCGCACTCAGGTATTTAACCGGGCTTTTGCACAGGCAGCCGCTGCCAAGGGCTTTATAGACCTCCTGGCATCCGACTATCAGAGCCGCCTGGAGACTGAAAGAAAATACTGGATTGAATGGAACCGGAAGTTCACTTTATCTGCAGCCTGTATCGTGTTATTTTTAATCGGAGCCCCCCTGGGTTCTATTATACGCAAAGGAGGCCTTGGCTCTCCATTGGTTTTCGCCATTGTCTTTTTTGTATTATTTAATACCCTGAATACCTTCGGTGAAAAATTTGCCAAGGAAGGTGTAACTTCTTCTTTTGTGGGTATGTGGCTCTCCACCATGGTATTAGTTCCCATCGGTTTATTCCTGACTGTAAAAGCCATGCGGGATTCGCAATTATTTAATAAAGAGTTTTATTACCGTACGGCACGCAGGCTAAAGGATCTGGGCCGGCAGGCCGGACTGATAAAGCAAAAAAAGATATAGCTTTTTGGAGCATTTAATTTTAGCATAGTGGAAAAAGCGCAACAAAATTTTAATATTCAAAAATGGGTTACGGCCATTTCTGTAGTATTGTTTATTGCCAAAATGATCGCGTATTACCGCACCAATTCCATTGCTGTTTTATCTGATGCCCTCGAAAGTGTGGTCAATGTATTGGCTGGTTTTATTGGCTTTTTTGCTTTGTATGTTGCTGCCAAACCCCGGGATGCGGATCATCCATATGGTCATGGCAAAGCTGAATTTATATCAGCTGCCACGGAAGGTGCATTGATTCTTTGTGCGGGTATCGTTATCATTTATGAAACTATCACCCACTTCATTGAGCAAACACCCATCATGCGCATTGATGAAGGTATTTATATTATTGCAGGAACCGCCCTGGTTAATTTAATTGTCGGCTTGTATTGTATCCATATCGGCAAAAGAAATTCCTCCCTGGCATTAAATTCCAGTGGAAAACATTTAGTCCTGGATACCTTATCTACCCTTTTGATCCTCGTGGCATTGGGCCTCATGTCCCTCTTAAAAATTTATTGGATTGATAAAATCGTTGCCATATTACTGGCTTTCCTTATTTTATACAATGGCTATAAAATAATTCGTCAATCGGTAGCCGGAATCATGGATGAAGCCGATGAAAAGTTATTGCAGAAAATGGTGCACCTGCTGAATGAAAACAGGCAGGATAAATGGATTGACCTGCATAATTTCCGGGTAACAAAATATGGCTCCGTCCTGCATATCGATTGCCACCTGACTGTTCCCTGGTACCTGAATGTACGGGAAGCACATGCTGAAATTGATAAACTGGTATTGCTTATTAAAAAAGAATTTGGTGATGCGGTGGAAGTTTTTGTACATACCGATGCCTGTATGGAATTTTCCTGTGCTATTTGCCAGGTGAAGGATTGCCCGGTGCGCTTACATCCATTTCAGAAACTGGTTACCTGGAAAATGGAAAATATCATTTCCAATGAAAAGCACAGTTTATCTGATGCGGAATAATAAAGTATGTTTAAAAAAAACAGCCAAATGCCATATCCATTGAAAACTTACTATATTCGTTAGCCTCTAAAAAAAATTACATCAATAAAATAATCAATTATGGAAGTTTGGAAAACCTACCAGGAAAAAAACAAAGACCGGTTTTTAGATGAATTACTTGAATTGCTCCGCATACCCAGTGTGAGTGCCCGTAATGAAAATAAAAGTGACATGATCACCTGTGCCGAAGCTGTGCAGAAAAGGCTAATCGAAGCAGGTGCTGAAAACGTACAAATAATTCCTACCAAGGGCCATCCCGTGGTATATGGTGAAAAATTAGTGAATACGACATTGCCAACCGTTTTGGTATATGGCCATTATGATGTGCAACCACCGGATCCCCTGGAACTATGGCATAGCGGGCCTTTCGAGCCGGTTATTAAAGATGGAAAAATATTTGCCCGGGGCGCCTGCGATGATAAAGGCCAGTTTTATATGCATATCAAGGCCATGGAAATGATGACCAAAACAGATACATTGCCGGTAAATATAAAATTCCTGATTGAAGGGGAAGAAGAAATTGGCTCTGCACACCTGGAGACCTTCCTCGCTGAGCATAAAGATTTGTTGAAAGCCGATGTGGTCCTGATCAGTGATACCTCCATGCTGAGCCTGGATACACCGAGTATGGATGTAGGCGTTCGTGGTTTATCCTATGTGGAAATAGAAGTATCCGGCCCCAACCGAGACCTGCACAGTGGTGTATATGGCGGTGCGGTGGCTAATCCGATTACTATCCTGGCACAAATGATAGCCAGCTTACACGATGAAAATAATCATATCAAGATTCCCGGCTTTTATGATGATGTAGTAAATGCTTCCGATGAAGAACGGAAAGCCATGGCCCGTGCCCCTTATGATGAAGCAGCCTATAAAAAAGATATTGGGGTGAAAAATCTTTGGGGTGAAAAAGGCTATACTACCAATGAGCGCACCGGGATTCGTCCGACCTTGGAATTAAATGGCATTTGGGGTGGTTATACCGGGGAAGGAGCTAAAACGGTTTTACCTTCCAAGGCAACTGCAAAAATTTCCTGTCGCCTGGTACCCAATCAGAAGAGTGCAAAAATGACCAAAATGTTGATGGACCATTTACGAAAGATTGCTCCGGATTGTGTTACGGTAAATGTTTTTGAACATCATGGAGGTGACCCATATATGACACCCGTTAACAGTATTGAATATGAAGCGGCAGCCAAAGCCATTGAAACAACTTTTGGCAAAAAACCTATTCCGGTTCGCGGGGGAGGCAGTATCCCGATTACGGCATTATTTGAATCAATCCTGCAATGCAAAACAGTTTTCCTGGGATTTGGACTGGATAGCGATAACCTGCATAGTCCTAATGAAAAATTTGATCTGCAAAATTTTTATAAGGGCATTGAAACCATTCCTTACTTCCACCAATTTTATGCTGCCATGAAAAAATAATTTTTCATTCACCCCGTGATGGAAAAAACAAAAAGTGATAAAACCCGTATCGACAAATATCTATGGGCCATTCGCATTTTTAAAACGCGGGCCCAGGCTACTGATGCCTGCAGCAAAGGAAAAGTAAAAATGCATGGTAAGGTATTGAAGGCTTCTAAAACAGTGGATATTAAGGATGAGTACGAAATAAAAGGTGAAACCCGGTTTTGGCAAATTCGTGTTCTTGGTATCCTTCATCAACGCGTTCAATATAGCGAAGCCATTCAGTTTTATGAAGACCTGACGCCACCTGATGAAATTCCGGGGAAAGCAGCATTTTCCGGCGCTGCATTTCATACGGGTAAACGGTTAAGTAAAATAGGCAGACCTACGAAGAAAAAAAGACGAAGCCTGGAAGATTTTTGGGATAATTCAGCGGAAGCATAAAGTAGATTTTTATTTTTCTATCGCTAAAAATCCTGATGCATGGTTCATATAAAAATTAGTTGCGTGCATTAACCGGCAGGTTAAAACTCAGGCGGATACCTGCTTCCAATGCATGTGGCTGATAGTTCAATTCCCGTATGGCTTTATGAATCTGTACACCGGATTTCCTTGCCCGTACTACTGGTTGTTGCAGCTCAGCGCCATTTACTTGTTGAATTAAATATGTACCTAAGCCAAGTACACGTGCTGTGGTCAGTGCAATAGTATACGGCGAAACGATATCTTTTCCCCCCAGGTGATAAACGCCTGTTTTTTTTGTGGCAACAATGGTGTAGATAGCAGAACAAATATCTTCTATATAAGTCGGAGTGCGGGCTTCATCCGCTACGACTTTAATTGATTTATTTGCTTCAAGACTATTTTTTACCCATTGTATAAAACTGCCCCTCATACCGGGCCATACCGGGCCATACATGAATACCGGTCGCACAATCGTATATGGGATGCCGGCATGATAAATACATTGTTCTGCCATCCATTTTGAGGCGCCATAAAAATTCAGGGGTTGTATCGGGTCATCTTCCGCATGCGGCCCATTTTCACCGAAAATAAAATCAGTAGAAGTAAATATAAAATGAATAGTATGATCCCCTGAATTTGCTTTTGCCGCATCTAAAAGATATTGTGTTGCCATGACATTGGCTTGCAGGCAGGCAGGTCGGCAGAAATGGCAATCATCCGGTTTGCTCATGGCTGCTGTATGTATGATTACATCTGGCTGTGCTTGTTGCACCAACTGATGCACGGATACCTCATTTGTCAGATCAGCCTCCAGGTAGGGATAAGTGTTTCCAATAGCCCGGCAGGGTCCTTTTCCTGTAGCAACCACTTCCCTGTTTTTGCTTTGCAGGAAATGCAATAAGTGCCTGCCTAAAAAACCATTTGCCCCGGTAATCAAAATACGCATGATGATAGTCCTTCCGGTAAAAATTAAACTTAATTCATATCAGCAGTATCATTTTCTTCACTGCCCTCATCTCCTTCTTCCCCAAAACCTTCAATGCCTTTTTCCAAATCGTATTTTTCTTCGATATCTGCAAATCGGCTACCCAGCAGGCTTTTAGCACCATATTGGGGCGGCCCGATTCCTTCTGTCCTTGAAATGTATGGATAGCTGAGTTGTGGATTTTCATCTTTGGACACATGAATTAACTCTACCAGGAAGGTCCATTTTTTTGCAAAGTCATAGAGGTAAACAAATTTTTGATTGGTATCCCGTATTTCACTGCCGATAACGGTTTCCTGCATAAGCAGCGGCTCCACCTGGTAGGTTTTATCATATTTAGCGAGGCTTATTTCCCGGCCCTGTTGCCATTGGTCATTGCTGCGAAAAAAAGTAGCTTCATGTTTTCCATCAAAAGCATAGGCCGATAAAATGGCTTTATGTAAATCCAAAAAACTTTGTTTATGCTGTATGAGTATATCGCGATATACCGTATCATCTTCTTCCAAATAAATCCTGAATTTTAAAATGGCCATAATGGATTGAAAATATTTTTAAATATAGAGAATCAAATTTGTTTTGCAGAAAATAAAACTTACATATTTTCTACCGGCTGCAAATGCAGGCCCCTGGCTTTTTCCAGCATGTAAGCATGGGCGGCTTCATATGTATTATCAATCGTTCCTTCCAGGATAGCTTCCCGAATGGCGTCTTTAATGATACCTACTTCGCGACAGGGGGGCAGGTTAAATGCCTGCATAATCATTTCACCGCTGATGGGTGGTTGCCAGTTTCGTAGATGATCTTTCTCTTCCACTTCCTGCATACGTTGACGAACCAGTACAAAATTTTCCAGGAAACGGGCTTTCTTCACTTTATTTTTACTGGTAATATCGGCATTGCATAATTGCATCAACGGATCTATATCTTCACCGGCATCAACCAGGAGCCGCCGGATGGCGCTATCGGTAATATTTTCTTTAGTCAGGCTTATTGGTCGCAAATGCAGTAACACCATTTTCTGAACAAACCGCATATTTTCATTTAAGGGTAGTTTTAGCTGGCGAAAGATTTTTGGAACCATTTTCGCACCCACCACTTCATGTCCATGAAATGTCCAGCCACTTTCCTGTGAGAACCGCTTTGTAGCCGGTTTACCAATATCATGCAGGATGGCCGCCCAGCGTAACCACAGATCATCTGAAACGTTAGCAATATTGTCCAGCACCTGGAGAGTATGATAAAAATTATCTTTATGGCCTTTCCCATCGACATACTCGGCGCCATGCAGGGAGAATAATTGCGGGAAGAAAAGTTGTAGCAGACCGGTTTCACTCAATAAATGAAAACCCCGGGAAGGTTTTGGCGCCAGGATAATTTTATTTAATTCGTCCCTGATTCTTTCCGCGGAAATAATATTAATCCTGGCAGCATTTCTTTGGATAGCGGCATAGGTCGCTTCCTCCATATTAAAATCAAGTTGCGTGGCAAAACGTATGGCCCGCATCATACGTAAAGGGTCATCTGAAAATGTCCGGTCGGGGTCAGTAGGTGTACGAAGGATTTTTTTCTGTAAGTCTTCTTTGCCATTGAACGGATCCAGTAATTTGCCAAAATCACTTTTATTTAAGCTAATAGCCATGGCATTGATTGTAAAATCGCGACGCAATTGGTCATCGGTCAGGGTTCCCGGGGCCACGTCCGGTTTCCTTGTATGGTGAACATAACTTTCTTTCCGGGCGCCGACAAATTCAATTTCATATTGGGCAGGTAAAACTTCTCCTTCTTCAAAATGTTTGTCGGTCAATTTAATTTGTGCCGTTCCAAAATTTTTAAAATGAGCCAGTGCCGGAGGTGGATCAAATCGCCGTGATACGGCATAGGCTAATTGGATACCATCTCCCACGCATACGATATCCATGTCTTTGGAATTCCTGCCAATTAATTTATCACGTACAAAGCCCCCTGTCAGGTAGCTGGGCATGCCTATTTGTTCAGCGGCTGTGGCTATCGTATCCAGAATAGATTTTTCAAATGTGGTACAAGGTATTTCCATCGCCGCAAAGATACTTCAAGTAAAAACGATTGGGTGATAATTTTGCATGAATGGCTAACTTTGACGCATGCGTATAGATGTGATTTCTGTAGTACCGGCTTTATTGGAAAGCCCATTCCAACATAGTATCATGAAGCGGGCACAGGAAAAAGGTTTACTGGAGGTACATGTGCATGACCTGCGTCAATGGGCATTGAATAAATATGGCCAGGTAGATGATTATGCATTTGGTGGTGGGGCAGGAATGGTATTGATGTGTGAACCGTTGGCCAATGCTATTGAATACTTACAAAGTGAACGTTCCTATGACCAGGTAATTTATTTAACGCCGGATGGTGATAGCCTGCAACAAAAAAAAATAAATCAGCTCTCCCTGTATAATAACCTACTCATTATTTGCGGGCACTATAAAGGCATCGACCAGCGCATTCGTGACCATTTTGTTACCATGGAAATTTCAATCGGGGATTATGTAGTAAGTGGTGGAGAGTTACCGGCAGCCATCCTGATTGATGCAATCGGGCGATTGATCCCGGGTGTATTAAATGATGAGACCTCTGCTCTCACTGATTCTTTCCAGGATGATTTACTGGCGCCTGATGTTTATACCCGACCGGAGGTATTCAGAGATTGGAAAGTTCCAGATGTATTACTTAGTGGAAATCATCGCTTAATAGAAGAATGGCGATTGCAAAATGCCGAAGCTAAAACAAGAAGCAGGCGACCGGGTTTATCCATTGATTAAAATCAATATCCTTATAAGACATTTTTTGTCCGAATGGGATATTTTTAAATCTTTAAAACTTTTTTAACTAAAGTTAGGGAACCTATCTTTGTGTTGTGAATCGCTAAAAAGCTTTTCCCGTAAAAGTCCAATATCCAATCATTGATAAACCGAGCCGAAAGTTGAGTTGTAACTCCTGGAAAAAAAACGGCAAAAAAAAAATCCTGCTTCACGGCGGGATTTTTTTATTCTATCAGGCAAGCTTTTTTATCTCTTCAGTCAATCGGGGTACCACGTCAAAAACATCTCCGACAATACCATAATCAGCGGCTTTGAAGAATGGCGCTTCGGGATCTTTATTAATTACGACTATGGTTTTACTCCTGTTTACCCCGGCCAGGTGTTGAATGGCGCCGGAAATTCCAAGAGCAATATACAAGTCGGGGGCTATTTGTATTCCTGTTTGGCCTACATGCTCATGATGAGGCCTCCAACCGGAATCCGCTACAGGCCTGCTACAAGCAGTGGCAGCATGTAATGCTTTAGCCAGGTCTTCCACGATTCCCCAATTTTCAGGGCCTTTTAATCCACGGCCACCACTTACCACAATTTCAGCTTCTGTCAATGGCACTTCCCCGCTTACTTTTTGTACGGATACAACCTTTATAGTAGCAGGCGGTACATCCATATTCAAAGGCACAATCTCTGCTGAACCGGAATCATTTTTATTTATGTGGAAGCTATTTGGATTCACACTGATTACTTTAATGTCAGTAAGTACTTTCACCTGCGCAAACGCTTTTCCACTGAATACGGCTTTTTTTACTACAAAACCATCAGACAGGTCAGGCAGTGCTGTTGCACCACTTACTATACCAGCCTTTAATCGTACTGCCACGCGGGGCGCCACCGATTTACCGGAGGAATTATGTGGGAATATAAATACTGTTGCTCCCAAATCAGCAGCTGCTTTGGCACATAAAGCAGAAATGACACTAGAATCCATTGCATTGAGGGCCGGATTAGATAACTGGTACAATTTACCAATACCATATTGACCCAGTGCTGCCGCATCTGTTTCTATTGTTCCTAACAGGATGCCGGCTGCATCGGTACCTAATAATTTGGCTAATTCTACTCCATAGGTTAGTGCTTCGAAGGAAGCCTTCTTAACCTGTCCATCTGCATGATCTATAAATATTAAAACCATTGTCTATAATTTTCAAATTGATTAAATAACTTTTGCTTCCTCATGTAAGAGCCTGACCAGTTCTGCTACATTGTCGGCCGGAACAAGTTTTACACCGGATTTGGCAGGAGGCATTTCATAACGGATATACTGTGTAGCATTTTCAACGGCTACCGGCTCCACCACTTTCAAGGGTTTGGTACGGGCCGCCATAATACCACGCATATTTGGTATCCGTTGTTCCGCCATACCTGTCTGGCAACTTACCACCAGCGGTAATTGTACTTCATCTGTTTCTTCGCCCCCTTCAATTTCCCGGGTAATCGTGGCGGTTTGGCCGGTCAATTCAAATTTTGTCGCCAGGCATACAAATGGCATTTCCAGCATTTCTGCTAACATAGCCCCTACGGAAGCATTGTTATAATCGATCGTTTCCTTTCCACACATGATGAGATCATATTTTTGTTCGCGGGCTACTGCTGCTATTTGGGTGGCAATATTAAATGCATCTGCATCCTGCAGGTTTACCCGCATTGCTTCTTCCCCACCCAATGCCAGGGCTTTCCGTATAACCGGGTCACAATCGGGGCCACCAACTGTAATTAAGTGAATGATAACGGATGGATCTTTTTCTTTTAATTCAATAGCCCGAACCAAAGCATACCATTCGTCATAAGGATTGATGATCCATTGTACACCGGATTCATCAAACCTGGTATTATTGTCTTTAAATGCTATTTTCGAAGTTGTATCGGGAGTTTTACTGATACAAATTAAAATTTTCATATACGCATGATTAATTATTAAAAGTAATATATTACCTCATGAAGTCCTTCAAAGAAGGTGCTAGGCAAACTGCCGCAAAGGTGCATATAAAAATTTTATTTAAAGAAAAAACAAGGTTTTGTAACTGTTTTTTTTGTGCAAAAATGAAATTACCTCTCAATGGCCAATCCCTTAATAATTTCATAATACCGATAGCAGGCTGACTGTAGTGGCTTGGCAAATTCCTCCGATAGGTTTAATTTTGATGCCACGCTTTTGTACAACATTTTTAATAATTTTAAATACCTCTTATGGATACAGCTATTGCAGGGAAAGAAACAACGCAGACAGCAGTTGATTTTTTACCATTACAGGGAACCGATTATGTAGAATTTTATGTGGGCAATGCCAAGCAGGCTGCACATTATTATAAGTCAGCTTTTGGTTTCCAAAGTATTGCCTATGCCGGCCCTGAAACAGGTGTACGGGATCGTGCCAGTTATGTGGTTAGGCAACACAAACTCACTCTCGTATTAACCACTCCATTACGCTCCAATAATGAAATGGCCGATCATATTGCCAAGCATGGTGATGGCGTAAAAGTCCTTGCCTTAATGGTGGATGACGCTGCTGATGCCTGGGAACAAACCACTAAGCGGGGCGGTAAAAGTTATATGAAACCAACGACCCTCACAGATGAATTTGGTTCTATCGTCCTGAGTGGCATTCATACATACGGAGATACGGTACATGTATTTGTAGAAAGGAAAAATTATAAAGGACCCTTCATGCCGGGCTATAAAGAATGGAAAACGGCTTATAATCCACCTCCTACCGGTTTATTGTATGTGGATCATTGCGTAGGGAATGTAGGCTGGAATCAAATGAATCCCTGGGTAAAATTTTATGAAGATGTTATGGGCTTTAAAAATATTCTGAGCTTCGATGATGAAGATATTTCCACGGAATATTCTGCCCTCATGAGTAAAGTAATGAGTAATGGAAACGGCTATGTAAAATTTCCCATTAATGAACCGGCTGAAGGAAAAAAGAAATCACAGGTAGAAGAATACCTTGATTTTTATGATGGAGAAGGTTGCCAGCATGTAGCATTGGCTACACATGATATCGTTCAAACTGTAACTGATTTAAAAAACAGGGGTGTTGAATTTCTGAAAATACCCACTACATATTATGATGATTTACTGAGCCGGGTCGGCCATATAGATGAAGACCTGGAGCCCTTAAAAGAATTGGGTATTTTAGTGGACCGCGATAATGAAGGTTACCTCCTGCAAATATTTACCAAACCCCTGGAAGACAGGCCCACCCTGTTTTTCGAGATCATTCAACGAAAAGGCGCCAAGAGTTTTGGTAAAGGAAATTTCAAAGCTTTATTTGAAGCGATTGAAGGGGAACAAGCCTTGCGGGGAAATTTATAAAAAGAAATTTCTTGTATAAAAACTGTACATCATTGTACAGTTTTTTTTTGTTTCTTTTTTATCACTTATAAAAAAAAATTTGGTTGATTAAATTCATTCCCCCTACTTTTGCTCCAGTTCTGTGAATATTTTCTTATCAGGAAAGACAGAGGGAATTGACCCGATGAAGTCTTGACAACCTACCGCCGGTAAAACGGCGACAAGGTGCCAAATTCAACCCAGGCCGGAAGCCGGGGAAAGATAAGTTAGAAAAAAGCAATTTTAATTCTATTAAGATAGTAGCTCTTCTGACGACTCGTTTGAAGAGTTTTTTTTTGCTCCTTCTCTTCCTGTTAATTCAATTTCAGCAGCGCTGTATTGTATCATCTAAAAAAAATTAACATGAAAGAAGAAACAAAAATCCTGCACAGCATTCCGTGTGATCCACTCACCGGCGCAGTCTCCACACCCATTTACCAAACATCCACTTTTGTACAGGAAGGGCCGGGAATACACAAGGGTTTTGATTATGCGCGGACAAATAATCCCACCCGGAAAGTTCTGGAAGATCTGGTGACCCGTTTGGAAAATGGCACCAATGCTTTTGCTTTTGCCAGCGGTTTATCTGCTATTGATGCCGTTTTGAAATTATTATCTGCCGGCGATGAAATCCTTGCTGTAGATGATATCTATGGTGGCGCCTTTCGTTTATTCACCCAAATCTATGAAAAACTGGGCATCAATGTAAAATATACGGATACGACCAATGCGGAAAATGTCCTGGATAATATTTCACCTCAAACAAAATTGATCTGGCTGGAAAGCCCTACCAATCCGACGTTGAAAATTTCTGATATTGCGACCATCAGTAAAATAGCCAAAGCCCATCAATGCCTGCTTTGCGTGGACAGCACTTTTGCTTCACCGGCATCACAAAAACCCATAGAGCTGGGTGCCGACCTGGTCGTGCACAGCGCCACCAAATATTTAGGCGGCCATAGTGATCTTATTGCCGGTATAGTTGTTACTGCCAATGAAGAATTGGGTGAAAAAATTAAATTTATCCAGAACGCATCAGGTGCCATCCTCTCTCCCTTTGATAGCTGGCTGGTGATCCGGGGCATTGAAACACTCTCCCTACGTTATAAGCAACATGCAGTTAATGCCGGAAAAGTTGCCCAATTTTTAGCAGAACATCCTTTTGTAAAAAATGTGTATTACCCCGGCCTGTCCACGCATGTGAACCATGCTATAGCAGCGAAACAAATGAAATATTTTGGTGGTATTGTATCCTTTGACCTGGTAGTGGATGATGCGGAAATTGCTGGAAAAATTGTCCGAAGTACACGCTATTTCAAACTGGCTGAAAGCCTGGGAGGTGTAAAGAGTTTATTGTGCCTGCCCTCTGCCATGACACATAAATCCATCCCACGTGAAATCCGATACAATACCGGTGTCACCGACAGTCTGATTCGCTTATCAGTGGGTCTCGAAGAAGTGGATGACCTGATCGATGATCTTTCACAGGCAATCGAAAGTGCTGTTCAACAAATTTCTAAAATCATTTAAAACAACTGTATGCAACGGAAAAAACTGGTAATCGGGCTGTTTGGTTTTGGCTGCGTGGGCAGTGGCTTATATAAAGTATTGGGCAAAGAAGCAGTAACCGGACAAGTAGCTACTATCAAAAAAATCGTAGCTAAGAACCCGCTTAAAAAAAGGGATATAGCGCCACATCAATTGAGCTATTGCAAGGATGATATTTTGGATGATGATGAAATAAATGTAGTGGTAGAATTAACGGATGATGCAGATGCGGCTTTTCAAATTGTCCAGGCGGCTATGCAAAAAGGGAAAGCCGTGGTTTCAGCCAATAAAAAAATGGTATCCACTTATTTCATGGAACTTTATCACCTCCAGCAGGAATATAGAGTACCCTTTTTGTATGAAGCAGCCTGTTGTGCCAGTTTGCCCCTGATCCGAAACCTGGAAGAATATTATGATACCGATACCTTGCAATCAGTGGAAGGTATTCTAAACGGGTCCACCAATTATATCCTCACCAAAACGTTCAATGAAAAAATTCAATTTGCGGATGCACTGAAAACGGCGCAGGCACTGGGTTATGCAGAAAGTGACCCATCACTGGACATTTCGGGGAAGGATGCAGCTTATAAACTTTCTATTCTGCTTATTCATGCGTTTGGCATACATGTGCAGCAGGAAGATATCTTCACCGTCGGAATTCAACAAATCAATGAAGTGGACAATGCCTATGCCCTTGCCCGTAACCAGAAAATAAAATTAGTAGCACGGGCTTTTAAACAGTTGGATGGATGTGTGCGATTTTTTGTGATGCCGGCTTTTGTGCAACATGATCATTATTTATACCATGTTGATGATGTATTCAATGGTGTTATTACGAGGACTCATTTAGCGGATACACATTTTTATGCCGGTCGGGGTGCCGGGGCTTTGCCTACATCTTCTGCTGTTTTATCTGATATTGCGGCGCTGGGTTACCAGTATAAATATGAGTATAAAAAACTCGTGTCGGCCGGACCAAAAAATATTAGCCATGATTGTTTGTTGCAAGTGTATGTTTCGTTTCCGATTGCCAAAGCGGATTTTGTAAAAAATTATTTTACTGAAATAGGGGAAGCTTTTTCAAATTCTGAAAAAGGCTATTTTACGGGAACCATTACATTGAAAAACCTGCAGGCATTACAACAAAAAGATGAGGCACTTTCTTTTATTTTGATGGATGTTTGTATAGCTGAAGAAGAACAAAAACATGAAGCAGCATGGCAGGAAGAAGCAGTGCTTGAATTTGAATAACTGAAATGAGTATGCCTAAAGAAAGGCATGAAATTTATTAGTTGACAACACGCAAATCGTAGATCTTTTCAAATACAAAAAGTATTACTGTAATTATCAAGAATGAATAAATATGAAAGGATAATAATTTTTCCATAAATAAAAGCCCGTAAGAAATGCTTACGAGCTTTTAAACGGTGGAGCTGAGGGGAGTCGAACCCCTGTCCAAACAAGGCCGTCATACGTTTTCTACATGCTTATTCCATCATTCTTTTTCGATGCCAGACCGGGGACGAACAAACCAATCAGGCACTTAGCCGGATTTTTCTTAGTCCGGGCGCACGGCATAGCCCGGAAGCATCCCGGATTTTTTGATGAGTCGGCGGCGGGGCGTGGTTCCGGGAGAACCTGCCCAGGCGGCCCAAATGGTTACTTAATCACTGATTAAGCAGCCATGGCTAACTGTGTGTTGCCATTTACGTGTTGAGTATTCAGATTTTCCCTTGCGGGCTTCCTTTCGGAAAAGTGCTAATTACACAACGCACTGCATGCTTCTACATACCACAACCGATGCTGTCAAAACCATACAGCCCCGGATTCTGCAAAATTACTAAATGATCGGCTCCTATTGCATTATTTAAATAACCGCCAAAAATCCAGGCCCAATGCATAAGCCATAATACCTAACAATAAGATCATGCCAAACATTTGCGCATACTCCATAAACTTATCACTGGGTTTACGCCCGGTAATCATTTCTATTAAACAAAAAAGCGCATGGCCCCCGTCCAGTGCCGGGATAGGCAAAATATTCATAAATGCCAGGATGATAGAGAAGATGGCTGTCAGTGTCCAAAATTTTTCCCAATCCCAGATTCCCGGAAACGTATTACCGATACTGATGACACTTCCCAGCGAATCATTGGCACTAACTTTCCCTGTAAAGATTTGTTTAAGCCCGGTAACATACCTGTCCAATGTTTCAAAGCAACGGTTAAAACCTGCCGGAATGGCTTCCAGAAAAGTATAATGCTTTGTTACGGTTCCAAAAATTTTACCGGGGCTCCGGGCAAAAAAACCGGCTTTGCCATTGGCATCAATTTTTACGACTACCTGTATTGTATCTGTACCCCGTAGCACTGATAAGGTCGCTTCCCGGGAAGCATATTTTTTTATTTGGCTGACATACTCATTATAAAATTGCAGGGGCTGCTTATTAATACCAATAATGCGGTCATCTTTTTGCAATTTATCTTTGACAAAAACAGCTGTAGAAGCAACGGAATCGACAAACACGGGGAAACGAGCCTCCGCAAAACCAGTCAATTTGTTTTTGCTCAACAGATTGATAAAGCCTTCGGGAATGGCGATATCTTTCACCACGCCATCCCGCATCACCTGTATATTCTTGGCATCGGTCAGCATAATTTGTGCCGGGATAGTTCCAAAATTATCCAGGGGTTTCCCATTGATGCCGACTATATTATCTCCATCCTGGATGCCGATCTTTAAAGCCAGTGAATCGGCATGTAAGCCATAAGACAGGTTTTTAACCGGCAAATATTCATCCCCCCATTTATACGTAATCATGATGAACAGGAAAATAGCCAGAAGCAAATTCACCACCACCCCTGCAATCATTACGATCAGTCGCTGCCAGGCGGGTTTACTGCGAAACTCATAGGGTTGTGGGGCTTGTTTCATCTGTTCTTTATCCATGCTCTCATCTATCATGCCGCTGATTTTTACAAATCCACCAAAGGGAACCCATCCGATACCATATTCTGTCTCGCCAATCTTCTTTTTCCAAAGACTAAACCAGGGATTAAAAAAGAGGTAAAATTTTTCCACGCGGCAACCAAACCATTTTGCCGTAATAAAATGACCTAATTCATGCAGGGTAACGAGTATGGAAAATGACAGGATAAATTGTAAGGTTTTAATACCAATACTACCCCATTCTATAACTAACAGCATATTATATATTTAAAACTAAATCCCCATTATGGCCTGACAAAATTTTAGTATGTGTCTGCTTTTAGGTGGATTGAATAATTGCGCAATGTTACGATTGTTGTTTAAAATGATTTGCTAAACATACTACTTCTTTATAATTCAATCATGGATGCGGCGAAATTCCTGGCTTCCGCATCGCTATCAAGGTATTCCTGTAAAGTAGGTTTGGCTATAAATTTTATTTTTTGCATAGTACGTTCCACCATTTCCGAAATATCCAGGAAACCAATCCGGTTGCGCAAAAAAGCATAGACAGCAATTTCATTGGACGCATTCAAGAGGCAGGGCATATTCCCGCCTTTATGCAAGGCTTCCATTGCCAGTGCCAGGTTTCGAAAGGTTTTCAGGTCTGGTTCTTCAAATGTTAGCGTGGATGGTTTTTTAAAATCATATCGCGGAAAATCACTCGGAATACGCTGAGGAAAAGCCAGGGCATACTGAATGGGCAGTTTCATATCGGGCAGGCCCATTTGTGCTTTAATACTGCCATCTTCAAATTGCACCATACTATGAATGATACTTTGCGGATGAATGACCACTTTTATCTGCTCGGGGGCAAGGTTGAATAACCATTTCGCTTCAATCATCTCCAGGCCTTTATTCATTAGAGTGGCCGAGTCAATGGTAATCTTAGCACCCATACTCCAATTAGGGTGCTGTAATGCATGATCCCTTTTTACATTGACCAGAAAATTTGGTTTACGTCCCAGGAATGGTCCACCACTTGCAGTCAGGATAACCTGTTCTATTTTATTACGGCCTTCCCCTACGAGACATTGAAAGATGGCCGAATGTTCACTATCCACGGGGATAATCGGTACCCGTTTTTCAATTGCTTTCTGCATAATCAGGTCACCAGCCACAACGAGGGTTTCTTTATTAGCAAGTGCTACTGGTTTACCATTTTCAATAGCCATCAGGGTGGGTTTCAGCCCGGCATAACCCACAATGCCTGCCAGCATTAAATCATAGATATCCATGGCAGCCGTTTCTTCCAGGGCTTTTTCGCCGGCAAATACTTTTACCGGTGTCGTTGCCAGGGCTTCTTTCACATTGTTGTATTTACTATCATCCACGATCACAACCACATTGGGTTGAAACTTCAATGCCTGTTCTATCAGCAGGGTATCATTGGTATGTGCCGTGAGGACTTCCACGCTGAATTTATCCGGATGCGCTTCTATTACATCAAGCGCCTGGGTGCCTATTGATCCGGTGGAGCCAAAAATGGCAATGCGTTTTACATCATTCATTCAAAATTATTTAAACCCTATTCTTGTAAAAAAGGAAAGATAAAGATAAATGCTGCAGAAAATATCCTTGCAGACAAGCCAGATACAATTTTTTTTTCTTATGATAAAATAAACGGCTGTAAAGCTTCGGCAATTTTGCGGTCATTACTTAAACGGGGCAATTTATTTTGTCCGCCTAATTTATCTACAGAACGCATGTATTCAATAAATCCATTTTTATGTATCTGGTGAATATGCAGGCGTTCCAGGATATTCCCGGAAATCAGATCATCATAATACACATTTTTCTTTCGCAGGTTTTGATCCAGGATGCGGGCAAATGAATCCAGGTCTTCCGGTGCGGATTCAAATTCTATAAACCACTCATGATAGCTTTTGCCATTACCTGCCTGCACCATGGGTGCCACGGTAAACTCCACCACGCTTACCTTTTTTTCTTCTGCTGCCTGCATCAATGCCTCATCCACTTCCTCGGCGATCACATGCTCCCCAAAAGCCGAAATAAAATGTTTTACCCGACCCGTTACCTGTATGCGGTAGGGATTGGTGCTTAAAAATTTTATAGTATCACCCAGGTTATAACCCCAAAGGCCGGCATTGCTGTTGATCAGGAGCACATAATTTTTACCGATTTCCACATCGGCCAAAGATACCCGTGAGGGGTTGTCATCAAATATTTCATTAGCCGGGACAAATTCATAAAAAATACCAGAATTGGTATTTAGAAGCAGGCCTTCTTCCCCCGGCCTGTCCTGGAAGGCAATAAAGCCTTCACTGGCCGGGTACAATTCTATATAATCAATCTCCTGGCCAATACTTTCAAAAAGCCTTTTTTTGTACGGTTCAAAATTGACGCCTCCCTGTACAATCAGGCTCAGGCTCGGGAATATCTCCGCAATTTTTTTACCCGTCTTTTCAGTCAGTCGGTCAAAATACATTTGCATCCAGGGTGGAATACCACTGATTAAGGTCATTTGCTGTTGAATGGTTTCTTCCACGATTTTATCGAGCTTGGTTTCCCAGTCGTCAATACAATTTGTTTCGAAAGATGGTAGTTGATTGCTCCGGAGGTAGCGCGGCACATGATGATTGACAATACCACTGAGCCGGCCCGTAGGGATCCCGCCTATACGTTCAAGAGTTGGGCTCCCACTGAGAAAAATCATTTTTCCCCGGGTAAAATCTGATTTGCCGGTCTGTGCAATGTAGCAAAGCAGGGCATCCCGGGCCGTATTAATATGATTGGAAATAGAGTCTTTTGAAATCGGAATATATTTTACGCCACTGGTGGTACCGCTGGTTTTTGCAAAATAGATGGGTTTCCCTTTCCATAAAATATTTTGCTTTCCTTCCTTAATGAGTTCAATATATTGTTTCAGGCCTTCATAATCCCGAATGGGAATATGCTTTTTAAAATCTTCATATGATTTAATAGCCGCGAAATCATGGTCTTTCCCAAAAAGGGTGTCCCGGGCATTTTTCACCAGTTGTCTCATGATCTGCTCCTGGGTTTCAACGGCATGGAGCATATCTTTTGATATCCTGGAATAGATATAACTTGCAAAAGGCTTTGCAAATAAGGTCTTTAAATTCATATATAGGCAATCGTTACGGAACAGGAATCCTAAAAAAAACCCGTTCTTTGTCGCACAAAAATAAGGCTTTGCAAAAATTTGGCTCCTATTGAGGCAAATTCTTTAAATTTCTTTAAGAAAACTTGCCTTTTTAATCTGTAAAACCTTACCTTTGCCGTCCTAATTTCAAAAATTTATGTTTGCAGTTATCAAAATTCAGGGACAGCAATTTAAGATCCGGGAAGGCCAAAGCCTATATGTACCACATTTGACCGGTAAAACAGGAGATAAAGTGGAATTTAATGATGTGCTGTTATCTGAAAACGATGGGAAAGTAGTTATCGGAAACAATGCAATCAAATCTGTAAAAGCAGAAATCCTTGAAGAGTTGGTACAGGGTGATAAAGTAATTGCATTCAAGATGAAAAGAAGAAAAGGCTTTAGAAAAAAACATGGACATCGTACCCATTACACAAAAATCAAAATAGAAAGTCTTGCATAATGCAGTTTCTATTTTTAAAATGGAACGCATAAACAACCAAATTTAAATTTTTAAAAAATATTGACATGGCACATAAAAAAGGTGAAGGCAGTGTAAAGAATGGAAGGGACTCGCAAAGTAAACGTCTTGGTGTAAAAATTTATGGAGGCCAACCTGCCGTTGCCGGAAATATTATTGTTCGTCAAAGAGGAACCGTTTATCATGCCGGTAACAATGTTGGCGTAGGTAAAGATTTCACTTTATTTGCACTTACGGATGGCATGGTGCAATTCAAAAAAACAAAAGGAGACAAAACAAAAGTCTCTGTCCTTCCTGTAGAAATCAGCGCTGAATAAAAAAATTTTTTTGGGAGTTGCTATAAAGTATATACTTTTATACAGTATTTACTAACTTTTAAATCTAAAAACATGGCAACTGCAAAAAAAGCCGCTCCTAAAAAGGCTGCAAAAAAAGCTGTAAAGAAAGCCGCTCCTAAAAAAGCTGCTCCTAAAAAGGCTGCAAAAAAAGCTGCTCCTAAGAAAGCTGCAAAAAAAGCTGCTCCTAAAAAAGCTGCTAAGAAAGCTGCTCCTAAGAAAGCTGCAAAGAAAAAATAAGCCTTTTCTTTTAAACTGTTTCATAGAAAGTCCCGGTATGTTCCGGGACTTTTTTTGTGCCTGGCAAAAATGCATAAAACCCTTTCCCCGCCTGTATCACAGCTCATCCAATCAATGTAGCTTCATTTTTCTTAAGCGCATATACATACCAGGTACTATCTGTTTTATTAATACCCAATTTCAAAAATTATCAAATTGCATTACGAACTATTTCTGAAAATTATTTTTTAGAACAATTCATAATTTTTTTTATTTCGGCTTTCATGCACATTAAAATATATTTCATTCACTTATTACAAAAACCCGATACCGGAAACTGGAATTTATAAACTTAAATGCGCATAATTCGCATAAAATGCTATCCAGTAAATGCCATGCAATTTTTCTGAAAAAATGATTTTTTTCTTTTTTCGGGCTTTTTTTACCAGTTTTAAGAAAATTTTTTTTGACAAATTTTTCTCCATTCCGGGAGCAAAAAATCAATTACCAGAAGATGGATAATAAAACGATTGCTGAAAATTTTTCCCTGCTTGCCCGCCTAATGGAAATCCATGGAGAGAATAGTTTTAAGATCAGGTCATATGCAAATGCTGCATTTGTGATTGAAAAATTACCGGTAGCAATTTCCACTTTATCTGATGAAAAAATTTTTTCGATCAAAGGCATCGGAGAGGCAATAGGAAAAAAAATCCGGTGGCAATTAGAAAACGGTTCCCTCCCACTCCTGGAAAAATATCTTGAACAAACACCCGCCGGCATCATTGATATGCTACGCATCAAAGGCCTCGGGCCTAAAAAAATTGCCATTATCTGGAAGGAACTCGAAATCGAAACGATGGGCGAATTATTATATGCCTGCACAGAGAACCGATTGCTATTGTACAAAGGCTTCGGAGCAAAAACCCAGGAAAATATTCAGAAAGCTATTGAATTTTTTCAAAAAAATATCGGTAGTTACCTGTTTGCTGATTTGGAAACTGACACGCAATTATTCCATCAAAAGCTGGTGGCAGCTTTTCCCCAGGCAGCATTCCGGCTGGCCGGGCTTTTCCGTAGAAATATGCCGGTTATAGACAAACTGGAATGGGTAACCACCGCAACAGCCAATGAAATCATTCCATTCCTTGAAACAGCGCAATACCAATTGATCGAAAAAGGAGAAAACAGTTCACAGTTTCAAAGCCCAGAAAATGTAAGACTCATCTTTTACCACACATCGGATGAAACATTGATGAAAGACTGGTTCCGCCATTCCTGTAGTGATGAATTTCTTAAAGCCTGGGAAAAGAAATTTCCATTACAGGGAGTGTATGATAACGAACAGATGATTTTTGATAAGGCAAACCTTCCTTTTATTCCTCCATTCCTCCGCGAATCTCATATCATCCTTGCAGAAGCAGAAAAAAGAAAATTACCAAAAGTCATCCAGGAGACAGACATCCGTGCCGTGATTCACAGTCATAGCAACTGGAGCGATGGCATTCATACCATAGAGGAAATGGCATTAGCCGCCCGGGATATGGGTTACGATTATATCGTGCTAAGTGATCATTCTCAATCTGCTTTTTATGCCAATGGCCTGAATGAACAACGGGTGAAAGAACAACATAAATTGATAGATCAGTTAAATGAAAAACTTGCCCCGTTTAAGATTTTTAAAAGCATTGAATCAGATATTCTTTATGATGGCCGCCTGGATTATCCACCGGGCATCCTGGAACGTTTTGATTTAGTTATTGCTTCCATACATGCCAATTTAAAAATGCCGGAAGAAAAAGCGATGGCACGTTTAATGGCCGCTATTGAAAATCCGTACACCACAATTCTCGGTCATATGACCGGGCGCCTGCTGTTATCCCGGGAAGGGTACCCGGTAAATCACCGGTTGATTATAGAAGCCAGTGCCAGGCATGAGGTAGTGATCGAATTGAATGCCCATCCCAAGCGCCTTGATATTGATTGGCATTGGTTGCCTTCTTGCATTGAAAAAAATGTGTTGATTAGTATTGACCCGGATGCACACAGTATTGCTGGCTTTCAGGCAATTCGATATGGCGTGTTGGCTGCACAAAAGGGCGGGCTTACAGCAACACAAAACCTGAGTAGCTTTTCATTACCCGCATTTGAAGCATTCCTCAAAAAGCAGCAGGCAAAAAGAAAACGCTAAGCGCCTAAGGGAAGTTTGATAAAAAAAGTGGTGCCGATATGTTCTTTGGTTTCAAACCAGATTTTCCCTCCGGCATTTTCCACAATGCCTTTACAGATGGCCAGGCCCAAACCGGTACCTGATGTCTTGGTGGTAAAATTCGGCATAAAGATTTTTGATTTCATTTCATCTTTTATGCCGGTTCCATGATCCGCCACCATAATTAATACATCCCCTTCATTTTTTTCCATGGATATATCAATCAGCGCAATGTCATTTTCCGGGGTTGCCTCAATGGCATTTTTAATAAGGTTGGTAAACAACCGGTTGATCTGCACTTTATCTTCCAGTAGCATACAATTTGTTTCCGGCACTTTCCAGGAAATTTCCACTTTATCTTTTTCTTCAAATAATAATACCAGCGAAGCAATTAACTCATTCAGGTTAAACAATTCTTTTCTTGCCTTTGTAATATTTGCAAATTGTGAAAAATCAGCAGCTATTTGAGAGAGTTGGTCTATTTGTTCCACCAGGGTAGCTGCTACTTTTCGGGAAAGTTCTTTCACATTGGCATCATCCCGATCGATAGCACGTTGCAGGTACTGGATGCTCAATTTCATTGGAGTAAGCGGGTTTTTAATTTCATGAGCCACCTGCCTGGCCATTTCCCGCCAGGCACCTTCCCGTTCACTTCTTGCCAGAGCCAATGCACTCTCTTCCAGTTTTTGCAGCATTTTATTGTATTCATTTACCAATAGGCCCAACTCATCATTTCTTTTCCAGGCTATTTCTTCATTCACTTTACCCAAGCTTATATCCTTCATTTTATTAGCAATAAGCGAGAAGGAAGATGTAATTCGACGGGTAATGAATAAGGCAATAGTGCCGGCCAAAATAAAAATCAACGCATTCAAATTAATCAGCGTCACCAGGAAATTTGAAATTTCCTGGTTCAATTCTTTTTGTGAATTCAGGTAAGGCACATTCAGGTAGGCTATCGTGGTACCTTTTTCATCTTTAACCGGCTGGTAAATACTAAGAAAAGAAAAGCCCGCTGCTTTTTCTTTTTCGATAACCTTGATGAGATAATTATAATGCATCTGATAATATGCATCCGGGTTCATTTTGTCACTGAGTACCTGCCGGTTAAAAATGTAAGGCTGTGAACTGGCTTTCAGATTGCCATTGACATCATAGAAATTTACGTCTGTATTCTGCACTTCAGAAATTTCCACAATTTTTCTTTCAAGGTCGCCACTCAGGCCGATATTGCTAACATTGATATCTTCATCAAAAACAAGTTCGCTTTTGATGACCGATTCAATCTGATTAACCATAATATTGGAAATATTTGTCAGCTTATCCCGGTTGTTTTTATCGAAGCGATAAATGAAAAATGAAATAGTAGCGACGCCGATAATAATAAAAGAGAAAATACTTACACTCAGGATGATCGTTTGAATCTGTGCCCGGATATTAAAATTGAAAATCTGTTTCAGGTTTTTCCATTGAAACCGCGCTTTGAAAAACAGGGTGCCATAGTGCAGCAATACCACCACCAAAATAAACAGGCAAAACAGGTAGGCAAATAAGGTCAGGGATTCCAGGAACCAATTGTCATTGCGTA
The DNA here is from genome assembly GCA_039811225.1 of Parafilimonas sp. Lineage (GTDB taxonomy): Bacteria > Bacteroidota > Bacteroidia > Chitinophagales > Chitinophagaceae > JAFDXJ01. Next base: position 33,885 of record JBDHYG010000011.1, read on the forward strand.
CAACAATAATTGTTTTCAGCGCATTGGGGAAATACCATAATTCACTGAAGCCACTCTCTTTTTCCGTAAAAAATTCTTCCCCGGCAGGCCGGCTGATCGTTAATGTATCAGGAAAAGTATAATCTTCGGAACTGCTTACCAGGTGGTTTTTATTGTAGATAGCATATGAATAATCGGAAGGCACCACACTCGTTATGATTCCGGATTCTTTAAAAAGCTCCGGGATCAATGCCTGGTTTTTAATGGTTTTCGGATCTACAATTACAAAAATATTCCCGACAAATTTTCCTTCCGGGTCATAAATATTTTTAAGGTAGATATAACCAAAATGATCGGAATTATTTTCATACATAAATAGCCCGGGAATATTCGTGGGCTTTCCCTGTGAAACCAGGATCGCATTAATAACATCATAACTGGTATTGTCCAGGTTGTAAAGCGGTTGATGAGCGGTATCGAATGTGTAGATACGGGTCTCATATTTATTCAGGTAGCCGGAAAAATTATTATTAATAATACTATCCTTTAGATATTTATTATTGTATTTGTCTTCAAAACGATAAAAGTTGTCCGCGAGGAAGGAGCCCGAGAAACCGGTAATGGCGGTGCGTAACAGGTATTCTTCTCCCTGGTCAGATTGCAAGGCAAGCTTGAATGCATAATTTTCCTGGTGTGCTTTTTCTATCAGCCGGTTTTGATACGTTACCAAGGCGGTTATAGGTAGAATAAAAAAGATACTCCAGAAAATAAAAAATACAGATTTGTACAATGAAATTTTGTAATCAGCCTGGCGAAAGGATAATATAACGAGATAGAGCAGCAACCAGATCAGTGTACATAAATAGACAATTAAGTTACTGTTACTGGTGAGAAATGACAAATAAAATAAACCGGATGCAGCAGTAATAACAAGGCGCCATAGAAAAGATATCCCACCGGCCAGTTTCACCTGTTCCAGTAAATTCATCAGGTAATAAAAGCTCAGTACCAGAAAGCAAAGTATCAACAGGGTAATGATCGTATAAATATTTATAGAGAAGAAGTCAGTCACATTGAAAGGCACTGTAGAATCTTTAACCAGGCTACTGATGATATCCACAAAATAAAAAGTACTTAACGGTAATGCAACCATTGCCAGCACAGAAATATACCGAATGATTTTTTTATGTTGTGTATCCCCGGTTATCTGCTTCTCCTTATAATTAAAGCGGATGAAGGTGAACAACCAAAAAAGGATAATAACATTGATCAGTAAATCACCGAGGGAAGGATGTAAGGTGCTGGATGCATAAATCAATGGATCAAATAACGGGATACTCCGGAACATGGCCGGTATGGTAAAGAAATAAGTAATCCCCCGTACGATGAAGATGGTGATGGTCAGCAGCGAAAGGCCTTTCAGGAAACCATGTGATTGTACGATTCCGGTAGCTGCAAAATTCAGGAATATCATCACGCAAATGATGGCGATGATACGAAGGATGATTGGGAGGTTGCCGGGTGAACCATCATTCAACGCATGTTTCCTGGCTATACGAAAAAGTAATTGCTGCTGGCTATTGTAAACAGCTGCACCATTTGGTGCATTGGTAGTATCATACATATCCTGCAAGGAAGGCAATGCAGCAAAATGGGTTTGCAAATATTTATTCTCAATAAAATAATGCCATTGTACCGGGATTAAACCGGCAAGGATAAAAGTATGGCCATGTGCCGTAAAAGTATGTTTCAGCAATTCAAAGGAACCATTTTGATTATTGACCATATGTGCTCCATCCGAACGTGACAGGTCATCCATATTAACGGCCATGGCATTTGTATTCCAATAAAGTTGCAATGGATTACCTCTGTCATTCAGTTGATAAACAAAAATGCCCATGCCGTTATTAATCAGGTCCAGTTTTATCTTCTCCGGGTTATCGGTTAATAAGGCATTAATAGCCAGGGAATCATCCTTTAGTTGTTGAAAAATATTTTCCTTCGCTACAATATCATTGGTGATCAACTGAGCCACACTCCCGGGATTGGAGCCAAATGAAAAATAAGTGGTAAACAGGAATGAGATTGTATATAGCCAGGCTGCAATGATTAACAGGTAGCCATGCCGGTACAATATTTTTTTAAATGTAGCGATCAATGGGAATTGTTTTTGATTTGGTTCCACATAGCATCCATCTCTTCCAGGGAAAGCGTATCCAGTGCAACACCTTTGTCTGCAGCCATCTTCTCCATACCCCGGAATCGCCTGATAAATTTCTGATTTATTTTTTCCAAAGCGCTCTCCGGATCTATTTGCAAAAATCGGGCATAATTGACCAGGCTGAACAGTGTATCACCCAATTCTTCCTCCATGGCATGTCGGTCCTGCCGGGCAATGGCATCTTGCAATTCATTAATTTCTTCTTCCACTTTAGCAAATACATCGGCTGTCTCTTTCCATTCAAAGCCGGTTTGCTTTGCTTTATCCTGGATGCGCAGGGCTTTTACCATGGCAGGCAAACCGGCCGGGACGCCATCCAATGCGGATGTCTTCCCGGATTTCTTTTTAAGCTTTTCCCAGTTTCGCTTTACTTCTTCTTCATCCTGCACCTGTACATCCCCGTATATATGCGGATGCCGGTGTATCAGTTTTTTACAGATCGTTTCCATTACCTGTTGCAGGGTAAATTTTTTTTCTTCTGTTGCAATTTTTGCATAGAAAACAATATGCAGCAAAATATCGCTCAGCTCTTCCTGCATATTCTGCCAGTCTTCATTTGAAATGGCCTCAGCTAATTCATACATTTCTTCTATGGTGAGCGAGCGCAGGGAAGCGATTGTTTGCTTTTTATCCCAGGGGCACTTCTCCCGTAGATCATCCATTATATGCACAAGTTGCAGGAATGCAGCAGCAAGGGGGTCATCCATCCTTATGGGCTTATTATTTTCCGATGTCATCCTTTAATTTTAACTAAAAATACATTACTAAAAATTAATGGCAATACATACATTGCAAAGGTTTAACCGTTTTGGGAAAAAACAGGTACTAATTAATTGAATTATGAAAAAAGTATATTGTTGTATTCTTGGTATGTTAGGCGTCTTTATCGGCAGAAGCCAGTTTTATTACACGGATATCATTACCACACAACAAACCAATGCACAATATCTTTTATTAAAACAAAATAAAATTCATACGGTTTCTGCCAAAAGTTATGACCCGGATCAGCAACTTTCCCCGGACTTCAAACTGGAACAGGTAATTGCTCAGGACCAGCAAAGCATTACAACTAATTCCCTTGCCGTAAATACCGGCAATACAATTTCAACTTCTTATTATCATGATAACCGGTTGGTGAAAACAATTGACAGCAGTGAAAATTTGCTTAGTATCGTGCAATACGAATACGATTCCGAAAATAATATCGTGCAAATTACCACAACCACAACCGATCATTTTATGGGCAGCAGGTCGGAAGAAAAACATGAATGGTTTTATGAAAACGGGCAACCAAAGCAAATGATACGAATCAAAAATAATACGGATACTACATTCGTAACTTTTGAAAAAGATAATGCGGGGAATATTTCCGCTGAAAAATGGACTAAGCAAAAACGGCTTATCGAGCAATATTACTACTATTACAATGAAGCAAATTTGCTCACTGATATTGTGCGCTATAACAGTAAGGCCAAACGCCTTTTACCGGATTTCACATTTGATTATGATACACAAGACCGGGTTGTTCATTTCACGCAGGTACTCAATGGTGCTGCTAATTACCTGAGTTGGCTTTATGTATATTTGCCCAATGGGTTAAAAGATACAGAGTCCTGTTTTGACAAACAAAAGCTCCCTGTCGGGAAAATTGTTTTTGAATACCAAACTTTTTAAAGATGAAATTCATCCGTGATAAAGCAACGCAGGAGAAAGCCGATATTTCGGTTCATGTGTTTAATGGTGCCATTTCTATGGCAGGTGTTAGTGTTACTGTTATTGCATTATTCCGCGTATTAAAAATGAATACCTACACTTATGCGGATGAAATTCTGTCTTTTAATTTAATTATTTTACTGGCATCTGCTTTCTTCGCCTATTCTTCATTACGCCAGGGCCGCAGTAACCGGCTGGAATTATTTGCTGACATCTTATTCTTCCTCGGCATGTGCATCATGCTGGTTGTTGGTTTTATTATTGTGTACACTTCTTACTAATTTCCGATTTGTCAGACGGCATCAAACCATACCGGGTTATTATTATCCGGGTCAGCATGGTAGTTAATAAAAAGTTCATCACCTTTCCGGATTGGCTGAACAGTCATGATCTGCATGACCCGTTGTTCGAAATCCATTTCATACACACAATTGGCGGGTGCCCGGTGATTGTACAGGGAAAGATATCCCAGGGCGATACAAGCTTGTTTTCTGTTTTTACCCCATTCAAAAATATAATCAAACAATCGTGTCTTTTCAACGAGTATCCTTTCTGAGGCAGATAACACAATAACCGGGGATATTTCCACAATGGTATGGGCTGGAATATTTTTCGTGGTAAAAACCCCACGGCCCTTTTTCCCCGAAGGGGCAATACATAAAAAAGGTAAAATCATTTGCGGGTTACTATTAACCTTGAAGTTACTGCCTGTCCATTAAAAAAATTATAAGTTATGAAAAAAAATATGATAAGCACACGTGGCAACTTAAATTTGCCGTATGAGCCTGGAGACAAAACAGCCGACCATTCAAGAACAATTTGAACAATTACTGGAGCAGCATGACAGGAAAGGGCTGGGCGATTTTTTAAATGATCAGAATATCAGCGATGTGGTCAAACTGATAGAGGAATATCCCGATCAGAATAAAGAAATCATATCTGATATGGCGATCCACCGGGCAGCGAGTGTATTTAAAATCCTGGATATTTCAGACCAACGAAAAATTGTAAAGGAACTCCACCCACACAAGACCGCCGAACTACTCAACGAGTTGCAACCTGATGACCGTACGGATTTCTTCGAAGAATTACCAAAAGAAGCCTTGCGCAACCTCCTAAAATTATTGGACCCGGAGGAACGAAAAATCACTTTATCGCTGCTTGGCTATCCTGAAGATAGTGTGGGCCGGTTGATGACGCCGGATTATGTATATGTTCATTCTTACAATACGGTGGCCTATGTACTTGATGTCATCCGGAAAGTGGCTAAGAATATTGAAACCATCGATGTGATCTATGTCATCAACCAGAAAGGGGAATTACTGGATGACATACGTATCCGGGATATAATTCTTGCTCCCCCTGAAAAGAAAGTAGAAGAACTCATGGACGGTCGTTTTGTTGCCCTGAATGTGAATGACGACCAGGAGCAGGCCAACCAGGTTTTCCAAATGAATAACCGGGTAGCTTTACCGGTTACCGATGACAATAATATTTTATTGGGAATTGTGACGATTGATGATATGTTTTGGGTTGCCAATGAAGAGTACAGTGAGGATATTCAAAAGATCGGTGGTACGGAGGCATTGGATGAACCTTACCTGGATACGCCTTTTTTCAAACTCATCAAAAAAAGAGCGGGTTGGTTAATCATTTTATTTATCGGGGAATTATTCACAGCAACAGCCATGGCTTATTTCAGTGACGAAATAGGTAAAGCGGTGGTGCTTTCCCTGTTTGTTCCTCTTATCATGAGTAGTGGGGGGAACAGTGGCTCGCAAGCTTCCACACTGATCATCCAGGCCATGGCAGTCGGTGATATTAAATTGACAGACTGGTGGCGGGTAATTCGCCGGGAAGTTTTCAGCGGCCTGGTATTAGGTGGTATTTTAGGTTTAATTGGTTTTACCCGTATCACCATTTGGCATTTTGCCATGGCCAATGGCCTCATTGAAAACTTATATGGTGAACATTGGTTGGGTATTGCGGCTACGGTAGGCGTTTCGCTGATCGGTGTAGTGCTTTGGGGCACTTTAAGTGGATCCACACTACCGCTAATTCTAAAAAAGTTTGGCGCTGACCCGGCTGCTTCTTCTGCTCCTTTTGTCGCTACCCTGGTAGATGTTACCGGGCTGATCATTTATTTTTCTGTTGCGTATTTATTTCTTGCCGGTGTTTTATTATAAGAAATCATTATTTGCATTCTCAAGTTTTATAGTCAGGCTAACAAAATAATAAAGCCCTACACAAATAGTGCAGGGCTTTAAAATCTATCCAAAACGATTATTTCACTTCTTCAAATTCCGCATCAGTTACTGTATCACTTCCGGCATTTTCTGGTCCTGCATTATCTTGTGGTTGTGCACCATCCGTGCCGGGTTGCTGTGTGCCGGCTGCCTGTGCTTTATAGATTTCTTCGCTGGCAGCTGTCCAGGCTGTATTCAATTCGGCCAATGCTGTATCGATGGCGGCTGCATCCTGGTTTTTATGTGCTGTTTTTAATTTTTCCAGCGCGGCTTCCAGGGGTGCTTTTTTATCTGCTGAAATTTTTTCACCAAACTCTTTCAATTGTTTTTCCGTTTGGAAAATCATGCTATCAGCCTGGTTCAGTTTTTCAATTTTTTCTTTCTCAGCTTTATCGGCAGCTTCATTGGCTTTTGCATCGGCTTTCATTTTTTCAATTTCGTCTTTGCTTAAGCCACTACCTGCCTCAATACGAATTTTTTGTTCCTTACCGGTGCCTTTATCTTTTGCACTAACATGCAACATGCCATTCGCATCTATATCGAAGGTAACTTCAATCTGCGGGACACCACGTGGAGCCGGTGGTATATCTGCCAGGTTGAACTTACCCAGGCTTTTATTATGTGCTGCCATGGGCCTTTCCCCCTGCAATACATGTATTTCTACGCCCGGCTGGTTATCACTTGCCGTAGAAAACGTTTCTGTTTTCTTGGTAGGAATAGTCGTATTGGCCGGGATCATAGTAGTCATTACACCGCCCAGTGTTTCTATACCCAGGCTTAAAGGAGTAACATCCAATAACAACACATCTTTGATTTCCCCGGTAAGTACGGCGCCTTGAATAGCTGCACCAATAGCAACTACTTCATCTGGGTTCACACCTTTGCTTGGTTTTTTTCCAAAAAATTTCTCTACTATTTCCTGCACTTTCGGAATACGTGTACTACCTCCTACCAAAATGACTTCATCAATTTGGGATGCATTATAGCCTGCATCTTTTAACGCAATTTCGCAGGGCTTTAAGCAACGTGCAAACAGGCTATCGGCCAGTTGTTCAAATTTTGCCCGGCTTAATTTTTTTACCAGGTGCTTGGGTACACCATCCAATGCAGTGATATAAGGTAAATTAATTTCAGTTTCCATGGAAGAACTCAACTCGATCTTGGCCTTTTCAGCTGCTTCTTTCAAACGTTGCAATGCCATCGGATCTTTGCGCAAATCTATATTCTCATCTTTCTTGAATTCTTCTGCCAGCCAGTCCATAATCACTTTATCAAAATCATCACCTCCCAGGTGAGTATCTCCATTTGTACTTTTTACTTCAAAAACACCATCACCCAAATCCAATACAGAAATATCAAATGTACCGCCACCGAGGTCAAACACGGCGATCTTCTGATCGGTATGTTTTTTATCCAGGCCATAAGCCAGGGCCGCAGCAGTCGGCTCATTTACTATCCGGCGTACGGTAAGTCCGGCAATTTCACCAGCTTCCTTTGTTGCCTGGCGTTGGGCATCATTAAAATATGCCGGAACCGTAATAACGGCCTCATGTACTTCCTGCCCCAGGAAATCCTCTGCTGTTTTCTTCATTTTCTGCAGAATCATCGCGGAAATTTCCTGTGGTGTATATAGCCTACCATCAATATCAATACGGACTGTATTATTGTCACCCTTTGTTACTTTATAACTCCAGTGGCTGATCTCTTCCGTTACTTCGTCATACCGGCGGCCCATAAAGCGTTTAACGCTCATGATCGTGTTATGTGGATTGGTAATTGCCTGGCGCTTTGCCGGGTCACCAACTTTTCGCTCCCCATTTTTAAGAAATGCAACGACGCTTGGGGTTGTGCGCCTGCCTTCATCATTGGCAATAACGATGGGTTCATTTCCTTCCATTACCGAAACACAACTATTGGTTGTACCCAGGTCGATGCCGATTATTTTTCCCATATTCTTTAATTTAATTAACTGATAGTAAATTCCACGGACTTAATGACAATCTTTATGCCATTGGAAAAAAGGTGAAAAATTGGCAGAATATAAACAATGACCTCCTATAAGCCAGTTACCAGAATATGGTGTACAGCGCCGTCAGGATTGCTATGACGATAAGCATACCAATGGCAAAGGATGGCGATACTTTGTAGGAAACGGTATCTGATTCCAGTTTATTTGTATCCGTCATTTTTTTGGGGGATAAAATACTGATGAAATACATAAAGATGATACAAATGACAAATACAATGGCCATCCTGTCGAGAAAGGGTATCTCATATAGGCCGTCTTTATTTTTTTGTGCAAAACCAATAGGTGCGAGGAAAGATAAGTCCATCATCCGGGGAAGGAATTTAAAAAAGACTGAAAATACAAATCCCCCGATCGTGGCAAATAATGCCGCTGCTGATGTAGTTCTTTTCCAGAAAAAGCCTAATAAAAACATGGCAAAAATCCCCGGCGATACAAATCCGGTATATTCCTGTATATACTGGAAACCCTGTTTGCCTTCGCCCATTAATTTTTCTCCTAATGTGAATGCTAACAGAATAGCAATGACCATACTGATTACTACGACAATTTTTCCCGTCCAGACAAGATGCTTTTCATCTGCCTTTTTGTGAATAGCTTTTTTATAAATATCCAGGGTAAAAATGGTAGCAATACTGTTTACTTTTCCCGCTAAAGATGCTACAATAGCAGCTGTCAGTGCAGCAAAAGACAAGCCTCTTAAGCCATCCGGCAAAAGGGATAACAAAGATGGATACGCTTTATTCACATCGGTAATACCCTGCGAATTCAACATCTCCTGCTGGAAAAAACCTTTTTGATATAAAACATAAGCGGCAATCCCCGGTAATACAACTATCATGGGCATGAGGAGTTTCAGAAATGCCGCAAACAATAAACCCTTGCGGGCAGTGGGCACACTGGCGCCCAGTGCTCTTTGCGTAATATATTGGTTACAGCCCCAGTAATTCAGGTTGGCAATCCACATACCACCGATCAATACACTGATCCCCGGCAAGTCAAGGTAATTGGGGTTCCCGGGTTTCAGTATCATGTGAAAATGTTCCGGGGCTTCAGTCGTGAGCAATGAGAAGCCTTTTAGGATACTGCTTTCACCAGCCTGGGAGGCTATAAGTTTTAATCCGTAATAAGTTGCAGCCAGGCCACCGATGATCAGGAAAAATACCTGGATGACATCCGTATAACCAATTACTTTCATGCCCCCCAATGTAATGAGGATGGCAAAAATAGAAAGCAGCACTATGCATAAACCTATCGGCAGCCCGGAGATTCCACTCACGGCTAAAGCACCTAAATATAAAATGGATAAAAGGTTTACAATAATATACAGCATGAGCCAGAAGATCGCCATGATCATAGCCACCGTTCCATTATAGCGCTGGTGAAGGAATTGCGGCATGGTGTAAATATTATTCCGGATATACACCGGGATAAAAAAGAGGGCGACAACCAGCAAGGTTGCTGCCGACATCCATTCATAGCTGGAAATAGCCAGGCCAATTTGAAAGCCCGAACCACTCATACCAATAAACTGTTCTGCAGAAATATTGGATGCAATCAGGGAAGCACCAATGGCCCACCAGGTAAGCGAACCTTCTGCCAGGAAATAATCTTTAGTACCCGTTTCAGCTTTTTTCTTGCGCTTATAAATCCAAATGCCATAGATGGAAACGATCAGAAAGTAAATCAGGAAAATGATGTAACCAGATGTACTCAGCATAAATTATAATTGTAAAAAGTTAATCAGTTTTCTTTTTCCATCATCAGGTAGGCTTTGATAAAACCATCTATTTCGCCATCCATCACGGGTTGCACATTGCCTACTTCAAAACCGGTACGATGATCTTTGATCATCTTATATGGATGAAACACATAACTCCTGATCTGGCTGCCCCATTCAATTTTTTTCTTTGTCGCATTCGTGGCATTTTTTGCTTCTTCCTGTTTACGGATCTCTTCTTCATACAAGCGACTCTTCAGCATTTTCAAAGCCAGTTCCCTGTTTTCCCCCTGGGTGCGCGATTGTTGACACTCAATAATAATTCCACTGGGTATATGTTTCAACCGTACGGCAGTTTCTACTTTGTTTACATTTTGTCCGCCTTTACCCCCACTACGGTAAAACGACCATTCCAGGTCAGCCGGGTTTACATTTATTTCAATACTTTCATCTATCAACGGATAAATAAACACACTGGCAAAAGAAGTATGGCGACGCGCATTACTGTCAAAAGGTGAAATACGAACCAACCTATGGACGCCACTTTCTGCTTTTAAAAAACCATAAGCAAAGGGGCCATCAAATTGTAATGTTGCCGATTTAATACCGGCACCTTCTCCTTCCTGGAAATCCAGCTCCGTCACTTTCCAACCCTCTTTTTCACCATACATACGATACATGCGCAATAACATTTCTGCCCAGTCCTGGCTTTCGGTACCACCTGCCCCGGGATTGATTTGTAAAACCGCGGGCAATTCATCTTCCGGTTTATTTAATGTGCTTTTAAATTCTGCATCTTCCACCTGTTGTACCGCCAGGTCAAATGCCTTTTTCGTTTCATCTTCCGTGGCATCCCCCATTTTCCAGAAATCAAAAAGCACGGCAAAATCTTCTACAGCGGTCTGCACATCTTTATACATTTTCAGCCAGAACTCATTCAGCTTTATTTCTTTCATAATGGCTGTGGCCCGGTCATTGTCATCCCAGAATCCCGGCGATAATGATAATTGCCTGTCTTGTGCTACTTTTTCTACCCGTTGATCGTAGTCAAAGAAACCTCCTTAGAACGGCAACACGTTCCCTTAATGTTTTGATTTGTTCTATTGTCATAAAACGAAAATAAGTCCTTTGCATGAATGCAGAAAATCAAACATTATCTTCCTCCGTTTTTCCGGGGCAATGCAAGATTTTAATTGATAATTTTGTACGCTGAAGAAAAGCATACACATGAAGTTTGAAGTAGGCGACGAAGTAATTGTGCTCTTAACAAAAGAAGAAGGTAAAATCATAGAACGGATCAATGAGGAAACCGTAGTGGTAGAAGTGCGTGGCGTAAAATTTCCTGCCCATGTGAAACAATTGGATTTTCCGTATTTCCATCGTTTCAGCAAACCAAAACAAGTCACCAAAAAACCGGAGAAAAAATATATTGATGACCTTCCCAAAGAAAAACAAAAAGCACAAACCGGCATCCGGGAAGAGGGCATTTCCCTGTCGGTGGTTCCGGTATTTATCTTCGATGAATATGATGATGAGATTGTTGATTCATTAAAATTATTCCTTGTCAATAAAACCAATGCAGCCATTCATTTTTCCTATCAGCAATATGTAAACGGCCGATCGGTATTTGAACTTACGAATGAGCTCCCGGCCTTCAAGGATTTTTACCTGCATGATATCCCTTTTGCAGAAATCAATGATTCACCGGCTTTTCATTTTTTATTCTCGTTGGTCAGCCCGCAAAAAGATAAAGCCGAAGAAGCCAATGTCGTTCTCAAACCCCGGGCTAAACAGTTTTTCCGGCAATTGGAAATCATGAAAGAAAAAAATGATCCACTTGTTTCTTTTTTATTGCTTGAAAAATACCCGGATAAGAAAAGCTCCACTGACCTGCCTGATTTTATTATACCTGCTCATTTAAAAAGAAAGCCGGCACTTTCAGTCCCGGCCCGATCCATTGTGGACCTGCATATTGAAAAACTCGTGAGCGACTGGAAAAGCATGAGCAATTTTGAAATTTTGCAATTACAACTCGATGAATTTGAGAAATGGTTCCGGCTTGCCGTTGAACAACATTTAGTATCCTTCATCATCATCCATGGAATTGGTTCGGGAAAATTGCGCGATGAAATTCATAGCCTGCTTAATACCAAAAAAGAAGTCCGCTATTTCATCAATCAATATGACCCACGATTCGGTTATGGCGCTACTGAAATTTTCCTGAAATAAGCAGGTGCTTCAAATACAAGTAGCTTTTTTATTACTCCGGCAACCGCAGGTATGTGTAGCGGGCATTTTCATTATCTTTGTACCGCTACAAACCCGCACCATCGCGGCAATTTCATCGATTGCTGAGGAAAGTCCGGGCAGCACAGAGCAGCCTTCCGGTGAATAGCCGGCTGTTTATTTTCCATGCAAATGGATAAAATAAATACGGGATAGTGCCACAGAAAATAACCGTCATCACAGCAATGTGGCGATAAGGGTGAAAATGTGAGGTAAGCGCTCACGTCGTGGTATAGTAATATACCAGGAGGGTAAACCCAGGGTGCTGAAATGCCATATAAACTCCGGTTGCCCCGGGCAACACAGGCGGCTCGCCTGGAAGTTTCGGCTTGCGGAATGGGTAGGCAGCTACAGGTAAGCAGTAATGTTTATCGCAGATAAATGATGGCGTAGAAACAAAACCCGGCTTATGAGGTTTGTAGCTTTTTTAAGAATACGGCGATTCATCGGCATCCTCATCTTCAGGTACATTGCCCAAATTCATCATACTGCCGATCAGGTCCTTGAATTGTATTTTCCCTTCCACCATTTTTTTACTGATCAGGGAGAAGGAAGCCAGGCCATGCAAAACAAACTCCATCAATAATGCGGTTTCTTTTTCTGTACCATGTGAAAAATATTTTTTGACAAAAGCATGCAAACCATCCACCTGGTATAATGCATTTATTTTTTGTGCATCGGTCATGTGGGTAAAGAGGTCTAAATGATTGCCCGCATCGAACCAGCGGGTGATGGCACGATAGGGATCATCTACCTGATGTTTTACAGCCGGATCTTTACTGCTTTGTTTTCTTTTTTTCAACAATTCGGGATTGGGGAAATATTCGGTAAATCGTGCACGGATCGCTTTATCCATCAGGTTCATAGCAACAATAAACGGCCCTTCCTGTTCCCCTTCATATACCAATTCAATTTTTCCCGTAATAGCAGGAATAATACCCATGAGGTCACTGATCCATACCTGTGTATTTTTTTCATGCTGCACCAGCGCCCTCCTTTCTGCACTGCTCACGGCATTTTCAAAAGCGGCAATAGTGAGCCGGGCACTGACACCGCTTTTTTTATCAACATATTCATTGTTGCGCGCTTCAAAAGCTATTTGTTCGATCAGGCGCTTAACCAGGTCACTAATGGCAACCCGGTCTTTTTGTTCCTGCGGAATTTGTGCTTCCTGTTCGGTTATGGCCAATGCCGTTTCAATATCTTTCGGATAATGAGTAAGGATCTGGCTTTCGATCCTGTCTTTCAAAGGCGTAACAATACTTCCGCGATTGGTATAATCTTCCGGGTTGGCAGTAAAGACAAATAAAATATCCAGGGGCATGCGTAATTTGAAACCACGTATTTGAATATCGCCTTCCTCCAGGATATTGAACAGGGAAACCTGGATACGTGCCTGCAAGTCGGGTAATTCATTGATGACAAAAATGCCCCGGTTACTACGCGGGATAATCCCATAATGGATTACCCGTTCATCGGCAAAACTCAAGCGGAGATTTGCTGCTTTTATCGGATCAATATCACCGATCAGATCGGCGACACTCACATCCGGTGTTGCCAGTTTCTCAGCGTACCGCTCATTCCGGTGAAGCCATTCAATGGGTGCATCGTCGCCATATTCAGCTACCTGGTCAATGGCAAATTTGCTGAAAGGAAAATAAGGATGGTCATTGACTTCACTACCGGCGATCACCGGGATATATTCATCCAGCAGGTGAATGATCTTGCGGGAAATACGTGTTTTTGCCTGGCCACGCAATCCAAGGAAAAGAATATTATGTTTACTGAGTAATGCCCGTTCCGTATCGGGAATCACGGAATCATCATAGCCAAAGATGCCATCAAAGGTTGTTTCCCCTTTCTCGATTTTTTGTACCAGGTTTCTGCGGATTTCTTCCTTGATGGATTGGTACACATATCCACTTTTCTTTAAGGCGCCTAATGTTTTTATAGATTGTATATTCATAAATGGCCTGCTAATAAGGTTGATTGAAAAATGTTCTGCACTTAATACAAAGTTTTCCTTTTACCACTTTCAAAATCCCGGAAAACAAAGGAACCTAATTTATCCAGGGAAGCAAAAAATGCTTTTCCTTTATTCATTTCGGTAAACTCCCGCACAAACCGTTGCAAATATGGATCACTCGCAATCATAAATGTAGTAATACTAATTTGCAATTTCTTGCATTGTGCGGCCAGGTTCAGGCAGCGATTCACTACTTTACGGTCCAGGCCAAAACTGTTTTTATAATACTTGTTTCCAATTTTCAGGCAGGTGGGTTTTCCATCAGTGATCATAAAAATCTGTTTATTCGCATTCCTTCTTTTCCGCAAAATATTCATGGCGAGTTCCAGGCCGGCAACCGTATTGGTATGATAAGGCCCCACTTTTAAATACGGCAGATCTTTTACTTCAATAGGCCAGGCATCATTACCGAAAACAACAATATCCAGTGTGTCTTTGGGGTATTTGGTCTGGATCAATTCACTCAATGCCATCGCCACTTTCTTAGCCGGTGTAATTCGGTCTTCCCCATACAAAATCATGGAATGGGAAATATCGATCATGAGTACCGTGGAAGATTGCGTTACAAAATCCGTTTCACGGATATGCAAATCATCTTCCTGCATCGTAAATTGACGGATACCATGATTGATTTGTGCATTGCGGATACTCTCGGTAAAATCAATTTGTTCCAGCATATCGCCAAACTGGAAAGGCCTTGTTTCCGGATTGATCTCATCCCCCTGCCCGGGTTTTGAAGTAGCATGATTTCCCTTCCTGGTTTTTTTCAATTTTCCAAAGATCTCTTCCAGGCTGCGTTTGCGAATGGTTTGTTCACTCTTGCCGGTCATTTCTATTTCAGCAGTTTGGGGATTTTCTTTCAGGTATCCTTTTTCTTTCAGCTCTTCGATAAAATCACCCATCCCATATTCTTCATCTGTCAACTGGTACTTTTTATCCAGTTCATTCATCCATTGAATAGCTTCCGCCACGTCACCACTTGTATAGGTGAGCAATTGCAAAAACAAGTCGAGGAGTTGCTCAAATTTTGATTTGCTATTGCCTGCAGGATCAAATTTTGTAAACCGATGGCCTTTCATGCATGAAAACTACAGAAAAAAACAGAAGGGCATATACAAAATTTGGTTAAGTTGAATGGATACTATGAAAAAGATGTTGTCAATAAAAGCAAAGTGATCTTTTTTCCCAAACTGTTATCACAGGAAATTAAAACCACCTGTTTTTATACCTTCCCTGTTTCATGTATCTTGCGCAGCATGGCAAAGAAAGCAACGAAAAAGCAACCTGTCATCCTCGTAATAAATGATGATGGTATTACCGCACCGGGCATCCGGGCACTGGTAGAGGCGGTAAAAGATTTGGGCAAAGTGGTTGTCGTAGCGCCGAATAAACCCCAAAGCGGGATGGGCCATGCCATCACGGTGGGGCAGCCCTTGCGTTTACACCCGGTAAATATTTTTAAAGGTATTGAGGCCTGGGAATGTAGCGGCACACCGGTGGATTGTGTAAAACTGGCCGTGGATAAAGTCCTGCATGGCAAACCGGATATTTGCCTGAGTGGCATTAATCATGGCTCCAACCATTCCATTAATGTAATTTACAGTGGTACTATGAGCGCCGCCCTCGAAGCCTCCATAGAACGCATACCCAGTATCGGTTTCAGCCTGCTGGATTATAGTATAGAAGCCGATTTTTCCGCAACCGGGAAATATGTTCAAATTCTTGTCAAACAATTATTGAAGAAAAAATATGGCAACCATATTTGCCTGAATGTAAATTTTCCGGCAGTTCCCGCCAATTTACTGAAAGGCTTGCGGGTGTGCCGCCAGGCATACGCCAAGTACCAGGAAGAATTTGATGCCCGTACCGATCCCCATGGGAGGAAATATTACTGGCTCACCGGAAATTTCCTAAACTTTGACAAAGGAAAAGATACAGATGTATGGGCCCTGGAAAATAATTATGTAAGCGTGGTTCCCGTACAGTTTGATCTTACGGAATATACCTTGAAAGCCAGGCTGGAAAAAGATTTTAATCAATCATGAAAAAAGACAGTTTCATAACAGGCCTCATCATAGGCATTTTAGCGCCGGCAATAGGCATCACAGCTTTTTATTTCTGGAAAGCATATCCCAATAAATTTTCCGATTTTATTTATGTTGTCCGGCAAAGTACTTCGCTCATTACGGCCTTGTTAAGTTTTGCCTTACTGGCCAATGCGCTGGTATTTACCTTATTTGTCAATCGGAAATTAGATAAAACTGCGAAAGGGATTTTTACTATTACCCTTGTTTATGCATTGCCGATCATTGTATATAAATTATTCAATTCATAAAAACCATTTTCTTAACCCCACTTAATCTTCCACATGAAATATTATCTTATTGCAGGTGAAGCAAGTGGTGATTTACACGGCAGCAATCTTATTCGTGAAATCAGGAAGCAGGATGAGCAAGCGGTATTGCATGCCTGGGGCGGTGATCTCATGGAAGCTGCCGGAGCTACACTGGTGAAGCATTTCCGCGACATGGCTTTTATGGGTTTTGCGGAAGTGGTCCGGCATTTGCCTACCATTCTCGGCAATTTAAAATTTTGCAAACAGGATATTCTTCAATTTCAACCGGACGTGCTGGTGCTGATCGATTATCCGGGTTTCAATCTCCGTATCGCCAAATGGGCCAGGAGCCAGGGTATCAAAGTGGTGTATTATATCTCTCCACAGGTATGGGCATGGAAAGAAAACCGGGTGCCGGCTATGAAAAAAAATATTGATAAAATGCTGGTCATCCTGCCATTTGAAAAAGCATATTTCAAAAAAAAATGGGACTGGGATGTTGACTATGTGGGCCACCCCCTGGTGGAAGTAATTGATCAATTTTTGGCAAATGAAAATTTTGAGAAATTAAATGAAGGTTTCACCAAACCGGTGATTTCCTTATTACCCGGCAGCCGTAAACAGGAAATTTCAAAGAAATTACCCCTCATGCTGGAGGCAGCAAAAGCCTTTCCTTCGTTTCATTTTATCATTGCCAAAGCGCCGGGCATCGACGATTCTTTTTATGAGCCATTTATCCAGGGCCATCCTTCTATTTCAACTGTCCGGAACAAGACATATGCCCTGTTATCTATAGCCACGGCTTCACTCACAACCAGTGGTACCGCCACCCTGGAAACCGCACTCTTTGGGGTGCCCGAAGTGGTATGCTATAAAGGCAATAAACTGAGTTATCATATCGCCAAATGGCTGATCCGGGTAAAATATATTTCCCTGGTAAACCTGATCATGGACAAAGAAGTAGTGAAAGAATTGATCCAGGATGAACTAACCGCTGCCAATCTTATAGCAGCTTTGAAAGATTTATTAGAAAATAAGGAAACACAGAAACAACTCCGGCAGGACTATGCCACCCTGAAAAATACATTATCTGCCGGTGGCCATGCATCAGCACAGGCAGCCCGATTTATCGTGGAAGCAGCGGCTGAAAGCCACAAGCGGTAAGGCTATGAGAATAGAGGAATCAGTACAAATTTTATCAGCATAAACAATAAAGCCAATAAGAACATAAAAATGGAAATACGATTCATGCCATGCATGTATTTCATCCATTTAGTAGGCGGGTCATCGGGGTTATGTTTTTTCAAAAACAAATACTCAGCTATCTGGTCCCAGAATTTCATTTTGTTTTTCTCCAAAGGTACAGTACAAAACAACTATCAATTACCTGAAAAGCCTGCTAATTTTTTCAAACTGTCTTAGATGAACAAATTTTAGTATGCCTCATTTTCTGAAAAAGTGCAGGTATATTTACAATTCATACTTTTATTTAAACCCGCAGAAAAAACGCTTTGAATATTTATCAGAAAATATACAATGCCAGCCCGGTGCCGTTTCAGCATGCTCTTGTTTCGGCCTACGGCTACCGTTGGAAACAACGAAGGATGGGGGGAATTTTTCCGAAGGAATATGAAGCCGCCAGGGCCCGGGAACAATTCAGCCAATCACAATGGGAATCATATCAACAAGAGCAATTTCAAAAAATCATACAACATGCCTGGAAGACGGTGCCCTATTATCAAAAAACGTTTCGGGCAGCAGGCATTAATGAAAGCAACCTGCGTGCAATGGATATACAACATATCGACCGATTGCCGATATTAACCAAAGAAGAATTACGTAAGTATGGCACCACCGAATTACTGAGCATCGAAAGAGAAAAAAAGAGCAGCTTTTTTTCAAGCAGTGGCAGTACCGGTACACCTGTCCAAATTCTTTTTTCGCAGGCCATGCACCAGCGTTGGTATGCACTATTCGAATGCCGTGTCCGCAATTGGGCTGGGGTGAGCAGCAGTCAACCACGCGGCATGATCGGCGGTCGCCGTGTATTGCCGGAGGCAAGCGGGAAAGCGCCTTTTTACCGTTACAATTTTTTTGAAAAACAAGTTTATTTTTCCGCCTATCATATCAATAAAAAAAATGCATCGGATTATGTCAATGGTATGTGGAAGTATAAGATCGATTACATGACCGGCTATGCAATGGCTAATTATATCCTGGCAAGATTTATCCGGGAAAACCAATTAACTGCCCCGGCTTTAAAATGCGTAATCACATCCAGTGAAAAATTAACGGCAGAAATGCGGGCGGTCTTTCGTGATGTATATCATTGCGCCAGTTATGATGGCTGGAGTGGTGTGGAAGCATGTGGCCTCATCAGCGAATGTGCCCATGGCGGGCTGCATATCAGTCCGGATGCAGGTTTGATAGAAGTGCTCGATGAAAATTTACAGCCGGTAAAAGCCGGGACACCGGGTAATGTGTATTGTACCGGGTTCATTAACAGGGACCAGCCCTTGATCCGGTATGCCATTGGCGACCAGCTCATTCTTTCCACAAAATCCTGTGCCTGTGGCCGGGAAATGCCCCTGGTCGAAGAGATTTGCGGACGCGAAGAAGATGTGATCATTGGCCGAGATGGCCGGCAGATGGTTCGCTTTCACAGTATTTTTTATGATTTAACATCTGTATTGCGGGCACAGGTGATTCAACATTCCCTGGATGAAATCATTATTAAAACCGAAACAGCAAATGGCTTGTTGAAAGAAGATGAAGAAAAAATAAAACAACGGTTACGAACACAATTAGAACAGGTACATATTCGCATCGACGACTGTCGCAAAATTCCCCTGACAAAAAACGGGAAATTCCAGGCAGTGATTTCTACCATTAAACCGGCATAAGCATGGCGACAAAAATGATTACGGTAGTAGGCGCACGCCCGCAATTTATCAAAGCCGCAGTGATATCGCGGGCATTGGCTACACAAAACAACATCACGGAAATGCTGGTACATACCGGCCAGCATTATGATGAAAATATGTCGCAAGTTTTTTTTACGGAAATGCAAATCCCCTCACCTGCTTATAACCTGCATATACAGGAAACCCTGCATGGGGCTATGACAGGAAAAATGATGGCCGGCCTGGAAGAAATTTTCATAAAAGAAAAACCTGCGCTGGTACTGATTTACGGGGATACCAATAGTACTCTAGCGGCTGCCCTGGCTGCCGCCAAATTGCATATTCCCGTGGCACACGTGGAAGCCGGCTTACGCAGTTTCAACCGGGCCATGCCCGAAGAAATTAACCGTATGCTGAGTGACAAACTCAGCCAGTATCTTTTTTGCCCTTCAGATACAGCCATGCAGCATTTACAGGCGGAAGGATTTACTTCCGGTTTTTATCATATTGAAAATACGGGCGATGTTATGTTAGATGCTGCCCATTTTTATTATGCCAGAACTACTGATGCCATACTGGAAAAATTAAGCCTGGCCGGGAAAAAATTTATACTCACGACCATCCATCGGCCGGAGAATACCCAAACGTATAAAAAAATGGCCGCCATTATCCACGCCTTGAATCTCCTGCAGGAACAATTTGAAGTGGTCTTACCCCTACATCCCGGTACAAAAAAATTATTGGCACAATATGATTTATCTACCCATTTCACCGTCATTGAACCAGTTGGTTATTTGGATATGTTACGCCTGATTGCAGCATCTTCGCTGATCATCACGGATAGTGGCGGTTTACAAAAAGAAGCCTACTTTTTTAAAAAGTTTTGTATTACGTTACGGGAGCAAACAGAATGGACTGAATTGACAGAGAACGGGTTTAGTGTATTGGCTGGTTCCGATACCAAAAAAATTATCTCTGCCGCAGATGTTTTTTTATCAACTGCTTTTCCCTTATCTTCCCTGTTGTATGGCGACGGACAGGCGGGTGAAAAAATTGTCCGGGCCTTACAGGCAATATAACCCCATGTGAGAATTTTAATTTTGACGCAATATTATTTGCCCGAAACCGGCGCACCCCAAAACCGCCTTTCGAGCCTGGCTATGCATTTGCAGGCATTGGGCGCCGACGTGGAAGTATTGACGGCCTTACCCAATTATCCAAAATTTGAAATTTATCCGGGGTACTCCATAAAAGATTTTCAATCGGAAAAAATTCAAGGCATCCCGGTACACCGGTGCAAAATTTATGTAAACAAACAAAAAAGAATTTATTACCGGCTCCGGAATTATTTTTCTTTTTGCTGGAATGCCTGGCGGCAAGGTAGAAAAAATTTAACCGCTTATGATATCATTCTTTGTGAATCTCCGCCCCTCTTCCTGGGCATTACGGCTATCTTGTTAAAAAGAAAATGGCATTGCCGGTTTATCTTCAATGTATCAGACCTATGGCCGGAAAGCGCAGAGAAAATGGGCATCATCCGCAATAAATGGCTCATTCGCATTTCATATAAACTGGCACATTGGATTTATAAAAATGCTGACCTTATCAGTGGACAGACCAAAGGCATTCTGCAGGAAATTGATACTATTCAACCCGGAAAAAAATTATACTGGTTTCCGAATGGTGTGGATGAAGCAGATTTTTCTGCAACCGCAACCAGTGAAGCCACGAAGGAAAATAAATTCACTTTATTATATGCTGGCATACTGGGCCATGCACAAGGGCTGGAAGTAATTTTACATGCTGCTAAAAAGCTGGAAAATTATCCGGCCATTCAGTTTATACTCATTGGCGATGGGCCGGAGAAAGAAAAATTAAGCGCGTTGCAAACCGTATTAGGTCTTCATAATGTAACATTTTTGCCAAATCAACCACGGGCATCCGTGTTGGAAAAAGTACAGGCATGTGATGCGTATATAGTACCGTTAAAAAGATTAGACATTTTTAAAGGCGCCATCCCTTCGAAGCTTTTTGAGCCATTGGCTTATGGCAAGCCGATCTTATTGGGTGTGGATGGAGAAGCCCGCCAGCTCTTTATTGAAGAAGGAAAAGCCGGTATTTATTTTGAACCGGAAAACGCCGATGCACTGGCCGATGCTATCCTGCATTTATATGAGCAACCGGCTTTGCGGGAAGCCCTCGGTACAAATGGCAAAACGTACGTGATGAAAAATTTTGACCGGAGAAATATTGCTACCCGTTTTTATCAACAAATGCAGCAATGGACCGGAGAAAAATAATTTACAGTTCATTCCATTTAATCAAATTATCTTAGTGGCAGCATGGAGCAACTTTTTTTTTCACATCCCACAGCCGTCATAGATGAAGGTGCTGTAATCGGGGCTGGAACACATATCTGGCATTTTTCTCATCTTATGCCGGGATGTGTTGTTGGTGAAAATTGTACTATTGGCCAGAATGTGGTGATCATGCCGGAAGTAGTGTTGGGCAACCGGGTAAAAGTGCAAAATAATGTATCACTATATACCGGTGTAACCTGCGAAGATGATGTATTCTTAGGCCCCTCTTGTGTATTTACCAATGTCATTAATCCGCGCAGCGCCATTGTTCGGAAAAGTGAATATCGCAAGACACATGTTGGCCACGGGGCTACCATTGGAGCAAATGCGACCATCATTTGCGGGCATCAAATCGGGGCCTATGCTTTTATCGGTGCCGGCGCTGTAGTGACCAAAGATGTACCTGCTTATGCTTTGGTGGTGGGCAATCCATCGAAGCAAATTGCCTGGATGAGCGCGCATGGCCATCGCTTGCAATTTGATAAAACAGGTCGTGCCACCTGCCCGGAAAGTGGCGATGTATATGAATTGCAGGATAATACCGTAAAGAAAATATAACCTCTTATACCAACCTGATGAAGAAAGTGAAATTTGCCATCTTAGGCTGTGGTCATATCGGGAAGCGCCATGCCGAAATGGTTTCCAGAAATATGCATGCGGAACTGGTGGCATTGATCGACAGCAAAGAAGCCGGTGAATTACAAGTAGAAAATTATCCCGTTCCTTTTTTTCAATCTTTACCTGATTTTTTTGCCGCCGGTATTGATACCGATGTAATCACCATTGCCACACCCAATGGCTTGCATGCCACTCATGCCCTGCAGTGCCTCGATGCAAAAAAACATATCGTCATAGAAAAACCCATTGCACTCACCAAAAAAGATGCGGAACAAATTTTATCCCGTGCTTTCCAGGTGCATAAGCATGTATTTGCCGTGATGCAAAACAGGTATTCACCACCGGTAACCTGGGCAAAAAAAATTTTAACGGATGGAATCGTAGGGAAAATTTTTATGGTTCAAATCAATTCTTATTGGAACCGCGATGAACGGTATTATACACCGGGAAACTGGCATGGCACAAAGTCGTTGGATGGAGGTTCCCTGTTTACCCAATTCTCGCATTTCATTGATATCCTCTACTGGCTATTCGGGGATATCGAAAATATCCGTTCCTCGTTTAAATGTTTTACACACCAGGGCCTGACGGAATTCGAAGATGCCGGTATCATCCAGTTTGACCTGGTAAACGGGGGCATGGGCTGTATGAATTTCAGTACCTCTGTTTGGGATAAAAATATGGAAAGCAGTATTACGGTGGTAGGTGAAAATGGCAGTTTTAAAATTGGCGGCCAATACATGGACCATGTAGAATATTGCCATATAAAAAATTATGAGATGCCGGCATTACCGGCCACTAATCCGGCCAATAACTATGGACCTTATCAAGGCTCTGCCGCTAATCATAGTTATATAATTGAAAATGTAATTGATGTTATTAATGAGCGCGCTACCATTACCACCAATGCGCTGGAAGGCCTGAAAGTAGTAGAAATAATTGAGCGGATGTACCAGGCAGGCCACTAACTGCCAGTTGCTTGTTTTGCGGCAGCATAAATTTTTTCGATCAGTTCCACGGTTTTCATACTATCAAATGCATTGGTTGTAATTTTTTTATCCGACAGTAAGGCAGCACAGACATGGGCATAAACTTTATCATGGTTGCTCATGGAACCCGTATAATGGCCATATTCGTTTGGTGGATTCCCCGGGGGCAGATCCGTGATTTTCTCACCGGCTAAGTGCTGGTATTCCAATTCATTTAAATACTGCCCACCGATTTTGATAGTTCCTTTTTCTCCAAATAAAGTGAGAGAGCCTTCCATATTCTGGTCATAACTATTAATCGTGAAATGCATGGTACCCAGTACACCGGAGAGAAAACCTGCTATGACCACACAGGTATCTTCAAAAGCAATTTCATTTTCATGAAGAAAATTTCCGCTATATGCATGCAGGTTTTTCACATCCCCCAGGAACCAATAAACCAGGTCCATGAAGTGCGAAAACTGGGTAAATAAAATTCCCCCATCCATATCCAATGAACCTTTCCAGGTAGCTGGCCGGTAATATGCCGCAGACCGGTTCCAAAAACAATTCAGTTGCATAGAAGAAATTTTTCCCAACGCATTTTTTTCCAGCAATTGCTTAACGGCTACTACCGGCGGGTTATAGCGGTTTTGTTTTACTACAAAAAGCAGTTTATCATTTTGTTCGGCAGCGGCCATCATCAATCGGCAATCGGTAACAGAAAGTGCCATCGGCTTTTCACATAAAACATGAAAGCCTTTTTCCAAACAACTAATTGAATGTTGCGCATGCCATCCATTGGGAGTACAAATGGCGACCAGGTCCAGGTCTTTTTCATGTTGCAAAAATGCTTCTATAGTTGCATACGAGTGGGCATTGTATTTATCTGCTAAGGCAGCCGCTTTTTCCGGGATGATATCGCATACAGCACGGAGTTGTCCGTATGGTTCCATCATTTTTACATGGCGTTGAGCTATGCGACCGCAACCAATAAGGCCAAAAGATAGTTGTTTCGTTACTGATGTCATGTTACTGCCCGGCAAAGAAACGTATTGTAACATAAAATAAAAAACCGGGTATTGAAAATTTCAATACCCGGTTGGATAGAATTATACATGATTAGTCTTCTACTTTTACTTTGCCTTTGCTCTTGGCTATTACCTCCTCGGCAATATTTGCCGGGGCCGGTGAATAGTGTGAGAATTCCATGGTAGAAGTAGCCCGGCCGCTGGTTAGTGAACGTAATTGGGTTACATAACCAAACATTTCGCTCAAGGGAACTTTGGCTTTGATCACCTGGGCATTGCCCCGGCTATCCATGCCTTCGAGGATACCGCGGCGACGGTTCAGGTCACCGGTAACATCTCCCATATATTGATCGGGTGTAACGACTTCCACTTTCATGATCGGCTCTAATAAAGTGGGCGATGCTTTTCTACCAGCCTCCCGGAAACCTGCTTTGGCACACAGTTCAAAGCTCATAGAATCGGAGTCCACCTGGTGGAAGCTACCATCAAAAATGCGCACTTTCATGGCAGCCATCGGATAGCCAGCCAATACACCGGTAGTCATTGACGTTTCAAAACCTTTTTGAATAGCCGGTACAAATTCTTTTGGAATAGATCCACCGAATAAATCATT
This sequence comes from Parafilimonas sp., assembly GCA_039811225.1. Classification (GTDB taxonomy): domain Bacteria; phylum Bacteroidota; class Bacteroidia; order Chitinophagales; family Chitinophagaceae; genus JAFDXJ01. The sequence goes on from JBDHYG010000011.1 coordinate 58,930, forward strand.
TTTAAACTGGAAATGCTTATCGGTATTTTCTTTCAGCCATTCTTCGTCAGCCGGGCCAATTTCGAATTGGATATCAGCGAATTTACCACGGCCACCGGTTTGTTTTTTCAGGATCTCGCGATGTGATATAGTCTTACCAAAGGTTTCTTTATAAGCCACTTGTGGATTGCCCTGGTTAATTTCCACTTTGAATTCGCGGCGCATCCGGTCCACAATAATTTCAAGGTGCAATTCACCCATTCCGGAAAGAATGGTCTGGCCGGTATCTTCATCTGTCTTTACACGCAATGTAGGATCCTCTTCCACGAGTTTGGCGATAGCCATACCCATTTTATCTACATCGGCCTGCGTTTTAGGTTCGATGGCTATATTGATTACCGGTTCCGGGATAAACATATTTTCCAGGATGATCGGGTGGTTCTCATCGCAAAGCGTATCACCGGTTTTAATTTCTTTAAAACCAACGGCTGCTGCAATATCACCGGCTTCAATAAAATTGATTGGGTTTTGTTTATTGGCAAACATTTTCATGATACGGCTGATACGCTCATTTTTTCCACTGCGCATATTCCGCACATAACTGCCTGCATCGAGGTGACCGGAATAACAACGGAAGAATGCCAGCCTGCCCACAAACGGGTCGGTCATAATTTTAAAAGCCAATGCGGAAAAAGGTTCTTTCGCATCCGGCTTGCGCTGAATTTCTTCCCCGGTATCCGGGTTGATGCCTGTTACCGCTTCAATATCTTTAGGTGATGGCAGGTAACGGCATACTGCATCCAATGCCGTTTGTACCCCTTTATTTTTAAAGGATGAACCACACATCATCGGTACAATACTCATATCAATGGTGGCTTTACGAATAGCCACATGTAATTCTTCTTCGGAAATGCTATTGGGGTCATCAAAGAATTTCTCCAATAACTGGTCATCATATTCTGCTACTGCCTCAATCAGGTTTTGACGCCAATATTCCACATCTTCTTTCATATCATCGGGAATTGCTACTTCCTGGTAGGTCATCCCTTCCGTTGCTTCATCCCAAATAATACCTTTCATACTGATCAGGTCAACCACTCCTTTGAACTGGTCCTCTGCACCGATCGGCAGTTGCAGGGGTACTGCTTTCGCGCCCAGCATTTCTTTAACCTGCTTCACTACATTTAAAAAATCGGCACCGGCACGGTCCATTTTATTTACAAAACCGATACGAGGTACATTGTAGCGATTGGCCTGGCGCCATACTGTTTCACTCTGAGGTTCTACACCATCTACTGCAGAGAATAAAGCAATCAGGCCATCGAGTACACGCATAGAACGTTCTACTTCCACGGTAAAATCCACGTGGCCGGGGGTATCAATAATATTAAAATAATAGCCCTTGGTATTGGCATCGGATTTCCCATTAACAGTTGGGAAATTCCATTGACAACTTACCGCTGCGGAGGTAATGGTAATCCCTCTTTCTTTTTCCTGGTCCATCCAGTCGGTAGTAGCTGCGCCATCATGCACTTCACCTATCTTATGAATCATTCCTGTATAACGTAATATCCGTTCTGTGGTCGTCGTTTTTCCAGCATCAATATGAGCTGCAATTCCAAAATTTCTTTGTAACCTGAGATCTGCCATTTTTGTTTTGTTTAAAATCTTTTCCCGGCTTTCGGCGGGTTGTTGTAATAAAAAATAAAGTGTAAAGGAAAAAATCCCGTTTGAATTATGCTAATATGATATATTGGTAACCCGCATATTTGCTAGCTAATACCCGGCGCAATCCGGTTTTTATACGCCCTCTTTGTATTTTTTAGCGGCGCAAAGGTAGTTATTTTTCTCAAACCCACACCTGAAATATAAAAAAAATCAGGAATTTCTTCTTTCTCCACTATCATGGACAACAGTAAAGCATGCTTCCTGCTTACAGGTAAACCTGCCTGTTTTGGAGGCATTTTCTTCCTTCCAATTTTGGTTAAAGATCATTTTAATTTGAAAAGCAGATCTAATGAATTATCAGAAAATACCTGTTTGTCCTTTTTTCTGCTTTCGGCCTGATAGCCTTATCAATTTCTTTATAACTATCTCACTCTTTCAATAATTTTAAATAACTGTTTTTGCCATCCTGGTTTACCTGGATGTAATAAGCGCCTGGTGCTAAAGTTTGCAGATCGAGCTGAATGGTACTACCTGCTGCAAAATCTTTTTGCAGGACAAGCCGGCCCTGCATATCCCGTACACGAATTTGCACCGGGCTGTCATTGCGCAAGCCGGTAATAGTAACGAGTTTTCGGGCAGGATTGGGATAGAGGCCAATGCTGCCGGGTGCTTCCATTTCTATTTTTACAATAGCGCTAAAGCTATGGCTGCCATTGCCGGCATTCTCGCGGATGCGGTAGTAATTGGTACCACTGAGTGGGTGGTTATCGGTATAGCTGTACACATGGGCGCCGGTACCACCCTGTGCGGGTACAGTAGCCAGGTCTGTAAAGCTGGCTGCATTGCCGCTACGCTGCACGGTGAATGAGGCCGTATTGTTTTCATTTAATGTTTGCCAGGAAAGGGTGATGGCATTTTGCTCCTGCACGGCTTTCAGGTCTTTGAAATTTGTTGCGAGGACTAAGTCGCCATTGAATCGCAATAATTGAATTCCATATCCGGGAGCGCCAGTAAGTAATATTTTCCCCGTTGGCAAATAATGTATAGATGTTATTGCTAACTCTAATGTGTCTATAAATACAGGTGATATGCCGCCTTCTCCAAAGCTAGTATCTAAGTTGCCTTCTTGAGTAAGGCGAATAAATAAAATTGGAACAGAATTCCCGGACATAATATTTCCGCATAAAAGAACTGAACCATTCGTTTGCGAAGCAACATCCCAGGAACGGATATCTTTATAGTTTTGATAATCGATAAGTGTTCCCCCTCCAGCACCAAAATTGTAATCAATATTCCCATCTTCATTAAAGCGACATATAGCCATACTAATTTTATTCCCTTTTCCACTTTCTCCGGTACATATTATTTTGTCATCCGGCTGTAATGCCATTGCTTCCATAGTACTATTCCAAAAGCCTCCCTGTCCCTGGCCAAAGATATACGTTGCAACGCCATTTACACCAAAACCGTCATCTATACTACCATCCGGTAGAAAACATTCTACTATATATCCGGGTTGAGAATCAAAAAAATTATTTGTACTGCCTCTTAAAATCCGGCCATCCGTGCGCAGCAGCAGTGAATTAGAACTGGTTTGATTGGTGTAATGTGTTACTACCAATCCGGCTTCCCCAAAATCCGGATCCAGGCCACCATTTGGCAATACTCTGCAAATAAAAGTTTTTGAATAATCATATTCATCTTCTTTTAAATCACCGGATATGATTATTTTCCCATCGGATTGAACGGCTAAACCTGTGGCCCAAGCATCAAAGTCCAACATGATGGAGTCAAAACCATTTAATCCAAAACTACTATCCAATATGCCATTGCTTTTAAACATTACCAATGCTACATCAATCTTATTATTGATGCTATAAGAAGTGGCACAAATAATGCGGCCATCACTTATCAAACCGAATGTTTTAAAATGAGTACCATAAAAATGATCAGCTTTTAAAAATTCCGTATGACCATTGCTTCCAAAACCGGAATCAATAGAACCATCCATATTAAAACGATCTAAGGTTAATCCAGCTGTCAGCCCCATGACAACAATTTTCCCATCTGGCTGTAAAATTGAATGATGTGTATGTGATAATGTGGGTGTAAAAATATATCCTCCATTTCCAAAACTTTGATCCAAGGTTCCTGGCTGGGCATGTAAAATTGTAGAACTGAAAAAAAATGTGCAAAGGACAATCAGCGATTTTAAAATAGGTTTCATGACTATTGTTATTTTAAGTTAAATTATTTTTTCCGAAATATTTATTGACAATTATTATTGGCTGCTACAGCACAGGCACCTTGACTGGTTCGCTTATCTTCACAGTTTACAAATTTCTGTATGCCAAGTAAACCACCTGCTGTCCCATTCATGATTGCCTGGAAGAAAAAACAGGTTCGAGCAGCAAGATATTCATTCACCTGGTCTTTGGTACATGCCCAAGTAGCGCCAAAATTGGTATAACAGGTACAGGTATCGCAAATTTTCCCTAAACCATGTTTCATAGTGCTATCAATATACATTAAAGTTGGAATACCATTTGATTTTAAAATTTTATATAAATTATTGGAACATTCAATTCTATAATCCGGATTTGGGTTTTGTTTACCATCAGCATGTACAATAAAAGGGATATTGATTAAACACCAATTTTCAGTAGTATATATGCTATCGTCTATATTTGGATAGAAACGATTTTGCCTAATCTCTTGAAAAGGAAAAACGGGGTCAAGTTTACCCATAAAACCGATCATTGGTTTTAGAATATAGGTGCCATTTTGAGTTAAGAAATCATATTCACGTGCCGAATCACTCACAACCTTAGGAATTGCAAATCCACCCCACATACTGCAAAAACCCTGAATATGTGAAAGATAATTTATGGTAGTATCTCCATAATAAAAGTCCGCATTGATTGGGCCAAGTGCAGAAGATATGGGCAATTCACCGGGCGGTACTTTAAAAATGGAATCTATCATAGCCTGGGATGGATAATAAATGGCCCCTGCTGCACCCAATCCACCCGCACTCTGCCCTATGACAAAAAGCCGGTTTGTGTCTATCTGATAAGGAAAATGATTGTATGCTATACGTGCCTGCCGCTTAATAATACTCCTGTATGCACCTCGAAGATCTTGAATAGCCCTGTAATTAGCCAACAATTGTTGCGCACTGGTGATACCCTGATACGACAAAGGTGATTTTATTCTTCCTCTTCGATATTCAATATTAAATACGACAAAACCTTTTCGTGCTAAGCTTCTACATAAGACATCTTCGTAATTCAGGTTACTACAGTCAGAAAATCCGCCTGCATGGGAAAGTAGAATTGCCGGGAACTTACATGAATCATAATTAATTCCACTGATATAATAGGCATAATAAGACAATTGATCCGCATCATCAGTACAGCTATCTATATTGGTACAGGTAAAATTATCTTCAAAATCATCAAAACCTGGTTCTATATTATCTCCACTGTATGATACATCATAATAATTGGGAATAGGCGTTACATTTTTTGCATAAGATACTTTGCCTGATTTTACAACTCTGTTTGAATCAAAAATATACCCTGTCATATCAAAGGCACAGTTTGCTGCAGTACTGTCACATGTTCCAGTTATATTGTTATAACTTCGTTTCTTTGTCAGCGAATCCAATGTTTTTTGTAAATCCTGTAAAATTATCTTAACTGTAATGTGTGCTTTGTGTTCTAAAAGAATAACCGGAATATTATTCTTTGAAACATAGGCTTTTTTGTGGTATTTTTCATTGGGAGTAAACAGCCCTACCCCTGGAAGGCTTTTACCCACAGGGTCTTGTCGATTTAAGAGCAGGCCATTAAACATCTCGCCCCCCCCCCCCGCGGAAGGTGAAGCTATCTTTTGCTGCTGTATTTCTTTGTTCAAAGATGCCTGTATAAAATAAGCGCTACTAAGTATAAGGCTGAAAGAAAGCAGGGTGGATAGCTGTTTCATGGCAAGGTTGATTTTCTTGTGTAAGATAAAACAAAAAAATTTTAAAACCAATAGTGTGTAATAAATTTTTTGTGGATTGCCGGTTTCCCATTATTCCAACTTTTCCCCACTCACTCTTTCAATAATTTTAAATGACTGTTTATGCCATCATGGTTTACGTGGATGTAATAAGCGCCTGGTGCTAAAGATACATATATCTGCTTTCACCAGGTAGTTGTGGCCTTCTGTGAATTGCCGTATTTCCTGAAAATATATTTTGACCAATAAAACTAAATGAAAGGGCTTTCCTTAAATACACACAGGGTAAAAAATCAGATTGCGCGTAATTACCGTTTGGCTATATCATGCACAGTTTATCATGCAACTAAAATAAAAAAAACCTGCCATGTGGCAGGTCGTCATTTCATTTGGGATATGGACACTAGATCCGGAAGTGTGAAAATGCTTTATTGGCTTCTGCCATCCGGTGTGTATCTTCTTTCTTTTTAAAAGCAGCACCTTCTCCTTTGCTCGCAGCCACCAGTTCATTGGCCAGCTTATCCGCCATGGTGCGGCCATTGCGTTCGCGGCTATACCGGATCAGCCATTTCATACATAAAGATATCTTGCGGTCGGGCCTAACTTCAGTTGGGATTTGAAAAGTAGCACCCCCGATACGGCGACTGCGTACTTCTACGGCAGGAGATACATTAGCCAAAGCTTTCTTCCAGATTTCATAGCCATCTTCACCGGTTTGCTTGGTGATTTTGTCCATGGCATTGTAGAAAGTACTGATCGCTGTACTTTTTTTACCATCCCACATAATATTATTAATAAACCGGGTAACCAGTTTATCATTGTACCTGTCATCAGGTGCTAAAGGTAATTTCTTGGCTTGCGCTTTCCGCATAATTCAGTGAATTAATCTATTAATTATTTTTTCTTTGCTTTTTCTTTCTTGGTGCCGTATTTAGAGCGGCTTTGTTTCCGGTCTTTCACACCGGCAGTATCCAGGCTACCACGAACAATATGATAACGTACACCCGGCAGGTCTTTTACCCGGCCACCCCGGATCAATACAATTGAGTGTTCCTGTAAATTATGGCCTTCCCCGGGGATATAGGCAATCACTTCAATTTTGTTGGTCAACCGTACTTTCGCCACTTTGCGCAGGGCTGAATTGGGTTTTTTCGGCGTGGTCGTATATACCCTGGTACATACACCCCGGCGTTGCGGGCAGGAATCAAGCGCCCTGGATTTGCTCTTGGCCCGGATAATCGTGCGGCCTTTTCTTACTAACTGCTGTATTGTTGGCATGCGTAACCTTTAAATTTTCGGACGGCAAAGGTAAAAGCAGTTAATGAGAAAACAAAATATGCAGCGAAATTTATTATTCCGTTGAAAATGGGCGCCCTACCGGGGTTTCCTGGAAAAAAGCAGTTATGCCGGCCTGTTTTGCCTGCTTCGCAGTATTTCTGTAGCCAGTATGAGATCGGCCGGGCGGGTAATTTTGATATTTTCAAATTCCCCATCCACCAGGAAAAGAGCATGCCCGGCGGTTTCTACCACTGTTGCCTCATCTGTAAAAGCCTCCATATAAGTTTGTTGAAATGCCTGTAAAAGCTGATCTCCCTGGAAAACCTGGGGGGTTTGTACCAATCGAACTTTTTCCCTGTCCAATACTGTCCACATCCCCTGGTCTAATAACCGCATACTATCATGGGGAGAAATAACTGGTATGGCATTGCCTTTTTGCAAAGCGGTATCGTAGCATCTTTGTATCAGGCCGGGTGTGACCAAACAGCGAACTGCATCATGTACAAATACCACCGCTGGTAAGCGGACAAGTTGTAAACCAGCCCGAACAGAATGAAAACGGGTGGCCCCGCCCGGTACGATTGTTATAGTGGTACCTGGAAAATTATCTGCTATTTTTTTCCCATCTTCCTGGAAATTTTCGGGGCAGACCAGCACAATATCAATATCATCAAAGGCTGTTGTAAAAGCCCGGAGGGTATGCCAGATCAGGGGTTTTTCCTGCAGTAACAGGAATTGCTTCGGCAGGTCCCCACCCATGCGCTGTCCTGTTCCGCCGGCTACAATCACCGCTATTTTTTTCATATCCACCCGCCATTTTTATTTATCATAAATAAGCGCTGACTCTTCCCCTTCACTGTTTTTACAGGCGCGGTACATACCGGCACTATTCATTACCATAGCCGCATTGCCATGGGCATCTACCCCGATCATACCTCCTTCGCCACCTATTTTCTGCAATTTTTCCTGTACCACAATATGCATGGCCTCCTGCAGGCTGAGATTTTTATATTCCATCAGGCAGCTTACATCATAGGCCGCTACTGACCGGATAAACATTTCCCCATGGCCGGTACAACTAATAGCACAGGTAGCATTATTGGCATACGTGCCGGCGCCGATTAACGGGCTGTCGCCTATACGGCCATATTTTTTATTGGTCATGCCGCCCGTGCTGGTGGCAGCAGCGATATTACCCAGTACATCACAGGCAACGGCGCCTACCGTCCCAAACTTTTTCTCCCGCATGAGTTCATCCAGGCGTTGATGGGTATGATCCAGGGAATAATTATCCGAATCACGAATTTCTTTCCATTGGTCATACCGGAATTGGGAAAAGAAATATTCATCCGGCTCTAATTTAATACCCTGCTTGATAGCAAAATCGTTGGCTCCTTTCCCACTTAAGAAAACATGGTTGCTGTGCAGCATAACTTCGGCAGCAAGCTCAATCGGGTTGCGCACATTGCGCACACCACAGACAGCGCCGGCAGCCAGGTTCTGGCCGTCCATGATAGCGGCATCCATTTCCTGTAAACCTTTCTTGGTGAATACGGAACCCCGGCCGGCATTGAACAGCATATTATCTTCGAGGATCACTACGGCTGCTTTAACGGCATTGACTGCTGAACCGCCTTCTTCCAATACTGCGAAACCTGCATCTCTGGCTCTTTTCAGGCCATCGAGATACGCCTCTTCCAATTCCGGTGTCATATCTTCTTTTAAAATGGTACCGGCGCCGCCATGAATGACCATTGTATATTTTCCCATGTGTATGTGCTGTGTTTCTTTCGATTAAAAATAATTTACAATAATTTCCTGCATTCAGCCATCAACTTATCCTTCTGAACAGCCACGGTGCCTGCTTCCTCGCAAACCAGTCCACCGGCAATATTAGCAATAGCAGCCGCTACTGCTATGTCCCGGGTAGCAGCATAAACAAGTGAAGCCACTGCAATGACCGTATCACCCGCTCCACTTACATCGGCAATATCGCGGCTGAATGCCGGGATCCGGGTATGCTCTTCTTTCCCTTCTGCAAAGATTCCTTTTTCTGATAAGGTAATCAAAGAAATTGTATGTGCCAGTTCCTGTTGCAAACGCCGATGAATGGCGCGCCAATCCGGAGCGTTCATTTCTTCCGGGGTTAAATGCAGGGCTTCCTGCACTTCTTTGGCATTGGGTTTAAAAATAGTAGCCTGCCGGTATGCAAAGAAATTTTTTCGCTTGGGGTCCACACTGGTCAGCACTTCATTAGCATGGCAACAGGCCATCATTCCTGTAATCGTTTTTTGCGTGAGTACCCCTTTATTATAATCTTCAAAAATGACTACATCCGGCCTTCGTTCTTCCACAAATTTTTGAAACTGTTGCAACAATATATTTTCTATATCCGGTGGAATATCCTCTGTAACTTCATCATCTATGCGCAGCATTTGCTGATTACGGCCCATGATGCGGATTTTATGGGTTGTAGGCCGGTCAGCTATACGGATGATTTGATTTATAGAAATATTTTCTTTTGCCAGCATATCGCATAAAATATCCCCGGATGCATCACTACCTGTGACAGAAAAAATAGTCGTGTTTGCACCCAATGCCCGGGTATTCAATGCTACATTCCCGGCCCCGCCTATTCGGTACTCCGTTTTTGTCCGGGAGAGAATGGGTACAGGCGCTTCTGGTGAAATGCGCTCTACATTGCCCCACCAATACGTATCGAGCATGATGTCCCCGACTATGACAATGTGGAGTTGTGCAATTTTTGAAAATATGGGACCGGGATCAAATACCATTATACTTCTTTCGTATTTTTTTTAGCGGCTGCGATAGCTATATAATATACCGGAATGCCGGCCAGCACAATTCCTAATCCCCACATCGTATAGGCCGGTTTGAAGATGAGGAGAAAAATACAAAATATAATACCGAGCACAATATATAAAGCCGGCAGGAAAGGATAAGCAAAGGCTTTGTAAGGCCGATCCAAATCCGGTTTTCTTTTCCGCAGGACAAAAATACCAATTATCGTGAGTACATAAAAAAGTACAACGACAAAAGCGATCATATCGAGCAGGTCATTGTATCCACCACTGAGGCATAAGATGGATGCCACTATAGCCTGTGCCCACAAAGCCCATTGAGGTACAGCATTCTTATTCAAATGCCCGGCCTGTTTAAAGAAAAGCCCATCCTGTGCCATAGTATAATACACACGGGCACCGGCCAGGATAAGGCCATTATTACAACCAAATGTGGAGATCATAATCATCACGGCAATAACGATGGCGCCTGCATTTCCAAACACCGCCGTAGAAGCGGCCACCGCAACCCGGTCTCCTTCGGGATAAGCAATCTGCTCCAGCGAAAGGGCATTCAGGTACATCAGGTTGATGGTAATGTATATCAATGAAACGATGAGGGTGCCGAAGAACAAACTCAACCCGATATTCCGTTTAGGGTTTTTTATTTCACCGGCAATGAAGGTAACATTGTTCCAGGCATCACTGCTGAATAAGGAACCCACCATGGAAGCCGCTATGGCGCCTATCAAAACCGTACCGCCGATGGGCAGCCAATTACCATGCAGGACAAAAGCACCATTTTGTTTTTCCAGTTGCATGGCGTGTAAACCTGTCTCCCAGTTTTCACTCCAGAAACTATGTTTCACAAAAAGAAAACCAGCTACGATCAATCCGAACAGTGATAATAATTTTATAGTGGTAAAAAAGTTTTGGATCAGTTTCCCGCTTTTTATACCACGGGTATTGGTATAGGTGAGAAAAACGATTAACGCAATGGAAAGCAGTTGGGCTGCAGAAATATGAAAATTTCCCATGGTCAGGATATAGTTTGTTTCACTCACTTCAGGAACCAGGTATGCGGTGAAGCGGCTGAAAGCCACGCCCACTGCGGCGATGGTGGCTGTTTGAATGACGGTGAACGAGCTCCAGCCATATAAAAACCCCGCCAGGGGATTAAAGGCTTCTTTTAAATACACATATTGCCCGCCGGCTTTGGGATACATCCCGCTGAGTTCACCATAACTCACGGCAGCCATAATGGTCATGAGTGCCGTGATTAACCATACTACGATAAGCCAACCGGCACTGCCTACATTTCTTGTGATATCTGTGCTTACAATAAAAATACCGGAACCAATCATGGAACCGGCAACGATCATCGTGCCATCGAGCAGGCCGAGTGTTGGTTTAAAAGCAGTTTTTTCCTGGTGCATAGAATATTATTTTGGGGTTGATTGAAAATAAAAAAATCCCGGTCTATTAAAACGGGATTGGAAGATAGGAAATTTTAGCAGGTTGCTTATTTTTTCTTTGAATTTTTATACTGCTCATTCAGTTTACCCACGATATCTTTTGTAATGTCATTCAATGTATCTTTATAATACAGGTAATCATTATCATTGGATGCGAAGATGTAGGCATAGCCCTTATCGACACTATAGGTTTTTAAAAAGTCCTGGATTTTTTGTTTTACGCCCTGCATTTTTTCCATGGCTTCGGCCTGCATAGCCTGGCTCACATTTTGTTCCCGTGCCTGGTAATCATTTTGCATTTGCATCAGATCCTGCTGGTACTGGCCCTGTTCGGTTTGAGAAAGTGTTGGACCCTTCTGATTATATTCTTTTAATTTTTCCAGGTAATTATTCCGGAGTTTATTCAATTCACGGGTATTATCGTCATCTTTTCCTTTCAGGTAATCACGCACTTCAATAAAATACTGGTATTGGTTTTGAAGGGTGTCGAGGTCGAAATAGGCGATTTTCCCTTTAATACTGTCCACTTCATTCTTCACATGATCGGTCGTTTTTCCGGCCGGCGCATTATTATAAGACCGGTAAAAAAGAAATGCGACAGCAGCAAGCAGGATGCAGTTGGAAATGATTAAAAATTTTTTCATTCAAATTGAATTTGGCGGCGAATATAAAAATTATCGCTATACGCAAATTGTTAAATCAACCGGGTATGAGGAAGATCAGTTAACGCTTTGTATTCCATACTGCGCATCTACAAACTGTAGGATAAAATACACCTTTCATTTGTACAATATTTTTATAAAAAACCTATTGAAATGGCCGGAGCAATGATGTATTAAAAAATAATACGAACTTTACTCTTCACCATACGCAACAATCATCCAATAAAAATAACAACAATGAAAAAAATGAAATGGCTGGGACTCTTCCTGGCAGCGGGTTTCCTGGCATGTAATTCCGGGAGCCAACAAAGCAATCCAGCAGATTCTACTATGCCGGCCACCGATACCACTCATCAAATGACAATGGATACAACCGCTTCCATAGCGCCGATGCCTACCGTACCGGATGGAGCAAGTGTATTTTTTGTCAACCTGAAAGATGGCCAGGAAGTTACCTCGCCTTTCAAAGTAGATATGGGTGTAAAAGGAATAGCTATACAACCGGCCGGAGAAATCAACCAGGGATTTGGCCACCATCATTTATTAATAGATATCGGTGATTCCATTCCCATGGGTACAGTGATTCCAACCGATGCACAACACATGCATTTCGGGAAAGGCCAAACCACCACTGAAGTAACGCTAAGCCCGGGCAAACATGTGCTCACGTTGCAATTCGCTGATGGAATGCACCGTTCATATGGCAGCAAACTGGCCGCTACTATACATATTACCGTGAAATAAAAAATCAACCGGATAAAATGCCCGGTTTGTACCGGGTATTTTTTTTGCATATAATTTTCCCTGCTCAAGCTTAATTCCATTATCTTCGCGCCCGAACGTTCTTTCACATGATTAATAGAAGAAATATCCGGGTAAAAGTCATGCAGGTGTTATATGCTACCGGCGTTACCGGTGGCGAAAATTCCATTCCCCTGCTCCGGAAAAGAATTGATGATTCACACACTTTATTCCTTTACCTGCTTTATTTTCTTACGGAAGTGGCCCGTTATGCAGAAAAAGATGCGGCATATCGTGCAGCCAAGAACCTGCCTTCCCAGGAAGACCTCGAAGTCAATACAAAAATTGCCGGCAATGAATTGCTATGGAAAATTTTAGAAGATCCCTATTTCAAAACAACCACCGAAAAATTTAATACCCTGTATCCAGCCGGGGAAAGCCTGATCAAAAAAATTTATCGCGAACTGGTAGTCACACCGCTTTACCAGGCGTATATCCAGGAGCCATCGCGCCAGAAAGCAAAGGAAAAGGAAATCATTAAATTTATTTTTACTGACCTGGTCCTCCCTTGTGAAGAGGTACATGTAGTATTGGAAGAATATTTTGCCAACTGGGAAGATGATGCAGAAATGATGTTCCAGCTTATCTGCAGTTACCTGCAAAAACCCGGAAGTTTTTCTTTACATGAATTTATTGCTGCAGATAAATGGGCCTTTGCACAAGACCTTTTACGCACGGTTGCGGAGAAAAATGAATATCTCAAAGAATTGATTATACCCAAATTAAAAAACTGGGATGTGGACCGCCTGGCCCAATTGGATATGATTTTATTGCAAATGGGTGTTTCCGAATTTTTGTATTTTGAAACCATCCCCACGAAAGTTACCATCAATGAATATATTGACCTGGCCAAAGAATACAGTACACCGCAAAGCGGTCATTTTATCAATGGTATATTAGACAATATCCACAAAGAATTATTGGCTGCTCAAAAAATACAAAAAACAGCTTTCAAATCCAGCAAAGTATCCTGAGCTATTGGCCGGGATTGAAATGCACTACTTTATTGGAAATGGGTTTAATAGTTCTGAGGTAATGATAAATTGCCCGCAGGTCTGTGGTATCCATACCGGCATACATGGTCCAGGGCATTATCGTATTTACTTCTTTCGGCTCCATTGTTTTAATACTTCCCGGGATGGTATATTCCTTGAAGCGGGAAACAAAATCATTGACACTCCATTTACCAATTCCAGTATTATCATCGGGTGTAATATTTGCAGAGCGTAATGTACCATTGGGTAATTTAAAATCGCGTCCGCCGCCAAAAGAAAATTCTTTTTTGATTTGGCCTTTTTCTACCGGTGTATGACATTCTACACAACCCGCCGCCATTGTAATGTAAGCGCCATACGCTACCGTATCTGATACAGGTGGCCTTTTGGTATATGCGGCTTTCTCCGGAATGGTATTGATAATAAAATTCATGGGAAAATCAATGGAGCGTTCGGGAATAGTATTTTCTATTGGGGCCAGGGAACGGATATAGGCAATGATATCATAGAGGTCCTGCCGGTCCAGTTTCCCGTAATATAAATACGGCATAACCGGGAAGAGTGCTTCGCCATTTTTATTTACACCCGTACTTATGGCTCTTAAAATTTCTCCATCCGTCCAGTCTTTTAAATGTGCCGGTGTTATATTTCGTGCATAAAATTTTCCGGGGAAAGATAGTTCCGGGCCGAAATAACCACCGCCTTTTCCGGCAGTTCCGGGAACAGGCGGTGCTGAAAATTTATTCCAGTCGCGGGTAGAATGGCAATCCATACATACGGTTACATGATTGGCCAGGTATGCTCCCCGTTGAATATGTTCAGCAGTATTATTCACATGAATATTTTCCGGGGCGCCTACATTGGGTAAGGCAAGTTTGATATATGTTAAACCACCTGCGATAACAACAATACCAATAATGAGTAGGGTTAAGAGTACCTTTTTCATAACAGATAGTTTTTGGTTTTAACAATAAAAATAATATAAATATCAATTAAACCACGAAATGTGTATTTTTTTAATACACTCTTAATGCGTATGCCGCCTGTTGAGAATACCACCAGCGGCTTCTTTAATGGTATTGGCAAAAACAAATGCGCGGGGATCCACTTCATACACCAGGTTCTTCAATTTGCGTAACTCCATACGGGTGATCACGGTGAAAATAATATCGCACTCGGTACTGATTTCAAAACGCCCGGGCAAAAAACCTCTTTCTCCTTTATACACGGTAATTCCCCGCCCCAGGTTATTGACCAGTTCATATTTTATGGCTTCACTTTTCCCGGAAATAATGGTAACTCCCGTATATGCCTGGATACCTTCCACGATATAATCAATCGTGCGTGTTGCAGCGAAATAGGTGAGAATGGAATACAATGAAGTTTCTATGCCAAATTTAAAAGCCGCGATTGTAAAAATCAGGATATTTAACCCCAGGATAATTTCTGTAATGGTAAAAGAAGTACGCTTCAGCGTATAAAGCGCCAGGACTTCTATGCCGTCTAACGCAGCGCCGGCGCGCATAACGAGGCCAATCCCGATACCGAGAAAAATACCGCCAAATACTGCAATCAGTAATTTATCGCTGGTGAGTGGATAATCGGGCAAAACATACAAGCAAACACCAAATAAAATAATGCTGGCCAGGATGCGGAAGGCAAAATTTCTTCCGAGTGTAAAATAACTGAGCGCTACCAGGGGCAGGTTGAGTAACAAAATAAGTCCGGATAAATTGAGATGATATATTTCATGCAGTAATAAGGAAAGGCCGGTAATACCGCCATCGAAGAAGCGATTGGGTACCAGGAAACATTTCAACGCAAAACCGGAAATGATGATGCCGACCAGGTTTAAAATAATATCCTGGATCATTCCTGTCGTCTCCATTTTTTGTTTCTTAGGCATAGTAGCCGCAAGTTTTAGTTTTAAGCGTTTCAGTATTTCCTGTTTTTTTGTTTCATTTTCGCGGGTAGCTGTTTTTGTAAAATACGTATGTGCTGATAAAAACTCCACTTCCCGCATTTGCCATTCCAATTGGGTTTGTATGATATCATTTTTTTTGAACTCATGATATAAGCGTTCGGAAAATGCATCATAGTCATCGGTGCCGAGGTAATACAAGTCTGCATCACAGAGTATCTTGCTCAACAGGTTGGCAGGTGTCTGCGGTAATTGTGTGGCCATGATGATAGTACAGATATCTGCAATTTGTTCCGGGGTATAGCCATATTCGGGTAAATATTTCCGGGCGAGCTGGCAGGAAATTTTTTCATGGTCCTGGTGGTTTTGCAGGAATCCGGCATCATGAAAAAGGGCTGCTGTTTTAAGCAGAGTAAGATCATCCCCCTGGACACCTTCTGCAGTTGCGAGATGAATTGCCGCCTGTAAAACATGGTTCGTGTGTGCCACATTATGGTACGTAATAAACGCCGGCAGTCCTTTTTCCAATTTGTCTATCAAAAATGTGTACACTTGTTCGAACTGCATAAAAAATTTTTTTTCAGATCAATTCAACACTTCATAGAGGATAACTTCCTGTGTTTTATTTTTCAGCATAGCCGAGCCGATTTTCCGGCAATTAAATGATTGCTTTACCAGGTCATAACAATGTTCCGTTATTACCACCTGGCTTTGTCCGGCCACTGCTTGTAACCGTTGTGCGGTATTCACACTATCACCGATGACTGTAAAATCCAGGCGGCGCAAGGCAGCAGACCCTATATTTCCTGAAATCATATCACCGCTATTGATGCCTATAGAAACTTTGGGAGAGAATCCATTTTCAGCCGGTAGGGCATCGATGGCATTTTTAATTGCCAGGCAGGCATCAATGGCTCGGTCGAGATGATAAGAACCTTTGAAGACAGCCATGATACAATCCCCTATGAATTTATCTACCGTCCCATTCTGTGCAATAATTTCTTTCACCATCAGATCAAAATAACGGTTGAGCATTTTCACTACCGTATCCGGGTTTTCTTTTTCACTGATGGCGGTAAAGCTGCAGATATCAATGAACGCCACGGTAGCGCTGATATTTTCATTGGCTGTCAGCAAATTTTCATATTCCCGGGTTCCCATAAAAGTCAGTACAGTTTCATCCACATACATTTTAAGGATATTATTTTCCTTTATGGCTTTGAATGTTTCTTTTATCTGGTCCACGTGATGGATCGTCTTTTCCATGGTCAGTTCGAGGTCATCAAAATTGACTGGTTTGGTGACGAAATCAAATGCACCCCGGTTCATGGCCGTACGGATATTATCCATATCGCCATAAGCAGATACCATCACCGTTTTGATGAGTGGGTAGGTTTCAGAAATTTTTGTTAGCAGGGTAAGGCCATCCATTTCAGGCATATTAATATCGCTGAGAACAATATCTATTCCTTCACTTTGTTTTATTTTTTCCAATGCTTCTGTACCATTTGCCGCAAAAACAAATTCATAGATATGTTCCCGTATTTTTTGGCGAAACTTTTGCCTGATCAGCGTTTCAAGATCCGCCTCATCATCAGCCACTAAGATTTTCGTCATACAAGTTTTGTTTTGAGTTTTTCCTTTAAAGCTACAAAATCTACTGGTTTTGTCAGGAAATCATCGGCGCCCAGTTTCATGGCTTCCATATAATTTTCTTTATCGCCATAAGCGGTAATCATCATGACAAAGGGTGGTGGTTCATCAAATTTTTCCTTGATACGCCTGAGCAATTCCAGGCCACTCATTCCCGGCATATTAATATCGGAGAGGATAAGCACGGCTTCATGATCATTTGAATTTAAAAATTGTATAGCTTCTTCCCCGGAATAGGCAAAGACAAAAATCAATTCCCCGCTTTTTATTTCCTTACGGAATCTTTGTTCGAATAACGTTTTCACGTCCTTTTCATCATCTACGACTAATATTTTCATAGCAGTTGATTAAAATGGTAAAATAAGAATAAAAGTAGTTCCTGACCCAACTTTTGTTTCAACTTTAATTTCGCCCCCATGCGATTTAATAATATCATAACTCAGGGAAAGGCCTAACCCGGTTCCTTGGCCGGTAGGTTTGGTGGTAAAAAAGGGTTGAAATATTTTATCCAAATTTTCTTCCGGAATGCCATTGCCATTATCTTCCACGCGCAATTCGATGGCCTGGTCAATTTTTTTGGTAGAAACTGAAACAGTGGGCAAATAATCAGCGGACAATTCTTTCTTTTTTTGCATGACGGCATAAAATGCATTGGTAATTAAATTCAGGATCACCCGTCCAATATCCTGTGCCACGAGTTCAATTTTAGGTATAGTGTTGTCAAAATCCGTTTTCATCGTGGCATTAAACGATTTATCTTTTGCCCGTAGGCCATGATAGGCCAGCCGCAGGTATTCATCGGCCAGGGCATTGATGTCGGTCAATTCTTTTTCACCGGTACTGGTACGGGAATGTTGCAACATCCCCTTTACAATAGCATCTGCCCGCTGGCCATGAAACATAATTTTTTTCTCATTTTCATTAATATCATTTGCCAGGGCACGTACTTCATCATAATCATTTTTAGCAATGGCCTCATTCATTTCTGCAATCAATTCTGTATTCAGTTCAGAAAAATTGTTGACAAAATTGAGGGGGTTTTGTATCTCATGTGCAATGCCGGCAGTGAGTTCCCCGAGTGAAGCCATCTTTTCCGACTGTATCAGTTGCGATTGTGTGGCTTTCAGTTCCTGCAGGGTATTTTCTATTTTATCTTTCTGGCTTTGTAGCTCCGATGTTCTTTCGGCCACTAATTTTTCCAGTTCTTCTTTTTTAATGGTGACCAATCTCTTTTGTTCTTCTTCCCTTGCGGCTTTTTCATTGGCCAATCGCAAGGCTTTTTGTTGCCGGGAGGAATAAATCAACATAGCAACCATCCATACAATGGAAAAGAAAATACCTACATCAAAATAGGTATCCAATTTTTTATAAAATGCAAAGTTCACAGATTTAAAAATATCAGATGCAAAGGAGATGATCACAAATGGCAGGACTGAAAGCATCAATGTGCGCAGCGCTAAAAATTCATTTTTAGCCAGGGCCAGTATAACCAGACCCAGGAGAAAGACATGCCATACCCACCTGGTGTAATCCTGGATCCCGGTGGATGTTTCCACCACGAAAAGCGTAATAATGCCCCACTGTAAATATTGAAGAAGTTTCTTAAACTTATTACCCCCCGGCTGGTTATTCAGGATATTGCCTGACACCCTTACCAGGAAAAAAGCAATGAAAGGTTCCAGCATCTACTGTATTTTTAATTCTATGCAATAAAATTAAAGGAAGTATTAGATACCTGAACTTGTTTTTTCAGAATTTTTATTAATGGTAGATGCATTTTACTTCTCCGTACTGGCAAGGAGTGATAATGGTTCAATATTTTTTTTCAATGATGTAATAAAAAAACCACCCGATTGGGTGGTTGGAAAAAAAAAGCTGATACGTTTGTCTAAAATGCAAATCCGGAAATTACAGATCCATCAGTTTTGTAATAAATGATCCGGCCCAATTCATCCATTTTATAATCCGGGTCTTTTTTATCTCCTAAAATAATTTTCCGGATTTCGGTTCCATTATTTTTATCAATCATCATAACACCTGCATCTTTTGCCATATTGCTGCCCCCGAAATTGGTCAGCATGGCCATGTAATTATTGGCTTCTTTCGTTGCATTAAAGCGCCTGCTGATTGATTTGAAACTCTCTACAGCTGCACCGCCAAAGTTAGCGGCATTAGAATTGGCATTTTTAATACTGTTATCAACAGATGAACTGGTACTTCCATAATAGCCTTTTGCATAACTCATCTGTGCACTCTGTGCCATTTGCTGTGCAGAAATCGTTGCGGAAGTAAGGGCTCCAAGGCCACTGGTCAATTTCCCTGCCAGGGTACGGCCCGGCGCCGGTTGATATGTATGAAATACCTGCTTTCCTGTATAATCGTACAAGCGGATATTCTGATCGGATGTAAGTAATACGCCATTCTCCCGCAATTGCAATGAGGTAGGGTCTTCATTCCCTTCAAAACGGATATCGGTAATCCAGTCTGTTAATTCTCCTTTTTCAAAATCCACTTTGTAAATAGTACTATTCGCATAAACATACCCGGTTTTCGCATCCAGATTTTGCCCGCTACAATTTTTCATTGCCAGGCCCTTCTTCCAGGTTTTATCTCCTGATTCCAGGCTCAGGATATTAACTTCATCCGATGTACGATAATATAAACCCTGTGGCACAAGCTGCAGATCCCTGACCGTGCCTTTTATTTCCAATGCTTTTTTACTAATCGATTTCCCGGCATCGAGGTCCACAATGCTGATAAAATTGGTACCCTGATCGCGGGCAGTGGCCAGTATCAGTTTGTTACCGGATAATTTATACGCCACCACATCACCCTGCAATTCCACATCGCTATTCCATTTTTCGACGCCTGTCAACATATCCAGGCAAAGCAGGGTAGCCCGGTTTTTCTTAGCTGCACCCGATTTTTTTAATTTCCCGATTAGGCCGCCGCCTTTATCATTTGCCTTAGAAATATCTTCCTGTGTTTTTTCTGCTGTTGCTACCAACATGCCGTGCTCATCAAATAAAATATTGGCAACCGGAGAAGGTAGTTCAACCCGTTTCCACACTTCTTTTCCATCAGCAATATTAAATGCCGTTAGAATGTCCTGGTTCCAGAAATAAATCAGTGTCATATCTCCCTGCTGAAAGAAATCAGCAGACGTTTGTGTAGCCATTTGCCCGGCAGCTTTATCCAGTGTTTTGCCAAAAGAAAACATTTTACCCAGGCCACTTCCTGAAGATGGCTCCGGTGCTGCAACCGGAAGATCACTCTTCATCTCAATGCTATAAGCCACTTCGCCATTCGTTTTATTTAATTTATAAATATTTTTATCCGTTGCTATAAAAATCGCATCGGGTGTTTCACCAGCCTGTGACACAATTTGCTCCGAATTTTTAGAAAATAATTTTTCCTGTTCCCACACTTTTTGACCAGTTGCCAGGTCTGCTAAAATGAGAACCGGTTTCCCGGTTTTTCCAAAACCATAAAACAAAACCTGGTTACTTTTCATCAGATAAATCCGTTTGGTTACTGATTGCATACCCATCGTTGCCGTATTGGCAACGACATTCCCCGTAACCAGGTCAATAATATTATTGACTGATTTCGTTATCCCGGATTTGGACAAAGCTGCATATGGTGTGCCTTCTATGGGATCATAATTGGTTTCCTGGATATTTTCAATATCCTCATTTTTCCAAATTTCAGAACCGTCTTTGGGACTGATGCCAAATAAGCCATCTTTGGTGGCTACTACCAAAATGCCGGCATCCGAAATTTGATACCAGTTGATCTTGGATTGGAAATCTTTTGTCCAGTCATTCGTTGCCTGTGCAAACAGATATTGTCCGCAGAGAAACAATACCCATGTAATGATGATTTTTTTCATGTTACTTTTTTTTGGTTCTATGGCTAATGAGCGTTTATCAGCGGCTCCTACCATATATGTTATGTAATAACTTCTTATTATTAAAACTCTAAAACAAAAAAAGGCTTTCTACCTGTCATGGCAATACCGTTTATTGGGTATTCCATAAAGGAAATGCAGGGCTTTTACTTATAAAAGATGGTACGAAAAATTGATTTGGATGTAATGTCGGCGGGTACAAAAATGTTTCCTCACAATCCTTTTAGGAAACTGGTAATTGAATGGTAAAAGTGGTGCCTTCGCCTTCTTTGCTATCTACCCGAATGGTTCCATTATGTACTTTGGTAATGATATCATAGGTCATACTCAAACCCAGGCCGGTACCTTGCCCGGTGGGCTTTGTCGTAAAAAAAGGTTGAAATATTTTTTCAATAATGGTGGGGGGGATCCCATTGCCATTATCGGATACGATGATTTGTATAGCATTATTTAATTTTTTGGTTTCCACGGTAACCAGGGGCTGGAATTTTTCCGTAGCTGTTTCTGCGGAAGCCGGTGACGAATTCCGGTTCCGTTCTGTACAGGCATAAAATGCGTTATTGACCAGGTTCAAAAGCGCCCTTCCCATATCCTGGGGCACGATATTTATTTTTCCAATATGTTCATCAAATGATGTCTTATAATTGGCGTTGAATTGTTTGTCCTTTGCCCGCAGGCCATGATAGCTCAGGCGCAGGTATTCATCACATAGTGCATTGATATCAGTCAATTCTTTCTGGCCGGTATTTTTCCGGGAATGTTGCAGCATACCCTTCACAATGGCATCGGCCCTTTTGCCATGG
Source organism: Parafilimonas sp. (assembly GCA_039811225.1). Lineage (GTDB taxonomy): Bacteria > Bacteroidota > Bacteroidia > Chitinophagales > Chitinophagaceae > JAFDXJ01. The sequence goes on from JBDHYG010000011.1 coordinate 80,881, forward strand.
TAATTGACCTTAGCGGCATTTGCTTTGATATTGTCTGCTATTTGTTTGGCCTCTGTCAAATTACCCTTCTCCATTTCCGCTTGCATTTCATCTATTAACTCGTTATTTAGTTCTGAAAAATTATTGACAAAATTCAACGGGTTTTGAATTTCATGGGCAATGCCGGCCGTGAGTTCTCCAAGAGAAGCCATTTTCTCGGATTGAACCAATTGTGCCTGGGTAGTTTTCAATTCATGCAAAGTGTTTTCCAGTTCCTTATTCAGTTTTTGTTTTTCTTTGAAGCGCCTGAAAAATAATAGCGCAATACCAACAAAAGCGATCAGGCCAATGATCGAAATATTTTTGATGAGCTTTTGTTTTTCTATTTGTGATTGCTGGAGGGCAAGCTGTTTGTCCTGGCTGGCTTTTAACAATGCCCGTTTATTTTCAAATTCGAGTTGATTAGTCAGGCTGGTAATTTTTAACGCTTTTTCATTATTAGCCAGTGAATCATCATACTGATTGTATTTCAGGCTACTGGCATACGCCTTTTCATAATCTCCCATGCTGGCATACCCCTCTTTCATCATCATATAAATGTTGGTCAGGTTTCCATAATCAGTAGGCACTGTAATTAACAATGCCTGCTGTAAAATACTAATGGCTTTATCCGGCATGTTCATTTTAATGTACACGTTTGCGATTGCCTGTAACGAAAAAGACTGGTGATACAGGTCATTAATTTGTTTACTGATAGTCATGGAAGAATCGTAGTAAAGCAAGGCCTGCTGATAATCACCCAGGCTCATATAACTATAACCGATATAATAATACCCATCATTTAGTTTTCGTTTGTCTGAAATTTTTTTAGCCAGGGCCAAACTTTCCCGGCCATTGATAAGTGCCTCTTTATACCTGCCCTGTGAAGACAGTATTTCAGAAATATAGGAATAGGTACTGCTTAAATCCATTGGATCACCTAAATTTTTTCGGATAGCGAGTGCCTGATAATGATTTTTCAAAGCCTCCTCGGGGTTATCCATCCGGCCATAGGTAACCCCCAAATCACTGTAGGCTGTCGCGATAAATGCAGAATCATGCATGCCCTGGGCAACTTGTAATGCATTTTCTTGTGTCTTCAATGCTTCTTTATAATCTTTAACCTGCAAATAAATAAACCCGTTTGCAAGTAAACATTGCAGCATGGAGGTAGAGTCTTGTATTTCTTTCGCAATATCCAGCGCTACCAGGTTATTCTCCAGGGCGTCTCCAAAATTGGACATATACCGCTGGGTAAGCGCCATCTCGTAATACGCTAAGGCCGTTTTTTGCTTGTCTTTCAATGCCGAATAAAGGGAAATACTGGTTTTAAAATAAACAAGCGCTTCAGCCAGCTTATTTTGATTCATCATCAATTCAGCCAGGTGCAGATAGACAGATGCCATACCGGCTTTATCCTTCGTTTCATTCCAAAGAATGGAAGCAGCAAGCAACGAGTTCTTTGCCGTTTTTGCATCGTTATACGTCAAGCCACAACCATAATATTCAAGTGCGCCCGCTTTGAGTTTTTTATAATGGAGATATGTTGCCGGGTTGTTGGGGGCAGAAGGCTGGTTAAGCAAGTTGTCCGAAATGGTCAAAGCAATACTGCTGTATTTCGTACAAGTATCATAATTATAATTGTTATATGCCAGGGCACTTATTTCGATGAGTAAGCGGGCGCGGGTTGTATCCTCTCTTGCTTCATAGAACCTATCCTTTAATACAGCCATATCCTGCGCATGCACATGATTCATGCATAATCCCAAAAGCAGGAATAGTTGTATGATTTTTTTCATGGGTTTATTCTTACAATAAAATCGCCTGAATACTTGCAGCACAAATTTTTTGTTGACATGATTACATGTAAAGTACATCTTTTCATATGATCCAACTTAAACTTTTTTCCCGAGGGGGAAATAAAATAATGCAATTCACAAGTAATGATATGTATTAACCTTTTACATTTTTTATTCCTGAAATTAATTGACTTGAAAAAAAGTGGGGAATCAGCATGCCTGTACTTGGCTATTTTACATGGGTAATACAATACGAATTTCTGTTCCTTCCTCTTCTTTACTTTTCACTTGTATCTCTCCCCCGTGCATTTTTACAATATCATAACTCAAACTCAGGCCCAGGCCAGTTCCCTGCCCGGTTGGTTTGGTGGTGAAAAAGGGCTGAAAGACTTTGCCTTTGAGCTTTTCCGGGATTCCTTTACCATTGTCCTGAATAGAAATAATCACTTTTTTATCTTCCTTTTTAGTTGCTACCATTACAATAGGCATATACCCGGGAATATCCTCTTTGCCTTTTTCATTCACGGTATAAAAAGCATTATTAATTAAATTCAGAATAACCCGCCCAATTTCCTGGGGGACTACATTAATTTTTGGAAGGGACGGATCAAAATCCGTCTTGTAATTTGCTTTGAATGATTTGTCTTTGGCACGTAAGCCATGATAACTCAGGCGCAGGAATTCATCACATAAAGCATTAATATCCGTAGCATCTTTCTGGCCGGTGCTTTTCCGGGAATGTTGCAGCATACCTTTGACAATGGCATCTACCCTACTTCCATGCTGCATGATCTTCGCGGAATTGTCTTTGATTTCCCGGAGGTTTTGTTGTGTTTCAGGATTTGTAACCTGAGCCAGGTTTTCCAGGACTTCATCTATCAATTCCTGGTTGATCTCCGAAAAATTATTAATAAAATTCAGGGGGTTTTGTATCTCATGCGCGATACCCGCGGTCAATTCACCCAAGGAAGCCATTTTCTCGGATTGGATGAGTTGGGCTTGCGTGGCTTTAAGATCGGTATTGGCTTTTTCCAATTGTTCATTTTGTGCATCGATTTGCGCTTTTTGATTTTGCAGGAGCACATACCCTTTTTGTTTATTTCGAAAGGAAAAAACAAAATAAATGATAAAGCCAAATAGCAGG
>JBDHYG010000012.1:0-83314 GCA_039811225.1 Parafilimonas sp.
AAATAGTTATTTGCTCAAATACATACTTTTGAAATTGAAAATTGATTCATTTCGATTCATTCGTTTGTAAAACATTTTCATGAATAAAACACATCATTACCACACCCGCCTTGAATGGACGGGGAACAAGGGAACGGGTACGGAATCTTATAAAAGCTATGAAAGAAGTTTCCAGGTGCAGGCAAGTCAGAAACCCATTATCGCCGGATCTTCAGACCCGGCATTCCGGGGTGATAAAACGAAATATAACCCGGAGGAATTATTGGTGGCTTCTCTTTCTTCCTGCCATTTACTTTGGTATTTACATTTATGCGCTGATGCGGGCGTCATTGTGACCGAATATATGGATACTGCCATAGGTGAAATGCAGGAAGACCCGGATGGTAGTGGCCGTTTCAGTAAAGTAATTTTACATCCTGTCGTAACTGTCCGGGATGAAGATATGGTTGCAAAAGCGCATGAATTGCATGCAGTGGCCCACCGCCTTTGTTTTATTGCCAACTCCATGAATTTCCCCGTTGAACATGTACCGGAAATAATAACGGCTTCTAACTGATATGTAAATCATCCTTTTTTATTTCATAATTCAGGAATTCAATGTTAGAAAAGAAGTTAACACATTGAATCAGTTTACCTGCTTCTGGAATACTTATCTTTTTATTTTCACACTATATCAGCAAACTTCTTTTCAACCAGCTGAAACCATAAATTTTTTTTATCTAAAAAAAAGGGATTCCTGGTTAAAGAAATTTTTTTCAAAAAAAATGAAAAATAATTTTGCGAAACCAATTAGTTGCATTTATATTTGCAACTGATTAGTTTCATATTTTAAAACCAGTTTACATGCGACGAGATATTTTCCAGGCTATAGCAGATCCAACCCGGCGGGCAATCATTGCCCTCATCGCCATACAGGCAATGACACCCAATGCCATTGCTGAAAATTTTCATACCTCCAGGCAGGCTGTTTCCAAACATTTAAAAGTCCTGACTGAGTGTGCATTGGTCAGGCAGGAGCAAAAGGGCCGGGAGATCTATTATTCACTCGAATTGAACAAAATGAAAGAATTTGATAAATGGCTCAACCAATACAGGAAACTTTGGGAGACCCGATTTACGCAATTAGATACCGTTTTATCCAAACTCAAAAAACAAAAAAAATGAACAACAATTTATTATTTGATTTTACCGTTGACAAAGCCGCCCACACGGTAACTATTACCCGGGAATTTGATGCTCCCCTTTCGCTTGTCTGGGATGCATTTACCAAAGCAGAATTGATTGATCAATGGATCGCTCCCCACCCCTATACAGCAAAAACAAAATACCAGGATTTTAAAGTTGGGGGTAAGCGATTTTATGCAATGATCAGCCCGGATGGAAAAGAAAGCTGGGCCATCCAGGAATACACCTCTATCACACCGAAAACGAATTTCAAAATGTATAATGCCTTTGCGGATGAAGATGAAAATCCGCAATTACCGGGTTCGGAATGGGATCATACATTTAGCGAAGAACTGGCTACCACAAAAGTCTTTATTACGATTTTCAATGAATCCCTTCAACGAATGGAGGGATTATTAGAAGGTTTTTCACAAGGCATGAGAATGGCGTTGGAAAACCTGGAAAATCTTTTGGAAAATTTAAAATAACATTAAGCCGCATTTCCTTTTGTCTTTACATTTTACTATATATTCACACACACTTAAAAACAAAAACCATGGCACTCATCAATCCCTACATTAATTTCAATGGAAACACCGAAGAAGCTTTCCATTTCTACAAATCCGTATTTGGCGGCGAGTTTGCAACTATCGTCCGTTTTAAAGATATGACCGATCCCGGTATACCAATCTCGGAAAAAGAAGCAAACAAGATCATGCATATCGCTCTCCCTATCGGGAAAAATGTATTGATGGGTAATGATGTCCCAGAAGCGATGGGTCGGGTAAATGAAAATGAAAACAGGTCAAAAATTTCCATCAGCGCGGAAAGCAAGGAAGAAGCGGACCGTATTTTTAACGGCCTTTCTGCCGGTGGTACCATAGAAATGCCTATTGCTGATAGTCCCTGGGGCTCCTATTTTGGCATGTTCCGGGATAAATATGGTATTGAATGGATGGTAGATTACGATCCAAAATATTTAGGAACATTGTAATTTTCAAAAGGAATCCCGGCATGGCTATAGACCTGCTTATTTATCCATGCCGGGAAAAACTTTTTTTCGAATCAATCGAAAATCGATATGGCCATTGAAAAACATATCATTGCTTATATCACTGCACAGCCGGAAAGCAAACGCCAGGATTTGCAAACACTGCATCAACTCATCCTGAAAGTAAACCCGGGTTGTAAATTATGGTTCCTCGATGGCAAGAATGAGCAGGGCAAAATTGTTTCCCATCCTAACATTGGCTATGGTGCCTACACAATCAACTATGCAGATGGCTCTAAAAGAGAATTTTATAAAGTTGGCCTGAGTGCCCATACGACCGGAATATCCGTGTACATCATGGGATTGGAAGATAAACTCTATTTAGCAAAAGCATTTGGCGCAACAATAGGCAAAGCTAAAATAACCGGTTACTGCATTCGATTCAAAGCCTTAAAAGATATTCACCTGCCCGTTCTCATGTCAGCTATTCAATTTGGTTTTACACACAAATAATTACTGCCGGTATTTGGGAGAGCTTGTCTTTTCAAGAAAATTTTTAATTTCAATTTGAATGGAAAATTAAATAGCTTTCCTTTCAAAGCCTGCTATATAGGCATTTCAACAAATAAACCAATGACCAAATGAATTGGATACTATTAATCATTGCCGGACTATTTGAAGCCTTATTTGCTTTCTGCCTGGGAAAAGCTAAGGAAACCACGGGTACTGATATGTATGCCTGGTATATCGGCTTCCTGCTTGCACTCGTCATTAGTATGGGGTTGTTAATTAAAGCCACACAAACCTTACCTATCGGTACAGCATATGCTGTATGGACAGGTATCGGCGCTGTTGGTACCGTATTATTGGGCATCTTCGTTTTTAAAGAACCGGCTACATTCTTGCGTATCTTTTTTTTATTCACCCTTATCGGCTCCATCATCGGCCTGAAAATGGTTTCGCCCTGATATGACAATAAATTTCCCTTCTGCTACCTCCTGTTTTATACCGCAGGCAGTCACTGTTCCTGTATGCGTATCAATTCAAAGTGCTTGTCCTCATTTAACTTTATTTTTCATGTATGAATTTCTACTTTCAAAAATAAAACTGCCCAAAGCTGTCCGTGTTTATATAAATTTCTTAAAAACCAAATTATGAGAAAAGTATGTTTGGCTTTTTTACTGAGTTGTTTTCTTATCCCGATCTTGTATGGCCAGGGAATAAACAAGGTTAAGTTAGATACTTTATTACAGGATGCAGCAGCAACGCATTCAGAAGCTGTGATCATTTACCAGGACAATAAATTAATTGCTGATAAATATTTTGGTATCGGGCAGCCGATTACCAAAATTGAAAGCATGTCCTGCACCAAAAGTATTGCAGGCCTTGCTGTTGCCTGTTTACTGACTGATAAAAAGATAGACAGCCTGGATATTCCGGTTTGCCATTTTTACCCGGAATGGAAACAAGGGCAAAAACAATTTATTACACTCCGGCAATTACTGAATATGACATCGGGGCTTCAAAATGTTCCGAATACCTCGGTGGAAATTTACCCCAGCCGTGATTTTGTCCAATTAGCACTTTGTGCAGAGCTGTCAACTAAGCCGGGTGAAGTTTGGTCCTACAACAATAAAGCGATTAATTTATTAGCCGGGATCATACAAAAAATAACCGGTCAGCGCATGGATACCTATATCCGCGAACGTCTTTTTAAACCGCTTGGCATAACAGATGTTAACTGGGAATTAGACAGTGCCGGCAATCCCCAGGTAATGGCGGGTTGTCAAATTAAACCGGCTGATTTTGCAAAACTCGGTTTATTGGTATTGAATCAGGGAAGGTATAATCAACAAGAAATTATTGCAGGTAAATATATCCAGGCGCTCCTCACACCTTGTAAACAGTATGATGGATATGGCCTGCTGTGGTGGATTGATTATGAAAATACAACATCTGTTGTTGATGATGACATTATTAGCCAGTTACGAAAAGCAGGCGTGGCCGATGACTTTATTAAAAAAACAGAAAAGCTAAAAGGGACTTATGATTCAGACGATGCTTTTTTTGCAAAAATACAATCTGTATTTGGCGACAATCCCTGGGATCTGTTGCGCAACACATTGGGCACTACGCTTCACATTCGGAAAAAAATACATAGTGGTTCTATTAGCTACCGGGCTGATGGTTATTTAGGTAATTATATTATCATTGACCCGACACATAAAATCGTAGCTATTCGCATGATCAGTGATCAAAGTTATGTGGATGAAAAAGATGATTTTACCGGCTTCCGTGACCAGGTTTTGAACCTGGCAAAATAAATGATCAACAATAGATTGATGGTTAATTACAATTCTTAACGGCTTTACTATTACTATAACTTTTCCAATTTAAAATAAACGCTAGCAAGCTTGTATAAGTGAGCAGAATCAACTATATTGCTTATACAAAGCCGGGTCGCTTTTCTTTTTTTCAAACATAATAAAGTAGTTATTCTATTTTGAATAATGATCAACAAACTAAAACTATTTAACCACATCAAAAAAACTGTTTATGCTACACACATCAAGAATTACCTCCGGATTCGATATTGAACTACAACTGGGCCCTGGCTGGTTCATGACAGCAATTAATTTATTACTGGAAAAGGGTGTCATTGACATACCCGGCATAATTGTAACAGAAGTAAGAATTGCTGAAAGTGATGATTGGCATTTAGAAATTTACGTATCTATCCTCACAGATCCCATATTAGCAAAAGCCATCTTAGAGGAAGATGGATCCGCATTAACTTTGACATTTAATTTCCCCCTTATCACCGATCAAAGGATACCATTTGGCGCTTTAGATAATATTATCGGTGTCCCGGTTCTTGTAAAATGTTTGAGTGATGATCCGCAAACATTTGAATCTGCGTTAGTCATCCTGGCCAATATGCCACTCAATACGGCCAATCAATCAGCTGAGCCTTTAAGCGACGATGAAGTGAAAGATCAAACACGGGGCAATGCAGCTGCCGCACAAACATTTCTTCCGAAAGATCAACATATCGCATGTGGGCTTGGGAATGCAACCTTTCAACGCTTTGCCAATAATCTTTGGCATACAGAACTGAGAGCAGATGATGGTACACATCCGCTACCTGATGCAAGTGACAGAAAAGGGGTATGGCAGAAAGTAAGTGTACATGGTGATAATGGAAAAATAATCATCACGCTGAATGGTGAAGTGCCCATCGATTTATGGCCAGATGCCGATGTGACCATAAAACTTATACTCACTCCTTCACTGGTCGATGGGAATTTATCCTTTATCATTGATACAGATACAGATGTTGATACCGGTATTTTAGGTGATATTTTTGCCTTCATCGGCGGGGGCATTATTGGTTTTATCATTGGATTACTTACCGGTGGAATCCTGGTAGCGGTATTGGCCGGAGCCGTTATAGGTGTAATCGTACTTGAAATAGTAGAAGTAGTTGTGGAAGGTATTGTCCAAAAACAAATCCGTGCAAAAATTGATGGGGAACCATTACCGGATATACATTGCAATAAGAACGGAATTGTTCAAATCGCCACACCCGCTTCTGAAGGATTCAATCTTTCATTATTGGATAGCCTGCCTTCCTCTATCGCCGTATATACAGCCAACCCCGAAAATGAACCCTTATTTAAAATGAGTTTATTAGTTAAATCAGTTTTTAATGAATTTTCTGCCAACACAAATGGCTTTGCCATTGCCGGAACAAGCTTGGGTGAAGAAAGATTTCAACCGGAAAAAGTCAGCCTGGTTGCAGTTGAATACCAGGATGAGGAATTAAAAACACTTACTTTCAGAAAAGATAATGGCGATGAACAAACCTTGACTAAAGAAGAAGTACTGTCCCGCGCATTAACCGGCGAATTAAAAGCGCCCTTTAAACTATTCACAGAACCGGAGGACGCAACTTTCCGTATCCCGGAAGGGAAGCTTGCCTGTGTTTGTTTAAAACCGGAAGCCATCCGGCAATTGGATACTATTGTAGAAGAAATAGAATTTCAAGATGGTGTCCGTCTCTTAGCTAAAGATGCCATTGTGTTGCAGGAAGCAGCCGCCATTATTGTACAGGGCTATCAACTGATCCATCCAAGGGAATATAAAGCCTATTATCGTGCGAAAGCTGATTTTTACAAGGATAACAATTTTGAATCTTTACCAAGAATTACTGTCTAAAATCTATATACAATGAAAAGAATTTGCATACTAACTTTGACAATTGTTTCCTCGTTCTTTCTTGGATTCACTTAAAAAACAATTTCCAACAAATCAATTAATACGCATCAAATGAAAAAAGTAACAGGGATCGGGGGTATTTTCTTTAAATGTAATGACCCGAAAAAAATGACAGCATGGTACCAGGAACATCTTGGCCTGGCAACTAATCCCTATGGCGCCACTTTTGAATGGTATGAAAAACCGGATCCGGCTTCAAAAGCACAAACACAATGGACGCCCTTTGCCGTGAATTCCAACTATTTTGCGCCCTCCACAAAAGATTTCATGATCAACTATCGTGTCGAAAACCTTGAAGCATTGATCGAAGAATTAAAAAAAGAAGGCGTTACCATTCTTGATAAAATGGAAACCTATGATTACGGAAAATTTGTGCATATCCTCGATCCCGAAGGAAATAAAATTGAATTGTGGGAGCCGGTTGAAGACAGTAAGTAAATTTAATTACTTACCAGCAAAACAAGCATTACATAAAATAATTGTACTTATTACTTGAACTTAGAATTACCTAATAGAACCAAAACCTGGTTCGCGTTTACATGACAATTCCAATTAGAAATTCCATAACCAGGATTATTCAAAAACGCTGGCTGTTTCAGTTCGGTTTTATCATTTACACAAAACTCATTTTCTCAAATTTCTTCCCCAGGATTTTTTCATCATCGGCACCCAGCCAGTTGTGGAGGAAGGTGGCATAGACATTTTTAAAATCAACGGTATATTTTAAATCACCGGCATCAAGGTCAGCGAGGTTCGGTAAGTCATTGATAAGGCCCTGCTGCTTTAAACCTCCACTGATAAAAAACATATTATTAGCGGTTCCGTGATCGGTGCCCCCACTGGCATTTTGCGCTACCCGCCTGCCAAATTCACTAAACGTCATAATGGCCACATCCTGAAAACGGTTATTCTTTTTCAGGTCTTTGACAAATGCTTCTATGGCACCATTTAGTTCAGTAAATAACCGTTTTTGCTGCCCTTCCTGGCCTACATGTGTATCAAAACTCCCGAGGCTGACATAATAAATCTTTGTATTGATATCACTTTGGATAAGGGAAGCAATGGTTTTGAAATTTTTTCCTAGAGCCGTCGCCGGGTATTCGGAAGTGGTAGCATGCATCTTACTTTCCTTATAAATATACGCTGCACTGCTCAGTGTATCGCTCAGTGTTTTGTACAAATAATCAACCGGGGTATCATCGGGTGCATGCATTTCATTGATGGTATTGAAAAATTTTTCATTACTCGTCTGAAATAATTTTTGCGGGTCTTTTACAGCAATTCCTTTTTGTTCCGTTCCCTTTAATGCCAGGCTGAGCATATCATCCAGCTCCAATGCCTGTGTGGGTTTAGCACAGCCACTGCATTGTGCATCCAGGTAACGGCCAATCCAGCCGGTGGAAATATATTGGTTACTGGCACTGGCTGTTTGCCAGATATCCATACTGCGAAAATGAGAACGGTCCGGATTGGGGTACCCGACATTATTCAGGATACCGAGATGGCCTTCATCAAATAAGGTTTTGAAAAAAGGTAAGGAAGGATGAATACCACAATCATCCGTTAAGGATAAGGTGGCGGTCTTTTGGATTCCTAACCGGGGCCGTGATTTATAATAAATATCATTGCGTACCGGTATTACCGTATTCAAGCCATCATTGCCCCCGCTGAATTGCAGCACCACCAGGACTTTATGGCCAGGCGGTACCAGCAACCTGTTTTCAAATGCTTTCAAAAATCTGGGCAGCAGCAGAGATGCCGTAGCGAGTGAACCCGTTTGTATAAAAGTGCGGCGTTTAATAATCATACTTTATTTTTTTCTAATTCAACTTAACAAACCTGGTATTCCGGCAGGCTCATGAGTTGTATCATGGTTGTTTTAATAAAACTTTCTTTGGAGGAATAATCCAGGTACTCTTTGATAACCTGTGGATTGATCACATGTGTTGTTTGCAATAACAATTGCTGTAATGACATATAAAGTGCATCTGCAGTCTTTGCTTCAAACTGCTGCACGATGGTAGTCCAATCCACATTCGTAATCAGCTTTTGCAATTTTTTATTGAATATAGGTTTTTCCATACCCATAGAAACATCATCATCTTCTTTTGGTTCTACAGAAAATTCATTGGCATTGGCCATAATTTGAGCCAAACGCATCCGCATGACAAGTGTACTGCTGTCGATCCAGGTTTTTCCTCCCGGCCATCCGGCTACATTCGGCGGATAAAACAATAACTGGCCCAATGCACGTTCAAATAGTAATTGATATTCCGGTGTCTCCGTTTGTAACGGCAACATACGCCGTATACCAATGAGTAATTCGATCGGTGATTTTATGTGCGTGCTTACATTTTTTTCTTCATAAAACCAATCTGCCGAGAATATATCGGTCATTAATTTTTTTAAATCATAACCACTTTGATAAAAACTTTTCGCGAGTACTTGAATATGCTCCGGATCGGGCACTTCATGAACAAAACTGGTATAAATTTTTTGCGTGATGAAATAAGCCGTGGCTTCCTGTTCCAGAATAATATTGAGAATATCATCACCGGTAAAATTGCCTGTTTTTTGTAAGAATGTTTTCCTACCTGTATCATGAAAAAAAAACCGTTCCTGAAATGCGCCATTCCCGTCAAAACCCCAGCCGGTAAAGGCGCGGGCAGCTTCTTTCACATCGGTTTCAGTATAATGTCCCCGACCCATGGTGAATAATTCCATTACTTCCCTGGCAAAATTTTCATTGGGGTGTTGTTTCTTATTTTGCTGGTTATTTAAAAAAGATAACATCGCCGCACTCTTGCTCACAGCACGTAATAAATCGCCAAAATTGCCCAACGCATTTTCACGGATCGTATTCAACAATTCCTGTTGAAAAAAAATATTGATCACGCGGCAGGCAAAATGACCATGCCAGAATAAAGTCATCTTCTCCCTGAGTTGATCAGGATTATGTACCATTTCTTCCAGCCAGGAAAGATTCAGGTTCTGGATACCATCAATTGATTGTTTGCGCAACTGCATTTTCTGATCCTGGGAAAGTTGTTGCATACGGCCCAGGTCCTGGATGCCTTTGTACAAGCCATCATACATATTTTGTGCAATTGTAAATCGTTCTACTTTTTGATTGGTAGCGGAAAGTAATTTATTCAATACTGCAGCGGGCTGAACATTGGATAACTGTTGTTGATTCTCAATGACGGGGCCGAATGCAGCACGCCACAAAAGATGTTGATTTTTTGTTTGCAGGGAAATAGCCATAGCAATGAGATTGCTTTTGAATGACTATAAAAAAACGGAATAGTTTAACATTATTCCCTATAAATTTTACTTCGGAGGCTTCAATGGCCGTACTTCTATTTTACTGGGCAATGTACGTGCAGGCATTTTCAAAATGTCAACCACCAATTGACCCAGGTCTTCCGGTTGAATTTTCCAGGCATCTTCTTCATTAGGTATATGATTATTAAAATACGTCGCAACCGAGCCAGGCATAATAGTCGTCACTTTCACACCGTATTGCCGCAAGTCAAGCATGACAGCTTGTGAGAAGCCGACTAATCCAAATTTGCTGGCATTGTATGCCGCACCATTGGCATTAAAATTTATTCCCTGCAAACTACCGATCGTAATAATATACCCCTGGGATTGTTTCAACGCATCCACGCATGCTTTTACACTATGAAATACACCGGTCAGGTTGGTATTGATGGTTTTATTCCATTGCTCTTCAGTCAACTGATCTATCGGGGCGAAGTAACCCACACCCGCATTGGCAATCAGCACATCCAGTCGGCCAAAATGTTGTATGGTTTTTTCCACTGCTTCCTTTTCAGCTGCCAGTGAAGCCACATCCGATACTAATGGCAAAACCATTGTTGCATCTTTGGACAACGCGGCGGCTGCTTTCCCGGCAGCTTCCAGCGTCCGGCTGGTAATAGCTACTTTCATTCCCTGTGCCAGTAATTGAGCAGCCACACCATACCCAATGCCTTTACTGCCGCCGGTTATATAAGCTACTTTATTTTTTAATGTTTCCATATAAATAATAATTTTAAAAAATGCTGATATACTTTTTAAGAACTATTCATGCAAATTTAAATTTTTATTCCGGGATTACCTGTCCATACAAATGGAACGGTTGTGTATTGAAAACAAAAAAGCCACCTTACGGCGGCTTTTTTTCCAACACGTTTCTTTTTTATTTTTCAATTGCTGCAATAGCTTTAATTGTTTTAATAATTGAATCCGGTGTTACAGAAATACTGTCAATACCTTTCTCCACTAAGAACTGGGCAAAGTCGGGGAAATCACTGGGGCCTTGCCCACAAATACCTACTTTCACTTTGTTCTTCTTCGCTGTTTCAATCAACATACTGATCATTCTTTTAACAGCCGGGTTTCTTTCATCATAAATATGAGCTACTAATGATGAATCCCTGTCAAGCCCAAGTGTCAATTGGGTCAGGTCATTAGAGCCGATGGAGAATCCGTCAATATGTTTGCAAAATTCTTCCGCCATCAAAACATTGGAAGGCAGCTCTGCCATTAAAAATATTTCTAGGCCATCTTTACCGCGCTCCAGGCCATTCTCTTTCATCACAGCCTGCACATTTTTCAATTCATCCACCGTGCGGCAAAATGGAATCATCACGACCACATTGCGCAAGCCCATTTCCTCCCGCACTTTATGAATGGCTTTACATTCCATGGCAAAAGCCGGTTTATATTTTTCCGAATAATAGCGGGAAGCACCACGCCAGCCGATCATCGGGTTTTCTTCACTGGGTTCAAAATATTTCCCGCCCAATAAATTGAAATATTCATTGCTTTTAAAATCGGAAAAACGAACGATCACTTTATTGGGGTAAAAAGAAGCGGCGATTTTAGCTATGCCATAAGAAAGTTTTTTGACAAAAAAATCTTCTTCATCCTCATAGCCTGCAGTCAGGTTCCGGATTTCTTTTGTCAATTCTTCATCCCCTAATTGTTCATGTTGCATCAACGCCAATGGATGTGCCTGGATATAATTATTGATGATAAATTCTTCCCGCGCAAGGCCTACACCTTGGTTGGGTAAATGAGAAAACTGGAAACTCATGGAAGGAGATGCCACATTCAACATCAATTGTGTTTTTATTTTTGGCAGGTCCTTAATATTAAAGGATTCTTTTTCAAAAGGAATTTCCCCGTCATAGACCATTCCTGTTTCTCCTTCAGCACAGCTAACTGTTACGGCTTGCAGGTCATGCAAAATTTCCGTAGCATTTCCACAACCCACAATAGCCGGTACGCCTAATTCGCGGGCTACAATAGCTGCATGGCAGGTACGGCCACCTTTATTGGTTACAATGGCAGATGCTTTCTTCATGATCGGTTCCCAATCAGGGTCGGTCATATCGGTTACCAAAACATCACCTGCCTGAAATTCATGGCCCTCAATAACGCGTTTATCCAGGGAGAATAAAATATTTACTTTTCCACTGGCGATTTTATCCCCAACGGAAATTCCTTTCAGTAAAACTTTTTCTTCCCGGTTTTCATCGGCAATCTTATACCCGGTAACTTCTCCATGTTCTTTTTGTGAATGAATGGTTTCCGGCCGTGCCTGCACTATAAACAATTCTTTACTCAACCCATCAATGGCCCATTCCACATCCATGGGTGTCCATCTATTTTTGATACGGGTATAATAATCTTCAATTTTTATTACCCAGTCAGCCAGCATCAGGGCGGTTTCATCTTTCAGGCAAAAACGGTTTTGAAAGCCACGCTCTGTCGGAATGATCCGTACCCGTTCATCACCGGCATCGCTATACACCATCATCTTATCTTTCACGCCCATTTTCTTTTCAATAAGAGCCGCGTAACCTTCTTTCAGTAACGGTTTATACACAATATATTCATCGGGTGACACAGAGCCCTGCACAATCATTTCACCCAGGCCATACGAACCATTGATCACTACTGCATCTTTGAAGCCACTTTCCGTATCAATACTAAATGCCACACCGGAAGCACCCAAATCACTACGTACCATTTTTTGTACACAAACACTTAGCCCGATACTGAAATGATCATAACCAAAACTCTGGCGGTAACTAATTGCCCGGTCAGTAAATAAAGAAGCGAAACAATTCCGTACACAATCTATCAGCGAGGCCGGGCCACGCACATTCAAATAAGTTTCCTGTTGCCCGGCAAAACTGGCATCGGGTAAATCTTCTGCTGTGGCTGAAGAACGCACGGCCACATCTGTTGTCTCCTGGTCATATTCCCCGGATAAATGAGTATATGCCTCAATGATCAATTCACTTAAATCTTTGGGGAAATGGCTGTTCTTCAATAATTGGCGAACCTGAAGCCCTCCCCGCCGCAATGACTCAATTTCATTGTAGTCAATAGCATTGATAATTTTTTTAATAGTGTTTTCCAGGTCATTGTAAGCCAGGAATTTTTTGTAAGCAGCTACTGTAATTACAAAACCATTGGGGATACGGATACCCAGGGAAGAGAGATTTTGCAACATCTCCCCGAGCGAAGCATTCTTTCCTCCCACACGGTCAATGTCATTAATGCCTACCTTGTTTAAGGGTAAAATAAACTTTTCTTTTTCCAGTTCCTTCATAACTGAATGTTTGATTTAACGTAATAAAATTTTGTATTAAAAAATAAACGGATTAACGTGCAAACGTATCCATTTCTTAGTAATTTCTATGAAAATAAATCATTTTTCTAAATTCAAGGAAAAGATTTCCTTTTTCCCTATTTAGTTAATTCCTTTTCTACATGGAAGAGTGCGGGTTGATTAATTACCTTTGCCTGAAAATGTTAATTTTATGCGGGAATTGTCAGTCGTCATAACCGTCATGAATGAAGAAGAAAATATCCGGCCGTTATTGGCCGCTATCCGATCAGCATTGGCCGGTATAGATTATGAAGTGGTACTGGTAGATGATGGCTCCACCGACAATACCCGGCAGGAAATTAAGCAAAATATAGATGATCGTATTGCCCTGGTTGAGCTACGAAAAAATTACGGCCAAAGCACAGCCATGGCAGCCGGTATTGACTACTCCAAAGGAAAATATATTGCCCTCATGGATGGGGACTTACAGAACGACCCGTCTGATATACCCATGATGCTGCAAAAATTAAAAGCAGAAGATTGGGATCTGGTAGCCGGTAACCGCAAAAACAGGAAGGATGGTATGTTCCTGCGAAAAATTCCCAGTAAGATAGCCAACCTGATTATCCGGAATATGACGAAAGTGTATATCCAGGATTATGGCTGTACACTCAAAGTATTTCGCCGGGAAATTGCCGAAGAGTTGGGCTTGTATGGTGAATTACACCGCTTCATCCCGGTCTTGGCCAGTATGCAGGGGGCACGCATTGTACAGGTTGATGTAAAACATCATGCCCGTCAGTTTGGAAAATCTAAATATGGCCTGGGCCGCACTTTTCGTGTCATGAGTGATTTAGTAACCATGGTTTTCTTCCGGCGTTACAGTCAAAAACCCATGCATCTTTTCGGTACCATTGGTTTTATATTGTTATTTATAGGCATACTCATCAATGCCTATTTATTAATCCTTAAAATAATGGGCCAGGATATCTGGGGAAAGCCCTTACTCATTCTTGGCCTGATGCTTTTATTGGGTGGTATTCAGTTGATCACAATCGGTATCCTCGCTGAAGTGAGTATGCGGACTTATTATGAATCTGGATCTAAAAAAACATACCAGGTCCGGCATCTCTGGAACCAGGCAACGGTACAAAAAGCACGGGAAGAAAAAGCACTGGAAAATTTATCATAGCCATGGAAGCCAAGAAAAAATGGCCGGCCTGGCTGAAGCTTTTTCTAAAGATCACCATCAGTCTTGTATGCCTGTGGTACATCAGTACAAAAATTGACTGGCAAAAAAGCCTGGCCATTCTTGCTGCAGCAAAAGGTAGTTGGATTATCCTGGCTGTCTTCTTTTTTATTTTTTCCAAAATTGTATCCGCCTTACGTCTGAATATTTATTTCCGCAATATGCAATTGAAATTACCGGAAGTAAAAAATATACAGCTCTACTGGCTGGGGATGTTTTATAATTTATTCCTGCCCGGAGGTATTGGAGGGGATGCGTATAAAGTGTTGCTGTTGAAAAAACGATATGACGTGTCAGCCCGATTATTATCGGCGGCGGTTTTGCTCGATCGCATCAGTGGCATCGCCGGCCTTGGTATAATCGCTGCTATATATTTTTGCATCATACACCAGGCAGATACCTGGGGCCTCTTTGTTCTTTCATCCATTTTACCCGGCTTGGTAGTTTATTATTTTATTGTAAAAAAATTCTTTCCTACCTTCCTCCCTGGTTTCTGGCCTACCTTATGGCTGGGGTTGCTGGTCCAGGCATTACAGGTTATTTGTGTTTTCTTCATCTTACAAGCATTAAATATCCAGGAACATACTTCCATTTTTATTTTTATTTTTTTACTTTCTTCCGTTGTGGCCATCTTCCCGTTTACCATTGGTGGCTTGGGTGCTCGGGAATTGGTTTTCCTTTGGGGCAGCAATACTTTGTTGCATACACAAAACAGCCCCTTGCCGGTAAGTATCAGTTTTTGCTTTTACCTGATCACATTAGTAGTTTCAGTTGTAGGCATTATTTGGGAATATAAAAGCCCGTTAAAATAAATGGCAATTTTATCATAATAATAAAAGTATAGCCCGGAAAAGTGTTCCATAAAATAAAAGGCAATTAGCACTTACTTTTGACATAACAGAAACCCACTGATGACAACTATACGCTATAAAGAGTCCTGGTTTTATTTCCTGCTGGGCATTGCGGCCCTCCTGCTTTTCCTGCATATAGGCGCTACGCCGATTTATATTTTGGACGAAGCAAAAAATGCAGAATGTGCCCGGGAAATGTTTCAGCAACATCAATGGATCGTTCCCACTTTCAATGGGGAATTACGTACCGACAAACCACCCTTGCATTACTTCTTTATGGCTCTGTCTTATAAAATGTTTGGCGTGCATGAATTTTCTGCCCGATTCTTTTCGGCCATTATGGGCTTACTCACATTGATCATTACCTATTTCTATGCAAAAAAATTTACACGTCCAATCATCGCTTTTTGCAGTGTATTGGTACTGGTTGCCAGCACCCATTTCCTGTTTGAATTCCGGTTGGCTGTACCCGATCCGTATTTGATTTTCTTTATTGCACTGGGCCTGTTCAGTGGATTTACCTGGCTGGAGAAAAATAAAGTGAATCAATTGTATGTGGCTGCTGCTGCCCTGGCCCTGGCTTGCCTGGCAAAGGGACCGATAGCCATAGCACTGCCTGGCTTATGCCTCCTGGTTTGGATCATCCTGCAAAGGAAATGGAAACAGGTTTTCTCTCTCCACCTCGTAGTTGCCTTTTTCCTTTTTTGCCTGATTGCTTTACCCTGGTATGTGGCGGTGGACAAAGCCACACAGGGCGCCTGGACAAAAGGTTTTTTCATTGATAATAATATTAACCGCTTTGCAGATCCACAGGAAGGACATGGTGGATTCTGGGGTATTACCCTGTTATTTTTTCTGATTGGCTTCCTCCCCTACATGGTTTATTTAGGTGGTATATTTAAAAAACGGAAATTCATTTTCAATGAACCATTGATAAAATTTGCGGGTGTGGTTGTTTTTCTTTTTCTTTTATTTTTTTCCTTTGCCAGTACCCGTCTCCCCAATTATGCCATGCCCTGTTATCCTTTTGCCGCCATCATCCTGGGGAAATATCTCGCAGCTATTATACAGGGAGAAGTAGTGGTAAAAAAACTTCCTTATATAATCCTGGTAATCCTGACTACAGGTATTCCTATCGCAGGTTATTTTGCTTTAAAGCAGGAAACCAGCCTTGCATATATGGCGCCGGTCGCTTTTGTATTAGGCATCGTTCCGCTGCTTTTGCTGGTATTATTATTTGTCAAAAAAGTTTCTATCCGTACCCACCAGGTGAGCATGATCTTTTGGATATATAGCCTGTTCAACCTGTTAGGTATCGTTTATTTATACCCGGCCATATATCAACAGAACCCGGTAAGTGCTACCATACGGCAAGTGCAAGCTGCACAACAAATTTTTTCATATGAAATCTTTAATCCCGGTTATCGATTTTATCTGGATAAAAATATTCCGCGAACCAATTCCATAGACACATTAAAGAACTGGTTGAAACTTCCGGGCAATAGCCTGGTGATTACCCGGCTGGAATACCTGCCTGTTTTAAAAGATTTACCATTAAAAGAAATTACCCGGCACCGGGATATATTTGAATTGCCAACAACTGTAATTTTAGCCAGGGATGAAAACTATTAATACACTTTATTTACGGCCGGCCATTATCTTGTCGCTGTTTTGTGCGCTTTTTATTTTCATCTATGCTTTTGCATTGGGTAAAGCCAACAGCTTCCTGTACCTGAATGCAGATCTCGGAACAGTGGCAGATACTTTTTTTAAAATAATTACCAATGCCGGCGATGGCTTAATCTGGTTAGCAGCGCTGCTTATTTTGATTTTTGTATTGAAAAGAAAAGATGGAATTGTTTTCTTTATATTCACTTTTGTGTTCAATACCGTGATAACCCAGGTATTTAAATACCTGATCGTACCCGACGCCCCACGCCCTATAAAATTTATTGCAGATACCTCCGCAATCCATTTGGTTCCCGGGGTCACTGTACACAGCATTTCAAGTTTCCCTTCGGGGCATACAGCAACCATCTTTTGCCTGTACCTGCTTTTTAGTATGTTTATAAATCAACGCTGGTGGCTGTCTGTGGGCTTATTAATTTCCCTAATCGTCGCGTATTCCAGGATTTACCTGGCACAACATTTTCCACAGGATATCGGCGGAGGTATTCTTACGGCCATTGCTGCTGTCGTACTCACCTATATTATCTTACAGAACATATATAAACGAAAATTACATAGCTCATAAAAAAATTATATCCTATGCCGGAAAAAAATTTTAGCAAAGGTAGAATGGAAGCATTTAGTGATGGTGTCATTGCCATTATCATTACGATCATGGTTCTGGAAATGAAAGTGCCACATACCGATACCTGGGAAGCATTGGTGCCCATGGTGCCGGTCTTTATCAGTTATATCTTAAGTTTTCTGTATGTAGGTATTTACTGGAACAATCATCATCATATGATGCATACCGTACATAAGATCAATGGAAGAGTTTTATGGGCCAACCTGAGTTTATTATTTACCCTCTCCATCTTGCCTTTCGTAACAGCCTGGATGGGTGAAAATCATTTTACACAAATCCCGGTAATATGTTATGGCATTGTTTTATTAAGCAATGCATTGACCTATTCTTTCCTGGCCAATAGTTTATTGAAAATACATGGTGAAAATTCATTATTAGCCAAAGCGATGGGTAATGGTACCAAAGGAAAAATTTCTGTAGCCTTGTATATCATTGCCATAGCTTCTTGTTTTATAAACCCAGTTATTGGCCTGGTCTTATATTTCGTAGTTGCCGGTATTTGGTTTATCCCTGATAAAAGAATTGAAAAGCGGATGACACAAGAAGCGTAAGCGTTTTAAAACAAATTTCCCGGACAATGTAAAAAATTTAAATTTTGTAATGCGTAACAATAAAAGTAAAAATGAAAAAAGGAATAGCTAAAATTCCTGCTGATTCTTTCACTGTAAAAACGGAAGTGGTATGCCCCAATGATACCAATCCTATGGGCATTTTGCAGGGTGGCCGGCTCGTTGAATGGATGGATATTGCAGCAGCCGTTTGTGCCCAAACGCATGCGGAAAAAATTTGTGTTACTGCCCTCATTGATAAAGTGGCATTTAAAAGCGCTGCTAAAATCGGTGATATCATTACGGTACAAGCCCGTATTACCAGGGCTTTCAAAACATCCATGGAAATCCAAACCCAATCATTTTCCCGGAAAGTATTAGGAGGTGAAAATATCCTTATCAGTGAAGCCTATTTCCTTTTTGTGGCATTGGATCCCGAAGGAAAGCCCGGGCTGGTTCCACCCGTAAAACCTGTAACAGCCTTAGAGAAAAAACTGTATGCAGCTGCACAGAAACGCAAAGAAAGTCAGTAAATACCGGAATTCCTTTTCCCCTATTCCTCCAGGTATCGAAATATGATTTTCCTCATGTTTTGAAAAAAGTTATTCAATAAAAGTATTTATTTACTTTTATTAAGTAGCTTTGCTCATTATCAAAAATAAATCAACATATATGGAAGCTGTAACAGAAAACATCCTGGATGTAACCGTCCTGGAACCCAGACAAAAACACCCCACGATTTTTGCCCGGTTTGATGAATTGGAGGAAGGGGAAAACCTGGTAATACATAATGACCACGATCCGAAACCCTTGTATTATCAGCTCCTTGGTGAAAGAGGCAATATTTTTACCTGGGAATATTTAGAAGAAGGACCGCTGACCTGGCGAGTTCGGATTGGCAAAAAAATTACAGGTGAAAAAGATGAAACCCTCGGCGAAATCGCTGCCAAGGACCTGCGCAAGGCAGAAGTATTTAAAAAATATGGCCTGGATTTTTGCTGCGGCGGAAAGAAAACCGTAAAAGAAGCCTGTGCAGAAAAAGGTATTGATGTGACCAAGGTAGAGAATGAATTATTACATACCGATAATTTACCGGTAGGCGGCCGCGCTTTACCTTTCAATGACTGGAACCTTTCTTTCCTGGCAGATTATATTGTTAATACACATCACAGTTATGTGAAGAAAGTTATCCCTGACCTGCAAGCCTACTCTGAGAAAGTAACGAAAGTGCATGGCCGGCAGCACCCGGAATTAATTGAAATAAACAAACGGGTGAATGATGTTTGCGAAGAAATGGCGCCACATGTTATTAAAGAAGAAAAAATTCTCTTCCCGTTTATCAAGCAATTGGAAGCCGCCAACAATAAAGAACTGGAATTAGATAATGGCTTTTTCAAAAGTGTACAGTCACCCATTGATATGATGGTACATGATCATGAAATTGTAGGAAAGAAAATGGAAGAAATCCGGGAACTGAGTAAGAACTATACCTTACCGGAAGATGCCTGTGCCAGCTATTCTTTCCTGTTTAAATCATTGGATGAGTTTGAAAATGATTTACACATTCATGTACACCTGGAAAATAATATACTTTTTCCCAAAGCACTGGCTATGGAGAAAAATTTGAATAAGTAGGAAAAAGTATCCCTTCCAACACCCACAGGCAACTGTCTTTTCTCCAGGCCGTTGATGATTGTCTGATATAAAGGAGGCAGGGCAGTGCCTGTAGCTGGTGTTGAGATGATCTTTTCTTTGTTTACGTAATGGTAAATACGGAGGGAAGATTGAATTTTTAACAGGGAACCGGTAAAACTCATTTATTTGTTTAAATAATTTTGAAAATTGTTTAAGCTATTCTACCCGCCCTGCTTTTATGAAAGCAGGATAGTATTGAAATGATTCTCCGCCAGGCAGGTAGCTGCATTTTTAAATTATTTAAATCTTCACATCATGAAAAAGACACTATTCTTTATTTTTGGATTTTATTTATTAGCAGCTTGCAACCAACCCGGTACAGCAACTACGGATACACAGGACAGTACAGTTCAGACCGCTGCTTCCGGCCTCACCTTGAATAATGGGAATAAATGGATGGCAGATACCAATACCAATCAACGGGTAGTTGACCTGCGTACTATTGCAGATAATTTTAAAATACAACCGGCGCCCGCTCTCAATGCATACAATATCCTGGGAAACGATCTGGATCAATCATTACAACGTCTATTAAAAGAATGTAAAATGACCGGCGCTGATCACGAAGCATTGCACCACTGGCTGGAGCCGTTGCTGCAGGAAACAAAACAATTAATCACGATTACAGACAGTACAAAAGCTAAACAAATCTTTGATAGTGTGGATCAGCGAATAGATTTATATCACCAATATTTTCAATAAGATGACGATTAATGCCAATACAAAAATTGCCACCATTTTAAAACAACACCCGGAAGCGCTGGAAGCTATTGTTTCTCTTTCACCAAAATTTGTGAAGCTCCGCAATCCCATGTTACGTAAGGTTATTGCCGGCAGAACGAGCCTGACCATGGCTTCAAAATTGGGTGGTTGTAAAATAGAAGATTTTTATACGGCATTAAAGCCACTGGGTTTTGAACCTGATGAAAAAACGCCGGTAGCGCCCACAGAGGAAACAATAAAACCGGAACCGGCTTTTATGAAATTGGTAGAACCCGGCAAATTTGTGCACCTGGATGTGCGAGCCGAAATTGAATCCGGGAATGATCCTTTTCAATTGATCATGCAACAGGTGAAAACGCTTCCTCCCGGCCATGTACTCAATATCATCAATAGTTTTGAACCTACTCCATTGATACACATGTTGGCCAAAAAAGGTTTTGAAGCGTATGCCAAAGTAATCAATGATGAACAGGTGAATACCTATTTTTATAAAAAAGAAGAAGCACCCGGGGTGGAACCGGATAAGAATAATTATGCCGATGGTTGGGATGAAGTATTAGCCCGATACGAAGGAAGCCTGGAAAAAATTGATGTGCGTGATTTGCCGATGCCCTTACCGATGCATGCCATCCTGGATGCGCTGGAAACATTGCCAGATGACAAAGCTTTGTATGTATCGCATAAGCGAATCCCGGTATTTTTGTTGCCGGAACTGGACGCGCGTAATTTTCATTTTCGCATTAAAGAAATCAGTGAAGGCGAAGTCTATTTACTGATCTATAAAAATTAATATGATTGGCTTTACCGGAAATAATGGTTTAACA
Source organism: Parafilimonas sp. (assembly GCA_039811225.1). Lineage (GTDB taxonomy): Bacteria > Bacteroidota > Bacteroidia > Chitinophagales > Chitinophagaceae > JAFDXJ01. The sequence goes on from JBDHYG010000012.1 coordinate 21,269, forward strand.
AAACCGACTTCTTATAAAATCGTTTTACCCTTTTACGTATATGCGGCTGTTTCTTTTTTAATAGCTACTGTTTTATTGTTTATGTCAGCAGATGGTTTTACCACGCACTATTTTCAGCCTCATACATTGGCCATCACGCATATTATGGCATTGGGATGGGGCACAATGATCATATTGGGCGCCAGTCATCAATTGGTTCCCGTGATGATTGAAAATAAATTATACAGTGAATGGCTGGCCTATATATCTTTTGGCTGTGCAGCCCTGGGTATTCCAATTTTAATATATGCTTTTTATACTTTTTCCATGGGCTGGCTGGCCCAACTGGGTGGTCATCTCGTGACAACAGCCATCATTGTGTACCTGTTGAATCTCCTGGTCAGTATGGCAAAAAGTAAACATGAAAATGTGCATGCCGTTTTTGTTTTTACAGCAGTTGTATGGCTTTTAGCTACCGCTATTGTCGGCCTCTTACTGATTTATAATTTTACAGAAGCGTATTTACCCAAGGATTCGTTAACCTATTTACCCTTGCATGCCCATATGGGTATCATAGGTTGGTTTTTATTACTGATCATAGGAATTGGTTCCCGTCTTTTGCCCATGTTCCTCATTTCAAAATATGATAACGCTAAAAAGCTTTGGTGGATTTATGGTTTGATAAATACTGGCTTATTACTCTTTGTTGTGCTCTTTTTATGGGAAGGCCTTTCCTGGTTGTACTATGTACCGGTATTATGCATTGCAGCCGGTGTGCTGCTGTTTGGTAATTTTTGTTATTGTGCTTACCGGGAAAGGATACGGAAAAAAGTGGATGAACAAATGAAGGTTTCCTTATTATCTGTTTTCATGATCTTATTGCCTATTTTACTTTTACTCGTCATTATCAGTTTTTTGATGTTACAGGAAACGGTCAATGTACAACTGGTCATTACTTACGGTTTTGTAATTTTCTTTGGTTGGATTACAGCGATTATTCCTGGCATGACATTTAAAACACTACCTTTTATTGTATGGAACAAAACCTATCATCATCTTGCCGGGAAGCGGAAGACACCCAATCCTAAAGACTTGTTCCATGAAAAAGTTTTTAAATGGATGAGTAGTTGTTATTTACTTGGATTTATTTTATTTGCCACCGGGATATTAATCAATATCCTCCTGTTGCTGCAGGCCGGTGCAGCCTGTTTACTGCTTACCTCCGTTTTCTATAATTGGAATGTTTTGAAATTAATTACCCACAAAGCGACATAGTATGAATGTAATCACTAATAACCAGGAACTTTGCAATACCGCATTGGCCGCCTTGTATGATGTGCTTGATCCCGAAATAGGATTAAATATTGTGGACCTCGGTTTGCTGTATCAGATGGATTTTGATGAAGCAGAAAAAAAAATATTTTTAACCATGACACTCACCACGCAATTTTGCCCAATGGGTGATTCGATTATGCAGGCAACGGAAGATACATTGAAAGGCACATTTCCTGATTTTACCCCTGCCATTGAACTATCTTTTAATCCGCCCTGGAACAGGACAATGATTTCCGAAGAAGGCCGCGCATTTTTAAACCAATAAGCATGCTGAGTTTAACCTGCAAGACTGCTATCAAATCGGTCATTTATTTAGCTATCAAATTTAAAACAGGTGAAAAGGCCGGCATTAAAGAAGTGGCAGCCTATATCAATGCCAGTGAACATTCCGTGGGAAAAATTCTACAAACACTGGTAAAGCAGGAAGTCATCAATAGTACCAAGGGGCCAACCGGTGGCTTTTATATAAATCTAAAACAAAATAACCAGCCGGTAATCAATATTATTTATGCGATTGATGGAAAAGAAATATTTGATGAATGCGGCCTCGGTTTATCTAAATGTTCATCACTCCACCCCTGCCCCATGCATAATGATTATAAAATCATACGTGACCAGTTTAAACAAATTTGCAAGCAAAAAAAAGTGGCCGACTTATGTGAAACGGTACATGATGGACTGGCCTATTTAATGGGTTAAGCCTCATCCTTTACATCACCTGCTTCTTCAGCCACCGATAATTTTTTATTTGTCAAAAAAACAATTAATCCTGCAATTGCCGATAAGGTGGAAGCCACCAGGATACTGAGTTTGGATTGATCCACCAGCGAGGTGTCCGGGAACGCCAGGTTGCTGATAAACATGGACATGGTAAAACCAATACCTCCTAAAAGCCCAATACCACAGAGGTTTTTCCAGGTAATACCCTCCTGCAAAAGAGCAATTCGCTTTTTCACCAGGATATACGGTATTGAGAAGATACCAATTAATTTTCCTACAAACAAGCCCAGGATGATGCCTAATGAATTTGAAGAAAAGAAACTATGAAAAATATTGGCAGGTATAAAAATGGCCGTATTGGTCAGCGCAAAAATCGGGATAATAATAAATGCTACCGGTTTATGTAAAAAATGTTGCAGCCGGTATGATACATTTTTATCATCTTCTTTATCAAAAGGAATTACCATAGCCAGCAATACCCCGGCAATAGTGGCATGCACGCCGGATTTTAAAAAACAATACCAGACTACTATCCCGGGAAGGAGATAAAAAACAGGGTGCCTGATTTTTAAACGGTTCAGGCCATATAAGCCGGCCAAAATACCGAATGCCACCAGCAGGTATGTAAATAAAACGGTTTCAGTATAAAAAAATGCAATCATGAGTATGGCCCCGATATCATCAATAATGGCCAATGCGGTCAAAAATATTTTCACCGAAATAGGTACCCGGTTTCCGGCCAGGGCCAGGATCCCCAATGCAAAAGCAATATCCGTGGCCATGGGAATAGCAAATCCTGCTTGTGTGGCAGTTCCTGCATTCAACAAAAAATGGATCAATGCCGGTACACACATTCCGCCGAAAGCTGCGGCAATCGGCAGGATGGCTTGTTTGAAATCCGCCAGTTCACCAATATAAATTTCCCGTTCCACTTCAAAACCCACCATTAAAAAAAAGATCGCCATTAAACCATCATTCACCCATTGTTCTATGGAGTAATTGAGGGAAACGCGGGAAAAGGATAAATCTAATTGTTGGTGAAAAAAATGAATATACTGCTCGCCCATGGACGAATTGGCGATAGACAGCGAGATGATGGTACAAATAACGAGTAATAAACCGGCTACTTTTTCACTATTAAAAAAACTCTTGAAAATAGAGGAGGATTTGTGTAGCAGGTTTTGCATGTGGTTCAAATTGCCACAAAACTAAAACATTTCATTTTTCCGGGAGCAGGTATTGATGGTTAATACCTGCTCCCCCACCCACTTCAACTGCTCGTTTTATGCATGGATTGTTTCATTCATGACATCAACTATGGTAAATGTTTTCATGCCTCCCGGCACTTTCCATTTCACGGTACGGCCTTTCCGAAAACCAATTAATGCAGCCCCGATCGGCGCCATGATGGAAATTTTCTTTTCCTTAATATCCGCTTCTTCCGGCTTCACGATAATAATTTCCATGGGCTTATTTTTTCCTTCTTCAAGGATAGTCACTTTTGAATACATGCCCACTACATCCAATGGGAATTTATCTGACTCTACCAGTGTGGCTTTGTCCAATTCTGCTTTCAGGTCATCCGCTTCCTGTTTATTAAATGTGGATTGCGCATCAGCATGTTTCAGGTAAGACATCAGTAAAGCATAATCTTCTTTACGCAGGACCAGGTTATTTTGTTCGTTTTTCATGTTATTTCTTTTTAGATAGTTGAATAAAGATTTTGAAGTTTTAAAAAAAGGTAAAAATCCCCCCGGGGACAGTGGTAATTGTATGTCGAAACCGGGTTTAGGAAATAGTTTTGCTTACTGCCTGTAGAAGTAGTCTATTGTTATGGCTACTTAATGTTTGGGTATAGTATGGCCTTTCTGCCAGGTATGCATTCCTGCAGTCTTGTGGATAAAAACGATATATTTTTTCTTTGGCCATCGCGAAAAATAAAAAGGCTGAAAAACGCTCAGCCATTCTCTTGAAGATTATTTAATGCATATACCTATTTAAAAATATACGCTGAAACAAAAGTACAGAATTTTTTTATATCCGCAAAGGAAAGCAGTGTGCCTTTGGGAATTTAATTATTTTTTGTGTTTTGTAACCAATGCCTCTAAGAAGGCTGTCGTTACCGGATTTTCCTGGATTTCCTGCATACCTTTATATTGTTTTAATTTTTTAGCTATAGCATACATATGCTGAATAGCTATTTTCAGGAATCCCGGTCCCAGGCTTACTCTTGCTACACCTAAGGCCTGCAATTTTTCAAAATCTGGGATACCCGGAAGTAACAAAATATTTACCGGAAGTGCTACTTCCTGCACAATTCTTTGAATGCACTTTTCTTCTTTCACAAACATGGGATAAAATCCATCTGCACCCGCATTTTTATAAGCAATACCCCGCTGAATTACTTCCTGTAGCTTTTCTTCTGCCGTCCATTCGGGTGCCCGGAGAAAAACATCGGTTCTTGCATTGATAAAAAAAGGCACACCCATTTTTAACGTTGTATTTCGGATGCTTTCAATTTTTCTACATTGCGCCACCAGGGAAGCCATGCCTTCTTCTGCATGCAGGGAATCTTCGATATTAATACCGGAAATACCTGCGTCTATTAATCGCTTTATATTTTTTGTAAGCACCGATAAATTAGCTGCATACCCATTTTCCATATCCATCGTTACAGGAATGGAAACGCTGTTTGCTATCTTTTTAACGATACCCACATGTTCATTAAAGGAAATTACTTCCCCATCCTGGTAACCATTACTCATGGCAATGGCTGCACTGGCCGTAGCTATAGCCGGAAAGCCTATTTCTTCAAGAAGTAATGCGCTCAACGGGTCCCAGGCATTGGGAAGCACGAGTATTTTACCACTATGATGCAAAGCAGTGAAGGCTTTTGTTTTTGCTGTTAATGTCATAACTGGATTCATAATAATTTATTTTTTCAAATGTGCCCGGATTCTTTTCTGCAATTCCGGTACCGCTTTTTCCAAAAACCAGGGATGTACTGTCAGCCAATACTGGTTCCGGGGTGAGGGATGTGGCAAGGGAAAAAAATCCGGTAAATATTCTTTGTAATGCTGAACTGTTTCCGTGAGGCTGCCTTTGAAATTTTTTTTCAGGTAGTAGCGTTGTGCATATTGCCCGATCAGGAGAATCAGCGGCTTTGAAGTAAAATGTTTAAATATTAGTGGATGCCAGCGTGGTGCACATTCCGGCCGTGGCGGTAAATCCCCGGATGCGGCTTTACCGGGATAGCAAAAACCCATTGGTACAATTGAGATCAGGGAGGCATCATAAAAAATTTCATCCGTTACCTGCATCCAGGACTTTAATTTTTTTCCACTGGCATCATTCCAGGGTATGCCTGTTTCATGTACACGCCGGCTGGGTGCCTGGCTAACTATCACAATTTTTGAAGATGGGCTCAATTGAATGACCGGCCTTGGGCCCAGGGGTAAAAATTCCTGGCAAATGGTGCATTGTTTTATTTGTCGTAACAACTTATCCATACTTAATGGCTTGTTTCATGCGGTGGTTCCGCTTTTTCATAATTTAATTTATTATCTATAATCCTTGCAGGCCGGGTGTATGTATGTAAAGTAGCTTTATCTTTTGCCATAATATGCCAGACCTGCCAGCCCTGCCACTTGAGATAATCAGATACCAGGGAACGATGACAACGCCACCAAAGCACTTCGGCACACATATAGGCAACACGTTTTTGAAGCGCAATTTCTTCCAGCTGATGGATACCCGCTACAAAATCTGCCGTTTCCATATAATCAGCATAGCTCCTGAAGGCAGGATGTTCCCATCCGGTATTTTTCGAATGTGGATTTCCTTTTCGCCTGCCACCTAAAGCCGGCAAATGCACATATTGTATTCCCTGTAAAGGCAGGACTATTTCCAGGTTTTCTTTATTGTATTGTGGGTATTTTCGTGAGCCGGGTAAACTGCGTATATCTGCTACAATTTCTATTTGAAAAGAAGATAACACAGAAATGAACAAATCTATTGTATGCGTCGAATGCCCGATTGTCCATATTTTTTGCTGATCTGCTTCCATACACACTTCATTTAATAAGTTGTCAATTTATTTTTGTCGAACATTTTCTGCAATAGGTAATTTAACCAGGAACGTAGTTCCCTTACCAGGTATTGAATGCACATGAATCTGGCCCTTATGTAATTTAATAATACGATAGGCCAATGGCAGGCCTACACCAAAACCGGATATGGATTTACTATCCTCACTCCTGTAAAATGGCTGAAAAATATTTTTCAGGTCTTTGGCATCAATTCCTTTACCGGTATCCTCTACGATGATGTAAATTTCTTTTTGCTGTACAAGTAATTTGACCAATGCGCGGTGATCATCAGAATATTTACAGGCATTCATAACTATATTCTTAATCGCAGATAATAATAAATCTGTATTACCATATACTAATAAGCGCTCTTCATTTTCCGGCAATTGTGCAAAATCCAATTTTACTGAATAAGCTTCATTTATTTTCACGATGTCCCGGGGCAATTGCATTAAAATTTCATCTATCCGGATAGTACTAATTTCAATACCTCCCTTGATATCGGCCATGGTGGCAAATTGCAATAAGGTTTGCGTAAGCCGGTTCAGGCCGCGTACATCCTGGTAAATAGATTGCATAATCCCACGATATTCCTTGGCTTCCCGGTCCCGCTGCAGGGACACTTCCAGCTGGCTGGAAATGGAGGTGAGCGGTGTAGACAATTCATGGGATGCAGATGAAATAAACCGGCGTTGCATTTCAAAACTTTGTTGTAACCGGTCCAATAATTCATTCAGTGTCCCGATGAGATAAGTCCATTCATCTCTGGCATTCCCCGTTTTAATCCGGTGTTCCAGGTTTTGTGCAGAAATCTCATGTACATCATCGGCTATTTTTTTTATAGGCCTCAATAAAATAGTAGAAATGAAATACCCGGCAATCATGGAAATGGCCATTCCTGAAAAAAAAGTAATCAGCAGAATGATTTCCAGGTGATGCAAGTTGCGCAGGCCTTCTTCATCATAGGATGCGGCAATGATAACCGGGTGAGCGGGATTCTTGACATCATAACAAGCCAGCGCTTCACGGTTACCCATTTCAAAAAAGTATTCCCCGTCTGCTCTTGCTTTTTGCAGGACATCGGCATGTACAGGTAACGAATCACCCGGCATATCACTATTTGCAAATATTCGTTTATTGGTTGCATTATATACCTGTATGGTTTTTTGTTGCATGGGTAAAATAGCAACTGCATCCATACGTTGCATCATTTCCGGGGAAAAATGAGTAGAATCCATCAGCATATTGGCCGTAGTTTGTGCATGATTCCGTAAATGTGCTTTTATATTTTCCAACCGGATCGTGTAGAAAAAATAATAAATAACGCCACAAAAAACTGCCAGCAAAACACTCATCAAAAAACTGATGAGCAGTGTTATCTTTATTCGTACATGCATCAGTGATCTTTTAATATATAGCCCATCCCCACCTGGGTTTGAATGAGTTTGTGCTCAAATGCTTTATCCACTTTATTCCGCAGGTAGCTGATATATACATCGATCACATTGGTGTTGGTTTCAAAATCAACATCCCAAACATGTATGGCAATATCAGCCCGGGAAACAACTTTATTTTTATGACGGAGCAGGTATTCCAGCAATTGGAATTCTTTGGCAGTAAGTTGAATAATTTGGCCTTTCCGATGTACTTCTTTGCTATCGAGATTCATTTCCAGGTCACCGGCTTTCAATACATTACCCACCGGGAGTTGTTGGTTGAGTGTGCGTTTAAGAAATGCACGGATCTTCAGTAGCAATTCTTTAAACTCAAAAGGCTTAACCATATAATCATCCGCACCGGATTCATAGCCCTCAATTTTATCATTCAGGGCGCTCATCGAAGTAAGCATGATTACCGGGATAACCTGGTTTTTTGCCCGAATGGCTTTACAGAGTTCATAGCCATTCATACCCGGCAGGTTGATGTCCAGGATAATTAAATCAAATGCTTTTGCATGAAACAACCGATAGCCTAATATTCCATCATAAGCCACTTCCACTTCAAATCCGATTTCTTCCAGGCCAAATTTTAATGTATCCGCAATCTTCTTCTCATCTTCCACAATCAATAACCTTCTTTCCATGTCACCAGTAATCTTTAAAAGAAGCAATTTACTCCATTATCACCGCTTTATCTAAAAAGAAAAAAGTATTCTAATCAAATTCTAATCTCACTTTAATACCGGCCTAATACCGATCAGGTAGCTTTGATACATTCGTATTTTGAATATGAATTAAACCTTTTCATAAACACTTTCATGATGCGCAACCCATTACATAAAAAACATACCGACAAAAGAAAAAACACCGGTTACCAGGAACGAAAGTTGCATCGTGATATGCATAAACCGGTTTCAATGGCTTTGGATGAAATGGATACAATAAATAATCAGTTTTTGCTTACCCGCCAGGCTGCTACGAAAGAAAATATAGCAACCATTTATGACCTGATGAAGAAAGTAGCTTACCGGCATAGTAATCAACATGCCGAATTAAATAAATTAAATGAAGCAGCCTTCCTGTGTTTCCAGGATATTTTAAACCAACTATTAGCCGAAGAACATGATTTATACCCTGCCCTCAAAATAAACATAAAGGATACTCATAAGAAGGACCGATCTATTCATTCTGAAAAACAAGCTTCCACTACCCGGCTTCTCTATAAAACAGCACATACAAAAGCATTAAAAAATTTACGGCTCTTCCGAAAAATAACCAATAATTATCAATTACCCGAAGATGCCTGTACACATTACAAAACGCTATTTGAAAAACTGAAAAACCTGGAAAGAGAATTAAAAGCACATTTTCTTTTATCTGATAAAATTCTTGCTCAAAGAAATCTTTCAACCTGAAAGCCATAGCCTTTCAGTCTTAAGAAGATGCATATCTATTTTCCACAAAAAAAAGAATTTCCTAAAATGATACAACATACTATTAAGCGCATCCGTGATCTTGGTCAAAGTATTTGGCTTGATTTTTTCAACCGGAATATCCTGGATAATGGGGCTTTGAAAAATTATATGGAAGAAGATGGCATTAGTGGTATAACTTCCAACCCATCTATTTTTGAAGATGCCATCCTGCATAGCAACGCCTATGATGATGAAATTACCCGGCTTTCCGAACAACATACAAACAATGAAGACATTTTCTATGCATTAGCTATTGAAGATATCCGCCGGGCAGCAGATTTTTTCAAGTTACTGTATGAAAAAACAGGGGGCCTGGATGGACTCGTGAGTATTGAAGTTTCTCCCCACCTGGCACATGATACAGAAGGCACTATTCAACAGGCAAAAACCTTATGGCAGGCAATTAACCGAAAAAATGTAATGATTAAAATCCCGGCAACACTTGCCGGTCTGCCGGCAATACAAGCGTGTACAGCTGCCGGCATGAACATTAATATTACTTTGCTTTTTGGCCTGCCTCGATATAAAGCGGTAACGGAAGCATACATTTCCGGCCTGGAAGAAAGAGTAAAAGCCAACTTACCCATCAATCATATTACTTCGGTGGCCAGTTTTTTCCTTAGTCGCATTGATGTGCTGCTTGATCCAATACTGGAAGAGAAAAAACTTAGTTCCTTAAAAGGTGAAGTGGCTATTGCTTCTGCCAAAGAAGCGTACCGCTTGTATAAAGATATTTTCTTTTCACCACGCTTTAAAAAACTGGAAGACCAGGGCGCCCGCAGGCAACATCTTTTATGGGCAAGCACCAGTAGCAAAGACCCGGCTTTTAGTGACGTAAAATATGTAGAGGCTCTGATAGGAAAAGAAACGATCAATACACTCCCGCTAAAAACTATTGCGGCATTTAATGACCACGGGAAGCTGGTAAGTAACCTGGAAAAAAATCTGCCGGCAGCTACCACACTCCTGGAAACCTTGGCAGCAAAGGGTATTGATCTCGACAATTATACACAGCAATTAGAAGATGAAGGCATAGCGAAATTTAATAAAGCTTATTCAACTTTGTTAGAAACTATCTCTCACAAAATAAAATCAACTGTATGATCAAAGAACTTGAAAAACTAAGCCCCGAAGAACGGGACCTTCTGTTCATGGCACCGGTACTTGTATCCGTATTGGCATCCTGTTCCTACAACCAGGTCAACCAGGCTAAAAAAGCGGATGCCATAAAACTTGCCCAGCTCAAGACGTTTACCGCGAACCCGGCCCTGCTTCCTTATTATAACCAGGTGGAGAAAAATTTTAAAGCACAGTTTGAACAAGCCGTTGAAAAGTATTTCCCGTTTGATGAAACACAACGGTATGCCATCCAGGAAGAACTTAAAAAAATAAATCTGATCACCAATAAGCTGGATAAGAAATATGCGGAATTAATCCGCATGAGTTTTGACCGGTTTGTCAATCATGTGAAAAAAGCCAATCACAGCGTTTTCCAGGATTTTATTTTTCCCATTCCGATCAAAGGCTTATCCGTGTAATCCAAACCAGGTGATGTAAGACAAAATCAACAAAGTAACCATGAAACTACAAGTGAAAAGAGTGTATGAAACACCAGCCAGGAAAGATGGAATGCGTATCCTGGTGGACCGGTTATGGCCCCGTGGCCTGACAAAAGAAAAAGCTGCCATTGATCTTTGGCTTAAAGAAATTGCGCCAAGTAATGACTTACGAAAATGGTATGCGCATGACCTGGCCAAGTGGCCGGCCTTCCGGGAAAAATATTTACAGGAATTGACGGATAAGGAAGAAGAAATATCCATCATTAAATCACATATGAAAAAAGGCACTGTCACCCTTTTGTTTGGAGCAAAAGACCAGGAACATAATGAAGCCAATGTACTGGAAGAATTATTGCTGGGAACAAAAGCCAAATTATCCTTTAAAACAAACCACATATGAAAAAATTATTAATTGCCCTTGATAACAATGCAGGTGCACAACAAATTGCTGAGATGGGCTACCAACTTTCATCCGCTTTGCAGGCAGAAACATATTTATTACATGTTACTTCCAATTCCACTTTTTATGCATCTCCCAATTACTCACCGGTATTAGGTTTTGACAGTTTCAACACAATGGATGCCGTTCAAACGGATACTGAAAGTGATATGCAACGAAGTGCGGAAATTTACCTGGAAAATCTGAAGCGTCACCTGGGTGATGAGCGCATCAAAACAGTGGTAAAAGAAGGAGAATGTGCTGAAAAAATTGTGCAGACTGCCAATGAAATCCATGCGGATATTATTGTGATGGGTACGCATAACCGGAAAGGCCTGGATAAAGTTTTATTGGGCAGTATTGCGGAAAATGTGTTACATCATTCCACAATTCCCTTGCACATTATTCCTCTCCGGTCCCTGGAAAAAATACAATAAACGGGTAATTGATAAAACACATTTTATTTAAAAATTTTTTATACAACAAAATACATCTATTATGAAACGTACAGCAACAGCTATTTGGAAAGGATCTTTAAAAGAAGGCAATGGTGTTATCTCTACACAAAGTGCCGTATTGAACAGCACAAAATATGATTTTAAATCGCGTTTTGCCGATGGCACAAGTACCAATCCTGATGAATTACTGGCCGCCGCTCATGCCGGTTGTTTTGCAATGGCCCTGAGCCTGATCCTGGGAGAAGCCGGCTTTACCGCCGATTCTATTGAAGCCTCTTCCACACTGAATATGGATGCCGATAAACTGGCATTGACAACGGCACATTTAATTTTAAAAGCAAAAATTCCGCAAATCAGTAAAGAAAAATTTCTGGAATGTGCCCAGGCGGCAAAAGATAATTGCCCGGTAAGTAAAGCATTGAGTTTGCCTATAACACTGGATGCTACATTGCTCTAAAAAATTCTACAACATGGAAAATTATCATTTATTCCCATTTACCAGTAAGGAACTGGCCGATAAAAAAGCAGCACTGGCTCCTAAGAACCTGGAAGCCTGGCGAAATTTCAGTAAAACAGTTTTTGAGGCAGGTGCATTAGATGAAAAAACAAAACAATTAGTGGCTATTGCCGTTGCGCATGTAACACAATGCCCGTACTGCATCCGGTCACATGCAAAAACGGCCCTACGGAAAGGCGCCAGCAAAGCAGAAATCATGGAAGCTATCTGGGTGGCAGCTGAAATGCGCGCCGGTGCTGCTTATGCGCATGCCACTATTGCTATGGATGAAATGGAAAAGTAAAAAATTGAAAATAAAAAATGAAAGCAAGATTAAATTATGCCGCGGTCGCACCAGGTGCTTTGGAAGCTATGATGGGAGTAGAAAACTATGTGCATCATACCAGCATAGAACCTTCCCTGTATGAACTGGTAAAAATCCGTGCTTCTCAAATTAATGGTTGTGCCTATTGCCTCGACATGCACACAAAAGATGCACGCAAGGCCGGTGAAACAGAACAACGCATTTATGCATTAAGCGCCTGGCGGGAAACACCCTTTTATTCGGAACGGGAACGGGCTGCCCTGGAATGGGCTGAAGCCTTAACACAAATTTCAAGCAATACTATTCCGGATGCATTGTATGATTTGACCCGTAAACAGTTTAATGAAAAAGAACTGGTTGATTTAAGTATGGCAATTATTGCTATAAATGGCTGGAACCGGCTGGCGATCAGCTTCCGGACAGTTCCCGGATCCTACAAAGGATAATGATTTTACGAAATAAAATTAAAGAAGGTGACAGGCTTGATTCTTTTGTATTGACCTGTCACCCTCTCTTATATAAGTTAGCTGCATACAGGCAATTAAATTTTATAAATGATTTGCCTGCTTTTTCAAATAATTTATTTTTACCAAAAAAATTTTCAATGCGACTTAAATTATATGTTGTAACAGCAGCCTGTTTTCTTTCCTTCTTAGCTTTTTCCCAATCTGCCGGTAAGACCAAAAATGTGGTGGCCATCTTAATCGATGGGTATCGCTGGCAGGAGTTGTTTAATGGTTCTGACCGGGCATTTATGAAAACAACAAATGTGAAAGAAGATGCATTAGAAGTGGCAAACGACAAATATTGGTCCGAAGATAAATATGCCCGACGCCAGAAACTGATGCCCTTTACCTGGAAAGTCATTGCCAAAAATGGCCAGATTTATGGCAACCGGGATTATGGCAATAAAGTAAATGTAGCCAACCCTTATTGGATATCGTATCCCGGCCGTGCGGAGGTTTTAAGTGGCTTTGTAGATCCCGCTATTAATTCTAATGGATATGGCTCCAATCCGAATACAAATGTTCTTGAATATATTGATGGGAAAAAGGAGTTCACCGGTAAGGTGGTCACTTTTGCCTGTTGGTCGGCTACCGGGCGATGCCTGCATAAAGAGAGCAGCGATATGCTCATCAGTGTGCCCTGGGATAATATTGAAGGCGAAAATTTAACCGAAGCAGAAATCCTGGCCAATGAAATGCAACAATTCATCCCCCGCATTTATGGAGAGGATGAACGCCTGGATGCCAATGTCTATGCCCTGGCTAAATCCTATATTTTAGCCAAACATCCCCGTGTTACGTATCTCGACTTTGGAGATGTAGATGAATATGCACATGCCGGCGATTACAATGGCTACCTCGATGATATCCATAACCTGGATGCGATGATTGGAAATTTATGGAATACCATGCAGGCCGACCCTTTTTATAAAGACAATACCACATTCTTCATTTTCCCGGATCATGGCAGAGGGATAGGAAGCGAGTGGACTTCACATGGCAGTAGCATTGCACATAGTGATGAAACCTGGTTTATGGTTATGGGACCTGATACCAAACCATTAGGGGAAATGACCAATAAACAACAATTATATCAAACGCAATATGCGGCAACTATCGCGGCCATACTGGGTTTGAATTATCATGTTCAAGGTAAAACCATCGGTGAAAAAATTCAACGGGTTTTACCGAAAGAATAGGAAGAAATGATTGCACTAAATCAAAAGGCCTTCCGAATGGGAAGGCCTTTTGCGGTGAGGGAGGGATTCGAACCCTCGGTACAGTTTAACCCGTACGGCAGTTTAGCAAACTACTGATTTCAGCCACTCATCCACCTCACCCTGTTGCTGATTAAGGGTTGCAAAAATAGGGGGAACAAGCTAATTTTCAAAAATTAAAGAGTAACAAAAAAAATCAATGGTGAAAATTTTCCCTGCCGGCTTTACATGGAAGCTAATTGCACTTTTTGCGTTAACTCCATCACATTTTCCCGGAAAATGGAATCGGTATCCATCAGGTTTTTTACGGTCTGGCAGCTATGAATAACCGTAGTATGATCGCGCCCGCCAAAATGCTCCCCAATGGTTTTCAACGAATTTTTTGTAAAGCCTTTTGCCAGGTACATACTGATCTGACGGGCCTGGACGATTTCCCGTTTCCGGGTTTTATGCATCAGGCGTTCATAGGGCACATCAAAAAATTCACAGACCATTTTCTGAATGGTATCAATGGTGATTTCCTTGGAACTGGTACGAACAAAATTGCGTAAAACTTTCTTGGCCAGGTCCAGGTCAATTTCCCGCTTATTGAGAGAAGACTGGGCAAGCAGGGAAATCAGGGCACCTTCCAGTTCTCGCACATTGGTACTTATATTATAGGCAACATATTTCACTACTTCAGCCGGCATCTCCAGTCCGTCATTTTTCATTTTCCGCTCCAGTATTTCGATGCGGGTCTCATAATCCGGCACTTGTAAATCAGCACTTAACCCCCAACGGAAACGGCTCAATAAACGCTCCTGCATACCATCCAGGTCTTTTGGAGATTTATCTGATGTGAGGATCAGTTGCTTTCCACTTTGATGCAAATGATTGAAAATAGCAAAAAATGCATCCTGGCTTTTTTCAGCCCTTGCAAAAAATTGCACATCATCAATAATTAACACATCGATGAGTTGATAAAAATGTATGAAATCATTGATGGCATTATTCCGGCTATGATCCTGGAACTGGTTAATAAATTTTTCACTACTTACATATAATACCACTTTATGCGGGTAGAGCTTTTTCACTTCATTTCCGATTGCCTGTGCTATATGTGTCTTCCCCAGGCCTACCCCACCATAAATAACCAATGGATTGAATGAACTGCCACCCGGCTTTTCAGAAACCGTTTTTCCGGCCCTGCTGGCAACCCGGTTGCAATCCCCTTCTATAAACTGATCAAATGTGTAAGAGACATTCAACTGCGGATCAATTTGCATTTTCTTCAACCCCGGAATCACAAATGGATTTTTTACCGGATTATTAATCACAAGTGGAAAATCCATTTCATTATGACTATAAAAACGTGCTTCACTGGCTGGTATATCCATACTTCCCTGGCGACCTTTATTGCCACTGTCCACCATGATTCGATATTCGAGCCGTGCCTCTTTACCTAATTCACGTTTCAATGTTTTAGCAAGCAGGGAAACAAAATGTTCTTCGAGGTATTCAAAGAAAAACTGGCTGGGTACTTGTATTAAGAGAATATTTCCATTTAAAGCGATGGGCTCAATCGGCTCAAACCATGTTTTGTAATGCTGCCATTCAACAATGTCTTTGATTATTTTTAAACAATTGGTCCAAACAGAATTCGCAGTTTTAGTCATAGCTTTATTGGATATTTTTATTCATTTTTTTTAAAAATTATTTGAAAAAAACAGTTAAGAATTGTTCTCTCCAGATGAGAAAACGAATATCAAATTTTTATGTTGAAAAAAAAATTTTTTAATTTCTCTTTTTTATTCCTATGGCAACAAGTTAGCCTTTTCTTTTCGATTTTTTATACACAATGACCACAAAAAAAAATCAATGTTTTTTAAAAGCATTGATACACAATACAATCAGTTCTGATGTGAAAAAAAATTTTTTTTACCTGTATTTAAAAAATAAATTTTTGGAAATATGAACTCTTTATCTTACGTGAAAAATTACGGATCGATTTTTTTCCTGTTTTTATGTTCCTTCATAATATTTTTACATATCAGTATAAAAAGTGGTTTGCATGAAAAAATTAGTATGCATTATTCAACCATCGCTTGTAATGCCCGGCACACAAGCACTTCAGGTAGTTTCATTTTGCCAATGATTTTTTTTCTTTTTTTACTGAATAATTTTTTTACTGGTTGATCCGATTGGTCATGCAAAAAAAATTACAACTTAAACTGGCACCTGCTGCCGCGGCTAACCCGGAAATAATCCGGGAAACAATTGCCGTGGAACTTCAGGTACAACCGGATGATGTTTCCGGATTTCACATTCTTAAAAAATCTATTGATAGCAGGAGCAAAAATCCATTTGTACTACTACAAGTGGAAGCCTTTATTAATGAACCATTTTATCAAAGAGAAATACAAACGCCTGTTTGGAAACCAGTACATCATGCTACCAAAAAGGTGTGTGTCATTGGTGTCGGGCCGGCCGGATTATTTGCTGCCTTACGATTGATCGAACAGGGTATTAAACCTATCCTTTTTGAAAGAGGAAAAAATGTAAAGGAACGAAGAAGAGACCTGGCCTCTTTAAATAAAAAAGGTATTTTAAATACCGAAAGCAATTATTGTTTTGGGGAAGGGGGCGCCGGAACATATAGTGATGGTAAACTTTATACGCGTAGTAAAAAAAGAGGAAATATCAACCGGATTTTGAACATCCTACATCATGCTGGGGCACCGGAAAATATTTTATTTGATGCGCATCCTCATATTGGTACCAATAAATTGCCCGCCATCATCACCACTATCCGGGAAACAATTTTGCATTATGGCGGGGAAATTCATTTTGAAAAAAAACTGACCGGTTTTGAAATCCAAAACAATAAAATAAAAAAAATCCGGCTGCATACGGATGAAAAAATGGATGTAACAAATGTTATCCTCGCCACCGGCCATTCAGCCAGTGATATATTTGAAATATTACACCGGCAACATATTGCCCTTGCAGCCAAACCTTTCGCATTAGGCGTACGTATAGAACATCCGCAATCGCTCATTAATACATTGCAATACCATGCAGCTACGACTGATCCCTTTTTACCACCGGCCAGTTATAGCCTGGTTACACAAGTGCGGGAACGGGGTGTTTTTAGTTTTTGTATGTGCCCCGGCGGTATCATTGCGCCGGCGGCAACACATGCCGGCCAGTTAGTGGTCAATGGCTGGAGCCCAAGTAAACGAAATAATCCTTTTGCCAATAGTGGCATCGTGGTAGAAGTTACCATTCCGGATGCACTTGCCTGGATGAAGTCACAAAAACAAATACCAAACAATTTGGATGCACACCATCCCCTACTTCTCTTGTATTTCCAGGCTATGGTAGAAAAAGCTGCTTTTGCTGCCGGTGGCGGAAACTTTGTAGCACCGGCGCAACGTATGGCGGATTTTTGTGCTCATACATTTTCCACTTCTTTACCTCCATGTAGTTATGTACCTGGCGTACAATCTGCCGTACTAAATGATGTTCTCCCCTCCTTTATTAGTAAATCTTTACAGGAAGCATTTCTTAAATTCGGTGAGAACAAACGGAATCGCTCAGGCAATAGCTATTTTACCAATGAAGCAATTGTTGTGGCTACCGAAAGCCGCACATCTTCTCCAGTGCGTATTCCGCGATTACCGGATCGACTGCATCATCCGGTTATCCACAATTTATATCCCTGTGGTGAAGGTGCCGGCTATGCCGGTGGTATTGTTAGCGCTGCTATGGACGGTGAAAAAGTGGCAGATGCCATTGCACAGCAGTGATTGCTCTGATATAACATGCCTTTAGGATTCTTTCAGATTTTAACAACTATTCTCCCTTACATTTGTGCCTTAAATTTTTGCTATGGCTTTACTGGAATTGCAACACCTGAAAAAATATTATGCCACGCAGAAAGCCGTGGATGATATCAGTTTCTCTTTGGAACCAGGCAGCATCTTTGGTCTGCTGGGCCCCAATGGTGCGGGCAAGACAACCCTGTTACGTATGATAACCGGCATCTTTTATTGTGATGACGGAAATATATTATTTGAAGGGCAACCATTTAATCCCCAAAGGGATATTATTAAAATCGGTTATATGCCCGAAGAAAGGGGATTGTATAAAAAAATGAAAATTGGTGAACAAGCTTTATACCTGGCGCAATTAAAAGGGATGTCCCGGCACGATGCAATGGAGAAAGTAAAATACTGGTTCAACCGCCTGGATATGCAAAGCTGGTGGAATAAAAAAGTGGAAGACCTGAGTAAGGGGATGGGGCAAAAATTACAGTTTGTAACGACCGTATTACATGATCCCAAACTAATCATCCTGGATGAACCTTTTAGCGGCCTGGACCCGATCAATGCCAACCTGATCAAAGACCAGATTTATGACCTGGCACAAAAAGGAAGTACGATTATTTTCAGTACCCATCGCATGGAGCAGGTAGAAGAAATCTGTGACCATATTGTACTGATCAACCTGGGTAAAAAGATCCTGGATGGTTCTGTGCATGATGTGAAACAACAATTCAAGGAAAATGCTTTCCGCGTACAGTTGCGCCAGGCTCCCGAGCTGAATGGGGAGGCGCCATTTCAATTGCTAAATCAAAAAGACAATATCCTCACCGTAAAAATTAATGAAGGCCATACAGGCAATGATGTACTGCAATATTTTATTCATAAAGGCATTCAAATAGATTCATTTAATGAAATGCTGCCATCCCTGAATGAAGTATTCATCAAATTAGTAGAAGGAACAAATGCTACCAGCCGGTCTTTCCAGGAAATAGAAAAATAATTTAAAAAAACAGTGCATGAATAAGATATTACTTATAGCAAAGCGTGAATTTTTAAGCCGGGTACAAAAGAAAACTTTTTTGCTTACCACGATCTTGTTGCCATTGATCATTTTCGGCTTTTATGCCATGATTATTTATTTCTCGGTGAAACCCGGTGATAAAACAGCCATAGCTGTGATGGATAATGCCAATTTATTTAATGGCAAAATTGAAGGGGATAATGATATCAATTTTCACTTCTTACAAAATGAAACAGTAGAATCCCTGACGGAAAAAGTAAAAAAAGAAGAATATAATGGCTATATTTTTATTCCTAAAAGTATGGCGGTGACCGGTAAAGACAGTATCCAGGTGGTAACGGGAAAAAGTGCCGGCCTGATCACCCGGGAAACAATAAAGGAACTCATTAATAAAAGACTGGAAGAACAGCGGTTGCTATCATTGAATATTTCAAAAGCCGAATTGGATAGTGCCCAACAAGGTGTGAAAATAAATTTTCCCACCATTCAAAATGCCGGTTCCAATGATGAAGGCAAAGAAACAGTTGGATACATAGTCGGGTATATTTCCGGTTTCCTGATTTATATTATTTTATTTATTTATGGTACTATGGTCATGCGTGGTGTTATGGAAGAAAAAGTCAGCCGGATTGCCGAAGTGATTGTCAGCAGTGTGAAACCATTTCAACTGATGATGGGTAAAATCACCGGTATCGGGGCAGTGGGCCTGGTACAATTTATCATTTGGATTATCCTGGTAATCCTTACACGGGTGCTTGGTGCCATGTTATTCCCTTCCTTATTTGGATCGGGACAAAGCCTGGATCAAATAAAAACAGTGGCCGATGATTCGGGTATGCTGCAAAGTATTTCTTTGATTGACTGGCCTACGATTATCCTTTGTTTTATCTTTTATTTTCTGGGCGGTTATTTGCTGTATTCGGCGCTGTTTGCCGCAGTGGGCAGTGCCGTAAATGAAGATCCGCAGGATGCACAAAGTTTAATGTTACCCATTACCATGCCGATCATTTTTGCTATTGTGATTATGACAAAAGCCGTTAATGACCCATCCAGTGGTCTCGCAGTATTTGGTAGTATTTTCCCATTAACATCCCCCATTGTAATGATCGCGCGTGTCGCGCATGGCGTACCAGATGTAGTCCCTTACTGGCAATTATTCTTAAGTGTGGCATTACTCATTCTCGGCTTCCTGGGTACCACCTGGCTGGCTGCCAAAATTTACCGGACAGGTATCCT
Source organism: Parafilimonas sp. (assembly GCA_039811225.1). Classification (GTDB taxonomy): domain Bacteria; phylum Bacteroidota; class Bacteroidia; order Chitinophagales; family Chitinophagaceae; genus JAFDXJ01. The sequence continues at coordinate 41,368 of JBDHYG010000012.1, forward strand.
TATGTATGGGAAAAAACCAACCTGGAAAGAATTGATGAAATGGGCTTTTCGTAAAAATTAATCCGGTACCGATTATATTTTAAATGGTATATGCATTTCCAGTTCAACAAACTTTGAAATAAATTGTTTTTTTGAAAACAGAAAAGTATTCTTTATTTCAAAAGGAATCCCTTAATATGGCAGGCTGAAAGAAAACTGTTTTTTCAAAACGTTCTTGCGGATCAAATGCGTAACTTGCAAATTCTAAACTTTCATTATGCGTACGTTAGATATCAGTACACGGGGCAAGGAAATGCCTGCATCCCCTATTCGTAAATTAGTACCTTTTGCCGAAGCCGCAAAGAAAAAAGGCACCCATGTATTTCATCTCAATATCGGCCAGCCGGATATTGAAACACCGGCTGTCATGTTGGATGCAGTACGGCATTCCGATTTCAAAGTACTTGAATACAGCCACAGTGCGGGGATAGAAAGTTACCGGAATAAATTAGCCGAATACTATCATTCCGTAGGTATCCAGGTAGGTGCCCATGAGATCATTGTCACTACCGGTGGCTCTGAAGCTATATTATTTGGCTTTATGGCCTGTCTTGACCCGGGTGATGAAGTAATTATACCGGAACCATTTTATGCTAATTACAATGGCTTTGCCATAGCGGCCGGTGTAAAAGTAGTACCGGTAACCGCACATATCGAAAATGGTTTTGCGCTTCCACCGATTGAAGATTTTGAAAAACTCATTACGCCACGAACACGGGCTATTATTATTTGTAATCCCAATAACCCAACCGGTTATTTATACAGCCGGGCGGAACTGGAGGTCCTGAAGCAAATTATTTTGAAACATAATTTATACCTCTTTTCAGATGAAGCATACCGGGAATTTTGTTATGAAGGCGCACATTTCAGTGCCATGATGCTCGATGAGGTAAAAGACCATATTGTGCTGATGGATACCATCAGCAAACGGTACAGCGCTTGTGGTGCACGTATTGGAGCATTCATCACACACAATAAATTATTATTGGATGCGGCATTAAAATTTGCCCAGGCAAGATTGAGCCCTCCCACATTTGGGCAAATTGCCGGAGAGGCTGCAATCGGTTTACCGGCAAATTATTTTGATAAAACTAAAGCACAATACAATGAACGCCGGGACGTATTGGTAAAAAGATTGAATGAAATGGAAGGGGTATTTTGTCCTAATCCTGGGGGCGCTTTTTATGCCATGGCTAAATTACCCATAGATGATTCAGATGAATTTTGTCGTTGGCTCCTGGAAGATTTTCAATATAAAAATCAGACCGTCATGCTGGCACCGGCTACCGGATTTTACAGTTCAAAGGGATTGGGAAAACAGGAAGTGCGCCTGGCATATGTTCTAAACCGGGAAGATATACATGCCGCTATGGATTGCCTGCAAGAAGCTTTAAAAGTATATCCCGGGAAAGTATAAAAATTAAAATTTATCGCTTAATTTTGCCGCCCGTTTGGCGAGGTAGCTCAGTTGGTAAGAGCGTCGGATTCATAACCCGGAGGTCATGGGTTCAACTCCCATTCTCGCTACAAAGCCCTGGTTTTTACCAGGGCTTTTTTAATTACAGTCCTTCCATTTTAATTGACAAAATTAATTAAGACAATATCTGTAACGGTTATATAAAATACATCGAAATCAAGCTCATTTTTTTTAAATTCATTTGGTAAGTTTCGGTAGCACGGTTATTTTTGCATCCCGGATTTTCCGGGTATGATTGGCCTATAGTATAAGGGTAGTACAACAGATTTTGGTTCTGTCTGTCTTGGTTCGAATCCAGGTAGGCCAACAAAAAAGCCGGTAAAAAACCGGCTTTTTTGTTTTCATTATTGTGTGCTTCCGCTAAAAAGGGTTTCTACAAATGCCTGTTTATCGAATAGCAAAAGGTCTTCCATTTTTTCTCCCACCCCAATATATTTTACAGGTATTTTAAACTGGTGTGCAATCGCCAGGACTACACCTCCTTTGGCAGTACCATCTAATTTTGTAATGGCCAGGGAACGTACATCGGTGGCTGCAGTAAATTGTTTGGCCTGCTCCAATGCATTCTGACCGGTGGAACCATCCAGTACAAGCATCACATCATGAGGTGCATCCGGGATCACTTTAGTAATGGATCGCTTGATTTTACTCAATTCATCCATCAAATGCTGTTTATTGTGCAAACGCCCCGCAGTATCAATAATCAATACATCCGCTTCTTTTGAAACAGCACTTTTCGCAGCATCAAATGCCACGGCAGCCGGGTCACTACCCATTGCCTGTTTTACTATCGGTACACCAACCCGTTCACTCCAAATGGTTAGCTGATCCACAGCGGCAGCACGGAATGTATCGGCTGCACCTAAAATTACGGATTTCCCGGCCTGCTTAAATTTATTGGCGAGTTTTCCGATGGTGGTTGTTTTGCCGACACCATTTACGCCTACAATCAGGATGACATACGGCTTTTTTTGCTCTATTTGCCCATCATCTACCGGGCTATCAATTAGCGTTGCAGCGATTTCTTCTTTTAATAATGCATTCAGTTCAGCCGTGTTGACATATTTATCTGTCTTAACGCGTTGCTCTATTCGATGAATAATATCAATGGTGGTATCGAGGCCCACATCTGCTGATATCAAAGCAGTCTCCAATTCATCCAATACTTCTTCATCTACCTTGCTTTTTCCCGCAATGGCTTTAGTAATCTTTGATAAGAAGCCGGTCCTGGTTTTCTCCATCCCCTTTTCCAGGCTTTCTTTTTCTTTTTTTCCAAATAAGTTTCCAAATATACCCATCTGATATTGTATCCTGTGTTTAAAAATGTAAAAAGCCGTTCCATATCAAACAGAACAGCTTTTCAATTAATTTAGAGAAACAAAATTATTTGCCGGACAAAAATTCTTTCACTTTGTCTTTGTGTACGATTGCTTCTTTGAATGTATAAGCGCCTGTTTTCGGGCTACGTACAGCACGTACTACCTTACTCCAGTTCTTTGCATCGGCGGCGGCTTTTTGGTCTTTTGTCTTAATCGCGGTTTTTGCTGCTTTTGCCATAAAATGATTTTACGAATGATGAATGATTACTCGGTTACTTAATTTCTTTATGCACGGTCACACGTTTCAGGATCGGGTTGTATTTTTTCAACTCGATACGTTCCGGTGTATTTTTTTTATTTTTCTTGGTAATATACCTGCTCGTTCCGGGTTGGCCGCTTGCCTTATGTTCGGTGCATTCTAAAATGACCTGCACCCTGCTTCCTTTTTTTGCCATATACTGTGATTAATGATTGAACTTAAATTTTTATTCCTTTGGCACGCATTTCCTTAATGATAGTGGAAAGACCACGCTTATTAATGGTACGAATGGAATCTGCCGAAAGCTTTAAAGTAACCCACCGGTCTTCTTCCGCAAAATAGAAACGCTTGGTTTGCAAATTGGGCAAAAAGCGCCTTTTTGTTTTAATGTTTGAATGTGAAACTTTATTCCCGCGTATCGGTTTTTTCCCGGTAACCTCGCAAACTTTGGACATGGTAATTATTTTTTCAGGTGTGCAAAGGTATGGAATTCATTTTATAAAAATGAAGAAACTTTATTTTTTCTGCTCTTTTTTACCAAATTTAAGATAATACACTCTCCGTTTCCACCTCTACCCGGTGAAAAATCGCCTGCCTATTTGTTGAAAATCACATGCCAGAACGGTTTCTACAAAAATACTTTTACTCTCTTATTCAAATTTTAAAACCTATTAAAATGCCAGAAAAACAAAAAGCGGTAACCATTGTTACCGAAAAAGTGGACAAAAATTCACTACGAAATGCACACGCTTTTCTGCTTGACAGCCAGGGTAAACTTATTGAACAGGCCCCGCTATCTTCCGGTGAAGCCAAGCTAAAAACCATGGCGGAAGCACTAGGTGCCAAGTCCCGCTTATTTATTGGTAATGCGTTACCAAAAGAAATTGCAGGTAGGCCTGTCACAGCGAGTTTGCTTACACGCTCAGGGGCCAAGGAAATACCTTTCCATCTTTCTGCAGACAATAAAATTATTGTCTCTAAAATTCCACCCATTCTCCATTTTCCGTTCGATTGGTGTACCATTAAAGGATCTGTTACAAAATCTTTTACCATTGACAACCAGGTAGAGGTATTACCAGTATGCCATGCACGGGTGCATATCTGCGAGGTGGATCCTATCATTTGGTGGTGGCCAAAATTGCCTGATTATATTTTATCGGATCTGATTAACCGTTTACGGGAGGTTGTTCGGATTCCAATTCCTATTCCTAATCCCGATCCAGGCCCTATCCGGGTTAAAATTCCACCGATAAACCCGGCTGCCTGGTTACCGGGTATTGGAAATCCGGTACCAAATATCCCGGTTTTCAGCAAATCCATGAACATCAGGCCGGCCATGATGACATCCGGTATGAGAAATACTTCAATCAACCTGAATTCGTTACCACCATTACCCGAAAATGTGAAAAGCGGGATTTTATCCCCATCGCTTTCGGTAGCACAAAATACCATCATTAATAATATTTCCTTATTTCATCCGTATATCTGCTGGTGGCCTGTATTCTGGCCCTGGCTGTACAAATGCGATGAAATCGCTGTGGTAGAAACAGATTGCCTCGGGAAATTTGATTACAACTACCTTTACTTTAGTAATAGTGACAAACCGGATATATATGTGTGGGTAGAAGTAAATATTAATGGTGAATGGGTAACCGTGTACAAACCAAGTATCCCTTGTGGAACTGATTGGGATTATGTATGTGGTACGGATATAAACCTTCGCCTGACAGACTCCCGCATCAAACCCTGTTCCTGTGATCCACTTCCCGGCAGTATTATCTGGATTAAAAATGTAAATACCGCGACATCTATTCGCAGTATCCAGCAAAATACGTTAGCCAGCGGAAATCAAACAAATGCGATCGGGCTAAAACCAATTTACTATGGTGGTATGGAATATAATATTAGTCCCTTTGGTTCCCAATTCCCATTTGTGGTAGAATTTGGAAGCGGCTTTCCAAATAGTACGGTGAGTCATTACCGCTGGAAATACCGGCGTATCAAAGATGCTTTTTTAAATGATGTAACAGATAGTTTCCATTACCTGGAAGGGGAAATCGGTAAGCCATACAGGTATGAATTACCGGATGGTAATTTTGCAACAAAAAATTATCGTCTGGGAGCCGATTATAATGGCACCGTTCCAAAATATAAAATTCCTCATGTAAATGCTACGGATGATGTACCTGAACCAACTGCTTTGTGGTATGAATTAGATACCTATTCCATATATGTTAATTCACCCAATTTCAGTAATGGTTTGTATGAGTTTGTTTTTGAGTTGACAGATAATGCCGGCAATGTGGTGAATGTACCAGCAGAAACTTACGTGGTCACCCGTAAAGCTGGTGATCCACCGCCTATGGATCCGCATGAAGTAACCATAAAGGCAGATGGTTTAGCTGAAAACTATCTTATCAAATCAGGTACCCAGGCTTCCGCATTTCGTTTTTTCATGCGCATAGATAATCAAAAATGTTATGCAAATGTAATCGATGCACTGGTAGGTACTGGAACTACAGATACTGAGTGTGGTTTTGGTTACTTTGATGAAGTAAACCATAAGGCTACTTTACGGTACTTTGGCGGTCACCCGCAAAATTTTGGCTATTACAGTTTTACCGTTACCAAAGGAAACAGTAACCCTGTTACAGTCGCCAATGCGGCTCAATTAGCTTCTATTCCGGATAATGGTTATAGCAAATCATCTGTAATGGATGCGGATCATGGCTTTGCCATAGAAGATTTTTATCAAAAACAGTTTGATGTAAATGAATTGTTGGGCACTTGTCCGCAGGCTGCATTTGCCGAGTACATTTATTTATGGGCCACACATACAGATGGCACCAACCGGTTGCAAGGATACGATGCTTCTGATATAGCTGCTATCGCCATAGCGCCGAAGCCATAAATAAATAACACTAAGAGACTGAATACTCAGTCTCTTTTTTTTCTTTTTATGAGAAAGTTTAATTTTCCTGCATGGCTTTTCGCAATGTTTTTAAAGACAGGCTAAGTAAATTCCGGGCAGCCTGGTAACTGATTTGCATTATCTCACTGATTTCTTCATAAGAGAGGTATTTATAAAATTTCAGGTATATGATTTCCCGTTGACGGGCACTCAGGTGTTCCATAAGTTTGATAACCCGGGCAACACGTTCTGTATTTTCTTCTTCTTGAAGAAGCAGGGTATCAGCATTGATTTCAAATGGGTAATTAAAATCTGTAGTAGATTGTGTGGCTAACTTTTTTTCTTTAGCAAGGTGTTTAAATAATTTATACTGGAGGGATTTATATAAATAAGCATTCATTGATTTGATGTCTGTTTTAGCCGTATTTCTCCAAATCTCCGTAAACAACTCCTGGAGGCAGTCTTCCAGGGCCTCGTGTTGCTGAATTATTTTATAGCCATAACTATACAACTTGGGGTAGTACTCCCTGAAAAAAAATCTGAATTCATTTTCATTCGTAAATGCTGCCGGCATATAGGATTGTATTCCGAAAAAGAGGCTTGAGAAAAATTCAAACAAATTTGTCCAACTTGCTCAAAGTAGGCAACAAATTTCAAATAAATAAAGAAAATTTGATGCTTTATAGTTACAAAATTTACAAACGGTACACTTAAATACAATCTTTCATATGGATCAGGAATATAAATCGGCAGAAGAACTGCTTCTTGAAGAAAGTTTTATTAGCTGGCTGCGAGGAGAAAAGACAGTTGCCACAACCCTTTGGGATGCCTGGACAAAGGAAAATCCGGAGCATAGCGCACTGGCCGCCGAGGCAAAAACGATTTTTGAACAACTTATTATAATTGAAAAACCGAATACCGTAAAACAATCCTATGCGGAAAACCAACTCATTCAATCCATTTTCCCCTCTTCAACCCGTACCCTTCCTTTTTACAAAAACAAACGTTTGCTTGGTTTGGCTGCTTCATTTTTATTAATTGGCCTGACAACATTCATTTATTTTATTTCCCGTCCTGCAGTAACTAAAGTTCAGACGTTAGCTGGCGGGTATTCTTCCCAGATTCTACCGGATGGCTCAGAAGTAACTTTGAACGCCAAAAGCCAAATTGACTATAAAAAAAACTGGGATAAAGAAAAAACCCGGGAAGTTTGGCTAAAAGGTGAAGCCTATTTCCATATCAAAAAGACAACCAACAAAAGCCACTTTATTGTTCATACGGAAAGTTGTGATATAATTGTTACAGGTACAAAATTCAACGTGGTGAGCGGAGCCATCAGAACCCAGGTGTTCCTGGATGAAGGCAGTGTCACACTCCAAACTAAAGATGGGAAAAAAATTATTATGCAGCCGGGGCAATTTGTGGAAATAATGAAAAATACAATACACGAATTAACCCCACAACGCGAAAAGACGCTTGCCTGGAAAGACCACAAACTGGTATTTGACAATACCCCATTATCTGAAGCAATCGATATGATCAATGAGCAATATGATGTACATATTGTAATAACAGATTCCGCACTGAAGGACGAACCCATCACGGGTATATTACCCAATAATAATCTGGATGTATTACTGAATACATTTGAAGCGACAATGAATTTTAAAATTGAACGAAAAGATGATCAAATTTTTATAACTAAACCCTGAGTTCAAACAATTATAATATAAAATCTGCAACAAATGAGAAAAACAAAAAGCACGTTTCATTTAGTCTGCCTGGCAATAGCAACCCAGTTGCTTTTTGCCCTTCCCGGCTATTCACAAAGTAAAGATGCCTTTGCTATGGGAAACAAACCCAATGGAGGCAACGGGATCAACCTGGCGGATAATACCGGCCAGGATACCCAAAAACAAACTTTGTTTAATGTCCTGAAACAATTAAACAAAACCAAGGGTGTTTATTTTCTCTTTTCCGAAAAAGGAATAGATAAAACACAGGTTAACCCTATCCCGGACGGCAATCAAAGCACGGAACAAATTCTAAAGGAAGTGTTGAAAAGCTCCGGTCTTGTGTATAAAAAAGTTTCTGAAAATACATTTGTCATTATACCGGATAACAAAAAGAAAATTTCTGCTATCAGGATTTCCGATCTGCAAAAAATTTCTATTCAAAATACAGCTTCCTTCTTTACGTATTTTGAAATAATTACCGGTAAAGTGAGTGATAAAAATGGAACCCCCTTACAAGGTGTAAGCATTACCGTTAAAGGAAAAAATAAGGGCGTATATTCCGGTACCGACGGATCATTTAAAATTGATGCCAATGAAGGCGATGTTTTAGTATTTTCTTATGTCGGATATGAAGCCCAAGAAATAACAATAGGACAAGACCACGACCTGACTGTATCTCTAACAGAAATCCAAACCCAGTTGAAAGATGTGGTGGTAACAACTGCACTCGGTATTCAACGTCAGTCCAAAAGCCTGACCTATGCTGTTCAAAAAGTATCAAATGCAGATTTAACCAATGTACAGGATGCTAATTTTATAAATAACCTGACAGGCCGTGTGGCCGGTGTAACCATTTCAAAAAGCGCTTCCGGAATTGGTGGTTCTACCCGTGTGATTTTACGGGGGAATAAATCAACCCGTGAGAACCAGCCATTATACGTAATTGATGGGGTGCCCCTGGTTAACTTCTCACCTGCCCAGCCTTCCGATGAGTGGGGCCAGTCCGTTGGACCCGTGGGTATCGATGGCGGTGATGGCATTTCCAACCTGAACCCGGATGATATTGAAAGTGTTACTGTTTTGAAAGGTGCCTCAGCGGCCGCCTTGTACGGAAGTAGCGCAGCCAATGGTGTTATTGTCATCACCACAAAAAAAGGGAAAGCCGGGGTGACCAAAGTGGATGTATCTTCTTCTCTCACATTTGATAACCCACTATATGAAGAGCCTTTGCAATTTAAATATGGGCAAACAGTTCCCGGCTCTGCCAGTAGCCCGGGTTCAATTGAAAGCTGGGGCAGTATAGTTAATGCTAAAAACCATGTTACGGATTTTTTCCAAACTGGTATTACCTCTTTTAACTCCATTGCATTGTCTGGTGGTACGGATAAAGCACAAACTTATTTTTCTTATTCTTATACCGGCAATAAAGGAATTGTGCCTACCTCTGATTTGAAGAAACACAATTTAAATTTCAGGGAAACAGCTAAATTTTTCAATGATAAACTCACTGCCGACTTCAATGTATTGTACATGAATCAAAATGCACATAACCGGCCGGCCAGTGGTGTATATGATAACCCATTAGCAGGTTTATATGAATTGCCCCGTGGTATTGATTTTAATCAGTATAAAACCAACTATGAAATATATTCCACCCTGCGCAATACAAACACACAAAATTGGTGGGATGTAAATTATGATAAAGGCTGGAATGCCACTGAAGATCAACAAAACCCTTACTGGCTACTGTATCGTAACCCAAGCCAGAATACATTGAATCGTATATATACAAACCTCTCATTTAAATACCAGATCAATAGCTGGCTGAGCATCCAGGCACGCGGCAACCTCGATAAATTATACAATGATATTGATGTGAAAAGCTATGCCACTACCTCCCCCGTATTAACCGGCACCAATGGTGGTTACTCTTTGATCAAAGCCAATAATACACAATTGTATGGTGACCTGCTGTTATCCGGTGCGCGTGATTTAAGTGATGATATTGGCATCAATGCTACAATTGGTACCAGTATCACAGATGAAAAATCTAATAGTAATAATTTTGGTACCAAAACGGGTGGCCCGGGTCTGAATATTCCCAATATTTTTCAAATCTCAAATATTCAACCCAATTACCTTTCACTCTCTCAGAATATTGTACATCGCCAGGTACAATCTGTTTTTGCAACCGCTTCCCTGAATTATAAAAGATTCTTATACCTTGACCTGAGTGCACGTAATGACTGGTCCTCAACCTTCGCTTTTACACCGGTAGCAGGAAAAGGATATTTATACTATTCAGCCGGCCTGAACCTGATCCTGAGTGAAATGACACATCTACCGGAATTCATCAGCTTTGGCAAATTGAGGATCTCTTATGCCAAAGTAGGTAATGATGTTAATGCCTATTCTACTTTCCCGCCGAATTATTATGTAAATTTTGATAACTCACAACCTACCAGTTATAATGGGGCTGCACCTTATCCCGGCACCTATCTTCAACCGGAAGATAACCGGTCATTTGAAACCGGTTTTGAATTCAGGTTTTTCAATAATGTATTGGGCATAGATGCCACTTACTATCAAAATAACAACTACAATCAATATCTTGAAGTAAGTGCGCCAAACGGATCTGGTTATTCTACCTATTTCATTAATGGCGGGAATATCCGGAACCAGGGTGTGGAAGTTTCCATTTATGCACAGCCTATAAAAACCCAATCCATAACCTGGAATACAACGCTGAATTATGCGTTGAATAAAAATAAAATTATCAGCCTTTCCAATGATCAGTTACATGTAGGGCGTTCTTATTATACACTGACCGGAATTGGGAACTTGTTATATGCATCCAATATTGTAGTAGGTGGTTCATGGGGTGATATTTATGGCCGTTTCTTTGAGCGCGATGCATATGGTAATATTGTGGTGGATGCCAATGGGGCGCCGCTCAAAGGATCAGATCCAAATACGCAGGTGGGTGATGCCGGCCTGAAATACCTGGGCAATCCGAATCCGAATTATACACTGGGCTGGTCCAACTCCTTTGACTTCAAACATTTCACCGTGAGCTTCCTGATTGATGGACGCTTTGGAGGAAAAGTAATGAGTGTTACACAAGCCATATTGGATAAGCTGGGCGATACAAAAGCCACAGCCGATGCCCGCGATGCAGGCGGTGTGTATATTAATGCTGTATATGAAGATGGTACAAAATTCAATGGACCTATTGACCCGCAGGTTTTCTACCAGGCTGTTGGCGGCCGGGATGGTATTTCTGAATATTACATGTATGATGCCACCAATATCCGTATGCGTGAATTAGTATTAGCCTATAATTTTCCGGTAAAATCAAAATGGATGCGGAATTTGCGTGTTTCCCTTATTGGCAGAAACCTGTTCTTCTTCTCCAAGAAAGCGCCGTTTGATCCGGAAATTTCTATGGCTACCAATAATGGTTTACAGGGTACTGAAACATTTAGCATACCTTCTACCAGAAGCATTGGCCTTTCACTGAATATTGGATTTTAATTGACCCATAAATAAAAAATAAAAATGAAACATACCATAAAAAAAATATCCCTGGCAGCCACTATCCTTCTAGTTGCTGCTTCCTTTGTGGGCTGTACAAAGAATTTTGAGAAATATAATACCAACCCGTTAGGTGTGACTGATAACCAACTGGAGGTGGATTATCAAAATCTCGGTTCACCCTTAAAACAGGCTCAATTATTTATTTACATTGCTAACCCGGCCTGGGCATATCAATTGCAACAAAACCTGATTGCCGATGTGTATTCCGGTTATATGATGACGCCCACTCCTTTTCAAAGCAATATCAATAATACCAATTATTACCTGATCGATGGATGGAATAGTTATCCCTGGGATTGGGCTTATAATAATGTGATGAACAATACGGATGCGGTTTTGAAAAAAGCTACAGACCCGCAATTCAAAGCTTTCTATCAATGGGCTAAAATCCTGCGTGTAGAAGCCATGCACCGGGTGAGTGATATTTATGGACCCATTATCTATACCCATTATGGCCAGATCAATCCGGATGGCAGTATTGATTATGATTCACAACAAGACGTGTACAACGCATTCTTCAATGACCTGGATACAGCTATTGATGTGTTTACCACTATGGTACAAAACAATGAGTTGCCTACACTCACCAATTTCGATTTGGTTTATGGTGGTGACAATGAAAAATGGCTCAAGTTTGCCAACACATTGCGTTTGCGTCTGGCCATCCGGATATCTAAAGTAGATCCGGTAAAAGCAAAACAAGAAGGTGAAAAATCTTTGGCTAATCCTTATGGTTTACTTACCACCAATGACGATAATTTCTTAGTTGATATAGGTACCAATACCCACCCGGTAAATGTGATCAATTTATCCTGGGGGGACATTCGCCTGGGCGCTCCTTTGGCCTCCTTAATGAATGGCTATAATGATCCAAGGCTTCCCAAATATGCAACCAAAGCAACAGATCCTGCTGTTGCCGGCCAGTATATAGGTATCCGGAATGGTATCAATATTGATGATCATTCCCGCTATGCTGATTATTCTACCATGGTTGAATTCCCTAATAAAGTTCAGTTAATGGTGGCCGCAGAAGCCTGGTTCTTAAAAGCCGAAGCTGCTCTTTATGGCTGGGCAGGCGCCGGTGATGCACAAACCGATTATGAAACAGGTATCACTACATCCTTTGCGCAATATGGCCTGGATGCATCAGGATATATTACGAATAGTACCTCCACAGCTCAACCGTATATTGATCCAAAAGCCATTACACCCGGCCAAAATGATATTCTTACCGGCTCTCCCTGGTTGAGTACCATTACCATCAAATGGGATAATTCAGCTTCCCCGGAGCAAAAACTGGAACGTATCATCACACAAAAATGGATCGCTATGTACCCCGAAGGCCAGGAAGCCTGGAGCGAATTCAGAAGAACAGGTTATCCTAAACTTTTCCCGGTTGTAATCAATAATAGTGGTGGTACAATTTCAACAACAGATTTCATTCGCCGTATCAACTTCCCGGCTGATGAAAGAAGCAATAATCCAATAGGCGTACAAAAAGCAATACAAATGTTAGGAGGACCGGATAATGGTGGAACACACCTGTGGTGGAATCCATAAGAATATGATGAAAACCAACCCTTGACAAAAAAGGGCAGGAGAAATCCTGCTCTTTTTATTTATCCTTATTCTGGTGACGAACCGGTCGTATTTCTATTACAGGAAAAATGAAATGCTTATAAAAAAACTGTTGCAATACGACCATAAATTGTATCATTCCTTTTTCCATTGTATAAATTCACTATGTCATCAAACTTAATTTTACAAAACAAACAGGTTAGTGGAAAAGCAATAAAAACCTTTTACGAAACAGTTTTCTTCTTCCTGGAATAGGCAGCAGTCAATGCAGCAAAACCGGACACCAGGCCGCCAATTAATGCCGTTAAGAAAATTAGTAAAATATAGGAACCCTGCAAAGGTAAAATGGATGCAACTTTTTGAGATAATAAATGATTATTGGCCATGTCTATCCAAATGGCATTTCCGGCCCACAATATAAACATGCCGGCAAATCCCGCCAGAAATGATCTTCCCGGTGACTGATGCAGAAAAAATAATACAATAAATGTAGTGATGGCAAAACTCCACCAGGGAAAATATAAGGGCGCTGCAAAACCCAATAGCGCTACCAGTATAATACTCAATAATAATTTCATAGAATTTGCATTAAGCTTTTTTAAAAGTCAATATACCTTTCAGGTTAGGCCTGTTTTTGATCACTTCTTCTTTGACAAAAAGTAAGGGATAATATTTCCCAACCACCCAGTCATCAATAAAATTGTCGTAATACTTACTTCCCGGGTTTCCACTCTGGCCACCTGGATAAATACCATAGGCCTGCGTGGAATCCGTTAATTCAACAATCATGCGCCAACTGGGGCCATGAAAGTTTTTCAATGCATTAATTTCTGTTTCACCTCCACTGGAAAATAAATTCAATCGACTTAAAACAGGAATACGTAATAAATGCCGGATACCACTTTTTTTGAATGTTCCCCAGGGCAATGCACTTTCTTTGGAAGCTTTATCTAAAACAGGTACAGCTTTTTTAAATGCTTTCGTTATATCATCCTGTAAAGATTCCAGTTGGTTTGTGCGAATGTCATCCAGGAAAATATAGGATGTTGTATCTTTCAACAATCCGTCGAGCAATGTACTTTTTTCCGGCCAGGGTAAGGGTAAATCCGTTTGTGCAAATTCATCCGCATAAACCGTTGTCATCAAACTATCCCACCATACTTTTTCAATAGACGGTCCTACTTCATCGGCATTATTCTGCAGGTTCCAGGATGTATATAAGTCCAAATATTTTTGTTCAAGACCTGAAAGGCCGGAACGATCTATATATTTTTCTAATAAAGGTCTGGCTATTTCCTGGAACACATTGTAATTATTTGTCTGTAAAGCCTGCATATCCGCAACGGAAATATTTTGCATAGCTTTTAATTCCCGGTTTATCAGGTAGCCTCTGTAAACCGGATAAACTCCACCCAGGTAATACGGATAGGAAGTATCATATGGATATTGATTGGCGCTACTGACAAATCCTCTCTCCGGATTATGCATAAGTATATTGGCGCTATCCGGAATAAAGCCACGCCAGGCATACAAATCATTTTCCCCGGGCATCAGGAAATCTCCCTGTCCCCGCCATTTTGCCGGAAATTTTCCGTTTTGTTTGATCGCAATATCACCCCGCTTACAGGCAAAAATCATATTCTGGCCGGGGCAGGCATACCCCTTCAACGCTTCCAGGTAATCATCAAAATTTTTGGAATAATCCAGGTTCCGGAATGTATGCATCTCATTACTACCCTGCTGTGCCTGCCAATAACAGGCATATGATTTCCCGGTCTGTAATTTGTCCGGAAAATCTTTATCATACATTACAGGACCCCAGTTAGTTTCTGCTATATGCTCCACATGATCCGGCTTGCCTTTGATCTTAATTATTTCATCGCGAAATGTTGTTTTTACCCAGGCACTATCATACCAATATTCTTGCCGGGTACTGTCTTTAAATTGAATTTCATAATAATCGCGCACATCCCGCATGGCATTGGTAAAACCCCAGGCACAACTATCATTAAAACCAATAATTATACCCGGTGCACCGGGAAATGAAGCGCCATACGTATTCAACTCAGGAGTCTTGATCTGCATTTCATACCATAGTGCCGGAAGGTTCAATCCAAGATGCGGGTCATTGCATAGAATGGGCCGGCCACTTTGTGTTTTCGTTCCGGCCACTGCCCAGTTATTACTGCCATTATCTTTATCGGGCTGCAGTATAGAATCAGTACGGCTGTTGTCTTTTTTAAAGTGGAAATAAAGCGAATCCGCTCCGGCAGGCGGTTGCATGGAAAAAGCAGCGGGACTGAATTTTGTTCCTTTTGGAATGATTGGATCCAGTGAATCCTGGCCATATGGATATAAGGTGGCCATTTGTACTTTAGAAAAAACAGATTTTGCATTGGTCATTTCAAAGTCCTGTTCAAAACCCGCCAGGTCATAAGCCATATACTTCATGAACAATACAGTTTTCAGGTTGGTCCATTTCTCCGGTTTATAATCCAGTAATTTGTATTCAAAGGGAATGTCTTTATCTTTTAACCGGCTGATATAAGCATTCACCCCTTCCGTATAAGCATCCTGGAAAGCTTTTGTCTGCGGGTCAGCTTCCATCGCTGCTAATGATTTTTCTGCACCGGATACCATACCCAGTCGGCGGAAGAACCGGTCGATATACAGGAAATTAGTACCATTACTGCTATCTCCCATGATTTCACTCAACCGGCCACCGGCAGCATCACTTTGAAAGTCCATTTGCCAAAGGCGGAATTTAGCATGTAAAAAACCCTGCAGGAAAATGGCATCATGTTCGTTATCCGCATACACATGTGGCACCAGGCGTTCATCAAAATACACTGTGGCATTTCCCTGTAAACCATTAACAGAAAGCGTTTCCGTCAGGTCAAGCGAATCCGGCTCCGCATTTTGCCAAAAACCTTGTTGTGGGGAAAGAAAATACCCTAATCGGGGTGTATGACTATCACCGATTCGTAACGGTGTATTTAAAAGAAGAATCAATCCGGTAGTTACCAACAAACAGATCAGGAAAGGGAGTATTCTCATAAGAACCTATTTGGTTTTTAAACTGAGTAAATTAAGAACAAATCATTCAAATCAACAAGAAAAATATTGAATTCATATTGTCATATCCAATGATTTGTTTTACCAAGCGACAGTTTTGTTTTTTCCAAAAATCGAAAATTTAGTACGTATTTGAAATTGTCACTTATCTTTAAAAAATCTAAACCCCACTACATGCAGACTGCTTCCAAGAAAATCATTACCGGCTGGGCAATGTATGACTGGGCAAATAGTGTTTACAGCCTGGTCATTACTACTTCTTTTTTTCCCATTTATTTTACGGCAGTTACAAAAAAGGAATTTGGCTCCGAGATCATCCCTTTTCTCGGCCGGAAATTTGTTAATTCCTCATTATATGATTACAGTCTTGCAGCAGCGTATCTCCTGATCGCTATACTCTACCCGATCCTCACTTCCATTGCCGATACCCGTGGCAACAAGAAAAATTTTATGCGTTTTTTCTGCTATATCGGCTCATTTGGTTGCACGATGCTCTACTTTTTTAATGGCGCCAATCTATGGTTAGGCATTTCCTGTTTCATGCTGGCGGCCATGGGCTATGTGGGAAGCCTGGTTTTTTATAATGCATATCTGCCGGAAATTGCGGCACCGGAAGACCAGGACCGAATCAGCGCCAAGGGATTTTCTTTCGGTTATATCGGTAGCGTGATTTTGCAATTAATTGGTTTTGCCCTGGTCTTATTTATTGCAGATCAGTTACTCGCCACCCGCATTACCTTTTTATTGGTTGGTATCTGGTGGTTTGGTTTTGCACAAATAACATTTGCCGTATTACCCAATGCCCCCCGAAAAAATGCTTCAAATGGAAGTATCCTAAAAGCCGGATTTATTGAAGTAAAGAAAGTCTATGATGAAGTAAAAAAAATGCCTACGTTGAAACGATTCCTGCGGGCATTTTTCTTTTATAGTATGGGTGTACAAACCGTGATGCTGGCCGCAACTTTATTTGGCAGCAAATTACTCGGCCTGGATGATACGAAACTAATTGCCACCGTGGTGGTCATACAATTGGTGGCGATCCTGGGTGCTATGCTCATGAGCCGGTTATCCGCACATTTTGGTAATATCAAAGTGCTGATGGGTGTTGTGGTGTTCTGGATTTTGATTTGTGTAGCCGCCTATTATACGGCATATTATAAAGAAACCGGCGGTGATCCGGAATATTGGTTTTATGCGTTGGCAACGGCTGTTGGCCTTGTTATGGGCGGGATTCAATCATTGAGCCGCTCCACATATTCCAAGCTCATGCCCGAAACAAAAGATACCGCTTCGTATTTTAGTTATTATGACCTCACAGAGAAAGTAGCAATAGTGATAGGGATGTTGAGTTTTGGATTGATAGAAGAATTAACCGGCAGCATGAAAAACTCTGTATTAAGCCTGATCGTATTTTTCCTCATTGGATTGGCCTGGTTATATTCCACTTTGCATAAAGAAAAGAAACAACGGGAAGCCTTAACTTTGCAGGCATGAAAATGTATTCTATTCCTACCGGGCGGTTTAAATTAGATGGGGGCGCCATGTTTGGTGTCGTGCCCAAAAGTATTTGGCAAAAATTAAACCCGGCAGATGAAAATAATCTGTGTAGCTGGGAAATGCGTTGCCTGCTGATTGAAGACGGGAACCGGTTAATATTGGTAGATAATGGTATTGGCAATAAGCAAAGTGAAAAATTCTTCAGTCACTATTATTTACATGGCGATGACAGCCTGGATACATCATTGGCGAAATATGGTTTTCATAAAAATGATATTACGGATGTTTTCCTCACCCATCTGCATTTTGATCATTGCGGTGGCAGTATCACCCGGGAAGGAGATGCCTATGTACCAGCTTTTAAAAATGCCCGTTATATAAGTAATGAACAACATTGGAACTGGGCCACCAAACCCAATGACCGGGAAAAAGCTTCTTTCCTTTCAGAAAATATTTTACCCATCCAGGAAAGCGGGCAGTTACAATTTATCCCGCATGAAGAAGGAATTGCATTTACGGAAAATTTCCATGTACGATTTGTCAATGGCCACACCGATGCTATGATGTTGCCTCAATTACGGTATAAAGGAAAAACTATTGTGTACATGGCCGACCTGTTGCCATCAATGGCTCATATCCCTATTCCGTATGTTATGGCCTATGATATGTTCCCATTAAAAACCCTGCAGGAAAAGAAAACATTTTTACAGGAAGCCATAGCGAATGACTATATCCTCTTTTTCGAGCATGACCCGGTTGTGGAATGTTGCACCTTACAACAAACGGAAAAAGGCATACGACCTGATAAGCAGTTCCGGCTTGCCGATATCTAAATCAGTGGAATTAGAAATTTACAATTCGGCAAAAGAAGTAATTTCAAATCTATCCATTGCAGGCAAGTGAATACTTGATTCATATAAATTTCCCGGGTTGATGATCGAATAATTATCTCGTCTGCCTTCCCTGTATATGCCAGGATCTGGCAAAATGAAAAATATACTTACCTGAATTTTTTCAGGGAGCTGAGTGGGTAACGCAAATTCCGGGTTTGCATCATATCAACTTTGATGCTGCCTACTGCAATCGGGCTTTCTATGCGTAAAGGAATATGGTTGGGATCATCAGAAATCCAAACAGTCATTTTTTCGCCGCCTTCAAAAATGGTTCCTTTAACTAGAAGAGGTTTGAATTTGATAGCGTGGAATGAACCATATCTTGTTTTTACATCTTCTTTCCCCAGGTAACGCAGGTATAAATTATACACTTCATTGTCGAGGAACATAGAAAAAGGAATTTTATCACCCACTTTGTACTTACTAAAATCAATATTCCGGGCATAATAGATTGAGCTCATCACATCCTGCACACAATTCGGTACTTTAAATACACCATCATTGGTAATGGCCGTATTGGTTTGTTGATTGAATACCACATTCTCATTTTTTTTATACCCACCTTCATCCACACTGCGAATAAATTTCAACGGTTGCAAATTGAGCGTGTCAAAAAATGTTTCATACCGGTCACGCACTTTAAAGATCCAGTCATAACTGGAATTCGACCGGCCGGTACCAACCACATGATAAACGGGTTTATTATTTAACTTTTCCAGGTTTACGGAAAATACCGCTGTTCCTGCATTTACATAAATCCCCACCACATTATAATACACATTATACGTGATGGATTCACCGGAAAGGAATGACCTGTTACGAATCCCGCAGAAATCATCACCGGCATTTAATGATGTAGTAAAAAAACTGGAACAAAGTATGAAGATTAACTTATTCATCTTTCCTATTTCTAAAAATTCGAATACCCAACATAAACATACTGCCAAAAATGGAAGGTATTATCAGGTTGACCAGCCAGATACCTGCTGCAGTGGCAATGATACCAAGGGCATTGGTACTGATGATACCGAATAACTGTAAGCCTGCTTCTCCCCGCAAACCCAGATCCGCCAAGGGTATCGTAGGTAATATCGCCAGGACAAGAAACAATACACAGGTTGTGCAAATCGCATCCAGCCAATATACCTCCACATTAAAAACATGAAGCAATAATAAATATTGTCCGACAAAAACACAAAACCGGGTAACCGATAATATTAAGATTTTTGTTAATTCTTTATGGTGAAAGGTTTCCACACTTTCAATCAGATAGGTATATTTTTCCAGAAAAGGAATCTTTTCTATCAAAGCGGTCAGTCGAGAAAGCTTATAATATATCAACAATAATATCAAGGTTCCCAGTATGACGATGTACATAATGCCATCCATCCAAAACAAGGACAAACCTTCTAATTGTACCGTTTGGCTCCAGGTGAAATGCCGTAAATAAAACAGGCCGAAGATACCGGCGATGAATGTTACCAATACCTGGCTGATACTGCCTACAATAGTCAATGCTACAGAGCGTAAGCGGTTACCTTCCTGCATATATACTATTCTTCCTGCATAATCACCAATCCCGTTGGGCAGAAATAAGGAAAGAGATAAACCGGAAAGCACAGCCCGGAAAGCACGAAACAGGTTGATTTTTTCAACGGGCCGAACCAAAATTTGCCACTTTTTTGATTCAATACCCCAATTGGCCAACATGAGAAAAAATAAAAGAGCAAGCGCCCAGGCATTCTTTGCAGAAAAAGCATCTTCCATTAATGCTTTGGATTGTGCAAGGGTAGTTTGTCCTTTTACTTTTTCATAAATGGCAAACGATAAAACAATAAATAATAGAGGGCCTATTATATAATTGAGCAATATTTTATACCGGCTCTTCAGCAGTTTGATTTTATTTCGCTTTTGAAAATTACTGGAAAATTAAAAAACTATTGATAACATCCCTTAGTTTCTCCTGAAATTCCGATACACTGTATCTTCAGAAAATGTGACAAGTAAAGGAATGCTGTTATTTTTTCCCCTTCTGGCTCATCTCCTTTAATTTTTTCTGCTGTTCCATCATTTGTTCATAACGTTCCTGGAATTTACTCTTTGTCTTAGGCGCTTTCCTTTTTTCTTCTATACGTGCCAGAATTTTATCATGATCAATGATATATTTCTGTATAATAAATTGGATGATCAGGGTAATTACATTCGATACGGTATAATACCAGGTGAGCGCCGATGGCAACCGGTTAAAAACAAACAACAAGATGAATGGGAAAAAGTAAGGCATATACTTCATCGCCGGATTGCTCTGTTGCGGGGTCATATTAATATTGTACAAGGATATCAGGAAGCTGGTTGCTACGGCTGTCAGTGTAAACAAACTGATATGATCACCAAAGCCCAATGGTATAGAGAATGGCAGGTGTGCCACTACATCATAACTGGATAAATCTTTGGCCCAGAGAAATGGCTGGCCCCGTAAATCAATATTGGAACTAAAATAACTATATAAGGCAAAGAATATCGGGATCTGCAATAACGCCGGAATACAGCCACCCAAGGGGTTTACACCGGCCTCGCGGAATAATTTCATTTGCTCCATGGCAAAGCCCTGCTGGTTATCCCCAAATTTCTTTTTCAATTCATCCAGTTCCGGCTTCATCACTCGCATTTTAGCGCCACTCAAATAGCTGGAATATGTCAACGGGGAAGTTACCAACCGGATAAAGATGGTGAGCAATGCAATAACCCAACCATAGCTGCCAATAAAGGAAGCCAGGAAATTAAATACCGGGATAATAAATCCCCGGTTAATATATTTTACAAAAGAGAAAATACCACTGCCAAGATCTACAATATTTTCCATGCCATTATTGTATTTCTTCAGCAAGCCAAAATCATTCGGGCCATAATACAATTGTAAGGGAATCGTGGCTTGCGATGCCTGTGGTACCTGCAACTTCAGGTTGGCGGTAGTGGTAAATAACTGGTTGGTCGTATCGGGCAACAATGTCATTTGTGCCTTCCCGGTTGCAAACTTATTTTTTGCAATTAAGGTACTGTTGAAAAATTGCTGTTTAAATGAGACCCATTCTGTTGGGACTTCAAAGTCTTTGGTGGTTCCTGACATCGCGCTGCTATAATCAAAGCCATCTTTATCAAAATAGCAAAGGCGGGATTGCTGCACTTCATAGGCATGCGATAATTGCTGTTGGTGCATTTCCAGTTTCCATTGAAAGTTCATCGCATTTTGTGTTAGCAATTTATCGGCTCCATTCAACTGGATATTCCAATCAATCATATAATCAGCAGCCGGAATCGTAAACTGGTGCACAATACTTTGGCCGGCATTTCCTGCCAGGTTATAGGTAACCGTTTGTGATCCATCCGGATTTTTGGTGATGACCGGTGCATTGAAAAACAGGGATGAAGTAAGCGCTGCATGATTTGGACTTGTATTGATACTATAACCCAGCATGTCTCCGGGTCCACCACTCAATATAACCGGCATGCTATCCATTTGTTTATATTTCTTCAACTGCACACTTTTGAGCATCCCCCCTTTGTTGGAGAAAACAATTTTCATCAAATTATTTTCTACTGTACTCAGGATTTCTTTACCGGTAGCAGCTGTTTCAAAATCACCAGCTTCGGAAACTTTACTTAGAGAATCCCGGCGTAATGAATCTAATCGTACGGCAAGGGTATCTATTGGTTTTGTTTTCGCTGCATTTGCTTTCTCGGTTGAATCTTTAATGCGCGCTTCTGTTTCTTTCAGGGCCAGTGTTTGCTTATTGGTGTACCAGAAAAAAACAAAAAACAATAAACCCAGCAATACAAAACCAATAATGGTATTCTTATCCGTTTTCATACAAGATCAAAAAATTGAGCGGCAAAGGTAATGAACCATACGCATTTCACGGGATTACAATTTTAAACGGTAAAACCGGCATTTTCACCAAAAATTCACACTTTGACCTCTTGTTTTAGAAATTTTTCAAAGAGAGTTTCGTTTCTTTATCATTCCTTTCTTTAACCAATTTCATTTTTTACAAATATTACCTGCTATGCAGCCTACTAATCATGCCCTTGCGCAAAGGGATGCGTATCATGCATCAAATTTTACCCGCTTCCTCTGGTGGTTAGCCACGGCAGAAGAAGAACTTATCCATGAATGCAAAATTGACCGGAACCGCTATGCCATTACCGGCTTTGCCGTTTTAGGTACCTGGCTTTTTGCCACACTCGCCTGGACATATTTCTTTTATACAGTAGTCACACAAGTTGTACCCGCTCTCCTTTTGGGCCTGTTCATGGGTGGTATCATTCTCGGTATTGACAGGGCATTGATCAAAGGTATCCATGCAAATAACAAACATAAATTTCTGCCCCTCTTATTCCGGGGGATTTTAGCCATTACTATCGGTACCTTTATGGCCCAACCGGCCTTATTGTATTTGTTCAATAAAGAAATCCATGTACAGATTTCAATGGATAATGAGCAAAAAGTAAAAGATAAAAAAGCAAAACAAGATGCATTATATGCCACCAGTCGAAATGAATTGTTATTACAAAAAAATACTATCCGGCAGGCTTTGCAGGAAAAATATAATGAAGTAGCTACCGCCCGGAATAATTTTATTGCTGAAACGGATGGAAGCGGCGGGAGTGGAAAAGTAGGCCTGAAAGAAATTGCTAAAGCAAAAGAACAGGAATATTTGAAACTGGACAGTGTTTACTCCATCCTGCAAAAGCAGGCTACCCTTCAAACACTATCTATAGACAGTGCATTGCAGAAAATAGAACAGGCACAACAAACAGAAATGGCTGCCTTTACTACATTGCTCAATGATGGCTTCCTCACCCGGATAGAGGCATTGCATAACCTTATTAAAAATAATAGTGCTGCTCAATTCCGGTATTACCTGCTTGTGATCATATTAGTGTTGATAGAGCTCATGCCGGTAATTGCCAAAACCCTGTTGCCCAATGGCGCGTATGATGAGAAAGTTGTGCAGCGGGAAGGCTTGGAAAAATCTATGGTACAATCGACTATAGAACAGGAAAAAATGCTGAAAGAAATTTACAATAAAGCAGCTTTTGAAGAAGACAAAGAATTTATCCAGTCATTTTTTGCATCTTCCAAGGCAGACC
This sequence comes from Parafilimonas sp., assembly GCA_039811225.1. Lineage (GTDB taxonomy): Bacteria > Bacteroidota > Bacteroidia > Chitinophagales > Chitinophagaceae > JAFDXJ01. The sequence continues at coordinate 64,900 of JBDHYG010000012.1, forward strand.
GGCAGGAAAAAATGCAACAGGTTATAACTGGTTGGAAAGAATCACCAAACGGTAGTTTTGATCATGTCTGGAATAATATTAAAAAGGACTTTCTCACAAAACTGGAAAATTAAAAAAGGTTGCTTTGAATAATAGCAACCTTTTATAAGATAAAAAAAACTGAAATGATTTAGCTAAGCTCTTCTGACTCAGTATGCAGGTTGGCATATCTTTCTTTTCCTTTTTGTTTCCATTCCTGCATGCTGTGTTTGGCAGATTCCACTTTATCAGAAACTGTATCCACCAGGTCATTGAACTTATCTTTCACTTTTCCGGCCAGTTTGTCTTTCTTTTCCCCGATTTTTCTGCGGGTTTCGGAACCTTTATCCGGTGCGAATAAAATACCTAAAACGGCACCTGCTGCAGCTCCCAGTAAAATACCGGCTAATAATTTTTGCTTACTCATATGTGTTACTTTTTAAGATGAATAATTTGCCTGCACTTCGCCCTAAAACCTTGCCAGAAATGAAACGAAGTCAAGCTTTAAGAGTAAGATAAGAAAATTCCGATGATTTTACAAATTTATTAAATGTTACTACAGGAGTTATTCCATAAGAGTTTGATGAATGACAGTCAACAGGCCATTTTGTGTTTTATCATCGGCAAGTTGCCAAAACATGATTCCATTGAGCCCCATATCCTGTGCATATTTTGTTTTAAGATAAATGGAATGAGTATCATCAAAACTGATCACTTGCATTTTTAACGGACTATACATATAGGGCGCTGCTGCTATCGTATCCCAATAATACTGGAAACCCTGCTCTTTCAATGAAGTCGTGTCCAGGTGTTTATAGGAAATGCCATAATTAAATTTCCCAGGCTGGTACAATCCCTTGTTTTCATTTTTAAACACATCAAAAACACGGGCATAAAAAGCGGCTCCCAGGACAAGTTTATTTCGGGGAACACCCAACTTGTCCAGATAGTGAATAACTTGATCCACTGAAGGCGCCTGGGCGGGAGTGGAATACAAAGGCGTATGATGCCCGGTCACCGTACTAAAGCCATTCACCAGGTCGTAGGTCATTAAATTTATTTTATCTACCAGGGGTACAACTTTTTCCCATTCCACAGAACTATCTAAAAAATTTGATAGTCCGCCGGCAGCAAAACTTATCTCCAAATTTTTTCCCAACACCAATCGCAGCTCCTGAATCAGCAACGTGAAATTATGTTTATCTGCTGGCATAAAAGGATGGCCCGGGTAGCCGGCAATAGCCGGGTATTCCCAATCCAGGTCTATCCCATCTGCCCCAAAATATTCTAATAAATGTTTTGCCGATAATGCAAATCGCCGGCGCCCTTCTTCTGTAGAAAATGCCGGGGAACAGGGAGCGCAGCCACCCCAACCGCCTAAGGATAAAATCACTTTTAAGGCAGGATTCTTTTTTTTCAAATTAAGCAGGGCATTAATAGTGTTTGTGTCTGCCCGGTTATCAACATGCAACTCCCCGTTTTTTAGATGACAAAAACTATAAATGATATGTGTCAGGTAATTTGTGGGATATTGGTTGATATCCGTAGCATTCCCTGCATAATACCCGATCACGGAAAAGTTTCTTCCCCCATTCGTTGCCTGGCTAAAAACAGATACAGATGAAAAAAGAAAAAGTATGAAACAGCATCGCTTAATTTTTTGCATAACTATTAACTGATTTATGAAGAAAAGAACAATTTAAGTAATCAACACAGAACTGTTTATTTTTTTTGATGAATGATAAAACAAGCATCACCCCAATTTTAAAAAACGGATTATTCTTTTATCATTTTTCATTAACGCCTATATTTGTTTTCATGAACCAGGAAACACAAAACCATTTTCGCCATGACTGGCAAATTGAGGAAATCAAAGAAATTTATAATCTACCCTTATTGCAATTAGTTTTCAAAGCAGCCAGTCTGCACCATTTGTATAATGAAACAGCTGAAGTACAGGTATGTACTTTACTGAGTATAAAAACAGGTGGCTGCACAGAAGATTGCGCTTATTGCCCACAAGCTGCACGTTACCACACTGACATTGATGTGCAGGCTCTGATGAAAACAGATGAAGTTTTATCCTATGCTCAAAAAGCCAAAGATGCCGGCAGTACCCGGTTTTGCATGGGTGCAGCCTGGCGGGAAGTACGGGACAACCGTGATTTTGACCGTGTACTTGAAATGGTAAAGGAAATAAACAATATGGGCATGGAAGTATGTTGCACATTGGGCATGCTCACAGAAAGCCAGGCACAGAAGCTGGCAGATGCCGGCCTCTATGCCTATAATCATAACCTGGATACCAGTAAAAAACATTATGAACAAATCATTACGACACGCACCTATGAAGAGCGGTTGGAAACATTGGATCATGTTCGGAAAGCCGGCGTAACGGTATGTTGCGGGGGAATCATCGGCCTCGGCGAAACGCATGAAGACAGGATAGAAATGTTACAAACACTGGCCAATATGCCGCAGCACCCGGAGAGTGTGCCCGTGAATGCCTTAGTGCCGGTAAAAGGTACTCCATTGGAAAATAATGAACATGTAAATATTTGGGATATGGTGCGCATGATTGCTACCGCCCGGATACTTATGCCAAAAGCCAAGGTACGCTTAAGTGCCGGCAGATCAGAAATGAGTATTGCTGCCCAGGCGCTTTGTTTCCTGGCTGGCGCCAACTCTATTTTTGCCGGGGAAAAATTATTGACTACCCCTAATCCAAGTTTTGAAGACGACAATAAAATGTTTGAACTCCTGGGGCTGATCCCACTGGAATCATTTAAAGATGAGAAACTGGTAAATGATCAAATAGTGAACACCCTATAGCCTATAAAATTACAGTTGCTTAGTAATAAAAAAAATCATTACTTTTTTTGCATCATTGCTATAAACTCATCAAATAAATACCGGGAATCAAAAGGCCCGGGGGTACTTTCGGGATGATACTGTACACTGAATGCGGGTTTATTTTTCAGGCGGATACCTTCAATACTGCCATCATTCAGGTTGATATGCGTGATAGTGATTTGTTCATTTTTTTTCACAGCTTCCGCATCAATTCCAAAACCATGATTTTGAGTGGTTATTTCACAAGCGCCAGTCAGCACATTTTTTACCGGGTGATTTAAACCTCGGTGACCATGATGCATTTTATAAGTGGGTATATTATTTGCCAGGGCAAGTAACTGATGGCCGAGACAGATGCCGAAAAAGGGTTTTCCTTCTTCCAGTATTTGCCGGATAAGTGCTACCGCTTCTTGCATGGCAGCAGGGTCACCGGGGCCATTTGAAATAAAATAACCATCCGGGTTATAGGCCTTTAGTTCTTCCATGGTAGCCGTGGCGGGAAAAACTTTTAGTTGCGCCCCTCTTTCTGTAAGGCAATCCATGATATTCTTTTTAATACCATAATCTAAAACTGCAATTTTGATAGCAGCGCCCGGATCACCTAAGGTGTACGTTTCCTTTGTGCTGACAAAATTTGCCAAAGCCAGGCCACTCATATCCGGCACTTCGGCTAAACGCTTTTTTAACGTATCTGTATCTTTAATGTCGGAAGAGATGATACAATTCATAGCGCCTTTCTCACGGATATGAATGACAAGCGCACGAGTATCAACCCCATCAATTGCTACCACGTTATTCTTGATAAGATAATCTTCGAGGGAATCATCAGCCAGGTAACGGGAATATTTTTCTTCGAGGTTGCGCCCGATCAGGCCATTAATTTTCACACCGTTACTTTCTGTATCAGCCTTTCGTACACCATAGTTCCCGATATGTACATTGTTCATAATAAGTACCTGGCCATAATAACTGGGATCGGTAAATACTTCCTGGTAACCGGTCATTCCGGTATTAAAACATATTTCTCCGGTTGCGGTACCTGTCTTTCCAAAAGCATGGCCATAAAAAATATGGCCATCCTGTAACATTAGTATTGCTGTATTTTCTGCTTGTGTATTGCCTGGATTATTCATTTGAAATGCAAAAAAAATACATAATCCACAAATGGCGAAGTAATTTTTTTCACATACCCAGTCCGTGATGTGTACTAAGAGTAATTTATTTCTTATACTTTAATTCAATGTGGCTACACATTTTGGCAGTGCAGTTTATTAATCACCCCAAATTTTATCTTTTCCATTCAACCAGCGTTTTATAGCGGCGGTTGTAACGCTTTTGGGTCGTTCGAGTGGTAAGCCCAGTATTCTATCCCAAAGTAAACTGGCCAATACCCCGAGCGAGCGGCTGATGGCAAATAAAACGGTATAAAATTCATATTCTACCAGGCCATAATGTACGAGTAAAGCACCGCTATGTGCATCCACATTGGGCCAGGGGTTTTTAATCTTACCTATTTTTTCCAGGATGGGGGGTACAGTTTCATAAATACGCCAGATTGTATTTACTAATTTATCATCCGGCATATGTTTTTTTCCAAAATCCATTTGTGCAATGAACCGGGGATCTGTTTTCCGTAGAACAGCATGCCCATAACCCGGTACTACTTTCCCGCCTTCCAATGTTTTCTTTACATAAGCAGCTATTTGTTCTTTGGACGGTTCATCCGTACCCAATTCTTTTTGCATTTCAAAAACCCATTTAATTACTTCCTGGTTGGCCAGGCCATGTAACGGACCGGCCAGGCCATTCATACCGGCAGCATAGGATAAATAAGGATCACTTAAAGCAGAGCCCACTAAATGAGTGGTATGTGCAGATACATTACCACCTTCATGATCGGCATGGATGGTCATATATAAGCGCATCAATTCCCGGAAGCCATGATCATTGAATCCCATCATGTGTGCCAGGTTACCCGCCCAGTCAAGCATACCATTTGGTTGGATATGCTCATTGTTTTTATATTTCCGCCGATAGATATAGGCTGCTATCCGGGGCAGGCGGGCTATTAATATAATTACATCATCAAATGTGGGATCCCAGTAATCTTTCTTGGCAAGGCCTTCGGCATAGGCTTTCGTAAAATAACTTTCTGTTTGCAATGCCATCACACCGGTTACAAACATGGTCATGGGATGTGCAGATACCGGTAGTGCATCAATCGTTTCAAAAACATGATTGGGCACATGACTGCGCCGTTGCAGGAGTGAAGTAATATATTGGCTGTCTTCCGGTTTAGGTAATTCACCTATCAGCATGAGATAAAACAAGCCTTCCGGTAAAGGTTCCGAGCCATTATTTGATTTAGGCAATTTTTCTCTTAATTCCGGAATGGTATAACCCCGGAAACGAATCCCTTTTTGTGCGTCCAGCAAACTTGTTTCCGTAACCAGTCCGGTCATACCACGCATGCCCTGGTAAATTTGAGAGAGTTTTACTTCACCGATTTTTTTGTCTCCATGCTCCTGAAGGATTTTTTTAATTTCTTTGATTTGACCTGCAGCTTTTGCTTCGAAACGATCTTTTAATATACCCATGTAGTAAGATTTTAGGTGTTTAATTGCAGGATTTAAGGGAAATATCCTTCAATAATAAACGGAATTGAATAATGTGTGTAAAGGTAAAAAAAAGATTTATGCAAAAAAAAGTTAGCATAAAATTTATTCTTCCTTTTAAAAACGGACATTCGTTTTGTGGAAAGCAATAGCTAAAACGCTATCCTGGTAAGCTCTTTAGGTTATAGCCAGGATTTTATTTTGCTGCTTTTTTATACAATGTAAATGCAACAATACTAAAAATCAAATCCGGTATCCAGGCTGCAATTTCCGGAGGCAGATTCCCCTTTGTGGAAAAAACGGTAGAGAATCGGTCCATCAGGATAAAGATCGCGGCCAATACAAAACCAATAGCCAGGTGGGCACCACTCCCTCCCCGGACTTTTTTACTGGCAATGATGGCCCCAATCAAAGTGAGAATAACTACCGCAAGCGGAGTAGCCAGGCGCCGGTATTTTTCAATCTTCAATGCATTGACATTTTCAGAGCCACGCATTTCTTCCAGGTGGATAAAGTCATTTAAGGCAGGTGTATTTAGTTTGTCTTTTGCATAATCATCCCGATTGAGATCAAAGGGTTTAAAATTAAAGTTCATTGTTTTGCTGCGGCCTGATTGTACCTTTTCAAACAGCCCATTGATGGTTCGTTCATATACATTTTGCAGGAGCCATTTATTAGTAGCGGTATCCCAGCGGATATTATCTGCACGCAAATTGTAAACCACCTGCTCCCCTTTTACCCGGTTCATAAAAAAATTAGTGCCAGTTTTCCGGGCAGTATCATAATTACGGATACCGGCGTACGTAAATGAATCAATCCGGAAATAAATGCTGTTGTTGTGCGGTAATAAAGGATCATAGGTAGAATTGGGATTCACATAGGTTGCTTCAAAATTTGTACGGATCTCATTGGCTTTGGGGATAACCATATTCACCATAAATAATAAAACAGCCCCCAGGATGATACCACCCAATAAAAAAGGGCGCAAAAACCGGTTGTAACTGGTACCACTGGCTATAATGGCTATTACTTCACTATTTCCAGCCAGCTTCGACGTAAAAAAAATTACTGAAATGAAAATAAATAAGGGAAATAACAAAGCCATGATATAGGGTACAAAGCCTATATAATATTTATCAATGATCTGCATGGTCGTCAAACCCGACTTTACAAAATCATCTGTTTTTTCGCCGACATCAATGGCTACGGCAATGACTGTAAATAAAAAAATGGCAAAGAAAAATGTAATGAAGAATTTCTTAAGAATATACCGGTCAATAATTTTCATACAAATGTGGCCGTGTTACTGAAATTTGCTGAAAACTCAAAAGTAGATCATTTCACATGAATGCAGCTTGTTAATATTCCATAACCACCAGACGAAAAGGATTAAACCTACACATAAAGAATGCGCTATCTGCTCACCGAAAATGTTACTTTACATGAAATCCACTTTTCTTTGATGCGTAAATCAGAGAAATATTCTGTATAAAAAATATTTACATGCCGCTTATTCCAATGCAAAATCCAATACCTGGTTCATTGTTTTGACGTAATGGAATTCCAGGCCTTTAATATATTCCGGATTGATTTCCCGAATATCTTTTTCATTCATGGTACTGAGAATAATATGCTTCAGGCCGGCACGTTTTGCGGCAAGGGTCTTTTCTTTCAGGCCACCTACCGGTAAGACCTGCCCACGCAGGGTTATTTCACCAGTCATAGCTACATAGGGTTTTACTTTTCTACCCGTAAACGCACTGGCCAGGGAAGTAAACATAGTAATACCTGCACTGGGCCCGTCTTTAGGGGTAGCGCCTTCCGGCACATGCAGGTGCACATTTTTCTGGCTAAATACTTTCGGGTCGATGGCATATTTTTTTGCATTAACCTGCAAATAGGTGTATGCTGTAGTGGCACTTTCTTTCATGACATTACCCAGATTACCTGTTAATTTCAATTCCCCTTTTCCATCACTTAATGCCGTTTCAATAAATAAAATATCACCGCCCACATAGGTCCAGGCGAGGCCTACAGCCACTCCGGGCAGGTTCGCTGTTTTATATACATCATTGGTATAACGGGGCTTGCCTAAAATTTTTTCTATCTCAGCCGGTGTAAGATTTGTTTTCGCTTTTTTACCCATGGCAATTTCTTTTGCCTCGAAACGCATGATGGCAGCCAACCGGCGATCCAATTCACGTACCCCGCTTTCCCGGGTATAATTTTCAATCACTTTTTGAATGACTTTATCACTCAATTTTATAGCGACATTCGCAAGGCCATGTTCTTCTTTTTGCCGGGGAATAAGATGCCTTTTGGCTATCTGAATTTTTTCTTCTACCGCATACCCACTCAAATCAATGATCTCAAGCCGGTCGCGCAAGGCCGGTTGAATATTTTGGATATTATTTGCTGTGGCAATAAATAAAACCTTGCTCAGGTCATATTCCATTTCCAGGTAATTATCATAGAAACTATTATTTTGTTCCGGATCCAGCACTTCCAGTAAAGCCGAAGAGGGATCGCCTCGGAAATCGTTGCCTACTTTATCAATTTCATCCAGGATGATCACGGGATTAGAAGTTTTTACCTTCCGGATATTTTGCAGGATCCGGCCGGGCATGGCGCCTATATATGTTTTCCGGTGACCGCGTATTTCACTTTCATCATGCAACCCACCCAGGCTTAAACGGGCATATTTCCGGTCTAATGCATGTGCAATACTTTTTCCTAAAGATGTTTTCCCTATACCCGGTGCACCTACAAAGCACAGGATTGGACTTTTCATGTCCCCTTTCAATTTCAACACAGCCAGGTATTCCAGAATCCTTTCCTTGATTTTTTTCATACCATAATGATCGGCATCCAGGATTTCGGCCGCTCTTTTCAAATCATAATTATCTTTACTGTACTCATGCCAGGGCAGATCCAGCATCAGGTCCAGGTGATTATATACCAACGAATAATCCGGTGTGCTGGGATGCATCCTTTCCAGCTTTTCAATACCTGCTTTGAAAGCTGCTTTAGCCGCTTCCGGCCATTTCTTTTCCTCGGCTTTCTTCTTCATTTCCTGTACTTCCCGCTCATTGGGCTCGCCACCTAATTCATCTTTAATGCTCTTCAATTGTTGCTGGAGAAAATAATCCCGTTGTTGTTTATCAATTTCAGTACGGGTCTTGGTGGTCACTTTATTCTTCAATTCTACAAATTGTAATTCTTTATGCAAAAGGGCCACCAGTAATTCAGCTCTTTTTTTCAAATTATCAATTTCCAGTAATTGCTGTTTTTCTTTCAACTCACAATTCAGGTTGCTGCTAACAAAATTGATCAGGAAAGAATGGCTTTCAATATTTTTTAAAATGATTGAAGCTTCAGCAGGCATATTAGGCGATAACTGGATAATCTGCGAAGCCACATCTTTAATCGAACTGATATAAGGTTCAATATCTTCATCATCTGCCCGCTTCTCATCTTTCAGGATTTCAATTCTTGCTTTGAAATAGGGTTCTTCCTCCACAATCTCCACGATGCGGAAACGCTTTTTACCCTGGATAATGATGGTGGTGCCTCCATCGGGCATTTTGATGAGTTTCACAATCTTTGCCACTGTACCCACCCGGCAAAGATCATCGGCGCCGGGGACTTCCACTTTTACATCTTTTTGCGACAACACACCTATCAGGCGATGTTCTTTATAAACATCATTTACCGCTTTGATGCTTTTATCCCGGCCAACTGTTATTGGTAAAACTACACCCGGAAACAAAACTGTATTCCGTAAGGGTAATAAGGGCAGCGTATCAGGGACGGACAGGTTCTCATCCTGTTCCTGGTCATTTTCATTTAAGGGAATAATATTCAGGAAATCGGCATCATCTTCCATTCTCAAATAAAATTGATCTTTCATATTTCAAATCGTTAAACGTCAGTTTGACATATACCGCCACACCCCGCGGAGGTATTTTTAAAGTTTTTAGTAAAGTCAATTAAAATGCCAAAGGGGAAAATCAGCCGGAATCGTTCTGTTTACTTACAATTTGTCGCAAAAAAAAGCATCCGCCTGACGGATGCACATTTTATTAAACTGGAAATTTCTTACAATACCCGGAAACCAATACCTAATTGAATCTGTTGATTCTTCCATTGGTCCTGGTTGTCGATATCATTTATATTGTTGAGACCAATATTGTAGCGGCCATAAACTTTGAAGGATCCCAGGTTGACCTGGGCGCCTACTACAGCAGCGAAGTCACCGGTTTTAAACGCATTGGCGCCATTTTGCAAAATAGTTTCATGGCTGTTTAATAAAATACTGTACTGGGGACCTACCTGGAATGTGATCAGTTTCCCCGCATTGATCCGCAAAAGAACCGGAATACTCATATAATTCAGGGTTTTCTTTTCTCCATTCAAAGCCAAATTATATATATCCGTTGCATTACTGGCAGTTGTAGTATTTGTTTGATTAAAGATTACTTCCGGTTGAATGCCAAATGTATTACTTATATCCAGTTCTACAAACCCACCTAAATGAAAGCCTGCCTGAAATTCATCTTTAAATGTCTTACCATCTATCTTATTCATATTGACACCGGCTTTCGCGCCTACGTGAAAACCTTGTGCTTGTGTAGTATAATGCATACACAAAAAAAGTGCAGCTACCAGGATTGTTTTTTTCATTGAATTTGATTTTTGATTTTATAGCAAAATCATTGCCATTTTCCTCCCAAACGGTGGGGTAAAAATACTATTGCATAATTCTTCTTTTCTAATAAAATATTAACAGGTTTTACTTCAATGCATTTTTAAATAACCAGTTTCATCCGGTCAGCTCAATAACTGTGATTTCAGGTAAAATCCCGACACGGCCGGGATAGCCGATAAAACCCCACCCCCTGTTGACATATAATTTTTGTTTTCCTTCTTCATACAAGCCCGCCCATCTTTTATAAAACCATTGTACCGGGCTCCATTTAAAATAAGGATTTTCTACACCAAACTGCATTCCATGTGTATGCCCGGCAAGAGTTAAATCTATATCGGGATATTCTATTCGGATCTGCGCATCCCAATGACTTGGATCATGACTCATCAAAATTTTGAAGGGATAATGTTCAGTGCCTTTATAGGCTTCATCCAATTTTCCATATTTAGGGAAGCTGCCAAATGCACTCCAGTTTTCAATTCCTAATAATGCAATTTTTTCTCCCTGCCTTTCTAAAATAATATGTTCGTTCATCAATAAGCGCCAGCCTAATGTGCCATGGATTTTTTTCAGGTTTTCCAGGTTTTGCTTTTTAGCAGCTGCACTTGGCCAGGAAGTATAATCACCATAATCATGATTGCCTAAGGTGCTGAAAACACCCATGGGCGCAGCCATCCGGCTGAAGACATCCATATAATTTTGCATCTCCGTAGCTTTATCATTGACCAGGTCACCGGTAAATAATATGATATCCGGATGCTGGGCCAATGCCAGGTCCACTCCTTTCTGCACAGCTTGTTTATTGGTAAAACTCCCGCTGTGGATATCACTGATATGCAGGATACGTAAACCCTGGAATGCCCGGGGTAAATTGCTGAAACGTAGTTTGATTTTCTTAACCTGGTAATTATATTTATTGGAAAAACCATAAATCAAGGTGGCAAATAACCCCGTGCCGGCAGCAATGCCTGCCCAACTTAAAAAAACAGAACGGGATATCCCTGGACCATCAGGAACAAAATCTGCGCCTGTTTTTGAAAACATTTTAGTCATCAGCCAGAGCATACCCCGGCGTATATCATCGGCTAAAAAGAAAATGGAAGCTACCAGTTTGGATATAAATAAACCAATAATGATGGCAAAAATATAATTGCGCAATATGATATGGCTTTCAAAATAGTGTATTGAAGTGAAAAAGAAAATAAAGGTTAAAGCCAATATGGAAACCACCCAAAAAATAGTTGAAAAGAACAGGCGGCCTTTATCTGAACCGGAAAAAACCTGCCGAACCGCAAAAAAGGTATAAAAATCAATTACTAAAATAAGGAGCAGTATTACCCAAGAGCCATTCCAGTTACGCATTTATTTTTCTTTGCAAAATACAATAGTTTCCTGCATAGCCAAGCCGGGCACCGAAAATAGAACTGAACTTAGCCGGAAAGCTTTAAATTGATCATTTATTAACAACAATTATATCCACAATGACAGATTTGATTGGGTAAAATGAGGGTGAAAAATTAATTTCGCAACTTCACAGGTACTTAAAAAATTGGCTAATGATAAAATTCACTTTTTACGGACATGCCTGTTGTTTGTTAGAATTGGGCGGTAGAAAAATGTTGTTTGATCCTTTTATCTCCGGCAATCCCCAGGCGGCAAAAATTGATCTTCAAAAAATAGCTGCAGATTATATCTTCATTTCCCATGGTCATGGAGATCATACTTCCGATGTAGTGGATCTCGCCCGGCAGACCGGCGCTCTTTGTGTGGCATCTTTTGAAATCACCAATTGGTTACAGGCCAATGGCATTGATAAAGTACATCCTATGAACCATGGTGGGCCCATCTCTTTCGAATTTGGAAAAGTGCGTGGCGTGAATGCCATTCACTCCTCTTCTTTTGCAGATGGCAGTTATGCAGGAAACCCGATGGGTTTTCTCTTTACAACAAATGAAGGGAATTTTTATTATTCCGGGGATACGGCATTGACAATGGATATGCAATTGATTCCCCATTGGTGCTCATTGGATTTCGCCATCCTACCCATTGGCGGAAATTTTACAATGGATACCGCAGATGCCCTCGAAGCCTGTCGTTTTATCCATTGCAATACGGCCGTAGGTATCCACTACAATACATTTCCGCCCATACAAATTGATACAGCAAAAGCAATAGAATATTTTAAAAAAGCCGGGAAGAAATTATTGTTACCGGCCATTGGGGAAACCATTGAATTAAACGGTAAATAAAAAAGAACTGGACTTTATGGCAAGGATTATCGGAGTAGCAAATCAAAAAGGAGGTGTTGGAAAAACAACAACTGCCATTAACCTGGCCGCCAGCCTGGGCGTTTTAGAATTTAAAACCTTACTGGTAGACGCCGACCCACAGGCAAACAGTACAACCGGCGTAGGTTTTGACCTGCACAATATCACCAGTAGCTTATATGATTGTATGGTCAACCAGGTAGCAGCTACAGATGTTCTTTTAAAAACGGAAATCCCCAACCTGGATTTGATTCCTTCACACATTGACCTCGTGGGTGCAGAAATAGAAATGATCAATTTCCCCAACAGGGAACTGGTTATAAAAGAAATTTTGCAACCCGTGCGGGATCTTTATGATTTTATCATTATTGATTGCTCTCCCTCACTTGGCCTTATTACGGTCAATTCGCTCACAGCCGCTGATAGTGTAATAGTGCCGGTGCAATGTGAGTTTTTTGCATTGGAAGGCCTGGGAAAATTATTAAATACCATCAAGATTGTTCAACACCGGTTGAATACCAGTTTGCAAATTGAAGGGATCCTCATGACTATGTATGATGGCCGATTGCGGTTATGCAACCAGGTAGTGAGTGAAGTACGCCGGCATTTTGATGAAATGGTTTTTAATACCATCATACATCGTAATACGCGGTTAAGTGAAGCGCCCAGTTTTGGGAAACCGGTTATTCTATATGATGCACATAGCAAAGGTTCCATAAATTATATGAACCTGGCCAAAGAAGTATTGCAAAAAAATGATATGACAAAAATAAAACAGAAAGAAAGGATCCTTGAATGACCTGAATAAAATCCCTTTTAATTTTTTTTTCAAAAAGTTATGTCCAAACTCAAACAAAATAAAGATATGCTGGGAAAAGGTATCCGTTCCCTGTTGGAAAATATAGATGCTGAACTGATAACCACTTCCGGGAATTTAAAAAATAATGTATTGCATGCAACTACCGGGACCAATCATATTGCCATTGACCTTATTGATATAAATCCTAAAAACCCCCGTAAAAATTTTGATCCGAATGCATTACAGGAATTAGCAGAATCTATCCGGTTACATAATATTATTCAACCCTTAACCGTTTCAAAAACCGACAATGGCCGGTTTCAACTAATAGCCGGGGAACGCCGCTTACGGGCTGCAAAAATGGCCGGTTTAACAGAAATACCGGCATATATTCGCCAGGCCAATGATATGCAATTATTGGAATTGGCTTTATTGGAAAACCTGCAACGGGAAGATTTAAATGCTATTGAAATTTCATTCAGCTATAAACGCATGATGGATGAATTGCATTATACACAAGAGCAAGTAGCTGAAAGAATGGGCAAAGAAAGAAGTACTGTCACGAATTATTTACGCCTTTTAAAACTCCCCCCCGAAATTCAATTAGCGGTTCGCGATGGCATTATCAGTATGGGCCATGCCCGTGCATTAATCAATATTGATACATTGGAAAAACAATTTTTTATTTTCCATGAAATCCGTGACAAACAATTAAGTGTGCGGCAAACTGAATCACTGGTACGTAATTTATATAAACCGGCAACCATCAAAAAACAACCTGGACAGGATAAAATAATGCTGGCGTATAAACGGGTTGAAGATACATTGGCTTCACATTTTTCCACGAAAGTCAGTGTTTCCCATAATTTGAAAAAAGGAAAAGGAAATATCCGGATAGAATATTATTCACAACAGGAACTAAATAAAATCCTCGACCTGATGCAGGTGCAGATCGACTAAAAGAGAGCAACGTAAACTATCCATGACCGTCTTTTTTACTCCTGACAATTTGTTGCACATGCACAGGTAAAGTGAATACAATAACATGAAAAAAAACATTTTCTTTTTATTGATATTTTTCCTGGCTGGTTGTAGTATCGTGCAGGCGCAGGTACAGGATAGTTTGCCACAGCGCGATACCGCCTCGAAATCATCTACAGATTCAGTGATCAAACCCACAGACAAAAAGAGCGCCTATCTTGCGACACATATTCCCCGGAAAGCTACGTTGCGTTCCGCAATTTTACCCGGATGGGGCCAGGCGTATAATAAAGAATATTGGAAAATCCCTATCGTATATGGCGCCCTGGCTATTCCAACGGTCACTTATATTTATAATAACAAATGGTATAAAAAAACCAGGGATGCTTATAATATTGTGGTCAACCAGGATTCCGCGCATTTTGGTGATATCGACCCCAAGCTACAGGGTCTTATCAGTAATCCGGAAAGCCTGCAATTTTATCGCAACCAGTTTCGTAAAGACCGGGATTATTCCACCCTCTGGTTCTTTATCGTTTGGGGGCTCAATGTAGTAGATGCCACTGTATTTGCACACCTCAAGCATTTTGATGTAAGCGATAACCTGAGTATGGAGATACAACCAAAATTTGACCCACGATTTAAAACGCCCGGGCTGGGACTGGTATTCAATATTAAATATGACCAGGCACGGTAATTTGTATTAAATTCTTTGGAACAAAAGAAAATTTCTTAATATTACCCTGTATTGATTCAATTGCATGAAGATCGCTCTTGCCGGTTATGGAAAAATGGGTAAAGCCATTGAAAACTTGGCCCTGGAACAAGGCCATGAAATTGTATTGAAAATACAATCTGCCAACAGTTACGAAATGGATATACCACATTTACAGTTAGCGGATGTATGTATTGAATTCAGCTCACCTTCTTTTGCGGTAAAAAATATTCTTACCTGTTTCGATGCCGGGGTGCCGGTTGTATGTGGCACGACTGGCTGGCTCGCTGACTGGCAAAAAGTTGTTGATGCCTGCCAGGCAAAGCAGGGCACACTTTTATATGCCAGCAATTTTAGTATTGGGGTCAATTTATTTTTTCAATTAAATACCTATCTGGCAAAATTGATGCAGCCCAGGAAAGAATATCATCCGGCCATGGTGGAAATTCATCATTTGCAGAAAAAAGATGCCCCCAGTGGCACAGCCATCACCTTAGCTGAAGGCATCCTGGAACAAAACACACACCTTAAAAAATGGGTGAACCAGGAAAGCACCGACCCATCTGAATTAGCTATCATTAGTAAACGAGAGCCGGATGTTACGGGTATTCATGAGATAAGTTATCTTTCTACCCAGGATAAAATCACAATCTGCCATGAAGCATTTAATCGACAGGGGTTTGCGGCAGGCGCTTTGCTGGCTGCCGGTTTTTTACAAAACAAAAAAGGGTTATTTTCCATGTCTGATGCGCTGAATCAACCACTATGAAATACCTTATCCTCCTGCTTTTTATTACCTGCCTTTTATTTCAACCGTTGCATGCACAGCAGCAGAAATACGATAGTTTACTACACATTATACAAACCGCAAAGCACGATCCGCAACAGTTAGCTGCTATTATTGAATTGACCAAACGAACGACCAATTTTGAAGATAATATTTCCTATGGCCGGAAAGGCTTAGTCATAGCAGAATCATTGAAGGATAGTACGGCTATTGGTGATCTCTATCAAAACATGGCCCAGGCATTTTACTTCATCGGAGACTATGATAGTACAGCGAGCTACTATTACCGGTCCATAGAAATGCTTGAAGCAAAAAATGCCTATAAAAACCTGGCATTGACCTATAATGGCCTGGCCAAACTTTTCCGGAAAACGGGTAATTATCCCCGGGCACATCAGTTTTATGATAAAGCCATGGATATTTATGTGAGCCTGAAAGACAAAGCCGGTATCTCCTTAATTTACAATGAAAGCGGCGTGGTGTATGAGTATGAAAAAAATTATGATGCGGCGATAAAAAATTATACCGCTTCCCTGGATATCTGCCGGCAGTTGCATGATGAAATAGGTGTCTCATATGCCTTAAATTTTATTGCCGGTGTTTATGTTATTCAAAAGAAATTTAAAGAAGCCGCTGATTATAATTTCCAGGCATTGGCAATACGTGAAAAGCTAAAAGACACTTTTAGCATTGCGCTTATTTATACAGATATTGGCAATATGTACCTGCAGGAAAAAAAGTATGATAAAGCCGAGGAATACTATCAACATAGTAATCAATATGCACTATCCATCCATTTTGCCGACTTAATGATGGATAATTATAAAGCACTTTCCAATATTGCTATTGCTAAGGGAGATCCTCAAAAAGGGTTGGATTATTTTAAGCAATCAACAGTTATAAAAGATTCCATTTATAAAATTTCCTCGGCACAAAAAGTCGAAGAGCTTTCCGCTAAATTTGAATCTGTACAAAAAGAAAAACAAATACAGGAACAACAATTTGCCATAACTAAACGCAATTATTGGATTTTTGGTTTCATCCTTTTCTTTATTCTGATGGGGGCCTTAAGTTATTCCTGGTATCGTCGTTACACATTGAAGCAACAGGGAAAATTAAAATCAGCGATCATAACCCAACAGGCATTGGCCACACAAGCAGTGATAGAAGCAGAAGAGAATGAACGCAAACGCATTGCCCGTGACCTGCACGATGGCATTGGCCAGATGATGAGCGCCGCCAAGATGAACCTCTCCGCCATGGAACAGGATATACTTTTCCCCTCCGAAAAACTTAAAAATAATTATGCCAAGATCGTTGGCCTGGTGGATGAAAGTTGCCGGGAAGTACGCACGGTATCACATAATATGATGCCTAATGCATTAATGGCATCCGGATTTGGAGAAGCAATTTCAAAATTCATTGACCGTATTCAAAATAATCAAATAGAAATTCAATTGCATACGGAAGGGCTTGATAAAAAAATAAATGCTCATGTCGAATCTGTTTTATACCGGATCATCCAGGAATGTGTAAATAATGTTTTAAAACATGCCCAGGCCACGCAGTTAGATATTTCTATCATTAAAGATGAGGATGGCATCAATGCCACCATTGAAGATAACGGGAAAGGTTTTGACATGACCCGGATTAAGGAATTCTCAGGTATTGGCCTAAAGAATATCGAACGGCGTATCCGTTATCTCAAAGGGAAAGTAGAATGGCATAGCAATCCCGGAAAAGGCACCTTAGTGGCCATTTATGTTCCAACAGAAAAAATTTCCTAACTTTCCATTTTACCCAATAGAACATGAAACACCAAAAAATCAGGATAGCCATAGTAGATGACCACCAGATTGTTATTGATGGTATCCTTTCGTTGCTCGAAGATGAAAAAGATTTCTCTATTGAACTTTGGACAACATCGCCTGTAAAGATGCTGGAGCTGTTGGAAAATAAGCCGGTAGATATTTTACTTACTGATATCATGATGCCGGAAATGAATGGGCAGCAATTGGCCCGCCAAGTCAAAGAAAAATTCCCGTCTATTAAAATTTTAGCACTTAGTATGAGTGGCCAGGGAACGACTGTCAATGAAATGATCCGGGATGCGGATATTGCGGGGTATGTATTAAAAAATATCGGGAAAAAAGACCTGCTCGAAGCCTTGTACAAAATTTCATCCGGTGACATTTATTTCAGTGATGAAATCCTTGCTGAATTGGATAAGTTTGACCAAATGAAAAAACAAAATGAGGAGGCTCATCTTACTGCAAGAGAGATTGAGATTATCGGGCTTATCGAAGAAGAACTTTCCAATAAAGATATTGCTGATTCGCTCTGCATTAGTGAACGAACCGTGGAAACACATCGTAAAAATATCTTCCGGAAAACCAGGACCAATAGCGTTATTGGCCTGATTAAATATGCTTACGAACATAAACTCATTCAAAAGAAATCAATATAAGCAGACGACTAACGAATTAAATGTCCAGTTTAGTTGTTTCTCTAAAATAGCAGAGATATTCTAAAAGACCTTACTGTACCGGTTTATAATTTTCAAGGAAATGCTTCACCCGTTTATGCAGGTTTTCTGATAAAGGACACACCGGGAGGCGCAGGACATTTTGCAATAGGCCTTGTTCATACATAAAAGCCTTCACGCCGGAAGG
>JBDHYG010000013.1:0-77646 GCA_039811225.1 Parafilimonas sp.
GTCACACATCTACAGTTATATCCATTCGGTGGCATGTACTCGTTCCAGAAAGGATCGTCAACCGGAAGTGTAATTCCTTCAAGTTCCTGATGCTCCGGTCGCACCCGATCGTCCAACATGGTCATGTATTTTAGATCGTATCGGTCCTTGCCTTCCTCATACTTCTGCCATTTGGCTGCCGATTGTGCAGAGCGGCTGGCAAAGTTTCTTTCGGCACGCAGATAATTGTCGTTGTAGGTATCGTTTAGCTTCTTTATATCCTCGGTAAACTTATTCAACGATTTGAGATTGCCGTCATCATCTAAGAGAAGGCTGCTGGCTTCGCTCATAGATGCATAGGTTTTCATTCCCGCATTAATTTTTTAGATCAGTTATCGTTGTGAATTGCTTTCAAGTTTTTAATACCTTAGGTCTTTGACAACCTTGAATATTAATGACATAATTTATTGTAGTTGTCATAAAAAAACATTATTTTTGTTTTAAACATTATTCAAAATGTGGACTGCAATTGGCTTTGTATTTCTTGCTTTGCTTTTCATAGGTTTACCAGCTTTAGTAATTGATGGTATTTTATTTCAAACATTGAGTTTTGAAATCTATAATTCTAAAAAAGGAAAAACAATCCGCCTGGTATCAATCTGCATCGCCGTAGCTTTCACTCTTTACGAAATTGCCACCATCAGCTAATTGTTGTGAATTGCTTTCAAGTTTTTAATACCTTAGGTCTTTGACAACGCGTGGTATTGCCACCCTGCAAAACAATTAGGTTGTGAATTGCTTTCAAGTTTTTAATACCTTAGGTCTTTGACAACTATCACGTCAATTCGCTTTCCAGTTTTTGATAGTCTAAGAAGTGTGTTTCTTTAGCTTTATGTTGTTCGATAAATTTCTCCTGGTTATAAAATAAATGTGATGCCAACTCCTCGTTGTTTTTATAAAAAACGGCATACGAAGTATGTGTCCATTCTCCCAATTCTTTAGCAAAACCATGTTTTACCGGGTTGAGGTGGATATATAAAATAATTTGACTGAGATACAGGTCGCTGGAAATTTCTTTATGTTTAAAATTTTTTATAAATAAAGATCCCCTTCGTCCATATACTTTATTAAACGCCTGAGAGTAACTACTAAAAAAGTTTGAAAACTGTTTTGATAGAAGTTTATTTTCAACTTTTCTAAAGTTTGCAACTTTAGAAAAGTTGGACGCAATCTCCACCTCGCTTCTAATTTTCACCAACAGATGAAAATGATTCTTCATCAAACACCAGGCGATGGTATCCGCTATCGGGTCAATATGCTGATGATATTTCTGTAAGAAAAAATCGTAGTTCTTTTCTTCGCGAAACAGATTATCATCACCATTGGCGTGATTGAAAATATGGTAATAGGTGTTGAAGTGGAGCATAACAACTATTTTACTTGAATACTTTCATCCATCATCATTTCAAAATCATAACCTTCAACTAAAAAATCATATTTAGCATAACCAAAACGTAAGGTTGGTTTTGGGTTCTCCCAATCTATTTCAGATTCAGCATACTTTTCTTCTATCTTATTCCTTGCCTCCAAATGATATCTAAAATTCAGCCGCCCATCCTTTTCAAAGTTTGTATAAACATATAACCTTTTGAAATAGTCAGATTCACTCAAGCTAAAATTGCTTTCACTATCTTTTAAAAAAATCACCCTTTTCCCTGGTACTAGGATGTATTTTAAATCCAATTGCAATTCAACCTTTTCTTTTTTAACAAGGATAAACTGCACAAACAAATCATGTTCACATCGAATATCATCAACTGTCAATGCCTGTGCTGTCTCCATTAAATTTCTAAAATCCTTTTTTGTTTTCTCTTTATCCTGATATAAAGCAAAATATTTGTTTGTAGCATTTGCGGCATAGAAATATTGCTATAGTCTTTGCAGAAAAATAAGTTTGCTTTTTTATGACTAGTAGGTCTGAAACACTTGCCCAAACTCGAATGTGTTTGATCTTATTGATTTTATTTCCATCTCTATCCAACACTGGTATCATCTTCCTTAACATGAGCGCAGCCAATACTTGACGTCCCCAAATCCAACCCTAAAATATTTTTTTTATACAGTTCTATTTAAGCTGTTGTAATATACATTTATTTTACTATATTTACACCTGAACTTGAAAGCAATTCACCATAAGGATTATTCCGTTGTGAAAACATTTAGCGCCTCGACTATCTCCGGGCTTTTTTATATCCTCTATTTTTATGTAACTGCTCCTCTGTCAGCTCCTGCTAATATGAAAATAAATACTTTTATTGTTCTATGATTTATGCTACTTTCATTTCATTAAAAAATCAATCAATGAAATCAATGCTTGGTGTCATACTTTTTTTCCTGCTAACTGGCAGTGCAATGGCACAATCATTTACTATGCCGGCAGAAAGTGGTCCCCATGAAGGGACATGGCTGCAATGGCCGCATCCCTATGAATATGGTGTCGCTTACCGCAACAGCCTCGAAGATACCTGGGTAGCAATGACCGCTGCGCTCGTGGGTAGTGAGAATGTCCATATTATTGCTTATAATCAAAACGTAAAACAACACATCATCCAATTATTGCAAAATGCCCACCTTTCCCTGCAACACATCGACTTTTATATCTTCCCCACCAATGATGTCTGGGTTAGAGATAACGGGCCTGTTTTTGTCCACAATCAATCGGGCAGGCTATTCGTACAGGATTGGGGCTTTAATGGCTGGGGTGGAAAATTTCGCTCTAATTTTTGTGATAAAATACCAGCCGAAGTCGGGTACGCTATCCACTATCCTACGCTTGATTTAAATGAAACCATGACACTGGAAGGAGGTGCAATAGAACTGGATGGCAATGGAGTCTTACTGGCATGCAGAAGCTCCATCATCAGTCAATCCCCACCCAACAGCGTTCGTAACCCGGGCATGACTCAAACTAAGGCAGAAAATATCTTGAAGAAAAATCTTGGCATTACAAAATTTATTTGGCTTAATGGAAAAGTAGGCGATCCTGAAGATGTGACGGATTTTCATATTGATGGTTTTGCAAAGTTTCTTAATGATCAGGTAATGGTAACAATGTCTAAAGCAGATTTGCTTTACTGGGGTACATCCCTTGCCGATATCCATACGCTCTACCAGGCTACCAACCTGCATAACCGACCCTATAAAAAAATATTTGTTCCCTTGACTAAAAAAAATGTGATCACCACAAATGGTGAGAATTTAGGGTACAAAGGATCCTATGTCAATTACTATGTTGCCAATAAAGTAGTACTGGTCCCCAACTACAATGACCCAAATGACACTGTAGCCAATGCAATTATCCAACAACTGTATCCGGATAGAACGGTAGTAGGTATTGACGTGCGCAACTTGTATAAAAACGGAGGAATGGTACATTGTGTAACACAACAACAACCTGCATCTACCACGTTTGATGAACAAACAATAACACAAAAACTACACATTCAAATCTCCCCAAATCCATTCTCAGTTCAGACTACTATATCAACCACTACTACATTAGTGCATGCATCATTCCGGGTAACAGACTGGCAGGGCCGGGTCGTTAAAAAAATACAGGATGTAAACGGTTACTCCTTTGTCCTGACAAGGGATAAACTTCCACCTGGTATTTATTTTTTACAGGTTATTCAAAATGGTGTTCCCATTGCAGACGCTTCATTACAAATAATTCCATGAAAAAATTATGGAGCACTTGTGATGCCTTAATAAGAAAAGCCATTGTTTACCCCGCTTCCCTTCCCAGCCAGGCCAGGGCATTCTTGTATAAGAGTTTTTCTTTTTGCGGGGTGCTAAATGGCATTGAAGAGATCAATGCACCAGGCGCAAGTTCGCCTAAGGGGAATGGATAATCGGTACCTAAACATACTTTGTCTTCACCGGCCTGGTGTACTAAAAACTGCAGGGCATCGGTATCATGCACCAGGCTGTCAAACCAACAATGGCCGAGATACGACCTGGGATTTTTATTGTTGTCAATGGCTGTTAAATCGGGACGTACATCAAAACCATGTTGAATACGCCCAATGGTAAAGGGAAAAGAACCGCCTCCATGCGCAAAGGCAAAACGCAGGCGGGGAAACTGTTCCAGCACACCACCAAAAATCAATGAACATATCGCCCGCGAAGTTTCTGCCGGCATGCCCACCAGCCAGGGCAACCAATAACGCGCCATCTGCGCCTGCCCCATCATTTCCCAGGGATGTATAAAAATGGCCATGCCCGCTTCTTCCGCTGCCTGGTAAAATGGAAAAAACTTTTTCTCCGAAAGATTTTCATTATTGATATTGGTGCCTATCTCAATCCCCGGTAGTTTCAGTTCATTTTTGCATCGCCACATTTCGCCTATGGCTAAATCCACATCCTGCATGGGCAATGTGCCCAGGCCAATAAAATGCGCGGAATCCTGTTGTACGGTTTCCGCAATATGATCATTGAAAAAACGTGCCGTCTCCAAACCATCTGTTGGCTTTGCCCAATAATTGAATAAAACAGGAATGGTCGAAAGCACCTGCATAGTAACACCATGCATTTCCATATCCTGTAAGCGTGGCTTCGCCGTAAAACAATTGGCTTCCACCTCCCGAAAAAAAGTGTCGCCTTTCATCATGCAAGCCCGGCAATTGCGGTGTTCCAGATGAATAAAGTCACCATAGCCGAAACGCTTTGTCCAGTTGGGCATTTTTTCGGGCATGATATGGGTGTGTATGTCTATCTTCATCCGGTCGGGTCAGCGGGCTTATAAAAAATTATTTCTTTACCGGTGGTTGCATCACGGTACCACATTGCTTACAGGTGCGCAGAGTTTCCGATTGATAAAACTTTTCCATGATTGGTGGTAATTGTTTGACAATATCATTGACAAAAACAAATTCCTCGTACAATTTATTCCCGCAGTTTTCACAAAACCACATGAAGGCATCTTTTTCATTTTCCATATCTTCCCTGATTTTTTCGATCACCAATCCCACGGTATTTTCGGGCCGTTGCGGGGAATGTGGTGTCTGGGGCGGCAATAAAAACATGTCTCCTTCCCGGATGGCAATATCCCGGGGCTTCCCTTCATCAATGATCTTCAGCGTAATATTTCCTTCCAACTGGTAATACAATTCTTCACTCTCATTGTAGTGGTAATCTTTCCGGGAATTGGGGCCGCCTACCACCATTACGATAAAGTTTTCCGCATCCTTATATACACATTGATTGCCAACGGGTGGTTTCAGCAAATCGCGGTGTTCATCGATCCATTGCCTGATATTAAATGGTGCTGCTATCATGGTAAAATTTTTTAGAAATGAAAAAATAGAGTTGTAAAACTAATCAATTTTTTTTTGTGCCATCCGCTCATACAAATGACAAAGGCTTTCCGTTTTTTTTGTGTAGGTTTGACAACTGATTTTTTCTGTATGCAATTATCCTTACAACATAAAAAAGCGCTTATCTGTGGGAGCTCACAGGGTATTGGCCTCGCCATTGCCAAAGAGCTTTCCCTGCTGGGCGCAAACTGTATCTTACTGGCCCGGAATGAAGAACGCCTGCAGGCAGCCCTGGGCGAATTGGACCAGTCACAAGGCCAGGTTCATAGTTACTTATTGGCCGATTTCAGCCATCCACAACAGGTACAGGAAGCCATTCATACTTTCCGGGATAAAGACAACATCCAAATTTTAATCAATAATACCGGCGGCCCGGCAGCCGGCCCCATTGCCGACGCTACGGAAAATGCTTTTCAGCAGGCTTTTGAGCAACACCTTATTTGCAATCACCTGTTGGTACAAGCCGTATTGCCGGGTATGAAAGCAGCCGGTTATGGCCGTATTATCAATATTATATCCACCTCGGTAAAAATTCCCTTACATAATCTTGGTGTATCAAATACCATTCGCGGTGCGGTGGCATCCTGGGCAAAAACAATGGCCAATGAACTCGGGCGTTATCAAATTACCGTGAATAATATTTTACCGGGCGCTACAAGAACACAACGATTAGAAAGTATTTTAAAAAACAATGCAGCCAATAAACAAGTTGCAGAAGCAGTGGTTGAAAAAGAAATGCAGGCACAGATCCCGATGCAACGATTTGGTACACCGGAAGAAATCGCTGCCGTAGCCGCGTTCTTAGCCACACCAGCAGCCTCGTATGTCAATGGAGTAAGTATTCCCGTGGATGGCGGCCGCACTGGTTGTTTATAAATTAAAAATTGTATGGACCTGCAAATACCTTATTACTTAGAAAATTATATCGGCGGCTATTTTATCGGTCCGCTCAGTGGACGTTTCCTGGAAAATCAAAACCCGGCCACCGGGGAAATTTTTTGCCAGGTTCCGGACAGCGATGAAAGCGATATTGAAATTGCCGTTCGTGCTGCCGAAAATGTTTTCCCGGAATGGAGCAATTATCCACCGGAAAAAAAATTTACCATCCTCAACCGGGTTGCCGAATTGATAGAGGAAAACCTGGAAACCCTTGCCCACGCTGAAACACAGGACAATGGCAAACCACTCTGGTTGAGTAAACGCATGGACATCCCCCGTGCTTCCGATAATTTCCGATTTTTTGCCACCGGCATTATGCATCACGCCACAGCCGGTCATAGCATGGGCCAAAAAGCCATGAACTATACCTTACGGCAACCCCTCGGTGTAGTCGGTTGCATTTCTCCCTGGAACCTGCCCCTGTATTTATTTACCTGGAAAATTGCACCTGCCTTGGCTGCCGGGAATTGCGTGATTGCCAAACCTTCTGAAGTGACACCGGTAACCGCTTTCCTGTTGGGAAAAATTTGTAAAGCAGCCGGCCTGCCAGATGGTGTATTGAATATAGTACATGGCCGTGGCCCCGGTGCAGGCGAAGCCATCGTTACACATCCACGCATTAAAGCCATATCCTTTACCGGGAGCACCCGTGCCGGTGCTCAGATCGCTTCCCTGGCCAGCCCGGTTTTTAAAAAATTATCCCTGGAACTGGGTGGGAAAAATGCAAGCATCATTTTTGAAGATTGTAACTGGGAGAAAATGATGGCCGATACGATCCGGTCTTCCTATACCAACCAGGGACAAATTTGCTTATGCAGTAGCCGGCTATTGATACAAAAAAACATTTATGAAAAATTCAAAAAGGAATTTGTAGAAAAAACATCGGCATTAACCGTCGGCAACCCTCTTGTAGAAAGTAACCGCCAAGGCGCTATCGTCAGCAAAATGCATTATGAAAAAATTCTTGCCTGCATTGAAAAAGCAAAAGTTGAAGGCGGAAAAATTTTATGTGGCGGGCATGCGATACAAGCCGAAGGCAATTGCAAAGATGGTTATTTTATTGCGCCCACCGTAATCGAAAACCTGCCACCGGATTGTGCCACCAACCGGGAAGAAATTTTTGGCCCGGTGGTTACCCTGCAAAGTTTCGAAACAGAAGCTGAAGCAATTGCCCTGGCCAATAGTACGGATTACGGCCTGGCCGCCATGATCTGGACAAATAATATTTCCACGGCTAACCGCATGGCACAAGCCGTGCAAAGCGGTATCATTTGGGTGAATTGCTGGCTTGTTCGTGATTTGCGTACTCCCTTTGGCGGTATGAAGAATAGTGGTGTGGGACGGGAAGGTGGCTGGGATGCATTGAATTTTTTTACAGAACAAAAAAACGTGTGTATTCAATTTTAACTAAAAAACTATTCTATGCGAAAGTTGAAATTAGCACTGAAACCATCCATTGTAAAAACAAAAAATGCAGCTGCTCCCTTAGGCGCTTATCCGCATGCCCGCCGGGTGGGCAACCTGCTTTTTCTTTCCGGGATCGGGCCACGCAATCCGAAAGACAATTCTATTCCCGGCTTGCAATTAGGCGCGGATGGTGAAATATTACGCTATGATATTGAAGCGGAATGCCATGCAGTATTTGCCAATGTAAAAGCTGTATTGGAAGCCAGCGGCAGCAGCTGGGAAAAAATTGTGGATGTAACGGTTTTTCTTACAAATATGAAAGATGATTTTCCCATTTATAATAAAATTTATTCCGGTTACTTTTCCGGTGTGCAGGCCTGCCGCACCACGGTGGAAGTGAATAGCCTGCCCACTCCCATCGCGATTGAATTAAAAGTCATCGCGCTGATTGATTAAAGATTTTAAAATGCAACTGTCTGTATGAGCCTGAAAAATTTTTCCCTGCTGGCAATAGATGATGACCCGGATGTGCTTACGGCGGTACGGCTGTTGGTAAAACCGGAAGTGAAAAATATTGTTACGGAAAAAAATCCGGAGAACATTCCGGCCCTGCTGGCCGAAAATCATTTTGACCTGGTATTGCTGGATATGAATTTTAAATCATCTATTAATACCGGTAATGAAGGCCTGTACTGGTTGGGGCGAATCAAAGAATTGCGCCCGCAAACGGCGGTCATCATGATTACAGCGTATGGCCATATCGACCTGGCCGTACGTTCGCTGAAAGAAGGAGCAGCTGATTTCATTGTAAAACCCTGGCATAATGAAAATATGCTGCATGCCATCCGCGATGCATTAAAGTCAAAAAAAGCATCTTCCCTATCGGAGAAAAAATTGTCTTATGATCCTGTCACAGAAAGTGGCCTGATCGGTGAAAGTGACAGCATGAAAGAAGTATTCCTGAAAATTGAAAAAGTAGCGCCCACCGATGCCAATGTATTATTGCTGGGAGAAAATGGAACCGGGAAAGATATAGTGGCCAAGGCATTACATCAACGTTCCCTGCGGGCCAAAAAACCATTTATCAAAATTGATGTCGGCGCCATCACAGATACTTTATTCGAGAGTGAATTATTTGGCCATAAAAAAGGCGCTTTCACCGATGCCCGGGAAGATCGGATCGGCCAGATTGAATCGGCACATACCGGTACATTGTTCTTAGATGAAATTGGAAATATTCATTTACCACAGCAGGCAAAACTCCTGACCGTTTTACAAAACCGGCAGGTAACACGCCTTGGTACCAATATACCTATCCCCGTAGATATTCGCCTGATCTCCGCCACTAATCTCGATTACCAGGCCCTGGCCGATGAAAAACGTTTTCGCAAAGACCTTATCTATCGCCTCAATACCGTAGAAATCGCCATTCCACCACTTCGTGAAAGAGGGGACGATATCATTCTCCTGGCAAAACATTTTGCCAAAATGTACACACAGAAATACCTGAAGCCCCCGGTAATTTTTGAAAACAGTGCGATGGAAAAATTGAAACAATACCATTTCCCCGGTAATGTCCGTGAGCTGCAGTACACGATTGAGCGCGCCATTATTATGAAAGACAATAACCGCCTTGCGGATACCGACCTGATTTTTTCCCTGATAGAAAAAAGCACAATGCAGCAGGAAACTGAAAATGCTACTCAACTCAGCGCCATTGAAAAAAATACCATCCTGCGTGTCATTGAAAAAAATAAAGGCAATATTACCAAAGCAGCTAAAGAACTGGGCATTACCCGCACCGCTTTGTACCGGCGACTGAATAAATATGATCTCTAACACCCCTACCGTAAACACATCCAAAATGAAACAATACAAACAATGGCGCATGGTTCTCCGCATAGCCATTCTTTTTATTGCCCTCACTATAGCCGCCTACCTCGCTGTTGCCGGCTTATGGCTGTATGAATTCATCGCTATTCCGCTGATCATTTTTCTCGTTATTGATTTTTGGAATTATAATAAAAAAATCCAGGAAGAAGTGCAGCAATTTGTGGAAAACATTCATTACCGCGATTTTACACGGTTTTTCAATGTGCAGCAAAGCCCGGCAGAATTACAGTTACTGCGTAAAGGTTTCAATGAAATTAACGACACATTTAAAGATATTACCAAAGAAAAAGAACGCCAGTCACAATACCTGCAAAAAATCCTGGAGCTGGTAGATACAGGCATACTGGCATACGAGGAAGAAAACGGGGAAGTGATGTGGATGAATGAAGCCCTGAAACGGCTGTTACAATTACCCTATCTTAAAACCATTCACTCACTTTCAAAAAGAGATTGGAAGCTCTACCATGAAATCATGTCGCTGCCACTGGGCAAAACTACTATTGGTACAGCTCATGTAGATGCTGATTCTTTTAAACTCCTGTTATCTGCCACCGCTTTTCAAACGGGTGAAAAAAGATATAAACTCATTGCCTTTCAAAATATCAATGATGCTTTGGATGAAACGGAAAATAAAGCCTGGCAAAAATTGCTAAGCGTGATGACCCATGAAATTATGAATTCGGTAGCACCGATCGTTTCGCTGGCGGAAACATTGGGCAACCAGGTGCGTCAAAAAGAACTTCCTGTTTCACAGGATATGGATAACCGGGAAGACCTGGAACTGGGTATTGAAACCATTAAAAGAAGAAGTGAAGGCCTTTTGCGCTTTGCCGAGACCTATCGCAACCTGAATAAAATCACCACACTTACACTGAAAAAAATATATGCGGCGGATCTGTTTGAAAATCTCCATCACCTGATGCAACCCATGCTGAAGCAAAAAAATATCGAACTGGAAATTATTCTAAAGGATACTTCTGTTATGCTGGAAGCAGATACCAATTTATTGGAACAGGTATTGATCAATTTAATGGTCAATGCCATGGAAGCGGTGAAAGATACCGCATCCCCCAAAATTGTATTATCAGCCTATATTAACCAGGCGGGGCATACCATCCTGAAGATTGCGGATAATGGCGCCGGTATCCCGGAAGAATTGATGGATAAGATTTTCGTCCCTTTCTTCAGTACCCGCAAAACTGGTAGTGGTATTGGTTTAAGCCTCTGTAAGCAAATCATGCTCCTGCATAAAGGCAGTATTAATGTACATTCAATAGTAGGCCAGGGCACCTCATTTACTTTACAATTTTGATTGAAATCATTTAGTTTTGAGCCGGCATCTGATTTATTTATTCTAATCAACTTTTATAAAACCCCCGATCAATGAAACCCAACATCCGATTCCAGTTATCTTTCATGATGTTCCTTGAATTTTTTATCTGGGGCGCCTGGTTTGTTACCATGGGCACCTATCTCAGTAAATCGCTCGGCGCATCTGATGTGCAGAATGGTTTAGCCTACGGCACCCAATCACTGGGCGCGATCATTGCCCCCTTTATCATTGGACTCATTGCCGATCGCTTTTTTGATGCACAAAAAATTCTTGGTGTTTTGCATTTGGCCGGCGCCGGTTTACTTTATACCATTTCGTTGCAAACGAATTTTGATGCGTTCTATCCCTATATCCTGCTGTATATGATTTTATACATGCCCACCCTGGCATTGGTAAATTCCGTTTCATTCCGACAACTGACAGATACGGAAAAACAATTTGCCACCTTGCGTGTGTGGGGCACGATTGGCTGGATCATCGCAGGTTTGTTGATTGGCTGGCTGGCTTTGGAAAAAAACAATACACTGGTCAATACATTTAAGATTGCGGCGATTGCTTCTGCCCTGCTTGGCCTTTTTAGTTTTACACTTCCCAAAACACCGCCTGCCGGTGCCGGGAAAAAAGTTTCTTTAAGTGATATCATTGGCCTGGATGCGTTGAAACTTTTAAAGAATAAAAATTTTCTGATTTTTTTTATTTCTTCCTTACTGATTTGTATCCCGCTGGCATTTTATTACCAGGAAGCCAATAAATTTCTCAATGAAATAAATCTCTCCAATGCTGCCGGGAAAATGACTATGGGCCAGATGTCAGAATTATTTTTCATGATCGTGATGCCTTTCTTTTTTAAAAAATGGGGTGTGAAAAAAATGTTGCTGATCGGCATGCTCGCCTGGGTGCTGCGATATTCGTTATTCGCGTTTGGGGATGCACAAAGCTCGCTTGTTTCCTTTTTATATCTCGGTATTTTATTGCATGGGGTATGTTATGATTTCTTCTTTGTTACCGGGCAAATCTATACGGATAAATTAGCCGGCCCGGCAATTAAGTCAGCAGCACAGGGCCTCATCACCCTGGCGACTTATGGGGTAGGTATGCTGATTGGTTTTTGGGTGGCAGGAGAAATCACCGCTCACTATGTATCCGGCCAAACACATGACTGGCAAACGATCTGGCTGATTCCGGCAGGTATTGCCTGCATTGTTTTAATCCTGTTCTTAGCATTTTTCAAGGATGAAAAAAATGGAAAGCTTCATGCTGAACCGATGCAAATTGTTTAACACATAATCCAGTTTATTTAATAGAAAACACTGCAAACAAATTTTTCCATAGAAGCTAATCTGGTCGATTTTTGGTCGAAGGCTATTTATCCGGCCATTATTGTTATTGAAAGAGGTTGCATAAAATCCATTACGAAAATAAATTTGCCGGCTACCAATCACCTGCCTTATCTCCTGCCTGGCCTGGTGGACAGTCACGTGCATATAGAAAGCAGCATGCTGGTACCATCTGAATTTGCACGTCTTGCTGTTACACAGGGCACCATCGCTACCGTGAGTGATCCACATGAAATTGCAAATGTCTGTGGCGTCAATGGTGTGCGCTTTATGCTGGAGAATGCCCGGCAATCTCCTTTTCATTTTTATTTTGGCGCCCCTTCCTGTGTGCCGGCAACAAATTTTGAAACAGCCGGCGCTGTGCTGGATAGTAAAGCAGTGAAAGAATTATTAGCCGACCCGGAAATATTTTATCTCAGCGAAATGATGAATTTCCCCGGTGTGTTGCAACAGGATGCGGAAGTATTAAAAAAAATAGAAGCGGCCAAATCATGTAATAAGCCCGTAGATGGCCATGCCCCGGGCCTCAGCGGCGAAGAGGCACGAAAATATATTGCAGCCGGTATCAGTACCGATCATGAATGTTTTACATATGAAGAAGCACTATGGAAATTACAATGTGGTATGCACATCATCATCCGGGAAGGCAGTGCTGCAAAAAATTTTGATGCCTTGATTCCGTTGTTGCAAACTTATCCGGACAAGATCATGTTTTGCAGCGATGATAAACACCCGGATAGTTTAGCGGAAGGCCATATCAATGTTTTATGTAAAAGAGCCCGGACTGCCGGCATTCCTTTGTTTCATATCATTGCAGCAGCCTGTATCAACCCGGTGTTGCATTATAAACTACCACATGGCATGGTAAGAGTGGGTGATCCGGCTGATTTTATCCTCGTACATGACCTGGAAAATTTCCAGGTGCTGCAAACGTATATCTCTGGTGAACTGGTTGCAGAAAAAGGAAAAACATTATTGCCTTCCATAACTGTTTCTCCCATCAATTATTTTGATTGTTTACCCATTGAAAAAGCATGGATAGAAATTTCTTATGCAAACCAGGAAACCATACCGGTTATTGAAGCCATTGATGGCCAATTAGTGACTCATGCTGTTTATGAAGCACCTCGTGTAGAAGAGGGGAAAATTATAGCTGACACTTCGCGTGATATCTTAAAACTGGTTGTAGTCAATCGCTATCAACCTTCGCCACCGGCTGTTGCTTTTATCAAAAATTTTGGTTTGCAGTATGGCGCCATTGGTAGTACGGTGGCGCATGACAGCCACAATATCATTGCCGTTGGTTGTGATGATGAATTATTAGTACGGGCTATCAATTTGCTGATACAGGTGAAAGGTGGCATTTGTTGTGTTGGAAAAAATGAAGAAGCCGTTTTACCACTACCGGTGGCAGGCCTAATGAGTTGTGCCGATGGATACCAGGTAGCGGATCAGTATGCATCCTTAGATAAAAAAGCAAAAGCCATGGGCTCGTCCTTATCAGCGCCATTTATGACACTTAGCTTTATGGCATTACTGGTTATCCCGGAAATAAAATTGAGTGATAAAGGTTTATTCAATGGCCAAACATTTACTTTCTATCCTGCCTGATTATTTTTTTGCAGGCACCGCGTCAGCCGACATCACGCTAATATCCAGGCTATCCGTACCTGTTGGCAAACGATACCGAATAGTAAATTTATTTTGTCCTCCCGGTGGAATCATACCACTGATTACATCTTCGTGCTCTTCCACCATTTTTGTTTGTCGAAAAGAAAGTAAACGGATACGAACATTCTGATAACTGACGATCGAAGCTCCATTGATAATAACCCCCTTTACTACGGTTTTACCAAAGACATTTTTCTTATCCGCACTCGTTACTTTTAAAAAATCAAGTGGGTTCTTTTCTTCTTTGGCCACAATTGTCTCGCGGCTTTGCCGGTACGCATCATCCTGTGCGGTTTGTTCCTTATTGCTGCAGGAAAATAAAAGCAGGCAACAGGCAATAGATAAATAGTTCATCATAAATAAGAATTTCCGGGAAACGAATACGACTTAAACGAAAACGCAGCATTAAAATTATGCATCCTGGCCCATCCAGCAGGCGCCACCGATACCGGCTTTCCTGGCTCCCGTTACAGATGGTATCGTAGTGCTTTCTTCCCGCCAACGCAATACAGCCAGTAAGGCCATGATCAGCGCTTCTTTGTATTCAATTATTTGTGCATCGGGTACTACCATTTCCACAGACAGCGCATCCAGTCTTTGTTTCAGGCTTTCTACCAGGAAAATATTATAGGCGCCCCCTCCGGTTACGTATAATTTTTTCCCGGCCAATGTTGTTGTACATTCTTTGATTGCTTCTACCAGTTGATAAACCACATGCTCGGTATATGTGCGCAACCTGTCAGCCGCCGAAATATTAAAACTATTTAGTAAAGGCAATACCTGTTCGTCCCCAAACTGGTTGGATAATGATTTGGGGAAATCCAGTTGATAATAATCTAAATGATTAAGCGCTGTAAGCAAACCTGCATTCACTTTACCAAAGCTTGCCGTCCTGCCTTTTTCATCAAATGTTTTACCTGTTTCCGCTGCCAGTTTATTCAGGATACGGTTATTCGGGCAAACATCAAAAGCAATTACCTGTTGTTTTACAGTATCATGAAAACTCAGGTTGCAAATGCCACCCAGGTTGACAAAGAAATCATATTCCGGGAATAACAATTTTTCGCCAATAGGAACAATGGGAGCGCCTTGCCCGCCCAAGGCCACATCCAGGTTGCGCAATTCTGTAATGGTATTGATTCCTGTATTGGCGGCAATAGTAGCGCCATCACCCAATTGAATGGAGAAACCATTTGCCGGCTCATGAAAAACAGTGTGGCCATGAAAACCGATGAACTGGGTTTTGTATTGCAGGTTGTTTTTCACCACAAATGCATTCACCTGATCTGCAATAAATTTTCCATACTGGATATGGCCCTGGAAAAAATCTTTTGCTGACATCGAGGGGGCCGATTGAAAAAATTCTTTCCAATCATCTGTATAAGGAATGCAGGTTTCCTTTAAAATTTCAAATTGCCAGTCGCCTTTATTTTCTTCAAACTGCACAAAGACTATATCCAGGCCATCCATTGATGAACCACTCATAATACCAATTGCCTTGTATGTCATAGTTAAAACTGGATTGTAAAAAATGTTCGAAGGAAGTAAAATTAATTCCTGCTATAGTTGGGTGATTCTTTTGTTATTTCCACATCATGGGCATGGCTTTCGCGCATACCGGCCGATGTTATTTTTACAAAGACTGCTTGTTGTAATGCCTCAATGTCTTTTGCCCCGCAATAACCCATCCCTGCCCGTAAGCCGCCGGTAAATTGTGCCACCACTTCACTCAGGTTGCCTTTATAAGCTATGCGGCCTTCAATGCCTTCGGGAACTAATTTTTTAATATCATCTTCCACATCCTGGAAATAGCGGTCACTGCTGCCTTGTGCCATGGCGCCGATACTGCCCATACCCCTGTATTCTTTGAACTTGCGGCCTTCAAAAATAATTGTACCTCCCGGGCTTTCTTCTACACCGGCAAATACACTTCCCATCATAGCCACTTGTGCACCGGCTGCCAGCGCTTTCACTAAATCACCGGTATACCGAATTCCGCCATCTGCAATCAACGGAATTTTCCGGCTGCGCAAAACCGAAGCAGCTTCCATAATCGCCGTAAGCTGGGGTACCCCGGTACCGGCCACAATGCGTGTGGTACAAATAGATCCCGGGCCTATCCCGATTTTTACCGCATCAGCGCCTGCATCTGCTAACGCTTTAGCACCAGCGGCTGTACCTACATTTCCTGCTACTACCTGCAGGCCTTTAAAATTTTTCTTCAATGATTTTAATGCATTGATAACTCCAATATGATGGCCATGTGCACTGTCGAGGCCCACTACATCTACGCCCACCTGCATCAGGGCAGATGCCCGGTCCAGCAGATCCGGTGTAATGCCCAGGGCTGCTCCCACCAGTAACCTGCCAAAATCATCTTTCACGGCATTTGGAAAATTTTTCAATTGCATGATATCCCGGAATGTGATCAGGCCAATTAGTTTGCCCTGCTTATTCACGACCGGTAATTTTTCAATTTTATTTTTCTTTAAAATTTTCTCCGCCTGTTTCATATCCGTTCCTTCCGGTGCGGTTACCAGGTTTTCTTTGGTCATGATTTTGCTGACCTTGATGCGGAGATCTGTTTCAAATCGCAAATCACGATTTGTAAGAATCCCTACCAGTTTATTTTGCTGATCTACTACCGGGATACCACCGATTTTATTTTCCCGCATCAGGTGTAAAGCTTCACCGAGGGTGGCGTCATCGTGCAAGGTGATGGGATCTATGATTAAGCCGCTTTCACTTCGTTTAACTTTCCGCACCTGTTCCGCCTGTTTTTCTATCGGCATATTTTTATGTAAGAATCCAAGCCCTCCTTCCCGTGCCAGGGCAATAGCCAGGTTAGCTTCCGTGACGGTATCCATTGCGGCAGAAAGCATGGGAATATTTAATCGAATGGATTTTGTAAGCTGCGTTTGCAGATTCACTTCACGGGGTAATACCTGGCTGAATGCAGGCATTAATAATACATCATCGAATGTGAGTCCTTCGCCAAAGAATTTGGAAGCGGTAAATTTATTGCTTAGAGAAGTATTTCGGTTTGCCATGTGCAAAGATAATACCTCAGCCAAATTTTTTCCAAATCATTTTTTCAGAACGTCCAAAACCCTTGCCTGCATTAGTTTTCAGCATTTAATTGGAGGCAACCAGCAAAATGAAACACGATGAGTTTACACCAGTTGATACATTTTCCCCGGCAGGCTGATAAGTACATGCTGCAATTCCAGGTTGAGCATGGAAGCAGCAATGGTGCTGCTCGATAAACCACTTTGCAGAAAAATATCATCGATATGCAGGGTATCTTTTTCCCGGAATAAAGCTAAAATCTGTTGTTCTTCTGGTGAGCAATCAATGAAAAGTTCTTTCTGTATTTTCCTTTTGACAACTTTTTGTTCCCAACCCATAAGCGTCACCAGGTCTTTTGCCGAAGTAAGTAAAGCAGCTTTATTATTTTGGATCAGGTAATTGCAGCCCGCACTTTTAGCATCTGTTGTTTTTCCGGGGAATGCAAATACATCCCGGTTATAATTATTGGCCAGCTCTGCTGTAATCATACTGCCTCCTTTAATGGCCGTTTCCACTACAATCGTGGCATCACTCATGCCTGCCACAATCCTGTTTCTTTTTGGAAAATTATGTTTGTCTGCTTTTGTTTTAGAAAGATACTCTGTCAGTAAGCCTCCCTGGTTGCACATTTCTCTGGCTATACCAATATGCTGCTGTGGGTAAATGGAATGCAGGCCATGCGCCAAAACACCAACAGTTTTCACTTGATGCTTTAATGCCGCTTTATGAGCAATGGTATCAATACCATACGCCAGGCCACTCACAACCAGGATTTGCTGGGCAGCCAGCTCTTCCACGAGTTGTTCAGTTAATTGCTTTCCATATTCCGTATGGTTGCGGGTACCGATAATACTAATTATTTTCTCGGCATTCAGGTCGGCATTGCCTTTATAATAAAGCATGGTGGGGGGATCATAACAATTCAACAGGCGTTTGGGATATGTGGTGTCCTGAATAAATAAAGCCTGGATATTATTTTTTCGGATAAAATTTATTTCTTCTTCTACTTCAGCGAAAGCATTAAACGATTTTATACTTTCTGCCCGTACCGGCCCGATATTTTCCAGCCGGCTAAGGAGACGTTTTTTTTCGTTGAAAATATCCTCTGCTTTGTCATACTGTTTTAATAATTGCCGCGCCTGTACCGGACCAATACCAGGCACTTGTGTAAGGGCTATATTGTAGAGAAGATTTTCCTCCATGCCGACTATGCAATTTTTATTGGATAGGAAGATAAAAAATATTGGAGAAAAACAAAAGCCCTTAGTTAAAATAAAGTCAGGTGCAGGTCATTAAAATTTTGCAGGGAAGCTATTTTTAAATCCGCTGCAGCCCATCGCGGATCCTTCATCAGGGCTGGTGCCGGTACAATCACGCATTTCATACGGGCTGCCTTCACGGCGATCATACCATTAAAACTGTCTTCAAAACAAATACAGGATTCCGGGGTGGAGCCCAGCCGGGCCGCACAATCCAAATAAACCTGCGGATGTGGTTTTCCATAAGGGAGTGTTTCTGCTGACACCATTGCCTGTACATAATTTTCAATACCGCAAAGATGTACTACCCGCTCAATAATTTCAGGTGGCGATGAAGACGCAATCCCGATCTTGAATTGTTTTTCCTTAAAAAAAGAAAAGATATACGGCACCGCAGGCATGATAACCGGTGCAGTAGTAATCTTGTGCATGACCCTGGCTATAATATCTTTTTCTGCTTCGGCAAATTCAGATTCCGGTATATCAAAATACCGGAACCAATAGGCCACAAATTCTTTGGTGCGCAGGCCGGTAGTTGTATCATACAAAGTACGTGTCAGGGTCTTATTATACCGGCCCAGGGTTTCATTTGCCGCGGCATACCATTGTGGTTCGCTGTCGATAAGCAAACCATCCATATCAAAAATCACGGTGTGAAGTGGCATAATAATTAAAAGGCACAAATATATTTATCTGTGCCTTTATAATCGTTTTTAATCCAGGGAAAATAATACCCGAACTTTATATTCCAGTTTCATTTTCTTAAAATCCACATTCATCACAGGCTCACCTGCATCCGCATTGGCAGATTCCATGGCGCCCATACTTTTATAATAAGGTTGCGGGGTATAGTAATTTGTTTCATCGGGATCTGAAATTGTAATGGCATGTCCCAGTTTCTCGCCAATGGCCGATGTCAGCGCCAATGCTTTTTCTTTTGCCGCTTTGATGGCAGCAATCTTTAATGCCTCTTTTAATGCATCTAACTGGCTGTAATCCGTCCGGGAAATATAAAAGTTTTGTGTAGCTGCATCATCCATCTTATCCACGAGCGCATCCATCATGGCTGTATTTTTAAACATGATCTCATAATTCAATGTGGCCTTCATATCGGGATTTTGTTTCCGCTTTTTATAATACCAGTAATTATTGTTATAACCGGAAAAACCTTGTACCACGATGGCGGAATCGGCCAGTCCGATTTCTTTACAGGCTTTTAAAAAATGGTCACGGATATCATTTATAGCCACTTTGTTTCCATTCTTCTTCGTGTATTCCTGCAATGTAACAGATACATAAATCTCATCGGGTGTAATTTCTTTTTCTGCTGTGCCGGTCACCTGGATGGTCCGGGGCATTTTAATATCGGTCTGTGCTAATACCGGTTGGGTGGTCCAGATGGCTAACAATAAAACGGCTGTCTGTAGTGTTATTCTTTTCATTGTTGTAAATTTTTAATACAACAAGGATGCAGGAAATTTTTTAATTACATAATGGGTTTAAAAAATTTATCCATATATGATTTTTGATCAAAAAAAAACCGGGAACCAAGTTCCCGGCTTATATATTGATGGAGTTTTTCCTGGAAAATTTAATTAATTGGAATTATAAGATTTTACCAGGTAGATATAATCTTCCACTTTCTTGAGTTGTGTTACCCGGTTATCGTTCTTAATCGTTGTATAGGTCGGCATTTTAATGTTGGCATACGTAGGATCATCCGCTTTCAGATCAGAAAGGAGTTCGAAAATTTTCTTTGCTTTCACGGCAAAGACTACGCCTTCAGCCTGTGCCTGCCGGGTGCTGATGATACCTACAATCTCGCCCCGGTTATTAAAAACCGGCCCGCCGGAATTACCCGGGTTGGCATTGAGAGATATTTGAAAATTCGATGTATCCCCATTATACCCGTTGCGGGCGCTGAGGTAACCCATATTATAAACAATCTCATCCTTGGGATAACCCAGTGTAAAAATTTCCGTGCCTAAATCAAGGTTAGATTTAGAAATACTATATGGCAGGGAATTGTATTTTTTGTAATCACTGTCATCAATTTTTAATAAGGCAATATCCTTATCCTGGTCAATCCGGATAATTTTTGCTTTGTATTCATTGCCTTTATTGTCGATCACGACAGCACCGGAACCTTTAATAACGTGTGCATTGGTGATAAGATAGCCCTTCCCGTCAATCAGGAAAGCCGTACCACCGGCGGTAATGGTATAGCCGGAAGGAATTTTAGAATCGAACTCACGGATCTTGGCTCCCTGCATTTGCTGGTTACGTTGTACCTGGTCAATTTTTTTGCTGAGCTGTTGCAGGTCATTCATTTTCGCTACCGGTGCAAAGAAGCTTACCAAGCTATATATCACGAGCGCCGTGATGCTGGCGATAGAAGCAGCAATGGCGGTAACGCGTTTGTATTTATTCCAGAGCCGGATTACTTTGGCCTTGGTGGAAGAGGCATCCATATCCTGGATTTCTCCTTCTTCTACAAGGCGGTTGTGAATGGCTTGTAATTCATTTTTGAATTGAAGCTGATTGGCATACTGGTGTAGCTTACTGTCAAAGAGTTTATGCTCTACCACCAGTTGGTCAATTTCGGGAGTTTTACTGCGAAGGTCATCAAACCAGGCGATTTCGCTTTCTGTCATTTTCCCTTCCAGGTATTTTTCAATGGTTTCCAGTAGTTGAATTTCTTTCATCACATGCCGGTATTATATTGCGCAAAAAATATTTTTTTCAAACGGACCATGCATTTATACTTCTGATTCTTGGCATTGTCCGCATTAGTATAACCAAATTGCTCTGCAATTTCATCCATTCCCTTTTTTTCAAAATAGTAGGCTTCAAGTAAACTTTTGCATGGTTCCCCGAGGCTTTCCATTGCTTTTTCCATGATGGCAAAATCATGGTTTTCTTTTTGCCTGAGTTCCAGGTCTTCTTCCACCCCGGTTGTTTCTTCCATGCCTTCCACCAGGGTAGTCAATTGACCGGATTGTTGGAGCTTCTTTAGCCATAACCGCCTGCATACAGAATACAGGAAGGTTTTGATCTGGCAGGTCAGGGTAAAGTTTTCCGACCGGGATTTTTCATATAAAACAATCATTGCTTCCTGAAAAATATCCTTCGCATCGTCATGATCGCCATTATTACTCAGGATAAAATTCCGGGCCATTTTAAAGTTTTCTTTATATATGGCTTCTATGGCGTTTGTATCCCTATTTGCCAGCTTTTCCAATAAAGCTTGTTCACCAAGTTCAGGCTTCAATGCTTCTAATTTTAATACCAAAAGGAGATAAAAGTAACCCAAAATACAGGAATCCCTTTTTTTTAAAAAAAATTATTTCGGGCGGGTTACTTTTTTTCGAAGTGTGTATTAATAAGCGTATACATTCATAAAAAAAACAAAAAAGAACATGAAAAAGTTATTATTAGTATTAGCTATTGGCGCTTTCGCAGCTTGCAACAGCGGTACCTCTACTGAAGCTACCACAGATTCTACTACTGTAAATGTAGATTCTATGGCAAATGCAGCTAAAGATTCTCTGAGCAACGCTGTTGACACAGCTAAAAAAGTAGTTGATTCTACTGTTAAAGCTGCTGGCGATTCAGTTAAAGCTAAAATGTAATTTGACCCGGAACTGAGGGAAAGATTATTCAGCTTGCGGAATAAGTGTGAAAGATTTTCATATGGCAAGCAATCGTTATAAGCCATTCCGTTTCCACGGAATGGCTTTCTTTTTCTCATTTTCTATGATGCCCTCTTTATTTCATCTACCTTCGCAAAAATTTTTTAATGCCGTCTTTTCAATCATTAGGCCTGGCCCCCGAATTGCTTCAAGCCATTGGGGAACTGGGCTTTGAAGCTCCTACCCAAATCCAGGAAAAAGCCATACCTGTCTTATTAAATGGTACTAAAGATTTTATGGGCCTTGCTCAAACCGGTACCGGAAAAACGGCTGCATTTGGTTTACCCCTGCTGCAATTAATTGACCGGGCCGATAAAAGCCCCCAGGCATTGGTCATTTGCCCTACCCGGGAATTGTGCCTGCAAATTGTCAATGAAATAGTTTTATTTAAAAAATATTGCAAAGGGATTGGCGTGGTTGCCGTGTATGGCGGCGCTTCCATCAGCCAGCAAATACGAGATATAAAAAAGGGGATTCAAATCGTAGTGGCTACTCCCGGCCGCCTGATCGACCTGATTGAACGGAAAGCCATTCACCTGGAAAATATTGAATATGTCATCCTCGATGAAGCAGATGAAATGCTGAATATGGGCTTCCAGGATGATATCGAATTTATCCTGAAAAATACACCCAGCCGGGAAAGTACCTGGCTCTTCAGCGCTACTATGCCCAAAGAAATCAGGCAGGTAAGTAAAAAATATATGACTGACCCTGTGGAAGTAACCATCGGTAAAGCTAATACCGGGAATAAAAATATCGACCACCATTATTATGTGGTGTCAGCACAACATCGTTATGAAGCACTGAAAAGGCTGATAGATTTTAACCCGGGAATATATGGCCTGATTTTTACCCGCACCAAAATGGATGCGCAGGAGATCGCTGAAAAACTTACCCGTGAAGGATATGATATTGATGCCCTGCATGGCGACCTGACCCAACCACAACGCAATAAAGTAATGGGCCAGTTCCGCGACAAAGCCCTGCAATTACTCATTGCCACCGATGTGGCTGCCCGGGGCATTGATGTCCAGGGTATCACGCATGTAATCAATTACGAATTGCCCGATGATATGGAAGTATATACACACCGGAGTGGACGTACCGGCCGTGCCGGGCAAAAAGGGATTTGCATGAGCATTGTACATAGCCGGGAATTGGGCCGTTTGCGCCAAATAGAAAAAATGGTCCAGGCCCCATTTCATCGCTCTGAAGTGCCCGATGGAAAAGATGTATGCCGGAAACAATTTATTTATTTTATGGATAAATTGCTGACAACAGATGTCAGCAAGGGCAATTATGCTGCTTACCTGCCTCTCCTGGAAGAGAAATTTGCTCATATTTCCAAAGAATTGGTTTTACAAAAAGTAGCCGCAGCCGAATTTGACCGCTTTTTAAAATATTATGAAAATGCCGGTGACCTGAATATCCGGGAAGAGCGGAATGGCCGGCGGGAAAATGATTTCCGATCCGGGAAAAAGATAGATAATTTTGGCAATAAAAAAACGAAGGGCCGGGAATTTTCTCATCAAAATGGATTTACCCGCCTCTTTGTTAATCTCGGTACCAAAGATGGTTTTTATAAAGCCAGCTTTCTTCAATATATCCTGGATATGAGTAACCTGCACAAAGAAGTGCTGGGCCGGATAGATATGAAGGAATTAAACAGTTGGGTTGAAGTAGAAACGAAATCCGCTTCACACATGATGCGTGCCATAGATGGGAAAAATTTCAAAGGCCGCCGAATACGAATGAATGAAGCCAATAGCCGGTCATAAATAGTGATACCACATGCAACAAGGGTTAACCGAAAGAAAAAAAATAATAAACCAAGCCTGGCAAAAACACCCCCTGGTCATCTCCGGGCCTTGTAGTGCAGAAACAGAAACACAAATTTTAGAAACTGCTTTTCAACTACATCAAACCGGCCTGATCGATATTTTTCGTGCCGGAATCTGGAAACCGAGGACACGACCGGGTAGTTTTGAAGGGATTGGTAGTGTAGGTTTGCCCTGGTTACAGAAAGCCCGGGAACTAACCGGCCTGCCTATCGCCATTGAAGTGGCAACGGCTAAACAGGTGGAACTGGCCTTACAGCATGCCATTGATGTACTGTGGATTGGCGCCCGTACCACGGTGAATCCTTTTAGTGTGCAGGAAATTGCCGATGCATTAAAAGGATCAGCTATCCCGGTTTTTATTAAGAACCCGATTCATCCCGATATTGAATTATGGCAAGGCGCCCTGGAGCGTATTGCCAAAGCGGGGATAACACAAATTGGCCTGGTCCATCGTGGTTTTTCTTCCTATGGCAATACACAGTTTCGCTATGCACCCATGTGGCACCTGGCCATTGAAATGAAAAGAAGAAACCCCGGTGTGCTGATGCTCAATGACCCTTCCCATATTGCAGGCCGTCGTGACATCATCCCGGAGATCGCTCAAATCGCTGCCGACCTGGGCTATGATGGCCTTATGTTGGAAAGCCATCATGCTCCGGAAACTGCCTGGAGTGATGCATTACAACAGTTAATCCCCAAAGACCTGGAAAAAGTTTTGCAACACATTACCTGGCGCA
Organism: Parafilimonas sp.; assembly: GCA_039811225.1. Taxonomy (GTDB): domain Bacteria; phylum Bacteroidota; class Bacteroidia; order Chitinophagales; family Chitinophagaceae; genus JAFDXJ01. Next base: position 24,533 of record JBDHYG010000013.1, read on the forward strand.
AAGAAAACGGTGCCGGGGCAGCATTTCACGAAGCATTGCATCAATTACGCACACAGATCGATCAAATTGATGATGAACTTTTGCAACTTCTTTCGGCACGTATGAAAATTGCCGATAAAATCGGGCTTTACAAAAAAGAAAATAATATCACCATCCTGCAAGCCCGACGCTGGAATGAAATTATTGAAAGGGCTCTTATCAAATCCGACCCGTTACAGCTCAGCAAAGAATTTCTGCTGAAATATTTTGATGCCGTTCACCTCGAGAGCATCAATCACCAAAACAGGATCATGAATAAATAAGTTATCTTTTCGGCAAGACCATCCCTATTTATTTTCAAATTGATTTTTTAAAAATTATCAGGATACCCTTTCCGATAATTTTCATTTTTAGAAAAATTTTCCGATTGCCTGTGAATCTTGTGTTTATCCAATAGCTTTACTTTACCGAATTGTTTTATTAAACAGTTTCGAATACTATGATCAAAAAAGTAATTCCATTTAATGATAAAAGAACGACCATTTATTTTAAAGCTACCTGGCAATACTTAGAGCGCCTGGTGGAAAAGCGCCATACTATTTTATTAATTGATGAACATGTTTTTTCATTTCATCCTAACAAATTTTCGAATTGGAAATATATCATTTGCCCGAGTGGCGAGAAAAACAAATCACTGGCCACACTGCAAGCTACCGTTACACAACTGATTAAATTGGGCGCTGACAGAAAATCTACCCTCATAGGTGTAGGTGGTGGTGTCGTAACGGACCTGGCCGGATTTATTGGCGGCATGTATATGCGTGGAATTGCTGTAGGCCTTGTTCCCACTTCTTTACTTGCTATGATTGATGCTGCTATCGGGGGAAAAAACGGGATCAATTATGGTGGTTATAAAAACATGCTGGGCCTGATACGACAACCTGATTTTGTTTTATACGATTCCGGTTTTCTATCCACCCTGCCGGAAAAAGAATGGGCCAATGGTTTCGCCGAAATAATCAAGCATGCCTGTATCCGTGACCGGCATCTATTTTCACAATTAGAAAAACATACTCCTGAAAGTTTTCAAAAAAATCCAATGCTACTGAATAAACTGATTCAAAAAAATGTATTGCTTAAAATGAATATTGTCCGGCAAGATCCATCGGAACAACAGGAAAGAAAATGTTTAAATTTTGGCCACACCATCGGGCATGCCATAGAACTTGAAAAGAAAATCTCCCATGGTGACGCCATTGCAGTAGGCATGACCATCGCTGCCACATTGAGCCGGCAGTATCTGCAATTCCGGGATACTGAACGAATAGTAGCGCTATTAAAGCAATATCATTTACCTACGCAAATTCCATTTTCATTCAAAAAAACAATGAAGCATATCGAAAAAGATAAAAAATCAGCGAAGGGAAATATTGATTTTATTTTATTAGAACGCATCGGGGAAGCCCGGATCTTTCCGCTTTCTTTATCACAATTAACAACCGATCTGCAACAATACCTGCATGTACTGCACCATTAAACCATCCGGAATCATCGGCCGGGTACAAGCACCGGCTTCGAAAAGCTGTATGCAGCGGGCATTAGCCGCCGCATTGTTGTTCAATGGAAAAACAATTTTACATCATATCGACAATTCAGCCGATAGTACAGCCGCTATGGAAGTTATAAAAACCCTGGGGGCCACTGTATTGCCAACGGCAAAGCATGATTTGGAAATTCTCAGTAGCGGATACAAAGGCAATGAAAGCCTCCTCATTAAAGATGACCTGCTACTCAACTGCGGCGAAAGTGGCCTTGCTTTTAGAATGTTTGCGGCAATCGCTGCTTTATTCGATAAAGAAATACTACTTCATGCAACCGATAGTTTACGCAACCGGCCTATGCATTTTTTTGATGAAATTTTTCCTTTGCTGAATGTATCTATTCAATCGGCAAATGGCTATGCCCCTTTACAAATTCATGGACCATTAATTCCCCGCAACCTTTCGCTGACACAGATGGAGAGTTCCCAATTTCTTACCGGCTTACTCCTGGCATTCAGTGCAGCGAATGCCCGGGAAATAAGTATTTCCATAGATACTTTACCAGGCAAAGGCTATATAGAACTCACATTAGCCATCATGAAAAATTTTGGTATGCATTTACCGATTTGGAAAAATGCACAGCAATTTTATTTTCCTGGTCCCGGAGAACCAACAGCTCTGCGTGAAATAAATTATACGATTGAAGGTGATTGGAGTGGCGCTGCCTTCCTGCTGGTAGCCGGTGCCCTTGCCGGCGAAATCAGTGTGACTGGTTTATCGCTCTCATCTCCCCAACCGGATAAGGCCATACTCGAGGCCTTGCAATCAGCAGGTGCCAATATACTCATTGAAGCAGATGTTATTACCGTAAAAAAAAGTGCCTTGCGGAATTTTTCCTTTGATGCCACATCAGCACCAGATCAATTTCCCCCCTTAGCTGCTTTGGCTGCTTTATGTACCGGTACTTCCACTATCAGGGGCATACACCGTTTGATACATAAAGAATCCAACCGGGCAACTGTTATCCGGGATGAATTAACGAAGTTGGGCATTCCGGTCAAGCTAATCGGGGATACGATGGCAATACAAGGTGGTGGCCGTATAGCACCGGCACTTATGCAAACACATAATGACCACCGGATAGCCATGATGAATAGTTTACTGGCTTTGTGTGCACATGGACCGGTATCTTTTGACAAGGCTGAAGTAGTTCAAAAATCGTATCCTTCTTTTTATACCGATATGCAATCATTAGGAGCAGCAATAGCACTCTCTTAAATCAAAAGTCATTTGCTTGATTGGATTTTGTATTTTTAAACCATGAATTCATTTGGCCGTTTTTTTCGTGTGCATATTTTTGGAGAATCCCACGGCGAAATTGTAGGTATTTTCCTGGATGGAGTCCCGGCCGGTATGCCTTTGTCTTTGGAGGATTTTACACAGGATTTAAATAAGCGAAAAGGTGGTGCACAAAAAGGTACCACGCCCCGCACTGAAGCAGATACCCCTTTACTTCAAACAGGTATATTTAAAGGCAAAACAACAGGAGCACCTCTTCTTATTTCCTTTGAAAATAAAAATTTCCGGTCAGCAGATTATGAAAAGCAACGAGACATACCCCGCCCGGGTCATGCTGATTTTACGGCACATCATAAATTTGGTGGATATGAAGATTACAGGGGTAGCGGGCATTTCAGCGGGCGGCTTACCGTTGGCCTTGTCGCGGCCGGTGTGGTTGCCCGAAAATTATTACAACCAATTTCCATACAGGCTACACTTATAGAAGCCGGTGGTGAATCTGATATTGAACAAGGCTTAGCTAAAGCCATAAAAGCAAAAGACAGTATCGGTGGTATTGTAGAATGCCGTGTAACCGGCTTACCTATCGGCCTGGGTGAGCCGTTCTTTGATAGTGTTGAATCCCAAATCGCACATATTATTTTTTCCATTCCGGCGATACGGGGTATTGAATTCGGAACCGGGTTTGCCGCTGCAAAAATGTTTGGCAGCAGGCATAATGATCCATTGGAAAATAAAACCGGTAAAACAACCACCAATCACGCAGGAGGTATTGTTGGTGGCCTTACAAATGGAAATGAATTGGTTTTCCGGGTAGCGGTGAAACCAACATCTTCCACCCCACAACAGCAACGCTCCTGGAACAGCAAAACAGATCAGGCAGAAAATTTTTCTATAAAAGGCCGACACGATTTATGTATTGCATTGCGGGTCCCTGTTATCATAGAAGCAGCCACGGCCATTGTGTTAGCCGATCTTATGATAGCAGCACAAGAGTTGAATCGGGTGTTCAATAAAAAGTAAATCGAAATATGAAACGAAGCTGATGCTATTAATTTCATTGTTGAAATAAAAAAGAACTTTGAAACACGCAACGTATATCACAGCTAAAAATAATCATCATTAAATAAATCATTTATTCATGCGGTTAACATTCTTTCTTCTTCTTGCGTTATTCTTTTTTAATCAAAGTATAGCACAACCTGTAAAAAAAGTATTACCTGTTCCCACTGCTGAGCAGGTAGCCTGGAGTGATATGGAATTTTACCTGTTCATGCATTTCGGTCCGAATACATTCACCGGGGCGGAATGGGGCAGTGGCAATGAAGCTGCCAACCGCTTCCATCCCGGCGCTTTGGATTGCCGGCAATGGTGCCGGATTGCGAAGGCAGCGGGCGCCAAAGGCATTATTATTACAGCAAAACACCATGATGGTTTTTGTCTCTGGCCCAGTAAATTTTCCACACATACCGTTGCACAAAGTGACTGGGAAAACGGGCAGGGTGATGTATTGAAAGACCTGGCGGCTGCCTGTAAAGAATATGGCTTACAGCTTGGCGTGTACTTGTCTCCCTGGGACCGCAATCACCCGGCTTATGGAACAGCTGCCTATAATAAAGTATTTGTAAATATGATGCAGGAAGTGGTTAAAAATTATGGACCCTTTTTTGAGTTCTGGTGGGATGGTGCAAATGGGGAAGGTCCTAATGGAAAAAAACAAATTTATGACTGGCATTTATTTGAACACACTTTGCGCACCATAGCACCACACACAATTATATTTAGTGATATAGGCCCGGATGCCCGATGGGTGGGCAATGAAAAAGGATTCGCCGCAGAAACAAACTGGAACCTGCTGGACACAGCCGGTTTTCAACGCGGCGAAGGAGCGCCACCCAACGATACACTACAACAGGGAAATGTATATGGCAAAAACTGGATACCCGCAGAATGTGATGTAAGCATCCGGCCCGGGTGGTTTTACCATGCAGATGAAGACAACCGGGTTAAATCCCCGGAAACATTGTTTGATCTTTATTTAAAGTCAGTGGGTCGTGGCGCCAACTTTTTATTGAATGTGCCCCCGGATACGAATGGCCTGATCCATCCACAGGATAGTGCGGCCCTGATGGGATTTAAAAAAATCAGGGATGAAAATTTTAAATACAATGTATTGCAAAAAGCAACACTCAGCTTTGAGAAAAAACAAATGCCGTATCCAAATTGTCCTCTTTCTGATGGGCAGGCAAGCACTTTTCTGAAAGTAATGAATGGTAGAGAAAACGGGTTAACTTTTTCACTTCAACAGCCGGAAACCCTTAACTGCATTGAATTAGCTGAACCCATTGCAGAAGGCCAGCGTGTTATGGCATTCTCCATTCTGCTACAAATGGAAGATGGCCAAACGAGCGAACTCAAAGGAACAACAATCGGGCATAAACGGCTATTAACTTTTCCGCCGATGAAAGTTCGATCCTTTTCCCTGGTTATCCAAGCATCGAAAGATCTTGCCCTGGTCAGTGAAGTAAAAGCCTATTTCATGCATGATATAGATTCCATCAATTTAAATTGAATGGGTAATTAAATCTCATTTAAAAATCTTAAATCAGACGAATGAAAATTCATGGTTTTTTTTTCAATAAGATTCATGCGATTTACAAATTAATTTTTTGCCTGGCGATTAGTATTGCCGTATTTTTTCTTGCAGCCGATTTACAGATCAAACTGATGACACAGGCATTACTGGCCTGGGATATATTTTGTTTGTTACTGCTTTCTTTTCATTGGTTGAGTTTCTTTACGATCCCTACTGCAGAAATCCGCAGGCAGGCAAGCATTGAAGATGAAAGCCGGGTTGTAATTTTCCTGATCGTACTTATCATTTCCCTGGCCAGCCTGGTATCGGTGATTTTACTCATCACTACTAAAACCGGTGACCTGACAGAACGAAAATGGGATGTTCCCATCGCCTTGTTTAGCATGGTACTATCCTGGTTTCTTTTGCATACCATTTTCACCGTGCGCTATGCTCACCTATATTACAGCAATCCGAAAACAAAAGATACGGCTTTTGCAGGTGGTATCGCTTTCCCAAAAATGGATGAAAATTACCATCCTGATTTTTTAGACTTTGCCTATTTCTCTTTTGTATTGGGCATGACATTCCAGGTATCGGATGTAGAAATCACATCACCCCGTATTCGCAAGCTGGCTTTAATTCATGGCCTTGTTTCATTTGGCTACAATATGATCGTGGTCGCATTGACCATTAACGTAATTGCCAATATTGGTGGTTAAATTTCACTTATCATCCGTTGGAAATCAGTTTCCGTTAAGATTTCAATGGTGTATATTTTCTTGGCCTTTTCCAATTTACTGCCGGCATTCTCTCCCACTACCAGGTAATTGAGTTTACTACTGACACTACCCAGTATTTTGCCTCCCAGTTTTTCTACCATTGCTTCTGCTTCTGCACGTTTTAATTCCTGTAATGTACCGGTAAATAAAAAAGTCTTATCCTGCAACCTGCTTCCCAGATTTATAGGTTCTTCTGCCTGCTGTATGGACAAGCCGGCTTCTTCTAATTGCCGCAACATTTCCTGGTTGGCTTTGTTTTGAAAAAAAGCTACAATCATGGCGGATACTTTTATACCCACATCTTCTAATTGCAACAGGTCTTCTTCTTTTTTTTCAGTTAATTCAAAAATATTTTTTACAGATTTCGCCAGGGTCTTTGCCGTAGCTTCCCCTACGAAACGGATACCCAGGCCATAGATCAGGCGGTATAAAGGTTGTGTTTTACTTTTCTCTATAGCTGCCTGTAAATTGTCCAGGCTCTTCTGGCCAAAGCCTTCCATTTGAGCAATTTTGCCATAGTCTAAATGATAAATCCCTGGAATATCAGTCAATAAGCCTTCGGCAAAAAACTTCCGGATATTGGCTTCACCAAAGCCTTTAATATCCATGGCATCTTTGCTTCCGAAATGAATAATCCGCTCTACCACCTGTGCCGGGCAATCAATATTGACACATCGCCACACAGCTTCCTCTTCTTCTTTATACAAAGGTGTTTCGCAGACCGGGCATTTTCTGGGAAAAATAATTTCCTTTTCATCACCCGTACGCAGTTCCGGCAGGGCTTTTACAATCTGGGGAATCACATCGCCTGCCCGTTCGATCAATACCCGGTCATGTATCCGCAAATCTTTTTCCCGGATATACTCTTCATTATGAATAGAAATACTGGAAACAGTTACACCACCAATGGCAACGGGTGCGAGTTTGGCAACCGGTGTTACAGCGCCTGTCCTGCCTACCTGGAAGTCTATACTTTGAATCACAGTAGTGGCCTGTTGTGCCTTGAATTTATATGCAATGGCCCACCGCGGATGGTGCGTGGTCATACCCATTTGTTCCTGCAAAGCATGCGCATTTACTTTGACCACCATCCCGTCAATTTCATAAGGGAGTGATTGCCGCAATGCTTCAAATTCACTGATATGACTTATGACTTCTGCCATACCATGAACTACTTTCATTTCTTTAACCGGTGCGCGGAGGCCGCATTGCCACAGCATTTCAAGCGATGTGCTATGCCGGGTCAATGCCGGTGGAATTGAATTTTCATTGGTGGTAAAATAACTAATATAATATAAAAATGCAGCCAGGTTTCGCTTAGCTACCTGCCGGGGATCTTTTTGCCGAAGGCTGCCACTGGCTGCATTGCGGGGATTCGCAAGTGTTGGCAGGCCTTGTTGTTGAAGGCGTTCATTATATGCAGCAAAAGATTTTTTAGGCAAATAAATTTCTCCCCGGATTTCAATTTGTTTGATCCCATATGTTGAAAAAGGTGCGGTCAGTGGAATGGACCGGACCTGCCGGATATTTTCTGTGATATCTTCACCCGCAATCCCATCACCACGGGTTACACCTCGTACCAGCATATCATTTTCATATAGCAAAGAAATACCAGCTCCATCAAATTTTGGTTCGATACAATATTCTATTTCTGTTAGGCCGGTGAGTTCCCGGGCTTTCCTGTCCCAATCCCACAGGTCATTTGACTGGTAAGAATTTTCCAGGGACAACATGGGCACCAGGTGCTGTACGGTATGAAAAGATGCGCCCAGGCTGCTTCCTACGCGTTGTGTCGGAGAAGTCGCCGTAATAAGTTCAGGATGTTCTTTTTCGAGATGTACTAATTTAGCATACAGGTTATCATACTCAGCATCAGCGAGTAAGGGATCGTCCATGACATAATACCGGTATTCATGAAATTGCAACACTTCCCGCAGGTGGTCGATTTCCGTGGGGTCAATTTTTTCTGCTGCAAGAAAACTGGTGGTTTGATCCTGCAGTACCCGGATCTGGTCTTTCGAATACATTTCCAAAAATAACAGAAAAATGAAACCGGTAGAAATTTCCGGCTGGTTAATAATTCCTACATTCGTGGGCAATTATAGAGGATGTTAAAACAGTTATCCAACATTCAAAGAACGATATGATTTATTCAATGACCGGGTATGGAAGAGCGGAGAAAAACTGCTCCGAAAAAAATTTCAGTGCAGAACTTCGTTCACTGAATGGAAAGCAGTATGATCTCCGTATGTCGCTTCCGGCCATTTTAAAACCTTATGAGTTTGAGATCAGGAGTATGCTCAATGAAGGCCTGCTACGTGGTAGTATTGAATGTACCTTAACGGTGAAGCAAAGTAACAGCAACAAATTAGCCGGCTTCAATGAAGATATTTTAAAAACCTATTATCAATCCCTGGCTGACCTGGCAAAAGAATTAAATGCTACTACCGAAGGCCTTTTTGCTACTATTTTACGCATGCAGGAAGTGGCCGCCCCGCCAACAGAAATGCTGAGTGAGGAAGACTGGCAAACCTGTAAACAAGTAATACAAGAGGCAATCAACAATATGAATCTATACCGTTCCAGTGAAGGCAAAATCCTGGAACAGGATCTGCTGTTACGCATCCAGAATATCCTGAAGTTGCAGGAAACCATCATGGACCTGGAGCCGGTTCGCCGGAAGAAAATCCAGGAAGGCCTGAAAAAAATTTTAGATGAGCAATTAGGCGCCGATCAGTATGACGCGAATCGTATGGAGCAGGAGTTGATTTATTATATCGAAAAAATTGATATCAGCGAAGAGCAGGTACGATTAAAAAACCATTGTGATTATTTTAAAGAAATCCTGGAGGAACAGGATATTTCCAAGGGGAAAAAATTATCTTTTGTGTTACAGGAAATGGGACGGGAGATCAATACGACCGGGTCCAAGGCCTACGATGCGGCTGTACAAAAATGCGTAGTACTGATGAAGGATGAACTGGAAAAAGCAAAAGAACAAATTTTGAATATCTTATGAGGACATTTGGCCGTTGCAAAAAAATAGGGTTATTTTCAGTTGCTTTTTCCATACTATGGACATCCTGCCAATCGCTTGGTTCTTTTGAAAATACCACGGCTTTTCCAAAACATGCATGGCCTTCATCCCAAAAAGTGCAGGTGCATTTTAAAGTGACTGATACGACTTCGTTCTATACTGTATTTGTGGTGATCCGGCATACGGGCGCTTATCATTTTAATAATATCTGGCTAAACCTTTCCACGAAAGCACCCGGTGATTCAGTTCAGACACAACAACTCAATCTTCCCCTGGCCAATAATAACCAGGGTTGGCTGGGAACCTATTTTGATGACATCATTGAACACCGCATCCCGGTGAATGCATTCCCGATGAAACTCAAAGCAGGCGATTATGATTTTACATTGCAACAAATCATGCGGGAAGACCCTTTACAGGAAATGATGAATGCCGGCATCCGCATTGAAAAAAATAATCAATAGCTTGCACGTGTTGACACTTTTTGTGTCAAAATTATTTCCCGGAAAAGCCAAGCTGTATATTATCTATGAAGCGAACGATAAAAAAACCCGGTTTCCTGATCATTACAATTGTGTTTTGGTTCCTGCTGTTATATATGATTGCGGCCTTGTCCTGGTGGTATATTGAATTAAAAAATCAAAACAATGAATTACATGAAAGCCGGCTCGAACAAATAGATCAGCAATCTCCTTCCAATACAACTGCCCGCTTAGAAGTAGAAAAAGAATACCACATAAAAAAAATGCAATACCTCGGTGAGGGGCTTACCTTTTTGCTGGTTATACTTGTCGGGGCCGTTTTTGTGTACCGTGCCGTTCGAAACCAGTTTCGGCTGGCTGAACAACAAAATAATTTCATGATGGCAGTAACACATGAACTCAAGACACCGATAGCGATTTTGCAACTCAACTTAGAGACACTTCAAAAATATCAATTGGACGATACACGGAAAAAAAATATCCTGGATATGTCCCTGCTGGAAAACCATCGGCTGAATGAATTGACAGATAATATACTCATAGCGGCACAGCTTGAATCCGGCCGCTTCAAAAAAACAAAACAGGAAATTGATTTATACACCTTGTTCCAAAATGCTTTACAGGAATATACGGCAAGGGTGCCTGACCGAATATTTACCATGCACTTGGAAGAAAATTTATACATTTCCGGGGAACCGGTATTATTGAAACTTGTATTGCATAACCTGTTGAGTAATGCCATTAAATATTCTCCGAAAGGAAGCCGTATTGAAATTTCCCTGACACGGGTAAATCAACAGGCTCAACTCCTGATCGCGGACGAAGGCAGTGGTATTCCTGATACAGAGAAGAAAAGAATTTTTGAAAAATTTTATCGCGTAGGCAATGAAGCAACCCGTAGTACAAAAGGTACGGGCCTGGGTCTATATCTTTGCAAAAAGATAATTACCGGTTTCGGCGGGAAAATTTCTGTGCATAATAATGTACCCATGGGTACTATTTTTAAAATATTTTTACCTCTTTTAAAACAATGAACCAGGCAATACAAGGAAATATTCTTTTAGTGGAAGATGAGGAAAACCTGCATGCTTCCGTAAAACTGAATCTCGAATTATCCGGCTATACGGTTACTTCCGCCTTCACAGGCCCCGAAGCCTTAAAGGCGGTGAAGAATGAATATTTCGATCTCATCATCCTGGACATCATGCTCCCGGAACTTGATGGGATCAGCGTTACAGAAAATATCCGGCTAAAACAAAATGAAGTGCCCATCCTTATTGTCAGTGCCAAAAATGAAGGAAAAGACCGGGTATTAGGCTTGCGTAAAGGCGCCGATGATTACCTGACAAAACCGTTTAACCTCGATGAACTTTTATTGCGCGTGGAAAAACTGGTATTGAAAAATAAACGGCTGCAGGAAAAAGAATTCGTAGCTGATGTTTACCGCTTTGATGCTTACAGCATCGATTTCAAAGCGCAACGCGCCATTGGCAATGAAGGCCGCACCATTGAACTCAGTAAGCGGGAAACCATGTTGCTTAAATTATTAATTGAGCATAAAAATGAAGTGGTCACCCGGGAGCGGATCCTGCAAATGGTTTGGGGCTACCAGGTTTATCCTCTTACACGTACCATTGATAATCACATCATGAATTTCAGGAAATATTTTGAAAAAGATACCCGCAAGCCAAAGCATTTCCATTCCATTCGGGGCATGGGTTATAAGTTTACGGACTAAGGGGCTCCGGGTAAAGTTTTCTTAGTAACGTCACCAATTCCATAGATACCTCCACTCGCTTTTCTTTACTTTCCTCAAGCGCAAATAACTGGCGATTGCAGGTTTCAAAAATTCGAGTACAGGTTGGGCACTGCGTTGTATATGCCGGCATTTCCTGCAATGCGTCTACCAATACCGACTCTGTAACTGAATCCAGGCCGGTCTTTTGTTGTAATGCCTGCATCAGGATCTTCCGTGCTTCCCGGAAATAATTTTTATCATCTTCTATCCCATCTAACTGATGGAGCCGGATAAAAATGGTATCCGGCGTTGCTGCCTTTGGTGTGGGACTTGCCGGTACATTTTCATCTGTTTTTTTGCTGGGTTCTTTTTTACTTTTCTTTTTTCTTGACAGATATATAACAAACCCTGTAACGAGTAAAAAAACAGGTATAAGCCAAGTGAATTTGGCAAAGCCATTCCATCCCGTATCCTGCACTGTTTGTAAATTGCTTTTAGTAACCGCTGCCGTGAAATAAAGCCGTAATGTATCTGTGTGGATATTTTGATACGTAGCCGTTGCCGGATCAAAATACGAGAGATGAATAGGAGGAATAAATGTGGCGCCTATCGTTTTACCTATAAATGGAATATCAAATTGCTTATACCCTTCAATCGGGAAAACATATTCATCAGTATGTTGCGTATCGGTTGCGTCAAAATGTTCTGTTGTAGCGGGCCATGATACTACCGGCATGGGAATACCCCGGATATTTCCGGCACCGGATATCCTGATTTTTAATGTGGCACTTTCCCCCACCGGAATTGTATCAGCGCTCAGTTCTGCCCGGATAGAAAAACTGCCCACCATTTCCAGTATATCTGAGCCAGGAGATTGTACCGGTAATGATTTCACCTGTATAGATTGTGGCGTATTGCTGGTAACGGCACTATAGTTTTCTGTCTCCAGTAAATTTCCGGAATGTGAAATCGCCACTATATTATTTACACTGGCCGCACCTAAAATCAATTCTCCGGGAGCGAAAGGAATTAATTGTACTTTGCGAATAATGAAAACATGATAACGTTTACCCTTAAATGTCTCTTCATCCGGTTCTTTGTCTATTGGCAAATCATAAACACTACAGCCGGAAAAAGCAGGTTGTTGGGTTACCCTGCTTTGGCTGTTTAAGGCAGTAAATAATTTATACGTTACCAGTACCGGCTGGCCGGTAAAAATAGAAGGGCTGCTCTTCTCCACCTGTACAAAAATATTTTTAGTGATCAGGGCAGCCGGATCTTCATTTTTACCTAAAACCGGAATCTTATAAATCGGATCGTCGATGGTATCTTGTCCCCATACGGTCATAATCGGGAGAAGGAAAAAAAAGAAACAGCAAATATTTTTACGAAGAACATACATGCCCGGCAAAGATAACCGGATTGCGAAATTTTACTTTGCCTGTGCGGTTAAGGATGGGTTAAAAGGCAGGAGGATTATTTCCAAATTATCAAATCATTTTTTCATCCACTTTTTATTCCTGAAAATATATCCTGCCATTTTTAAAAACAGTAAGTTTGTCCCAAAAAGATGTATGCCTTTTTATGCACTGGATTCTATCATTGATTTTTTAGAACCGGTATGCCCTGCCGGTTTTATCGAGGACAATGGGTATAAAAAAAATCAATTGGGCCATACAACCAGGATCTATAACACCAGTTTTCCGGATGTTGACCAGGCCGATTTGATCCTCTTGGGCTGCGGTGAATACCGCGGAATGCCCGGAGGACAATTTAATAATGAAGCGGCCAATGCCATACGCGATGCATTCTATGCTTTGTATAAATGGCACGATGACCTCATTATTGCGGATGCAGGAAATATAAAACAAGGCGCTACTTTATCCGATACGTATGTTGCTTTAAAAACCGTGATTACTGAATTATTGAACCATGGAAAACGTGTGGTCATTTTAGGTGGCTCTCAGGATATCACTATTGCCCAGTATAAAGTGTATGCGGATGCGGGAGAAATTATAGAAATGGTGAATACCGATGCATGTATTGATATTGATATGGAAGATGCAGCTCCGGCTGCTAATTTTTTAATACCGGTATTAACATCGGAACCCAATTTTATCCGGCATTATAATCATATCGGTTTTCAAAGTTATTATGTACATCCGGGTATGCTGGAAATGATTGATAAGTTACGTTTTGATTGTTATCGGTTGGGTAAGGTTAAAGAGAATATGGAAGAAATGGAACCGGTCATCCGGCAAGCGGCTTTATATAGTTTTGATATTTCCGCATTACAATATAGCCATGCCCCAACCAACATAAACTGCCCGAATGGTTTTTCCGGGGAAGAAGCCTGTATGCTGATGCAATATGCCGGGATGAGCCCGGCACTCACCACGCTGGGCTTGTATGGATATCGCCCAAATGATGATGTACAGGGCATTACAGCCCGCCAGATCAGCCAGATGCTTTGGTATTTCCTGGATGGCATTTATAAAGGAAAACAGGAACCATCCCTGGATGATACCTTTGCTTTCAATGAATATAAAATTGCCTTCGCCGATGTAGAGAGCCATTTTTTCCAAAGCAAACGTACAGGCAGGTGGTGGATGAAACTACCCGATAAGCGATGGATTGCCTGCAGCCATAATGATTATATCCTGGCTACGCAAAATGAAATTCCCGAGCGATGGATGCGTGCAATGGAAAGAATTTAAATACCGCGAATATATTTTCGAATACTGCTTCTATTCACCCACCACAATACCAGCAAAAGTACAGCGGCAACTATTAGCGTAGGAATTGCTATATAAGATCGTAAATAAATATGTTGCGCCTGCAATGCATTGGCGCCTAAAAATTGCAGAATTGATAGAACGAGAAGCGCCAGGCCAACGATCAGTAAATTCACCGGGAAAAAATGCTTCATCAAAAATTGTTGCAACTGCCTGGGTGCCGCGCCTAATGTGATCAATAACCTGATCTCTTCTTTACAGGATGCAATGGTTAATTGAATAAACAAGGTAAAAATCAATAAAGCAAATAATAACATAATCGCCCCGGTCACCCAGGAAATATTTACGACCAGGGAAACGACCTGTCGATATTTACTAAAACGGGTCTTATCTGCATCGGTAGTCAGGCCATGATCTTTTAAATAACGCACCAGTTGCGGGTTTCCGGGATCATTGGTTTTGATCACAACCCGTGACGGTTGTATATCGTTGCCCGAGCCATAAGTGGTATTGGCCCAATCCATAAAGCTTTGCGGTACCAGCACTGAAGATATTCGATCACTAAAGCCAACCACCTTGCCATAATATTCTGCCCTGCCCAGGGGAGTACGAATAATAATCCGTATGGGTAAATTCTTTACCAGTTCCTGGCTTAATTGAGGCAACCCCCTGGATACCGCAAAACCAAAATTATACATGTCAAGAAATGCATTGGGCACAACCATCGGAATAAAATTGGATTGTGCATTCCATTTCCAGTCAGGTGTATGAATATCAAGAAAACTATCCGGCACACTTTCAAAAAACAAATCGGTATAAAAAGGAATCTGGTCACTCACGCTTTCTGCGGAAATTTTAAACCGGCTTGGAGTAAGGACACCGGCAGACTGCACAAATGGTTGTTTTTGCAAATCTGCCATATCTTTTTCGCTCAGCGTGGTAGCACCAATAGTTTGTGCATTCACTTGTTTATTTATCACCAGGAAATTAGCAATACTATCCTGGTTCGTTTTGCTGTACAACAGGTCATGATAATTTGCCTGCAATTGCACAGCAAGCAAAATCAGCAACATAGCCAGCGATAAAGCCAGGAATGCCAACACAAAACGGAATCGTCCTGAACCGGTTTTGATCAATTTATGTAATAAGGCATTCCACATAAAATTTCAGGTTACAGGTCAACTTGTTTTGTATAAGCAAAATGGGTATCATCTTCCAGGTCAGTGAGTATAAAAGCTGCCTGGCGTTTTGTGCATTCTTCACGAATCAATGCGGCTGCCCGCTCTATATTCTCCGTATCCAGGTGGCTAAAAGGCTCATCCATCAACAAGAGATCAAAGGGCTGCATCATTGCCCGGATAATGGCAATCCGTTGCTGCTCGCCATAACTACAGGTAGCTGCCTGCTGTGATAAAATGGGCGCTATGGATAATCGTTCCGCCATTTGATCAATCATGCTTTCATCATACAGGGGTTGTTGCATGACGCGCTTCAAATTGATATTCTCCCTGGCTGTCAGGTGAGGAAAAAGTCGCAGGTCCTGGAATACTATACTGATATGCTGTTGCCGATAGGCAGCCAATGTGGTTGCATCTATGGCACGGATATTTTTTCCATCCCATAGAATGTCCCCTTCAAAATCATGACGGAGTTTGTATAAGAAATGGATCAGGGTAGTTTTCCCTGATCCACTGGGTGCTTTTATCTTCAGCCACTCGCCTTTTTGAATAACCAGTTTTTGTCCCCACACCTGGGAAGTTCTTTCCCGGAAACGATCTTTTAATGGAGCGGGAATTAAGTTATTAATATCGATTTGCATGCCAGCGTTGAGATGATAAACCGGTTAATGCGGCATAGTCGTATCCGGTGCCATTTGTTGAACAGAATCCAGGTCTACCATTCCTCCTTTTTCATATTGTTCCATACGCTGATGCAGTTCCCTTGCCGAAGCCGCGAAAAAGTTAATCAGGGATACCAGGCTGTTTTCTTTTTCATTCATGGTATGCATTTCCATATGGCTGGCCACGGAGTTGCCATTCATTTTTTCCGTCATGGAAGAAAAATCTTTGAATGTGGTTTTTGCCAAAGCCATAGACTGGCTATTGGATGAATCCACTGGTGCCTGTTGCAAAATGGTATTGATATCAATATATAAGGAGAACGGCTTTCCTTGAGCCCCTGCACTTATATCTTTGGGTAAATTGGTGTTGCCTTTATTTGCCAGGTATTGTTGAATAATAGAATCTGAGCTTGCCAATAACAGGTTTTTTCCATTCATCAGAAAGCCACCGTCATCCATATTTTTAGGAACATAACGTCCATCCTTCATTTCCATTAAACCACGATTCATCAATGCCGCAGCAATTTTATTATACGATGCGCTATCTGCAATTTTGATATTGAAAATAAAATCAAACTCCGGTTTGGTATAATTTATTTTTTCTCCGCCAAAGTCCATTGTTTTCTGGCTAATCCTGAAACCGGAAGCCATAAACGCCATATCGCCACTGAATGCTTTGGTGATATCATCCAGTGTAAGGCCGGCCTGGGAAAGATACTGATTGGCAGTGCCGTCTATACCGGCAAATTTGATGATATCCAATAACACTTTCGGGTTGAATGATAAATTCATAAAACCCAGCAATGGTGCGGGGTACATATTCACCATGGCCATATCAGCATTCGGAGATGGATATTTTTTAAGAATGTCTGCGAGGTCTTTGCCAAAATAAGATTTTACGGAAGCCACAACTTTACCATTCTCAAAATTTACGGTCCCCGCTGTATGCATTCCTTTAAAGAGATCAGCCAGTTTCGTCATGCCAACAACCGGAATGGTATTTACAATGCCCTCTGAATTGGACCAGTATAAAATATCTGCTTTTTCTTTCAGGAGAGTTTTGAAATCATCCAGGGCGGTTACCGCATCTTCTTTTTTCAAATGCATCAATTGATCAAGGGCTGCCAGGGATGATTTACCATCATTGGGCACTACTTCTTCTGCATTCTTGGCTTCGGGTGGATTGGCATAAACCAGGATAGCCACATCTTTGTTCCAACCAATCGCCAATTCATTATTCAATACCGTAACAGAATAGGTATCTTTTTTCTGGATAGGCGTACTATTTTTCTGTGCCTTAATATATGCCTCAAATTTGGCAGCATCTTTCATCCCGGCTACCAGGCCAACTGTCACGTTCTGCCCGGCCACCATGGAGGATGCCATTTTTATAAATGTAAAAATATGGTCACTGAAATCTATACCGGCTTCCGACATTTTTGAAAGTTGTTCTTTCATTTCGGTAGCTTTTTCCGAATCAGAATTTTTCAAAGCATTGGAGAATAATGAATCCCAATTGATATTTCCTTCTTTACATTTCGCTGCAAGACTGGCTGTATTAAAGTCAACCACCATAAAAGCGTCTTTTGGAATAAAGGCCGTCTGCTTGGGAACAGATGAAGAACAGGAAACGATAAAAATTGCCATACAGGCAAACCATAAACAGGTAAGTATTTGCTTTCTCATAATTTTAAATTAACGTTGCAAAGATGCAGGTAAATTGCAGATGTACAAAGATTCCTTCACTTAAAAAATACCGTTTAACACTTATTTAAACGGCTTCAATAGTTTACAAACCCGCACCATATTTGAATTCCGGGCAAACGGTGACCGGTAATTTGCCCTTAGCCCTGAATGCACCAATGAGCCAGTGAAAAGCGGCTCGCTGAAAAATTGCATCATCTTCATAGCATGCGACCAGGTTATCGGCATTACAGAAATTCCCTATTGCATACGGGTTGCCAAAAGCCAGGGTAAGAACAGGCATGGTATGTTGTGCCTGCATTTTTTGAAGAAATGAAAGTGCCGGTCCCGAAATGCCAAAATTATTGGCCGGGTACTTTGCATAATTATGCAAACCGATAATAACCAGGTCCTGCTTTCCCTGTAAGTCCCGGAACAACTGCAGGGCAGCCAGGCTGTCCTTTGCATAATCAAGATAATAACAAGTCGCCTGTAAACTATCCTTCAATAATTTTCCCAACGTATTTTCATTCGCCGCTCCCAGCGCCACATAAGCAATGCGCTGACTTTTTTGCAAAGGCCCTATTTTTTTACCCGTTAATCTGAGTACAGTGAGCGCCTCCCGGGCTACTGCTTCTCGGAAAGATGCAACATCTTTATTCAAATCGACAGTCAAATGATCTAACGATACTGCTTGCCGCTTTGCCAAGCCCAGCGTGTATTTTGCTCTCAATACTTTTTTAACGCTTGCTTCCAGTTTATCACTATCGATCAGGCCGGCCTGCACTGCATGCAAAATACTGTCTATACTCGCAGGTACATCCTGTAGAAGACAAAGCATATCATTCCCTGCCAGGATGGATCGGACTGCGCCGGCACTACCCGGGTAATATTTGGCTACGCCCAACATATCCAGTGCATCAGTAAATGTGATTCCCTCGAAACCCAGGCTGTCGCGCAATAAGGCCGTTACATTATTATATGAAAGGGAGGTAGGTAAGTGTGCCGTAGTATCAATCGCAGGAATACTTAAATGCGCAATCATGACACTGCCCACACCGGCATGAATCATCGCTTTGAAAGGAACCAGTTCCAGGGAATCCAACTGGGCCATTGATTTATTGATAACTGGTAAATCTTTGTGTGAATCAACTGATACATCCCCATGCCCGGGAAAATGCTTGGCACAGGCCATGATGCCTGCAGCCTGCATACCGCGCATTATCTCTACACCATATAAAGCTACTTTCTGTTTATCTTCCCCAAATGAACGTACATTGATAACCGGGTTGGCAGGATTGTTATTGATATCTACAACGGGCGCATAATTCACGGCAATACCCATGCGTTGGCATTGCCGGCCAATAGCAAAACCAATTTTATAAATGAGCGATGAATCGGTAATTGCACCCAGTGTCAACTGATCCGGAAATTTCATTACGCTGTCATACATCCGCATACCTAAACCTGTTTCTGCATCTATGCAAAACATGATCGGCGTCTGTGCCATCTCCTGAAAACGATTCACCAGTATAGCCTGTTCCTCCGGCCCGCCCTGGAAAAGACAAACCGCACCAATATTGTATTGCCGGATATATTTTTCTACTTCACTTGTATGAAAAATAACCTGGCTCCCTCTTTTCTCAGATAAACGCAGCACAAATAATTGAGCTACCCGTTGTGCGGGGCTAAGAGAAGCATATACACTATCCGCCCAATGCGTTGCAACTGCATTTTCCTGTTGGGCAAGAATGACGGAACTAAAAAAAAGACAGGCAAGAAAAAGTAGAGTGGCTTTTCGAATCACAAGATTATTTTTTGCAATATATCCAAATAAAACAGATTGCCCGGAATGGTTAACAATTTTAAGAACAGTGCAACATTTGTTATACAAAAATTCAAACAAGTGGGATGGTATTATTCCAACAATTGAACAGCGTTATATTGTTCATCCAATACAAGGAGTGGCATATTGAAACCTTTACTGATTTTGCCGCATTGTGTATCCATCCCCAATAAACGCGCAGGATATAAACTGCACATTCGAATGGCTTCACCCGCATCCACATTCACAAAATGAATAAGTTGCTGCACGGCTTTCGACATCGTCAATGCAGATCCGCTTAAGATGCCGGCTGCTTCATATTTATCACCTTTCAACACATGTTGGTAATCGCCGGTATTCGTTTCTGTAACGGCATCTGTTATTACAAACAGGCGTTCCTGCAATACCTGTTTTGCAATACGGATAGCGGCATAATCCACATGATAACCATCGGGGATAATACTGGCCATGGCTGTTGCATGATCCATGACCGCGCCTACCAATCCGGGTGCACGATGCTGCAAAGGGCTCATGGCATTATACAAATGAGTAACAGTTTGTATGCCCAATCGAAATCCATGCATCGCTTCTTCATAAGTGGCATTGCTATGGCCGGCAGAAATACGGATGCCATGCGATAGTATTAATTCGATTATCTCTTTTGAACAAACTTCCGGCGCCAGGGTAATCATTTTAATAACCCCTTTACCTGCTTGCAATAAATCCAACACCTGTTCAGGGGTAGGCGCATGAATATACACTTCTTTATGTGCCCCTCTTTTCAACGGGTTGATCCAGGGGCCTTCAAGATGCAAACCAGTTACACCTGCACCACCCTGTGCCCAATATGTTTTCACGGCTTCTATCCCCTGTTTAAATACCGCATAACTATTCGTAGCCAGTGTAGGCTGAAAATAGTAGGCGCCACCCTTGCAGCAATAAGCATGCATTTTAAACAGCGTATCGGGTTCAGGATAAACCGAAAACAATTTTCCATACGCACCATAAATCTGAATATCCATATATGCCGGCACGATAATGCCATTTGCAAAATCTATTTTAGGCATATCACCAGGGACTTCATTTTCCGGTACTACCGCTTCAATCATACCATCCTGAACGATTATCGCAAATTGAGAAAGCCAGGTATCTCCTGTAAATATTTTTCCTGCTGTATAAATTTTCCTTGTCTGCACAGGTAAAAAAGTTGTTTGCTTTTTACTAAACTAATCAGTAATGAAGTTTCTATTCATAATGAGATGAACATTAACACGCGAATCAGGCATTCAAAAGATCTAAGCGGTTCAACACAAAATTACGGCCGTTTTCAAAGAATAATTTCGCCGAGAATATTTTG
Organism: Parafilimonas sp.; assembly: GCA_039811225.1. Classification (GTDB taxonomy): domain Bacteria; phylum Bacteroidota; class Bacteroidia; order Chitinophagales; family Chitinophagaceae; genus JAFDXJ01. Next base: position 45,406 of record JBDHYG010000013.1, read on the forward strand.
ATATCAAATCCTGCCGGCAAATCCACATTGGAATCATCGGCAAAGTCCACAAAGTATTCTTCAAATTCTGACTTAAAGGATTCCAGGCTATTGGCCGTTTCACAAATCCATACCGGGTTGATCAGGCCATCAAAATCACTACCGATACAGATTTGATTCATGGCTCTTTGTACGCTGTAATTATTTTGTCGCGCCACTACCAGCACATGCAGTACATGAGCCATAAAATGTTTTAAATGATAATGGCTCATTTGCGGGTTCACTTCGCCCCCGGCTTCTATCTCGTCCCATTCCATCACTTTCCCTTCAAATGGTCCGAAAGCCTGGCTGATAGCCACTCTGCCCCTGCCGAGGAAAAGTGTTAATTCTTTATTAGATACATATTCTGTTTCCAAAGGAAAATCATCGCGGCCATTGGTTTCCCGTTCGAATGCCTGGTATCCCAGTATGCGTTTATCCAGGCTCAAACCGATCATGCCACCCGATAACAAAATCTCCAGGATATCTTCATCATACAAGTTAATACTGGAAGCATTGAAGCAGGGCCGGGGAAAGCGGCCATATTTAACAGGCTTGCCCTGCCAGCATACACTATAATTTTTATTGGAAAATTTTCGCATGGCAAATACATAATCCGGTATTTCTTTCATAGATATTCCTGTGAAGCCGGCATGGGTACAAACTATCGGTTGATTGATGGGAAAAAAATCATCGGATTGGCGCAGTTCATATAAATGTTGCCGGGCACCCAGGCTCAGGTGCTTGATATCAATCATGATATTATTGGCATAGCAATGCTCCAAAACCCGGACACCATCTACATTTATTCTAAACCCGGTAGGCCGGAAACCATCATTACTCAGGAATTGCATACCAAATGCCTGGTTGCATAAAGTAGAATTTTCCATGTGGGTAAGGTTGATGGATAACAGCGCTACTTTACTGTGTAAATCATCAATATGTTCAATGATGGCCTGCACATCAAAATTTTGCAATTCAGTAGAAAGGGTATGGCATCCTTCTACGCTAAAAACCACATGAATCGTAGAAAAATCATTTTCATCATAATCGCTGCGCTTAAAAATGGGTTTTACTTTTTTATTGGTGATGCCAAATTGTAATGCATCCGTGAGAGTAGACCAGTCATCGGTACGTAAAAGTTCATAGGGATTACCATTGATGATTTTGTCTATTTTTTCTTTTTGCAAATATATTCCCAGTGGTCCTTCGGAACTTTCTGTGATCAATGGATCTGTCAGCATCAGTTTTTCCGGGATATACAAGGCCACGCAAACCAGGTTGCAATCACCAGCTACTAATTGCGCGAGATTCCCCTGTGATTGGAGGATATATTCAAACTCAGTGCAACAGCGCAACAGGAAAGGAATCTTGCTCCTGTCGAGCGGCACCCAGGGACTGAATTTTTTATGTTGCAATGCGGGATCATTTTCTGAAAATAAAGATTTCAACGTCGGGTGCAGGTGAAAATCAAAGAAAGGCATGGCAATCAGTTTTATTGTTTTGAAAGTGAAAAGTTACGTTTTTCTTTTTTCTTTATCACGTGCTTTTTCACTTACTGCCCGCTACACTTCCATTCAGGGTAATGCATATTGTTGAAAAAAATCCCATAGCAAATCATTGGCATTGATAGCTTGCGATGGATGATCTGCACCCGGGTGCCCTTGTAAACCTCCCGGCCAGGCATGGCCCCCGTCTTCCGTTAAATAATATTGTATAGTTACATTTTGCGCACAGGATCGCCATTCAGTTAACGTATAACTGCTATTGGAAATGATTACTTTACCCGGATCTGCACATTGATTATTCAACGACCAGGCCTGGAATACGGAATCGAGCGGCGGGCAATAGACGCCACTGATTCCATTGCCATATCCGCCTGTATAAACCACATGCTTGTCCAGCTTTGAATGCATGTGTAAAATCGGAACCGGGCGTGTTGGCTGGCATGCCTGGGTAACCACCATCGTACTTGCATTGGGTGCAATGGCGGCAATTTTATCGGATAACTCACAAGCCAACCGGTAGCACATCATGCCTCCGTTGGAATGGCCGGTTGCATATACTTTTTTAGGATTGATTTTATATTTTGCCACGAGCCGGTCAATCAACATGCTGATAAATTTTACATCATTTACCTGTTCACGTACCGCACCACCGCAACAGGTGCCGGCATTCCAGGTTTTTAATAGACCTGTTCCATCGGGATATACTACGACAAAGCCGGAAGCATTGGCTTTTTCTGTTAATAAACAAGTCCGTTCAAATTGTTTGGCACTGCCTCCGCCACCATGCAACGCAATGACCAGGGAGAACCCGGAAGAAGTGTAATAATTCGGTGGCAGGTTCAACGTATAAGTTCGGGTGAGCCCATCCACGACAATTGTATCTTTTATTCTGAAAACATTGTTGCCATCTGAGGGGCCAGCATTTTTCGCACAACCTCCAAAACCAGCTACTGCCATTACCAAAAAAATGGTCAGGGAAATAATTCGTTTACCCATAAAATTTTTTTGTAAGAACATCCTTTATAAAAAGGTTTAAAATAAAGAATATAGCAAAGCCCGCATTTACGTGTATCATTTATATAAACTCCCGGAGTGTAAAAATATTTTCAACCGAAGAAAAAGTTTTTTGGCAGAACCATTTCTTCAAATGCTGATTATTTTTTTTCAGAACTCTCATAAATAGTAGTTTTGTTTAGCGCCTTTTTAGAACACATTGCTTTATTACTAAAATAACTTCATGGAATTTACAAAAATAAAAGGCCTCGTTGCCGCACCCTTTACTCCCATGCAAGCGGATGGGTCACTCCATCTTGAATTAATTCCCCGTTATTACCAACTGTTGCATCAAAATGATGTAAAAGGTATTTTTATTTGTGGCTCTACGGGTGAAGGGGTATCCATGTCATTGGAAGAAAAAAAAGCGGTAGCCAATGCATGGGCGGATTGTACAAAAGATGACCCGGCATTTTATACAATGCTCCTGGTGGGAGGTACCAGTCTTACGGAATGTAAAGAACTGGCTTTATATGCTAAGCATATCGGGATAAAAGCCATTTCATTTACTGCCCCGTTTTATTTTAAACCACCCACGGTGGAAAAACTCGCGCAATGTTGCCAGGAAATTGCTGCAGTTGTTCCGGATATGCCTTTCTATTACTATCATATCCCGGTTTTAAATAATGTGCATTTCTTGATGATTGATCTTTTGCAAGCCATAGATTCCCTCATTCCCAATTTTGCCGGTATAAAATATACCCATGAAGACTTCATGGACTTCCTGTCCTGCCTGCATTATCAGCATGGAAAATATGATATGCTCTGGGGGCGGGATGAAAATATGTTGCCTGCACTGGCTGTTGGTGCAACGGGCGCTGTGGGCAGCACATTTAATTATGCAGCGCCATTATATCACCAGCTTATTGAAGCTTATCAACAAAATGAATTAGAAAAAGCGAGAGCCTGCCAACAACAATCCATAGATATGATTCGCTTGCTGGGGAAATATGGTGGCATTGCCACAGGCAAAGCGTATATGAAATTGATTGGCCTGGACTGCGGTTCATTTCGCTTACCGGTTGCGAATATGGACGACGTGGCCTTCGAACAATTTAAACAAGATACCCGATCCATTGGCTTTGATAAATTTTGCAGTGTATGGAAATAATAAATGCGCTACAAAAGTGAAATCTCTTATTTTCCATAAAATCATTTTCCGTATTGAAGAAGCTACAAACAACTAAAATATTGAACTTTTTTGTTTTTCTATACATTCTTTGCATAATGAGCCCATTTGAAAAATTACATGCACAAACTGATCCTGTTATTTTCAACTGGGAAATAGCAGGTTCCTTACCATCCCCGCTGCAAAATCAAGAGGCATTAGGAGTAGCCGGCCCGGTAACAGGTGTAAATCAAAATCGTTTAATAGTGGCCGGGGGCGCTAATTTTCCACAAGGAACGCCCTGGCAGGGTGGAAAAAAATTCTATGCAAAACAAGTGTATATTTTTTCCCGTGTACAAAACCACCTGGCCCTATTAACCGATACATTTAATTTACCGGAAAGCATAGCCTATACTGCCAATTGTGTTACTTCAAAGGGTATCTTTTATGCAGGTGGTGAAAATGAAAACGGGATCTCAGATAAAGCATACTTATTATCCTGGGATACATCAAAAAAAACATTAACTATTCAAGCCTTACCGGCTTTACCTTTTCCCGTTACGAATGCTGCGGCCACTGTGTGTAACGATTTTGTTTATATGGTAGGTGGTGAAAATAAGGAAAAAGTTTCTGCGCAGTGTTGGGCATTAGATTTGAACAAACCGGATGCCGGCTGGAAAATACTTACTCCTGTTCCGAAGCCGGTTTCAAATACTGTCCTGGTAAGTGTGGCTGCACAAAACAGCGATCGCCTTTTTCTCCTGGGCGGAAGATGTAAAACAGATACAGGTATTAGTACATTTTATTCCTCCGTTTTTGAATATGATATCGCGCAAAATCAATGGCATGAAAAATCGCCCCTGCCTTATGCGCTTTCTGCCGGAACAGGGGTGCAACTCAATGCTACGACACTTGTACTTTTCGGTGGCGACAGAGGTACTACTTTTCACCAGGTAGAAACGGCCCTGGTAGCAATGACAAAAACGAATGACCCGGCTGAAAAAGAAAAAATCACCCAACACAAAAATGATTTACTCATCCATCACCCGGGATTTAGTAAAGAAATTTTATTGTATAATATTCAAACCGGTCAATGCCAATCTGTGGGGAATATGCCGTATGCAGCGCCGGCAACAACTACTGCCTTTTGGTGGGGCAATGCGGTCCTGCTTCCTTGTGGAGAGATTAAAGCGGGTGTGCGCACACCATTCATTTTAATGACAACACCACAAATGAAAGAACCATGAAATCATCAAAAATATATCCCTGGGTTGTTGTTGGATTATTATGGTTCGTGGCATTACTGAATTATATGGACCGGCAAATGCTGAGTACCATGAAGCCTTCCATGATGGTGGATATTTTTGAGTTGCAACGTGCTGAAAATTTTGGCCGGCTCATGGCTGTATTTTTATGGATATATGGATTGATGAGCCCGGTAGCAGGATTAATAGCAGACCGGGTTAGTAAAAAATGGCTGATCGTGGTCAGTTTATTTGTATGGTCAGCTGTAACGTTTTCCATGGGCTATGCACAAACTTTTGATCAATTGTACTGGTTGCGGGCAACCATGGGTATCAGCGAAGCCATTTATATTCCTGCCGGCCTGGCCATGATTACCGAATACCATGTATCCAAAACAAGGTCATTGGCAATTGGTATTCATATGACCGGCTTATATATGGGCCAGGCATTAGGTGGTTTTGGCGCTACGATTGCCAAAAATTTTTCCTGGCAAATGGCCTTTCATTCATTTGGCTTTATTGGTATAGCTTATGCCCTTATATTAATTCTCTTTTTACGAGACAAGAAAAAAGAGCCTTCAGAAATCACTGCCGGCCTTCCCGCACTGCCCGGGAAATCAACGTTAGGGAAAAGCCTGGCGGTATTGTTTTCCAATATTTCCTTTTGGATCCTTCTTTTTTATTTTGCCATTCCGAGTTTACCGGGATGGGCAGTAAAAAATTGGTTGCCTACTTTATTTGCAGAAAACCTGCATATCGATATGGCAACTGCCGGCCCGCTTTCTACCATTACCATTGCAGTGTCATCTTTTCTTGGAGTTATTGCCGGCGGCATTTTATCCGATCGGTGGGTGCAAAAAAATAATAAGGGCAGAATTTATACAAGCGCCATTGGCCTGGGGCTTACGATACCGGCATTGCTCTTGATTGGCCTGGGTCATTCATTGTTCCATGTCATTGGGGCGGCATTTTGTTTTGGAATCGGGTATGGTATGTTTGATGCGAACAATATGCCGATACTATGCCAGTTTATAAGTGCGAAATACCGGGCCACCGCCTATGGCGTGATGAATATGGTAGGCGTTTTTGCGGGCGCCTATATTACGGACTGGCTGGGAAAATCAATGGACGCCGGTGATTTGGGCCGAAGCTTTGCCATTCTCCCGGGAATAGTTTTACTGGCACTCATTGTACAATTGAGTTTTTTACGACCCACATCAAAAGATTTTACAGAATAAAGAAATGAAAAAATAGTATGGCTTATTCAACAGAAGACCTGGCATATCTTCAGGTATTTTACAGGAATCAATTAATTCAGGACACAGTACCTTTTTGGTTTCCACGTTCTATCGATACCGACTATGGGGGTTTTTTATTTATGCGTGATGCTGATGGATCTTTAATAGATGATGATAAAGCCGTATGGATACAGGGGCGGGCAACCTGGCTACTGGCTACTCTATATAATACCATTGAAAAAAATCCAGACTGGCTGAAGGGAGCTAAATGCGGGTATGATTTTTTAAACAAGCATTGCTTTGATACAGATGGCCAGATGTTTTTTCATGTTACCCGGGATGGGCGGCCATTACGTAAAAGGCGCTACTTTTTTGCTGAGACTTTTTATGTCATTGCAGCAGCAGCATATGCACAAGCCAGTGGAGATAAAGATGCCGCACAAAAAGCACGGATGGTTTTTGGTAATTGCCTGGATTATATTACCGGTATAAAGAAATTACCACCAAAGTTTACTAATGTTCGGCCAACCAAAGGAATAGGAGTTCCAATTATTATGATGCATACAGCTCAACAGTTGCGTGATACCATAGGGGATCCTCGTTGCGATGAATGGATTACCCGGTGGATAGAAGAAATAGAGCAGGATTTTGTAAAAGATGATATGCAATGTGTCATGGAGCAGGTATCACCGGATGGCCATATCATAGATCATATAGATGGCCGGACACTCAATCCCGGTCATGCTATGGAAGGTGCCTGGTTTATTTTATGGGAAGCTAAATACCGGCAACATGATCCACACCTGGTACAACTGGGTTGTCGGATGCTGGATTATATGTGGGCCCGTGGCTGGGATAAAGAATATGGCGGGATTTTGTATTACCGGGACGTGTATGATAAACCAGTGCAGGAATATTGGCAGGATATGAAATTCTGGTGGCCACATAATGAAGCCATTATCGCTACCCTGCTTGCTTACCTGATGACTGGCAATGAAAAATATGCGCACTGGCATAAGCAGGTGCACCAGTATGCTTACGAAAAATTCCATGATAAAAAATCTGGTGAATGGTTTGGCTACCTGCACCGGGATGGCAGCCTTGCACAATCCGCAAAGGGGAACTTATTTAAAGGCCCGTTTCATTTACCCAGGCAGGAATGGATGTGTATGAAATTATTGGAAGAATATATAAAATAATGCCGGCCCCGGCAACGTGTTTACATCATTTTATATAATTATAGTTCCCCGAAAAAATGTATTCAGTTTTACCTGTTTTTTGTTCGCCAAAAAACAAAAGGCAGAATCACTACACCAATATTAAGGAACATAGATATACAAACAGCAAGTACGCCTAATACAGGCGATTGAATACTCAATAGATTATGCATTCCTGCACCATCCGCAGCATTACTTTCATTATAGGCCCACATATGATATTGATTACCGGGTGTCTCCAGGAAAATATGAAGACCAAGCAATGCTATGGCCAAAACCACTGCTACGATTACCCGGTATATCCTATTTTTTACCAGGAATAAAGTTGCAATAAGTGGATATACAACCAGGCTATATGTAAAGGGAGTTATTTCATTGGTAAATGGCCAGCCACTATGATCATGCCGTAAAATATGATCTATATGATGTAAAATTCCCAATACCAACAACAGGATCATAAATCGCGTTGTTTGCTTTTGTGTAAAGTATCTTTTGGAAGTGTCCATAAAATATGTACACCAGTAAGATAATAGTTAATTTCACAAGAAAAAAATAAAAAACAACGTTTAATGAATCCGGAAATAGTGTTTGTGTCTTTTAACAATCAATGTTTTTTCCTGAATTGAAAAACCCGGGAAATATTAAAGCCAAACAGGATATCTGATTTATCCCAACGGCCGGTTGTTTCCGTTATAAAGGATTTTTCTGTTATGCCAAAGGAATTGGTGAAATGAAGTTGAAATACATGTCCCCCACCAGTAGCAATATCTACGCCCAATGAAAACACATTATGTGATCCCGGGGATTGCATACCGGGTAACTGGTAAAAATATTCTGCATTGATGCTGAGCCTTTTTGAAATGCGTTGCCGGGCGCCTATACCAATGGCCAATTGCCATTTATCCGGGTGTGAAAATGAAATATTATCTTCCTGTACAAGTGTGGGCATCAGTTGCAGGGCAAACTGTTCCGAGAATTTTCGGGAAATGAGTATTTGATAAACAGCAGAAAACCGGTCTGAAAAAGTTGTCTTCACGGTATCCAATTGCCGGAGTGTATTTACGGCAAAAACAGTTACTAAAGAAACCGTTACCGGCCTTTTTACTGCACCGGTCGATTGACGCAGGAGCCGTAGTTTAACAAAAGCATCATATGTTTTCTGGTACGTACTATGGCCGATACCTGCCATTAAATAATCAGTAAAACCATAATCAAATCCCAACCGCATGGTGGCATTATCAAGCCCAAAGAAATTATATAAACCACTGCTCAAGGGACCAAACCGGTGTGATATCCGCAGATCCAACACCCGCTTTGGCAGGGTCTCCGTGGATTGGCCATCTACGATACGGGTAGTTCTGAAAACAGCCGTTGCAAATTCTGTTTTATTTTTTGCCGTTTCATTTTCCAACACCTGCAGGAGATTTGTTGTATCCTGTGCTTGGGAAAATAAACCTACACATAGGAAGCCGTATAGACATAACACATAATGGATCTGCATGTTATTTTTTTTGATAGGTACAATCGATGCTGACTTCTATACGTTCAGCAATTTTATTGGCAATGATGGTGGGAACTTTTATTTGATAATCTTTCAACAAAACAAAGAAACTTGCCGTGGCACTGATGATTCCATTATGAATGCTAATTGTTCCCGAAGTACTGATACGCCTGGTTACGCCATGAATTTGCAGGTCACCTGTTACCGTAACCGGGATATCTGCATTTTTTGACGGGTCAATCCGTTGGTAATTATTTATTTTTCCCTGGAATGTTGAACGTGGATACGTATCGCTTTCCATATAATCTTCGTTGAAATCCTCTTCCATCTTGGCCTTGGGAAACCTAAACCCTTTATTGAATAAAGAAAACCCGATTTCGCCTGTTCCTACATTCAAGACACATATCACCTGGTTATTATCCGCCTGGATATTTTCTACAATAGTTTTTGAATAAAAGGCGATATGGCCATTCTTGGAATAATACACCTGGGCATGCCCCTGGAAAAAAGCCAATAAGGCTATGACAAAAATGAGCAGGATTTTTTTCATCATAGTATTGGCTTTTATAATCGGTAACACCTAATCAAAAAAACATCGCCTGGTATATCGAAGGCCATATCGCCATTTGCATAACCCATACAGATTCCCTGGATGGTGATCATTTCACCGGTATGCAGGCTCTCTACGTTTTCTTCCATCGTACAATTAATAGCAGCATCCGCCCGATTTGTTTCGAGTAATACAATTTGTTGCCGTTGTTGGTTGCTATCAACCCGTTTTACTTTCCCGGTTACGGCTACTATTTTATTATTAAAAATCTTAGTTATCTCTTCACTTCCATGTGCCAATGTATCGTATAAAGCCATGGCCGTAATGGGAATTGCTTCTTGCCTCCGAATATCTGAGTGTGGTTTATTCCACTGATAAGCAGCGAAGCCAATAACCATGACCAGCAAAACAGATGTTACCAGTATGATGGTATTTTTTCTTTTTTTAAGCAATACACTTTGCATGGGTATGAATAGCTTACACAAAACGATTCATTATTCAGTCACAATAAGCACGGCTGTCATGGCTGAATGATAATTACAATGGTAGTTAAATGTGCCAGCTTTGTTGGTGGTGTATGAAAATGTTGCCCCATTATTCATATTCCCACTATTAAAACTTACCCCATCATCTGATGTTACGGTATGAGCCATGCCATCCTGGTTAACCCATTTTACAATCGTTCCTTTCTTTACGGTTGTACTCGCAGGAAAGGCCATGCCACTTATATTAAGCGTAGTAGTGGTAGGAGTGGGTGGCGGTGGCGGAGGAGTACCACCTCCCCCGTTATTTTTTTTGGAACATGCCATGAACGTAATGGCTATGATACCTGCCATGAGCATGGCACGGAAACTTTTGAAATGCATACAATGTTTTTTTTAGATGAAGAATGTTGCAAGCAAAACCGATACATTTTTGTTACCGGCTTGTTTTGTGTGCTTACTTATTCTCTTATCGGAGGAAAAATAAAAATGGTTGCCTCGGTGAAAAAGAAATTATTTTTTCTGGGTGGATTGTTTTTTAGCAAATGGTTTTACTTTCAAAGACACCAATACACCGGCGCTATACAATTTTACTTTTCCATAGCCCACACCATACAGGGGCAGATTGATATAAGGCTCAGCAGAAATGGAAATCGCCGGATTGAGTTTCCTTTCATACCCGGCTGCCAGGCGCAGTGATGAAAAGTAATGCTTGTTTTGGTTATCTATTTCATACGACCTGTTCCAGACCTGTCCATAAGGATCTTTGGAAAAATAATCATATTTCTCTTTCTTCATAAACAAAGAAGATACACCCAGTGAGGCATACCAGCTTTGGCGGGATGATTGGCTGAAACGGTAATCCACGATAAGTGGAATTTCATAAATTTTACAATCGGCATTGATATAATCCAGGTAGGGATAATTGCTCCAGAAATCTTCCGGGGGATGGTACCCAGAAGGCGGCGCATCATACACTTTATCCTCCACAAAAAAGCCGGCTTTTAATGTGAATTTTTCATTCACCTCATAACTGATTCCGGCACCATATATGGATTTCAGTTTTCCTATATTTTTTAAACTCACGACGCTTACATCCGGGCCACCTGCAAGATAGATGCCCAACGATTGAAGGAATGATTGCCCGGATTTTTTTGCCGGGCTTTTTTTCTTCTCCTCTGCGGTTTGATTGGTGCGTTGTAGTACACTATCCCTGGTTACTTTCTCCACTTCCATCTTCTCTTTATCTGCAACATGTGTGGAACCAGGAATTAGCGGTTGTTTTAGTTGTGAAATATTTTGCCTCTGCTGTTGAGGAAGATTGGGTAATGGCTGGTAAATTTCTTTTTGCCCATTGTTTTGGGAAATGATTGAATTATTCACCCCAATATCCCATTTGGTAAAAGGTTGTTCCTTTTTATTTAACTGTAAATTTTTAATTTTTTCTGCACTTAAAAAATCGCGGGCAGGTTGTTGCAATGCTTGTGCATCGGAAAGTTCCATTTGACGGCTTGTTTGAACCTGCTGAATCTTCGACGTATCCATACTATTTTTTTGTAACAAGGCCATACTATCTATCATGGTTGGCATGGCGGGCTGTACACCAGGATTCGATGAAGCATTTGGTTTATTATTTTTTCCGGGCCAAATAATAATCAATCCACTCCCTACCATTAAAAACAATAATAGCAAGAACCAGAATCTTTTCTTGTCCTTCTTCTTTACCGGCATTTTTTCATCCAGCACTTTTTGCATAGCATCCCAGGCCTCCTCTGTAAAAGGGGGTTCATGCTGTGCAGCCGCGTCCTGAATTTTTTTATCGAATTTGTCAGGTGTCATTCTTAATGCATTCGGTTTGATTTGATATGAATAAAATTTTTATCAACTGTTGTTTTGCTTTTGACAGGTTTGACTTGGATGTGCCAATGGATATCTGCAATTTTTCTGCAATTTCCTGATGCGTGAATCCTTCTACGATATACAAATTTATGATGGTCCGGTAGGCCGGGCTCAGGCTTTTAATGGCTGCAATGATTTCATCGTACGAAATTTTGTCCAACGCATTTTCCGAGACCTCTTCCACATCGATTATTGTTTCAGGGAAATGCGTGGCTGTTTCATATTTCATATATTTACGATTATGATCAATTGCTGTGTAGAGCATGATCTTTCGTAACCAGCCTTTAAACGAGCTGCTCAGATCGGCATAGGTTGGGGAAAACCGATGTATTTCCTGGAACACTTTCAGGAAACCATCATTTATGATCTCAGCTGCATCTTCCTGCCTGCCCGCATATCGGGAACATATAGACATAGCATAACCGTAAAAAGCGCTGAAAATTTTTTTCTGGCTTTCCCGGTTATTTAGGCCACAGCCCCTGATATGAAGTTTTAATTCTTCTGCAGAAAGCAAATAATCTATTTTAATCAATTTACTAATCGGCTGAATCCGATAAAAGGTTGCCTCTTCCTGCATAAATTTACTGACTTGCTTCCTCCATAACAAATTTTCCAGGCTGCAAATATTTTTTACCAGACATAAGAGTACCTTATTCAATTTCTTTCCATCTTCTTATATAAATAGAAATAGTATGGGGTGCAGTTGCATCGCCGCCAAAATAAGGATACAGCAAATAGCCACATGCCTTTCGGCCACTGGCTTCGCGAGGCACCGTAATGGACTTTTGATTTACGGAAAAAATATAAGCTCCTTTTGTGACCCGGATGCGACAGGTATCAAAAGCATTGATCCGGATAGAAGTAATTTCCTGGAATGACCGGTAGCCATTATTATAATAATAGGCCAGCAAATGCAGGCTGTCATTTAACCAACGCCAGCCAAACCGGGCACTATACCTGTGATGCAAAGCAAAATTATCGGAGAAGCCATATAATTTATTTACATCCCGGCCGGTGCCTTTTGCTGTGTTTTTATAAATAGCACTACTGTCAAAATGTACAATAAATTGTAACACACTTCCCCGGAAGAAGTGGATGGGACGCGGATTAGCGGTGTGCCTGCCCTGGGGAATTGTATATTGTACAAAACCAGCATTTACTAAATCCGGTTCAGAAGTCAACCTCGATGTACGGCATGAAAAGAATATGCATAAGCAGAAAATAAGCGGCCATTTACGGCGCCAAAATAATTGATGAAATGAACAGGGATACAAGTTGTATTTGTTTACCTGTACGCAAATCTAATGCATGGTAAGCATTTCTTCTTTGGGCATATCTGATTCGATTACACCATCACGGAGGCGAATGATGCGTTTTGCATAAGCAGCAATATCTTCTTCATGCGTTACCAACACAACGGTATTCCCACTTTGCTGGATTTTGCCGAAAATTTCCATCACCTCGATACTTGTTTTACTATCGAGGTTACCAGTTGGTTCATCCGCCAATAAAATGGATGGATTATTGATCAATGCCCGGGCAATAGCAACACGCTGGATTTGTCCACCACTCATTTCATTGGGTTTATGATGGCTTCTTTCATCCAAGCCTACTTTCTTCAATGCTTCCATTGCACGTTCCATGCGTTCCTTTTTAGGCACTCCGGCGTAAATCAATGGCAAGGCCACATTCTCAGCGGCATTCAGGCGTGGCAATAAATTAAATTGTTGAAAGACAAAGCCGATTTCAATATTCCGGATATCCGCTAATTCATCATCGGTCATTTTACTTACATCCTTATTATTCAGGTAATAGGCACCGGATGTAGGGGTATCGAGGCATCCCAGGATATTCATCAGCGTACTTTTTCCACTTCCACTGGGTCCCATCAGGGCTACATATTCATTGCGTAAAATGCTCAGTGAAATGGATTTGAGCACTTTCAATTTGGTAGGGCCCATCTGATACACTTTGACAATATCTTCCAGTTTTATTACAGGTTCCATAATACTCTTTTATAAATTTTCATTTGCTGGTTTTTGAACCGTTTTAGGTGCCGTGAAAAATGGTGGTTGGGCATCCCTGGCATTTAACAAAGCCTGCTCATTCGTTATCATGTCACCCAACATATCCTCGCGGAAAATATTTTCCGTATCGGATACATACAATAATGGTTCCACCCCGGTTGTATCCAGTTCATTTAATTTTTCCACGAAACCCGTCATCTGTTCCAGTTCCCGGCGGATCTGTTGGTACTCTTCTGCTGTGAAATTTAACCGGGCCAGGTTAGCGAGTTTTTTAATTAAAGCATCATTTATTTCCATTAACGCAAATGTAAGGCTTACCGGAAACTCCGGTTTAAAAAAAGTAGCAACGGTTGATTTGTCTTTTGACCGCGCAATATTCCTTTACCGGATAAAATAGTTTGTCCATTTCAAACAAAAAATGTTATTTACAAGAATTTATGAAAAAGGGGATTGTTAAAATTTTTGTAGTGGAGGATGATGATTTGTACCGGGCCCTGCTGGTGCATCATCTTTCGCTCAATCCGGATTATGCGGTACAGGCTTATGCCGATGCCACTTCCTTTTTCAAGGACTTATCACAAAAGCCCGATATCATTACCCTCGATTATACGCTGCCCGATGCCAGCGGGGAAATGGTTTTTGACAAAGTCAATGAACTTTGCCCTTCAGCGAAAGTTATTTTTATTTCGGCGAAAGAAGATATCAAAACAGCGGTTAATCTTTTCAAAAAAGGTGTTTATGATTATATCATCAAGGACGATGATATGCCGCAACGGTTATGGAAATCGGTAGAAAACCTCTATGAAAATATCCTGTTAAAAAAAGAAGTGACCGCGCTGAAAAATGAAGTAGAAAAGAAATATAACCTGCATCAGAATATCATTGGCCAGAGTGATGGTGTGCAAAAAGTATTTGAGCTGATGCAAAAAGCCGCGCAAACAAATATTACCGTTTCGATAACCGGTGAAACAGGTACGGGTAAAGACCTCGTGGCAAAATCATTGCATAAAATATCTCCGCAAAAAGACAATCCATTTGTAGCCATCAATGTCGCTGCCATTCCACACGATTTATTAGAGAGTGAATTATTTGGCCATGAAAAAGGCGCTTTTACCGGCGCTTCATCCCGGCGTACCGGAAAATTTGAAGAGGCCAAAAACGGTACGCTCTTCCTGGATGAAATTGGTGATATGGATTTAACTATGCAGGCCAAATTATTACGGGCGGTCCAGGAAAAAGAAATTACCCGTGTCGGTGGCAATGAAATTATTAAAATAAATGTGCGCATTATTGTTGCCACGCATCGCAACCTGCTGCAGGAAGTAAAAAAAGGAAAGTTCCGCGAAGACCTGTATTATCGTTTATTGGGATTGAATATTTACCTGCCTCCCCTGCGGGAACGCAGCAGCGATATCATTTTATTAGCTAATTATTTTATAGAAAATTTTAGCCGGGAAAATAACCTGCCCAAAAAACATCTTGGAGTAGAAGCCAAAAAGAAATTGCTGCAATACCCCTTCCCCGGGAATATCCGTGAATTAAAATCCATGGTTGAACTTTCCTGTGTCCTGGCCGATTCAGAAGAAATTGGCGCCGAAATGATACAGGTGCAGGATGCCGCCAATACCATTGCACCGTGGGATACAGCTCATACTACTTTAAAAGAATACAATCTTAAACTGGTACAACATTATTTACAGGTATATGATAATAATATTCCCGAAGTAGCCCGGAAACTGGGTATCGGCAAATCCACTATTTACCGGATGATCCGGGATCATGACCTCACCCTCACAAAAAAAATATCCTGAAAAATGTCGGAAACTCCTTTGTACAATCTCTCGGTATTGCAACAACAAACCGGTAATGATGCATCCTTTATGGCAGAAATGATTTCCCTGTTCGTCTCACAAATGCAGGAAGGTTTAAAAACATTGACTGATGCACAGGCGCAGCAAGACTATTCTCAAATGTATTTTATTTTACACCGGATGAAAGCTGGTATCCACCTGTTTAAAATCAATTCATTGATGGAAATAATAAAAGAAGCAGAAGCGCTGACAAAAAAGGCTGAACCATCAGAACGGTTAACACAAATTATTGAAGTGATTCATATGGAAATGCAAATAGTTATCGGGCAATTAACTAAAAAATATTTGCAGGAATAATTTTCCATGTAAAGCTTTTTCTACACTGCTGCATATTTTATAGCATCTTTGCGAAAAATTCAGAATGCCCATCTTCGGTTATATTGCTTCGGTATTAATTGGTTTTTCCCTTGGCCTCATTGGCGGGGGTGGCTCTATACTTACGGTTCCGGTACTGGTCTATTTATTTCACCTGGATCCTGTTTTATCTACCGCCTATTCTTTATTTATCGTGGGTAGTACCAGCCTGGCAGGGGGTATCCGGTTTTATCCAAAAAAATTAATCGATTTTAAAGCCGTTTGGATGTTTGGTATCCCTTCCATCATCACCGTTATGCTGACAAGAAAATTTTTCTTACCCCTGCTACCCGATACGATTGTAACGATTGGTGATTTTGTGTTAAGTAAAGGCATGCTTCTTATGTTAGTCTTTGCTTTACTGATGTTTTTTTCTGCCATGCGTATGATCCGGCAAAGTAAATTAAATGAAGAGCCAAAAGAAAAAAGAAAACATCATGTTTTTTACCTGGTTCTACAAGGTTTATTTGTAGGTTTTGTAACCGGCTTGTTGGGGGCAGGCGGTGGTTTCCTCATCATTCCTGCCCTGGTATTGCTCATGCATATACCCATGAAAAAAGCAGTAGGGACCTCACTTGCCATCATTGCTATAAATTCTTTATCCGGGTTCCTGTTCAGCTTAGGTACATTTCCCATTGACTGGCCGGAATTGCTGAGTATTACAGGTATTGCCATTATTGGTGTACTAATTGGTATATCCCTATCTGCAAAAGTTTCAGGTGCATCCCTGAAAAAAGGTTTTGGCTGGTTTGTGCTTTGCATGGCTTTTTATATCATCATCCGAGAATTATTTCTATAAAAAAATTCCCCCCTGCATAGAGGGGGGACACACCACAAAACCATGTGTTCCGATCAGTCTGGTTTTTTCCCATCGAGGAACGTATTTATGCTGGAGATCTGCACTTCATCTTTGTCATCTTTTTTTACAGTGTATTTACTGTAAAACTGCTCAACAGAAGTAAGCGTATTCCCGAACAATTCCATATTGCGACGAACATAAGCAGGCACCGTTTCAAAATCATTGCTGGCATCTTTTGCATTCATATTAAATGACAAGTTGCGCAGCTTATGGATCCGCTCGGCTGCCCGGCGTTTTTGTTCTTCTTCTTCATCCATGGTTACCGGTAAAGCAGCTTCTTTTGCTTCCACTGCGGGTTTCGCGATTTCCGTAATTTCCTCCTTTATAACCAATTCAAAAGTCAAGGCTTCCTCGTTTTCTGCTACCGGTTTTTCTTCTTTGGACTGTATCGCTTCTTTTGGCATTTCATTTTCTGATAAGGCGGCATCCTTTTTCTCTGGCGGGGTATTGGTATAAATATTTTCCGGTTTACTGAAAATATTAAATGGAATAACTACCGGCTGTTTCTCCTTGATCTCTGGCTGATTTAATTCAACAGCAGGTTCCTTTGTCTTTACCTCTTCCCCCTTTGGTTGGGTACTCAATGTAGGTTGATCATCTGTTAACAGCTCGAATAAAACCGGTTGTTCCGATAAAGGCTTAGCGGTGGGCTTCGCTTCTGCCTGGCGGGTTGTATCCTCTGACAGCGTGGGTGCATATTCATCTTTTACCACTTCCGGTTCTTTATCTACTTCCGGTGCTTTTTCCGGTTTGAGATCAAATATTTTTTTCTCCTCATTTTCCACGCCCAGTGTCATCACAATTTTTTCCACTGGTGCTTCTTTCTCCTGTATCGGTTCCTGCCGGCTGAAAGGATCTTTATGTTCAAAACCAGTGGCAATCAGGGTAATACCCACTTTATCTTCAAGTGCATTATCATATCCCATACCCACAATAACATCCGTATTTTCTCCCGCCTGCAAACGCAAATGATTATTGATGATCTCCACTTCATCCATAGTACATTCATGTTCCCCTTCGGCACTATTGATATTAATGAGTATCCATTTAGCACCACGAATATCACTGTCATTCAGTAAAGGTGAATTCAATGCTTCTTCAATAGCCCGTTGTGCTCGGTCTTCTCCTTCAATAGCAGCACTTCCCAGGATAGCGACACCACCATTTTTCATGACGGTGCATACATCTGCAAA
Organism: Parafilimonas sp.; assembly: GCA_039811225.1. Taxonomy (GTDB): domain Bacteria; phylum Bacteroidota; class Bacteroidia; order Chitinophagales; family Chitinophagaceae; genus JAFDXJ01. The sequence goes on from JBDHYG010000013.1 coordinate 63,528, forward strand.
GTCCACAATTATATGGCCGCGGCTATTGATGATATCGGTGATACATTTAGCAGCTGTAGCCAGTACATTATCGGCTTTGCCGAAGGCCTCTTTCATTTTCAGGTTGCCATATTGCATCCGCAATTTATCATTGCTGATGACCAACAGTGTATCTACATAGGGTTCCAGTTCTTTAATCCCTGCTTCTGCCTGGATCATGCGACGCGGGCCTTCAAAACCAAACGGGGTGGTAACTATGGCCACGGTGAGGATACCCAGCTCCCGGCAAATTTTGGCAATGATGGGAGCACCACCTGTACCGGTACCTCCACCCATACCGGCACAGATAAAGGCCATTTTAGTATTTACTTCAAGAATGCTTTTTATTTCTTCCAGTGATTCTTCAGTGGCATGTTTGCCAACTTCAGGATTGGCACCGGCTCCCAGCCCTTGTGTAAGATGTGGCCCCAGTTGGATTTTATTGGGAACACGGCTTTGATCCAGTGCTTTGGAATCCGTATTGCATATTATAAAATCAACGCCTTCTATGTTTTGGGCAAACATGTAATTAACGGCATTGCTTCCTCCGCCACCTACACCAAGTACCTTGATGATAGATGATTTTTGCTTCGGGAGATCAAAATGTATCATAACGTTAGAATTTAATGTGATAAGTAAGTGTTTAAAAAAATAGAGCGTGATTATTTGATTTCAATATCTCCTTCTTCCTTGAACATTTCAATAAGGCCTGATTTGAATTTTTCCCAGAATTTAGTAATTCCTCCTGTTTTTTCAGGTAACGACCCATATCCTTCACATGTTTGTACTTTTTCTTTATCCACTTTACCCTTTACTGGGTCAATAAAGTCTTGTGGTATTTCTACTACATGTGTGTAATTTGTTTCAAATTCTTTCCGGTTATTTTCAAAATCATCATATCCTTTTAAGATCAGGCCGATACAAGTTGCATACATAGGTTTCTTTAATTCTTCAATATGATTGGCCGCCAAGTGTTCATTTGGTAACCCGATGCGTGCATTGAGGCCGGTGATATACTCTGTCAATTGCAAGAGATGCTTCAATTGAGAACCTCCACCGGTCAGGATGATACCGCCATTCAATGCCCGGCTGTCCAGGCCTACCTGTTTTAAATGATAGGTAACAAATTCTAAAATCTCACTCATCCTGGCCTGGATAATGGCTGCCAGGTTTTTCACACTGATTTCTTTTGCCGGCATCCCTTTCAATCCTGGTATAGTAATAAATGCATTGGCTTTGGCTTCATCTTCCAAGGCGCTGCCAAACTGGATTTTCATAGCTTCTGCCTGGCTTTTTAAAACACCGAGACCATGCCGTATATCTGATGTGATGTTTTCCCCACCAAATGGAATCACAGCCGTATGCTTCAAAATACCTTCATAGAAAACGGCCAGGTCACTGGTTCCGCCACCGATATCGAGGATAGCCACACCTGCTTCCATATCAATGTCACTCATAACGGCAGATGAAGAAGCAAGCGGCTGCAATACGAGATCCTTTGTTTTGAGCCCACTGCGCTCAACTGCCCGGTTGATATTGCGGATAGCATTCCGGTCACCGGTAATGATATGAAAGTTGGCACCTACTTTTACGCCGTTAAAACCAACCGGGTTTTTTATATCCTGGTGGTTATCGACATGGAAATCCTGTGGGATCACATCAATGATCTGGTCACCGGCAGGGATAAATGTTTTGCGTTGATTTTCCACCAGGATATCCAACTCTTCCGGTACTATTTCTATTTCCGGATTTTGACGGACAATATCACCACGTGTTTGCAGGCTCTTGATATGATGTCCTGCAACACCTACATATACTTCCCGGATGACAAGGTCACTATTGCTTTCCTGGCAATTTTGCAATGCCTGCCGGATAGCTTTAATGGTTTGGTCAATATTGAGCACTTGCCCATGCTGTACGCCAAAACTATTGGCACGGCCAAAGCCAAGTATTTCCAATTTACCATATTCATTTTTCCTGCCGGCGATGGCAGCGATTTTTGTGGTACCTATATCCAGGCCCACAATGATGGGAGCTTCTCTTTCATTCATGATGTAATGGGTTTTGTGTGTGTATAAAAAAGATTTGTATCATGGATTAACGGGTTTTTTTAAAATGGCTTTCGGCGTTTTCTTATTTTGATTCTTTGGATTTGCATTGACTTTTTGTGTTGCTTTTTTCACCGGTACGGTTACTTTTTTCCCAGGTAAATCTTTTGCTTTCGCTAATGTATCTACCGGCTTAACCGGTGCGGTATATACGGTATCCTTCATCATATTTTTCAACTTCTGATCTGTATTACCAAAAAGCGCTATTGCTTTAGACGTATCAGCATGTGGATTATATGCCCCTCTTCTCGTTGCTACCAGCTGGCCGGCATATTCCAAATTCAGAACAGCATATTTTTCCAATCCCAGTGTTTTCCAGGCCTGCATATAAAAGGCTTTTAAAGCCTGGAATTTTTGTGGGAGATTCCCGGCATCCCCCAGTATAATTTGTTGGTTCCCCATCACAGGTATTAAAACAAATTTTCCTTCCGGGGTTATATCTATTTGTGCGGTTTGTGCCATCCAAAAACTATCCTGTTCAATAAATGTGGCGATATGTTTTATATCCTGCATCAACAAACTATCGGGAACTGATAATTTCTTATTGTCAGAAGGAAACGAAGTAAAAAGCAGCATTCGTTCGGGATGTATATCCACTAAGGGCATTTTGATACAGGCACTGTCAATATAAAATGAATTCCCTGAAACCGTGAATACACGGGCTATTGGTACACGCGTGGTTATAAGGACATGCAGATTCCGGCGATTATCATAATAAGCTTCTGCCTGTTGTATCCAGGGATTTTTTTCTAATTGCAGTTCAATATTATTCAGGTTGACTGTATTCAAAGGCGCTCCTTTCCGTGCACCATTTCTTCCGAGCACTTCCTGCACTTCGCGTTGCTGTACAAAATCACCATTTGTTGCCGGCGCCACTTGTATAGTTACATTCGCCGTTAGTTGGTTATCTTTCGTGTACATAGCGGCCACCAATAAAGTAATGGTGGCAACTGCCAGCAAAGACCAGGTAATATTACTTACCACTTTTTTCATTTCAGTTTATCGGCATTTTTATCCATTTCCAACAATGTTTCTTTTAAAGGGCCTACCAGGGCATCTATATCTCCGGCTCCCGCCATGACAAGCACTTCCGGGTTCCGGGATTGTATATAAGATGCCAGTTCATTTTTTTGCAGTAACCGCTTATTCGTTACATGCATTTTTTGCAAAATCAATTCACTGCTGACCCCGGCAATAGGTTCTTCACGTGCCGGGTACAGTGGCAACAATACCACTTCATCCGCCATATCCAGGCTATGTGCAAATGCATCGGCCAGGTCCCGCGTGCGGCTGTATAAATGCGGCTGAAAGACAAGCACACATTTTTTCTCCGGATAAAATTCTTTCAGGCCACTTATTAATGCACGCAATTCTTCCGGATGATGTGCATAATCATCAATGAGTACGTGTCTCTCAGATTGAAGAATATAATCAAAACGGCGAACCACTCCTTTGAATGATGCAACAGCTTTTCGGATCTTTTCATTTTCTATGCCCAGGTATTTCGCTATGGAAATAGCAGCCAATGCATTTTCAATATTATGCCGGCCACCCATATGCAGGCGTACATCCGGAATGAATTCGTTTTTGAAAATCACGTCAAAGACGAATGCATGTGCATCTACCCGGATATTTGTTGCAAAAACATCGGTACCCTCCTGGCTGATTGCATAAATAATTTTTGTGGCCGCTTGCAATTCACTGGCCCTGTGTAAACCGGCATGCATAACCAGGCAACCATCCGGCGCCAGTCTTTGTGAAAATGCAATAAAGGCGTTTTCCACTTCTTCCGCAGTTCCATAAATATCCAGGTGATCGGCATCCATTGCCGTAATGACTGCTATACTGGGCGATAGTTTTAAAAAGCTCCGGTCATATTCATCGGCTTCCACCACGAAGCAATTTTGCTGGTGACTCCAGAAATTGGTTTGGTAATTCGCGGAAATACCCCCCAGGAAAGCATTACAGCCATATCCGCTATCACGCAGGATATGGGCAGTGAGGGTGGTTATCGTTGTTTTACCATGTGTACCGGCGATGCAAATGTTATATCCATCTCGGGTAATTTCTTCTAACACATCACTTCGCTTATATAACGGCAACTTATTTTCTATACAATAACGCATAACCGGTGCATCCGCATGAATGGCTGGTGTGTACACCACCAGGTCAATATTCTCCAGCTGCCGGATATCTTCCTGCGCATGGTGAATGATAATACCTTCTGCCAGCAAAGCCTTTGTTACCGGGGTTTCTGCACGATCATATCCATATACCCGGGCATTTTTTGCATTGAAATACCTGGCCAATGCGCTCATACCAATGCCGCCAATCCCGATAAAATAAATTACCCGGAGATTTCCTGTCTTCAATATGTGCTGCAATGCATTCATTCTTTTTTATACTCCTTTATATACTGAAGTATTTCAGTGGCGATCCGTTCACTGGCATCATAAATAGCCAACTGATGAATATTTTTACTTAATTCCTGTTGCAATTCTTCATTTTTTGACAACATGGTCATTTCCTTGAAAAGCTGTGTGGCGGCATCTTCATTTTTTACTAAAAGAGCAGCCTGCCGTTCTACCAGGTATCGGGCATTTTCATACTGATGGTTTTCGGCCGCATACGGATACGGCACAAAAATGACGGGCTTCCCGGCAACACATAATTCAGCTACGGTCATCGCGCCAGCCCTTGATACCACCACATCTGCACAGGCATATGCTTTGTCCATATCTTCGATAAATTCACTCACCCAGGTATTTTTTGAAAGATGCGCCCTCGTGGAAAAATATTGTGCATTTGTTTTCCCGGTTTGCCAAATTAGCTGCAGACCGAGTGCATCTATTTCCTGTACATGCTTGGCAATAACTTCATTGATACTTTGTGCACCCAGGCTGCCCCCAATGGTTAGCAGTGTTTTTTTGGAAGGGTCGAGTTGGAAATATTTTACCGCTTCCTGTTTGGTGATGGTAGAAGCCGCAATTGTTTTCCGTACCGGGTTACCGGTCATAACTATTTTTTCCGATGGGAAAAATTTTTCCATACCGGCAGATGCTACAAAAATCCGGGTAGCTCTTTTGCCCAACAGGATATTGCTTTTCCCCGCAAACGAATTGCTTTCATGAATAAATGTGGGTATATTTTTTTGTTGAGCAAAACGCAATACAGGAAAACTGGAATAACCACCTACTCCAATTACCGCATCTGGTTTGAATTTCCTTATTATGGAGCGAACCTGCAGAATACTTTTGATCAATTTATAAGGAAGTCCCAGGTTGCGTACAATTGATCCCCGCTGATAACCTGCAATATCAAGACCTTTTATCTTATAGCCGTGTTTCGGCACTTTCTCCATTTCCATTCTTCCTTTTGCACCTACAAACAACAGTTCCACATCGGCATATTGCTCTTTCAGGGAATTGGCAATAGCTATAGCCGGGAAAATATGTCCCCCGGTACCGCCACCTGCTATGATGATTTTAATACTCAACTTTCTTCGGTTGTTTCAGGTTCATTTTGTTCAATTTCTTCTTTCCCTGCAACAGTTGCAGTAGCTGTTTTCCCTTCCAGGATTTCCACATTGCGCGCAACACTTAAAACGATACCAATAGCAGCACAGGTGAAAATAAAAGAGCTGCCTCCCATACTTACCAGCGGAAGCGTTACGCCTGTAACCGGCACCAGGTTTACGTTTACAGCCATATTGGCCAGTGCCTGGATAACAAGCGTAAAGCTTAAAGCCAGGGCCAACAAAGCGCCAAATGCATACGGGCAACGCCTGAAAATGCGGATGCACCGATATAAAAAAACGATATATAGAAATATGATAAATGCAGCGCCCAGCAATCCGTATTCTTCGATGATGATCGAAAAAATAAAATCATTATATGCCTGGGGCAAATAATTTCTTTGCAGGCTATTACCCGGCCCAAGGCCAAAAAAGATACTGCCATTAGCTATTGCAATCTTAGCCTGGTTAACCTGGTAGTCTCCATCTTCATCACCACCATACATAAAGTCCTGAATACGGCTAACCCAGGTTCCTACTCTTCCAAAGGATTGTACGGTATGTGAAATACTGGTTTTATCCGTTGCAGATGCATCCGCCGTGGGTGGTGTATAAGTGGCTCTTGCAATGGCGATTAAAATTAATACCGGAATCAGCGCCACCCCGATTGCCAGGAGGATATGTTTGAAACTGACACGGCCTATAAACAAAAGCAATAAAGCAGTAATTCCCGTAAGCAATGCATTGGATAGATTCGCCGGCATGATGAGGACGCAGGTAAGCGCAATGGGAATGATTAAGGGGAGAAAGCCTTTCTTAAAATCTTTAATCACATTTTGTTTTCGGCTAAGCTGACGGGAGAGATACATAAACAGCGCGAGCTTGGCAAAATCACTCGTTTGAAATGTAATGTTTACGATAGGCAATTTTATCCAACGGCTTCCTTCATTGATCTCTGCTCCAAAAAACAAGGTATAGATCAGTAACGGAATGGAGATTAGGTAAATAATAAGTGAGATACGGGAAAAGATAGTGTAATTAACCCGGTGCAGGAAATAGATCAAAGCTAAACCCAGTAAGATGCAGGCGAGTTGTTTAAAGAGATATATTTCCGTATTGCCTTTATTCATTTTATAGGCCAGTGAACCTGTGGCGCTATATACCACCAATAAAGAAGCCAGTCCGAGTAGCACAACGATGCCCCAGATATAGCGGTCACCATGAATTTTTTCATGCAATCCTTTAAACGGCTTTTCAATATCTATAAAATCATTGATCATAGATTTCCAGGTAAACTGGTTATAAATTTTTTACGGCTTCTTTAAATTGATGTCCCCGGTCTTCATAGTTTTTAAATAAATCAAAACTGGCACAGGCCGGACTGAGTAGCACTATACTGTCCCGAGGCGCCAACTGGAAAGCTGTTGTTACGGCTTCCACGGCACTGCCTGCATCTCTGACTACCGGTACCAGGCCATCAAATGAGTCGTGTAATTTTTTGTTATCAATACCCATGCAAACTATGGCGACCACTTTTTGCTTCACCAGATCATGTATCAGGCGGTAATCATTTCCTTTGTCCACACCACCTAAAATGAGTACAACTGGCTTATGTACACTTTCCAATGCATACCAGGTACTATTAACATTAGTAGCTTTGCTGTCATTGATAAATTCTATACCCCGAACAGTTGCCACTTGTTCCATCCGGTGTTCCAGGCTTTGAAAATCTTTGATTGCTTCCCGGATTTTTTCTTTTCGTATGCCGATAGTGGCTGCGGCAATACCTGCTGCCATTGTATTATATTGATTGTGTTTTCCCTTTAATGCAAAATCGTAGATGCTCATGTTCAGCCGTTCTTCACGGGCATTTATGATCATCTGGTCCTGGTTGATATAGCCGCCCTTGTTGATTGCGTGTTTCATAGAAAATGGTAAAAGGTTTGAAAGTGGTTTAATGGTTTGTAGTTTATTTGTTATAATCTCATCGTCTGCACAATAAATAAAATCGTCCCCGGCCTGCTGGTTTTCAATGATCCGGAATTTGCTGTTGATATAATTTTCAAACCGGTAAGCATACCTGTCTAAATGATCCTCTGTTATATTCAAGAGGACGGCAGTATTTGCCCGGAATGACTGAATGCCATCCAACTGGAAAGAACTTATCTCTGCCACATACAACGGTTTGGGTGCTTCGGCTACCTGCCGTGCAAAAGAATACCCGATATTTCCTACAAGTGCCGCATCCAGCCCGGCTTTCCGGCATATATGATAAATAAGCGATGTAGTGGTGCTTTTACCATTGCTGCCGGTAATGGCAATTATTTTACTGTCATTTTTAAATCGGTATGCCCACTCAATTTCACTGATCACCGGTATCTGTTTTTCATGCAGTTCTTTGATCAATGGAACTTTATCCGGAATGCCGGGACTTTTGATAACGGTAGCTGCGGCAAAAATTTTTTCAGTTGTATGCCCGCCTTCTTCAAAAGCGATGCCACCCGTTAGCAATTCTTTTTTGTATGTTTCCGGTATTGTATTGCTATCGCTTACAAAAACATCATAGCCCTGCTGCTTCGCGAGCAAAGCCGCACCTATTCCACTCTCCCCGGCACCCAGTATGACAATTTTTTTATGCATGTACAAAAATTTCTACCTGATCTTTAATGTAATGATGGATAATACCACCGATAAAATCGTAATAATCCAAAACCTGACGGCTATCTTACTTTCATGATACCCGAGCTTCTGATAATGATGATGCAACGGGCTCATCAGGAAGACCCGTCGCCCCTCTCCATATTTTCGTTTCGTGTATTTGAAATAAGTAACCTGAATAATTACACTTAAGTTTTCTACAAAAAAGACAATACAAAAAATAGGTATGAGTAATTCCTTCCGCACGATGATGGCCAATGAGGCAATGATCCCGCCTAATGCCAGGCTTCCTGTATCGCCCATAAAGACCTGGGCCGGATATGCATTATACCATAAGAACCCGATACACGCTCCTACAAAAGCCCCGATAAAAATTGAAAGTTCACTGAGGTTGGGGATATACATTATATTGAGGTACTCTGCAAATTTGTAGTTACCACTTACATACGCGAAAATGCCGATACCCGCACCAATGCAGGCACTCACACCGGCTGCCAGGCCATCCAGGCCATCCGTAATATTGGCACCATTAGATACCGCTGTTACTATAAACGTAACAATAAGGATATACACTATCCAGGTATATTTTTCCGCTCCCTCACCCAGCCAACTGATCAATCGTGTATAATTAAATTCATGATTCTTTACAAAAGGTATCGTCGTGATGGGTGTTTTTACTTTTACAAAACGATGTACCACACTATCGCTGACACGCGTAATGACATTGGTGTCTTTTGTCAGCTTGCCCATGTCTGCCGTCACTGTTTGCACCGGCCCCACGATCTCTCTTTCTACCGTTACATTATTATTAAAGTATAAGGTCGCTCCAATGATAATGCCCAAGCCGATTTGGCCGATAACTTTCAACGTGCCGGCCAGACCGTCTTTGTTTTGTTTTTTATAATTAGCGCCTTGTGCCAATGCAAGTTTCTTTGCTTTGATTTTCAGTGTATCATCCAGGAAGCCGATCAGGCCCAGCCAAACGGTACACAATAACATCAGGCGTATATATACTTTCTCCAGGTCAGCAAATAATAAAGTAGGAATGACGATCGCCAGCAAAATAATAATACCTCCCATAGTGGGCGTTCCTTTTTTTTGCTCTTCACCTGCCAAGCCCAACTCACGTACATCTTCGCCAATTTGTTTTCGTTTCAGGATATTGATAATTCGTTTACCATAAACCGTAGCGATAAATAGTGACAACAAAATAGCCATAGCCACACGGAATGTGGTAAACTGAAACAATCCCGCACCGGAGAGATTGAAGTTCTGTTTTAACCAATCAAATAAGTAGTACAGCATTTGTTGTTTTTAAAGATTCGTTTATTAATCATTGGGCACATCCAGGTGTGCAAACATGTCCTTCAAAATTTCTTTATCATTAAAATGAATGCGTTTCCCTTTTATTTCCTGGTAGGTCTCATGGCCTTTCCCTGCAATCAAAATGATGTCATCGGGCTGGGCCAATTGAACGGCCACCTTTATGGCCTCCAGGCGTTCCGGAATGGTTATCGTTTTCCGTCTTGCTGCAGAATCAAGCCCTGCCTGCATTTCAGCGAGGATCACCTGCGGGTCTTCAAAGCGGGGGTTATCACTCGTAAGAATAACTTTCTCACTGTAATCATTTGCAATGCGGGCCATGATGGGCCGCTTCGTTTTATCGCGATTGCCACCACAGCCGACTACCGTAATTATTTTTCCCCTGCCTTCATTCAATTTCTTTACTGCTTCCAAAATATTTTTCAAAGCATCCGGTGTATGCGCATAATCCACCACACCGAGAATATTGGACTTGCTCAGTAAATAATCGAAGCGGCCCGGCGCTCCTTTTAATTTACTCAACACCATTAAAATTTTCTGCGGATCTTCACCCAGGCTTACAGCCGCTCCATATATCGCTAATAAATTATAGGCATTAAATGTTCCCATGAGCAGGAAACTCACTTCATACTGGTTGATGAGCATTTGCAAACCGGTAAATGTATTTTCCAAGATCCGGCCTTTGAAGTCTGCCAGTGTTTTCAGGCTATAGGTTAATTTTTTTGCCTTCGTATCTTTCAACATATCCAGGCCATGCTTATCATCTTTATTGGTAATGGCAAAAGCAGCTGCCGGTAAGCCATCAAAGAAACTTTTCTTTACACGCAGGTATTCATTGAATGTACCATGATAATCCAGGTGGTCATGCGTGATATTGGTGAAAACGGCACCGGTGAAAGTCAAGCCGGTAATACGATGCTGGTGAATAGCATGGCTGCTGCATTCCATGAACACATGGGTACAGCCTGCTTCCTGCATTTTAGCCAGTAAGGCATTTAAATGCAGGGCATCCGGTGTGGTATGCGTTGCCGGTATAATCGTATCCTTAATTTGATTTTGTACTGTACTGATCAGGCCACATGCATAACCTAAATCAGAAAATAAAGAAAATAACATGGTAGCAATCGTCGTCTTCCCATTAGTGCCCGTTACACCTACAATTTTCATTTTTGCAGATGGGTTGCCATAAAATGAAACAGCCATATAAGCCAATGCTACACTTGTATTTTGCACGCAGATATAGGTTACTGCTGCATTTGTTTCTTCTACAGATTCACTATAAATAATTGCTTTCGCTCCATTTTCTATTGCCTGTTGTATAAATGTATGGCCATCGGATTGCACCCCTTTTATGGCTATGAACACACTGCCCGGAACAACTTCTCTCGAATCGGCACAAAGAGCCGGCACTACAAAATCGGTAGGACCATTTACCGATAGCAGGGGTACTTTATATAATAAGTCCTGTAGTGTCATATTAATTTAATAAAAGTTGAACCACATCACCTTTGTTGACCGGCGCCCCTGTCACCAGGGACTGTGCAATTACTTTTCCACGGCCTTTTATATTTACTTTCAATCCCATGTTTTCACATACATACACAGCATCTTTCAAACCCATTCCCTTCAGGTCAGGCATGTTGGTATTATTTTCATTACCTGAAAACATAACGGGCCCTTGCCATGATTTTTGCAACACGGACAAATTGCCAAAAGTGGAAGCAGAATCGCGGTAAGGAATCTGTAATTTCTTCGCTAAGTATTGCATGTCATTTTTCTGACCTTTATATTGATAAAAATTACTGTCATTCACATGCGTATAAGCATACTGCACATTTTGCCGAACGGATAATGTGTACAATCGGTCTGCAATTTCTTTAAATACAGGTGCAGCCAGTGATCCGCCATAATGCAAAGCGGCATACGGTTTTGTTTTAATAACCACAATGCAGGAATACATGGGATTGTCGTATGGGAAATAACCAACAAATGAGGCCTGGTACACCCCATCGTTGTAACCATATTTACCATCGGCCACATGCGCCGTACCGGTTTTTCCTGCAACCGGATAAGCCGCATTTTTAAATACACTTTTAGCTGTTCCTTCAATAGTAACATCGTGCATGGATTCCTGTGCGGCTTTTATGACTGCCGGAGAAGCAATGCTTTCGGCTAACACATAAGGACTGATTTTTTTTACCGGTAAGCCATCATTAGTTATTGCATTGACCAGATAAGGACGCATCATTTTCCCATTATTCGCAACGGCATTATATAAAGTGAGCGTTTGCAAAGGACTTACCTGGATCGCATAGCCAAAGCTCATAGTAACCATGGCATGCAAACCCTCATTGGACTTAGACATTTTAGGCAATCGGGGTTTTTCTTCACCCGGCAAATCAATACCGGTTACCTGGTCTAAATGATATGTATGTAAATAGTCCAGGAATTTGGTCGGTTGTGAGGCAAAGGTTTTATACGCAATTTTACTCATGCCGATATTGGAACTATGCGCAAAACATTCTTCAACAGATAAAACCGGTTTGGGCGCACGCTCTGCATCATTCACAGTACGGACACCCACATAAGCACTACCGGTGGATCCGACTTCGACCGGATCATGTAATGTAGTTTTTCCTTCACTGAGTACTGCCAGTAAAGTAGCCAGTTTAATAGTCGAGCCCGGCTCAGTTGTGCGCATGGCATAATTATAATCTTCCCAATAACTGCCATCCGCTTTTCTACCCAGGTTGGCGATCGCTTTGATGGCACCCGTCTTCACTTCCATTACGATGGCACAACCATTGATGGATTCACTGCTGACCATCATTTTCAATAAAGCATTCTCTGTAATTTCCTGGATATGCGTGTCCAGGTTGGTGGTGATATCGTTCCCGTTTTCCGGTTCTATCTGAAAATCTTCATCCACCGGAATTGCCACCCCGCCAGCGATATAACGAACCAGACGTTTGCCTTGTGTACCTTGCAATACGCTATCATATTGTTTTTCCAACCCAATTTTTTGAGCATTTTCCCGTTCCAAACCAATCGTACGAAATGCTAATAACTGATATGGGTTTAATCTTTTATTCCGGGTCTCTGCAATGAAACCACTTTTATTCCTGCCTAAGCGTACCAGGGGTAAGGTTTTCAATTTGCGATAATCATCAAAACTGACTTTTGCCTGTAAGAGAAAATATCTTTTTTTAGCAGCATACCCTTTTTGTAAAATACGTTTGTATTCCGCTGCCGTTTTGTTTTTAAATAATGCTGCCAGGCCGATACTTAATGAATCCAGGTTTTCTTTAAACCGCTTTCCATCATTTTCGCGTAAACCTTCTGCACCAAAATCAACATAAATATTAAATTGAGGCACACTGGTACTCAGCATTTGGCCATTGGCGCTGTAAATTGTTCCGCGGTCGGCATCTATAGACTGGATCTTTTCATGCAGGCTATCGCTCATACTGCGCCAGTATGAGCCCTGTACCTGCTGAATGGTGAAGGCTTTGGAAAATATAAGGACACCAATGACAATCACTACAATGAATGATACATATACGCGCCATAATATGTCCTTCTTTACTTCCAATTTGTTTTCTTAGGTTTTAAAAATGGTTAGCAACCCATTAGTGCATTTTCATATGTTACTATATCCCGGTTTTTCTTTAGCGATCTTTTATATCCTGTTCCTGCTTAACTTTCAGGTGCATGGGTGGCTCTTCCGAAATCTTCAGGCCCAATGGTAAAGCCGATTGCACCAATTCATCTTCCCGGCTTCTAAAAATCTCCTTGCTCTTTAAAGTCTTATATTCATACTGCAGGTCTTTTAACTCGGTGGCGGTGTTGTTGATATCCCGGATAGTATTATCAGCAGCATGTCCATTAGCGATATATAACACCGCCAATAAAGCGAGGAACAAAAAAAATCCCAGGTTTTGCAGGATCCATTCATAACGGATCAGTTTTTTTACGGGATTTATTTTTCCTTGATTTGTTGCTCGCATTTTTTATTTTTTTCTGTGCCGGGTTATTCCCTGCTTTCTTTTATTTTTTCCGCCACCCGTAATTTTGCACTCCTGCTTCTCGGATTAATTTTTATTTCTGCTGCGCTGGCTGTTATCGGTTTTTTCGTAACCAGCCGGAATATCTTTGCCTGTGTGTCTGTGTGAAAAGGATTGTCTTTTTCCTTTTCCTTGCCTGCCTCTTTAAAACTATTTTTCACCACCCGGTCTTCCAGCGAATGGAAACTGATAATGGCACATCGCCCGCCTTCTTTCAACACTGCCGGAATCTGATGCAGCAATGTTTTTAATGTACCCAGTTCATCATTCACTTCTATACGCAATGCCTGGAAAACCTGGGCCAGGTACTTATGCGGATTGCCCATGACTACCGGATGCAGCATTGCTTTAAAATTTTCCATCGTTTTTAATGCGGCATTTTTCCTGTTCTTCACGATATGCATGGCCAGTGTTTTTGCATTGGTCACTTCCCC
>JBDHYG010000014.1:0-73969 GCA_039811225.1 Parafilimonas sp.
CAGCCATCGTATTTTATTGTTTGTTCAACAGGGCAGCCACAAACTACACAAACCTTTACCAATCCGGTTTTCCGTGATTGGCAGCAAAGTTCGCCCTCCTTCTTTTGTTGTTTCCGGATTTGATTTTTTTTTGAAAGAAACTGTTATGCCTAACACCTGATTGATAGCAGGTAACCTGCCTGGTATTTTTTTTCAAAAAAATTTCAAAAGATGTATATACATAAAAATAAATTAGTAAAGTTTTCTTTTCTACTGGTTGCACTCACGCTCACTACTAAGGTTTTCAGCCAGGAAAAAGATACTGCCCGTTTTCATGTTTCCGGGGAGTGTGGCCAGTGTAAGCAGCGGATTGAAAATGCTTTAAAGATCAAAAGTATTTATAGCGCCGATTGGGAAGTGGCTACCAAGATGCTGACGGTAGTATATGACCCGGCTAAAATAAACCTGGAAGCCATTCATGAAAAAGTAGCAGCCGTAGGCCATGACACGGAATTAAAAAAAGCAAAAGATGCAGTTTATGCAGCGTTACCGGCCTGTTGTTTATATCGCGATATTAGTGATGAAGGTATCTCCTCCGATCACGCTATTCCGGAAAATGCCATTCGTGGTGTAGTCCTGTCGGAAGATAAAAAAGGAAATTATATACCATTGGAAGGTGCGTCTGTTCTTTGGGCAGGCACTCATCATGGGACTATCTCTGATAAGCATGGTGTTTTCTTTCTGACACCCGACAGTACGCAGAAAAACCTGGTTATTACCTATGCCGGTTTCCGGCCGGATACAATCCTGATTAGTGATAACAAAGAACTGCAGGTGATACTTGCCGAAAATGGGGAATTAAAAACAGTTACTGTATCGGGGTCCGCTCGTTCTTTTGTCAATATCTATGCACCAATACGCATTCAAACGATCAATACTAAGGACCTGTTGAAAGCAGCTTGTTGCAACCTGAGTGAAAGCTTTGAAACAAATCCATCTGTAGATGTTACTTATAGTGATGCGGTAACCGGTGCCAAGCAAATCCAGTTATTGGGCCTGTCGGGTATTTATACCATGCTCACCGTAGAAAACCTGCCCGGTTTGCGTGGCCTGGCAACACCCCTCGGACTAAACAGTATTGCCGGCCCCTGGATCGAAAGTATTCAATTGAGTAAAGGCACGGGTTCCGTGGCAAACGGGTTTGAAAGTATAGCAGGGCAGATCAATGTGGAATTGAAGAAACCGGCATCAGCAGAAAAATTTTACCTGAATGGGTATATCAATGATATGGGGAAAACAGATGTCAATCTAAATTATTTCCAAAAATTGGGGGAACGATGGTCCACCGGCTTATTGTTGCATGATGATTTCCTGCAAAATAAAGTGGACATCAATAAAGACGGATTTCGCGATCTGCCCACCGGGAATTTATTCAGTGCAGTCAACCGCTGGCAATACAATGATGGGAAAGGCTGGATGGTACAGTTTGGTATAAAAGGGATGAAAGATAAAAAGACAGGTGGGGAAATGGCTTTTCAATCCTCCGATAAATTTAATACCAATGTGTATGGCCTGGGTATGGATATCTCGCGGATAGAGGGTTTTGCTAAAATCGGCTATGTATTTCCTGCCAAGAAATATAAAAGCATTGGGCTGCAACTTTCTGCTTTCACTTATAAACAGGAATCTTTTTTTGGGTTAACACAGTACAATGCCCGGCAGAAAAGTTTTTATTCCAACCTGATTTATCAGAGCATCATTGGAAATAGTAATCATAAATTTCGCACGGGTTTAAGTTTGGCTGCAGATACTTATGATGAACTGTATACCACACAAACCTACCTGCGCAATGAAGTTGTTCCCGGGGCATTTTTTGAATATACCTATGAAATGAATGAGCAATTCAGCCTGGTGGCGGGTTTACGTGAAGATTACAATAATCTTTATGGCTGGTTCACCACTCCGCGGATGAATATCCGTTATGCACCCTGGCCAAAAACGATAATCCGCCTGAGTGCCGGCAGAGGACAGCGTACTGCCAATATTTTTGCTGAAAATGCGGGCTTCCTGGCCAGCGCAAGGGCATTACAAATCCAGGGCCATAACCCATCCGGCGCTTATGGCCTGGATCCGGAAATCGCCTGGAATAAAGGGATTAGCATTGATCAGAAATTTAAATTGTTTAAAAATGATGCGATGCTCAGCCTGGATTTTTACCGGAATGATTTTACCAACCAGGTCGTAGTGGATTTGGAAGACCCACGGATGATTAAGTTTTATAACCTGCAGGGAAAATCTTTTTCAAACAGTTTCCAGGCAGAATTGAATTTCATTCCCATACAACACCTCGATATGCGGCTTGCCTACCGCTTCTTTGATGTAAAGTCAACTTATGGAAATGAGTTACTGGAAAAACCATTAACCGCCAATCAACGTGCATTTGCCAACCTCGGTTACAGCATCGGAGATTGGAAAATTGATTATACCATCAATTTTGTAGGGGCAAAAAGAATTCCTTCCACCGCAGCCAACCCGGTAGCATATCAATTTCCGGCAACTTCACCATCTTATATTTCGATGAATGCACAGATCAGTAAAGCATTCGGTAAAAACAAAAATTTTGAAATGTATTTCGGTGGAGAAAACCTGACAAATTATTTCCAGAAAACAGTGATTATTGCTGCCGATGATCCTTTTTCTCCCTACTTTGATGCGTCCTTGGTCTATGGCCCGCTGAGTGGGCGCTTATTTTATGGAGGGTTCCGATATAAAATAAAATAAATGGATTTTTTTTTTGTTCAAAACAGGGAAGGGAAGAGCATAACAGATTGAATATGGAAAAAACGTTTTCGCTAATGGGCAATAGTAGGATTCAAAACCTTTCAGCCAGGAACCTGATTTTAATAGTCTGTTATTTCCTTCTTATTGCATCAGAAACATAGAAATTCTATTGTAACTTTGAGGCAGGCCAGGTGCCTATTATCTTATCATTGAAATTATATTTTGAATGGTATGAAACAAGAAGAACAGGCATAACAGGTAAATTTTTAAGGAACAAAAAAAATGAAATATGAAAACAAACAGGTTAAGCGCTACGATAAACAAGGCACTGAATGATCAGTTAAAAAAAGAAGCACATGCCGCACAAATTTATTTATCTTATGCATCCTGGGCAGCCAATGAAGGGTATGAAGGCATTGCGCATTTTTTATTTCATCATGCAACGGAAGAGAGAAACCACATGATGAAATTTCTTAATTATATATTAGAACGCGGCGCCCGGGTACATGTTGAAGCCATTCCGGCACCTCCCGCCGATCCGAAATCAGTACAGGATTGTTTTGAACGAACCTTTCAACATGAAGTGGATAACTCCAACTCCATTTATAAAATTGTAAAAATGAGTTTTGAAGAAGATGACTGGGCTACCTGGAATTTTCTCCAATGGTTTTTAAATGAACAAACAGAAGAAGAAACCATGGTATTAAAGATCCTGGATAAATTAAAAATTGCCGGAGGCGAAAAAGCTTCGAAAGAATCATTGTATGCATTTGACCGGGAATTGCTTACAGCCCCGGATGAAGTGAAGCTTGCCTGAAAAAGTAGCAGGTAACTTTTTCAAGATAAAACAGTGAAATGACGGTCCCTGAAATAACGCAACATATACATGCTTATAAGCAGCAGGGTAAACGTATGTTTACGACTTCTTCTTTTCAAACGCATAGTACTGTTTTATTGCATATCCTGAGCAGGATTGATCCATCCATCCCGGTGTATTTTATTCATACAGGTTATCATTTTCCCGAAACACTTACTTATCGCGATACCATCACGCGACTTTTCGGGTTGAACCTGATCAATATTTTTTCTTCAACTGCAAAGATCAACCAACGGGATGCCCAAGGAAAATTGCTTTTTGCCAGTGATCCTGATTTGTGTTGTCATTTGAATAAAGTCGTCCCCCTTGAACCGATTTTGGCTTCACATGATATCTGGATAAATGGTGTGCGGGCCGACCAGGGCAGCTTCCGGAAAAAATTACAGGTAGAAGAAAAAGCCAAATGGAATACGATGCGCTTTCATCCTATGCTGGACTGGACAGGTAAAATGATATATGATTATTTGCGGGAGCATACTATACCCCATCATCCCCTGGAGCAGGAAGGCTATTACAGCATTGGTTGTGAACCCTGTACCAGAAAATGGGATTTGGATATGGATGAACGCACAGGCCGCTGGTATGGCCTGAAAAAAACAGAATGTGGCCTGAATACAGACCTGGTTGATAAAACAAAAACGTAAACTTTCATTCCAAAAATAACTACATGCACATTTTACTTACCGGGGGAGCCGGTTATATAGGAACCGCATGTGTAGCTGAACTGGCCACTCATCCAGATGTTGAAAAGATTGTGGTATATGACAATCTCAGCCGGGGAAATTATAACCTCTTCCTGGGGAAAAATTTGAACCAGCATAAAATTTCCTTTATCCATGGAGATCTCCTGGATTCCCGCACCTTGAAAAAAGCCCTGGAGGGAGTGGATACTGTTTTGCATTGCGCCGCAAAAGTAACGACCCCTTTTGCTAATATCGATGCGCATATTTATGAACAGGTCAATCACTGGGGTACAGCCGAACTGACTTATGCTTTGGAAGAGAGTGCGGTAAAAAAATTATTGTTCCTGAGTAGTGCAGCTGTTTATGGCCATACCATGTCACCTGCCAATGAAAAATCTTCTCCCCACCCCGAAAGCTTTTACTCCATTTCCAAACTAAAGGCAGAAAAACATGTTTACCGGCTTACAGATAAAATGAATGTCATCATTCTGCGGCTTGGTAATGTTTATGGTTATAGTAAAAGTATGCGCTTTGATGCAGTTATCAACAAATTTGTTTTCGATGCCCATTATACCGGCCGGATTACCATCAATGGCTCGGGAAAACAAAGCCGTTCATTTATTTCCATAGATAAAACCCGGGACGCCCTGATGGCGATATTAAAAAAAGATATCCCTTCCGGCATTTTTAACCTGGTAGATAAAAACCTGACTATTATGGAAATTGCCGAAGCCATGAACCAGGTGTATCCGGGTATTGAATCATTTTTTATCAATCAGAACTATACTGGTTTTCAATTGGAAGTAGAAAGAACAACAAAATTGAATGAATTTTTCCAGGTACCTGAGACAGATTTCATAGAAGAACTCATCGAATTCAAAAACAGCTTTGCATTTTAAAAAAGAAATCACTGCTGAGTTGTAAAAGATACATTTCAAAAATGTACCACTATTTCAGTAGAATTATATTTTTAAGAAAGTTTATCTACCGGGAATATAAAAATTTTAAAGGCAGGTAGCTAATATTTTTCCACAAACTACGTTATAGCATAGGATTCATTATTTTTGAACAGATTCCACCATGCAGGGAGCTTATGAAAAGCCATATATTAAAATGGTTTATTGTTTTATTCTTTCTTTCTCCGCTATCTAAGGCCATAGCGCAAAAATATTTTGTTGAAGCAGGAGCAGGCATGGTTACTTACAATGGCGACCTGCAATTAGAGAAGCTAAAGCCCAATAATTTTCTGCCCGGCTTCATGCTTGGCCTGGGTTATAATTTAAGTCATCACTTGAAAATCAATGGATCTTTGTTTTATGGAAAAATAAGTGGAGATGATAAGAAAGCGGAAAAACCACAACTGGTTGCCCGTAATTTGAATTTCAAATCCAATATAATGGAAGGAAGTGTTGTAGTAAACTATAGTTTATTTTCTGATGAAAGCCCCATAAAAGTTACCCCATATATTTTTGGAGGGGTAGGAGTATATCATTTCAATCCCTATACCCTGGATGAATCCGGGAACAAAGTGTTTCTGCAACCTTTAGGTACGGAAGGGCAGGGCTTACCCAGTTATCCCGATCGAAAATTTTATAAGCTCACCCAATTAAGCATTCCCTTTGGAGGCGGCTTCCGATATCGCATCAATGACCATATTAGTGTGAGTGGGGAAGCAAATTTCCGTAAATTATTTACAGATTACCTCGATGATGTAAGTAAAACATATGCTGATTCATTGGAGTTGCTTAAAGCACGTGGCCCCCTGGCAGTGAAATATGCTTTCCGGAAAAATGAAATTGATCCGACAGCCAGGTATCCAAATGACGGGAACCGGGGCAACTTGAAAAGAGATGATACATTTTATTATATCCTCCTGAAAGTCTCTTTTACTTTGTTTCCGGGAAATGGTATGTTTCAAACCGGATCAGGTAAAAAAATTAAAAGCAATATAAGCTGCCCGGGAAAAGTGCTTTGATCATATCCGGGTTTATCTCTGTCTTTGTAAGTTTGTTTCCTATTTTTGGGCATGCATTATGCAACCTTAGAAGCCTGTTTAATCGATCTTGAAAAACATGGCCATTTACTCCGTATCCGCGAAGAAGTGGATCCTGATCTGGAAATGGCCGCGATTCATTTGCGTGTACATGCCCGCCAGGGACCGGCCCTTTTATTTGAAAATGTAAAAGGCTGTAAATACCGCGCCGCATCAAATCTTTTCGGTACTTTAGAGAGAAGCCGTTTTATTTTTCGGGATACCTTGGAATTGGTTAAAAAAGCAATTGCGTTAAAAAATGATCCAACACTTGCCTTGAAAAGGCCGGTTGATTTTTTTTCTACTGGTTTGCATGCTATGAATGCCCAGCCAAGAAGAACTGCATTTTCTAAAAAAATATTTACTGCTGAAATTCAATTGCAGGATGTACCACAAATTAAACACTGGCCGCAGGATGGTGGTGCTTTTATTACCTTGCCACAGGTATATACAGAAAATGTGCTGCACCCGGGAATACAACAAAGCAATATAGGTATGTACCGTATCCAGGTAAGTGGGAATGAGTATGTACAAAATGAAGAAGCCGGCCTGCATTACCAGTTACACCGGGGCATTGGTATTCATCAAACCCTGGCACAACAAAATAACCAACCCTTGAAAGTGAGCATTTTTGTAGGCGGCCCGCCGGCTCATAGTGTAGCTGCCGTGATGCCACTGCCGGAGAATATGAGTGAAACAGCTTTTGCGGGAATGCTGGCAGGTAGGCGTTTTCGTTATGCCTATGAAGCGGGTTATTGCATCAGCCAGGATGCAGATTTTGTGATTACCGGTGAAGTGATGCCAGATGTTCTAAAACCGGAAGGCCCATTCGGAGATCATTTGGGTTATTACAGCCTGCAACATTTATTCCCGGTGATGCAAATCAAAAAAGTCTATGCAAAAGAAAATGCGATCTGGCCTTTCACAGTTGTAGGCCGGCCACCACAGGAAGATACCTCCTTTGGTGCATTAATTCATGAAATAACCGGCACTGCTATTCAACATGAAATCCCCGGCCTGAAAGAAGTGCATGCGGTAGATGCAGCGGGTGTCCATCCGTTATTATTAGCCATCGGCAGTGAACGATATACACCGTATGCGCGGGATAAAAAACCTGCAGAAATCCTAACCATAGCCAATCATATTTTGGGAACTTCGCAATTAAGCCTGGCAAAATATGTTTTTATTATGGCAGCAGATCACGCAACGGTTAGCACAAAAGATGTCCCTGCTTTTCTTCAATTTATGTTGGCAAAGATAGATACCAACCGGGACCTGCATTTTATAACAAAAACCACTATTGATACGCTGGATTATTCCGGTTCTGCATTAAATGAAGGAAGTAAAATGATCATTGCTGCATATGGTGAGAATCTTCGTCAATTGGAATCAGAAATTCCTGTATTTCTGCATTCAGTTGATTATTTTTCTAATCCTGTTTGCATTATGCCGGGCATCATTGCTATGAAAGGGGGCAATTATGTAAGTAAAGAAAAAGCAACGAGTGAATTGGCTGCTTTCCAAAATGCCTGTATTCCACATTTAGCTGAATTGGCAGGCTTTCCCATGATAGTAATTTGTGATGATCCCAATTTTCTACATACTTCTTTAAATAATTTTTTATGGGTCACCTTTACGCGCAGCAATCCTGCGCAGGATGTAAGTGGGATCGGTGCTTTTATCGAAGATAAACACTGGGGTTGCCGTGGCCCGTTTATCATAGATGCCCGGTTAAAACCGGGTTATCCACCGGTACTGGAAACGGACCCCGAAACAGAGAAAAAAATGGATCGTTTATTTGAAAAAGGCGGGAGTTTATATTCCGTAAAATAAAATGGGGCCGATGAAGAATCAACGCCCCTTTTTTTCAACCCTAAACCCTTAAAAAACTATATTAGTTGTTCTAAAAACCATGCCAAAAAGTATAGAACTTCAGGATATGAATAACTAAATTTGCCCACATGCGAAAATCATTTACCTATTGCCTGACGTTATTCACGATTGCGGGTTTTATTTCCTGCCAGGGAAAAAGTCAGCCGGCATTAACGACAGCATCCAATGGAAAAAGTCTTTTATGGGAAGTATCGGGAAATGGTTTGCAACAACCGTCTTATATTTTTGGTACGATGCATTTATTGTGCGCACAAGATGCTCAACTGAGCCAGGCTTTGAAAACTGTTATTCGTACTGTTCATGAAATTTATTTTGAAATAGATTTAGATGACCTGGGTGAATTGTTCAATGGGGCTACCCTGGGCATTATGCATAATGATACAACACTCAGCGACCTTGTCTCAAGTGACGCATATAATCGTATCCGTCTTTTCTTTGAAGAACATGATATGGCCATGCAATTTCGCATGATGCAAAATCTGCAACCGATGTTATTGAGTTCACTGGTATACCAGGCTTTATTGCCCTGCACGCAAACGGAAGGCATGGAAATGGCCATTATGCAATGGGCGCATGAGCAGCAAAAAGAAATCAAAGGCCTGGAAACAGCTGCATTCCAGGTGAGTATTTTACAGGAGATTCCATATGAGAAACAAGCCGCCGATTTAGTCAATACCATTGATAGTATTGCTGGGGGCAGCAAGAAAATCGAAGAAATGATTCGGCTGTATAACGCACAGGACCTGGATGCATTGCTGGACTTTACACTTAAAACAGATGGTGGTGAATCTCCCGAGATACAGGATAAAATGATTTTTCAGCGCAATCTAAACTGGGCTACGCTTTTCCCGACTATTACCAAAGACAAATCATTGTTGATTGCAGTGGGAGCCGGTCACCTGGGCGGCCAATCCGGGTTATTGGCATTGCTGAAGAAAGCAGGATATACACTCCGGCCAATTGAAAATGTACCAACGGAAACCTTATAAATCTTTTTACTTAAATACCCAGGCTTTCCCGTAATTTTTTGTAACCCGCTTTACTCACCGGGATTTTTGCGCCATTGGTTAATAAAACCAGGTGCCCTTCTTTTTCATAGGGATCAATATGTGTGACCATTTGTGTATTGATAAGAAAGGAACGATGTACCCGTACAAACTGGCCCGGAGGCAGGTTCTCTTCAAAGTAGCCCATTGTTTTTTTCTTGAGAAATGTATTTTCCTTCGTGATGATTTTTACATAATCATCGGCTGCTTCCAGGTAAAAAATTTGTACCGTGGGAATAATGCGTATTTTATTTCCATCCTTAACCACGATTCTGTTTGTCTGGGCAGTTAAGGGTAATGATTGAATAAAAGCCGAACGTTCCTGGTTGTTGTTTTGTTGCATGGCTTTTTGCATGGCTTTATCAAAACGCTCCTTGCTGAAAGGTTTCAATAAATAATCAATGGCATGTGCTTCGAATGCTTTCATGGCATACTCTTCAAAAGCGGTGCAAAAAATAACCTGTGGAGGATTTTCAAGAAGCTCCAACATTTCAAAGCCTGTAATACGCGGCATTTGAATATCCAGGAAAACCAAATCGGGATGTGCTTCCTGGATACTTTTCAACCCTTCAAAGCCATCGTTACAATCTTCCAGGATTTCTATTTCCGGGTAGGTTTTTAAATATTCCCGTATGACTAAACGGGCCAGGGGTTCATCATCTATAATTAATACTTTCATGATTGTGGGATAGATATTGTCGTGATAAAATCCGTCGCGTTTTTTTGTGTTGCTACCAAATCCTGCCTGCCAAAGAGAAGCGCCAATCTTTCACGTACAGCACGCAAGCCAAATCCGGTTCCATGCAGGGGTAAGGCCAGTTCCGGGTCATACGGATTTTGTACCTGAATGATCAGCAGGTTGTTTGAAAACTGCGCATTCAATGAAATACAAACCGGGCCGGTAGAATCATACAGGCCAAATTTAATGGCATTTTCCATTACGGGTTGTAAGAGCATATTAGGTATTTTCATTTCCCATAATGTTTCCGCTTCTATATGAATGGCTGTTTCCAATCGATGGCCAAAACGTACTTTTTCAATTTCAAGATACAAATGCAGGTATTCCAATTCCTCTTTCAATGTAATCATTTGTGTATCATCTTTTCGCAGGCTTCCCCGTAGAAAATCAGAAAGCTGATGGATCATTTTGCGTGCTTTCTCGGGGTTGGCAATCGTGAGGGCACTGATTGAATTTAAAGCATTAAATAAAAAATGGGGTTGCAACTGATTGCGCAGGGATTTCAATTCAGCCTGTCGTAAATGTTTTTCTGTTTCCTGTTTCCGGTTGTCCAGCAGGGTGCGTTCCCGTTCTGAATGCCAGGTTAAACTGATCATGGCAGCACTGCTTGTCAACAAAAAGGCGATACTTATACGCAATCCGGTTGATAATTGCAGCATCGATACATATGCCGCATCGTTTTTATATATCAACCACAAAATAAAGCGGAGACTCAAAAACCAAAGTACAACTAATGTAGCGCTGAGTACAATTACATAAATATATTTTTCTTTTCGGGGTAAATAAAACCGCATATTATTAAATATGAGTAAACAACAGGCAGCGAGTAAAAAATTACTGACTATGCTGTCCACCATAGCCTGTGTAAGAGGTACACCAAAACCAACTAATACCATGGTATGGACAACAGCCCAATTCACCCACCAGGCCAGGATGATGAGTGCATACCGTTTGCTATTTTGTGTCGAAATTGACAATGGTTTAAATTAAATATTCAGTTTTATTCAAACTATCTTCCAACAAGCCGGCTGCCTGTGTACGTATCCATTTGAGATAATTGGCAGGTTGTTCTGTTTCAAAAATCCGGGAAAATACTTCTGTCCCTTCCTGGCATTCATCTATCTGATATAAATCGGTAACATCTACAAATTGCCAGCATACCGGCTTTTGTAGTTCATTTAAAAATTGATCTTCTTCCCGGTGCCCCAGTTTACGGGCCTTTTGAAAAGCGTCAAAGCGGTCTTCTGCAAAAATGATTCTTAACTGTTCATCAAACTGTGGTGTGTGGTCACCATCAGCACAACGAATACGAAATACGATTTTAGCAAGATAGGATGACATGGTATTACATTGAACGGTTAGAGAAATTTCAGTGATTCTTTTTTTAGTTTGTTGTGATTTCAATACCACCAAACAAGGAAGTACCTCTCAGGATTAGCACTTTATTGGTATCAATAATTGCAGAAGCGATATTTCTTTTATCTTCAAAACCCCCTAACACTGCATTCACTTCACTCTTGATTTCCCAGTTTGCCGGCACCATTAATTTTGTACCACCAAATACCTGTGTGATTTCGAGAATGGCTGGTTGTTGTATATCGGCTAAAGTCAGGTCCAATTCAGTGCCTCCCATAAAACAGATAATATTTCCTCCTTTAAAATTTTTTGACAGAATTTTTTTCTTGATACCTCCCAGGAAAGCACTCATATCCATATAGTTGTTCTCGTCATCGGGAGAATTGGTTGCCGGGCTCGTTGTGCCGGGCGTGGGTGGCATATCCTGCCGGGGAAAATGCCTGTGCCGGCTGCACCTGTTCTTACGAAGGATTATAAAAATACCAAAACAGATAAGCGCTATGGGCCATAGGTATTGATGAAATTGGCTATGCAGATTATTGTCCAATAAAAATACGGCACCCAAAAAAATCAAAATAATCCATCCGTTACTTTTGAAACCATTATTCAAGCCGGATAATAATCCGATACCAACCAGGATCATGGGCCAATCGAAAAACCAGGTTGGAAAAGGGAATCCCATTCTTTTTGCAAATAATAATATACCAATAGCAATGATGAATATGCCGACCCAAATTCGTTTATTGGATCTCGGATTAGTAGGCTGTGTCATAATTTTTGATTTATGATGTAAAAGTAATATGCACCCCAAAGTAGTACAAATGCTATTAGGTTACTCTACGGAAAACAGAGGTAAACGGCAGGAAAAAGTCGGTAAAAGAATTACACACTCACCTGGAATTCCCGCAAGGCATCATTCAGGCTGGTTTTCACATCCGTACTTTCTTTGCGTTTACCGATGATGAGAGCACAATTTACCTGGTAGGGGCCGGCAGGGAACTCTTTGGTATAACTACCGGGAATTACAACACTCCGGGCGGGAACACGGCCTTTATACGTGATCGGTTTTTCACCGCTTACGTCAATTATTTTAGTGGATTGTGTTAATACAACATTAGCTCCCAATACAGCTTCTTTTTCTACAATAACTCCTTCGACAATTATGCAACGGCTCCCGATAAAGCAATTATCTTCTACAATCACCGGTGTGGCTTGCAAGGGTTCCAGCACACCACCAATACCCACGCCACCACTTAAATGCACATGCTTCCCGATCTGTGCACAACTTCCTACGGTAGCCCATGTGTCTACCATGGTTCCTTCATCTACATAAGCGCCTATATTTACATAGCTGGGCATCAATATCACCTGGGGCGCCAGGTAAGCGCCATACCGCGCAACAGCATGTGGTACCGCACGCACTCCTAATGACTGATAATCTTTTTTCAAGGCCATTTTATCATAAAACTCAAATGGCGGAAGACTAAATGTTTCCATTTTTTGAATAGCGAAATACAAGAGGATAGCCTGCTTTACCCATTCCACAGGTTGCCAGGTGCCCGCTTTCTTTTCCGCGGCACGCAGGCGGCCTTTGTCTACTTCTTCCAAAACAGCCCGGATGGCATGGCTATATTTCTCGTCTATCAGTAAGGTACGGTCATTCCACACCTGTTCAATCAGTTCCTGTAATTCCATTTCTTTTTTTTACAAACATAAAAAATCAAAAAGTGTATATGCGTAGTTTTTTCTTATTAATGGAAAGATAAATGCATTTTTGCAGGGAAAGATTTCATAGCATGCAGATAGCTTTTGATGCCAAGCGGGCTTTTACGAATGGTACGGGATTGGGCCATTACAGCCGCACACTGATGCGGTCACTGGCAACATTTCATCCGGAGCATGGCTATTTTGCCTGCACCCCGGAAATTACCAATCGTTTTGATATTGCCGGCTTACCCAATATGCAGATTCTTTCGCCTCGGTCTTTTCCGGCCACTACCTTTCGGGCGCTCTGGCGGAGTAGCTGGGTAAAAAAAGAATTGACAAAAAACGGAATTGATTTATATCATGGCCTGAGCCATGAAATCCCTACCGGAATGCAACGCTTGCCATTGAAAACAGTGGTGACTATGCATGATTTGATTTTTGAACGTTACCCGGCACAATATCCCTTCATTGACCGGATGATTTATCGCCGGAAATTTCAATATGCCTGCCGCTATGCAGATACCATCATTGCTATCAGCCGGCAAACAAAAAATGATTTAGTGGAAATGTATAAAGTGCCGGAAGAAAAAATAGTTGTATGTTACCAAAGTTGCCATGAACATTTTTTTCATCCGGTAGCGGAAGCAGAAAAACAACGGGTTAAAAAACTGTATGGTTTACCGGATCGTTTTTTTCTCTATACCGGTTCGATTATTGAACGAAAAAATTTACTCACGATATGCCGGGCTATGGCTTTGCTTGATCCAAATGAAGTAATACCTTTAGTGGTGATCGGTGACGGAGGCTCTTACAAAAGGAAAGTCAGCCAATACATAGCAGAAAAACAACTTAGCCATAAAGTGATTTTTTTAAGTGATCAAAAAACTTCACGGGAACTCCCGGGATATCGGTTGGCAACGGATTTCCCGGCAATTTACCAGCAGGCATTGTGTATGATTTATCCTTCTATGTTCGAGGGTTTTGGCATACCGGTACTGGAAGCGCTTTGCAGCAGGATACCAGTGATTACTTCCAACATATCGAGTATGCCGGAAGCCGGTGGGGAAGGAGCTTTGTACATTTCGCCGGAAGATGAAAAGCAATTGGCCACCTATATGCACGAGATGATGCACAATGAAAGTTTACGACAGGAATTAATTGTAAAAGGCTGGGCACAGGCACAACAATTTACAGTAGAGAAATGTGCGCATGCCGTGATGCAGGTGTATCGAACAGTAAAATAATTGATATGGATTTCCAAGAAGATATCCGGGAATGCCTGACGGTTTTAAAAAATGGGGGCGTTATTTTATATCCTACTGATACGATTTGGGGCCTGGGTTGTGATGCCACTAATCCGGGGGCGGTTGAAAAAATCATCCGACTGAAAAACAGGCCGGCAGAAAAAAGTTTTGTGGTACTGGTGGCTGATGAGCGGGATGTGTTGAAATATACTGCAGCACCGGATTTGGCTGTTTTTGATTTTATAGGGAACCAGGAAAAGCCGGTAACCGTTATATATGCACATGCGATTGGAATTGCTGAAAATGCCGTGGCGGATGATGGTTCAGTTGCGATACGTATTGTGCAGGATGCATTTTGCCGGGCATTGATCCGGCGATTCCGGAAACCCATTATCAGTACTTCCGTAAATTTATCAGGAGAAAAAGCGGCCCGCATTTTCCCGGAAATCAACCCGGCTATATTGCAGGCGGTTGATTATGCGGTACGTTATCGGCGTACTGATACAGCCGCACATGCAGCATCCATGTTGATCCGTTGGGAAAATGGCATACCGGATATTATACGCAGGTAGAACAAAAAAAGGGATCATTTTTACAGTGCATTATACTTTCCTATATTTGCCATAATTCAAAATTTTGATACAGTGCCTACAAAATTCACAAAAGAGACCTATCTATATTGGTATAGCCTCATGCAATTGATTCGCCAGTTTGAATTGAAAGCAGAAGAGATGTATAAAATGGAAGGAAAGATCCGTGGATTTTTCCATGCTTATATTGGCCAGGAAGCTATTGCTGCCGGTTGTATGACAGCCACCCGCCCGGAAGATCCTTTTGTTACCGCTTATCGGGATCATGGCCTGGCCATGGCCAAAGGAGTTTCAGCCGATGCCTCGATGGCAGAATTATATGGAAAAGCCACCGGCTGTGCCAAAGGAAAGGGAGGAAGTATGCACTTTTTTAGTAAAGAGCATTTCTTCTTTGGCGGTCATGGTATTGTTGGGGCACAAATCGGCACCGGCGCCGGCCTGGCTTTTGCAGAAAAATATAAAAACACCGATAATGTGGTTTTGTGCTTTTTTGGGGATGGGGCAGCCAGGCAGGGTATGTTGCACGAAGTATTTAACCTGGCCATGCTTTGGAAATTACCGGTAGTATTTATTTGTGAAAATAATAATTATGCAATGGGTACTTCCATAGAAAGGACCTCTAATGTAATTGATATTTATACCCTCGCCGATGCTTATGATATGCCGGCCGATAATGCGGATGGAATGAGTGCGGAAGCAGTACATGAAGCCATTTCCCGTGCTGTTAAGCGCGCACGCGAAGGAGATGGACCTACCTTGCTGGAAATGAAAACATACCGCTATAAAGGCCATTCCATATCTGATCCCCAGAAATACAGGACGAAGGAAGAAGTAGAAGAGTATAAGGATAAAGATCCGATCAGCCAGGTACTGAAGACCATTTATGACAATAAATTTGCCACGAAAGAAGAAATTGAAGCTATTGATAAGAGTGTACAGGAAAAAGTAGAAGCCAGTGTAAAATTTGCGGAAGAAAGCCCCTTACCGGATTTGGATGAGCTGTTGAAGGATGTCTATATAGATCCACATTATCCTTTTATTACAGATTAACCCTTGAATCCCGGTTCGTTAAATTCTCAAAATAAATTGGGCTATTTGCCTGATAAGCCGCACCTTTGCCGACAAATTTTTAAAAGTTAAATTCTTTATTTTCTTATGGCGCAGCATACGACGCATAAAACGAAAAAGACCACGGATGATCCCTTATTAAAATTAGAAGGGGCCTGGCTGAAATACCAGAAACCTTTGATTATTGGTGTGATCATTATCGTGGCGCTCGTGGGTGGTTGGTATTTTTATCAAACCCAGGTGGTTGCTCCGAAAGAACAACAGGCCGCCAATGCTATTTATAAAGCACAGGAAAACTTTGCCATGGATTCCATCAATACAGCTTTAAATGGCAATAGTACCGATAAAGGATTCCTGTATGTGATTAACAATTATGGAAGTACCGCGTCCGGTAAATTAGCCAAATATTATGCGGGTGTGTGTTATTTAAAATTAGGCAATTACCTCAAAGCCGTGGAATATTTGAAAGATTTTCATACCGATGCCGGCCAGGTTCAGATGATGGCCTATGGTTGCCTGGGTGATGCTTATGGTGAATTAGGAAAAAATGATGATGCCGTTGCCAGTTATAAAAAAGCCGCTACAACTTTTGTATCCGATGAATTGAATTCTTCCGAATACCTTTTCCGTGCTGCTTTAAAGCTCGAAACAATGGGTAAAACAAAAGAGGCGCTGGAAACGTATAAAGAAATTAAGGATAAATTTCCTAAAACAAACCGGGCATTTGAAGCGGATAAATACATTTATCGCTTGAGCATAGAACCCAATGATTTAAGTGTAAAATAATGGCAACGGGTGGCAATACGATATTGCATGAAGGCATTCCTACAATCGGGGATGCCTTTGTGGTTATAGTGAAAACAGAATGGAATAATACTATTAATGCACGCCTGGTTGCTTCTGCAATTAATGTACTGGAGCAGTATCAGATTCGCTATACAATCATCACCGTACCCGGTGCCATCGAAATTCCTTTTGCAATAAAAACGTATGCAGCTTTGCAAGCAATCAAACCTGATGCATTTATTGCTTTCGGTACGGTCATTCGGGGTGGTACGCCACATTTTGAATATGTATGCCAATCGGTTACCCAGGGAATTACCACCCTTAATGTAACGTTGGAAATGCCGGTGATTTTCGGTATCTTGACGCTCGATAATGTAGCCCAGGCTATGGAAAGAACAGGAGGGCAGGAAGGGGATAAAGGAGCCGAAGCTGCCATTACCGCGATAAAGATGATCCACTTAAAAAGACAATTGACGCACACTTCATTTTCTACAGATAAATGACTATACAGCTTTTCATTCCATGTTTTATAGACCAGCTCTATCCATCTGTTGGATTTAACATGAGCAAGGTACTTGAAAAAGCCGGTTGTACAGTTACTTACAATCCCAATCAAACCTGTTGCGGCCAGCCTGCTTTCAATGCAGGATTTTGGGATGATGCCAAAGTGGTCAGTAAAAAGTTTTTAAAAGATTTTAAAGAAGATATACCCATCGTAACGCCCAGTGCAAGTTGTACCGGATTTGTCCGTAATTATTTTCCCACCCTTTTTAAAGGTGCAGATGAAATGGATGAAGTGCGTGCAATCGGTACGCGTATTTTTGAATTCTCTGAATTCTTAATTGATCAGTTAAAGATGGATGACCTGGGCGCCACCTTACCAGGGAAAGCTACATATCATGACAGTTGTGCCGCACTCCGGGAATGTCATATTAAGAGTGGGCCCCGAAAATTATTGCAACAGGTAAAAGGCCTGGAATTAGTAGAAATGGAGGATGTAGAAACCTGCTGTGGTTTTGGTGGCACGTTTGCTGTAAAATTTGAAGCGATCAGTATGGCTATGGGAGAACAAAAAGTTCAACATGCCATGGACACCGGGGCTGCTTACCTTATCAGTACCGATATGAGTTGCCTGATGCACCTGGATGGCTATATTCAAAAAAACAAATTGCCCTTGCAGGTTATGCACCTGGCAGATGTATTGGCCTCCGGTTGGTAAAAATTATTTTTCTTTTCGGGTACTTTTTTTCAGGGCTTCTGTCAGCTTGATTGCTTCTACTGCCTCTTTCACATCATGTACACGTAATATGTGAGCGCCTTGGAGTAAAGCAATGGTATGTAATACCGTTGTACCATTCAATGCTTCCATAGCAGTAATCCCCAGGGTTTTATAAATCGTGGATTTGCGGGAAACGCCCACCAGGATAGCTTTTTCCAGGATTTGAAAAGCCGTCAACCGTTGCAGTATTTCAAAATTATGGGCAATGGTCTTCCCAAATCCAAAACCCGGATCAATGATGATATCCTGTATGCCGGCCTCCCGGCATTGGTATATTTTTTCACTAAAGAAATCAAGCAGTTCCGTAATCACATCCTTGTATTGCGGATCTTGCTGCATGGTTTCCGGTGTGCCTTTCATGTGCATGCAAATAAATGGAACGCGGGCGCTGGCAACAAAAGGGAGCATATCTTTATCAAAATTCCCGGCACTGATATCATTCACCAGGCAGGCGCCGGCTTCTACGGCAGCAGCAGCAACAGTAGCATAATAGGTATCGATAGAAAGCAGGATCTCCGGGAAAGTTTCATGAATCATCCGGATCAATGGGACCACCCGTTCGATCTCGGTTTTAGCAGAGAGTCGGGTACTGCCGGGTTTGGTACTTTGGCCACCCAAATCTATGATGGCTGCTCCTTCCTGTACCATTTGACCGGCTTTTGTCAATACAATTTGCGGATCAGTGAGGCGGCTACCGGCATAAAAGGAATCTTCCGTTACATTGATCACACCCATCACTACGGGTTGTGTTAATACAAACAATTTTCCTTTACAATTAAAAGTAAACATTGTATGCTTTGTTTTATTTTTGATTGTAATGTTATAAAAATTTTTCGCAATCTTTAAAAATGAAATCAGAAATGGCAGATACCATTGAGCAGTATGACCGGGAAATAGCCTCCTGTAAACATATTTTCCTGCAAAAAACCATTGATTATGGTACTTCCTGGCGTGTATTGCGGACAATATCTGTCGTGGATCAGATTTTTATTAAAGCCCTGCGTATTCGCACCATCCAGGAGAAGAAAGCACAAAAAGTGGCAGATGATATCCGTAGTGAATTTAAAGGCATCATAAATTATGCAGTTATCGGCCTCATACAATTGAAACTGAATGCACCCGACGTAGAGGATATCCCGGCAGAGACTGTCAGTAACTGGTATGATGAGGAAATAGCCATCGTTAAAAAAATCATGCTTGATAAAAACCATGATTATGGGGAGGCCTGGCGGGAGATGAGCCAGGATAGTTTTACTGACCTGATCCTTGTCAAGCTCATGCGAATCAAACAGATTTTATTAAATGATGGGAAAACCCTGATCAGTGAAGGGATTGATGCCAATTATGTAGATATTATAAATTATGCTGTTTTTGCATTGATTCTTTCCGCCTGAATTTATTCATATAAGTAAAGTGCAGGCGATCTGTAGCAGAAAACAAAAATAACCGTTACATGAAAAAACTTCTTTTGGTAATCCGCTGGATCATTGGTCTCTTATTTATTTTCTCCGGGCTCATCAAAGCGAATGACCCACTGGGCTTGAGTTACAAGATGCAGGAATTTTTCTCTGTCTGGCATTTATCTGCGTTGAATGATACCACGCTTACCTTGTCCGTGGTGATGAATATTTTTGAAGTCCTGGCGGGAGTAGCTGTTATCCTGGGATGGCGTATGAAACTCTTCAGTTGGTTATTGCTTTTATTAATTTTGTTCTTTAGTTTCCTTACCGGTTATGCTGCTTATTCAGGAAAAATAAAAACATGTGGATGCTTTGGTGATTGCCTGCCACTCACACCCATCGCCTCTTTCAGCAAAGATATTTTCCTGCTTATCCTGATTCTTCTTTTATTTTTTTACCGGAAGAAAATCCAGTCAGGTTGGAAGTCGCCCGGGCCTCAGGTGATTTTGCTTTTAACGGTAGTAGCAGTAGGTGGTTTACAATATTATGTTCTAAAACATTTACCCCTGATCGATTGTTTGCCCTATAAAGCCGGGAATAATTTGTTAGAGGAAATGAAAGTGCCGTCCGGCGCCATTCCGGATAGTACTGTCATTACTTTTCAATACAAGAAAGATGGGAAAATAGTGTCATTCAGTGCAGATGAATTTCCTGCTGATTTTGATTCCACCTATGAGTTCATTGACCGCGTAGATAAAGTAGTACGAAAAGGAAATGCCACACCTGCTATTGTTGATTTTTCGTTGCATGACCAGGAAGGAAATGATGTAACAAATACGGTATTAGCACAACAAGGCCATTATGTGCTGCTTTTTGCGAAAGATCTTTCCACCTACAACGATTGGAGCAATCCCACATTTGTTTCTATTCTGCAAAAATGCCAGCAACTGAAAATTCCTTTTTACCT
Source organism: Parafilimonas sp. (assembly GCA_039811225.1). Taxonomy (GTDB): domain Bacteria; phylum Bacteroidota; class Bacteroidia; order Chitinophagales; family Chitinophagaceae; genus JAFDXJ01. Next base: position 20,428 of record JBDHYG010000014.1, read on the forward strand.
GGTAACCGCGGATATTCATAATGCTGCCACAATTTTTGCTAAGATACCAGGTGTTCAACTTTTACAATGTGATGGTACGGTTATTAAAACAGCTGCCCGGGTTTTGCCTACATTTTTTATGATGCAGGGGGCAACTGTTCAATATAAAGTGGGAGGATATGATCAAAATGAGGTAATGAAAATTCTTACCGGTTTGCCGGGACAATAAGCGGAGGAAATATGTTTCGTTTCATCTTAAAAAAACTGGGATATGGGATTACCGTTTTACTCGGGGTGGTTATCCTGGTTTTTTTTCTGTTCCAGGGTTTTGGTGACCCGGCTCGGTTGGTATTGGGACAGAGTGGGAATGCGGAAACCTTAAAAAATATCCGGAAAGACCTGGCCCTGGATGCACCGCGCTGGAAGCAATTTGTGTTATACCTCAATGATCTGTCGCCCATTAGTGTGTACACGAAAGAAGATATTGCTGCCAAGAACCTGAAGGGATTTTTTTGGGGAAATGAAATACAGGTGGGTATCAAATTTCCCTATCTACGGAAATCCTATCAATCCAAAAAGAATGTATCTGAAATTTTAATGGAAGCATTGCCCAATACGATTATCCTGGCTTTTGCGGCTATTTTTATTGCTACGGTATTAGGTATTGCCTTGGGTGTCCTGGCGGCTATAAAGCAAGGCACCTGGTGGGACACATCGGCCATATTCACCAGTGTATTAGGTATATCCGTTCCTTCTTTTTATATGGGTATTGTATTAGCTTACCTCTTTGGTTTTTTATGGCATTCTTATACCGGTTTGCACATGACCGGTAGTTTATATACCTATAATCCCTTTGTGGGAAAACAATTACAATTGCAAAACCTGGTACTGCCCGCAATGACGCTTGGTATACGGCCCATGGCCATTATAGCACAACTGACACGTAGCTCCATGCTGGATGTATTGCAACAGAATTTTATTCGTACGGCTTATGCCAAAGGACTTTCTAAAAACCGGGTCATCTGGAAACATGCCCTTCGAAATGCCTTAAATCCCGTGATGACGGCAATTACCGGCTGGTTTGCTGAGTTACTGGCAGGCGCTTTTTTTGTAGAATATATTTTTGGCTGGAATGGTATCGGTAAAATAACAGTGGATGCCTTGGATAAATTAGATTTTCCGGTGGTTATGGGCAGTGTGTTGATTACTGCTTCCTTTTTTGTATTGATTAATTTGCTGGCCGATATCCTGTATGGGTTATTGAATCCACGGGTACGGTTGAACTGAATTTATTGGATAACTACTTCTTTGATTACCTGTTCATCAAATGCCTCATTCACCAGGGCAATAATTTTTTCCTTTTGATATAACAACTCCTGTTTTAAGGGGCCAACAGAAGTTTTAATAAATAAGGTATGATTGATGATTGAAATTTTTTCTGTGTATTTAGCAATGGTCTTTCCCATAATTTTTTCCCAGGCCATTTCTATCTGTACTGCACGGACACCTTCCTTCAGGGAAGATTTATTGAGAAAATTTTTTAATGCATCATCAATACGAACGGCTGCCATACCACAAATGTACAATAGCAGGTTACAAAAGCATTACTTTTTTTGCGCTACACCGGTAGTGTTGGATTTTAACTTGTCTTTGAATACTTTTTCAAATTTGTCCAACTTGGGTTGAATTACATATTTGCAATACATCTGGTTGGGATTTTTGTTATAGTAATTCTGGTGATAACCTTCTGCTTTATAAAACCGGGTATATGGTTCAATCGTGGTTACTATTGGTGCATTATATGCATGGCTTGAATCCAGTTCCTGTTTGTAATGAGTGGCAATTTCTTTTTGCTCATTGTTGTGATAAAAAATGGCACTTCTGTATTGCGTGCCCACATCATTGCCCTGCCTGTTGAGGGAAGTAGGGTCATGTGTTTTCCAAAAGACTTCGAGCAGTTCATCATATGAAATTTTAGATGGGTCGAAGAAAATCTGGCAGGCTTCTGCGTACCCGGTGGTACCGGTAGAGACTTCTTCATAAGTAGGATCTTCTCCAATACCACCGGTATAACCACTTACTACTTTTTCCACCCCGTTTAATCGTTGGAATATTGCTTCGGTACACCAAAAGCAACCGGTACCAAAAGTAGCCGTATCGTACCCGGAGGTAGTGGCCATATAATTTTCAGAAATCATATTGGATGTTTGATTTTTATGATCTGCACAAGATAAAAAGGTACAGGCACCCAGCATGCACCATAAATAATTCAACATAGAAAATACGTTTTTCAGACTTGATGCAATTACCGTTTTTTGCCTTGTGCAGACAAGTTAATTAACATTTTTTAAATAGTTTCTAACAAGTGATTACAAAGGGCACGGATTCGATAGTAAAATACCGCAATTTAAAATGTTACCTACTTTATCTTTGATGAATTTTTGATAAAAATAGAAGGGATGAATTTCTATCCGGCTACAGCTTTGCAACAATTGGAATTTATTGCCGTAAAGGAAATGCTGGCACAGTATTGCCATACGGAGATGGGGCGGATGCTTGTGGAAAATATTCGGGTACATACCCGGAAAGACTTGATAGAAACCGCTCTCCAACAAAGCCATGCATATAAATCCATCATACAGCAGGCCATTTTTTTCCCACAAAACAATTTGCAGGTTAGCCGTGAAATAAAATTATTGGGCATACCGGGCAGCATTTTATCGGGAGAAGAATGTATGGCGATACATGCTTTCTGTGAAAACATGCGGGCTATTTTTCAATGGTTCTCCATAGACCGGCAGCAAGCCTATGCCAGTTTATACCAGGTCATAGCTAACGTAAAGTTTGAGAAGGAAATTAATAAATGTATTGAAGCAGTCCTCGATGAAGATGGTTCGGTGAAAGACCAGGCCAGTGACACATTGCAAAAAATAAGGTTACAATTATTCCGTCGCCGGCAGGAATTACGACGGGTCTTTGAAAAAGTTATTGCACGCCTGCAAAAGGCCGGTTACACAGCGGATATAGCGGAAAGTTTTAGTAATGGCCGGAGGGTGGTGGCAGTTTTAGCAGAGTATAAAAGACAGGTAAAAGGGATTATGCATGGCGAAAGTGATAGTCGAAAAACAACATTTATCGAACCGGAAGAAACCATCGAACTGAATAATGCCGTGATTATCCTGGAACAGGATGAACACAAGGAAATACAAAAAATCCTGCGGGCACTTACTAACCGCTTGCACCCCTATGCACCCTTGATAAAAACTTACCAGGAAATTTCTGGCATATTTGATTTTATTGCAGCCAAAGCAAAGCTGGCTATTGCCATGCAGGCGAATTTTCCTACGATAACGGACCAGGCTGATATAGATTTGAAAGAAGCGGTTCATCCTTTACTTTTCCTCTATAATAAAGCCGCAGGAAAACCCACTGTACCGGTATCTATCCGGTTGAATGAAGATGACAGGATTTTAATTATCAGCGGCCCCAATGCAGGAGGGAAAACAGTTGCCATGAAGACCATTGCCTTAAACCAGGTCATGATGCAAAGTGGATTACTCGTGCCGGTACATCCTGCATCAGAAATGGGGATTTTTAAAAAATTATTCATTCATATCGGGGACACACAAAGTTTGCAGTTTGAGTTGAGTACCTATTCGTCACACCTGTTGCATATGAAATATTTTATTGAAGAAGCAGGTGGAAAGACATTATTCTTTATTGATGAATTAGGAAGTGGAAGTGATCCCGGCCTGGGTGGCGCTTTTGCTGAAGTGATCCTGTCAGAACTGGCACATAAGCATGCAAGGGGAGTGGTGACAACGCATTACCTCAATCTCAAAATTATGGCAAATCGTACACCGGGTATATTGAATGGCGCCATGGCATTTGATGAAAAAAATTTAGTACCCTTATATACCTTAACAATTGGCAAGCCTGGCAGCTCTTATACTTTTTCTATTGCCGAAAGAATAGGCCTTCCTAAAAGACTGATTGAGAAAGCAAGAAAACTGGTAGATGAAAACCATTTTCGCCTGGATAAATTACTTAATAAAACTGAACAAGGATTACAGGACATTGCGATTGAACAAAAAAAATTGCAACAATTACTCCGGGAAAATCAGGCATTGAAAAAGCAATTGGAAAATCATGTTCAAAAAGAACAACACCAGCAAAAAGTGGAATTGCTGCGCCAACAGAACAAAATAACGGCTGAGCGGATTGCTTATTTGAAAGAAATGGAAATGAAGCTGAAACAAATCGTATTGGAATGGAAAAAAACAGAAGATAAAGATCATGTCATCCAACAGATGAAGAATCTGTTATTTAAAAAGAAAGATACCGTTCAAAATAAAAAAGCGAAGCAAAAGACTTTGGCTGCTTATACGGAACTGCAATGTGAAATCAATATCGGTTCGCAGGTAAAGCTGAAAAACAATTACCAGGTGGGAACCGTTTTGGAAATCCGGAAAAAACGTGCCATAGTACAAGTCGGGATGTTACCGTTAAATGTGGCTATGGAGGACCTGGTTCCGGTAAAAAAGCGTGAAAACATTTGACCATATTAAAGTAATTCATTACTTTTACCCGTTCAGGCATATACCCCCGGCCAAATACATTTTTTATTATGCCTTCATACAAAAATGCCCTATTACTCGACGATGATCCAATTGCGTTAATGGTATGCGAGCGGATGATTCGTATCAGCCATTTTGCCGAAACCTGTATTAATTTTCAAAATACCGCGGAAGCATTGAAATTTTTCGCGGAGACACCAGCCGATAGTCCTTCCTATCCGGATATTCTCCTGATTGATTTACATATGCCCTTTATGGATGGCTTTGAATTTTTACAAAAAATAAATGAACTGGGCGCAAGGAATGGACACTTCCCGGATGTGTATGTCCTTTCGTCCACGGTTTATGCCGACGATGAAAATAGGCTGAATCGTTTTCCCTTTGTGAAGAAAATTATTTTGAAACCGCTTACCCCGGAACATTTTGATTCCGATGCGGCATCAACGCATCATCAGGACATTTACGCTCCTCTGTAAAATATTAAACGCAATTTCTGCCATCAGGTTTTCCTTATCGAGTGTGGGGTTGACTTCTGTAATTTCAAAACAACAGATCTTCCGGTTTTGCATAAACTTGCTGACCAGGTCATCCGCTTCCTTTTCGCGCAGGCCGTTATTTACCGGCGTACCGGTTCCTTTGGAAATAGAGGAATCCATACTATCCACATCAAAACTTATATAGATATCGGTACATTCGCTTAGAGAGCGTATCACGGAACGTACAATATTTTCGGCACCTTTTCTTCGCACTTCGGCTGTTGATATAACACGGCAACCATATTTTTCAATCAGGCTTTTCTCTTCTTTTTCGAAATCACGTAAGGAAATGAATACAATATCTCCCGGTAATACCTTGGGTGCTATCTTGCCGATATTTTTCAGGTAATCCCATTGTTTTTTTGTTTCAGGGTCCAGTTCATGGACTTTGCAGGCTTTATTATCTTCATTGATGGCAGTAGCCAGTGGCATACCATGCATATTTCCGGAAGGAGTGGTATAAGGTGTGTGCAGGTCAGCATGCGCATCTATCCATACAACACCCAGGCGGCTCTTGGGTTTCGCAATTTTAATCCCGGCAATGACTGCACCGGCTGTACTATGGTCGCCGCTTAATACTACCGGAAAGAAATTGTTTTTGATAGTATCACTGACGGATTTGGAAATTTTATCATACATGGCCACCATTCCTTTAATACGTTTGGCATAAGGTGAAACAATCGGCTCATATAACATTTTGTTTTCAGTAGGAATTGTTTCTGCAGGAAAGTTGACAAAGAAATTACTCATAAAATCAAGTGCTGCAATTTTTATCGCATCAATGCCCAGGCTGGCACCCCGGGTGCCGGCGCCGATTTCAGATGGAATTTCTATTAGCTTAATATTTTTCATATAATTTATTTTTCAAAAAAAGTCATGCACAGTATTGCAAATATAAGTGCTAGATTTTTCTCCTTTCTCCGCGATAAAATTATCGGCTGAAAAAAATGATGCCGCAAAATAGCAAGACCAGGGCCAGGTACACCCATACTTCATAATGTTTCCAGGTTTGTGTTCTTTTCTTCTGACGAAGAACTTGCCCGATTTGTGCTAATGCCGGTGCATGCACATGTTGGATTGTTTGCAGGTTTTTGCATATAATTTCAACAGCAGGATAGGGAAGATACAAGCAACATTTCAATAAAATAGCCGTTATCTCTTCGTTGGTCTGTTCGTTGGATGATTTTGTTAAATATTGTAAGGCAGCCGGCGATAAGACCTGGCGGGCTTTTTCTGTAAGTAAACGAGGGCTGATACGGAGGGTATCTACTTGTTCCAAGATGGTTTGAAATTTTCGACAATCCGTAATAATAGATACAGCATTGACGATTTTTTCACTGGGAACGAAATGACCATAAAAATATACATCATGGTATTGCTTTCGTTTGACAGGGTCCTGTAAAACCTCCCAGGCTTCTGATATCTGGAGGAAACGGGAATAGGCCAGGTGATCTCCCGGGCTCCTGTCGGGGTGATATTTCATCACCAGGTTGCGGTAAGCCATCTTTATTTCATGGAGCGATGCCGATGGTGAAACACCCAGCACAGCATAAAAGTCTTTGAACTCTTTTTTTATCACGAGGCCATTTAATTTCAAAAGTAAATGAAAAAATGCAGGGTGAAGGTTAGCAGGTTGCAACTAATCAGAATAGGTGATTTATATTTCTTTCCACCATTTCTCCACAGGAAAAAATGGTCGCTTTCATTTTTTGTGGTTTTCCACTAAGTTCGCAGGGGTATTCATACCCAGCATGTAAATTTAGCAATATGCGTTTGAAACAACTCGAGATAAAAGGCTTTAAAAGTTTTGCCGATAAAACCGTTATCAATTTTGATGAAGGTATAACCGGCGTTATCGGTCCCAATGGCTGTGGCAAGAGCAATATCATTGACAGTATTCGTTGGGTGATCGGGGAACAAAAAATTTCTTCCCTGCGCAGTGAAAACCTGGAAGCTTTAATTTTTAATGGCTCTAAAACCCGTAGTGGAAGTGGCCTGGCAGAAGTGAGCCTGACCTTTGAAAACACCAAAAACCTTTTACCCACTGAGTTCTCTACAGTAACGGTTACGCGCCGCTATTATAAAAACGGGGAGAGTGAATACCGCCTGAATAATGTAGCCTGCCGGTTGAAAGATATTCATAACTTGTTTATGGATACAGGTATCAGCAATGACAGTTATGCAATCATTGAGCTGGCGATGGTGGATGATATCATTAAAGATAAAGACAACAGCCGCCGCCGTATGCTGGAACAGGCTGCCGGCATCACTATTTACAAAGCCCGTAAAAAAGAAGCAACCGCTAAGTTAGATGCAACAGAAACAGACTTAAACCGGATTGAAGACCTTTTATTTGAAATTCATAACCAGGTAAAAACACTGGAAAGCCAGGCAAAGAAAGCAGAGAAATTTTATGAGATTAAAAATGAATACCGCGAGGTTTCTATAGAACTGGCTAAAGCTTCACTCGAAGGGTATAATTCCAGTTTCCTGGAGATGACTGCGAATATGGATGCCGCATTGGATGCTAAAGCGCAATTAGATGCGCAGATTGCAAAGGAAGATGCAGCGCTGGAAAATGAGAAATTGCAGTTTGCTGAAGCCGAAAAAGCTTTACATGAAAAACAAACACGTTTCAATGAATTGATGCAGCACCTGAAGAATAAAGAAAATGACAAAAACCTGGCTGCTCAAAAATTGACTTACCTGTTGGATAAGGAAAAAAATCTTTCCCTTTTCCTTGAAAATGCTGAAGGCCAGTTACATACCATCCAGGATTCCATCCGTTTTACAGAATTGCAAACCGAAAAAGAAAATGAAGAATTGACTACACAGGCAGCTGCCTTGAATAATACCCGGGAAAAAACCGAAGAAGCCAGGAATTTATTTGATACTAAAAGGGGTGCGCTGGATAGTATCCGACGCCGCCTGCAGGAGATTCAGCGGAAACAATTTGACGCAGAAAAAAAAGTAGCCATTGCCGATACACTCATTCAAAACCTTGACCGTTCAAAGGACCAGGTACAACAGGATCAGCAGACCAGATCAACGCAACAGGCATCTTATGAAGAAAAGCTTCAATCAATACAACAGGAACTGGAAGAAAAGAAAAATGCACATAGTTTATTACAAGCAGAACAGGTACGGGTAAAAGAACAAATCCTGGAAGTACAAGCTACCCTGGAAAAATTGCGCAATGAACTGATGGATGAAAACCGGAAGCTGGATGCAAAACGGAATGAGTATAACCTGCTGAAAAGCCTGATTGATTCAATGGAAGGGTACCCGGAGAGTGTAAAATTTTTGCACCAGAATGCAGAATGGGGCACACAGGCGCCAATACTTTCCGATATTTTATATGTACAGGAAGATTACCGGAAAGCACTGGAAAATGTACTGGAACCTTATCTGAATTATTATGTTGTAAGAAACCTGGAAGAAGGAATACGGGCTATCAATTTATTAAATGATCATAAGAAAGGAAAGGCCAATTTTTTTATACTTGACCAGGTGCGCCATAATCAAAACAGTATTGAACAACCGGAAAACACATTGCCTGCATTGGAAGTTGTGGAAACGGATGAAGAATATGCAGCATTGGCAAAATACCTGTTGGGCCATGTTTTTATCGCATCCAATGATGATGCCTTACAAGCAGCGCCAGAACGTGCCGTAATTATTGAAAAGACAGGCAAGTATATAAAAGGCACTTATACCCTGAGGGGTGGCAGTACCGGTTTATTTGAAGGACAAAAGATCGGCCGCGCCAAGAACCTGGAAAAAATGCAGGATGAAATTATCCTGCAGGACGCTGTGGTGAATGCCCTGAAAAATGAAATGAAAAAACAGCAGGACACCCTTTCACAGAATACTGCTATGTTGAAAGATAACCAGGTCAAACAGGCGGAGCATGAAATTAACCAGTTAAATAATGAACACTATGCCATAAAAAATAAACTGGAAACGTTACAACAGGCATTTGAAACCGGTGCCCAGCGCCTGGCAGAAGTACTGCAAAAACTGGAAGAAGCGCAAAATGGTATTAGGCATACCCGGGAAGAATTTGTGCTATTGAATACCGAACTGCAACAAGTCTCCGGGGAATTAAGAATTGCGGAAAATGATTTTAGTGAAACGGAAAAGACCTATAATGAATTAGCCCGGGTATATAATGAACGCAACCTGCAGGTAGCACAACAGCAAAATAAGATAACTGCCTTACAGCAGGAGCTGGCTTTTAAATCAAAGCAGTTAAAAGAATTGCATGAACAAATCGGCCTGAACACAGAACAATTTAAAAATGTACAGGCAGAAATCATAAGCGGTCGGCAACAATTGGAAGAAACAGAAACGGCGCTGTTGTCTTTTATGCAGGAAAAAGAACAGGAAGAAAAGAAATTGAATGAAGCCGACCAGGCATTCTCTAATTTTAGAAATGTCCTGCAGGTTAAAGAAGCAGCCTTGCGTAACCGGTTAAAAGAAAAAGAAAATAAAGAACGTTATGCAGGAGAATTGAAGGACCAGCTTAATGAATTGAAATTACACCTGGCCGGCATGAAAGAACGTATGCAGGTGGAATTCAATGTGCAACTAGATACGATATTAGCGGAAGCCCGGAAAAATGATACCGCCCTGGAAGAATTACAGGCCAGTGCAGCCCGCATGAAAAAGCGCCTGGAAAATATGGGTGAAATTAATTCCATGGCCATTGAAGCCTATGCTGAAATGAAGCAACGCTATGCATTTATTCTCGAACAAAAAAATGACCTGGTTTCTGCCCGTGAAAGCCTGCTGCAAACGATCCAGGAGGTGGGCGCTACCGCTAATCGCCAGTTCCTGGAAACATTTAATAAAGTCCGTGAAAATTTCCAGCACGTGTTCAAAGCGCTATTTACAGATGAAGACACAGCCGATCTTGTACTGGACAACCCGGAAAATCTGGCAGAAACCGGCATTGAAATTATTGCAAAGCCAAAAGGTAAACGGCCATCTTCTATTACCCAATTAAGCGGTGGTGAAAAAACACTTACTGCCACCGCGTTGTTATTTTCCATTTATCTTATCAAGCCCGCTCCATTCTGCATCCTGGATGAAGTGGATGCACCATTGGATGATGTGAATGTGGGAAAATTTACACAGATGATCCAACAATTCAGTGAGAATTCCCAATTCATCATTATTACGCACAACAAAATGACGATGAATGCCGTGGATGTAATTTATGGTGTCACCATGCAAGAGCCGGGTGTAAGTAAATTGGTACCGGTAGATTTCCGGAGCTTGATTTAAAATCGGATACATTGATCAGGACAGCCATCCTTTTTTATATCATTATCTATTCTTTGTATACAGTATTTACAAGGCGACCAGATTATTTCGATGGAACTATTATACCGGCAACCATACAATTCAACACAGAGGTGCATACCCAAAAAAAATTACCTTTTGCCCACTACCTGGCAAGTGGAAAAATGTATGCTGTGGATGCTTCTTACCTGTTTAGGAATTACCATAGCGGGGAACAGGTGCAGGTTATTTATGAAGCTTCCAATCCGGCACAGGCAGGTATTTACAGCTGGTGGGGGTATTGGTTAAGATGGCAGGAAATTATACCATCACTGCTTATTTATAGTATTTTATTTTATGCAGCTTTTTCCATTTCAAAGAAAGAAGCAGGAGACACGATAATCGAAACAGAAAAGGCATACCGGAAAAAGAAAAAATATGCAGACTAAAAAAGCATCCTTTGTATAAAAGATGCTTTTCCTAATTCAAGGTGTTATTTATAGGTCAACACTGCTTTTATGACGATGGTATAGGTAAAAAGTTTAATCAGCTATTTTTTCTGCACAAATAAATATTCTTTTTTATTTTTAAGCGCCTATTAAATTGAGTCCATGAACCTTTTCTGGAGAAATATTATTACTTATACTATCCTACGTAATAAAAAGATACCCGCAAACCGGGATCAGCATTCTACCTATGTTTTGGCCAGGGGTTACCGTGAATTTATCATTGGGGTAAAGGGTTATACCCGGGATTTTTTCCTGATATCCATTGGCATTTTTTCTGCTTCATTCGGTTTCAAAGGCTTTTTGCTTACGAATCATTTCATTGATGGTGGTGCTACGGGTATTTCATTGTTAATTACTGCACTCACAAAATTTCCCCTGCAATACCTCATCATTCTTGTCAATTTACCTTTTATCATTTTAGGCTATAATACATTGGGGCGGCGTTTTGCCGTGAAAGCCGGCCTGGCTATTTTGGGCCTGTCCATTTGCCTGGCATCTGTAGAATTTCCTAATATCACCAATGATAATTTACTGGTTGCATTATTTGGTGGTTTTTTTCTCGGTGCAGGTATTGGCTTTGCCGTACGTGGTGGCGCTGTGATTGATGGTACCGAGATCCTGGCCATTTATTTAAGTAAGAAAATGGGCACAACCATGGGTGATATCATTGTTATCATCAACGTGCTTATTTTTTCAGCTGCCGCTTATTTTTTGAGTGTGGAAATTGCCTTGTATTCCATGGTTACTTACCTGGCCGCTTCTAAAACACTTGATTTTATTATTGAAGGTATTGAACAATATATTGGTGTGACTATTATTTCTCCTCACAATGAAGAGATCCGGCAAATGATCATAACCAAATTGGGCCGCGGTGTTACGGTGTATAGCGGTAAAAGGGGCTATGGACGAAGAGGAGAAACCCGTGACACGGATATTTTATATACTGTTATTACCCGGTTGGAGATTAATAAACTGAATATTGAAATTGAAAAGATAACACCGGATGCATTTATTGTAATGAGCAGTGTAAAAGATACTAAAGGAGGTATGATTAAAAGGAGACCACTGGATCATTAGAAAGTTTCAAATTTTAAATCCATAGATTCCTCTTAAATATAGTTCTGATAACTCATCATGAAAAATCTACAGGCATCTATAATTACGATAGGCGATGAATTATTGATCGGCCAGGTTATAGATAGTAACAGCGCTTTTATCGGGAAAGAATTAATGGAAGCCGGTATTTGGCCCGCACATAAATTTACCGTTGGAGACCAATGGAATGATATCTGGCAGGCCTTGGATGAGGCAGCCGCTCAAGATGATATAATTATTATTACAGGTGGTTTGGGGCCTACTGCTGATGACATAACAAAACCATTGCTTTGTAAATATTTTGATGGCAAAATGCGGGAAGATGCAGCTACCCTGGCACATGTTACCTATTTATTTGAAGTTGTTTTTAAACGGAAAATGCCTTTATTGGAAAGCAACCGCAGGCAGGCAGAAGTACCTGATGTGTGTACCGTTTTACAAAATAAAATCGGTACTGCCCCAGGCATGTTATTTGAAAAAAATGGGAAATATTTTTTCAGTTTGCCCGGTGTACCCAATGAAATGCAATACCTCATGCTACAGGAAGTCATTCCCTTCCTGAAAAGTAAATATAAAAACCAGGTAATCAGCCAGCGAACCCTGCTGACCTATGGTGCCGGCGAATCTTTCCTGGCTGAAGAGATAAAGGATTTTGAATCTGCTTTACCCCCTACAATAAAACTTGCTTATTTACCCAATTACGGTATGTTGCGTTTACGGCTAACAGCAAGAGATACCACTACACAGGCACTTGATCAGCAATTTGAAGATTTAAAATTATTGGTAAAAAAATGGATGATCAGTGATACTGATATCAGCATGCAGGAATTAGTTGCCGGTATTTTAAAAAATAAAAAGAAAACATTGGCCACAGCGGAAAGTTGTACAGGTGGATATATAGCTCATTTACTTACAGCCATACCAGGCGCTTCAGACTTTTTCAAAGGTAGTGTGGTCTCTTATGCCAATGAGGTCAAAGCAGGCATTTTACAAGTACCGGAAGCAACTTTGGAAAGTTATGGTGCCGTAAGTGCAGAAACGGTCCAGGCAATGGTCAAAGGGTTACTGCATCTTGTACAAGCCGATTTTGTACTGGCCGTTAGCGGCATTATGGGACCCACAGGTGGTACGCCTGAAAAGCCGGTTGGTACCGTCTGGCTGGGCGTGGGAGATAGGAAAAGAATAGTTACGACCTGCATTCATGTACGGTTTGACCGGGAGAAAAATATCCATTTAACAGCTATCCAGGCATTAAATTTTTTACGCCAGTTTATACTGCAACAGATTTGACCGGCATTGATTATCTTTGGCACAATTTTACAAAGCGTTTAGCTGTTTATTTTCAAGCAAATAAAATATTTTTACATAAAAAATAACGTATGGCCATCATCGATCTTGTAATGCCAAAAATGGGCGAGAGTATTATGGAAGCAACTATTTTAAAATGGCATAAAAAAGTGGGCGATCCAATAGCCATGGATGAAACTTTACTGGAAATAGCTACCGACAAAGTAGATAGTGAAGTTCCAAGTTCAGCAGCTGGTACCGTGGCCGAAATATTATTTAAAGAAAATGATGTGGTTCCAATTGGAACAGTGATTGCCCGCGTAGAAACAGTAGGTGAAAATGTAGCTACTCCTGCACCTGCAGTTTCCGCGCCAGTTGCTACAGCGCCGGAAGCACCGGTTGTTGAAACGCCACCATACGTGCCGGAAACACCCGTAGCGGTACCGGTTACATCCAATGGCAATGGAGGCGCTAATCGATTTTATTCACCCCTGGTATTGAACATTGCACAAAGTGAAGGCATTCCGTTGAGCGACCTGGAAAAAATACCCGGTACCGGAAATGATGGCCGTGTTACTAAGAAAGATATTCTGCAATACGTAAGTGAGGGCAAACATAAAGCAGCAACAGCCACGGCACCGGCAGTAACTCAAAAACCTGCTGCTCCTGTAGCAACCAGTATGGTAATAAATGAGGAAGAACCTGCACCTTACATTCCACAAGGTAATGTAGAGATCATCGAAATGGACAGGATGCGAAAACTCATTGCCAAACACATGGTTGATAGTAAGCATACCAGTCCACATGTCACCAGCTTTGCTGAAGCGGATGTGACGAATATGGTATTATGGCGGGATAAGATCAAAAAAGAATTTGAAAAAAGAGAAGGCACCAAAATCACCTTCACACCACTGTTTATCGATTGTATTTCCCGGGTGATCAAACGTTTCCCCATGATCAATAGTTCACTGGTCAATGATCAGATTATTATAAAGAAAGATATCAATATCGGTATGGCTACGGCATTACCTACCGGTAACCTGATTGTACCGGTGATTCATAATGCTGATTATTTAAACCTGGTAGGGCTTAGCAAGAAAGTGAATTCCCTGGCAGACAATGCACGGAATAACAGGTTACGCCCGGATGATACACAGAAAGGAACTTTTACACTCACCAATGTGGGCACCTTTGGTAGCCTGATGGGAACACCGATTATCAATCAACCACAGGTAGCCATCTTAGCCGTAGGAGCTATTAAGAAAAGGCCGGTGGTAATAGAAACAGAACAGGGCGATACAATTGGTATCCGGCATATGATGTATTTATCCTTAAGCTATGATCACCGTATAGTTGATGGCAGCCTGGGCGCTTCTTTCCTGACCGCGGTTGCGAAGGAATTTGAAAGCTGGGATATCAATACAACTTGGTAATCTTCCAGGGATTTTTATAAAAAGTAATTTTATTTTTTACACCTGATGATACTCGGTATAGGCGAAGTTTAGTTAATAAACTGTTTCCTGCCAATAATTTTTCGTTTCCAAAATAAACCCCTGACCATGAAAAAAATTTTTCTACTGCTGTTTCTACTGCCCTTTCTTGCAAAGGCACAATTTGGAAATATTATTCCTCAGCCGGTGCATTTAAGCTATCAGCCAGGTACATTTTTAATTGATGGAAAGACTGCTATAAAATTCAATCCGTCTGCTAAAGATTTAGCACAAGCTGCCGGTTTTTTACAAAAAACGATTCAGCGCATTTCAGGTTACCAGTTGCCGTTCAATATTTCTGCTACCAAAACAATTCAATTTCAAATCAGCCAGATTGCTGAAATTGGAAATGAAGGGTATGTTTTAAAAGTCACACCCTCCGGAATTTTATTACAGGCTAATACCAAAGCAGGAATTATTTATGGTATTCAAACTTTATTGCAAACGCTGCCTGCGATCCGGACAAATGCATTGCTTCAGGTGCCTTGTATGGAAATAACCGATTATCCGCGCTTTGCCTGGCGGGGCATGCACCTGGATGTGTGCCGGCATTTCTTTGGGCCCGAGTTTGTAAAAGAATATATTGATCTGATGGCTACCTATAAATTTAATGTGTTTCATTGGCATCTTGTGGATGACCAGGGCTGGCGAATAGAAATAAAAAAATATCCGAAACTTACAGAGATTGGTGCCTGGCGGGTAGATCATACCGACAAAGTGTGGGGCGACAGGCCACAGGCCAAACCCGGTGAGCCGGCAACATATGGAGGTTATTATACACAGGAACAAATAAAAGATATTGTTGCCTATGCAGCAGCAAGGAATATCACCATTGTACCTGAGATAGAAATGCCGGGCCACGTGGCATCGGCTATTGCTTCCTATCCCTATTTGAGTTGTACCCAGCAACCACAACTACCATTGACCGGCGGTGATTATACCGGCATGTCTTCCAATTATTGTGCAGGCAATGATAGTGTTTTCATTTTTCTTGAAAATGTATTGACAGAAGTCACGGCATTATTCCCATCCAAGTATATTCATATTGGTGGAGATGAAGTGGATAAAACTTCCTGGAAGCATTGTCCGAAATGCCAGGCAAGAATGAAAGCCCTGGGCCTACAGGATGAGAATGAATTGCAGAGTTATTTTATAAAAAGAATAGAAAATTTTGTAATCAGTAAACATCGCAAAATTATTGGCTGGGATGAAATCCTCGAAGGTGGTTTAGCACCGCAAGCTGCGGTGATGAGTTGGCGGGGGGAAGCAGGTGGCATCGAAGCAGCCAGGATGAAACATGAAGTAGTGATGACTCCCGGGAAACCTTGTTATTTTGATCATTACCAGGCAGGACCGGCAGGCGAACCGCTTGCTATTGGTGGCATGAATACTTTGAAAAATGTATATGATTATGAACCGGTGCCCGAGGAATTATCCGCACAGGAAGCAAACTATGTGATGGGGGCACAGGCAAATCTTTGGACAGAATTTATTACCACACCGGAACATGTTGAATACATGGTATTGCCACGAATGCTGGCATTGTCTGAAGTTTTGTGGAGCCCGAAAGCATCCCGCAATTGGGAAAGTTTTAATGCCCGATTGCACTATCATTTTACATCATTTGGTCAAAAGGGCCAGCATTATTGCCCCGGAAATTTTACAGTAGACATAAAACCAACTGCTGCGGATGGTAAATTAAATGTTGCCCTGTTTTCAGACATACTCCATGGTACAATTTATTACACCTTAGATGGTACGGAGCCGACATTGCAAAGCAATAGGTATATGCAACCCATTCCCATCAATCAAACTGCAACATTAAAGACTTCAGTAGCTGTTGATGATCAGATTAAAGGTGTACAGGCAGCCCGGCAGGATTTTGTCATACATAAGGCTATTGGCAGTACAGTAAGTTATGCGAACCCTATCAGTAAGTATTACCAGGCAAATGGCCCCAACTCATTGACGGATGGTGTCCGCGGAACATTTTCATTGGGAAAATATTGGTTGGGTATAAGTGAAAAAGATTTGGTGGCAACAATTGACCTGGGAGCAATAAAAACTATTCAGAGCATCTCGTTGGGTTGCCTGCAGAAATATAATGATTGGATTTTTCTGCCGCAATCTGTCCGATTTGAAGTGTCGATGGATGGCAGTAATTTCCAGGAAATACAAACAATTTCAAATCCCATTGATATCCACACAAGAGAAATCATTTATGATTTTAAAACCAATTTTTCGTCGCGTGCGGTGCGTTTTATCCGGGTTACCGGAAAAAATAATTTATGTCCTCCCGGCCATAGTGGGGCAGGCAAACCAGGTTGGATATTTACCGATGAAGTCATTGTTGAATAAAAAGATAAGAAAACAATTCCCTGCGGTTTAAATTTTTCACTGGCTTCCTTCATGCTGCAATATATCTGGTAAAGGCACTA
The DNA here is from genome assembly GCA_039811225.1 of Parafilimonas sp. GTDB lineage: Bacteria > Bacteroidota > Bacteroidia > Chitinophagales > Chitinophagaceae > JAFDXJ01. The sequence continues at coordinate 37,625 of JBDHYG010000014.1, forward strand.
AAATCTTTTCACCGGGTGGGGCAAATTGGGGATTGGAAAGAAATGCAGAATCGGTTAATGTGTAAAGAAATGCTTTTAACTGCCCGATCTCAAAATTAGAAAGCGGGATACCTTTCCTCAGCAAACTATCGGTTGTAGAAGATGGAATAACGCCATTCCGGTAATGATTCAGCACATCGTCCAGGAAATTCAATCTCCCATCATGCATATAAGGAAATGACTGTTGTACATTCCGTAATGAAGGCACTTTAAATTTCAGGGAATCTTCCGGTTTGCCGGTAATGCGCAACCGGCCATAATCCTTCAAATAATCATCCAATGCAAAACCAGTATTGCGATAACTAAAATCGGTAAAGAAAGGAGGGGTATGACAGCTGATACATTTTTTTTGAAATATTTCATAACCTAATCGTTGAGGTAAATTAAAACTGTCTTTTCCCTGTATCACCCGGTCATATTTACTATTGGCACTTATTAAAGTGAGTTCAAACTGGCTCAGCGCTTTAGTAAGTAATTGTGTGCTTATTTCTTTTTTCCCAAATGCCTGTCGGAAAAGCCTTTGATAGGATGTATCCTTTTTTATTTTACTTATGACATGCTCCAGTGTTTCGCCCATTTCATGCGGATCGGTGATTGGAGACAAGGCTTGTGAATCGAGCTGGGTGATGCCACCATCCCACATGAAATTTTTTTGCCAGGCCAGGTTGAACAAACCCGGTGCATTGCGGAAAGAAAATGAATTATCAATACCATGGCTTAATGGATGATCATAGGTAGCAAAAGCAGCAAACTGCTGATGGCAACTGGCACAGGAGAAATTCCCATCTCTGCTGAGTATTCTGTCATAAAAAAGTTTTCTTCCTAAAGCGATACCTTCAACTGTTAAAGGGTTTTGTTGAAAATCATAAACAGGATCCGGCCAGCTGGGAGGCACAACGAACCTGACCGGGTGTGGTGTATAGTGATCATCCACATTTTTTATCCAGCTAATAGCAACCAGGCATGCCAAAATGATGCTACATAAAATAAATATTTTTTTCATCACTCCTCATTATTTAATGACAACAGGATAGCATGTTTATTAGCCGATGATATAGCAGGTTCCTCTTTTTAATATAAACAAAAGAAAGAATAAAGATAAAGGTTGTACACTGGTAAACATGTAATACTATTTGACGAATTGAAAATTGAGCCCGGTATTATTGAGCCAGTGAAATCTGAATTTGAATACCTGCTCTTGTATTGGTAACCGGTGCAGAAGTAGAAATATATGGAATGACCCGTTGCTGATCAAAGTAAAACTTCAGGCTTACCCGGTTATTTAAAATATAATCTATCGCTGGTTGTATAGTAATCACTTTTTGCCCGCCGGTACTATATGCATTGGCCTGGTCCAGGCGACTATTACTTTGTGTATCATCGCGCATGCTTATGTCGAGGCTAATGCCTAAATCATTTTGCAATTCTTTGCCTTTCGTAAAGGGCAGGCGGAAAGGCAGTACGATTCCTTTTTTCCGAAAACTTCCACCAAAACTCCATTCTGTACTACGCACTTCACTCAATTGGAAATCGATCAGGCTCAGGCTGAGTGTGCGACTTTTCTTATACTCAAAATGGAAATTTGTTTGATTATTGGTAGTAATATCAAAACCAATGAGTGGCGCAAATTGTTCCTGGATGGTCAGGTTAGGAATCAGGAAGAAGGGTACATAGTTTCCACTAATGGTATCTATAAATGCCGGTGCACCATAATGATAGGGATCAAAGAATAATAAGGCGCTGGCAAAACTATTCATACTGAGGCTGGCATTGTAGCCATGTGAAATGGTGATATTACTGAAGACATCTGATAAAGCCGGAATATTCGTCAGGCCGGTATATGTTAAGCGCCAGTTGGGTAAAGCATGGATGCCACCAAAAGGATTTGATTTGATATTTGGATTTGATTCTTTGAGGAGTGAAATTGTATTCGGGTCTTTCCCGGTGTATGCTGCGAGGAATGCAGGGATCAACACATCCTGTGCATAACGCCCATAGCCCGTAGCATAGCCATCTGCCATAAACTTTTCATTGTCCGGAAGTGCCTGCCAGTAGGGGTTTTGCGAAGCAAGACGTTTGGAAATGATAAGCCGGTTATCCTGGAATGTCTTGAAAGTTTCAGAGATCTCATTGGGGTTTGTTTTCATAAACAAGGTCCCAAAACTTATATATGAAACATTGAAGCCACCACCGGCCAACGGGCTCAGGTGATCAAAACTATTACCCGTTCCGGTCGTATCCTTGAAGAGTTCAGAATAATTTTTAGAGAAACTTTTATCCAGGTTCAGGTCTATAATTAATTCTTTCAGTGGTTCTAATTGTGCGGTTACGCTCAGGCGTTGATCAAAGTTTTGTGTAAATAACAAATTGAATGTTGAATCCCGGGTGATCACACCTTGTCGTGCTTTTAAATTGAGCCAGGCAGTATCAGGTTGTTTCCCGAAAATATATGCAAGGCCGGGTTGATTGGATTTAAAGTTTTGTCCAAAGAATTGCGTGCTGTCTTTATACCCGGGAATCCGGCTGTTATAATTTTCACTGTAATTAACAGAAACCCGTTTGACCATAGTGGCCAGTTGCACAGCGGTTTTTACCAGGCCATTAGCGCTACCGGCTTCTTTATTTTTCCTGGCTGCGATACGGGCTTGCCTTTTCAGGTTACGCCATTTGGAAAGTGCCAGGCGTTTTTCTTTTCCCTTCAAGCCTTTAATTACTTCCGCCCGTGTAGGAATGGTGACTACGGAGTCTTCTCCATTTTTATCTTTCAGGGTAATTTCGCCTTCGTCTTCATTATTATCCTGTTGAATTTGAGAAGTAATATTGCGAAGCCATTTTGATTTATTGTAAAGACGGTTAAAATCCATTTCGGTATTCAGGCTGTTTTGTTGGCTGTTTTCCAGCGTATTGCCCATACTGATCGCCAGCAGGCTGGCTGCAATCCAGTTGTAGGTAGTGGTATAACTGAAACGTGCCGTGATCCAGTCTGTTAATGGAAGTTTGTTAAACGGTATGCTGTAACTGATGGTAGCCCGCTGTTGATACAGGGTATTGCGTCCACCTTTCAGGAAATTTTTCCATACAGTATCTTTTTTGGCTTTGGTATCTAATTTACCAATGGGTTCATCTACCCGTGCGAAATTCACGGCACTAAAATCAATATTCAGGGAACGGGTTAAATCCCAACGCAAATTGTAATAGCGGTCAAACGTGAAATACTTATCGTACGAAGTATCAACTTTTTCAACGGTCTTATCCGTGATGTTAACGATGCGTGGTACATATTCCCCATATTGTCGATTGATATCTGCCCGAAAACTGATCAGGGAAGGAATATAATTGAAATTGAAATCACGGATAGGAGCAAGCCAGGCTGATTTGTTCTTGATTAATTTTTTGAAAGGGCTGATGAATTTGCTATTACCAGAATAGGTATAACCCAGGCCACCCCGATACCGGCGCAATGTATTCTCCTGGATGATGGGATTAGTTTGGGTAAACCCGGTATAAGAAAAACTGAAATCAAAATTGCTGAGGCTCCAGAGTTTAGGCTTTTTGCCATTCACGCCAAAACGCATATTGGTAAAGTTCAGGGTCTTGATAGTAGATTCATCCAACGCCACATTCTTGATAGAATCTTTGGCATCACCGGCATTTTGAATTTTATATTTATATTTTACATCAAGATCATAGGGGTCATATTCCGGAGTCAGGATTGTTTTATTATATCCGGCATATACCGGGATAGAAGCATATAATTTTTTCGGTAAAAGTTTGGCCAGGTCTATATTTAAAGCAGCATCATATTGCAGGAGGTCATTCTTGGCGCGCTCATTTATTTTTTGTTCGATGCCCCCAAAGCCACTTGTGTAGGTATTTGCGGAAAGCGATAATGTGCCCAGGTCAGCTAATTGAACATCCACCCGGCCCAGTGCCGCCCAACCACCATGTTCATCTATTTGTGAAAGCCGTAATTCATCTACCCATACTTCTGTGCTCAAGGGGACATTGGCGCCTGTGATGGCATTCTCAATACCAATTAAATAACCTTGTACTTCACCGAGGTTAGGGTTACCCATAACGGAGAAAGTTTTATTCCCAATTACTTCCCGGTAAATTTTATTCACCGGCGCCCCGGTATTGTTTCGTTGCAGTTTCAATTGCACCAGGTCATTCAGGGAAAAGTCAAGGTTATTTTCCAATGGCCAGATTTCTTCTGGGGTGGCAGAACTATTAAATGGCGTAATGGAAAGAGGAATTTTTATTTCATAATAATTATTCAGGAAATCCTGCCCCAGTCGAATGACCGCTACTAGTTCCCCATTATTGATGGGGCGTTGGCCAATTACAGATTCCGCATGGATGAACATCGACATCTGGCCATAAGAACGGATATCGAGATTCAGGGTTTTGAATACAGCGCGGGCATCGCCATTATTCAGGTTGTTTATTTTCAAACTCATGGATTGTTCATTTTGTAACAGGTTCACACCATTGTTACTCAATGATTGTACACGTTCTATACCCGGTGGAATTTTATAAGGAATAGGAAGACGGCTGCTGTTCTCCTCTACATTTACAGCGGATACATTGATAGTGGTATTTGAATTGGCCGGAATAGGTGTATAAGAGCCGGTGGTATCGAGCAAATAAGTAAATGTGCGCCATTGGTTGCGTACCAGATCCAGGCTGGCAAAACGCATGACTACAGAATCTTCAAAACCGGTAAGATACATCCGGATAAAACGGATAGATTTAAAATCAGGGATCTGTCCGACTTTGCCAGTATAATTATTGATGGGTATCCGGAATAAGTACCAGTTTTCAGATGTGATACTGCCATCGGCAAGTTTGGGGGTCACTACACGTTTATCTACGATATAAGGTGTGGTACCCACATCCATACCCGGTTTTAATTCCAGCTGGTATTCATAATATTCTTCCGTTTCGTTTAAAGTGTTATCATGGTTCAGGTCTTCATTGTCCGGGTAAACGGTAGCAGCCGGGGAATATTGAGAAGAATTGGTAGCGACAGGTGAATTCCCTTGTGAATTATTATAATCTTTATAGCGCCCTAATATACCTGTACCGGCAGCATTAAAACTTTCATCCCGGTACCAGACATAATCATCATGCGAGGGATCATTTAGTGCTTTTTGATAAATGGGGGAGGCAGCTCCAAAATTATTTAGTAATTGGTTTAAATAGTCAGCTCGTTTGTTGCGTTCATTGTCATTGTTGATACCATCGAAGCCCACATCCTGATAAGGCCGGTCATTGGGATCATTGCTAAATGCCTGGGTAACCTGGATGGGATTGACCGGAGTGGTTCCCCAAACAGAAGTGGAATCCACCGCAGCAGGTTGGGAAGGGGAGTTCAGGCCATTTTCATAAAATCGTTTACCATCTTTTAAAATATCTTCACTCACATTGCCGAGGTTGATATATAATTTTCCGCCAGTGCTTGCCGGGTCTTTGATAAAAGGATCCTGCACCCAGAACTCCATATATTCTATATTGGCCGTTTCAAAATCTGTCTGATCAATGGCCCGCATAATGCCACCCCATCGTTGTTTGGGATTTTTTAATTTTCCATCCGGGCCTATATTGGTTGGGTCGGCTGTAAAATTGTAGGGGCCGGGTTCGGTAGGATAATAAGCCAGGTCAAAAGTAGTGGTGAGCACATCGGTGATATTGGTCGTCCGTTGCGGGAAAAGTTCATTCGTATAAACGGCTCGTACCCTGGGGTCACTCAATTCGGTAAGGTTTCCTTTTAAGGGATTGCTGGGATTAGATTTGTCTTGTAAGACAGGTTCAATATTGTACCAGGCTAATTTAGCACGGTTCTTACCATAGGGTAAGGAATCCACGAGGTTAGCTTCCGGGAATAAATTATTGCCTTGTGGGGTAGAAGCCAATGCCCAGGAAACAAAAGGAAACCGCATATCCAGGTTACTGGTGCTGCCTTCAAAATCATCAATATAAATTAAACCCTGACTGCCCGTACCAATTTGTTTGGGGTGGCCGGGTTTTAAAACAGCGGCTTCTCCATAGGCATTTATCTGGCTTACTGTTTTTGAATTATAAAATGGTAATTTATTCAAGAGCCGGGTGAGGCCGCCCCATTCAGAATTATAATTGAAGTCGATGCCATACATCGTATTTTGAACGGGGTCATCTCCATAATTCACTTTATTAAAATAGGGCCGCTCTGTAAGTTTTTCCATGGTAGCACCCAGGGATAATTTTTTACTGGCCATGTAATCCAGGCGTAAGCCGACAAAACCTTTTTGCTGAATGCCGTATGTGGCGTTATTTTCAAATTGCACATTTACCGGTACACCGGAATTGATTATCGCCTGGTTCAATATTTTCAATGTACCCAAATTATAATCAATAGAATAATCCACATTCTCCTGTAAAATCTGGCCACCGGCTGTAACGGTTACAGAACCTTGCGGTATATTAAATGCACCTAAAGAAATATCGGTGGTAGAGCTTCCTTTGATTGTTCCCTGTAAGACATACCTGTTCAGGTTGGCATAGGTTTGTGCAATGGCTTTGATAGAATCGTATAATTGATAATAAACAAAGGAATCTTTGGTGGCTTGTGGTTCTCCCTGGAATGCCCGGTCTGCCAGGTCGCGGCCAAATGGTTCGAGTTCAGGAAAAATGATTTTGCCTTGTTGAGACAATACCATGAAACTGTCCACGAAATCATAATAACCATCCGGGTAAGGATCATTGTGGCTATTGAGCCGGTCCGCACCGAGAATGGTAAGCAGGGATTGGCCGGAAACAGAAGGAGCTGTTACGGGTAAATATCTTTTTAGTCCACCACTGGGTTCAGCATACATCACAGCGAGGTTAAAGCCATCGGCCTGCAAGCCGGTAACATCCAGGGAATATACATTCTTCATCATCAGTTGCCAGATTGGTAACTGGGTACGGGCTGAAGTTGCTTTTAATAATTTCAGGAAGAGATTTTTTTGTACTCCCTGCGTGGAATCGGATGTGACATCCTGGGAAAACTCGCCCACCTGGTAAATATGGCCATTATAAGAATATTGATATGCTACAGCCAATACATCATCCGATTGTAATTGCTGGCTTAGGGAAATAAATCCGACCTGCGGATTGAAATAATATTCAGAAGGATCTAATTTCCGGGCAAATGTTTTTTCGAAGTCATTAACCGGGGTAAGTCCTTTGGCTACTAATAACGTATTAATCAATGCCGGGTCACGATTGGATGGATTACCAGCGAGGAAAGGATAAAGGTCATTCGAACCATTATCCGGTAATGTATTGGATGTAAGGCTATGAACATTAGGGTTATATGGTTGGTTTTCCCCGAGGTCCATAAAGCCTACGATCGAACGGGTATTGGTGGTACTACCGGTACGATTAGTCACCCAGACTTCCATTTTTAGAATTTGCACCTGACTGCCCACGACAGGTAAATTCTTCATGGCTGTATTATAATTATTTTTGAAATATTGGGCTAACAGGAAATGCCTGTTTTCGTCGTAATCATCCAGGGTTTTTTTGATGGTTTGATTCAAGCCACCTCCCTGCAAGGTCAGGGATTGTCGTTGGGAACGTTCATTGGCAATGGCGGCAGTAAGAAATAATTTTCCAAATTGCAGTTGGGTTTTTACACCGAACAAACTTTGTACACTTGACATGAGTGCACTTTTAGTTTGGAAAGAAATATTACCTGCTTCAATGGACTTGATGATTTCATCGTCTTTGCCTTTATAATCCAGTTTCAGTTGGTTTTCAAAATCAAAATTGGCAGCGGTGTTATAGCTGATGGGTAATTTTAATTTATCTCCAATATTGCCAATCACACTAACATTGGCATCCATATCAAAATCAAGTCCCCCGTTTTTGCGGGCATTTTCCGGCAGGGTCGGGTTCTTAATATTTTGCCCTTGGTAGCCCACACTGATATCTACATTACCCTGAGGTTGTATATCTATTTTGAGGCCTTTAGGACCAATGCCAAAAATCCGGTCAAATAGGGAAGGGTAAATTCTTGGTGGTGGGCGCTTCGTAATCCGGTTCAGATCTAACAAGGTCCTGGATCGGTAATTAAAATAATCCTCCTCCATCTGCTTAGCCTGCAGGTCATAGAATTCTTTAAAAGTAAGATAGGTAGGTTTCCGGTAATACAGGTTGCCTATTTTTTCAACGATATAATATTCATTGGTTAAGGGATCGTATTCAATAGTTTGATTAATGAGAGAAGAATCGCTTAAATAAAAAGGGTTCCTGTTTTTCCAGGTAAAAGGATCGCCTCTCCTGTCTTTCAAGGGATAATGCAGTGAGTCACCTTGCTGAGCAAAGACATGTTCTTGTAAACACAATGAGCTCAGCCCGACAATTAATAGGGCAATAATTAATTTTCTCTTCGTCAACTTTCAGGCAGCGCTGGTAATGTATACGTGTTTTCGATAAGTTATAAATTTTTGAGTGCCGCTTTAATAATATCTTCCAAAGAAAGCATTTCTCCGCCAGATTGAAAAACTTTTTTTACTGCATTTTCTGCTACGGATTTTGATAGCCCCAGGGCTATCAATGCTTCACTGGCATCCTGTTGCAGGGAAGGGGTATGTACAGGGGCCATGTCAGGAAAAATAGTGGCTATATTTTTGAATTTATCTTTCAGGTCCACCACGATACGTTCGGCTGTTTTTTTCCCGATTCCTTTTATCATTTCCAGTTTACGGGCGTCATTTTGTACAATGGCCTGCATGATTTCAACCGGCTTCATTCCGCTGAGCATTATCCGGGCAGTGGCTGCACCTACGCCGGAAACACTGATCAATTGAAGAAAGAGTTCTTTTTCTTCCGGGGTAGCAAAACCATATAAGGTTTGACCGTTTTCAAAAAGATGCAGGTAAGCCCATAGAAACCCGTCTGTTTTTTCTGCAATTTGATCATAGGTATGCAGGCTGATTTGTAACTCATACCCGATCCCGTTTGTTTCCACGATAACCAGGGATGGTGTTTTCTGAATAAATTTTCCACGTACAGATGCTATCATAAAGAGTTCTCAAAAATAATCAATCCGGTATGTTCTTAGGATATTTTTTAAACAACCTGGAAATTTCTGCGATTCATTCAATTAAAACGTAACTAACTCCTGTTTGTTATTATAAATAAAGATGAAAGACAAAAAAATAAGTAAGAGATTAACAAAGACCTTGTTCAGATTGTTTCTGATAATTTAATACTTTTGGCATCTAATAGCAAATTTATGAGTAAAGTTACGGCAGCCATTACAGCAGTGGGTGGATATGTCCCCGATTATGTTCTCACTAATGCAGAATTGGAAACCATGGTGGATACCAATGATGAATGGATACGCACAAGGACTGGTATAGAAGAAAGACGGATACAGAAAGAACCGGGTATGGCAACCAGTGACCTGGCGGTACCGGCCATTCAACAAATTTTGAAAAAACGCAAATTAGATCCTGCAGAGATTGAGTGTGTAATATGTGCCACCGTAACACCGGATATGGTATTCCCTTCTACAGCTGGTATAATAGCTTATAAAGTGGGCGCAGTGAATGCCTTTGCCTATGATCTTAATGCGGCTTGTAGTGGATTCATAAATGCATTAGTAACTGGTGCCGCATTTATAGAAAGCGGGATGTATAAAAAAGTACTGGTAGTAGGGGCAGATAAGATGTCTGCTATTGTAGATTATACTGACAGGAATACCTGTATTTTATTTGGCGATGGGGGTGGGGCTGTTTTACTGGAGCCGGATACAGAAGGATATGGTGTACGTGACAGGATTCTAAAATCTGATGGCAGTGGCCGTGATTATTTACATATGAAAGCAGGAGGATCGCTCAAGCCGCCAACTGTTGAAACGGTATTAAAAAGAGAACATTATGCTTACCAGGAGGGTCGGACAGTATTCAAATTTGCTGTGGTAGGAATGGCGGATGTAAGTGCAGAAATCATGGAGAAAAATAATTTGAACGCCGAAGATGTAGCCTGGTTGGTTCCTCACCAGGCCAATATGCGGATTATTGATGCCACTGCTAATCGTATGGGTGTTACTAAGGAAAAGGTGATGATCAATATCAACAAGTATGGAAATACTACTGATGCCACGATACCTCTATGTTTGTGGGAATGGGAAAATAAATTGAAAAAAGGGGATAACCTGGTACTCGCTGCATTTGGTGGTGGCTTTACCTGGGGTGCGGTTTGGGTGAAATGGGCTTACCAGGCAGAATAGTCAACATTTTGTCGACATCTCTTCAATATCAATCATTTCTGTAGCTTATAAAAGAGAAAGCTATCTATCATACCTATCGTTATTTACTCCAAAGCTGCTATTAATAAGGCATTTTTGTAAGATAAATTTGGTAATATCAATACTTTAGCCTTATTTTACCCATCTGTTTTCGGACAGAAACGACAATATCCAATATTCCTAAAAGAAGAACCATGTTCAAAAAGGCAACTTATAAAGTGCTTTTTCGTGCACTTGTATTTTTCGCTGTAATGCTTTCGGGTGTTACGTTACACGCGCAGCTAAAAGCAGATTTTACAGCAACACCTGTTTCAGGCTGTTCCCCTTTAATTGTTGGTTTTTCTGATAAATCAACCGGTAACCCTACCAGTTGGAAATGGGATTTAGGTAATGGTGTAATATCCACTTCCAGGTTTCCCTCCACCACCTATTTTGAACCTGGTGCCTATACTATAAAGTTAGTTGTATATAAAGGAACAGAAGCGGATTCTATTACTAAAAATGCATACATTAATGTATATGGCCTTCCGGAAGTGGATTTTAGCGCTTCACCACTTAGTGGCTGTTACCCGTTGGATGTTAGTTTTATCGATAAAAGTGTAGCAGCTTCCGGAAATATCAATTCCTGGCTATGGGACTTTGGAGATGGAAATACCTCTACAGAATCAGATCCGGTGCATACTTATACCTCCCCGGGTGCTTTTGGTGTAAGCCTGATGGTGACATCATCTTTGGGATGTACCAAGACTTTGACAAAAGATCAATTAATTAATATCCAGCAGGGAGTACAGGCGGCATTTATGGTATCTTCTTCTGATATCTGTCATACTCCGGCTGTTTATACATTTTTAAATCAAAGTACAGGCACGGGTAATTTATCGTATTACTGGCAATTTGGTGATGGTGGCACTTCTACTAAAGAATCTCCTTCACATAGCTATGCCAATCCAGGAACATACTCGGTTTTACTGACGGTTACTTCTTCTACTGGTTGCGTTGATACGGCTTCTTTAATGATTGATTTTAGTTTTCCTAAAACAAATTTCTATATACCACCCACAATATGTTCCAATCAACCGCAACAGATTACGAATAACACAACACCTACACCTGTGTCAGTTGCCTGGGATTTTGGAGATGGTACTACCTCAACGATTTTTAGCCCGGTAAAAACATATACAAATTCCGGGAACTACACTATTCGTTTAATCAATGAATTTTCTGATAATTGTAAGGATACCGCGTATAAAACAGTACAGGTTATTGACGGACCTGCTGCGTCCTTTAAAGTAACAGATACGGCAAGTTGTTCAACACCTTATACCGTACATTTTCAAAATACTACAGTAGGGAATGCCATCAGTTTTGTTTGGGATTTTGGCGATGGCACTAAATCCACTGAAATGAACCCGGAACACACTTACACAAAATACGGAACTTATACAGTTACGCTGACTGCTACCAATTCAAATGGTTGCCAGACAATTTATAGAGTGGTTGATTGTATCCGGGTAAGAAAATTATCAGTCAGTGGATTTGAAGGATTGCCGGTTACAGGATGTGTCCCATATACCATACAGCCTAAACCAATCGCCAATTTTGATTTAAAGAATGCTACTTATAAATGGGATTTCGGGGATGGAACAACCTCCACATCAGCGAATCCTATACATACCTATTCACAGGATGGAGATTATACAGTAAAACTTACGTTAACTACTCCGGAAGGTTGTGAGACTACATATGAAATGCAACATGCCGTTGTGGTAGGTCATAAACCCAAAGCTGATTTCTTTGCTGATCCGTTGGAAGTTTGTGCGAAGTATCCGATCACTTTTACAAGTACCAGTACAAATGGCCCTATAACTGGTTTGGAATGGCATTTTGGAGATGGGAGTATTTCTTATGATAACCCGGTAGCCATCCACAAATTTGGAGATACCGGGTATTTTACTATTACATTGATCGCTTTTAATAATGGTTGTGCAGATACTATTGAAAAGGAACGATATGTACATATCAAGCCACCCAATGCTAAATTTACTTTTGAAAATAATTGTACAGACCGGCAATCTGTTCAGTTTAAAGATAAATCTCAGGGTGACCTGGTGTGGAACTGGGATTTCGGTGATGGTACACAATCAACGGATAAAAACCCGAAACATACGTATGCTGCTCCCGGCTCGTATAATGTGGTCTTAACCGTAGCGAACAATACATGTGATGATACGGCCCGGCAAACAGTTAAAGTGGTGAATGAAAAACCTTTGTTGGATGTATTCCCTTTTGAGAGTTGTAAAAATGTGGAATTTACGTTCAGTATAAAAAATGTTGACTCTGCAAATATTGTCAATACAACCTGGGATTTTGGTGATGGCAGTAAACAGGTAATAAATGGTGTTTCTGTTAAACATAGTTATGTAAAAGCCGGCTCATACCAGGTTACCGTGATTGTAAGAGATATTCTTGGGTGTACAGACACATTAATACAAACCAATAATGTTACCATTTATGGCCCCAGTGCTAAATTCAATGCAGTGAAAAATGCCGGTTGTATACAGGAGTCATTTGAATTTACAGATGCTTCAACCACGGATGGTACCCATCCTATTACAAAATGGGTTTGGGATTTTGGTGATGACAATAAAGTAACTACTACCGGAGGACCAGTTCAACATGCCTATCTGGCTGCAGGTAGTTATGATGTGAAACTTACGGTCTCAGACAATTATGGTTGTAGTGATAGTGTGCGCAAAAAGAATTACATAACCATAACTCAGCCTAAAGCCGCTTTTAACATCTCTGATTCTATTGTATGCCCGGATAAAAAAATCAACTTTACCAGTACTTCGGAAGGCGCTCAATTAACGTATAAATGGGATTTCAAAGATGGAACATTTTCCACACAGGAGGCGCCTTCTCATACCTATTCCGTGCAAGGCACATATTATCCCCAGCTTTTAGTTGTGGATGCCAATACCTGCCGGGATTCTGTTGTTTCGCTTTCACCAATACTGGTTTCCATTCCGGAACCCCGTTTCACCATGAGTGATTCCTTTGCCACCTGCCCACCATTAAATGTGCTCTTTACCAATACGTCCGAAAACTACAAATCATTTAGTTGGGATTTTGGAGATGGTAATACATCCACCGTATTTTCCCCTTCACATTTATACAATGCAGCTGGTATATTCCCGGCAAAGTTGAAAGTAACTGGAAATGGTGGTTGTACGGATTCTTTGACAAAGAATATTGTAATTAAAGGACCATCTGGTAATATTATTTATGATCCGGTTACTGTATGTTACCCGGGTGAAATTACATTCACGTCCAAGGCAGTGAATACGGTACAATATGTTTGGGATTTCAGTGATGGTACCACGTTGACCACTTCAGAAAATAAAGCAACACATATTTATCAGCCCGGTTCTTATGTACCTAAATTGATCCTGAGTGATGCTTTTGGTTGCCAGGTACCAATAAAAGGTATTGATACAATTCACGCTTTTGATGTAACTGCTGTGCCCACAGCCATAAGTCATCAGTTCTGTGATTCCGGGACAGTTGTTTTCACCGATTCGTCATATTCTAATGACATTATTTCAAATTATCATTGGATATTCCCGGATAACAGTACGGCAGATGGTAAACAAGTTTCGCATATATTTACAACTGCAGGAACTTACCAGGTGAAATTAATTGTAACTACTCAAAATGGTTGTAAAGATACCAGTGAACTTTTTACACCAATCCAGATTTCAGTTTCTCCAGAGATCAGCATTTTGGGTGATAGTACGGGTTGTGCACCTTTATCACTCAGTTTTAATGGCCATATAAATTCGCCGGATTCATCTGCGCTCTCATGGAATTGGGACTTTGGAAATGGGGCCGTTTCTAACCTACAAAACCCGCTGCCTGTAAGTTATACAACAGCAGGCCAGTACACCATTACCACCATTGCTGTAAATGCCGCCGGTTGTGCCGACACCGCTCAAAAACGTATCAATTTGCTGGCGCCACCTAATGTAAGCGCCGGATTTGATACATCTATTTGTAAATTCAGTAGTATTGTGTTGCAACCGAGTGGGGCATTGAATTATGTGTGGGATTATAGCCCGGATTTGAATTGCAGTGATTGTACCAATCCTATTGCTTCGCCGGATTCAACAGCTACGTTTGTAGTACATGGCACCAATGAGTATGGTTGCTCTGCTTCTGACACGATTACATTAATGGTCATACAGCCAACAACTTTAGCTACCTCAGGGAGTGATTCGTTGTGTGTGGGCGGAACCGTTCAGCTCCATGCACAAGGGGCATTAACCTACAAATGGACACCGACAATTTTCCTGGATGATCCGACAAGCCCAGATCCGGTAATGCATGCCACAAAAGATACTCTTATTCATTACCAGGTAACCGGAGCCGGACAGAAAAACTGTTTTGTTGACACAGGTACCGTTACTATAAAAGTATATCCAATTCCGGGTATGCAAATCATTAAGGACAATATTACGATGCAGGCAGGACAGCCTGTTCGTTTGGAAACTACTTCCACACCGGATATTACGCAATGGAGATGGGAACCTTCTACCGGATTGGATAATCCTACCATTGCCAATCCTATGGCCAATCCATTACAAACAACAACTTACACATGCGTGGCAGTTAATGGTGGCGGTTGCCTGGCACGGGATATGGTTACAGTGTATGTCTTATGTGATAAGAACAATATTTTTATTCCCAATACTTTCTCACCAAATCATGATGGGGTCAATGATGCCTTCTATCCGAGAGGTACGGGATTGTTTAGCGTAAAATCTATTAAAATATTTAATCGCTGGGGCGAGTTGGTATATAGCAATAAAGATGTGACGCCCAATGATGCCAGTGGTGGCTGGGATGGTACTTATAAAGGCAAGCCAGCCCCGGCTGATGTTTATGTTTATATTATGGAAATAACTTGTGAAAATAGCAAGGTCATACCGATGAAAGGAAATGTCACACTGATCAGGTAAGTACTAATGGTTTTTTAAAACCCGGAAACGGGTTTTGGAGTTATATTTTTTTACATAAATCCAATATCCAACATGAAGAAAAATCTACTCATGATTTTTACAATCAGCCTATGCTGTATTGTAAAAAGTACAAACGGCCAGGATGTACACTTTTCGCAATTTTTCAATGCACCATTATTGCGCAATCCGTCATTGGCCGGAATTTTCGATGGAGATGTTCGTATTCAGGGTGTTTATCGCAGCCAGTGGGGCAGTGTAACCACGCCTTATCAAACAGGTTCCTTCGACGTGGAAGTAAAAAAACCTATTGGCCAGGGGAATGATTTCATCACCATGGGTATGCAAATTTTGTATGACCGGGCCGGTGATATCAATTTCACTACCACCAATTTCCTGCCGGCAGTGAATTATCATAAATCATTAAACGGGGATAAGCGCAAATTTTTATCCTTTGGTTTTATGGGTGGCCTGGTACAAAGAAAAATAGACCGTTCCAAAATGACAACCAATAACCAGTATGATGGCCATGGGTATAATCCTTCATTAGCAGATGGAGAAACATTTAACCAGGCGAATTACCGGTATTGGGATGGAAGTTTTGGCGTATCATATAATTCTTCCATTGGTCAAAGTGATGTGAGCAATTATTTTTTTGGTTTAGCCTATCATCATTTTAACCGGCCTGTTAATTCATTTTACCGGAACCCACCGATAGAACTCAATCCAAAATGGGTCGCATCCGGTGGCTTGAAATTGGCCATCAATGATTATTCATATGTAAGTTTCCAGGCCGATTATTCCATGCAGGGGAGTGCGCAAGAAATTATAGCAGGGGGGATGTATTCCCGCAAAATAGGGGATGATATGGATAATCCGCTTTATACTCTCCATCTCGGTGCGTATATGCGTTGGCAGGATGCAATTATTCCCGTTATAAAACTCGATTACAATCCATTTTCTTTATCCTTTAGTTATGATGTAAATACATCACCGTTGAAAACAGCCAGCCAACTCAGGGGCGGATTTGAGTTGTCCATTGCATTTATTGGCTTTAATAGTGGTTACTCTACAAAAGATGCGGTATTGTGCCCGAAATTTTAAATGAAGGCTTATTGTAAACGAGTTATTTTTTTTTATATAAATTGCAGCCCAAAAATTAAAAGCATGCATATTAAAGTTGGCGACCAGGCTCCGGATTTCACCTTAGTGGATACAGAAAAAAATAAAGTGACCTTATCTGCACAAAGAGGTAATAAAGTATTGTTGTTATTTTTCCCGATGGCATTTACCGGCGTTTGTACAAAAGAAATGTGTGGCGTACGGGATGACATTAATAAATATAATGCGGCCAATGCAAAAGTATTTGGTATATCTGTTGACTCGCCGTTTACATTGTCAAAATTCAAAGAAGACCAGCAAATTAATTTTCCTTTGTTGAGTGATTTCAATAAAGAAGTATCGGAAAGCTACGGCTGCATCTATGATGCCTTTATCGGTTGGATGCGGGGCGTGGCCAAAAGATCAGCTTTTGTGATTAATGAAGAGGGAAAAGTCCTGTATGCAGAAGTATTGGAAGAAGCCAAAGATTTACCGGATTTTGCTGCTATTCAAAAGGTGTTGAACCCGGCATAGCAATTTTAAGAAAGATTTAGATTTGGTTATATAATATATATTTTCTATTTTTACGAACGTATAGTGGCCGATGAAACAAATTTTACTTAGTAAAAACGGGGCTGTAAAAAGAATCCTGCTGGCAACCATCTTTGTGGCGAGTGGCTGGATTTTTTGTAGTGCGGGTAATGCCAGCTTACCGGCTGATACCCTTGTCAAAGTAGTTAAGTTTTATCCTAACCCTGCTACTTCTTATATCAATTTTGAATTCCCGACCAATATCGACAGGTCGTATTCTATTTCGATCTATAGTTTTTCCGGAAAGAAAATGAAAGAAATGCCGGTAAGTTCTGCAAAGATGACGGTCATCTTATCCGATGATTTTTACCGCGGTATTTATATTTTCCAGTTGCATGACAAAGCCGGCAAATTAATAGAAGCCGGCAAATTCCAGGTAGCCCGGTAATTTTTCAATGAATTTTTTTGAACATCACCTGTAACCATTTTTGGATGCGTTATAGATATTAATAGGCTAAATGCAGCTTGTCAATTCACAATCAATACAGGAATGGAAAGCCTGTGACGTACCTGGTTTAAAGTTTCTCCATACAAAAAATCTTTTATGCCTTTATGCCGGTGGGCGCCCATCACCAGGAGGTTGATCTTTTCTTCTTTCACAATACGGACAATTTCTTTTACCCTGTTTTTATATCCTAGTTTTACGGAAACCGTATATCCCAAATCGCGTAATTGAGTGGCATACTTTTCCAGTCGTTCCATATCGGTACGCGTTTCAAAATCATCTGCTTCGGCCCCGAAAAACCGGGCTGTTGCTGTTTCCACGATATGCACTAAGAGATAATGCGCATTTTTCTTCCCCTGGGATAAAGCATAGGCAATCAGCTTTTCATCATTATTGCCAAAGTCCAGGGAAACGGCAATATGGGTTAATGCCGGCGCTTCTAATTGGCGTAAAGGCTGGAAAGCGCCATGCATATTATCTAATTCTTGTAACCTTCTTTTTTTCATAATCGGAATGATGATCATCATGAAAAATAGCCAGGCAAATGCGAGAGCTGCTACTAAAAGTAAAATTTTTAAGCCAATATTTCCAGTTTCATTGAATACCGGCATACAGGCTTCGGTAACCATTTTGACATTTAAAAATACCAGTACCAACGCCACCAGCCATGAAAGAATTTTTACCCAAAGTGGTATTACAAAAACACCCATGGTTTTTTTATCACTGACAAAAAAGATTAACGGAATGATGGCAAATCCTAATTGCGCACTCAGGATCACCTGGCTTAAAATAAGTAAGGCATCCAGTTCCTGGTCGCCATAAATGAGAATGACCAGAACACTGGGGATAATGGCAAGTAACCGGGTCAGCAAACGTCGCATCCAGGGATTGATGCGCAGGTTTAAATATCCTTCCATTACTATTTGCCCGGCCAGGGTACCGGTAACGGTAGAGCTTTGCCCGGCTGCTATGAGCGCAATGGCGAAGAGGACAGGCGCTAATTTGCTACCCAACAACGGCGCTAATAATTCATGGGCATCTTCTATTTTCGCCACCTGTGTATGACCGCTGGAGAAGAAAACAGCAGCTGCGAGGATCAGGATGGCTGCATTGACAAAAAAGGCTGCATTCAGTGCAATGGCGCTATCAAAAAAATTAAACCGCAATGCCCGTTTAATACTTTTTTCAGTGGGTAAAATTTTCCTCGTTTGTACAAGTGAAGAATGCAGGTACAAATTATGGGGCATTACCGTAGCGCCAATGATACCAACGGCAATATATAATGCATCCCCGTTCAATGAAGTGGGAATAAAGCCTTTCACGATTTCCCCCGGGTCAGGTTTTGCCAGGAAAATTTCAATAAGAAAAGAAATACCAATCACCAGGATCAATGCTATGATAAATGCTTCGAGGCGGCGTATTCCTAATCGTTGAAACCAGAGCAACAAAAAAGTGTCCAGTACCGTAATGCAAACACCCCATAGAATAGGCATACCGGTGAGCAGGTGAATACCAATGGCCATACCCAAAACTTCTGCCAGGTCGCAAGCTGCAATGGCAAATTCAGCTAAAATATATAAGCAGAAATTTACTACCCTTGGATACATATCCCTGTTGGCCTGCGCCAGGTCACGCCGCCTTACAATACCCAGGCGGGAGCTCAGGCTTTGTAATAGCAATGCCATGAGGTTACTCATTAATAAAACCCAAATCAGGCTATACCCAAATTGTGCACCGCCTTGCAAATCAGTTGCCCAGTTCCCGGGATCCATATACCCAACACTAACCAGGTAGGCCGGGCCAAAATAGGGTAACCATTTACGAAAGCCTTTTTTATTATTGACTACTTCTACTGATTCATGTACTTCACTTAAGGAAAGATGATTGTGTCGCTGCTGCATATTCTAATCAATTTTTACAAATATGGATTTTACCGAATGATCGCTCAACTGAATGATTTTTTTATGATTCACTTTCACTTCCATGGTACCATCAAAATCAAATTTTTTCTTCACTTCTATGGTTGTACCTATCCCGATTCCTACATGTTGTAATAGTTCCAACAATTGTAGATCGCGGCTGGCAACGGCCACTACATGCACCGGGGTATCGGGTCCTACATCTGCCAGCATGATTTGTGGCCGCTCTTTCAGGTTGCCGTGTTGATCGGGAATGGGGTCGCCATGGGGATCAAAACGGGGAAACGACAGGAAAGCATCTAACTTATCAATTAGTTTATCTGAACTCACATGTTCCAGTTCCTCTGCCAGGTCATGTACTTCGTCCCAGCTGAAATGCAGGGTTTCTGCCAGGAAATATTCCCATAACCGGTGGCGGCGAATGATATGCAGGGCAATATTTTTTCCTTTCTGTGTCAGCCGGAATTTTTTATAGGGGGTATAGGTAACCAGTTTTTTTTCTTTAAGCTTTTTCAGCATATCCGTTACCGAGGCAGGCCGGGTGTGCAACGCAGCAGATAAATTTCCCGTGGAAACACCATCTTCCGCTTGTTGCAGGTGAAAAATAGTTTTTAAATAATTCTCTTCAGCCGGGGAATATTTACATTGCATGAAAAATAAATTTAGACAAACCTAAAAATATTTTATGAAAAAATGAAAAAAATTTGTTTCGATCATGAGGCAGGTTTAACATTTTTGCGGAGACAGGGGATAAGTGGGAAAAATATTTATACTATATCTTTACAACTCTTAAGATCCAGATTAAACCATTTTACATGAAATATATGACCCTTCTGCTGCTCCTTTTTATGGGGCAGCTGGTACAGGCCCAACCCGACCGTTGGCAACAGCGTATTGCCTATCAAATCAATGTGGATATGAATGTGGCCACGAACCAGTTTACCGGAACAGAAAAAATTGATTACTGGAATAATTCCCCGGACACATTGCACCGGATCTTTTTTCATTTGTATTGGAATGCCTTCCAGCCCAACAGTATGATGGATATCCGTAGCCGGGAATTAGGAAAAATAACTTATGGTAATTCTCCCGGTGGAAACCCTATCCGTGACTGGGATAGCCGGGTACGGGATCGTATCCAGCATTTACAACCGGATGAAATAGGATATCAAAAAGTTTCATCTATGAAAGTAAATGGAAAAGACGTACAGTTGATAGAGCATGAAACCATCTTGGAAGTGCAATTAACCAATCCCATTTTGCCCCATTCAAAATCAACTATCGAGCTTGCTTTCAAGGCGCAGGTACCTGTCCAGATCAGGCGTAGTGGCCGCGATAATGAAGAAGGTATCCGGTATAGCATGAGCCAATGGTATCCTAAAATGGTAGAGTATGATTACCAGGGCTGGAATGCCAATCCTTATATCGCCCGCGAATTTTATGGTGTATGGGGAGATTATAAAGTCAATATAAAAATTGATAAAACATATATGCTGGCCGCATCCGGAACATTGCAAAACCCCAATGAAATTGGATTTGGTTACCAGCAAAACGGCAATGCGCCGGTTCCGGTAACTGGCGCGACACGCACCTGGAAATTTGTTGCGGAGAATGTACATGATTTTGTATGGGCAGCTGATCCTACCTATACCATGATAAAAGAACAGATTCCGGGTGGGCCGTTGTTATATATCGTGTATAAAAAAGTGGATTCACTGGAACAGGATTGGCAAAAATTGGCCAGGACAATGGTGCAGGTCTATCCTTATATGGCAAAAACTTTTGGCGCCTATCCTTATAAAAATTATTCTTTCATACAGGGAGGAGATGGCGGTATGGAATATCCTATGGCCACGTTGATCAAGAGTGCCAGTATCGGAACGGCCATCCATGAATGGATGCATAGCTGGTACCAGGGCATGATGGGGTCCAATGAAAGTTTATATGCCTGGATGGATGAAGGCTTTACATCGTATGCAGAATCCCGGGTTTCGGCATGGTTGTATAAAGATAGCAGCTTCCCATACCGGGGTGCTTACCGGGGCTATTTCGCGTTGGTTAAAAGTGGATTAGAAGAACCTATGAGCACACATGCAGATCATTACAATACCAACTATGCATATTCCATTGATGCTTATTCCAAAGGAGAAATTTTCCTGGCACAATTGGGTTATATAGTGGGTGATGCTACCCTGGATAAAATCCTGCTCGAATATTACCGGGAATGGCGGTTTAAGCATCCCAACCCCAATGATTTTATCCGCGTAGCTGAAAAAGTTAGTAATATAGAATTACAGTGGTACAAAGAATATTGGATCTATACCACCAAAACAATTGACTATGGGATCGGGGATGTTAATGAAGTGAATGGAAAAGCGAATATTACCCTAAAGCGAATTGGTAAGATGCCGATGCCGGTTGATTTATTGGTTACTTACAAAGATGGATCCCGGGAGCTGTATTATATTCCCATGAATCTGATGTATGGCGATAAGCCGGCTGAGAATAATATTCCGCGGACAATAGAAAAAGAATGGCAATGGGTTGCTCCTGAATACCAACTTGAAATCAATCACCCGGTGAGTGCCATTAAGGAAATAGAGATAGATCCCAGCCAGCGGATGGCTGATGTGAACAGGGTAAATAATAAAATTACGGTACCATAAAATTTCATATTTGAATTGATACAGTCTTTGTCGTTTTTTTAAGAAGCATTCACGTGGCCGTATAGATGTTCGATCAATAAGTCACCAATTGATTTTTAAGGCACTTGTTTTCTTTTGATGATTGCTACCGTTAAGCGGCTCACGCAAATCAGTGTATTATTATCATCCGTTATTTTAATATCCCATACATGCGTGGAACCGCCCAAATGCAGCGGTGTAGCCGTTCCGGTTACATAACCCGACCGGGCTGAGCGGATATGATTGGCATTAATTTCCAGGCCCACACAAAAATACCGGTTATGATCGATCACCAGGGCAGAAGCTATACTGCCAACTGTTTCGGCAAGAGCACAGGAAGCGCCCCCATGTAAAAGGCCATAAGGTTGTTTGGTACGATCGTCCACCGGCATTTTTACTTTGAGAAAATCGGGTCCTATTTCTACCCATTCCATACCAAGGTACTGCGACATGGTATCTCTTTGTATGGGGGGAAGCCGGTTTACATCAAGTGATTTATCAAACCAGATACTATTTTTCATTGACCAAAGATAACTCTTGTGGTGTAAGGAAAATTTTCAATTCAAAATGCCTATTCGAATAATTCTTCAACAAGTGTAAATTTTCATGCAGATTTAGTGCTTGCATCCAGCAATAGAACTCACAGTTGATTAAAGGAAATAATATCTTTTTTATGAACGGTAATATATTCTTACCTGTATAAAAATTTGTTTATTCTTTATTCCTAACTTGCACCATTATCAATCTTATTCACAAAAAGATTCTAAAGACAATTTTTGAAAAAGAAATTATTTTATGTTTCATTAAGTAGTGAAGCTGTGATTAATTTTGATTGATTAGCCCGGAAGGAGAAGCAGATACTCATTTATCAGGTATTACAAAGTTGAGAATAAAGGAGCAGGGCTATTTTAGTTTAAATGGAAATACAATGGTGCATATTTATAAAAAGAAAAAATTTATATTATTCTCAGGAACAATTTTTCTTTCTTTTCTAATTTTTCTAACACCCAGCAGTTTATTTGCTCAACAAAAAGATTCCCTCTCGTGGAAAGGGCAGGGTACTTTGCAGGATTGTATTGCGTATGCCTGGCAGCACAATCCCGATATGAAAAATGCAAAACTGCAGGAAGATATTACCGCATCACAAATAAAAGGAAAACTGGCAGACTGGTATCCGCAATTACAGTTTGATTACAGTTTGCAACATAATTTCCAATTGCCTTCTTTTTATTCCAATGGCTCTATTCTGCGCAATGGAACGAATAATGTTTCCGGAGCTAACTTCAGTGTAACACAAAATATTTTTAACCGGGATGCATTACTGGCATCAAAATCATCGAAGGAAGTACAATTGGCCACCCGGCAAAATACAGCACAGCAGCGCATAGAGCTGGCAGTATCTGTAAGCAAGGCTTTTTATGATCTAATCCTGACCCTGCAACAAATTAAAGTAATTGATGCGGATATTCAGCGTACCAAACAAAGCCTTCAGGATGCGATGTATCAATATCAAAGCGGCCTGGTGGATAAAACGGATTACAAGCGGGCCACTATTGCACTGAATAATGCGACCGCACAGAAGAAAGCCGGGGAAGCAGCATTGGCAGCCAAAACAGTTTATATAAAAAGCCTGATGGGCCTGGAGGCTTCGGATAGCTTTCAGCCCGTTTATGATACCTTGCAAATGGAACAGGAAATCAGCCTGGACACCACCCGCCAGTTACAATATGATAGGCGAATAGAAATGCAGCAGTTGGTAACACAAAAAAAATTATTGCAATATAATTTGCAATACAATAAATGGAGCTTTTTACCCAGCGTTTCAGCATTTGGAAATTACAACCTGAATTTTTTTAATGATCAGTTTTCCAAATTATATAGCGCAGCCTACCCTAATTCATTCGCAGGGCTCAGGCTTTCTTTTCCATTGTTCCAGGGTGGCAAAAGAACGGAACAGATCCGGCAGGCAGAATTGAATATAGACCTGGTGGATAATTCAATTATTCGCTTACAACAAAATATGCAATCGCAATATGCAACAGCGCTGGCCGGCTATAAAAGCAACCTGTATTTTTTCCTTAGCCAGAAAGAAAACCTTGCCCTGGCGAGTGAGGTCTATGATGTTATCCGCTTGCAATATCGCTCCGGTGTGAAAACTTATTTGGATGTTATCACAGCAGAAACCGATTTACGTACAGCACAGATCAATTATTATAATACATTGTATGAATTACTATCAAGCAAAATTGATGTTGAACAGGCTTTGGGGAATATCCTTTATTAAGCAAAAGCATACTGGAAACAATTGGCAGTAAAGAAAAGTATTGTAATAGAAAAGGAAGACTCAGATAAAAACTAAAAAAGCAGATATGAAATATATGCATTATCGATTTATTTTTTCTTTATCCATAGCTGTTCTTTTATCAGCATGTGCTGAAAAGAAAAATCAGCAACCAGCGCCACCGGCTGCCGTTGCTGTTACGGTTGCCACGGTAACGCCCGCTTCAGGGGTGGAGTATTATGATCAGTATCCGGCAACCCTGAATGCATTTGACCAGATCAACCTGACTTCACAGGTCAGTGGTTATGTTACTTCCATTAATTTCCAGGATGGCCAGGAAGTACATAAAGGACAATTATTATATACCATCGATGCGCAGGTGTATAAAGCGAATATGAACCAGGCCATTGCTGACTTGCAGGTACAGCAGGCTAATTTGGTAAAAGCACAAAAAGATGCAGACCGCTATAATGAACTTGCCAAAAATGATGCGATAGCCAGGCAGCAGGTAGATTATGCCAATGCCAACCTGGAAGCTACAAAGAAGCAGGTAGCTGCTGCAGAAGCACGGGTAGCGGGATTGCGCTCTACCGTACAATTTGCGAATATCTATGCCCCCTTTTCAGGAACCATCGGAATTTCCTTAGTGAAAAAAGGTACCGCTGTAGTGGCAGGCCAAACAATATTAAATACGGTATCTACCAATAGCCCGATTGCCGTGGACTTCACTATTGATCAACAGGAAATCTATCGTTTTTCCCAATTGCAACAGGATCCGGCATTTGCAAAGGAAGGAATTTTCACGCTGGCATTTGGTGATGCAATTTATCCTTTTCCCGGTATGATCCGTTTAATTGACAGAGCAGTGGATCCGCAAACCGGAACAATTAAAGTGCGTTTATCTTTTCCCAATGACAAGGGAATGCTTAAGCCCGGTATGAATGCAACCGTTCGCGTTAAAAATATTGCTGCCAATAATACCCTGATCATTCCACATAATTCGATTTCAGAAAGACTGGGCGAATTTACAGTATTTGTGATTGGTGATAGCCTGAAAGTGCATCAACAAAAAGTTGTCCTGGGTACCGCCATTGGTGACAGCATCATTGTCAAGGAAGGATTGAAAAACGGGGATAAGGTTGTCGTACAGGGTATTCAAAATTTACGTGAAGGCTCCTTAGTAAAGATCACGCCGTAAGTAAAAAAACTTATGAAATCACATAGTTGAGTTATAAGCAGATAAAGGATAAATAAATTTCAACAGGATAAGTCATTTGAAAATGCTGTCCTGATTAAGTGGAATAGTAAATTATGATTGCAGAAACTTTTATACGAAGGCCGGTAACGGCAATTGTTATCTCCATAGTAATTGTATTGGTAGGTATTATTTCTTTGACCAATTTACCGGTTGCGCAATACCCGGATATTTCCCCACCGACTGTTTCCGTGAGTGCCAGTTTTATAGGCGCTGATGCGGAAACCGTTGAAGAGACGACAACTACACCGCTGGAAACTCAAATCAATGGAAGCCCCGGCATGACTTATATTACGGGCAATAGTTCTGCCAGTGGCCAGGGTTCTGTAACAGCCACATTTGAAGTGGGAACAAATATTGATATTGCTGCATTGGATGTTCAAAACCGTGTAAGTGTTGCAGTGCCCCGCTTACCGGATATCGTAAGAAGGCTGGGGGTTACAGTACGTAAACGGAATCCAACCAATATTGCAGTATTGGCATTTTATTCGCCCAATGGCACACATGATATTGCTTTCATTGACAACTATGTAAATATCTATATCCAGGATGCGTTGAAGCGTGTTAAGGGAGTGGGGGATATTACGGCTTTTGGAAATGATTTCAGTAT
This sequence comes from Parafilimonas sp., assembly GCA_039811225.1. GTDB lineage: Bacteria > Bacteroidota > Bacteroidia > Chitinophagales > Chitinophagaceae > JAFDXJ01. The sequence goes on from JBDHYG010000014.1 coordinate 63,844, forward strand.
GCGCATCTGGCTCGAGCCGGAAAAACTTGCTGCATTAGGGCTTTCTCCGGCTGATGTGTCGGCGGCAATCAATGATCAGAATTTACAGGTTTCTGCGGGTACATTGGGCGGCACGCCACAACCATCTTCACAAGCATTTGAATACACTGTACTAACAAATAGCCGGCTCAATACAGTAGATCAATTCAAGAATATAATTATCAAAGCCAATCCAGGAACCGGACAGATTGTTTACCTGAAAGATATTGCACGGGTGGAACTGGGCCAGTTTTCGTATGGCCATAATTCATTGGTCAATGGTAAGCCGGCTTCATTTATGCTGGTGTATCAGACTCCTGAAGCGAATGCCCTGGAGACGTATGCCGGCGTGTTGAAAGCATTGGAAAGTATGAAGAAAACTTTCCCCAAAGATTTTGATTACCTGATTCCTTCTGAAACGGTATCGGTTGTAAAGACTTCCATTAAAGAAGTGGTGGAAACTTTACTGGAAGCCCTGGCCCTTGTAGTTTTTGTTGTGTTTTTATTTTTGCAAAACTGGCGGGCCACGTTGATTCCTGTGCTGGCTATTCCTGTTTCGCTGATAGGTACGTTTATCTTTTTTGCACCCCTGGGCTTCACCATTAACACGCTTACTTTATTTGCATTTGTGCTGGCCATTGGTATCGTTGTGGATGATGCGATCATTGTGGTAGAAGCCGTTCAACACAATATCGATCATTTTAATATGTCGCCAAAAGAAGCGACGCGCAAGGCCATGAAGGAAATTTCTGCCCCGGTGATTGCAATTGCCCTTATTCTTGCCGCTGTTTTCATACCGGTAGGTTTTATGCCGGGGATTGTTGGAAAATTATATCAGCAATTTGCAATTACGATTGCGGTATCCGTGATCATATCTGCATTTGTAGCGCTTTCGCTTACACCGGCTTTGTGTTCTATCATGCTGAAACATACGGATGAGCAGAAAAAACACAGGGACTGGTTAGCAAAATTCTTTGCTGCTTTTAACCGGGGTTTTGGTAAAATGAATGCTAGTTATTCTAAAAGTGTAGGCTCCTGGATAAAAAAGGCGCCGTATGTATTAGTGATGTTGGCAGTCATGTTTGTTGGTTTGTTTTTTCTCTTTAAAGCAAAACCCACGGGTTTTATCCCAACAGAAGATGAAGGAAGAATGTATGTAACGTATGAATTACCCGAAGCGGCATCCACTACAAGAAGTTTGCAATTGGTAAGGGAATTATCGGATAGTTTATTAAAGATCCCGGAAATCAGTGTGGCCGGGGGTTTAGCGGGATTCAATATTATCAGCTTTTCCAATAAGCCCAATGTTGGAACCATTTTCGTTATGCTCAAGCCCTGGGATGAACGAAAAGGAGAAGCACATAATGCTCAAAGTGTAGTAGCGAAGATCATGAAAAGTACGGCCCATATTAAAGATGCGAAAATAATGGCCATATTGCCACCTGCTGTGCCGGGGCTTGGGCGTACATCCGGGTTCTCACTGGAATTGCAACAAACAACCAGTACGGATGACCTGAATACCTTTGCCCAGGTAGCCCGTGATTTTATCGGGCAATTAAATCAACGGCCGGAGATAGGAGGGGCTTATACATTCTTTACTGCCAACACACCCAGTTATATGGTAAATGTGGATAGGGATAAAGCAAAACAATTGGGGGTAAAGCTTGCTGATATTTATGCCACAATTTCATCATACCTGGGCAGTAACTATATCAATGATTTTACACTGTATGGCCGGAATTTCCGGGTAGTGAGCCAGGCTGATAGTGTATCCCGTTCTTCACTGGAAGAAATAGGTAAATATTATGTCCGTAATAGTGCAGGGAGCATGATTCCGTTAAGTTCATTGATAACTACCAAACTGATTGAAAGCCCTTCTACCATTTCACATTATAATATTTATCGCTCCATTAGTGTGAATGGCACACCGGCAGAAGGGTACAGCTCCGGCCAGGCGATTGAAGCTATTAAAGAAACAGCCGCTAAATTTTTACCGTCAGGCTACAGTTATGAATTTTCCGGAATGAGCCGGGAGGAAATCAGCGCAGGCAATAAAACATCTACCATCTTTGCCATTTCCCTGGTTTTTGTTTTCCTCTTCCTGGCCGCTTTGTATGAAAGTTGGTCAGTACCCTTTTCCGTTTTATTTGCAGTACCTATTGGCGCTTTGGGCTCGATACTGGTTTTGACTTTTATACCCAGTATTTCCAATAATATTTATGCACAGATCGGGTTGATTACATTGATAGGCCTGGCGGCGAAGAATGCTATATTAATCGTAGAATTTGCCAAAGAAAGGGTGGATAGCGGCATGGAATTAATAAAGGCTACCATTGCCGCGGTGCACTTACGGTTGCGCCCGATTTTAATGACCTCTTTTGCTTTTATCCTCGGTGTATTACCCCTGGCTTTTGCCACCGGCGCTGCCTCCGAATCACGTAGAACGATTGGCTGGACTGTATTTGGCGGTATGTTGGCGGCTACTTCGCTGGCTATTTTTGTAGTTCCCGTTTTGTATGTTTTGATCACCAGGGCGGCTTATGGCAAAAAGAAACTGGCCGCTTTACAGGCTAATTATAAGCCCGAGGAGCATAAAGAATTTGAAGAAGATGTATAAGGTAAAATGGTGTCGCTATCCGGATGAATGCGTAATTCATTTTTGGAAAAATTTATTAGCATGAATTTTTAACTCGTAATTACCTGCAAAAAATATTACAGTACATCATAATAATATTTCTTCTCATTCATATAGGACCCTCCAAAAATACCCAGGCCATTTTGTATATTTCCAACAGGCGTTGTTAATTGATTTACCGGCATTGTGCCAAAGTCAATTTTATATTTTTCGTATTGCAGGAGATAATCATAAAATGCTTTATCCACTGATTTTATGCGTATTTCCACGATACCTTTTTCATCGGGATTGGTGGCTTTGAAAAATGTCCTGTCAATAAAAAATGATGTGGCATAAGTTTGCCCATTGAATAATGAATCAGTCAGAAAAATTCTATTAAAACTGCTATCCAGGCTGTGTAATTGGCTATTCGCTGTTAGTGGATCGGAGGTAAATGTATTGAGCCGGAGAAATTTATTCGTCGGTAATGTATCTTTATTCAGCTTCACATTTTCACCTTCATCTATCAGGTGCTCATATAATTGCTTTCCTTCCGGCGTATCATAATCGTATAAGACTCCTTGCCAATAGAAATACCGGAATAAATGAATCAGCTCTTTTACGGCCTCAAAGATGTAATAGTTTTTTTCACCGGCATTATCTTTTACATTAAAACTAAATTCCAACACCGGCTTGCCATGAAAATCTTCTTCTTCCGATTCTATATTGGCAATGGAAAAAACAGCAGGAATATAGGTTGAGGCAGAAACGGTAGGTAAACTCGGGTGACCTACCTGGAGTGAATATGTAACAGCTGCTTTGAACAATCCCGGGTGCGTGTATATACCGGCTGGAATACCACTAAAATTGGGTGAAGTGTTATAAGTTAATTGCCGTACCTGCCCGTTTTGATCAGTGATAGAAACAGCCGCATTATTTACCTGCTGAAAATCTATGACAGTCCCGCTTCCGGCTACTATGCTTTGTGATACCGGAATATGCGATGTATCATTGGCAGTAATTTCTGCTAATACCACCAGTTGATTTTCTACATTGGGGTGATAGTCAAAATTCTTTTTACAGGAGCTACCGGCAAACAAGATCAGCAAGATGATGTAGGAATAGACTGTTTTTGGGTAAAATTTATTTTTATCTAAAAAAGTAGCGCATTGCATGGCCTTAAAATTTAAAAGTAATGGAGAGGTAGGGGGTGATATCAAAGGTTTTTAAATTATTTTCAATTAAAGTGCTTACTCCACCAATTGTTCCTTTGAGGTCATAAATATATTGATCGGCAGCGCCGTAAATATTATAAACACCCGCTGAAAAAATCCACTGTTTTTTTCCTTGTCCACTGAGTTGATATTTTACATTGGCATCCAACCGGTGATAAGGCGCTGAACGGTATTGGTCGTTTTCTGAGCCATGATAAATAAAACGGTAATCTTTCAGTAAATCAGTTGGGTTACTGATTTGTTGTACCATATCAAAATCCGGGTAAATATATTCAGGCAGGGAAAAAACATCGCCCGTAGAAAATGTCCATAAGGCCGTAGCATTTAGCCGTTTGTTGATTTGGTAATCGACACCAAGACTTATGCTATGGCGGCGGTCAAACTTGAAAGGGAACTTTTCATCATTATTAATTCCTTCAAATTGCCGCCAGCTCCAGGCTAGTGTATAAGCGCCCATGAAATGCAGCTTGCCACTGTTTTTCCGGATAAGCAATTCCAAACCATAGGCCCAGCCTTTACCGGTAATAATATTTTGTGCCCAGTTTTCATTATTGATAAAGTACGTTTTTCCTTCGGCATAGTTGGTTACATTTTTCAGCTCTTTATAATAACCTTCAAGCGAAAACCTGATACCATTGGTGGAATGATAGGTATAACCCAGGTTGAAGGAATGGCTTTGTTCCGGGAGAAGTTTATCTGTACTGGGCACCCATATATCTGCATTCATTCCGAGATAGGGATTGGTTACCAGGTGCAGGTACTGGGTCATCCGGTTATAGGAAAAATATATTTGTTGAAATTTATTGATCCGGTAGGCTGCAAAAAAACGGGGTTGAAAAGAATTGAAATGATAGGTCTCATACTGGTAAGCAGAAAAATGTAAACCTGGACGTATGAAAAAATCAGGTCCTGCTTTTATTTCAACTTCACCATATGCGGAAATTTCATTGAAAGATAAAGGGGCAAATGCGGTATAACTGCTTTCATCATCGTCAATTTCACCGCTTATTTTTGTCTCAAAGGGTTTGATGATGGTATGGGCGAACTTCGCTCCGGCATTTATTTTCCATGCGTTATTTACATAAATTTCTGCCTGTGATTTTGCCGTATAGAGTTCATTGGATGCGAATGTTCCCACCGAACCGGATTCAATTTCCACTTCACCTCCTTCACCACCTTCGCCTTCGTCCTCTTCTTCCAGTAAAGAATATTTAAAGGCGCCTAAATTATGATAACGGCTCATGTTGATGGAGGTATTGATAAATGAACGGCTCCCGATTACCCGGTTCCATATTAATGAACCAACCAGGTTACCCCATTTATGCAGGTTATCAATATTTTCACCTACCTGGTTTACATTATCGTGGCCTGTATAAAAGTTGAGCATCAGTTTATCATTCTTTGCAATTAGTTGCGTGGCTTTAAAATGAATATCATAAAAATCGGGTTTGATACTTTTTTTGTAAAGCTGGAAAGGCCAGCTATGCCGGAAGGAAGCCATGATAGCTGTTTTGTTTTTTGCAAGCGGCCCTTCGATGGTAAAAGATCCCGCCATGGTTCCCACATTTGCTTCACCCTGCCATTGTTCCATATTACCGTCTTTTGTATAGATGTCAATGACAGAGGATGTGGCGCCACCATATTTGGAGGGGAAATCACTTTTATACAATTGCATTGTTTTCATGGATGATTCATTCACAATGGATAAAGCACCTAACATATGAGCAGGGTTATACACCGGGATACCATCCAATAGAAAAAGATTTTCCCCTGGTCCGCCACCACGGACAAACATGCCATTGAAAGCGACCGGTATATTTTTTACACCAGGCAATAAATAAGCGGTACGGATTGGATCATTCTCACCAAGGAGATAATTATATGGCTGGTATTGATCAGCATTGATTTTCTCCGCCCCATTTTTTTTCAATGCCTCTACATCAACGACAACGATTTCGGGCATTTCCATTTTTTCCAGGTTTTCACTTAATTCAATATCTGTTCTGGTATTGCTGCTTACAACAATATCCAACGAACCGGTGTTATAACCAACATAAGAAATTTCCAGGTGGTGTTTTCCGGCGGGTAAGGATAAATTGTAATAGCCATACGGATTAGTGGCTGCCCCTTTTCCGGTAGATGTTTCATACACGGAAGCACCGATCATGGGTTCTTTATTATTTTGTGCTTTCACAAAACCAAAAACAGTATAAGTCGTTACCGTTTCTTCCGTATGAAATACTGACGCTGATTTTACGAGTATCAGTTTATTATTTTTTTCCAATAAAGCCACATGCTGGCCTTGCAATACTTTTTTTAGTACAGCACCGATCGTTGTTTCCGAACCATCCAATGTAACGGTACGGTCTGCATCAAGCGTGGTGGAAGAATATTCAATGATGATCCCGCTCCGTTTATTTATATCATCCAGGAACTGGTGTACGTAGCCTTTGTGTAGTTGCGGCTGAAATGAACGGGAGAGCAGCCCTTTTCTTTGGGCATATATAAAAGATGAGGTGCAGCATACGAAAAGCAGGAGGAGTATAATTTTTTTTCTCATAAATGGTCTCAGTTCTTTAATAGAATGGTCGGAACAATCAAAACATAGCATATTCCTGGCATTCGAATTACTTGTTTGAAAGAATGGATTTACAAATTCAGATACTTATTGTATCCTTATTGGCTTATAACAAATATACTGTTTTCCCGGTGTATTTTCAAGCCGGTCATCAATTGGATTTCGTCCATGACCTGCTCAATAGGTTCATTCCTGAATTCCGCTTTAATAGTGATCGAACCTGCTTGCCTGGCCACTTCTGGGGCGAGCTGGATGGGAATATTGTACATATTGCTGATATCAGTTACCACTTGTTGCAGCGACTCATTTTGAAAAATAAGATGGCCATTTTCCCAGGCTTTAAAATTCTGATTTAGGACCGTATCGCGGGTGAAATGGTCATGAATGAGATCAGCTTTCTGGCCTTTAATCAATATGACCTGGCGTGATTCATCTTTGCGCTCAGCGAAACGCACTTTCCCGATGCTCACTACTACCTGGTCCAGGGAATCAATATTACGAACCAGGAAGGCCGTACCCAGCACTTCAACGACTGCATCGTTGGTATATACTTTAAATGGTTTTTTTGAATCATGTTGCACTTCGAAAAAAGCTTCCCCTTCCAGTTCTGTTTTGCGTTCTTTTTTGCCATAGTTTTCCGGGTATCGAATGGTGCTTCCTTTTCGCAATGTGATAATTGATCCATCCGGTAAGGAAACGCGTTTATTGTTTTCCTGGGCTACAATGCTTTTCCAGTTTGTTTCATTCATTGACTGATACACATATACAACGGTCACTACCACAAACAGCAGGATAGCCGCAGCGGCCAGCATATATTTCAGGGTAAAGTTTTTCCGGGGCCGCATGGGTATTATTTCTGCGGCCGGTTGAATTTTTTCCTGCAATTTTTCCCAGGCTGCTTTTGTATTAAAATGATGTTGTATGGCTATATGGGTGCTTTCATCCCAGATCTTCCGGTAGGCATCATATTCCTGGCGGTTTGCTGCACTTTCATCGAGCCAGGCATTTAAGGTCACCTGTTCTTCCGGGGTAGCTTCCTTGTTCAGGTGCCGGGTGATAATTTGCATTATGTTTTCATTCATCTCCATATATCCTTCTTTAAATAATAACTTCAAAATTTCATTTTCCCCTACGTTTTTTATAAGAATAAACTAATAATTAGCAGAATGGCTATAAATACATGTTGACTTTTCAAATAAGCCCGTAAAATTTTTAAGGCTTTACCAATCTGGTTTTCCACCGTCTTCACGGAAATTTCCAGGGTATCTGCAATTTCCTTATATGATAATTTACTGATCCTACTCAGCTCAAAGACTTCCCGGCATTTTTGCGGCAATTGGTTCATGGCAGCGGCCAATTGTGCGGTATAATCTTTTTCCGGTTGCCCTTCCATGGGTGCAGCTGCATCCGTATCCGCTATATTATATTCTTTTAATTCCACCATCGCTGCTTTTTTTTCTTTTTGTAATGCAGTGAGACAATTATTGCGTACCGATGTAAAAAGATAAAACCGTATTGCTTCTGCCTGTATCAATTCCTGCTTTTTTTCCCATATCCGTATAAACACTTCCTGTACGACATCTTCGCTGGAGGACTCATCTTTTAAAAAGGAATATGCATAATTGCATAATGCATTATAATGTTGCTCAAAGACCTTTTGAAATGACTGATATGGTGCTGTATCTACATTATGCATACCGGTAAATCCGGGTGAAGGCTTTTTATAATTTTGTTTTTTCTGCTGTTACAAAATTAATAAAATCAATATATAAACCATTTGTCATTTCCTTTCTTCTTTTCTTTTTTAGTGAATAAAATATTTTTTAAGCATGACTAAATTTATTTATTGTTTGTATGAAAAATAGACCAACGTTGGTTGTGCCTGTTTCCCTTCATTGGCAATCAATAAGTCTCCATTTTTAAAAAAGGTAATCCCCTCGGGCTGAGTAAATATTTTGCTGTCAAGGGAAATAAACTGTTCCGGTTTCCCTTGCTTATCAAAAATACACAGCAGATGGTCCTGCGCCGACAGGAGATACAATTGCCCCGTTACCGGATGAAGGGCGATGGCGGATGGCCGGAATTTTATTGCCGGCTCGCTTGTATCCGGGGAATTTGTTGAGGCAACCCATTTCTGTAAGGCAGATACATCAAAAATCCATACCGGTTGTGAAGCTAATTCTTTGCTTCCCGGGTCATAGCCATGAATAAAGCGTCTGTCTTTGTAAATACTATCCTTCCCGGGCTTGCTTTTACTGGCTATTAGTAACCTGTTATGGACGATATCAGCACAAAGGCCTTCATTATCTTTTGCAGCGATGCCGGTCGCATGCATGACAATATTGAATTGTGCTGATTGGTAATGCTGAATTTCAAAGAGTATTCCATCACTGCGCAGTACGAACAAAGAATTTCCCATTTGAGCTATACCTTCATAGTCCCCCTTTGTATGAAAGGGTATTTCACGGATCAGTTTGGCTTGCTTCGTATCGTAAATAAATACAATGCCCTGTTCATCCTGTACACAGGCAATGCTTGAATCTGAAAGCATGGTAATCCCGGAGATCTCATGAAGCACCTTGGGCAATACCATTATTTTGCCCGGTGTTGAAAAATGATATGCTTTATTTCTATTATCCCTACCCATGGATCGGTTTTCTTTTCCGGGTATCGTATCACAACTGCTCCACAGTAAAAGCATAGAAATAAGTACAATCATTTTTAAAAAATTCTTTTGCATGAAAGCTGTTTATAAAATGCGGATTTATATTGAACTGTTTGAAAAAGGAATTGGGAAGCTTTTTACACCGGGAACAACCAGCTTCCCTTTTCCTGCCGCTTTGTTATTGTTTACTTTTTATATAACCCAGGGTTAGTTTATAACTCAGGTTAATACGGGCTATATTTTTCCCGCTTGATTTATTGATGATATCGAACCGGGTACCTACTTCGTTTCGATCATCTATTTCATAATCGAGGCCTAAGGCGCTTTTTTGCCGATAGAAATTAATATCTCCCTGGCCCAGTTGTACATAGTTTTCTGTAAAGAGATATACATCCCATGCTTTCGCCAGTTCATATATAGCGGTCAAGCGATTGGTCAAATAATATTCTACAGGGCTTATAGCAAGTTCAGCTTTATTAAGGGAAACGAATTCCTGTTGCAACATGGGCCGGTATTTTATTTTCCATTTATCTGACAACTTGGTATCAAAAGTGAGGGAATAGCGCAGGTCATGAGAGCCACTGCCATTTTTTAATCCATACCGGTATTCGAAACCGGCTTTCAGCCAGGAGTTGATCTTATACCCGATTTCCCCCGCCATTACGGATTTATCTATTTCCGTAATGTTTTTATCAATGTACAGGTAATAGGTTCCGGTAAGGGATAATTGTTTATTGAACCTGTATTCCAAAGACACGCTGGGCCGTGCTTCCCAATCATCCAGGCCCTGTGCTGAAGATGATACGGAACCCAATAAGGGAATTGCTAAAAAGAGCGTAGCTATTTTAAAATAAGTATTCTTTTTCATGATTATTTTTTGTTAAGTGGTGATAAACACCCGGATGGTTTCACCCGGGTGTATGTTGCATTTATTTGTTACTGTAATGGGCTTTTACTACGGCTAAATGTTGTAACAAGTCGATACTGACAATATCTACTTTTTGAATAGCCAGCCC
>JBDHYG010000015.1:0-66392 GCA_039811225.1 Parafilimonas sp.
GCGGGTTTTTTAAATTTGTTATTAATGTAATCGTTCTGCTACTTTTTTCCAATTTACCAAATGCCAGAAAGCAGCGAGATAATCGCCCCGCCGGTTTTGATATTTCAGGTAATAGGCATGTTCCCACACATCCACACCAAGAATAGGTGTACCTTTTGTTTCGGCTACATCCATTAAAGGATTGTCCTGGTTGGGTGTAGAACAAACTACTAATTGCCCATCCTGTTCAATCAACCATGCCCAGCCACTTCCAAAACGGGTCATAGCGGCCTGGTTGAATTTTTCTTTTAAAGCATCCAGGCTACCGAATGCCAGGTTGATTTTATCGGCAGAAGCGCCATCCATATTTCCGCCGTCAGCAGATAAACTTTCCCAGAAAAAACTATGGTTCCAATGACCGCCGCCATTATTACGTACGGCAGGGGAAATTTTTCCGGCATTGGCCACTAATTCTTCCAGGGATTTATTTTCATGCTCTGTGCCGGCAATGGCTTTATTTAAATTGTCCACATACGCCTGGTGATGCTTGGTGTGGTGAATCTTCATTGTTGCTTCGTCGATGTGTGGCTCCAGTGCATTATATGCATAAGGCAGGGCCGGTAAAGTAAATGCCATGATCTCTATATTTTATTTGTGTTTAAAAAAATGATTACCTGCAAATTTACCGGATTTTAAAAGAACTATTGTTAGCATAGCTTTAATGTTGATGCCTGTCATCAAGGTCATTTATCTCCGGGCTTTAAAAAACCGCTGCATCAGTTCAATACAGGGTTCCCGCAAAATTCCTTGTTGAATTGTAGTCTTTGGATGAAAGGGAGACAGGCCCTGTGTGTATTTGCTATACCCGTTTTTTTTATCCTCGGCGCCATAGATGACGCTTTTCATTTTACTCCAGAATATAGCGCCTGCACACATCATGCAGGGTTCAATGGTCACATACAATTTTGCTTCAGGTAAATATTTCGCACCAAGGTAATGACAGGCCGATGTAATCGCGATAATTTCCGCATGTGCCGTGGGGTCATTCAATTTTTCCACCTGGTTATAGCCTTTGGCAATGATCTTATTTTCCAGCACAATGACAGCGCCAATTGGTACCTCATCTTCCGCAAAAGCTTTCTCTGCCTGGGCAAATGCCTGTTGCATATAATATTCATCATTCATTCCACTCAACGACTTCTTTTTTTTTACTACTTATATTTCCAATTGCGTGATTTACCCTCCGCAAGCCATTCCAATGCAGTGGTTATGCGTTTTTCCACCGTCTGTGCCTGTTTGGCTTCTGCAATCCATTCGATGTACTCTCTTTTATGACTATCACTTAATTGCTCAAAATAATTGGTAGCCTTTTTATTTTTCTGCAATGCTTTTTTGAATGAATCAGGAAGAGCCGGGAGCGGTTTTTTGGCTTTAGGTGCTGGTGGTATTTTAATTCCCTTTTCATTTAAAGCAACAACCTGCCGGATAAAATCAATAAGGATGTTATCGTTGGGCAGGTCCTTTAGGGAAGTAATACGATGCAGGTTACCCATGGATGGTCGGTCATCTATTACCAACACATTTTGGGGATCGTGCAACAGCTTTGCTTTATGAATATTGATGGCACAATGTTGTTTAAAAGCAGCCATACCACATACCATTCCTTTATATTCAAAATAAGGCATACCCCATTTAAGGGTTTCTGTTATCCCTGGTGCGGCTTTGTGTACCAATGCACGAAAATGAAGCAGGACAGGTTGTGCAAATGCTGCTGCTTTTTGGATATACGCATCAATCCGGTTGTCTGTTTGTGGCATAAAAAAATACCTTAGGATTTTCTAAGGTATTTATAAATATTGTAATTCCATGAAAACTTATTGTGGATTTAATACCGGCTTGGCCAGTCCGAGTTTTGCTTCCAGGCTAAGGGTAGCATGTGGCACGGCACGCAAGCGGGTCTTATCTATCAATTTCCCGGTAACGCGACAAATACCGTATGTTTTGTTTTCTATACGGATGATGGCTTTTTCGAGGTGATCGATATAGGTAATCTGGCGGCTGGCCATTTGACTGAGTTGCTCACGTTCCATACTCATGCTGCCATCTTCCATGGTCATATACCTGTTCTCTGCTTCATCGCCTCCCATATCATCTTTACGGGTAATTAAACCCTGGAGATAGGTCAGTTCTTTTTTCGCAGCTTCTAATTTTTTCAGTATCAATTCCCGGAATTCATTTAATTCCTCATCGGAATAACGAACCAGTAATTCTGTAGAGCCATTGCCCTCCCTGTTTTCCAGTGGGGTATAACCGGGTTTGTACGGCACACTTGTCTTTACGGAAGTCTTGGGTATTTTGATATCTTTAATACTTTCCGCTTTAACGGCTTTCTTTTGAACGGTTTTAATTGGCCCGTCATCGATTACCGGTTTAGCTTTTAGGGGTAATTCTTTTTTAGCAACGGGTTTAGGAGCCGGTGCTGTGGTTTTGCTTTCCGGTTTTGCGGCCGGCTTGGCAACTGCTTTTACCGGAGCGGCTTTTGCTTTGCTAGCAACAGCCGGTTTTTTAGCAACGGGTTTAGGAGCCGGTGTGGTTTTTTTAGCCGGGGTTTTGGCAACTACTTTTTTTGCTACTACCTTTTTAGGTGATTCTTTTTTGGCAGGTTTTGCCACCGGGGCTGACTTTTTAGCCGGAGTTTTGGCCGCTTTTGCTTTAACGGTTACTTTTTTTGCCGGTGCTGCTTTTTTAGCCGGAACTTTTGCTGCTGCCTTCTTAACCGGTGTAGCTTTTTTGGCAGGGGCGTTGGCCACTCCTTTCTTTTTCGCTGCGGGTGCTTTTGTCGCTTTCTTTACATCCTTTTTCGGTGTTGGTTTTTTTGTAGCCATGTCTTACGCTATTTTATTTACTTGTACAAAAAATGGTGTTTCATTTACTTCAATTTCAATGCCATTGGGCATTTGCGAGGACCAAACCAGTTCCTCTGCCAAAATTTCTGCGCAAATATAGTTTTTATATTGAATAATTGCCGGCTTAATAATAGTGTTTTCGGGGAGTTGAACGGAAATGGTATCCGTTAAACCAAACGCTTTTTCTTTCCGTATATTTTGGATCCGGTTGATAAATTCCCGGGCAATCCCTTCATTTTCCAGGTCTTCATTCAGTACGATATCCAGGGCCACTGTGCGGCTGCCCTTTGAAGCAATTTTCCAGCCGGGGATATCTTCCGCTGAAATCTCCACGTCATCCAGTGTTATAGGAAAAGTCTCTTCACCAATTGTCAATAAATAACTGCCATTTTTCTCCAGGGAGGCAATTTTTTTCGCATCAAAAGCGCTGAGCAGTGAGGCGGCTTCTTTCATTTTTTTCCCCAACCGGCTGCCTAAAGTTTTGTAATTGGCCTTGATTTTTTTGGAAATAAAATTTTCTGCTGCAGAAATATATTGCACTTCTTTGACATTTACTTCCGATTTTATCAGGGCTTCTACCATTTGCAATTGTTCTTTTTCAGCAGCATCCTGTACCGGGATCAGAATCTTTTGTAGGGGCTGCCGTACTTTAATTCCCGTTTTTTTCCGGATGGATAAAATCAACGAACTGATATCCTGTGCCATTTCCATTCTTTCTTCCAATGCCTTATCTATGGCAGCCGGGTTCGTTTTCGGAAAATCGGTATGATGAATAGACCTCTCCGATGACAGTTGCGTGATCGAATTTAAATCCGCAAAAACGGCATCACTGAAAAATGGGGAGATGGGGGCCATGAGTTTTAGTATCGTTTCCAGGCAGGTATATAAGGTTTGATAAGCTGCAATTTTATCCTGCTCATAATCCCCTTTCCAAAAACGACGGCGACATAAACGAACATACCAGTTACTCAATGCTTCATTGGTGAAATATTCTATTGCCCTGGCCGCTACAGTAGGTTCATATGCATCCAGCGCCGCTGTAACTTCCAGTACCAGGCTGTTTAAGCAGGATAAAATCCATTGATCAATCTCCGGCCGGTCTTTTAGTGGTATTTCTTTTTCTGCATACTTGAAGCCATCTACATTGGCATATAAGGCAAAGAACTGATATGTATTAAAAAGCGTACCGAAGAATTTTCGCTGCACTTCTTCGATGCCGGAGATATCAAATTTTAAATTATCCCAGGGCGATGCATTGGAAATGAGATACCAGCGTGTAGCATCTGCCCCGTATTTCCGGATGGTGGCAAAAGGATCTACTACATTGCCCAGGCGTTTACTCATTTTATTTCCATTCTTATCCAGGACCAGGCCATTGGAAATAACAGTCTTGAAAGCAATGCCCGGATATTTTTCGTCTATTGTTGCCCGGGCATAACCGGCCTTTTCCAATTCTTCATGAATAGCTTCCTTCACTAATGCCGCAATGGCATGCAGGGTATAAAACCAACCCCTTGTCTGGTCAACCCCTTCAGCAATAAAATCGGCCGGATAGTTTTCAGCAAAAATTTGCTTGTTTTCAAATGGGAAATGCCATTGTGCATACGGCATGGCGCCGCTGTCAAACCACACATCAATCAGGTCGGGTACCCGTTTCATAGGCTTGCCGGTAGGAGAAACCAATACTATTTCATCTACATAGGGTTTATGCAAATCGGTGATTCCTTTTTCGATGAATTGTTGGTTGATATTTTCTCCCAATATTTTATTTGCCTTCTCCATTTCCTCCTTCAATTCCCGGACAGACCCGATACAGATTTCTTCGTCATTATCTGCTGTCCGCCAAATTGGTAAAGGTGTTCCCCAGAAACGGCTACGGCTGAGATTCCAGTCCACCATATTTTCCAGCCAGTTACCAAACCGGCCTTCACCGGTAGATGCCGGTTTCCATTGAATCGTTTTATTCAATTCCACCATGCGATCTTTATAGGCAGTGGTACGGATAAACCAGGCGTCCAAGGGATAATACAAAATTGGTTTATCGGTGCGCCAGCAATGGGGGTAATTGTGTTCATATTTTTCAATCCGGAAAGCCCGGCCTTCTTTTTTGAGCTTTACGGAAATGTCCACATTCACATCCACATAAGCCGGATCGTCTTTATAATTTTTTACATAGCGGCCACTAAATTCTCCTACACCGGGTATAAATTTTCCTTCCCGGTCAACCAGTGTCAGGATACCGGTATTATATTTTTTTCCGGTTTTAAAGTCATCAGCACCAAATGCCGGTGCCGTATGCACTATACCAGTACCATCTTCAATGGTTACATAATCACCGGTAACAATATAAAATGGCTGGGCACCCGGTGTAATCTCCCGGATTTTTTCCAGGCTGTTTGCTTCAAAAGGTAATAACTGTTCATAAGCCAGGCCTTCCAGGTCTTTTCCTTTTGCGGAAAGGATTTTTTTCCAGGGAATAATTTTATCACCAGCCTGGTAGCTGGCCAGGTCCCTGTCTTTGCCTGCCTCGGAAAAATAATTGCCGGTCAATTGCTCGGCGAGGATGACAGTACATGGCTGATGGGTATAAGGATTTAATGTTTGGATAAAAACATAATCAATAGAAGCGCCTACTGTCAAAGCCAGGTTGGAGGGCAGTGTCCAGGGTGTAGTGGTCCAAGCCATACAGTATACCTGCTCCGGGTCTGCGGCTTGCTGTTGCAATGCCTCCCTGATCACCGGTACAAAAGGATGTGCTGCGCTTACGTTGTTTCCTGTATCCTCAACATTCAGATGAAACATAACTGTGGCGCTGGTATCTTTTACATCTTTGTAGGTGCCCGGTTGATTCAGCTCATGGCTGGAAAGCCCGGTGCCTGCTGCGGGGGAATACGGTTGAATGCTTACACTTTCATACAACAAGCCTTTTTTATATAAAGCTTTCAATAACCACCAGAGGGTTTCGATATAATTATTTTCAAAAGTAATATACGGGTGATCCAGGTCTACCCAATACCCCATGATGCGGGTGAGTTCATCCCATTTGTCCTTATAGCGCAAGACGGCTTCACGGCATTTTTGGTTATATTCTTCTACAGAAATTTTATGGCCGATATCTTCTTTGGTTATACTCAATTCTTTTTCCACGCCCAATTCCACCGGCAAGCCATGGGTATCCCAGCCGCCTTTGCGCAGGACCTGAAAACCCTGCATGGTTTTATAGCGGCAAAAAAGATCTTTGATGGTACGGGAAATAACATGGTGGATACCTGGCATGCCATTGGCGCTGGGTGGGCCTTCATAAAATACAAAAGGGGTTTTACCCTGCCGGCTGGAAATGCTGGTTGCAAAGGCATGCTCCTTTTCCCATAGTTGCAGGATCTTCTCTTCTATGGAAGGGAGGTGTAAATTCTTATATTCAGGATATTTTTTCGCCATCATATGATTACCGCTTGGCTTTTTAAAAGCCTGCAAAGTTAGGTATTTGGCGGCAGATTGCCATATCCGGAACGGTGTGATTTTTTCCGGCAAATGGTCTGAGGTAAATAATAATTTATCTTCGCGCATTAAATGAAATTTCATGCAATTTGACCGGAAGTCGCTCACACAGGAAGAGCTGATTGCTATTTATAAAAAACTATTATACCCCCGTTTAATTGAGGAAAAAATGCTGATCCTGCTCCGCCAGGGAAAGATCAGCAAATGGTTTAGCGGTATCGGCCAGGAAGCAATCGCCGTAGGGGCAGCTATGGCTATGGCGGATGATGAATGGATCATGCCCTTGCACCGCAACCTGGGCGTATTCACTACCCGGGGTATGACATTAGAAAAATTATTTAAACAATTCCAGGGCAATAAAGATGGCTATAGCAAAGGCCGGGAAAGGAGTTTTCATTTTGGTAACCGGGAGCATTATATCTGTGGTATGATTTCCCATCTCGGGCCACAATTAGCCATCGCAGATGGGGTAGCCCTGGCATACAAACTGAAAAACGAAAAGAAAGCCTCCCTGGCATTCAGTGGAGATGGCGGTACCAGTGAAGGAGATTTCCATGAAGCCCTGAATACAGCGGCTGTATGGGATTTACCCGTGATTTTTTTGGTTGAAAATAATGGCTATGGTTTAAGTACCCCTGTTTCCGAGCAATTCCGGTGTAAGCATATTGCTGATAAAGCAATTGGTTATGGAATAGAAGGTGTAACCATTGACGGAAATAATATCCTCACGGTATTAGATACCCTGAAAGGAGTGCGGGAATATTGTATTAAAAATCAAAAACCCTACCTGGTAGAATGTATGACCTTCCGCATGCGGGGACATGAAGAAGCCAGTGGTACCAAATATGTGCCACTGGAATTATTTGAAGAATGGGCTATCCAGGATCCCATAAAAAATTATGAAACATTTTTATTGGCAGAAAATGTATTGGATGAAACAGCCATTCAACAAATACATACAGAACAAAAGGAATTAATAGAAGCCGAGCTGCATAAAGCCTGGCAGGCAGCGCCACTTATTCCCAATACGAAGGAAGAATTAGCCGATGTGTTTGCACCAAAAACGAATAGTACAGTACAAGTGATAACACACGATACTCCATCATTGACAGCTGCTATTGGCGACAGGCCCCATAAAGAATTGCGCATGATTGATGCTATTAAAGAAGGCTTATTTCAATCTATGGAGCAGCATAGCAACCTGGTTTTAATGGGACAGGATATTGCCAAATATGGCGGTGCATTTAAAATCACGGAAGGCTTTATGGATACCTTTGGAAAGGAACGTGTTCGCAATACCCCTTTATGTGAAAGCGCCATTGTAGGATCTGCACTGGGCCTCAGCCTGGAAGGCTTTAAAGCTATGATGGAAATGCAGTTTGCTGATTTTGTTACGGTTGGTTTTAACCAGATCATCAATAACCTGGCAAAGATTCACTATCGCTGGGGACAAACGGCCGATGTAGTCATTCGTATGCCCACAGGTGGTGGTGTGGGCGCCGGGCCTTTTCATTCACAAAGCAATGAAGCCTGGTTTGTACATACGCCGGGCTTGAAAGTGGTTTATCCATCCACCCCCATTGATGCCAAAGGCCTGTTGATTGCTGCCATCAATGATCCCAACCCGGTTTTATTTTTTGAACACAAAGCATTATACCGGAGTGTGCATGCTGCTGTTCCTACCGGTTATTATGAAATAGAAATTGGTAAAGCCCGGCAGGCAAAAGCCGGGGAGGATGTTAGCATCATTACATATGGCAGTGGGGTACATTGGGCATTGGAGTATGCGGCAGCGCATCCAGAAGTAAGCGTGGAAATCCTTGATCTGCGCAGCCTCGCTCCACTTGACTATGACGCGATAAAACAATGTGTACGAAAGACCGGCCGCGTGATGATCCTGCATGAAGATACCCTAATCGGCGGTATTGGCGGAGAAATCGCTGCCTGGATCAGTGAACATTGTTTTCAATGGTTAGATGCGCCGGTCATGCGATGTGCCGGATTGGATACACCCATTCCCTTCAATCTCGATTTAGAAAAAAACTTTATGCCGAATAGCCGCCTGCAGGAAAAGATGGCGCAATTGCTGGCATTTTAAAAATCGCTATTTCGCATCCTTACTGCCTTACAAATTCCACGCGCCGGTTATTGGCTCTCCCTTCCGGGGTGCTGTTATCAGCAATAGGTTTTGTATCACCAAAGCCTTTGGTGGTGAGGCGGGAAGCATCAATCCCCATGGCGACCAATTGGGCTTTCACGGCATCAGCACGTTGTTGTGATAAAGTCATGTTATGTGCTGCATCACCCGTATTATCTGTATGTCCGTCTATTTCAAATTTCAGATCAGGATTACTTTTCAATACACCAACAATCATATTGATCGTGCCCATACTTTCTGGTTTGATAACCGATTTGTCAACATCAAAGGTGATCCCATGTGTTACAATTTTTGATTCCGTAAATTTCTTACCGAGCATATTCATATTGCCGCCTGCTGCAGCACGTACATTGGTGATGATAAGGGGATTATCCATGTCACCTATTCCTGCAAAACCAAATGACAGCGGAACAATTTTAATATCCGGGATTACTAAAATCCTGTACTGATCAATATAACACTTCACTGTTCCGTTTTTATAAATGAGTGCAGCATGGTGCCATTTGTTGCGGAAAGATGCTTCATTTTTCTCCGGATAATTAGCATCAAAATCTGCCGGAAGTTCAAAAGTTGAAACTTCGCCACTGGTACTAAACTCAACATAGCCGGTTGAAATTTCATCCCCATCTTTAAAATCAAAAGATATACCAGGGCCATAGCCCTTATTGGCATAATAATCAAATTCAATTGTAAATGGATCTGACAGGTAAGTTTTGGTTTTCATTCGTGGATTTACCTGGCAATAATTTCCTTCGGTTAGAAGAAAAGCCGGCTTGCCGCCGACCTTATTTACAACTGCCTGCCCTTTGCTTAATGTCCAGTGTGATGGAAATTCACCATCCATATCTTCCGTAAAATCATCGGCAAACAATACCGTATCACCCGGAACAAAATCATAGTTTTGATATGCACTAAGCGTGGGGGTATCTGCTGACGAATTAGCCGCTGTTGTATTTCCATTTTTTTTCTTTCCTTTTCCATTCCCATCTTCGGCATTATCTATCGCATTATTTGTGGCATCACCGGCATCATTGACCACATGGTCAGCCGCATTACCTAACACCTTGTCCTTAATCCGTTTCAGGATTTGTGCCTGTACGGAAGTCGTACTGTAGCCCATACAAATAACCGCAAGCAGCACCATTTTATACATCCATTTCTTTTTCATAATGATCTGATTTAAGCACTAACTTCCTGAATTTTATAATTAGCTTGTGAAGGGATTAATGAATGGTCGCAGCGGCTTAACAGGCGTACGTAGCGGGAGAATAAATGGAATTTCAACCGGCTGGTCTTTTCCTGCTATTTATTAAAACGGGTAAGCTGCAATGTCTTTTTCCCGGATTGCGAATCTTATAAAGTATGGAATATTACTTAGTGCTGATTCAGCAGCCTGATGAATTCTTCTTTTTTCCGTTTGCTTACAGCAACTGTTTGGCCATTGCTCATCAATACACCGCCGCCTTCGGTTTTAATGAATTTTTTTACTTCGGCCATATTAATAAGGAAGGAATGATGAACACGAAAAAAATAATGTTCGGCCAATAGCTCTTCATACTCTTTCAGGTTAAGGGAAGAAACCACTTTATTATTGTTGACCAGGTAAAATAAAGTATACGTACCCGCAGCTTCTAAATAAACAATCTCTGCAATGGGAATAACCGTGATACCATCCAGCGAGTTGATGGTAATACGATCAGGAATTTTTTGTGGCTGCTGCAGCTGTGTCACCAATAATTCCAGGCGCATGCTGATATCTTTTTGTAATTGTTTTTCCTTCAGCCTTTCCATGCACGTTGAGAGCTCATCGGCATCTATAGGTTTTAACAGGTAATCAAATGCATGATAGCGAAATGCCCGGATGGCATATTTATCGTACGCGGTAATAAAAATTGTTTCAAAAGAGACCGGTTGCAATGCCTGCAACATATCAAAACCTGTTTTGCCCGGCATATTGATATCGAGGAACACCACATCCGGATGCTGTTTCCGGATTTGTTCGATCCCTTCATCGGCATTTTTTGCAAGGCCACATACCTGTACCTCCGGAAATTTATTTTTAATTAATTCGCTGAGCAGGTTCCTGCCTTTCACTTCATCATCAATGATAATTGCCCGGATCATAAAAATATTTTAATTGGATAGAATCTTCTCATTGTTTTTCTTTTGACCTTGTAAAATTCCCGGATTCTGTTTATCTGTTCATCTAAAGTTAATAATTGTCCGGGTTGAATAAATGCCCGTAAGTATCTTGCCAATAAATGGCCATTTCTATATTGCTATTCCACCACCGGAATGGACAATAGCACCCGGGTTCCGGCAGGCTCACCACTTGTCGAATAAAGATCTTCAATGGCCAATGTTGTTTTACATTTAGTCAGGGCCTCCATCATCTGTAATTGTTCTGTACTGATGGAAATTCCCAGCGATTGTTTTTTACTGCTTTCCGGCTGGCTCATGGCTTTTGCGGCTTCACGGCCGATTCCATTATCTTCAATAAGCACTTCAATGAATGTTTCTTTTTCATGAAAAGCAATTACCAGTTTTTTGTCTCCCTGTTTATGCCGGAGCCCATGCCATAAGGCATTCTCCACAAATGGCTGAATGAGCATCGGGGGAATTTTCAGCAAATCCGTTTCCACATCCTTTGCCTGGATAGAAAAGGAAAATGCATCATCAAAACGAAGAGATTCCAGTTCAAGGTATAAGTTCAAAATAGTGATTTCTTCCTGAATGGTGATGAAAGTATTCTCCGAATTTTCCAAAATCAACCGCAGCAATAACGAAAACTTGGATAGATACTTCGATGCAGTTTCTGTTTTTTGCGTGTAAATACATTCCTGGATGGAGTTTAATGCATTAAACATAAAATGCGGGTTGATGCGTGTACGCAGGACTTTTAACCGCATATCGGCCATTTGTTTATTTACCTGGGTCTTGAGCGCTTCCCTTTTGCGAATTGCACGTACCCTAAATGCAAACAATAAATAAATACAAAGCGCTAAAAACAGCAGCGCCATGATTTTGAACCAGGTTGTTTGCCAGAAGGGTGGAAGCACTTCAATATTTACAGCAATCCCTTTTTCATTCCAAATGCCTTCACTATTCGCTGCTTTAATGTGTAATACATATTTACCCGCAGCAAGATTGTAGTAGGCTAAAAAATTCCGGTTGCCTGCCTGCACCCAGTCTGCATCCACGCCGGATAAGCGGTATGCATATTTCACGGCAGCGCCATTAAAAAAATCCGGAGCTGTAAAACTGCAACTAAAAGAATTTTTCGGATACGCCAGGATGATAGTACCGCTTTCTGTCACCGGCTTATCAAAAACAATCGGCTTCCCGGCAATCAGTAGTTGTGTGATATACACAGTTGGTGGCCCGGAAACGATACGGAATGCAGCCGGATTAAATTGTAAAATAAAATTATTGCCGCCCGCCAGGATCATCCCATTATCCAGGGTAACCATGGGCCCATTGATTTCATTCGCGAGGCCATTTTGTTCTCCATAATTGGTAAATGTTTTTGTCCGGGTATTAAAACTGGAAATTCCATCTGGTGTACTCATCCATAAAGTGCCTTCTTTATCTTCGGTGAAAGCATAAATATTATCATTCTGCAAACCTTCTCCATTACCATAAAGGGTAAACTGCTTTTTATGCCAATCAAAATGATTTAAGCCTTTATCTGTAATGATCCAATAGGTCCCGTCTTTTTCTTCGAGCACGCCATTAATTTCTTGCCCTTGTAATGATGCCGGATTATGCAGGTCATCAAAAAAATTGGAAAAATTTTCTGCTTTCTCGTTGAAAACACTGATGCCCTGATTAGTTGATATCCAAATTTTATTTTGCCGGTCATTGTAAATACTCCAAACCAGGTTATCCACGAGGCTTGTACTATCAGTAGCGCTATGAATAAAATGAGTGAACAAATTTTTTCCCGGATCATAGCGGTCCACACCACGGCCATAAGTGCCGATCCAGATATTTCCATGGGCGTCTTCCGCGATTGCCGTGGTCTTATTGCTTGCCAGTGAATTGACGTCACCGGCTTTATGTAAAAAGGAGTTGAATTGACCACTCTTTATATTATAGTGATACAAGCCATTGAATGTGGCCAGCCAAAAACTGCCGTCTCTTGCTCTGAGGAAGCTGCTTACCTGGCGGTTATCCGGAGAAGTGGCATGAAGTGGAACTTTATTCCAAGTACGGAGGACATGAAAATTTGTATCAAATTGGGTAAGGCCATTTCCATACCAGGCGCTGATAAAATATGTAGCCCGGTTGGCTATTGTATCAACAATTATTTTTGTCGGGCTCCCTGTAAATGCATGGATTTGCGAAAAGCGTTGATTGCCGGAAGACAACTGGTTAATCCCTTTTTTCGTGCCGATCCACAAAATCTGGTTACCATTGGTAAGTAAACTGGTAATTTGCGGATCATTCAACGCGTGTGGGTCCTGTGGGTCGGGATGAATCCAGGTAACAGACTGATCATTCAAAGGAACGTGATTTATTTTCAACAAACCTTCTGTTGTTCCTGCCCATAAAATATAATTGCCATCCGGGGCATTGGTTTCATGAATAGCGGTTACAATATTTGCCGTGCCTTCAAAACCATATGATTTGTTCCATTTGTATGCGTGAAAACTTTGTGTAGTTGGGTCAAATAGTGCTATGCCATTTCCCCAGGTGCCGACCCAAATTCGGCCGGTATGATCACAATAAAGTGCCGTGATGTTATTGTTACTTTTGTTTTTTTCTCCTTTTTGTAAAACAAATTGCTTTGCCTGTTTCGTTTTTCTGTCATAAAGAACCAGGCCAGAATAGGTGCCGATCCAAAACCGGCCTTGCTGATCTTCCAGGAATGAGCTCGTGGCAGAAAAAGGTTTTATGTTTAATGAATCCGGTAGAATTCGTACTGGACTAAATTGCCTGGTTTGTTGATTAAAGTAAGAAACACCCCTATGGTTACCGATCCAAATAGTTTTATATTTATCTATATACACATAACATTTGAAATCATCATTCAATGAAGTCGGATGTGCCGGGTCATGTTGATAATTAATGCTTTTTTGATTATACGGATTAAACCGGCTGATGCCATTCATGGTGCCCAGCCATAAATAACCACTATCATCTTCTGTAATACTTAAGATGGAATTATCAACTATGGTTGTTGGCACAAACCGGTTATGCCGGAATACCACCATATTTCTTCCATCATACTCATTTAAACCGTTATCTGTCCCGATCCACAGGAAGCCCCGGTGATCGAGAAAGATACAATTTACATGGTTGCCGGATAACCCATTTGTTGTAGTAATATGGTCAAAGAAAAACCGCAGATCCGAACTCTTGTTTTGTGCATGTAGCCGGGCTCCTGTTATACAGAGTAGCGTAAACAAGAGCAAGCAAATAGGGGTCTTATAATGTGCAGGTTGCCGCAGGATATTTTTTTATAAAATTAATACCTATTCATGGTATCGTAAAAGATGCATCTCCAAAATGAATGTAAGCAAGGATTTTTATCTTCACTGTGAAAGGTTCACTTTTGGTGTTTTTTCCTGAGAATAAATAATAACAATTCCGGAAAGAAGCATCTTGGTTTTCCTTAAAAAACAAATAATTTAGCCGATGGAATCCTGCATGTCCATTGCATTTCAAAAAAACATTGTATTACAGATTTGAAAAAAGAAAACAAGATCATCTCAAAAATAAAGGACCGACTGAAACAGCGGCTTTCTACTGAACAAAGGACTTCATTTCGGCGAAAACTGACCAACCTGTTAGGTCCATTTGTTTCTAATGACTTGTCTATGCTGGCAAAATTAAGTGGCACGGATAAAGCCGGTGCACATGCTTATACACAACATTATATGCAACATTTCCTGCCATTTAAAAATAAAAAACTGGCGCTTCTTGAAATAGGTGTGGGCGGATACAGCCACCCCAAATTAGGGGGAGGTTCTTTGCTTATGTGGAAAAAATATTTTCCAAAAGGAAAAATTTACGGTGTGGACATATATGATAAATCAGCATTGCAGGAGCGCCGGATAAAAATTTTCCAGGGCAGCCAGGTTGATCAACAATTCCTGGAAAAAGTGACGAATGAAACCGGCCCGTTGGATATCATTATTGATGACGGTAGCCATGTAAATAAACATGTAATTGAAACATTTAAACTACTTTTTCCCAAACTCAAGAAGGGAGGTATATATGTAGTAGAAGATATACAAACATCGTACTGGGAAGATTTTGGTGGGGATAGTAAAAATCTTCAAAACCCGGCGACTTCGATGAACTTTTTCAAAAGCCTTACCGATGGCCTCAATTACCAGGAAATAACAGATGAAAATTATATAGAGCGTTCTTTTGATAAAATGATTACATCCATTCATTTTTATCATAACCTTATTTTTATTCATAAAGGAGAAAACCTGGAAGCTTCCAATATTGTAAAAAATCATTCCCGGTAAAATGAAAAGAGTGCCGTTTTCACAGCCTGCAAATATTTTTCTATGCTGAACGTTTACCTTGATCCGTCTGTGAATATATGCTACGCTTCTTTTTATATAAAAGGCCTGCAGGATGTATTTGGCCGCAAACAGGTTACTTTTAATAATCGCTATTTTAGTGATCTTCATTTTTCAGAACCGGTAATTGCCTTCATTGTTCAGGGTGCCAATAAATCAACGAAGTTCATTATAGATTATGCTGATGCGGCCAACTGGCAGGAAGCCGCACTTTCCTGGAGTGATTATTATTTAAAAATCAATATCGACCCGAATGCTAAAGCTATTCCCAATAAAATAATTTCTATCGGCCCGGGATTTGGCATCCGGTTTTTAAACGGGTATCAAACTATTTTTTGGGCAATCAGGAATTATATGAAAGCCCATCACCGGATAAAAAATGCCCGGCAATTTTTCTCTCATTATAAAGCACAATGGAACAGGCCATGCATCCGGGATTATGACCCGTATGCAACAGAAGAGAACTATATTTTTTTCACCGGCAGTATTTGGAAGCGGGAAATCCGTACCAATCAATTCCGGGCAAATTTTATCAGGGTTTGTAAAAAAATGAAGGCACTGAAATTTGAAGGTGGATTTGCGCCCCGAAAAAACAATGATGTTCCCGGCTGGGAAGAACTAACCCTGCCGGCCCGCATACCGATGCAAACTTATATGCAAAAAATGGCCCGGTCTTGTGTGGCCTTCAATACCCCGGCAGTACAGGATTGTCATGGCTGGAAGCTGGGTGAGTTTTTTTGTTTTGGAAAAGTCATTCTGTCCACTCCCTTTACCAGGAAATTTCCCCGGGACCCGATAGGCCAGGAACATTATATATCCACCACCGGTGAAGAAGATGATATAGAAAAAAAATTACAGGAACTGATCGCTAATAAACCCTTACGGGAAAAACTCCGGCAACAGGCAAGAAAATATTTTGAAGAAGTATTGGCACCAGAAGTAATCGCCGAAAAAATAAAAGCATTACACCAGGCTTAAACTCATAAATAATTTTTTTCAGGCTCTTCCATTTTCTTCCAACATCAATTTCTCCACAGTAAAAAAATCATGCCTGCTTAAGTACTATATTTGTTCACATGAATTTTTCCTTCGCTAAACACCTGGTTTCACTTTCTGTTTTATTGATAAGTACCATAAGCATGCAGGCACAATCTGATGCAGTAATGATAAGCCCGACATATTTTCGCGACCCTTTGGATATCCCCATTCAACTGTCCGCCAACTTTGGTGAATTACGGCCCAATCATTTTCATATGGGCCTGGATATCCGCACGGAATCACGGGAAAACCTGCCGGTGTACGCCGTGGCAGATGGCTATATCAGCCGGATCAAAATAGAAAAAGGCGGATTCGGGAATGCCCTGTACATCACGCATCCCAATGGCTTCACTTCTTTGTATGCTCATTTAAATGCGTTTAAAAAAGAGGTGGCAGATTATATTTTTCAAAAACAATATGCAGAACAATCCTGGGCGCAGGATGCCATTTTACCACCTTCTCTATTTCCCGTAAAAAAAGGTGACTTCATTGCATACAGTGGAAATACCGGTGCATCCGCCGGGCCACACCTGCATTTTGAAATCAGGAATACCGCTACGGAAAAAAATTATAACCCGGAACTATTTGGCTTTTCGATTCCCGATTCCCGGAGACCGGAAATAAATGCCCTGTACTTGTATGACCGGCGTTATCCTACCGCCTTCCAGGAACCGCAGGGGATAAGCATTTCTGGAGAAGCGGGCAATTATAAAACCCGCGAAGCAGTGATTACCGTTCATTCTCCCCTGGTTAGTTTTGCCCTGAATGCAAAAGATAAAAGCAGTAACTCACCCTTTTATCATGGTATCTACGAGGCACAATTATACATGGATGCACAACCGGTTTTTTCTTTCAAACTGGATTCCATTTCTTATGACGAAACAAGGTACGTAAATGCTTCCATTGATTATAGCGTGTATGAACAACAAAAAAAATATATACAATATATTTTTAAACTGCCAGGCAATGAACTGGGTATTTTTTCAAAAACAGGGCAAGAGGGATTGATTATTCTTACCGATAATCAACCCCATAGCATGGAGATTACCGTAAAAGACATAAAAGGGAATACATCCACTTTACGGTTTAAAATTCAATTGGGTGAGGTTACCAATAAAATGATCACTACACCGGAACATACTGTACCCTTTATGCCGGGAATGGCTAATCAGGCATCCGGAAAATATTTCACAGCAGATTTTTCTGCCCGGGCTTTTTATGAATCCTTTCCATTTACTTATTCAGAAACGATCGATCCGGGAAACAACCGCATCTCACCTGTAATAGCTTTAAGTAATTATACCATTCCTGTCCATGATGAATATGACATGTCCATACAATCATTTCTACCGGAAAATGATTCGTTGAAAAAATTTGTTGTGATGCAATTGATTTCGGGGAAAAGTAAAATTTATAAAAAAGGAAAATGGGCCGGTAACCGTATGCAGGCTTCTTTCCGGGATTTGGGAAAATTTAATCTTGTCATAGATAGTGTCCCTCCATCCATTAAAACAAGTGGATGGGAAAACGGGCAATCTTTTTCTGCACAAAAAAAATTATCCTTCCGGGTAACAGATGCTGCCAGTGGGGTAACTCAGGTTACTGCATTCTTAGATGGCCAATGGATTTTACTGGCACAACGGAATGGTCTTTATACTTACAATTTTGATAGTTTTTGCCCAAAGGGGAAACATACATTGGTCTGTACCGCAACAGATATAGCAGGCAATGAGACCACACATACATTTACCTTTACAAAAAATTAAGCATGATCACGCATTTAACAGAAGGGGATAAAGTACCCGCTTTTTCCGGACAAGACCAGGACGGCAAAACCATTGCATCTGCTGATTTTAAAGGAAAGAAGTGGGTGATTTATTTTTATCCGCATGACAATACACCCACCTGTACCACGCAGGCATGCAATATCCGTGATCATTATACTGCACTGAAAAAAGCGCACATCGAAATCATTGGTATTAGTACGGATGATGAAAAATCGCACCGGAAATTTATCAAAAAATATCAATTGCCTTTTCCACTGATTGCCGATACGGATCATCGCATTGCCGATCTCTTTGGGGTATGGTCACCCAAAAAATTTATGGGCCGGGAATTCCTGGGTTTGCACCGGACGACTTTCCTCGTGGATGAAAAAGGGCTTATTCAAAAAATCATCCATAAGCCCAAAAGCAAACAGCATGTGCAGGAGATTCTCGCAGCCTGGAAAGAATTAGGCGCCATTCAATAAACCCGGCAAAATGGATATCATCATTAAGGAACAATCCTGGCCGGCTAAATGGGCTGCCTTTTTTTTAAGAAAAAAAACCATGGCCATCGTCATAGGCCATACCATTCATTTATGGAATGCGTCTTTCCGGGATTTTTGCCTGAATGAAAAATGGAAACGGCATGAATTAGCCCATGTCCGGCAGTTCGAGCAATATGGCCTTGTAACTTTCATGCTGAAATATATCGGGGAAAGTATGATACGGGGCTATACAAAAAATAAATTTGAAGTAGAAGCGCGTGAAAAAGAAAATGGTCTTGATTCGCTTGAAATGGTTAATTTTATTTGCCGGAAAAAATAAAAACCGGATATTGCTTTTGCCTTTCAATTTTTATTTATTTCAAAAAAATATGTATGAAATTACTGGAAAATAAAGTCTGCATAGTTACCGGCGCAGCCCGGGGTATTGGTGAAGCCATTGCACTGGAACTGGCTGCCCAGGGTGGCCATATTGCTTTTACCTATGTGAGTGACAGCAGTGGGGAAAGAGCTGCTGCCCTGGAAAAAAAACTGGAAGGACTGGGTGTAAAAGCCAAAGCATATCAAAGTAATGCCGGTGATTTCAATGCCTGTGAAACATTGGTACAACAAGTGGTGAAAGAATTTGGTGGGGTAGATGTATGTGTCAATAATGCCGGTATCAGCAAAGACAATTTGTTATTGCGGATTACACCGGAACAATGGGACGATGTAATGCAAACCAATCTTAAGAGTGTTTTCAATATGACCAAGCAGGTAATTCGACCGATGATGAAAGCCAAAGCAGGCAGTATCATCAATATGAGCTCTATCATTGGTGTACGTGGCAATGCCGGCCAAAGCAGCTATGCCGCCAGTAAAGCCGGTATCATTGGTTTTACCAAATCAGTTGCCTTGGAATTGGGAAGCCGCAATGTGCGTTGCAATGCTATTGCACCGGGTTTTGTAGAAACCGATATGACACATTACCTGAAAGAAGGTAATGCCGGTGATGAATTTTTGAAAAAAATTCCATTAGGCCGTTTTGCACAGGCCCGTGAAATTGCTCAGACCACTTTATTCCTTGCCAGTGATATGAGCGCTTATATTACGGGCCAGGTAATCAGTGTATGTGGTGGCCTGAATATCTAAATTTATTTACAACAATCTTTTTGTCGTGTGAACAGAAACGAAAAGAATCGTTTCAATGATCTGCCAATATTTTGTAAGAAATTTTTCATGGGCTTTGTGCCTGCAAGGTAACCATCTTTTTCCAATTAAAAGATGAGGCTATTGGTCTCCTTATGCATATTGAAGGCCCAAACCAGCGCCTGGCGCGCAATAGAGGTAACCGTCCTTCAATATAAATCCCCCGGTAACCAGGTCTCTGCTTAAATCAAAACTGCCATCCAGGTCAAGGTATTTTGTATTGCTGCAGGCATAGGCAATATGCAGCGCGGCCGTAATACTGATGATACTTTCATCATTACAGCCCCAGAAAAGTTGTATGCCGGCATACCTGGCAATAAGGGCAATTTCAGAAGCCGCGCGTATGCCTCCGCATTTCATCAATTTAATATTGAATATCCCAAAGGGTTGCGGCGTCTGTGCTAAATGCACCGCACTATTGGCATTCAATAAAGATTCGTCGGCACAGATCTTTTTTCTGTCCGCTTCCGTTAATTGAAGCAGGTCCTGTTCCTTTTTTGCGGGTAATGGTTGTTCGATTAATTCGATGGGCACATTTGCTGTTTCCTTTATAAATTTTTGAAGCTGTTCTAAGGTATATCCCTGGTTCGCATCCACTCGAAGGATCATTTTTCCACCAAAAATTTCTGATAGTTTTTTCACCCTTTCCACATCTTCTTCCACATTCAGGCCGGTCTTGATTTTTAACACACGAAAACCCGCATGGTAATGGGCGCGGGCTTCTTCAATCATGTCGGCAATTTCTTTAATGCCAATCGTAATGGAAGTGGGCAAAGGACTGATCTTCTGTCCATAGAATTCCAGGACCGGTATCTGCATATATTTTCCAAAAGCATCATGCAGGGCAATATCAATAGCAGCCACTGTTCCCGGGGCATCGGGAAAATGTTGTGTCATTTCATCAATGATTGCCAGGAAATGACGGATATCCCTGCCTTTGAGGCGCTGCACTACATCTGATTGTAAATGCCGGTGTGTTTGTGCCGGTGTTTCACCCACCACTTCCGGGAAAGGATTGGCCGCACCAACACCTTTGATACCATTCTCCAGGGTAATTTCAAAAAACAGGATCTCGGTAGAAGAAATAGTTTTATAAGCAATGGTATAGGATTTCTTCAGTGGCAAACTTTGGAGCCAGGTATGTGTGGAGATGATTTTCATATAGGTTTTTTTAAGAGTGCTTGTATCACTGGTACAATCTGGTCCACGCCTTGTTGCAAAGGGAGCAGTACCGGTAATTGGAATTTCTGTTCATATTGCTGCTGAAAGGCAATCGCTTCTTCCGGTGTACAATTTTCTGTATTTAACACCAAAGCTATAACAGAAGATCCATACATTTTTATCAATTCTATTTCAGAAGCTAAATCATGTATTTCGCCCCATTCCGGCAGGTGTTCATAATATTTTCTTTTGGGCGCATGAATCAATACCACCTGTTTGGCATTTCCTGAAACAAGCATTTCTGCGCCACATGGCCCAGTGGGGTTGCGCAACGCTGATTGACCTTCAATAAATATCACGGCTGCCTTGGTTTCTTTCCAGCAAGTGACAATAGCCTGTTCCAATTCACCGGAAATAAAATCATTCAGTGTTGAATCCACAATAAAACCATACCGGCCACCCTGCATCCAACCTGTTTGCCCGGTATAAATCATTTCGGCTTGTATCTTATTTTTTTGACATGCCTGTACTATCATCCGGCATGTGGTACGTTTGCCCAATGCACAATCGGTACCTAAAACCGCTATGACCGGGGAAGGCACCGAAAAAATTTCTCCTGTCCAGAAATGCAATTCGTTGAGGCTTTTCGGTTTTCGGATATCTCGTAATTCCGCCTGGTACTTTTTTGCCAACTCTACCAGCTCCGGTTTTTCCGTTAAAAATTCATGCAGGCCATTGATTATGGAAATATGATGCATTAAGCATTCCCGGATGACGGGTAAAAAATCAGCTGGCAACCTGCCACCTACCGTTGCTATGCCAATGATACAATATTGAATTCCCGGAATTTTTTGTAACGCTTCCTCCAGTGTAGCCAATACCGGTATCTGCCGGGTGTGCCCGTCTAATACTTCTCCTGCATCTTTGCCAGCGCTTGCATGATCAATCACGGCAACTATATGAAAACGATCGGTACCCCTGATCAACCCATGCGCTGTTTTCGCATCGATGGCTGTCAGATGGCCATTCGTTAAAATGATTGCATTGGGTTTTTTTCCTGGCAGCATATATACTATTCCATTTTTCTTATCTGGCAGTGGACGAAAATAAAGAGTTGTAAACTTAGCGGATTGTTTTTATAGTTCAAATTCCCTATTAAGATTTATGCTGTTTTTTGCAAAATCAATCCGGGCGCTTCATTACATCCATTCTGAAATATACAGTGGTCCTTTAATTTTTGCTTCATGCTATCCAGGAAAAATACCTGGAATACAGGTCCGCATATTTAAGCCAATACCCAGGCCAGGCAAAGGTTTTCAATAATTTTTGCATGCAAAGAATAGGTTTTTATTAAATCCTCAACCTGCAAATCCAGCCGGAACCGGCCACCTGCCGGCCAATCAGCCTGTGTTATATCAATTTGATTTTTTAATGAAATACTGCCATTGCCTCCACATTTATATACCGCTTCTTTCAGGCTCCAGGCAATAACATATCGGGTAGTGAAATCTGTTGGTAAGTCATGGTCCGTTTCCAACAATATCATTTCATCTACTTTTAAAAATTTATGCCGAACTATAAAAGGTTTTTCCGTGATTGCTTCAATATCTATTCCCACCGGCCGTTCTTTACTGACAATGACTGCTGCAAAATCACCACTATGCGCCAATGAGAAGAAACAGTCACCGGATAAAAGAAATGGTTTATCATGTACATCAATACGGATATCGTCCATTGGAAAGCCCGGTTCCAATCTCTGAAGTAAATAATAGGCTGCCAGGTGTTGCAAACGTTTATGCGGATGTGCAATTTTTTTTACCGGGGAAACAATGTTTAAAAAAAAGGATTCTTCTTCCGTGATTTTCCATATCCCCAGGCGGGAATTTTGATCGATATGTTGCTGGAAATAAAGTGGCACTTTTATTTTCCCTGCATTTTTTCCTGCAGGTTTTTTTAAAATGGTATGAACAAAAGTATTTTATTTGCAGGAAATTTTTCACTGTTATAAACTTCATCCATGATACTTTCCGATACCCGGATCCTCGAGGAAATTGAAAAAAAGACCATTGTAATTACGCCCTACGACCGGCAATTCCTGGGAAGCAATAGCTATGATGTGCATTTGGGAAAATGCCTGGCCAAATACAAGGATGAAATACTCGATGCCAAAAAACACAATGAAATAGAATTTTTTGATATTCCCGAAGAAGGTTTTGTATTGCAACCACATGTGTTTTACTTAGGGGTTACGGAAGAATATACCGAAACTCATGCGCATGTCCCTTTTCTTGAAGGTAAATCTTCCACCGGCCGCCTGGGGATAGATATTCATGCTACTGCCGGGAAAGGCGATGTGGGCTTTTGTGGTAACTGGACCCTCGAAATTTCTGTAAAACAACCGGTGCGTATATACGCCGGCATGCCCATTGGCCAGTTGATTTATTTCCCCGTTGAAGGAGAAATAAAAATTAAATACAACCAGAAAAAAGATGCCAAATACAGCCATCAGCCCAACAAGCCGGTAGAAAGTATGATGTGGAAAAATAAGTTCTAACTTTGCTGTATGAAACGGAAACTTATTTTATTCCTTGCCACTGGTTTTTTTTCTCTTCACACATTTGCCCAATTCGATACCGCATCCATCCGCAAAGACATAAAAAATTTTCAAACATCGCTGCAGGATGAATATGCCAATCCCTATTTGACACCACTGAAAGAAGAGCAACAAAAAAATTTTAAAGGCATTCAATTTTTCCCCGAAAACCTGGGACTGGTACTACAGGCACATTTTACAAGGTCGAACTCCGACAAAGTGTTTATCATGGAAACATCGTCACATAAAGAGAAGAAATATCACCTGTATGGTTCCGTACAATTTTCCATAGATAATCATGTTTATTCATTGGATGTATATCAATCCCTTGACCTGAAAGAAAAAAAAGGCTATGAAAATTACCTGTTCATTCCTTTCCGAGATGCTACCAGTGGAAAAGAAACCTATGGAGGTGGTCGTTACCTGGATTTACTCATCCCGGATAAAGAAGATATTATACTGAATTTCAATTTAGCTTATCAGCCCTATTGCGCCTACACAGAAGGTTATAATTGCCCGATCCCGCCTCCGGAAAATACGTTGCCGGTAGCGATCAAAGCCGGCGTTCGGTTGTAACCAAATTAACTGAACAGGTATTCGATATCTTCTTTGGTCAGGTTTTTCACGAAACCGGTATCATCGGTGATCAGGTCAGCAGCCAATGCTTTCTTTTTTTCCTGGAGTTGTAAGATTTTATCTTCCACCGTATTTGTACAAATCATGCGGTAAGCAAAAATATTCTTCGTTTGGCCGATACGATGTGTCCGGTCAATGGCTTGCTGCTCAACCGCGGGGTTCCACCAGGGATCAATGATATATACATAATCCGCAGAAGTTAAATTGAGACCCACCCCGCCGGCTTTCAATGAGATGAGGAAAACCCGGCATTCTTTATCTTCCTGAAAATGCCGGATAGCCCTTTCTCTTTCCGTTGCGGAAGTACTGCCATCAAAATACTCAAAATTAATTCCCATTTCCTGCAGATTTGCTTTAATCAATGCCAGCATCCCCAGGAATTGAGAAAAGATCAATGCTTTATGGTCCCCGATATTTTCCGTTATCTCCCGCGTGAGTTCATCCAATTTCGCAGAGTAATTGGGAAATACTTTCTCCTCCTTTAGTATTGCGGGGCTATCGCAAATCTGCCGCAGTTTCATGAGGCCTTGTAAAATGGACAATTGGGATTTAGCTACTCCCTGTGCCTCTACTTCTCCCAATAATTTACTGCGGATTTCATTCCGGTACGCATCATAAATAGTGCGTTGTTCACGCCCCATTTCGCAATACACAATCTGTTCATGCTTTTCCGGTAGATCTTTTGCCACTTGTTCTTTCGTCCGGCGAAGAATAAAAGGATATAACAATTTGCGCAGGTGCTCTTTATTTTCGGGTATTCCCAATTTATCAATGGGGATAGCAAATTCCTGTTTGAAAAATTCCATGCTGCCCAGCATACCCGGATTGAGAAAATTCATTTGTGCATACAGGTCAAACGTGTTGTTTTGCAATGGCGTACCACTCAGGCAAAGTTTATGGGTGCCCTTCAATAAGGTAACGGCTTTGGCAATTTTACTGGCCGGATTTTTAATCGCCTGGCTTTCATCAAGGATGATATAATCAAACGGGATTTCTTTAAAGTAACGGATATCGCTACGCAAAGTTCCATACGTAGTTATGAAAATATCCACTTCATCTTTTAGCAGGATCGACTGGTCCCGGGCACCACCATGGTGTACATGATGCGACAGGGAGGGAGTGAATTTTTGTATTTCATTTTCCCAGTTAAACATCAGCGTAGTAGGACAAACCACCAAGGCCTTCACAGTTCCTTGTTGTGTTTTGAAATGTTCTACAAAAGCCAATGCCTGTATGGTTTTACCCAGGCCCATATCATCTGCAAGGATACCACCCCAATTTACCTGGTTCAAATAATGCAGCCAATGAAAGCCGGCGACCTGGTAAGGTCTTAAAATAGTTTGCAGGTGAGCGGGCGCCGGTACTTCAGAAATAGAAAAATGATCTTTCAGTCGCCGGTATTTTTCATCAAGTTGAATCTGTAATTCATTTTCATCCCGTTGCTCATACAAGTCTTCGATAACGCTATAATGGTAACGGCTTAGTTTCAGGTTATCATTTTTTCCTTCACCCACCCGGAATAACAGGCTGTATTTTTGCAACCATTCTTCCGGTAAAATACCGAGGCTGCCATCCTCCAGTTGAACATATTGTTGCTGCTGGCCCAATGCTTTTTTGATATCCGCAATTTTTACCGGGTTGCCATTAAAATGAATATCCACTTTGGCATCGAACCAATCAATGTTGCTGCTGATTTGGATGCGGGTTGTCGGCCGTGCTGTATTAAAGCGGAATTTTTTGAGTGTATCAAATCCTTCTACGGCAATATTCAATTCTTTGATTGCATCTGCAAATAAAAAGAACCAGTTATTTTTCAATACTTCTGTGCCTTTCAGGGCAAGCGTATGGAATTCGTCGGTCTTTTTAAATTGAGAATGCAGTGCTTCCAGCTTTTGCATAAATGCTTCTTCGGCCACTATATTCCGGTGAATGACTACTAACTTATTATTTTTATACAACAACAGTTTTTCCTTATCATTTGCCTTCACCACATATTCACCATATGTAAAAACAGCATGCAGCAACAAATAATCACCCCGTTCTTTCAAAACCAGTTTTACCCCGGGCTCCAGGTTTTTCCACTCTTCCTTCTCCACGTGATGGAATTGCACTTCATAGGTTTTAGACAACGGCAAGATCAATGCTTCGAGTGTATTTTTCCATTCAGTTGCTGGTATCCGGATCTTTCCGGTTGGTAAAAATTTTTCTGCCTGGATGATATCTTCGGCCTGGCTCCACAGGTATAACCGGTCATGAAATTTAAACAGGGCAGGCGATGCGATCTCATTATTAGTGATATTATAATATCCTTCCGGTAATTTTATATTACAGGAAATTTCAAAACCGTCGTTATCCTGCTTCACGGAAAAACAGGGTTTGATCCGTTCTTCGCTGATAGTTACCGGGACAAAATTTCCGGTTACAAACGATTTATGTGGCTCCAGGAAGAAGCTCAATTTTTGTGTTGCCAGTGCGGAAAAAAGTTTACCATATTTTGGTTGCAGGTATTCCAGGATCATCTGTTTTGTCTCCGGTGCCAGGGTTTCATCCTGCACCTGGATGATATTTTCCCAGATACCACTAAAGGGTGAATTCCTGGTTAAGAACCGATCCAATTCCATGGGCAGGCATTTCCGGAGATTAAACAGGATTGTTTTTTCAAGCTCTGAAAATGTTTCCGTATCCAGGAATTTGGTCAGGTCCAGGCGTTCGGCTTTATTTATAAATATTTCTCTTTCTTCATCAGCTTCCCCATATACAGCATGCAGTTGCAGGTAGGGATATTGACTGTTATCGCATCGCAGAACTACCCCCAGTTTTTTTGTACTGATAACCGGTGGCAATGTCTCGGTTTCTACCTGGACTGGTTCTGCCGGTGAAGGCCGTGGAGGAAGCACCTGTATGCGTTTGATGGAAGTATCTAAAATGCGTAAAAAAGGTTTTCCGTCTTTATAGGTAAACGCAAATTTTCCATCAAGGTTATCCTCTAATGAATAACCATATAATGAAAGCAATTTATTTTTTTCTTTATCCAGGTTGCGGATGGTATCAAAAAAATCCGGGCCATTTTCACGCGCCAGTTGCAGAAACAGGATAGTCTTATGCAGGCATAGCGGATGGCTGGTGGTGGATCCACAATCACAGCGGGTATCTAAATTCCGTTCTTCATTTTTTTGAATAAATAAATGGAAAACCTGTTCATTCTTTGTAATGGTAGCTTGCACTTTTTCATTTTCTGCTTCCAGGATTGTGGCCTTACCTGCCTGGAGAAATTCTTCCGCTAATTCCACATCCTGTGGAGAAGCCAGCATTTTGATGAGGCGTATTTCCAGGCGTTTCATTTTTATCACCGTATGCTGCTGGTCATAGCTCAGTTCTGTTTCTCCTAAAAGATTTTTATCAATCAATTCCTGCAGGCGAAATAATGCAGCGGCTTCATGACGGCAGATTTCACCCAGGTTATATGGACAGGAGCAACGAACAGAAATATTTTTTTCCTGGTTGAAATGACTAACCAGTACTTTATTGTATGTGGCATACATATCATCGCGGATCCGAAATGTAACATTGTTCAATAAAGCATCATATTCCAGCAATTCGATATGGCCGAGATTATGGATTTTTTTCCCTCGCCGGATTGATTCATCGGTGCCATTATTATAGATATATTTGAGGAGAAGGGGAAGTGCCATTTACATGCTTAAATTCTAAATCTGTTTAGCCAGCCATTACGGTTTGGCCAATTTTGCAAAATTAAAAAATTTCACTGGTGCAGAAAAACGATTTGAAAAGAAATCCGTGGAAGCTTTGTTAATTTATACTTTTTGGATGGCGCCTTCTGAGTATAAGGGAAGGACGTTAGCGCCATTTTCTGTAATACACCATTCCATTTCATCTTCCAGGCCATACGCAGAAAGACGGTGCCAATGTGCAGTTTTTCGAATAAATTGGTGCAGGTCATTCCGGTGCCGGTCATACATTTCAGATGCCATCAGGCTGCTGTCGCAGGCAATTTCAAAATCACTTTTTACCCGGTCAATGACAGCGCCGGCAAATAAGGTATCTTCCAGGTTGAACCGGTCTTTCCAGGCAGAACAGCCCAACATTACATTTTTTCCGGCATGTATGATATAATCACAAACAGCATCAAGATTGGGAAACGAACCGGTAATAATACCGGCTGCCTGTTGATTGGTAGCCAGGTGCAACATCCGGGTACCATTGGTCGTAGTCAGTACGAGGGTTTTGCCTTCAATAAATTCACGGGGATATTCGGAAGGTGAATTCCCATGTTGCAGGCCCTCAATGATTTTTCCATCCCGCTCACCAGCGGTTATCGCACCTAATTTTTTCCCGGTTGCAATGCAATCTTCAACGGAAGCAACCGGAACAACTTTTGAAGCGCCGTTATACAAGGCTGCGGCAATGGTGGAGGTCGCCCGGAATACATCAATAATCACCACGATACTATTGGAGATATCATATAAATGCAATAAGCCGGGTGAGAGTATGGTATTTAAAGAACGCTTTTTTTGCATGCTGCGCAAAGATATATTGCCAGCATTTCCCCGGAAAATTTTACCTTAATAAATAAATATTTTACACTAAATTTATGCCCGTAGCACTCAAATTCCGACCAATCCGGAACTTGGTAAAAATTTTATTTTATGTTAGTTAAGCGATTTGGTTTTGCCTTCCTGGCATTTTTCTTATTTACCGGATGCAAAAGTGGCTTGATAACCACATCCAATGCCTGTTATAATTTACTTACCCAGGCGGATGCATCCTTGCGGGAAAAAAATTTTACAAAAGCCCTGGAGGAGTATAGCCGTGTGTTGGATAATTGTAAAGCCTACGATGCCCGGGAGAGAGGATATGCTGGAAAGGCGGCTGCGCTTAATGGCCTGGCACAATACGATGCCGCTTTAAATGCAGCAAATGAAGGGTTGGCTACCAACAAGAATAGTGTAGAAAATTATTTTCAAAAAGCCAATGCCGAGTTAGGCCTTAAACAGGTGGCCAATGCACAGGCTGATTTCAATACGGTTATTGACCTGACCTCCAAAAACAGGAATGTAAAAGAGCGGGCTACCATTTATGCTAAGATGGCTGAGATTAACCTGCAGCAAAAAATGTATGAAGATGCAATGAATAACCTGCAGCAGGCCATTGCGCTGGATGCATCCAATCCAGACTTTTATATGTTACAGGGAGATGTCCAGGTTGCTACGGGAAAATTCGAAGAAGCAGCCAAATATTACGATATGGCAATCAGCCATGGAAAAAATGATGCGGAAGTATGGAAAGCAAAAGCAGCCAATACCATCAATTATTATCAAAAGAAATATAATACTATGGATGCACATCAGCTGGCATCCCGAATGAACGCAACGGAGAAACAACAACTTTGTACGCTCATCAACAATGCAACAACCAATGGTGTAAAAGATATGAATATGGACCTCCTGAAATTAGCGGTATGCCCATAATAACAACAAAAAATTAGAACGATGAAAAAATTATTCTTTATTCCCGCTTTATTGTTAATGATTTTACCCGGCTGTAAAAGCCTGAATGATACACAAAAAGGTACCGGCATTGGTGCAGCAGCCGGAGCAGCAGCCGGAGGTATTATTGCCGGAAAAAATAATACTGCATTGGGAGTCATCCTGGGCGCTGTCATTGGCGGTGGAGCCGGCTACCTCATCGGAAATAAAATGGATAAACAGGCGAAAGAAATAAAAAGTACAGTACCGGGTGCTGAAGTAAACAGGGTAGGGGAAGGCATTGCTGTAACGTTTAATTCTGCTTTATTATTTAAAATTAATTCCAGCGATCTCAGTGACTCAGCCAAACAGAACCTGGATAAACTGGCAGACGTATTTATCAAATACCCGGAAACCAATATCCTGGTGGAAGGCCATACTGATGATACAGGTCCGGATGCCTATAATATGCAATTATCTGAAAAAAGAGCTTATTCGGTAAGCGGATATCTCGAATCAAAAGGAATCCCGTCAAATCGGTTTACCATTAAATGGTATGGTGAAACCCAACCAAAATACCCCAATATCAGCGAGGAAAACCGGATAAAAAACCGTCGAGTGGAACTGGCTATTTATGCCAATGAAACGATGCAGGAAAAAGCAAAAGACGGCACATTGAGCAACTAACTAAATATACCCTTAAATGGGTATGTATGGATTAGAAAGAATAGTTATCTTGCTTTAAATTTAAACTGTATTTCTCCTGGTAAAATTCGCGTTATACATGGTACAACAAAGAAAACATTTTAGGGGAGGAAAAGTTCTCTTTTGATCTAAAAAATAACAATGTATGAAAAAGACACTATTCTCTCTGTCATTCCTGCTAATATCCGTTTTGAGCTTTTCTCAAACTGCCCAGGAAATGTATGATAAAGGTATCGCCCTGAAGGATAAAGAAAATTGTACGGAAGCTTTGGAAGCCTTTAAAAAAGCGATATCACTTGATCCGGGGCTGGCGAATGCTTATTTCTATGCTGGCTGGTGCTGCAACGATTTGGGAAATTATGAAGATGCCTTGAATTACCTGAACAAATTTAATCCCATTAATGATGAAGACAAGGCTGAAAAATATGTGGAAATTGGCTATGCCAAAACGGGCTTAGACAAAAAAGAGGAAGCTATAGAGGCTTATAAAAAAGTCCTGGATTATAAACCGAATTATGGTGTTGCATACCGGGCCCTGGGCAAAATTTATTATGATGATATGCAGGATGAAGATGCCCTGACCAATTTTGAACTGGCCATGAAATATGATGAAGAAAATTCCAAACAGTATTATTATACTTTGGGTTGGCTCTATAATGAAATGAGTGAATATACAAATGCATTGGACATTTTGAAAAAAGCTATTGTATATGAACCGGATAACGATAAAAACTTTACTGAATTAGGTTATGCGTATTTGCACCTGGATAAATATAATGATGGTATTACCGCTTTACAGAAAGCCATTCAATTAAATGATTCTGCTTCTTTCGCATATCATTACCTGGGCAATTGTTATATGGGCTTGCAACAAAAAGCCAAAGCCATGGAAGTGTATAACAAGCTCAAAAATATTGATGCAGATGAAGCAGAACTATTGCTAAAAGAAATTGAAGGAAAAGAATAAACTATACAATATACACCTGATGACGCCTCCTCTGCAGGAGGCGTTTTTGTTAGTCCTGTTTCAGCATCCCTTGTTGCAATAGATATTCGGCTATCTGAATAGCATTGGTGGCAGCACCTTTGCGCAGGTTGTCGCTGACAATCCACATGTTCAAAGTATTAGGCTGGGACTCATCACGCCGGAGCCGGCCCACAAAGACTTCATCTTTATCCTGTGCCAGTAAGGGCATGGGATATTGTTGCGTTCCCGGATTATCCTGCACGATAATGCCGGGTGCCGAAGCCAACAGTTGCTTTACTTCAGCCATGGTAAAATCATTTTCAAATTCCACATTCACACTTTCACTGTGGCCACCCATCACCGGGATGCGAACGGTAGTTGCCGTAATACGTAAAGAAGGTTCATTCAATATTTTTTTAGTCTCCGCAATCATTTTCATTTCCTCTTTTGTGTAATCATTCTCCAGGAACACATCGATTTGAGGAATTACATTCAGGTCAATCGGATAGGCATAGGCCATTTCACCTTGTACATTTTTTCGTTCATTCATTAATTGATCTACGGCCTTTTTCCCCGTGCCGGTTACACTCTGGTATGTACTGGCAATGATCCGGCGAATAGTATATTTTTTATGCAAAGGATACAAGGCTACCACCATCTGAATCGTAGAACAATTTGGATTAGCAATGATCTTGTCAGTAGCCGACAATACATGTGCATTGATTTCCGGAACCACCAACCTGATCGCCGGATCCATCCGCCAGGCACTTGAATTGTCAATCACGGTTATGCCGGCTGCTGCAGACCGGGGCGCCCAGGTTTTAGAGGTTTCCCCTCCGGCAGAAAAAATGGCTACTGCCGGCTTTGCATCAATGGCGGCCTGGGGAGAAAGAATCGTATAGGGTTTCCCTTTAAATAAAATTTCTTTCCCCCAGGATTTTTCGGAGGCTACCGGCAGCAATTCATCTACCGGGAAATTCCGTTCTGCCAAAACCTGCAACATTTTTGTGCCCACCAGGCCGGTGGCGCCAACTACCGCTACTTTCATAAAAAATAATTAAAGGCAAAATTATTTTTTCTTTTTTGAATAGAAATAAAAAAACGCATACCGGCATTTCGATATGCGTTCCTTTTATTCAGTTTAGTCGTTACCAGATTTTTATCCGTTTGTCTTCCGGTACATACATTTTTTCACCCGGTTGTACATTGAAAGCGGTATAAAATGGGGTAAAATTCATTAAGGGCCCGTTCACCCTGTACATGGGTGGTGAGTGTGGGTCCACGTTGATCAGCATGCGGGCATATTCATCTTTTTCTTTTGAACGCCATATCTGTGCAAAGCTGATGAAGAAACGTTGATCCGGTGTAAAGCCATCAATTTTTGTGGTATCCTTACCCTGCTTAGTCATTTTAAAGGCATCATATGCAATGCAGATACCACCAATATCGGCAATATTTTCACCGGTAGTTAGCGCTCCGTTTACATGCAGGGAATCCAATATGGTAAAGGAATTATATAAGTCAATTACCTGTTTTGTTTTGGCTTTGAACTTTTCATTATCCTGTGCACTCCACCAGTTCTTCAGGTTTCCCTCTTTATCATATTGTGAGCCCTGGTCGTCGAATCCATGGGTCATTTCATGGCCGATCACCATACCAATACCGCCATAGTTGATGGCATCATCTGCATTGGGATCAAAGAAAGGAAACTGTAAAATACCGGCGGGGAAAACAATTTCATTAAAGCTTGGATTATAATATGCATTAATTGTTGGCGGTGTCATTCCCCATTCGGTTTTGTCCACCGGTTTACCCAATTTGGATAATTGATAATTATATTCATTTACAGCGGCACTTACCCTGTTTTCAAAATATTTATCTTTTGCAATGGTCACTTTGCTGTAATCCCGCCACTTATCGGGATACCCGATTTTTTTCAGGAAGGTATGCAGTTTATCAATAGCTATAGCCTTTGTACTATCACTCATCCAGTCCAGCTTTTTAATTCTGGCTTCGAAAGCGGTTTGTAAGTTATTGACCATTTCCAGCATTCGCTTCTTGGCTTCCGGGGGAAAATAACGTTCTACATATAACTGACCCAGTGCTTCGCCAAGATTGCCATCTGTTGAACGTACCATCCGGTCCCACCTGGGTTTCAGTTCTGACTGGCCACTCAGTGCTTTGTTATAAAATTCGAAACTGGCCATGACAAAGGGGCTACTGAGGGCATTGGCATAATTTCCTATGGTATGCACCCGCAGGTATGCTTTCCAGGTATCCAGGGGAACCGTCGTCAGTAATGAATTCAGTTTTGCATAAAATTCCGGTTGCTGTAGGTTTATTGAATCAACCTGCATTCCCAGGCCGGTTAAAGTATTTTTCCAGTCAAAAGCAGGATCTGTTTTTACCAGGGCATCCATTTTTATCATGTGGTAATTACTCTCGGGGTCGCGCAGTTGTACATTTGTTTTATGGCTGGAGGCCATTTGTTTTTCCAGGTTATATACTGCTTCTACGTTTTTCGCAGCACTTGCAGAATCTGTTCCCGTGAGTGTAAAAAGTTTTTGCAGGTAGGTGTGATACGCTTTGACGATGGCAAGATTGGCAGCATCTGTTTTGAAATAATAATCCCGGTCTGGTAAACCCAAACCGCTTTGCGAAAATATCGCCACATTCATCGCACTGTTTTTATCATCCGGCCCAATGTACCCACTGATCAACAACATGTTGCCATTCTTAGCCTGGTCTGTTACAAAATGCATGATATCTGCCGGTGTTTTGATGGCATCAATTTTATCGAGGATGGGTTTCAGGGGTTCATAGCCTCTTTTTTCAATAGTTGACGTATCCATTCCGGAGGCATAAAAATCGGCTACCTTTTGTTCTATGCTTCCCGGTTTGGTACTGACTTTTGAAATAGAATCTAACAGGTGATGCAGGTTTTCTTTAGTGGAATTATACAAATCCAGGAAAGCGCCGGCATCTGATTCTGAAGCCGGGATTTGTGTTTTTTCAATCCATTTTCCATTTACATATAAAAAGAAATTATCGCCCGGTTTGATTGCCGTATTCATTGCTGATGTATCTATAAATTGCCGGGCAGCGCCTGTAGCGGTTCCATTTTCTTTGCAAGAAAATAGACTGACACCTGCACTGAAAAGCAGGGCCGGCATAAGCCAGTTTGTTTTCATAAATAAAGGTTTTAAATTTTTGAAAGGAATAAATATAGAAATAAACCTTTAGGGAAAAGGATTTTTTTGATAAAAGGCCGTTAAACTAATGAAATATCAAAGT
The DNA here is from genome assembly GCA_039811225.1 of Parafilimonas sp. GTDB lineage: Bacteria > Bacteroidota > Bacteroidia > Chitinophagales > Chitinophagaceae > JAFDXJ01. Next base: position 34,418 of record JBDHYG010000015.1, read on the forward strand.
TGACTAATTCCACAAAATCATGAATGCGAACAGCAATTTCTTCTTTGGTTACTTCTTTTAACCGGTCGATTCCAAATTTTTCCACACAAAAGCTGGCCATGGCGCTACCCACAATTATGGCCGTTTTCATGTTTTCATAAGAAATATCCCTGGTACGGGCGAGATGGCCGATAAAGCCGCCGGCAAAAGAATCCCCGGCACCGGTAGGGTCATACACTTCTTCCAAAGGAAGGGCCGGTGCAAAGAAGACATTGTTTTGATAAAACAGTAAAGCGCCATGTTCTCCTTTTTTAATGATCAGGTATTTGGGGCCCATCGTTAAAATTTTCTTGGCTGCTTTAACCAGAGAATATTCATGTGATAACTGGCGAGCCTCGCTATCATTGATCAAAATGACATCCACCATTTTCAACACCTCTCTCAAATCATCCATGGCTGTATCCATCCAGTAATTCATGGTATCCAGCACAATTAATTTCGGTCTTACGGAAAATTGTTCAATTACTTTTTTTTGCAGGGAAGGCATTACATTTCCCAACATCAGGAATTCGGATTGCTTATAGGCTTCCGGCAATACAGGATTGAACTGGGACAGCACATTCAATTCCGTAACCAGGGTATCCCTTGCATTCATATCCATATGGTATTTGCCACTCCAGAAAAAAGATTTTCCACCAGGTACAATTTCTACACCGGTTGTATCCACATTATTCTTATGCAAACTATCCAATTCTGCCTGGGGGAAATCCTCTCCAACAATGGAAACCTGCTGAACCGGTTGCATGAAATGATTGGCTGCATACGCCACATACATAGCCGAGCCGCCGACGATCCTGTCGGATTTTCCGAAGGGGGTTTCAATGGCATCAAAAGCCATGGTACCTACAACAACTAATGACATAGATGAAATTTTTGAAACGCAAACCTATTATTTTTATACCACACATCTTTCACTAATTCTTCCGGACCTGTATCAAATAATGGACTTTCTGGTTTATTTTTGCCCCATGGCAAGAATCCACACCACTAATGACCAATCACGTAAAGAAATTATCTTACATGCGGCGGCTTCACTTTTCAGGAAAAAAGGCTATAAAGCAGCCAGCATGCGTGACCTTGCCGGTATAGTAGGTGTGGAAGCATCGAGCCTGTATAATCATATTGATTCCAAAGCCGACCTCTTAAAAGATATCTGCTTCCTGGTAGGCCGTAGGTTTTTTACTCATTTGGAGGAAACAGAATCAGCGCCGGATTCACCTTTACAAAAGACAGAAACACTGATACGCTTTCATATCCGCCAAATGATCGATGATTTTGAAACGGTTATTGTCAGTGACCGGGAATGGCGCCATCTTGCTGAGCCTGCTTTATCGGAATTTAGGGAACAGCGCCGTACATATCGTAAACGTTTTGCCCGGATTATTAAAAAAGGGATTGAATCAGGAACCTTAAAAAATATGGATACCGCCACAGCGGTGCTGATCATGTTGCATGCAATCAGTGGTATCGAATCCTGGCACCGTAGCAGCAATAAAATCAGTGCGGCAGAACTGGAAGAAAATATGGTTAACATTTTTATCAATGGCTTGAAGAAATAGTGCAGCATTTATGTCATTACATTTTGAAAAACTCCGTGTTAAAGAAATCCGGGAAGAAACCAAAGAATGTGTATCCATCACCCTGGATGTTCCGGATCAATTGAAAGAATCATTTGCCTATACTCATGGTCAGCATTTAAACTTTCGCACTTTTATAAATGGGGAAGAAATACGCCGAACTTATTCTTTATGCAGCGCCCCCTATGAAAAGATTTGGAAAGTAGCTGTAAAAAAAGTTGCGGATGGCCGGTTCTCCAGTTTTGCCAATGAGCATTTAAAAGCCGGCGATGAAGTGGAAGTGATGACCCCTTCCGGCAATTTCAGTATAAAGCTGGATCCGGCCAATCAAAAGAATTACCTGGCTTTTGCTGCGGGCAGCGGTATTACACCCGTGATTTCTATTTTAAAAAGTATCTTAAAAACTGAACCACGTAGCAGTTTTACCTTGGTGTATGGCAATAAAACCCGGCAATCTATCATCTTCTTTGAAGAATTGCAAAACCTGAAAAACCTATACCTCACCCGGCTAAACCTGGTCTTCTTATTTAGCCGGGAAATGACAGAAACGCCAGTCCTGAATGGCCGGATTTCTTTTGATAAACTAAAGGAACTGGATGCCCTGGTGCAATACCATAAAATGGATGAATTTTTTATTTGCGGTCCTGAAACCATGCTGTTTAGCGTAAGAGAATTTTTAACGTCCGGAGGTGTAGATCCCCGCAAAATCCATTTTGAATTATTTACTACACCCGGTCAACAGGTAGTAGATACACCCGTTATAAAAAAACCCGAAGCGGCCGGATCGGCAAGTAAAATATCAATTAAAATAGATGGCCGGTTCATGGATTTTGAAATGCCGGAAGATATGACCGATTCTATTCTCGATGCAGCCCTGGATAAAGGCGCTGATCTTCCCTTTGCCTGTAAAGGTGGTGTATGCTGTACCTGCAAGGCAAAATTACTGGAAGGAGAAGTGAACATGAAAGTGCATTATGGCCTGGAAGATGAAGAAGTAGAAAAGGGCTATATCCTCACCTGCCAGAGCCGACCTGTTTCTTCAAAAGTGGTTATTGATTTTGATATAAAATAATTAGCAGTAAAACGGGATAACTGTTAATAGCTATTGATATACTTTTTTGATAGCTATTTATTCACTTACCACATCTAAGGTGACTTCAAAATCAATTGCCATCCTGATTATGAGCGGATAGTCCCTGTCGTTATTTATCCAAATTTCATATTGATCGTCATCATCGGAAATTATATGTAAATACGGCAACCGTTTATAGCCTTCATCATTATACGTAAACTCTGCATTGTAATAACTTTCATTTTCCGCATCGGGAACAAACTTGAACCTGCGCCAGGTTCCATCTACATTTAAATTGGTTTGACCATTTTTCGTTATTTCATCAAAAACAGCCCGGCTGATCCAAACAGTCGTTTTATCCGTTAGCACATAATCCTCCTCATTCGAAAACTTATTGAGCATTGTATGCGCCGTATCCAATGCAGCTTTTGACATAGCTACCGTTCCTTTACTGATTTCTTCAAACTGATCGGACATGCTCCAGTTAAATTGTATGTCACCGGATGTATAGGTGTTCCCGTTTTTTTCCACCGTAAACTTATAGCTTTTATTGTCGCTATACACTTCGTAATCATACACGCTATTCGCATCTTTTGACAAAGGTGCCAGCAAAAAAGGACAACCAAACTTTTGTGCTGCATCATCCTGTATGTAACTATTATCATCTCCTAATTCTTTGACTACAGAACAGGCTGCTTCTTTATTTCCCATATCACGTAAGATGTAATACTTTGTTCCCAGGTCTTCGGTGGTCATATCAAATTTTGTACTATGCTCTTCTAATAAAGTGAGTGCTTCTGAAAACATATTGAAATGCCGGTACGTATTGATGAGTTGCTCATAACCTTCTTCAAATAAAGGTTTCATTCTTATCAATTCTTTTAATTCATTAATCGCAGCTTCTTTCTCATTAAAATCAGCATAGATCCCTGCTTTGATCAACCGAAATTGAGCATACCGGGCCGTGTCAATAAAAGCAAGCGCCTGATCCATATACAAAAAGCTGCTATTTTTATTATTCGCTTCTGCTTCCAAAATGGCTTTGGAAAGATTTGCATAGGAATCTTTGCTATTGAGTACGAGGGCCGCATCGGCTATTTTAGTCCGCTCCTGCCATACCAGCGCCGAATCGGTCTTCTCCCGGGAATCGCGCCGCAAGGAATATATCGCCATAACTTGAGCAGCGCTATCTTTAACAGGATAAACCTGCTTTACCTGTAAGAGGAAATCATCAATCCGGTGCAAGGCAAATAAGATGGAAATTTTTTGTGCATTTGCAATGGAATCAGCCGGCTTCAAGGCCAATGCCTCATTTACTCTTTCAAGGGCATATCCATAATCCGATTCATCCATGGCACTATCAATAGCCACATGCAATTTTTCCATTTTTTCTTCTACCGGCTGTGCCAAAACAACCGCTGAAAACAGGAAAGCTGCTAATAATAAAAATACTGTCCGCATAAGTATTAAAATTTAAACCTAAAAATAATCTGCTATTTCTTTCTTTTTATACCCATATCACGGTAATTCCGAAAAATATTTAATGATTCCTTTATACGAACAACAGTTCGTTGTAGCCTGAATTTGTTATTTTTGTACAAGAAAATTAGACATATGGAAACAAATGCGCAGCAAGCAATATTCGATGAAAATATAGAACAGGAAGTGAAGATTGAACCCAAAGACTGGATGCCGGAAAAATACCGGCAAACGCTCATTCGCCAAATCAGTCAACATGCACATAGTGAAATCGTGGGAATGTTACCTGAAGGTGGCTGGATAAAATATGCACCCACTTTAAAACGGAAAGCCATCCTGTTGGCCAAAGTACAGGATGAAGCTGGCCATGGCCTGTATTTATATTCCGCAGCGGAAACACTGGGTATTGATTACCTCACCATGATGGAACAATTAATTTCGGGCAAAGCAAAATATTCATCCATATTCAACTATCCCTCATTAACCTGGGCCGATATGGGCGCCATTGGCTGGCTGGTAGATGGGGCAGCTATTCTGAACCAGGTCATGCTCTGCCGCACATCCTATGGCCCTTATGCGCGGGCAATGGTACGGATATGCAAAGAAGAAAGCTTTCATCAGCGCCAGGGATTTGATATTTTATATACTCTAAGCCAGGGTACTCCGGCACAAAAAGCCATGTGCCAGGATGCTATCAATCGCTGGTGGTGGCCCAGCCTCATGATGTTTGGACCAAGGGATGAAATGTCCACTCATTCTGATCAAAGCATGAAATGGAAAATCAAAAGGAAATCCAACGATGAATTACGCGGCCAGTTTGTCAATATGATTGCCGAACAGGTAAAGGTTTTAGGCATGACGCTACCCGATCCTGATTTGAAATGGAATGAAACCGAAAAGCGGTACGACTTTGGAGAAATCAACTGGGATGAATTCTGGAATGTGGTTAAAGGAAATGGCCCTTGCAACAAACAAAGAATGGCCGCCCGGAAAAAAGCACATGAAGGCGGAGCCTGGGTGCGGGAAGCTTCCCTGGCTTATGCGCATAAAAAGAAACCCATTCAAAAACATCAAGCCGCTTAAAACGCTTTTTATGATAACTATTAGAAAATTTTATTATGGTGATTATGATAGCACCAATGCCGGCGCTTCTTTAGAACCCGGTCAACGAAATTCCGGTGAACAGGACTGGCCTTTATGGGAAGTTTTTATCCGAAGCAAACAAGGCCTGGATCACAAACATGTGGGGAGCCTGCATGCAGCCGATGCAGCCATGGCTATTGAAAATGCACGCGATGTATATACCCGCAGAAATGAAGGGATCAGTATATGGGTGGTGCAAAGCAAATACATCCATGCCACGGATGCCGCTGATGCCGCGAGCCTGTATGATCCTGCCAATGATAAGATTTATCGGCACCCGACTTTTTTCGAATTACCCGATGCGGTGAAACATATGTAAACATTTCCTGATAATGAAGCAAGCCCTGATAGATTATACCCTGCACCTGGCCGATAATGCCCTGGTACTTTGCCATCAAAATGCAGCCTGGTGTGGCCATGCACCCAACCCGGAATTGGATATTGCCCTAACCAATATTTCACTGGACCTTATAGGCCAGGCACGCAATTTTTATCAATATGCGGCTGAACTGATCAATGCAGCCAATGATCCTTCCCAGGATCCCGTAACAGAAGATACGCTCGCACACCTCCGGGATGCCGGTGATTTTAAAAATTGCCTTTTAGTAGAAACACCCAATGGAGATTGGGGACAAACACTCTTACGTCAATTTCTTTTCAGTAATTATCAATATTATCTCTACCAGCAATTAAGCAATAGTAGTGATCCGCAAATTGCAGCTATCGCTGCAAAAGCATGGAAAGAAACGACCTATCATCTGCGCTGGAGCAGTGAATGGGTTATCCGGCTGGGCGATGGCACAGAAGAAAGCCATGCACGTATGGAAAATGCATTACAGGAATTGTGGCCCTATACCCATGAACTTTTTATCCCTGCCGCTTATGAAACATCCTGTATGGAAGACCATACAGGTGCTGATTTGGCTACTGTCAAAAGTAACTGGCTGGAAAAAACGGCTGCCATTTTATCGGAAGCAACGCTAACTATTCCCGGAAATGATTTTGCACAAAATGGTGGCAAGAACGGAAAGCATACTGAAAATATGATCAGCCTTTTAACAGAAATGCAATTTATGCAACGGGCTTACCCGGGATGTGTGTGGTAATAGCATTTCTATAAATCATTGCATATGGAAGTCGAAGAAAAAATAGTATCGGAAGAAAAAAAAATCTGGGGTATCCTGGAAAAAATAAATGATCCGGAAATACCGGTACTCACCATAATTGACCTGGGCATAATCCGGTCGGTAAAAATTGCCGGTCTTTTCCCTCACCTATCCGGTGAAGTATGTATTACACCTACGTATAGCGGTTGCCCGGCAATGGATATGATTCAACACGATATAGAAAAAGCCTTAGCGGATAATGGCTATGGCAATGTAATTGTAAAAACAGTTTTATCCCCGGCATGGACCACCGATTGGATGTCGGAACAAGCAAGGGAGAAATTAAGAGCATATGGAATTGCGCCCCCGCTGATGCAGGAACAGGTATGTACTCCCGAAATTTTCCAGGAAGACCGTGCTGTTCCCTGTCCGCGCTGTAATTCACTTCATACTACCCTGATCAGTAAATTTGGTTCTACACCTTGTAAAGCGTTGTATCGTTGCGAAGAATGTAAAGAACCTTTCGATTATTTTAAATGTCATTAATTCATAGAAAAAATTACCATGGCTGCATCGGTTTTATTAGAAGTAAAAAATAAAGTAGGGATTATCTTTTTGAACAGGCCGGAAAAATTCAATGCTTTTAACCGGGAAATGGCGTTATTATTTCAACGACTCTTTGATCAATGTGCAGCAGATGATGCTATACGATGTATTGTTCTTTCCGGGAAAGGCAAAGCCTTTTGTGCCGGCCAGGATCTCGCAGAAGTAGTAGATCCTGAAGGGCCAACCATGCAACAAATTTTGGGGGAACATTATAACCCCATTATCCGGTGTATTCGTGCTGCACAAAAACCAGTCGTGGCTGCAGTCAATGGGGTGGCTGCCGGCGCCGGCGCCAATATTGCTTTATGCTGTGATGTAGTAGTGGCAAGCCATTCCGCTTCATTTATACAGGCATTCAGCAAAATCGGGCTGATCCCGGATAGCGGGGGCACCTTTACTTTACCCCGTTTAATTGGCTGGCAAAAAGCGAGCGCCCTGATGATGCTGGGCGATAAAGTTTCTGCTTCTGATGCAGAAAAAATGGGTATGCTGTATAAAGTTTTTCCCGATGAAAATTTTTGGGACAATTCCATGCAGTTAGCCGAACAATTGGCTTCCATGCCCACTAAAGGCCTGGCATTGACTAAAGGCGCTTTGAATGTATCTATGGCCAATAACCTGGAAGCGCAGTTGGCTTTAGAAGACCGGTTGCAGCAGGAAGCAGCCACCACACATGATTACCAGGAAGGTGTACGGGCATTTATTGAAAAAAGGAAACCGGATTTCAGGGGTTTCTGATTTATTCTTTTTAAACAACGATTTGCTTTTTCCAAAATAAAAAAACGATGACACAACCTACACCGGCCGCCGTAGTTGATCACATGATGGAACATGATTTATTCAGCCAATGGTTGGGTATAAAAGTAATAGATATACAAGAAGGTTACAGTAAACTCAGTATGGTGGTACGCAAGGAAATGATCAATGGCTTTGGTATAGTTCATGGAGGCATTGCCTTTTCATTGGCCGACAGCGCTTTTGCTTTTGCCTGCAATAACCGGAATATTTTATCGGTCGCACTCGATACAGCCATCAATTTTACCAAACCCGTTCATGTGGGAGATGAGTTAACTGCAGAAGCTAAAGAAATCCATAATGGCCGGTCAACGGGTTTGTATCATATATATATTTCCAATCAACACGACCATGTTGTAGCCATTTTTAAAGGCACCTGCTTCCGCACAAATAAAAAATTAATACCGTGATTTATTCTTATGATTCTTTTGTTCCGGTAATAGACCCCACTTCGTTTGTACATCCACAGGCCTGTGTTACCGGGAATGTCACTATTGGGAAAAATTGTTATATCGGCCCGGGTGCTGCCTTACGCGGCGATTGGGGCGGTATAGTACTGGAGGATGGTTGCAATGTGCAGGAAAACTGCACCATTCATATGTTTCCCGGAATCACGGTTATATTACAGGCGGGAGCCCATATCGGTCATGGCGCCATTATCCATGGTGCACAAATCGGTAAAAATTGCCTTGTGGGGATGAATGCGGTTCTTATGGATGAAGTTGAATTAGGTGATGAAAGTATTGTAGGTGCTTTAAGTTTTATCAAGAGTGGAGAAAAGATACCACCGCGCTCATTGGTAGCTGGCAATCCGGCAAGAATTATCAAAACTGTAAGTGATGAAATGATTGCCTGGAAAACAGAAGGCACAAAATTATACCAGGCTTTACCGGGTGAAATGCATCGGAAATGGAAGGCTTGTGAACCATTAAGGGAAAAACCCGCTCAACAAAAAAAGCAGGATCCGTTATATAATTTATGGAAAAATACACGAGGGAAAATTTAATTATGTAAATTTAACCTGCGTTGCATCCTGTAAGAAAATGACCACAATGACAAAATATTCTATATTCATTTTAACCACTGCCTGGCTCTTGGGTGCATGTGCCAATACGCAGAAATTGAGCGCAGTGAATACTGAAAAAATGGACACTCAAAAATTGTATACCGACTCCGTCATTGCATCCCTGCAGGAAAAAAATGACCTGGTGCTGGCATCTGTAGTGGAAACCTTTGCCTGGGGAAAATCAGCCACGTATCAAATCATTACAAAAAACGGAGATGAGTGGATGGGATATTTTTACTATGTTAATCTTATGGAAAATGTCCGGGTAAATGGCGCACATCCGTTTAATATCAACCCGGTTCTTTTACCCAAAGAAGCTTGTGAAGAAGTTTATGCGGCTTTCCAGGCAAATGCTATCAATAAAATTCATGGTGATAATGGTAAAGATTTTTGTGGGAATGCAAAGGCGACCAATTGTAATATCAATGATGGCGCTTCTTACCGCTTACTCTGGCTGACCAAATCAACCCTAGCAGATCCCTCTTTTTACGAGCCTGAATATTATGAAAATTGTTGCCCGGGAAATACCGACAGGCAAAAATTTATAGCTGCCATGAAAAAAATACAAGACGTTTTTACACAATACGGACATGGACGATAAAAAAAGCCGGTTGATTACCGGCTTTTTTATTTACTAAAATGGATAACATTTCTTTTCAATCATATAATCCGCAATTCGTCGCCGGGCTTCTTTGGTGTTGTAGGGATCCGTCTTTGTAAAACGCTTCAACCCGATTTGCATCATCCGCAATTCATCACCGGTAGCAAATCCATTGATCGCATCTTTCGCAGCCTTATGAATATGGTCTGCAGCATCATGAATATAGGTAAATACCATATCCCGGTAAACTTCTATATTTTTTCCATCTGCCCTGGCCGACATTTTCATTAAACGTAAAAGTGCGCTTTCACTTAAAAATGTATAGATCGCCATATCTGCAATATTCATAATAATTTCCTGTTCATACTGCAAATTGGTCATCAACTTTTGTACCGCCGCACCGGCAACCATAAGGATAGCTTTTTTAAAATTTGCCACATATTTTTTCTCTTTGGCAAAAGGAGTATCGTCTTCCGTCATATCCGGGATACTCATTAGTTCTTCTGCCACTTTTGTCGCCGGCCCTAACAGATCTAATCGACCTTTTAACGCCCTTTTCAACGTCATATCTATAATCAATAATCGATTGATTTCATTCGTCCCTTCAAAAATCCGGTTGATACGGCTGTCCCGGTAAGCACGGGATACATTGTACTCATCACTAAAACCATTACCGCCATGAATTTGTACGCCTTCATCCACCACATAATTTAAGACCTCGCTTCCACATACTTTTAAAATAGCACATTCAATTGCATATTCTTCCGCTGCTGCTAATAAAGCTTCTGAATAGGTTTTCCCCACTTTCAATAATTCCTGTTCCCGATCATCCATCATTTTGGCTGTCCTGAAAACACCACTACCTGATATCCATACAGCGATGGCCATTTGTGCAAGCTTGTGTTTGATAGCACCAAAATTGGCAATTGCCGTATTGAATTGTTCTCTTGTTATTGCGTATTGTACAGAATCATCCACTACTCCTTTGGAGGCGCCTAAAGTAGCTGAACCTAATTTGATACGACCAATATTCAATATATTAAAAGCAATGACATGGCCACGTCCTATTTCACCCAAAACATTTTCTACCGGCACTTTACAATCCTGGAAATAAAGCTGTACCGTAGATGAGCCTTTAATGCCCATTTTATGTTCTTCCGGCCCCTGTGTAAAACCTTCAAAACCACGTTCAATTATAAATGCCGTGAAGCCGGATTTTTCCGGGGGTAAATCTTTCCCTACAATTTTCGCAAAGACGGTATAAACATTGGCAAATCCGCCATTTGTTATCCAACACTTTTGGCCATTGAGGATATAATATTTTCCATCATCTGATAAAGTGGCCGTAGATTTTGCACCCAGGGCATCACTGCCGCTCCCTGGCTCCGTAAGGCCGTAAGATGCCTTCCATTCACCAGTTACCAACTTGGGTAAATATTTTTGTTTTTGTGCCTCCGTTCCGAAATACAAAATTGGCATCATACCGATACCTGTATGTGCGGAAAAGGCAACCGCAAAGGAATACCCGGCACCTAACCCTTCCATAACCACATTGGCCGTTACAAAATCTTTTGCCAGGCCTCCATATTCTTCCGGTACAGAAATACCCAGCAAACCCTGCTCTCCGCTCTTCTCAATCAAAGACGGCATCAGACCAGGTTCCAGGCTATCAATTCTGTTTAATGCCGGAAAAACTTCTGCTTCCATAAATTGATGGCACATATCCAGTATCATCAAATGCTCATCCGTCAGGTCTTCCCTGAAGAAAACATCTTCCGGGTTCGATTCCTTTACCAGCCATTCGGCTCCATGCAGCACTGCTTTTTTTTCAACAATTGTATCCATATTTTTATTTTAAAAATTTAAATTCAAATATTGGGTTTGGTTAATGGTAAATAGTTGCTGCCATGCGCTTCCTCCATAAACTACCTGTAAAGTCCATATAATGAATTGGGTGTAAGGCTTGCCAAATATGCCTTTTTCCTGGTTTTTCATTTACATCAATCAGCCCGCTGCAGGAAAAGCCGATTCATAATCTGTAAGTTGATGGTAATTTTTAAGGTATGCTGACAATTGCTGATACCCTATACCCGGAAAATTACGAAAACTTATTCTCAAAGAAATTAAATCAATACGTAAAATTGTAAGCTGCGTTTACAGTTTGTAAATTTTTAACTTTTTTACCTGGCGGGCAATCTAAATTGCCGTTATAATTTCAAAACTCTCCATAAAACACAAAGACATGCTGTAAGTTTGAAAGCATGCGTCATTTTTTACCATACAAAAATTCCTCCATTGCCTTTCATGTTTTTGGAAAGGGCGCTCAACCACTCTTTTGTCTACATGGGTATGGTGATGAAGGAAGTAATTATAGCTTTTTTGAAAAATGGCTGGGCAGGGATTATTGTATTATCGTGCCGGATCTCCCTTTTCATGGACAAACAGACTGGCAGGACGGTAATACTATTACGCCAAATGAAATGCTGGCATGGATCACCTCGATGCAGAAGATGGCCTGCCCGGATCTAACGGGAAAAAAAATTCATCTTCTAGGATACAGCATGGGCGGGCGGCTTGCACTCCGGCTCTTTCAGGAAGCACCAGATATGGTGGAAAAAATCATCCTGGTATGCCCGGATGGCCTGCATCAAAATTTCTGGCATTATATTGCCACACAAACCCGGGCCGGTAACTTCATCTTTGAGAAAACCATGCACCATCCCAACTGGTTATTCCTGCTAATGAACAGCGCTTATCAACTCCGCCTCTTAAATAAAAGTATTTTCAAATTTGCCCATCATTATCTCGATGACCCGAAAGCCCGTGACCTGTTGTATAAACGATGGACCCTTTTTCGAAAATTTGTGCCGGAAATAGCTACTATAAAAAAATGTATCCTTCATTACCGGGTACCTATGCTCCTGGTCTTTGGGGCTTATGATCGTATTATCCTGAGTAAGCGCAGCCATTTTATCCAGGCGAAAAACCCTTATTCAAAAATCTATATCCTCCATGCCGGCCACCAATTGATGCGGGAAAAATATGGCGAAGAACTGGCCAGGATATTCTATCAGGAATAATGATTTTCTTTGCCTTGATTATGTTTATCCTGTTAGCCATCCTCACAATTACATTTCCGGTAGGGTATGCCTTGCTTATTTTACAATACAGACGGTGGTTGCTAAAATTGAAACCATTTAACCCCACAAAAGATCCAATACATTTTCAATCATTCTCCATTATTATTCCGGCAAGAAATGAAGAAAAAAATATCGGCTCCTGCCTGGAAAGTATTTTAAAGAACCATTACCCGGCCTCGCATTACGAAATTATTGTTATTGATGATTTCTCCACGGATCTGACCGGCTCAATTGTACAAGACCTGGCCAGGCAACACAAGAATGTACGCTTACTATTACTGAAAGATCTCCTGGAAGATCCCATAAATTCTTATAAGAAAAAAGCCATTGAATGTGCTATTGAAAAAGCGCAATTTGACTGGATCATTACAACAGATGCAGATTGCCTGGTACATGTAAACTGGTTAGCCTTATTTAACCAGCTTATTGCGCAGCAACAACCCGTACTTATAGCAGCACCGGTAATGTTTGCCCATATTGGTGGTTTCCTCTCTTTATTTCAATCCTTAGACTTTATTAGCCTGCAGGGAATAACAGCTGCATCCGTATCAGCCGGTTTTCATTCCATGTGTAATGGAGCAAACTTAGCTTATCGCCGTGATGCTTTTAGAAAAGTGGGCGGTTTCAAAGGGCTCGATGATATTGCCAGTGGCGATGACATGTTGCTTATGGGAAAAATTCAAAATGCATTTCCCGGAAGAATCAGCTACCTGTATCATCCCGGTGCAATTGTCGAAACCGATCCCATGCTGACCTGGCCGGCATTTTTTAATCAACGCATCCGTTGGGCCAGCAAAGCGACCAAGTATAATGATAAGAAAATCTTTCTCGTACTGTTATGGGTATATTTAACGAATGTGTATTTGCTCGTCATCCTTGTGCTATCCTTTTTTGTAAAAAACCTGATCTGGTACTGGTTACTAATTTTATTTTTAAAAACGATCACAGAATTATTATTTATGTATCCGGCTGCAAAATTTTTCAATAAACAACGGTTACTTTGGTGGTTTCCGTTTATGCAACCTGTACATATTATCTATACGGTTGTTTCCGGCTGGTTGGGAAAATTTGGAAAATATAAATGGAAAGGCAGAACCGTAAAATAAGTATTGAAAAATAAATCAAATGGATCCCGGATTTTTTAGCAAGTTATGGCAACAGCGGGCAGCCGTTCCGGGAATAATCATCATCGGGCTTTGTACCGTGATGGCTATTTTTGCTTATTACATTGCACCCGACCATTCACCTAATGCCAACCGGATTATTCCGGAAATTGCCAATCAAAAACCCGGGTCAACTTTCTCTTTTTTGCAAGTCAAAAAAAATATACCGATAAACAAGCCAACAATTTTTTCCCGGCTCATCAATGGGCTACCGGATACCTGTGATTTGATTCCCATAATATCATACCGGCTTGTGAGAGATAGTATCCATGCTGAAAAATATATTGATGAAAATGTGGTTGCTCCCATCACCTATGCCACAAGTCAACTGGCCTCAATCCCGGTAATCCGGAAAAGTTTTTTATTGGGAACAGATAAGTTTGGCCGGGATATGCTAAGCCGGTTGATCATTGGTTCCCGCGTGAGCCTGAGTGTGGGTTTCATCACCGTACTCATTTCATTGGGTATCGGTGTTTTCCTGGGATTAATTGCCGGCTATTATGGAGGTACTGCAGACCGGTTCATAATGTGGTTTGTAAATGTGCTTTGGAGTATCCCTACTTTATTATTTGTATTTGCACTTACCCTCTTATTGGGTAAAGGTTTCTGGCAAATTTTTGTGGCCGTAGGGTTGACCATGTGGGTTAATGTAACGCGCCTGGTACGCGGACAAACCCTGGAAGTACGTGAATTAGAATATGTAGAAGCCGCCCGGGCACTGGGTTTCAGCAATACACGTATTATCTTCCGGCATATCCTCCCCAATATTGTAGGCCCTATTATGGTTATTGCAGCAGCCAATTTTGCGGCTGCTATATTAATCGAGGCGGGCCTGAGTTTCCTGGGCATTGGCGTACAATCGCCTCAACCAAGCTGGGGTTTAATGATTCGTGAAAATTATAATTTTATCATAACAGGTAACCCGTTACCGGCATTGGAACCCGGCATAGCTATCATGCTATTGGTTCTTGCATTTAATCTTTTGGGAAATGGGTTACGGGATGCACTACAAGTAAAAGATACCGTGTAAACAAAATATTTTGTTTACATTCCACCGGGTAAAAAATTATGCATGTGTTTTTAAATTAATTTTACACCCCAAAAAAAATTCGGCTGAAGAAATGAAATTATCGTTGTCGACAGCCGGATAAATATTCTTAACCGGAAATAAAATAATCAAGATGAAATTTGTTTCATACCTGAAAGACGGCCATGACCAGCTTGCCCTGATGCATAATAATTTGTTGTATGATACCGATAAACTGCATCCGGATTTTCCTTCCTCTATGAATATGTTGTTGATTTATTGGGATGATAATTTTGAAAGCCTGCAACAGGTCAACCAGGCATTGATCCAGGGAGAAATCAAAAAAGTAACCGGAATCCCCATGGATAGTGTACATATTTTAGCGCCGGTACCCTTTCCTTCCAGTTGCCGGGATGGGTATGCCTTTCGCCAGCATGTGGCGGCTGCCCGCCGGAACCGGGGTGTTGAAATGATTCCCGCTTTCGATGAATTCCCCATTTTTTATTTTACCAATCATCATAGCATACAAGGCCCCGGAAATATTTATTGCATGCCCGATCATTTTCAAAAATTGGATTTTGAACTGGAAACAGCTATTGTAATTTGCCGGGAAGGCAGAAATATTCCGGCCGAAAATGCAGATGATTATATCGGCGGCCTGATGATCATGAATGATATGAGTGCCCGGACCCTGCAAATGGAAGAAATGCAATTAAACCTGGGCCCGGCAAAAGGGAAAGATTTTTCCACCGCTATAGGGCCCGCCCTCGTTACACTGGATGAATTAGAAAAATTTGAAATTCCCCCGAAAGCCGGTCATACCGGTAAATCCTGGAACCTGAAGATGACCTGCTCTGTAAATGACATACAGGTTAGTGAAGGAAATGTAGGCGATATGGATTGGACGTTTGCAGAAATTATTGAACGCTGTTCATATGGTGTAACCCTTCAACCCGGCGATATCATTGGCAGTGGCACCGTAGGCACGGGATGTTTCCTCGAATTAAATGGAACAGGTAAATTAAATGACCCTGCTTTTATCCCGCAATGGTTGCAGGAGGGTGACCGCGTGGAACTGGTGATCGATCAATTGGGTTCATTAAAAAATACCATTGTTCGGGAAGAAAGTAATTTCTCCCTGCTTGCCATAAAGAAAAATACAGGAACGAAATAAATTTTTCCTTAATCCCAAAAGCCTCCTTTTGTTTTGGGAATAAGTTTAAGGCTGGTTTGCAATGCCTGTTTTAACTGCATTTTCAAAATAGCGCCCATATTATTGCATTTCAAAAATGCCTGCTTATGGAAATACTCCGCCAGTTCATTTTTGAGCTGGTTCATTTTTTCCGGCCTGGAAATTTGATCGGTATGCATAATATCCAATAATTCTTTGATTCGGTAGCGGGCGGAGATCAACCGGAATGCCATCATAGTTTGCTCTTCTGCCTGGTATTGCGCTATGCTGGCGTTGTTCAGGCATTTCATCACCAGTTCAACAAGTGGTTTGTTTTCTTTAAAAAATTGAGGCAGGTAAAGATTTTTCCGCCCTTCAAAAGATTGCTGGTCAAAATCAATAGGACGAATGCTGTATTGAAAATCTTCAATGTCAGGGGTAATGGTCAATACAAAATTATAACTGCGCATATCACCCAACAGGCGGACAAAGCAACGTTCATTAAACTTGACAAATTCCTTTGCCAACCGGATTTGATTGATATCCGGGCGATGTAAATAATTTTCTATAAACACATCCCCGGGGATGCCGGGAATATGTTCTTCCACGAGTGTTTGTTGATTGGTCAGGTAGGTAATCCGGTTGGGTGACAACAAATGCTCGAGTTCCAGGCCATACACCCGGTTTGCATCGGCAGGTTTTATATAATAATGATCATAGTTATCATTGTATTTATTGATAATGCGGATACGAAATGGTTGGCTGTTTCCAAAACTGCAAAAGTCAATCCTTGCTACATCCAGGTGCTTGATAAAACTCAGGTCACCTTCCGTTTTGATAATAGCATAAATACTTACCAGGCTCTCGCGCAGGTATTGCCAGTCGCGCATATCATAGCTCACCGTTTCCCAAAGGGTATCTTTTCCAAATTTATCTTTAAGCGGTACCGAATAGGTAAAACGGAGCAGGTCTTTGTAGGTAGCCGGCAATTGGATCTCGCGGCCATAATGAGCCAGGTATTTCCGCAATTTTTCCTGGATGGGATAAATTGGTTTTTTCCGTGTTGGCCGGATGGATTCCGTACTATCTTCCAGGTATGAAAACTTATTCATATTTATTCTTCTAATAATGGAAAATCATCCTCATTGTTGAGATTTAAATCAATGGCATCTGCCCCCGCAATTCCTTCCACCGCCCCCTTGATATGGGCGGCATTTAATAATACTTTATCCAGCTGTTTCTCCCGCATTTTCCAAATTTTTTCCATAGCCACCCGTTCCTTTTGAATACCTAATTTCAACAACATAAATCCTTCCCGAATCGCTTTCCACTGCTCACTAAATTCATTACTTGTTAAATAATCGTAGAGCATAACCATCTTATCTCCCTTATTCTCACTACTCTTCCGGGTTTCTGCAATTTTCAATAAAGCATTTCGCAATAATAATGCTACGCCATTTACTTCTGAAAAACTACAGATATAAACGCCATTCTTTTCGCCAAAAGAAGACATGTCTTTGGGAAAAGCTTTCGTTACAATCACGGCAATATCTGCCCCGAGTGTCCGCATATCCATTTTCAATTTCTCAATCCATTCCAGTGAAAACTCTTTGGTGCGTTTGCTTTCATAAATAATTTTCCCGGCCTCCTGACCCAAACTATTGCGCACTGTCTGGATACAATCAGCACCCCGGTTTCCTTTTGCCACTTCATTGATCAGGTCAAAGGGAAAAGCCGCATTTAATATTTCTTCCAGCAACAACTCCTGCACCTCTCCCTGCAATTGCATGCTACCTTGCTCACTTTTCCGCTGCATTTCTTCTACCAGTTTTTTCTGATCATTCAATTGTTTCTCTAATTCTCTTTCTTTCAATTTATGTTCCGCTTCTTTTTCCAAAGACCGTTTTATTTCGTCTTCCAGGCATTGCTGTCTTACTTTTTCATTTTCCAGCATCACCATTTTTTTCACTTCCAATTCCCGCTCCCGGTCTTTTTGACGGAGGGTTTCTGCTTCCTGCATCAGTTCAAATTCTTTTTTCCGGGCTTCCTGTAGCTTTTTTTCGTTTTCCTTCGACACATTTTGCAAAAGGATCAATTGATTTTCAAAGTCTGCTTTTATTTCAGCAGCCTGTTTCAGTCGGTCTTCTTTTAACGATTCCTGCAATTTCTGCTGATAACTTTTCTCCCAGGCTTCCTGTTGTTTTTGAAAAGCAATTTCTTTCTCTTTCAGCTCGGCATCTTTTTTAATTTTATACTGATGCATCTGTTGTCGAAATTCATTTTTTTGATTTTCAAGAATTTCATTCAGTTCATCGGTGAGTGCATCTTCTAATGGAAACTCCTTACCACAACCCGGGCATTTAATTAATGAAGCCATATCTAAAATTTACACAATGTAAAAAATTTTAAGAAGGAAATGAGACTGCTCCGCAGGAAAATTTTATAGACGAATTACCTGTTTTCGAGGCTTCTTCGGAAAACTCTTTGATAGGCTATATAAGATAAAATATCTGCTACAAATTTTAATAGTAAAAACACGATACTGCCGGTATTGCCGGCAAGTACCGGGATCATGATAAAAACATGCATGGGGATAATACGTAAATATGGCAGGCTAAATAGTAGCCCAAGTTTTACATGGATTTGCTGTTCAACTCTCTTTTTATGTAAAAAATCAATAAAGGATTCCATAAGAAAAGCAGCAATACCCAATAAAAGAAAATGAAAATTTATACCACTGAGACCAACCCGGGTACTTAAGAAAATACCATAAACCAAATGAAAAATGCCATAATGGATGAGAAAAAACAAAGCAACACAGCCATTTTTCCCGGGTTGTACCTGTTGATTATTAAATTTGAAACCTGTGGGGTCAAAGTCTTTTAACGTAAGTAAATCCAAAAAATGAAACAACCCGATGATCACACTTTGCATCCAGTAAATCCAGATAATCGTATCAAAGCTGTCTTTATTGGTACTGAAATAGTAGATACAGTAAAAATTCCCTACTAATAAAAATAAAAATGATAGCGAGAAATATTTTTTCACCATGTAGCCTGGTTTAAACCACATAAATACAAAAACTTTTAGAAAAAAAAGTACCCAGTATATGGTATGAACTATTATTGCGTTACGGCCCGTATAGCCGGATCGTCGGAGATATTACTCATTTGGCGGAGGATCCATTTCGATTTCCAGGAAACATACCTGCTCATGGGTTGCACCGAATATAATTTAGGATTTGGAAGGCAGGCTATAATTTGAGCAGCCTGAGTGCGTGTAAGTTTCGATGCCGGCACATGAAAATACGCCTGGCTTGCTGCTTCTATACCATAGATTCCTTTTCCCATTTCAATGACATTCAAATACACTTCCAGGATTCGCTTTTTGCCCCAGATCCATTCAATTAATTTAGTGAAATAGGCTTCCGGGACTTTGCGTATATATTTGGTAATACCTTCGCCCTGCCAAAGAAAAACATTTTTAGCTACTTGCTGACTAATGGTACTGGTCCCCGCGCCAGCTACCCGTTTACTGTCTTTCTTACTGGCTTCAAAACTTTTTTCGATGGCATCCCAGTCAAAGCCATTGTGTTCGGGAAATAATTGATCTTCACTGGCAATAGCTGCCAACTTAACATTTGAAGGAATTTCTTCCCAGGAAATATAATCCCGTTTTAAGCCATTACCGCCGATCGCATCGCTTAATTGGGTAATAGTTATAGGAGGCATCACCCATTTACAAATAATAACATAGAAAAGCGAGGAAAGAAAACAAAATAAAACCAGGCGCCACAAAAATTTGCCCCACCTAAATCGCTTGCCGGATTGTTTTCCCATGGGCACAAAATTATTAAGGATTTGACACCTTTAACATAACCAACTGATATTTTTTCCCAATATGATAACCTGCAGGTTTGCCCTTACCAAACGGTCTTATAAATGCCATAGCCACATTAATGGCACCTGCTGAAAAAAACTGAAAAATGTAATTAGCATTCGGGTTATTGGAAAAATGGACTTTGTTTAATAACAAAATACCCCCCACTAAAATACCACCCTGTACCAGCATATTTCCCACTTTTGCCGTATTCCAGCGCCTGGCTGGTATTAGCTTAACCTGGCTGATGGGTAGCTTATACGAAGTATAACCTGTTGTATCCTGCACTACGCCAAACATTGTTGGAATATCACGGGTAATCGGAATTTCCAAGAAAATGGTATCCAGTACACATTTTTTAATATTCCCGGAAATCAAAAAATTATCCTTTGTATAAACGGTGATATTGTTCCCGGTAAAATAACGCTCAATGGTTCTGCCCCTTTTTTGTAATACGACAAAATCATTCTGTGCAAAAAGGATTTGGCTGAAAAATAAAAAAAGAAGTGTAGCGGTTATTTTCATTTGTTCAGTATTGTCGTTTTTTAAAATAAAGCTTTACTTAAAATACCAGTCTGCCAGGATTTTTTCTTCAATGAAAATAAGCGCGAGTGGATTAGGTATGCTATAAGAAATCGTTAAACATGGGCAGGTAAAAAAACATCAGAACGGAAAGCAATACCCAGGAATAATGCCAGTCCAAAGATGATAAATATAATTCCGGAAACCCGGTTTACGATATGAATATTATGTGGCGTAAGTTTTGATCGGATTTTATTGGCCAATAAAACTTTTAGAATATCCGCAAAGAGTACGAAGGCCAGGCAGGTTGCAAAGACGATGATGCGGTATTGTATGTCGTGTTCCTCTGTTTTTGAATCTGCCATAATTGTAGCAGAGGCTGCAATCCAAAAAAGCAATACACCGGGATTCAATATATTCATAAAATACCCGGATAAAAAGATACCGGCCAGGTCGCGCTTCCGGAAGGATTTGATTTGGGCATTTCCATCAACATCTGTATTTACTTTTTTATAAAATATATTATATATCCCCAGGCTGATCAAAAACACACTGCCTAAAGACCCAATGATCATTTCATGATTCATGGCTGAATGAAACAAGCTGGTAAACAAATTGCACAAAACAACCAGGGTAATGTCACTGGCAGAAACACCCGCTACAAAAAAATAGCCTCCCTTATGGCCATTATTAATGCTTTGCTTGATTACAGAAAATATCACCGGCCCAACAGAAATGCTAAGCATCAAACCTAAAGCAAGTCCTTTTACAAGGGCCGCAAGCATACAGCAACGTTTTAATGAATACAGCAGGATTGCCTGCTACGAAAATAGATAGTTTTATACAATTGCACAACCCCCGTAAAGGGCTTACCACTCTACCGGCCGGAAAAGTTACATTAATCAGTCTGAATGCTTAGCCAACAAATGCATTCCATTCTTCCAACATGGTTCCTTTTAAGACACGGGGAAATTTATGCTGGCCCCCTACTTTTCCTTTCTGTTCCATGAAGGCTAAAAATTTTTCTGTAGGATATATATCCACTATTATTTCTTTTAAGGCGCTGCCCCTTTCCACTGCATAATCATCATTCAATAATTTTAATTGCGCATCTAATTGTGCCCGTACTTCTGCCGGTTCAATTTTATCATCACAACCAATATACCAGTGATGCGCAAAATAATCGCCATGCGATACACCAGCCACTGTAAATTCCGGGATTGAAATATTTAATGCCTCACCCACCAGTTGAATGGCTTTATTAATATTATCCACACTCAGGTGCTCACCCACCAAACTCAGGAAATGTTTGGTGCGGCCTGTAATAACAATTTCACTTCTTTGCAAATCAGTAAAGCGGATAGTATCACCAATAAGATATCGCCAGGCACCGGCGCTGGTAGAAATTGCCAGTGCATAATCTTTACCGGTTTCCACCTCATTAATCATCAACACCTTCGCTGTTGGTATGACGTCTCCGGCCGCATCAAAATTATTTTCATCAAAAGGAATGAATTCATGAAAGATATGTTCATTCGTCACCAGCCGCATGCCTTTCGTATCCTGCCTGTCCTGGTAAGCAATAAAGCCTTCACTCGCCAGGTAGGTTTCAATATAAATTAATGGTTTACCCAGGTATTTTTCAAATCCTTTTTTATAAGGTTCAAAACTTACCCCGCCATGTACAAAAAAGGCGAGGTCGGGCCAAAGATCATGAATCGTTTTTAATTGGTAGCGCTCAATGATTTTCTCCATACAAATCTGTATCCATGCCGGTACACCTACAATAAAACCAATATCCCAGGATGGTGCATTTTCCACAATCTCTTCCATCTTTTGATTCCAGTCTTTCACTTTGGCAATTTTTTTCCCGGGTTTATAAAAAGGTTGAAACCAGATGGGCGCCTTCTTTGCCGTAATGCCACTTAAATCACCGGCATAATAGCCCGGTCCTTTTTCCAACTGGGTACTGCCGCCTATCATCAGCCAACTTTTACTGATGGAACGAACCGGCAAATCCTGGTAAGAACGTAAACTCAGCAACTGCTTAATCATCACCATTTGGTTGCCTCTTAATAAATCTGCTGTTATAGGTATATACTTACTTGCTGCCTCACTGGTGCCGCTGCTTAAGGCATAGTATTTTATTTTACCCGGCCAACATATGTCCGGGAAACCTGCCTGTGCCTGTTTCCACCATTGCTCATACATAGAATTATAATTGTGCAACGGTACTGTTTCCTGGAATTGCCTGGCCACTTTTCCGCTCATTAAAATTTCATCAAACTGGTAATATTTACCAAATTCAGTAAATCGGGCTTTTCGTAATAATCTTTTTAATACACGTAACTGTTGCCTTTCCGGGTTATTTGTCGGTAATCGTAAAGCTTTTGCAACACTATTTGGTAATTGTATATCAAACAATGGCATGAAAGAAGGGGTTGATGTTTAAACGAATTTATGTTATTTCCTGCACATGCAATGTATCTATATTGATAAACGGCAATTTCTTAAAAAGTATATCCGTGGCAACCGGCACCCACTAAATTTTCCGATCCGGGATAATGCCATAAAAATGTGGCAGCCCGTATTTCCTGTATGCAGGCTATAGTTGCTTCCAGGGTAATTCCCTGCATGCAAAAAATAATAGTGGCATTGGTGGGGATTGTTCCCTGTTGCCAATCTTCGCTTGCAATGACCTGCATATCCGTATCCCGGATACCCTGCTGTACCAGCATTTTTTTTGCAGCATCAACACCATCTGTATTGCCAAAAAGATACAAGGGGCCTGGTTTTATTCCCGGCTTTGAAAAAGTAAATAACCGCAGAAAAAAATTTTTTATGTTGCTTAATAACGCACCCAGGAAAATTCCTGCTCGCAGAAAAAACCGCTGAACAGTGTTATACCTTTTTTTATAATGTTTGCTTACAAATAATTGCATAGCGCCATAAAAACGTTTGACGTATTGCCGAGAATGCTTACTGGTACTTTCACCTTTGAAATGAATAATCTTAGCCTGCCCGTTGTATATATTAATTGCACCGGATTGTGCCAGGCGGTAACTCAGGTCAATATCTTCACCATACATAAAATATGCTTCATCAAAGCCTCCGGTAGCTAACAATGATTTTCTCTGTACCATCATAAATGCACCGGATAAGGCTTCCACCGGATACACCCCTTCTTCATCTAAATGACCAAGTGCATAGCCATTAAAAATGGCAGACCGGGGAAACAAGCCAGCAAGGCCTGTCATTTTAAAAAAACTATTTGTTGCGGTGGGTATGGCTCGTTTACTTTCCGGTAGAAAACGGCCATGGCCATCCAGCATGCGGACACCCATTGCATTGCAGGTAGGATGTGTAGAAAAAACAGCCAGGCATTTTTCCAGTGTATCCTCACATAACAATGTATCCGGGTTTAAAAACAAAATATAATCACCGGAACAAGAGGCTACTGCTTTGTTATTAGCCCGGGCAAAACCGGTATTTATTTCATTTTTTATAAAATGCACATCGGGAAAGTGCGGTTCCAGGTACGCCAGGCTTCCATCTGTAGAGCAATTATCAATTACCCAAATTTCTGCTTCAATATTTTTTATAGCCCGTTGCACTGATAAAAGGCATTGCTCCAAAAAATATTTTACATTATAATTTACAATGACGATGGAAAGTTGCAGATGAGCAGATTTTAAACGTGATGAATACAGGTAATTTTTCCATGTAAAAATAAATGATGTGCCGGAATGTTAAGGCATTATTCGGCCTGCTTACTTTCAATATATTTGCATATGCTGAAGGAAACCCTATTTCGCGCTGCTCATGCCGGCGGTACAGTTTTGAAAGAACATTTCAATACATCTTTTCAAATTCATCAAAAAGAAGGGATAAACAACCTGGTTACTGAAATTGACCATGCCTGTGAGCAGGCCATCATCCAGGCCATTCATAACGAATTTCCACAACATCCCATCTTAAGTGAAGAGTGTGGTCAAATCGAAGGTGCCACCGATTATAAATGGATTATTGACCCGATAGACGGGACTGTAAACTTTGCACATAGTATTCCGATGTGCTGCGTGAGTATTGCTTTGGAAAAAAATAAACAGATTCAAATGGGCGTGGTTTTTAATCCCCTGATCAATGAATTTTTTTTCGCTGAAAAAGGACAGGGTGCATTTTTGAATGACCAGCGCATATTTGTCAGCCAAAACAAAGATATCGAAAAGGCCTGCCTGGCCACCGGTTTTCCTTATTCTTTATTAGATGCGGCGAATGGACCACTGGATGTTTTTAATGCCCTCATCCGAAAGGGCATCCCGGTTCGCCGCCTGGGTAGTGCTGCTATAGATCTTTGCTATGTAGCTTGCGGCCGATTTGATGGCTTTTATGAACATCAATTACAACCCTGGGATACAGCAGCAGGTTTTTTAATAGTAACGGAAGCGGGTGGAAAGGTTACCAACATGAGCGGGGCCGATTATACACCCACCATGCAAAGTATTGTGGCGACAAATGGAAAGATTCATGCCTCCTTAATGGAATATATTTGCAACTAATCCTGTATTAAATCAATTATCAGCCATGAATACACTCACAGAAATCAGTACCCTTGGAGAGTTTGGGTTAATTGAACATTTGACAAAAAATATTGAATTGCAAAATGCATCCACTATTGTCGGTATCGGAGACGATGCGGCTATAATTGATCATTTTGGTAAACAAACGGTAATCAGTACCGATCTCTTACTGGAAGGCATTCATTTTGACCTGGTATATTTTCCTTTAAAACACCTGGGATATAAAAGTGTGATCGTAAACCTGAGTGATATATATGCCATGAATGCGACCCCGACTCAGCTAACTATGAGCATTGGTGTGAGCAGCCGCTTTACCACAGAAGCACTCAGTGAATTTTATGAAGGCGTTTACCTGGCCTGCGAAAAATATGGTGTGGACCTTGTAGGTGGTGATACATCTTCTTCACAAAAAGGATTGGTCATTTCTGTAACTGCCATAGGAGAAGTTACACCGGGAAATTTTATAAAAAGAGACGGTGCCCAAAAGGGTGATTTAATATGTGTAAGTGGAGACCTGGGTGCCGCTTATCTTGGGTTGAATTTTTTGGAAAGGGAGAAAAAAATTTTTTTAGAAAATCCGAAAATTCAACCGGATCTCGAAGGAGAAGCCTATGTTATTGGCCGCTTTTTAAAGCCGGAAGCACGGAAAGATGTCATTGCCTTTTTTGAAGAAGTTCAATTAACTCCCACGTCAATGATGGATATCAGCGATGGCCTCAGCAGTGAGGTATTACATATTTGCAAACAAAGTCATCTTGGTTGCCGGTTATATGAAGATAAAATCCCTATTGCGGAGGAAACCCGGAATGCTGCTTTTAAATTTTCTCTGGATCCCACGATGTGTGCACTCAATGGCGGCGAGGATTATGAACTTTTATTTACTATCCGGCAGGATGATCATGAGAAAGTATTGAACAGCGGGCTTGTTCATATCATTGGTTATATGACAGATGAAGCTGAAAAAACAAAGTTGTTGACAAAGGGCGGTAATACCGTGGATATTGTTGCCCAGGGCTGGAATGCATTTGGTGCAAAATAAATTTTAGCTGATGGGCCGGAATGTCATTCCCCTTAAAATAACAGACCCGGTTATTTTCCTGGTCATACTTTTAGTTTTCACCGGTTGCGCTTCTTCAAAATTTACCGGTTATACACCTGAGCAAAAACTGGCGCCAGGAAAATTGCAGGAAGATCTGCAAATCATGCAGGATATTTTAGAAACAAGGCATCCGGCTTTATATCTATTTACTCCCAAAGACAGCCTGGCCATTTATTTCCGGGATGTAAAGGCCAGCCTGGCAGATTCCATGACTGAATTTGATTTTAGAAAAAAAATTGCCTGGTACATTAGTAAAATCAAAAGCGGGCATACAATTGTCCGGCCTTCTAAACACTATGCCCATTATGCAGAAACACATGAAAATACACGTTTCCCGCTTTTCCTGAAAGCCTGGAAAGACAGCCTGGCGGTTACATTCAATATGCTTAAAAAAGATACAGTCCTGAAAAGAGGAACGATAATTACATCAATCAACGGGCACCCAAATCAATATACCATTGATTCAATTTTTCAATTCCTTACGAGTGATGGTAATGCGTTAAATTTTAAATACCGGATGCTAAGTAATAATTTCCCGCTTTATTATTCTTTTGCTTTTCCCGTAGGTGATTTTTTTACAATTGGTTACCTGGATAGTATCGGCCAGCCACACACCATCATCATACCCGCATATAAACCGATAAAAGATACCACGCAACCCGGAAAGGGAAAGCCCCGGGAAATAAAAAAGAAAAAACGCTCTGCCAAAGAAAGGAAACAACGTGCCTTGTTTTTTAAACGTGATTTTGTTATAGACAGTTCATTGAATACTGCTTATCTACGGGTATCGAGTTTCTCACGAAGTCATCTGCGTCCATTTTTCCGGCGTAGTTTTAAAAAAATCAATGCTTTAAAAATAAGCAACCTGGTTATTGATGTGCGCGATAATACCGGTGGCCGGGTAAGCCAAAGTATTTTACTTAGCAAATACCTGGTACAACAACCTTTTACTTTTGCTGATACTGTAACAGCTGTTACACACACCCTGCGCTTTAATAAATATTTATCGCCACCGATATTATATGATATTGCTACTCTTTTTACAAGCCGGAAAAAGGAAGATGGCCTGTATCATTTTTCTTATTTTGAAAATCACCCATTTCGACCTTATAACCGGAAAGGATTCAAGGGAAATATTTATATTTTGCAAAATGGTTTTACCTTTTCCGCAGGTGCTTTATTTGTTGCCCAGTTAAAAGGACAGTCCAATGTAACTGTTATTGGTGAAGAGTCGGGTGGAGGCAATGAAGGCACATCTGCTATTTATCTGCCGGAAATTATTTTACCAAATTCCAAACTGCGTATCACATTACCGTTTTTCCGGATTCATACAAATCGATCGGCTCCGATTCAGGGAAAAGGTGTACTTCCCGATATTGAAGTCTTGCCTACTTCCGCCGGCTTACGCAACGGTATAGATCCCGTCATACAAAAAGTAAAAGAAATTATTTCCGGTAAATCATCGGGTAAGTATTAAAGAAATCAGAGATACAATTGCCATTGATCGGCATCTCTCAAAAAAGGAAACTGCTTTCTGGTATTTTCAATTGTAGCCGGATCCAGTAATACTGTTTCGATGCATTCTTGTCGTTTTTTCTCAAACAAAACTTCACCTACCGGATCGATAAACATACTGTTTCCACAATGATATATGTCATTGCCATCATAGCCTACCCTGTTTACACCGATTACATAACATTGGTTTTCTATGGCACGGGCCATCAATAATGATTTCCAGGCATGCACCCGCCGTTCCGGCCAATTGGCTACATAAAGCAAGACATCATATTCTGCTTTATGATCTTTTACCTGTTGCCGTGCCCAGGCTGGAAAGCGTAAATCATAACATACCTGTAAATTTATTCTCCAACCATTTACGGTTACAATTACTCGTTCCTGGCCCGAAGTATAATGTAATTGTTCATCTGCATATGCAAATAAATGCCGCTTGTCATAATGCATAATCTCTCCTGTTGGCAAGACCCAAAGCAAACGGTTATAAAATTTTTTATTGACTTCAATGATCAGGCTACCCGTCAAAATAATTTTTTGTGTAGTAGCTATCTTTTTCATCCATTGCACGGTGTCGCCATCCATTGATTCGGCCAGTTTTTCCGGATGCATACTAAAGCCGGTACTAAACATCTCCGGCAGGATAATCACTTGTGTTTCATCCTTGATACCCCGAATTTTTTCTTCCAGCATAGAAATGTTCCTGGCTTTATTTTCCCAAAAAAGATTGGTCTGAATAATTGAACATGCCAAAGGTTTCATCGGTGTTCGATTTTAATTACTTAGGAATATGTCCCTGTATGATAAAGGGTTTATACTTTCATAAGTTTATTTTTTACCACTTCTTGCAGTAAAAAACGCTTCCGCAAGAAGGAGATCTTCCGGTGTGTCTATTTCAACACCCATATAATCCACGAGTACCATCTTCATCGGCACACCATTTTCAAGATAACGAAGGCATTCGATCTTTTCTGCTTTTTCCAATGGTGTTTGTGGCCAGTTTGTAAAACGCAGCAAGGCTTCTTTTGTAAAAGCATATACGCCGATGTGCTCATAATAGGGTATTGCTATATCCTTGCTCCGTGGATAAGGAATTACACTCCTGCTAAAAAATAATGCATTGAAATGTATGTCCACCGCCACTTTCACGTAATTTGGATCGGCAATATTTTTTTCATCTGTCATACTTTGCATCAGGCTGGCCACCTGAACCTGGTCCTTATTATCCTCGGTAAAAACCTGCAATAATTTTTCGAGTGCTTCTTTTTGTACAAAAGGTTCATCTCCCTGCACATTTACGACGATATCTGTTTCTATGTTTTCTATGGCCTCTGCAATACGGTCACTACCGCTCTCATGATTTCTTTTGCTCATAACAACCCGGCCTCCGTGTGCATTGATTTCGTTGAAAATTATTTCACTGTCTGTTGCTACCCACACTTCATCAAATAAATTGGTGGCAACGGTATTAGCATAGGTGTGGCTTATCACCGGTTTATTCCCTATCCGTTGCATAAGTTTTCCCGGAAAACGAGTCGCTCCATATCGGGCCGGGATAATAGCAATTTTTTTCATGTGCCCGTCTTTGATATTTTTAAGCCCTGGTGATATAATTTTTTTTGTACCAGGAAAATTTTTAGCAAAGTAAACGTTGTTATTTCTTTTTATATACAGGGACCGTGCTACAGGGTTCTCCATACATCAGGCTTTTTACAAAAGGCAATAAACTCCTGGTTATTTCAAAATAGGCGGCAGGTGGAATCAATGCATCACCACAACCTTTAATAACAATTCGTTTATCTTGAAAATCTGTACCTTTTATTTGCCGGATATTATTTAATAATATTTCTTGTTGCATTTCTTCTTTAGTGCCATAAAACACCATATGCGCAATGGGTGCCAAATACGTAGCACATAACATAAACGCCCAATGTGGTATGATCGCATCGGCAGAGCAGGTTACAGCAACATTTTTATTTACAAATGCCTGCCAATCCAGTTCTTTTAAATTCTGCCGAAAATCTTTTTCTTTTAAGATCATGCCCATAAAAAGAAAATCTTTCAGATCAAAAACGACGCATGCAGATTTAGGCAAATAATCTTCGAGGTTGAGTACAATTAAGCCGCTTTCTGCCACTTTATTCACAATAGTTTCCATGTAATATCTTTTTACAAAAATAATTAAAGTTTACACTAGCACATCCGCATTCCTTTTTAGCAAAAAAAAGCAGGCCGGGGCCTGCTTATACATGTTATGTTACTTCTTTTTAATAAAAATCAGATCGGTAATCTTTTACATCCGCAGATTCCCGTAAGGCTGCGATAACACCATTTGCTTCTTCCTGTTTCAAACTATTGGCCAATTGATTCCGCAATCCTTCTACAGTTGTTCCCAAAGAAGGGATAGCATAAATGCTCTCTCCTTTAATAACAAAAACCGCATTATTACCGGCAATAGGTGTACTGATTTTATTCTGTAAGGATTTATTAAATGCTGCACCTATGATTTTTACCTCATTACCAAGAGCCGGGACAAAAAACGCCTGGAAAGAAACACTGTCCACAGATTGTACCTGTACGCCCCCGGCCTGTGCAATTTGTTCCAGTGTTGTGCCTTTGATTTTTGTCTCAATGATTTGTTTTGCCTTTTTTTCATTCAGCAGGATGGGCATTACCATAGGCTTCAGGCTGGCAACACTCATTATACCCGGTTTATTAATGGAGGTAATTATAGCTACTATATAACTATTCCCCACCTGCATTGGTTCCGAAACCGTACCCACTTTATTTGCATAGATCCATCTTACCATGGCACGATTCGTTCCCAGGTTGCCCACATTAAAATCATTTTCTTTGATATTGGAAATTGTAGCTGCTGTTAAATTATTCTTTTTGGCATTGGCCACAAATTGTTCTTCATTTTTACTTGTTGCTGCAAATTGGTTCGCTACATTATTTACACCATCCAGGGTTTCCTGGCTGGGCACAATTTGCTTAGCGATATAGGCTATTTTATATGCCGGAGCGCTTCCTTTTTGTCCCAGTATTTCCACATAGTGGTAACCATAATCAGTATGTATCACTTTTGCTTCTCCAACTTTTCCGGTAAATGCAAAATCACTAAACTCAGGCATCATCCGGCCGGTAGCAAAATAATCGATTACGCCACCTTCTTCACTGCTGGCCCGGTCATCCGTGTACACGTTACAAACAGAATCAAAACTTGCGCCGCCTTTGATTAAGGCTATGGCGCTATCCAGGCGATGAAGGGCTGCACTGTCATCGCGTACTGCGATCATCTGGTTGTTTTGATTTTGATGTGTAGCCACCAGAATATGCCGCACTTTAGCAGAATCCGGCATTACTGTTTTATTCACCATTTTAGCCAAAACATATTCCTGGCCGGAAATATATGGCCCATATACCTGGCCGGTAGGAATAGCAAATAAAGAATCTTTTTCCGCTTGCTTGATTTCATTGCTGCTCACAAACGCGTCATAATAATTCATATCTGTTCCCTTCGCATTCAGAAATGCTTTGGTATCCTCCTCCGGTGTTTGTAAAAATTCACTCTTCAGTGCGAGCATTTTTTCTCTTAGTGCAGCAGAGTCCTGTGCAGAAGGTGCCATACTATAAGAAACATATTGAATTTCTCTTGTTTCTTCTTTTTGTGTATATAATTTTTCATGCTTTTTAGCATAGGCCAGGATTTCATCATCGGAAACTTTTACCGCACTATCACTGATGGTATTATATGGAAATGAAACAAATGAAAATTTGGCCATTGAATTATTATCTGCATTTACTTTTTCAGCCATCCATTTTGGAATATAAACCGCTTGTGCCACCAGCGCCTGGTATTTTTGTGCCAGGGCTTGTTGAATCGTGGGCTTTAAATAATATTCATATATCTGTGCAACGCGCGGATCATTTACATTTTTTTTGATTTGTGCAAATTGCTGTTTGGCCGCTTCCACATCATACACACCGGTTTTGGGATCCGTAAACTGTTGTTTGATCCATTCCGGAGCATTTGGGCCAAATAAAATACTGCTTAATTCATTGTCCGGAAGGGTTAAGCCCAGTTTATCGTATTGCTGTTGCATCATTTCCTGGTTAACCATAAATTCATATACATTCCCTATCAACTCTTCCCGTTGGGCACCATTCATTTGTTGGTACATCTGCAGGTTGTTTTCGAAGTCTTTCTGCGAAATGGCCACTCCATTTACTTTGGCTATTTTCGTTGTATTAGAAAACAGACCACCACCTCTTCCCTGTGTAAAGGCATCCTGTACAATAAAGGCAATCAAGGCCAATGCAATAGCGCCAAAAACAATCCACCCTGCCTTATCCCGTATTTTTTGAATAGCTGACATAATATATTATATATTGAAA
>JBDHYG010000016.1:0-61746 GCA_039811225.1 Parafilimonas sp.
GGATTTTTATTATGGGGAGCCTACCATCAATTATCGCTCCGGTATCAAGGGGTTTTGGAGTATGTGGGGAGGATTTGTTTTTCCACAAAGCGTAAGTGATTCAGGCAGGCAATATAAATTTCTCACCCAGGATGGCGCTATTCCGTTGGATATACCATTTATCGGCTTCCAGGGATACCTGGATCCGGTGTTCCCCTATTTTAAACAAATTCAAAGCCGGTATTATCCGGAATTAAATTCCGATACCACTTATACAATTGTACACGATTGTTTGATCAATGCACCCTTTGTTGTTCATAAAAATAGTGGTACTAATCCCAAACCCAATTTTCGGATAGAATGTTCGAATGATATGTATAATCTTTTTAAAGCGCATCATATAGCTGCGCTCATGTACCTGGATTGTGAGATGGGTCATGGCATACAAAATACATGTGATACCTGTTATTGCCCGGACAATTTTGGTTATACGGCAGCTTATACAAAGGATCAGGTAAATGAATACCTTGCTTCCCGGGCCTGTTTTTTCTTTCAGTCTATCATGAATGGTACGGCCGGTAGTTTGCAGGGTAAAAGTATTTTTTACAATTGCCCGGATAACCGGCATAGTGCCGGTACATGCGCTACAGCAGAAGATAATGGTTGTGACACAAGTGGACCCTGTAAACGGCCAAATAATGGCTAAGCCCGAATTGAATATTTTTTATTCTTAAAAAAATTAAATTTTATACGATGAAAACTTTAATAAAAATTATAAGCGCTTTCCTATTCTTATTTTTTAATAGTAATCAAATAAATGCACAGGCCGGCACACCGGATCCTACATTTGGAACGAATGGTATAGTATTAGTTGATGCGTTAGCAGGAAATGACTATTCTATCATTCAGCCGGATGGAAAAATATTATTGGCAAGTTTTAATTTGGGTTTTACACTGGATCGTTTTCTTCCGGATGGTCGTTACGATTCGAGCTTTGCTGAAAATGGCCATCTGTATTATACAATAGGTACAAAGATATATGGCCAGAATTTTCCAAATTCAATGGCCTTACAGCCGGATGGAAAAATTATCTGCACAGTAATGTATTTTCCCGGGAATCATCATAAAGGTTTAGGAATAATCAGGTGTACACCTGATGGCAGGATAGACAGCAGTTTTGGCCGCAATGGCCTGGATACCCTGGATCTTGATGATCTAATGTATGCCAAAGGACTCGTTGTACAACCAGATGGTAAGATTGTTGTAGCAGGAGATGTGCTCAAAAATGAGTATGATGAAAAGCGAACCTTTTTATGCCGGTATATGCCGGATGGGGGCCTGGATACAAGCTTTGGTGAAGGGGGGGTAACCATAACCCATTACCCTTATGCAACGTCATCCAATTCCTTAATTCTTAGACCGGATGGGAGATTAGTCAGAGGCAGTACTTATGGTTTTTATGCAGGTGATGATCCTTTTTTACTGGAGAGTTTTAATCCGGACGGGAGTATTGATTCGAGCTTCGGTGTAAATGGAAGAGCTAAGTATGTGTTTGAACTTGGGCAAGGAGTTGTACCATTTAATTATATGTACGCAATGGCCTTGCAGGCGGATGGAAAAATTGTATGTACAGGTATCAGTGGGGATGAAGAAAAAACCTTAATGGCGGTATGCCGTTTTAATGCAGATGGTAGTGTGGATAAAAATTTTGGAGAGGATGGAGGAACTATTACTTCTTACAAAGAATATAAAGACATGTTTTCACATAGTATCGCTATCCAGCCAGATGGTAAAATACTTACTTGTGGAATTGCTTGGGGTAGCACCGATATTACTTCTCCTTTATTAGTATGCCGGTATAATGAAAATGGCCAGTTGGATCCGGGCTTTGGAGAAAATGGAATATCTGGCAATCTAAGAGATAGCATCTATTTAGACGCAGAAACTGTTCATTACTTATCAACTGGAAAAGTTTTAGTAACCGGAACATCTGATTATGATATTCTGCTTATGCGTTTCAACGGCGATAATATTCTCGCCACACATTTCAAGAATGTAAAAGCGGTACAAGATAAAACAGGTGTAACGATTAGTTGGGAAACACTCGAGGAGAGCGGCACGAAGAGTTATAGTGTGGAGCGCAGCAGCAATGCCACAGAATTTGTAAACATAGCCACCGTTCCGGCCAAGGGTGGCACGGAAAATAAGTACAGCTATACCGATCAGCATCCATTGCAAGGCATTGCTTATTATCGCATCAAAGAAAATGCCCTGAACGGCACCGCTACTTACAGCAATACACTCAAAGTAATTTTTGAAAGCAATTCCCTGGCGCTCTATCCCAACCCGGCAAAGAGTACCCTTACCATTACCGGCTTAAACAAACTATATACCGCCACCATCCGCATCACGGATATACACGGTAGAGAAATACTACAACAAAAAACCAACAACAACAGTGAACTTACATTGACTATTCGTGCCCTTGCACAAGGCAGTTATTTTGTGTTGGTAGAACAAAATGGAAAAGTGGAGAAACTGCGGTTTATTAAAGAGTAGAAGGCATAAAATAAATTTTAGCAATGCAGGTATTTGAAATGATGCCTGCATTTTTTTTGATTTTTTGTCTACACTAAATTATTTTTTTTCAATCAGCTTTTCCATAACATAAAAAACAATGGGACAAAAACTGGCATTCTTCAACGTGATCTTTTTTCTTTTCAATAATACATCTTCATCCGTATAGGGAAAACGCCGGCAATCAGATGGCCGGTCTTCATAGATCCGACAGGTATTGTCTTCATTTAAAAAACTGCAGGGCATGGTTTTTAATACATAATCCCCGTCTTCATCCACCATTAAATAGGTTTCAATAAAAACCGATTCCCGCATCTTCAACACCTTACTGATGCGTTTGATATCCGGTGTTTTAAACCGGGGAGAATAGGTCTTGCAACAGGCCGCGCATTGCAGGCAGTCTGTTTTTTCAAAAGCTTCCTCATGCAAAGCGGGCAATAACGGTAAGGTTTTCCGTACATCCGCCTGTTGTAAAAACCGGGCATACTGCTTTTGATGCAAAGCCGCTTTTTTTTGCCAATTATCTATATCTTTTTTCTCCATGATTGATACTGCAATTTACATAGGAAATTTTGTGCCTGTGCACAACAACGAATTTTTATACATGGCTAACAAGGTATATATTATTTTTGCCATCATTCATCTTGTTGTTCATGGAATTGGTAAAAGAACAATTACTCTGGATCATATCCACCCCGTTGTATGTTTTTATCATCGGTGGTGAATTATTGTTATCCCATTTTCAACATAAGAAGGCCTACACCTTAAAAGATACGGTAACTAATGTGTACCTGATGTTGTTGAATGCCTTGGTTGATTTGGTTTTCCGGGTGGTATATTTAGCCATTTTTGTATGGGCATTTCAATTTGCTTTTATACATTGGCAAAAGGGATGGTTGTATTGGCTGGTCCTATTGCTGGCAGAAGATTTCCTTTATTATTGGCTGCATCGGTTTGACCATGAAATACGTTTTTTCTGGGCCACGCATGTTACACATCATAGTTCAGAACAATTAAATTTCTCTGTCGGTTTCCGGTCATCTGTATTTCAACCCCTGTACCGGTTTATTTATTTTTTACCGTTGGCCTTTGCCGGTTTCGAAGCGGCCGATATTGTGTTTATGTATTCCGCAACGCAGATATGGGGAATTTTTGTGCACACGGAAATGATCCGGAAAATGGGCCCCCTGGAATATTTTCTCGTAACTCCTTCCCATCACCGGGTTCATCATGCCAATAACCCCAAATATCTCGATAAAAATATGGGCATGTTCCTGATTATTTGGGATAAACTGTTTGGCACTTTCCAGGCGGAATTGCCGGCAGAAAAATATCAACCGATTCATTATGGACTTACCAAACCGGTTGAAAATCCCAATGCTGCCCGAATTGTTTTTCATGAATGGTCACAGATGTTGCAAGACCTGCTCCAACCCGGCCTTACCTGGAAACAGCGCTGGAACTATGTTTTCGGTCCCCCCGGTTGGAGCCACGATGGTTCGCGTAAAACCAGTGCCATGATGCGGCAGCAGGAAGAATTGGAAAATGGACATACTTTGGTGAAGAAAAAAACAATACAACCAAATCTATCAAACAGGGAGCAGGTAGGTGTTTCTACCATTAGTGAACACACCCCATAAATTTTTTTACTGAGAGAAATTAAGTAAAAGCATTAGCTGGTTGTACTTAAACCTGCCAGTTGGCCGGATCTTTCCGCCATTGCAATAATACCTGTTCATCCGATTGTTTCACCAGCCCTTTCTCCATAGCAAGCTGGATCATCGTATGATAATCGGATAAAGAAAACAACGGCACTTCTTTAGCCTGGAAAGCTTCAAGGGCCGTATCAAAACCATAATTGAAAATGGAAACCATGCCAGCAATTTCCACTCCGCGTGCCCGCAGGACATCTACTACCTGCAAACTGCTTTTCCCGGTTGAAATAAGGTCTTCGACCACTACCACTTTCTGGCCTTCCTGTAAAGCGCCTTCTATTTGATTGCCCAGGCCATGCTCTTTGGGTTTGGGGCGTACATATACCAGGGGTAGTTTCAATTGATCTGCCGCCATAGCTGCCCAGGCTATTCCGGCAGTGGCCACCCCGGCCAATACAGCGGCATCTTCAAATTTTTCAAAAATGAGATTGCATAATTCACTCTTGATAAAATCACGGGTATAGGGGAGTGAAAGTAATTTCCGGTTATCACAATAAATAGGGCTGCGCCAGCCACTGGCCCAGGTGAAAGGCTTGTCCACACTGAGTTGTACAGCTTTGGCCTGGAGTAATTTCTCCGCAATGATGGTTTTGGAACTTAACATTTTCCCGGTTTTATGCGGGCGAAAATAACTATTATTATTTTTGTAAAAAGATTTTTCACTTTTACATTCCTATTTCAAACAATACACAATAAATGTTGTTAGCGGCTTATTGGTATTACTTTTTTAAAACAAATGGTTCAATAAAAATTAAATAAGCAGATGAAAAAAATAATGGCAGCCGGGGGCATTGTCCGGAATGAAAACGAGGAACTGTTGATGATTTTTCGCCGAGGCAAATGGGACCTGCCCAAAGGAAAATTAGATGCGGGAGAAGATTTGGCCACCTGTGCCCTGCGTGAAGTGCAGGAAGAAACCGGTTTGCAAAATCTGGAACTGAAAGACTTTATTGGCAGCACACGCCATACATATTTTGATAAATATCTACAGGAAGATGTGGTGAAAGAAACCCATTGGTATGCGATGCTTGCTAAAGGCGCTGAAAAATTAATTCCTCAAACAGAAGAAGATATTACGGCTATTCAATGGTTGAATAAAAATGATGTAGATGACTGCCTGCAAAACACATATCCGAATATCCGCCAGGTATTAACGCTTTATTTTAATAGAGAGGTGCCGGGAAAAAATCCTTAGATCATTTCAATGTAGGTAAACTCTTATTTACTTCTTCGGGCAGGAAAGGTGAAGCATCTCCACCATTCCGGATGATATCACGCACGATGGTAGATGCTACGGAAGTATATTTTGGTTCGCAGGTCAGGAAGATGGTTTCCACCGAATGGTCTAAGGTGCGGTTGGCATCAGCAATGGTTTTTTCATATTCAAAATCACTGACAAAACGGATACCCCGAAGAATAAAATGAGCGCCGATTTTTTTGCAAAATTGAATAGTCAGGCCTTCATACACTGCTACGGACACCTTGGGTTCATTCTTGAATATTTCCTGTAACCATTGCTGGCGTTGTGTTTCAGAAAACATGGTGGACTTACTGCTGTTGGTACCAATGCCAATTACTATCTGGTCAAATAAAGAGATAGCCCTGCTGATAATATCAACATGGCCCAATGTTACCGGGTCAAATGTTCCGGGGAATAAGCAGATTCGTTGCATATTTTTTTATTTGATGGTAATTCGTTTATATAGACAAAGCCCAAGGGCTGTTTATAAAATTATGGAAGGATCAGTTGTCCCGGTTGGCTAATAGATAGAGGACAGCCATCCGGATAGCTACGCCGTTTTCTACCTGGTTCAGGATAATGGAATGCGGGCCATCGGCCACATCGCTATCCAATTCCACGCCGCGGTTAATCGGGCCCGGGTGCATGATCACAATTTCTTTCTTCAGGTTATCCAGCATTTTTTTCTTGATGCCATATACCAGGTTGTATTCCCGCAGGGAAGAAAATAATGGCTGGTTTTGTCTTTCGAGCTGAATGCGCAGCACATTGGCTACATCACACCATTCCAGGGCTTTTTTTACATTATACGCTACCTGTACATCCAGTGCTTCCCGGATATATTTGGGAAGCAGGGTAGGTGGCCCGGATACCATTACTTCAGCGCCCATTTTTTTCAACAGATAAATATTGCTCAGTGCTACCCGGCTATGCAGGATATCACCGATGATCGCCACTTTTAATCCATTGAGTGTATTTTTTTTCTCAAGTATGGAAAAGGCATCCAAGAGTGCCTGGGTCGGATGTTCATTGATACCATCCCCTGCGTTGATGATGGCCGCCGGAATATGCTTTGCCAAAAAATGAGGTGCCCCACTCGCACTATGCCGCATGACCACCATATCCACTTTCATGCTGAGGATATTATTCACGGTATCCAACAGGGTTTCTCCTTTTGATGTGGAGGAGCTGCTTACGGTAAAATTCAGCGTGTCGGCGCTCAGTCTTTTTTCTGCCAGCTCAAAAGACATGCGGGTCCGCGTGGAGTTTTCATAAAATAAATTTACAATCGTTACATCCCGCAGGGAGGGCACTTTTTTTACCGGCCTTTGTAATACATCTTTGAATTGCTGCGCAGTGGAGAGAATAAGCTGAATATCTTTTTTAGTGAGGTCGCGGATACCCAGCAGGTTTTGCGTAGATAGTTTCATTAAAAAGCGAAGTTAATATAATTTCCATTCATGCAACCAAGTTCCTTTAAACCAGTAATACTTCATCCCGGCCATGCGTTTCTTTCCAGTGTACCAATACTTTCTGATCATCAAATGTATCCAGGGTGCGGCCTACATAATCCGGTTGAATGGGCACCTGCCGGGTAAAGCGCCGGTCGATTAATACACAAAGCTCTGTTTTTGCCGGCCGGCCAAAAGCCAGCAAAGCATCCAGGGCTGCCCGAATGGTACGACCCGTCCAGAGTACATCATCAATGATGACCACTTGTTTATTTTCTATGGTAAATGGGATATCAGTCGTATTGGCCAGTTTCAATTCAGTTCGTACATCATCCCTGTAAAAAGTGATATCCAGTTTCCCGTACTGGATTTTATTTGCAGGAAGCAATTTCCGGAGTTCTGTTTCCATCCGGCCACTCAGGTAAATTCCCCTCGGCTGGATTCCTATCAGCACGGTATCTTCCAGGTCGATATGATTTTCCACCACTTCCTGTGCCAGGCGTTGAATACTCAGGTTTAATTGATCTGCGGTAAGAATAGATTTCAATGAAAAAAATTTTGCACTAAAGTAGCCTATTCACCGGCAAATTCCAAGATTCAGCAAAAAGTAGAGAACATGGGGAAATGAAAATACCATCCTAAAATTTTTTATCATTCCTGTTTCCGTAAATTGCAATGGAATCTATGTTGCAACGGTTACACATAAAAAATTATGCGATTATTGATGAGGTGGAATTGATTTTTTCCAAAAATTTTTCCATCATTACCGGCGAAACCGGCGCCGGGAAAAGTATTCTCATGGGCGCGCTGGGCCTTATTTTGGGTGACCGGGCCGATAGTAGTTCGCTCTTACAAAAAGATAAAAAATCTTTTGTCGAAGGTTTTTTTTCTATTCGTGATTTACCGGAAGCCATGGCTTTCCTCGAGGAAAATGATCTGGCCAATGATTCGGATGAACTGATTTTGCGAAGAGACATTTCCCCCCAGGGAAAATCCCGTGCTTTTATAAATGATTATCCCGTTACCTTACAACAACTAAAAAATCTCGCTGTTTGTCTCGTGGATTTGCATCGCCAGTTTGATATCCTGGATATTGCCGATACCGATTTTCAACGAAATGTTTTAGATGCCCTCGCCGGCAATGAAGCGGCACTTACACTATACGGGAAACAATTTGCATCCTGGCAAACTGCCCGGAAAACTTATGATGGTTTTATAGAACAAAAAGAAAATGCAGCTAAAGAGTTGGATTATCACCAGTACCTCTTTGCAGAATTGCAGGCACTGTCTTTTGAACCACAGGAAGTGGAAACACTGGAAACGGAATTGCAACTATTGAATAATGCGGAATCTATTAAAGAGCTGTTGCATGGATCCTATCAGCAAATAGAAGGAGATGAACAAGCCATCCTGCCGGCGCTTCGGCAAATGATCCAGGGTTTCAGGCGGGTAGCCAATGGAGAAAAAAATTTAACCGCTATCTGGCAACGCCTGGAAAGCCTTGCAATGGAATGGAAAGACCTGGCGCGGGAAATAGAACATTGCAATGATAAAATCCAATATGATCCTGCCCGTATCGAATGGATCAATGACCGCATTTCAGCAGGGTATAAATTATTTAAAAAACATGGTGTACAAACAACCGACGAATTATTGGCCGTGCAAGAATCCCTCGAAGAAAAATGCCGGGCTGTTATTACACTCGATGAACAAATAAATAAATGGGCAGCGGAGGAAACGGCGGCAAGGCAAGCTGCTACAGAGATGGCTGAAAAGATTTCTGCTGCAAGGAGAAAACAAATCGGGCCTTTCGAAAAAAATGTCTCTGCCTTACTTGGCCGGGTGGGAATGGCTAATGCAACTTTACAAGTTGTGCTGCATAAAACACCTTTACAGGAATCCGGAATGGATACGGTTGAATTTTTATTTGATGCAAATAAAACCGGGAGGCCGGAGCCGTTAAAAAAAGTGGCGAGTGGGGGAGAACTCAGCCGGTTAATGCTTTGTATAAAATCCCTGGTAGCGGCACACATGACATTGCCCACCCTGATCTTTGATGAAATTGATACCGGTATTTCAGGAGAAGCGGCACGACAGGCAGGTAACTTGATGAAACAATTGGCCTCTACCAAACAAGTGATTGCCATTACACATCAACCACAAATTGCCGGGCAGGCAGATACACACTATTTGGTGTATAAAGAAGAGATCGGCCAGCAATTGAAAACGAAAGTGCGCATATTATCAGAACAGGAACGCATTGAGGTCATCGCTAAAATGTTAAGTGGGGATAAACCTTCTGCTGCAGCGCGGGAGAATGCGCGCGAAATGGTAAAAAGCAGCTAAAGCAGTTTGCCTGTTAGAGAAATTATCATTTCTTTGTTATACAGAATTTATTCAATCACTTAAAATAGTCAAATATGTCAAACAATCTGTTAGCAGGAAAAAAAGGAATTATTTTTGGGGCACTCGATGAAAAATCAATCGCCTGGAAAACTGCTTTGCATTGCCATGCTGCCGGCGCTGAATTGGTGCTGACCAATGCACCGGTTGCTTTGCGTATGGGAGAAATCAATAAACTGGCCGAAGCCACCGGGGCGCCTGTAATTGGAGCGGATGTAACCAATATGGATGACCTGAAGAATTTATTTGAAAGCGCCATGAAACAATTCAATGGAGGAATTGATTTCATTTTACATTCTATAGGAATGAGCCTGAATGTACGAAAAGGAAAAGCATATACTGAAATCGATTATGGCTTTAATCAAAAAACACTGGATATTTCCGCTATGAGCCTGCACCGGGTTTTGCGCACAGCCTGGGATATGGATGCACTCAATGAATGGGGCAGTGTGGTTGCCCTATCCTATATTGCCGCACAACGGGTATTCCCTGATTATAATGAAATGGCCGATGCCAAAGCTTTACTGGAATCCGTGACCAGGAGCTTTGGTTACCAATATGGGAAAAGAAAAAAAGTACGTGTCAATACCATTTCACAATCACCTACGCGGACTACAGCCGGCAGCGGTGTAAAAGGCTTTGATGGTTTTATTGCGTATGCCGAAATGATGAGCCCCCTCGGTAATGCCAGTGCAGATGCCTGTGCTGCTTATTGTGTTACGCTTTTTAGTGACCTGACTAAATACGTGACCATGCAAAACCTGTTTCATGATGGAGGCTTCAGCTTTACAGGGGTTTCTGAAGAGGTCATCCGCCAAATGGAGAAATAAATTTTGTGTAATTACCTGTTCCAAAAATTGGTAAGCCGGGCTTCATTTTTCATTAATTCATTTTAACAGCGAATGGATTATAAGAAAATTATTTGTTACCTGTTATGTTGCCTGGTTATTCCCCGGCTACATGCACAAAATTTCGGTGCAGTACCCAATGATATTCATTGGCGCCAATTGCAATCTCCAACGGCAAGAATCATTTTCCCTAATGGCTATGATTCAACAGCAAATCGTATTGCCATTATTACCGAAGCATTGTATCAACATCGGCGTGATTCCATAGGAAGCTTTCATCAACCGGTGAGCATCCTATTGCATCCCTTTACAACTGTGTCCAATGGTTTTGTAGCGTTGGCGCCTTTTCGCAGTGAGTTTTTTTTACATCCCCCTTCCCAGGCTTTGGAAAACGGGGCGCTCTACTGGCCTGACCAGTTGGCCCTGCATGAATACCGGCATGTGCAACAGTATGAAAGTTTTAATACAGGCTTATCCAAACTTGCCGGAATTTTATTTGGTGAAAACGCCCGCTCACTCGCCAATGCAGCGGCTGTGCCGGACTGGTTCTTTGAAGGGGATGCTGTTTATAATGAAATATTTTATAGCGCAGAAGGCCGGGGACGATTACCAGCTTTTTTAGATGGCATGCAACAAATCATACAAGCAGGAAACCCTCCTACTTATGCTGTTTTGCGTAATGGTTCCTTTAAAAAATATACCCCGAATCATTACCAGCTTGGTTATGTGCTGACTGCTTATGGTTATGCAACTTATGGAGCCGACTTTTGGTCGAAAGTGAGCCGGGAGGCCGCATCATTCCGGCCGCTTTTTTACCCGTTCCAGGGCGCTGTCAAAAAATATGCAGGTATTCCTTTTAAGCAATTTGTACAAGATGCATTTCGCTTTTACCAGGATACCCGGGAAAAGGATACTATGTCAACATCCCTGCATTGGCTAACATCTACCCGGAAGCATGATGTAGTGGATTATCGTTTTCCATACCCGGGAGAAAATGGTAGTATGATTGTTTTGAAAAATTCGTACAAAAAAATTCCTGCTTTTTTTAAGATTGATAAGAATGGCCAGGAACATTTTATTCAGCAAAATCTGATTTCAGGAGAATCGTATTTTTCTTATCGTGCCGGAAAAATTATTACCGGTTTTGACGTGCCTGATATACGATATGCTTACAAGCGTTTTACAGGAATAAAAACCATTGATGTAGAAACCGGGGAAGCGAAAACAATTTTGCGAAAGGCACCTCTCTTCACACCGGATATTTCACCGGATCAAAAACAAATAGTAGCGATAGAAATGCCTTCTTATATGCAAACGAACCTGGTAGTTTTAAATGAAAACGGGGAAATGATAAACCGTTACGCAGCAGAGCCGGACATTTATTTTTCCTATCCAAAATTCAGTGCAGATGGTCAATCAGTCTATGTCATTATAAAGAATGACCAGGGGGAAATGGGTATTCAATTAATAAACAAACTTTCCGGTAAGGCAACTACAATTTTGCCTGTACAAAAAAGAATTTTGGGAAACCCCGTTGTACAAGGAGATACCTTGTTAGTGATTTGTGCGCATGATGCGGAACAGGAAGTATGGGCTATCACTGGAACTACCTGTTTCAAAGCAGCCATTCATGGTCACCAGGTTTACCAGGCAATGCTTTCGGGAAAAGGCGACCTGGTTATTTCTACCTTTACTTTACAGGGTTATCGCCTGGCTTCAGTTGCACCCGCCTGGCAGGCAATAACAGCAGCAGATACCCTGCGACCTATAATCATACAGCCGGTTTTGACACAAAAGGAGAATGATCTTTTAGAAAATTTGTCTCCCCAAAATTTTCTGACAACGAAATATAATAAGTTTACGCACCCCTTTCATTTTCATAGTTGGAACCCTGTGCTGGATGATCCGGAATATTCATTTTACCTATATGGGCAGGATTTGTTAAACATTCAACAATCACAGCTTTATTACACCTATAATGCCAATGAACAGTCGCATACCATTGGTTTTAGTGATATATATGGAGGTTGGGTTTTGCAGCCATTCCTGCAAGTCACACAGTCCTGGGACCGGCAAGCCACCTATCGTGCTGATACGGTTTTTTCCTGGAACGAATCCAATGTGGGAGTAGGTTGGCAATTACCTTTAAATTTTTCCGGCAGCCGGCAATACCGCGCTTTAACGGCTACTATTGCTTTTCATTTCAATGCAGTACAATGGACAGGGATGGCTAAAGATCTACTGAAAAATTATAACCTGAATTATTTGCAGTATCGCCTTGAATATAAAGCCGCAAGCCAGCAGGCACGCCAGCAAATTTATCCACCCTGGGCCCAGTATTTTTCCTTTCAATATGTAGCTACCAATGGCGGGGAATATGCCCGGCAATGGAACCTGAATGCCCGGCTTTTTTTACCCGGTATAGTTTCCACTCATAGTCTTGTGTTAAGTACCGCCATACAACACACAGACAGCCGGCAGCAATATTTTTTTAGTAATAATTTTCAACCAGCCCGTGGATACACAGCATATCGGTTACCATTGAACGCACAAGCAGGCGCCACATACCATTTTCCCCTGGTCTATCCGGATTGGGGCTTTGGGCAAATTGTTTTTTTCTCCCGGATCCGGGCGGCTGTTTTTTATGATCAGGGCTGGGGTAAAAGTTATACGCAACAACGATTTACTTTTCGATCCTTCGGTGTGGAAATGTATCTCGATACAAAATGGTGGAACCAGCAACCGGTAACAGTTGGCCTCCGCTACAGCCGTTTATTGGATGCTGCTCCTTTCAACCTGC
Organism: Parafilimonas sp.; assembly: GCA_039811225.1. GTDB lineage: Bacteria > Bacteroidota > Bacteroidia > Chitinophagales > Chitinophagaceae > JAFDXJ01. Next base: position 13,014 of record JBDHYG010000016.1, read on the forward strand.
AGCCGAATCAATGGGAAGTAATTATGCCGGTAAAACTATTCAGGCAGTAAAAAAGTTTACTGAAATGCCTGTGCAATTTTTTCACACAATTGTGTTTGGAGTGTTTGTTCCGCAACCATAATCATATTATGGAAAGCGCTGGTATTGCTGATACCATGGCCAATGATGACAGGTTTGGAAATCCCAAGTACCGGGATACCGCCATAATTGTCGTATTGGAAACGGCTCATATACGTGTCTTTTTCAAAATGCCGTTGTGCGGCAATATCATAAAAAGATTCGGCCATTTTCAAAATCACATTCCCGATAAAGCCATCGCAAACCACGACATCTGCTTTATCCATGAAAAGGTCCCGGCCTTCTACATTTCCGGCAAAATGAATTTGTTTATTTTCTTTTAATAAGGTATGGGCTGCTTTAGTGAGCAAGTCACCTTTTCCTTCTTCTTCGCCTACATTGAGCAGACCGACTTTGGGCTGGTTGATTTGTAAGAGGTATTGTGCATACAAACTACCCAACAGGGCAAACTGGTTTAAATGTTCTGGTTTGCAATCGGTATTCAAACCGGCATCCAGCAGGAGACCAGTTCCTCCATTGAGTTTGGGAAGGATGGTGCCGATTGTGGGCCGGAGTACACCAGCTAAAGGTTTTAAAGTAAGCATAGCGCCTACCAGCATTGCACCTGTATTGCCGGCGCTGATAAAAGCATCTGCTTTACCAGTGGCTAATAAATGAAATCCAATGGCAATGGAAGAATGTTGTTTTTCACGAAGCGCTTTGGCGGGATGCTCATGGTACCCGATAACTTCAGGTGCATGTACTACCTGGATATTTGGGTTGTTTACTAAGTCGTAGGTGGCCAGTAAAGATTTTATTGGTTCTTCCTGCCCTATACAAAGGATCGTGGAAGGTGTGGCGCTGACTGAAAAATAATGATGGATCCCTTTCACCGCTTCTAACGGAGCAAAGTCTCCACCCATCATATCAATGGCCACTTTCATTTGGTTCTGTATATAGATATAAAGAAATGAAAAGGCATTAGCCTTTTATCGGCGCTTTTTCGGCAACTACTTTTCCTTTGTAGTAAAGTTTACCTTCACTCACATGTGCGCGGTGACGAACATGCAATTCGCTGGTAGTGGCGTCTTTGCTCAGGGTTACCGGCATTGCTTTGTAATGCGTCCTTCTTTTTGCGCTGCGTTGCTGCGAGTGCCTGCGTTTGGGATTTGGCATAATTTAATTTTTATAATCTTGAAAAAAACCTACAATTTATTTTGCAAAAATAATTAAATCAATTTTTAAACTGATCGAGCCCTTTCCACAAATTTGCGGAAGAGCTTTCGGAGGCATGTTTTTTCATCTCCTCCAGTTTTTTCAATACTTCCGGGTTACAACCCGATTCCCCGTTTTCCTTTGGCGGACATATTTTTTGAAGGGGGATACTGAGGTTGATAAACTCATAAATCCAATCACCTACATAAATATGGCTTTCCTGGCGCCCGATATAGAAAACATCCGGGTCCAGCTCTTCTTCATTCATCAACTCGGGGTCATCGGTCATTTTAATGGTGATATGGTACTCATCCCATAACTGTACGGTAAGGGGGTTTCCACACCGGTCACAGAGCATATCGGCCTGGCCATCCACATCAAAATGCAACAACATGAAATTTGTTTTCTTATCGAGTTGCAAGCGAATGACTGCCTGGCAGTTGGTAAAATCCTGTTCCCCGTAATGTTCAAAAAACTTCCCGTCAATTTCGTAAGTGAATTCATGTACGCCTGGCTTCAGTCCTACAAACGCTATTTCATATGCCCTGCGGTGATTCATAGCCGATTTTTTGGGTGGGCAAAGGTATAGAATTATTGATTAGCAGCAAAATAATCCGGTTCGATCCGGGGATTTAAGGCTTTTTTATTGCTGTTCAGGTGATTAGGTAAGTTCGAATTCCAGTCAATCATATATGATTTTCAAAAAAGAGCTGTTCCCCAATGTTACCGGCGTACAAGGGAGTGACACAAGGGACGATGCCATGAAAATCCCTTGCCCGGGCAAAAATGCGTATCCTTTCAACGGGGAATCTTAAATACAAATTGAAAATTTGCCGGAAAAGTTAATTCGAATAAATTGCTTTGTTCATGGGTAAAAATCAATTTCAACGGAAGCGTTTTTTTTATTCGATAGGAGTTCTATTCATCCTGGCAATAGCTATCCGGATTTTTTCCCTTTTTCCCGGGGCAGTGGAAACAGGGTTTACACGTGGCTTTTATAAATATCTTAGTCAAAGCCTGCGTGCGGTTTTCCGGCTGGTGCCGGTTAGTTTGGGTGATATTTTATACGCACTTTTTTTGATCAGCCTGGTGGTTTGGATGGTGAAAGGCATTCTTCAAATTCGAAGAAGCAAAAACCGGAAAGCATTGCTGGGGGCGGCCGCGAGGAAATTGTTGCTGTGGAGCCTGGGCATTTATGTGTATTTTAACCTGGCCTGGGGCCTGAATTATGACCGGTTGGGTATTGCATCTGATTTTGGTCTGGAAGAAAAGGAATATACCATTGCGGAATTGAAAGCGCTCAATACGGATCTGCTTTTGCGCATAAATGAAACCCGGAAAGCCTGTGGCTCTTCGCCCATTTACCCAACTCCACGGAACCTGTATAAGGAAGTAGTTACGGCCTATCAAAAAACTGCTTCTTTTTTTCCATTCCTGCAATATCAATATCCCTGTATCAAAAGTTCTTTATTTGGCCGGTTGGGGAATTACCTGGGCTACCTGGGTTATTACAACCCTTTTACCGGGGAAGCGCAAGTGAATACGGCCGTTCCGGCATTTACCCTGCCCTATACGGCTTGTCATGAAACGGCACATCAATTAGGCTATGGCAGTGAAAGTGAAGCAAACTTTGTTGGCTATATTGCCGCTGTGCATTCGGGTAGGCCGGAATTTGTATACAGCGCCTATTTCAATTTATTTTCTTATGCCAATAGCCGCTTGTATGAAGTGGATTCTGTTGCGGCCAAAGAAAATGTGGATCAGCTGGATACATTGGTAAAACAGGATTATCTCACCTATAAGCAATTTTTGCTGGCACATCAAAATCCCGTAGAGCCGCTGCTGACAAGGGTTTATGGCTGGTTTTTGCAGGCCAATAAACAACCACTTGGCATCCTTACCTATGATGATGTTGTGGGCTGGTTGATTGCGTATAAAGAAAAGTTCGGGAAAATATAAACTTTAGGAGAAAAGTAAACAGGCAATACAAGCAGGTTTTATTTTTTGTAAATTTGCGCAAACGCAAACTATGTTACGCAATAAATTAGTACCGGTTGGCCTATTCCTACTTGCCGGCCTGGTATTTTTTTCCTGTAAAGAAGCAGGGGAAAAAAAAACAGCAGCAGTTCCTGCCCAAGATAGTCTTGCTGTAATTAAAACAGATACCATCCGGTATCAAAAAAACGGGATAAATTATATCAGCTTACTTTTTTATGATACAACTCTCACCGGAAAACGCCCGGCCATATTGGTTGTACCGGAATGGTGGGGCCTGAATGATTATGCTGTATTCCGGGCTAAAGAACTGGCACAGCTGGGCTATATTGCTATGGCTACAGATATGTATGGAAATGGTAAAACAGGAGCCACACCGGACGATGCAGCCAGCCTCTCAGCGCCATTTTATGCAGACCCGCATTTGACTAAGACTGTTTTAGATGCCGCTTTGCAGCAAATAAAAAATTTCCCACAAACAGATACGACGAATATTGGTGCCGTGGGTTATTGCTATGGTGGTTATGTGGTATTGAATGCAGCTAAGTTGGGCGCTGATCTCAAGGCCGTGGTGAGTATTCATGGTGGCCTGCAGGGTGTGACACCGGTGAAGAATTTATTAAAAGCACAAGTACTCGTTTGCCAGGGGGGAAAAGATTCTTTTGAATTGGAAAATTTGCCTCATTTCAAAAAAGAAATGGATGCAGTGGGTGCGAACTATACCGTTATTGTTTACCCGGATGCGACACATGCATTTAGTAACCCGGCAGCTACCGAATTAGGTAAAAAATTCAATATACCTATTATGTATAATGCGGCTGCAGACAGCGCTTCGCGCAGTGATGAACAAAATTTTTTCAAAAAAATCCTGCAATAAGAATATGTTATCCCGGATGTTCACAGCGGACATTTATATTGGTGAAAACTATTTCCTTTCAAAAAGAAATGCCCGGGATTTTACATTTATTTTGTGCATCTTTTTAGAAACATGGCAAAAACGAAAAACCATTAAACGCTATTAAACAATTAAGACATGGAAGCAATTGAACAGAAAGGAATAAATACAGTTCGGATTTTATCAGCCGATGCCGTACAGAAAGCCAACTCCGGCCATCCCGGTACACCTATGGGCCTGGCTGCAATCGGCCACGTATTATGGACCCGTTTTATGCAATATGATCCCACAAAACCACATTGGCCCAACCGGGATCGATTCATTTTATCCTGTGGTCATGCCTGTATGTTACAATACAGTTATTTATATCTCACCGGATATAACCTGAGTTTGGATGATATTAAAAATTTCAGGCAATTACATAGTAAGACAGCCGGCCACCCGGAGTATGGTTTATTGGAGGGAATAGAAGTTACAACAGGTCCACTGGGCCAGGGTTTTGCCAATGGCGTGGGAATGGGAATAGGACAACAATTATTGGCAGCCCGATATAACAGGCCGGGCTTTAATCTTTTTGATTATAAAATTTATGTGTTGTGCAGTGACGGGGATATTATGGAGGGTGTAGCTTCTGAAGCTGCATCATTAGCAGGCCATTTAAAACTCGGCCATTTGATTTATCTCTATGATGATAATAAAATTACTATTGAAGGAGAAACATCGCTCGCATTTAATGAAGATGTAACCGAACGCTTCCAGGGCTATGGCTGGCATGTACAGGCAGTTGCCGATGGCAATGACCTGGATGCGATTGCAACTGCCATTGTAAATGCAGAAAAGGAAACCAATCGTCCTTCGCTAATTAAGATCCGTACACATATTGGTTATGGCAGTCCCAATAAAGTAGATACGGCCGCTGCGCATGGCGCCCCGCTGGGAAAAGATGAATTGCGCCTGGTAAAAGAGAATTTTGGTTTTGATCCGGATAAAAGTTTCGATGTATCAGATGATGTGTTGGCTTATTACCGGGAAAAGGGAAAAGCTGGCCAGGCAAAATCACAAGCCTGGGAAGCACTTTACCAGGAATATAAAAAAGCCTACCCGGCAGAAGCGGCAGAATATGAAATGCTGTGTGCAGGAAAACTCCCGGAAGGCTGGGATAGTAATGTGCCTGTCTTCAAGCCGGATACAAAAGGCCTGGCGACAAGAAAAGCATCCGGTAAGATGCTCAATGCCATTGCCGATAAATTACCGCTTTTAGTTGGTGGTTCCGCCGACCTGGGACCTTCCACCGATACAACATTGAAAAGCTATCCATCTTTTACCAATGAAAATCATACCGGTCGCAATTTTCATTTCGGTATCCGGGAACATGCTATGGGCGCGGTTTGCAATGGTATGGCCCTGACGAAAGGCCTCATTCCATATGGAGCCACCTTCCTTATTTTTTCTGATTATATGCGGCCTCCGGTAAGGCTGGCAGCCATTATGAAGCTGAAAAACATTTTTGTTTATACCCATGATAGTATTGGCCTGGGTGAAGATGGTACGACCCATCAGCCCGTGGAGCAATTGATCGGTTTGCGTTCCGTTCCGGGCCTGGTGGTGATTCGGCCTGCCGATGCCAATGAAACCGTGTATGCCTGGAAAGCCGCCTTAAAAAATAATGATGGCCCCAGCGCATTGATTCTTTCCCGGCAGGACCTGCCGATTTTGGACCAGGACAGTTTAGCCAGCGCAAGTGGTGTGGAAAAAGGTGCTTATATATTAGCTGAATCAAAAGGAACACCACAAGTCATTTTATTGGGCAGTGGGAGCGAAGTGCATTTGTTATTAGAAGCTCAAAAGGTATTGGCCGCTGAAAATATTCAGGCACGTGTAGTGAGTTTTCCTTCCTGGGAATTATTTGAAAAGCAGGAAGCGGCATATAAAGAAACGGTGTTACCGAAGCAAATCAGGGCAAGGCTCGCTGTGGAAGCCGGTTCCTCTATTGGCTGGCATAAATATGTTACGGAATCAGGAGATACTATTAGCGTGGACAAATTTGGCGAATCAGCCCCGGGAGAACAAATTATGGAAGAATATGGCTTCTCGGTTAACAATGTCGTGGCAAAGGCCAGGGCCTTGATCAAAAAATAAAATGTGCATGGCCGGAAAGAAAATTTTAATTGCATTGGATTATGACCTTTCCGCACAAATGATTGCGGAAAAGGGCCAGGAACTTGCCAAAGCCTTGCAGGCACAGGTTTTCCTGCTGCATGTGATATCCGATGCCGGCCATTATGCATCGGTCAATTATGCACCGGTCATGGGTTTTGATATTTTTAATTATATGGACCTGTTGCAACCGGATACGACGGAAAGCCTGAAGAAGGCAGCAGATCAGTACCTGGCCAGCACTATCGAATTCCTGGGTGACAATAGTATAACCGCCATTGTGAAAGAAGGTGATTACGGTGATACCATTTTAGATACAGCCAAAGAATTAGGAGTTGACTTTTTGGTAATGGGAACCCATAGCCGGCATGGCCTGGATAAAATTTTAATGGGAAGTGTGGTAGAAAAAGTTTTACATAAATCCACCATACCATTGTTTATTGTTCCGGTTAAGAAAAAGAATTAGTAAAATGAAATATGTATTCCTGATAATTTCAAAAGAAAGTTTAACTTGTAGAAAAATAATTTTTGCACAATAACTTATAAACAGATCATTATGTCACAAGACCCGTACAAAATCAAAAAAAGCCTGGCAACCAAGAATGGGAACCTCACTTATTACAGTTTACCCGAATTGGAGAAGCAGGGGCATTCCGTAAGTAAATTACCTTTCTCCATTCGTATCCTGCTTGAAAATGCCCTGCGCAATTTTGATGATTTTGCCATTACACGCGATAATGTAGAAACCCTTTTGCATTGGACACCCGAAGGTTCCGATAAAGATATTCCTTTCAAACCGGCACGTGTATTAATGCAGGATTTTACGGGTGTTCCGGCTGTAGTGGATATAGCTTCCTTACGTGCCGAAGTGGCACGCAAAGGAAAGAACCCTGAAGCCATCAATCCCCTGATACCGGTAGACCTGGTGATTGACCACTCCGTACAGGTGGATTATTTTGGGACACAGTATGCATTGAAAAGAAATATGGAAGAAGAATATGCCCGTAATACCGAGCGTTATTCTTTCCTTAAATGGGCACAAAAATCGTTTAATAATTTTAGCGTGGTTCCACCCGGCATGGGCATTTGTCACCAGGTGAACCTGGAGTTTTTATCCAAGGGTGTTATAGAAAGAGATGGAGAAGTTTTTCCCGATACACTCGTGGGAACCGATAGTCACACACCGATGGTAAATGGAATCGGGGTAGTCGCCTGGGGTGTGGGTGGTATAGAAGCAGAAGCTGCCATACTTGGTCAGCCGATTTATTTTATTACGCCAAAAGTGGTCGGATTAAAATTGACGGGTAAATTACCGCTGGGTTCTACTGCCACAGACCTGGTATTAAATATTGCAGAGCTTTTACGGAAATATGGTGTGGTAGGAAAATTTGTGGAAGTCTTTGGCCCTGGCCTGGACAACCTGTCTGTTCCGGATCGTGCTACCATTGGAAATATGTCACCTGAATTTGGTTGTACAATTACCTACTTCCCCATTGATAATAAAACTCTGGAATATATGCGGAAGAGTAACCGCAGTGAGGAGCAAATCAAGCTGGTAGAGGATTATTGTAAAGCCAACTTATTATGGCGTACCGGTAAAGAAGAAATTCAATATACAGATATCCTGGAGTTAGACATGTCGGGCATTCAACCATCTGTTGCCGGTCCCAAACGGCCCCAGGATAAAATTCTCCTGAAGAATTTAAAAAATAAATTCATTGAATTATTGGATGCCAATTTTGGTCGCCAATATCTCCAGCCCAAAGTGATGTCAAGATGGTACAATGAAGGAGGAAGCCAGCCAATTGATGCCCCTCCTGTTTCTGCTGCACCGGAAGCCCTGGTGGAAGAAAAAATAGAAAATGGAATGAAGAAAGTGTGGGTTGCACTGGGGCATGAGCAATTTGAAATTTCAGATGGTGCGGTGGCTATTGCTGCTATTACCTCTTGTACCAATACATCTAATCCATTTGTGATGATTGGTGCCGGCCTGGTGGCCCGAAAGGCAAGAGAGCGTGGCCTGGATATTAAACCCTGGGTAAAACCATCCCTGGCACCGGGCTCCAAAGTAGTGACCGATTACCTGGAAAAAGCAGATCTGCTGAAAGATCTCGAAGCCTTACAATTTCACTTAGTAGGATATGGCTGTACTTCCTGTATCGGGAACTCCGGGCCATTGCCTCCTTATATTTCCAGGGCCATTGAAGAGCATGACTTGGTCATGGCATCTGTATTATCTGGTAACCGGAATTTTGAAGCCAGGATTCATCCTTTGGTAAAAATGAATTTCCTCATGTCTCCGATGCTGGTAGTCGCTTTTGCAATTGCGGGCCGCGTGGATATTGATTTGACAAGTGAACCGATAAGCTTTGACCGGAACCAGCAACCGGTATATTTAAAAGATATATGGCCAAGTGATGATGAGATCAATGAGTTGTTGGCTAAGGTATTATCACCAAAAGATTTTTCACATAGTTATGGAACCATCTTCGATGGGAATGAAAACTGGCGTAACCTGGCTGTACCGGAAGATAAATTGTATCATTGGGATACCAATTCCACATATATCAAAGAGGTACCATTCTTCCACAATATTTCTGATAAACCAGAAGAACCCCGGGATATCACCGGTGCCCGTGCTTTACTGGTGTTAGGGGACAGTATCACGACCGATCATATATCACCTGCCGGTCAGTTCAATGAAAAATCAGCCGCCGGCCAGTACCTTAACAGCCGGGGAGTGGAGCGAAAAGATTTTAATTCTTATGGTTCCCGCCGGGGCAATGATGAAGTAATGGTTAGGGGAACTTTTGCCAATGTTCGTATCAAAAATAAGTTGGCTAAAAAAGAGGGTGGCTATACAACCTATCTTGAAAATGGGGAAGAAATGAATGTGTATGATGCAGCCATGAAGTATCAGCAAAATAATATTCCCTTAATCGTATTGGCAGGAAAAGAATATGGAAGTGGTTCTTCCCGCGACTGGGCAGCCAAAGGTACTTTCCTGCTGGGTATAAAAGCCGTGATTGCCGAAAGCTATGAGCGCATCCATCGAAGCAACCTGGTAGGTATGGGTGTATTACCCCTGGAATTTAAATCCGGTGAAACAGCGGCTACTATTGGCCTGGATGGTACCGAGAAATTTACCATCGCCGGTATTGCAGACCAGTTATCCCCATTAAAAGAATTGGATGTACATGCCCAGAAAGCAGATGGCTCTGTTATAAAATTCAAAGCCATTGCACGGGTTGATTCAGCCATTGAAATAGAATATTACAAGCATGGCGGAATACTTCAATATGTATTGAGAAGTTTTTTGCATAAAATTTAAGGAAGTACTGTATAGATAAACAGCAGGCCGTAAAGCCTGCTGTTTTTTTAAGGGCATAAAAAAACCGGCTGATTAGCCGGCTTTGTAGAGCGTACGGGAATCGAACCCGTGATTCCTCCGTGAAAGGGAGGTGTCTTAACCCCTTGACCAACGCTCCGTTTTTTTATAACTCAAACTATTTTGAGGAGCGCAAAAATAGCGGTGAAATCACTTATGACAAAATTTTTTCTAAAGATACAAAGGATTTCTGCTTTTTGTAAACAGATCAAAAGTGCCTGATCAAGCTTAACATAAAAAATGAAACAACTTCCATTTTAATAGGGATTGAATGATCCATTTTGCTTTGATGATACACCAAAACATTTTCCAATAAAAGGTAGTTGCTTATAAAATGGTAAAACGGGTGATATATTTTAAATTCCTTCTCAATCTCCGGCGGAATGCTTAATTTTGCAACTCCTTTTTTAAACAAATAAAATAGAAAAATATGAGTTCCATTAAAGTTGCCATCAATGGTTTTGGCCGTATTGGCCGCCTTGTTTACCGCCAGATCTATAACATGAAAGGAATCGATGTTGTAGCTGTAAATGATCTTACCAGCCCGAAAGTGCTGGCACACCTACTGAAGTATGACAGTGCACAAGGTCCGTTTGAGGCAGAAGTAAAAGCAACGGATGATGCTATCCTGGTAAATGGCGATCAAATACACATTTATGCGCAGAAAGACCCTTCTCAAATTCCCTGGGCAAAACATGAAGTGGATGTAGTGATAGAAAGTACCGGCTTCTTTGCCGATAAGGACAAAGCACAGGCGCATATCAAAGCTGGTGCTAAGCGGGTGGTGATTTCCGCACCGGCAACCGGCGACCTGAAAACAGTTGTCTTTAATGTGAACCACCAAATTTTAGATGGTTCTGAAACCATTATTTCCTGTGCTTCCTGTACTACCAACTGCCTGGCTCCGATGGCTAAAGTATTGCAAGACACTTTTGGTATCGTAACCGGTATCATGACTACTATACATGCTTATACCAATGACCAGAATACATTGGATGCCCCGCATCCAAAAGGTGACCTGCGTCGTGCACGGGCTGCGGCAGCCAATATCGTTCCCAACAGTACCGGTGCTGCTAAAGCAATCGGCCTGGTGCTCCCGGATCTGAAAGGTAAATTAGATGGGAATGCACAACGGGTTCCGGTTATTACGGGTTCATTAACGGAACTTACTACCATCTTACAGAAAAAAGTAACAGCAGAAGAAGTGAATGCTGCCATGAAAGCCGCTTCTAATGAAAGCTTTGGCTATACAGAAGATGAAATTGTAAGTTCTGATGTTATTGGTACACATTATGGCTCTTTATTTGATGCCACACAAACCAAGATCATGACACAAGGTGATCAACAAATGGTGAAGACCGTAAGCTGGTATGATAATGAAATGAGTTATGTAAGCCAATTGGTACGTACTGTTCATTATTTTGCCGGTCTTATTTCCAAATAATTTTTTCGATTCGCATTTTAACCGCAGTACGATGTAATAAACCGGCTCTACCGGAAATCGTACTGCGGTTTTTTACATACTAAAACAAATAACTACATGAATACTTTTGCAACACATAATTTTCACCAGGAGAAAGCATTGGTCCGCGTAGATTTCAATGTGCCGTTGGATAAACAAACCCTCGCTATTACCGATGATACACGCATGCGTGCCTCTTTGCCCACTATTCAAAAGATTTTGCAGGATGGCGGTAGTGTAATTTTAATGAGCCACCTGGGTCGCCCGAAAAATGGCCCGGAAGATAAATATTCATTGAAGCACCTCGTAAAGCATTTAGGTGAATTGTTACCCGGGACCACTGTATTTTTTGCAGAAGATTGTGTGGGCGAGCAGGCAGCCATGACTGCACAAATGTTGCGTCCCGGAGAAGTACTGTTATTGGAAAATTTACGCTTCCACCCGGAAGAGGAAAAAGGAGATGTGGACTTTGCCCGCAAGTTGGCACAATTAGGAAATGTATATGTGAATGATGCATTCGGAACGGCACACCGGGCACATGCTTCTACTGCAGTGATAGCACAATTTTTTCCAAAGGATAAAAAAATGTTTGGCCTCCTGATGGAAAAAGAAGTAGCCAGTGCAGAAAAAGTTTTGCATGCTGCCGAGAAACCCTTCGTGGCTATAATTGGCGGGGCAAAAGTTTCTGATAAAATCCTGATTATCGAAAATTTATTGGAGCGGGCAACCGATATTATTATCGGTGGTGGTATGGCCTATACATTTATGAAAGCACAAGGCGGGAAAATCGGAAGTTCACTGTGCGAAGATGACCGCCTGGATACAGCCCGGGAAATTGTTGAAAAAGCAGCAGCTAAAAATGTACAACTTCATTTACCCGGTGATTCAATCATTGCCGATAAATTTGCGGCTGATGCCAATATTTCCAATGCATTGAGCAATGATATCCCCGATGGCTGGATGGGCCTGGATATCGGCGCCATGGCTTGTGATACGTTTTCCCATGTGATCCGGAATGCCAAAACAATTTTATGGAATGGCCCGATGGGTGTATTTGAAATGTTGCCTTTTCAGCATGGGACCAAGGCAATTGCTACAGCTGTGGCAGCCGCAACCGAGCAAGGCGCTTTTTCATTGATCGGTGGTGGAGACAGCGTGGCAGCTGTGAATAAATTTGGTTTTGAAAATAAAGTAAGTTATATCAGTACCGGAGGAGGAGCTTTGTTAGAGTATTTTGAAGGGAAACAATTACCCGGTATTGTGGCGATTAATGCGTAACATTTCTTGTAAAATTTGATCAGTGGAAAATGGGATTACATTTTTTCAATGTATATTTAACCACTCAAAAATTAAACAAGGCAGGCCAACTAAAAAAAATCAGGCAGGCCATGTAATTAAAAACAAAAAACAGGTACATGAAAACAAAACACCTCGGACTAATTGTAGTTGTTTTAGTCATCCTGGTTTTAGGCGGTTGCGGTTGCAGCCAGTATAATGGCCTTGTTACCAGCGACCAACAGGTAAAACAACTCTGGAGTAATGTAGAAACCAATTACCAACGCCGGACTGACCTTTATAATAGTGTAATCAAAACCATTGAAGGCTCGGCTAATTTTGAAAAATCAACCTTGCAGGCTGTAATTGAAGCCAGGTCAAAAGCAACCAGTATCCAGGTAGATATCAATGATCCTGAATCATTGGCAAAATACCAGGCGGCACAGGCACAGTTGCAGGGCGCTTTCAGTAGGTTGATGGCTGTAGCGGAAGCTTATCCAGATTTAAAAACCACCAAAGCCTTCCAGGATTTTCAAACGCAAATCGAAGGGACCGAAAACCGGATCAATATTGCCCGGCGGGATTACAATGCCGGTGTCAATGCCTATAACCTGAAAGTAAAGACCTTCCCGGGTAATTTATTTGCAGGTATGTTTGGCTTCCATGAAAAAGCTTATTACCAGGCCGATCCGGGCTCAGAAAAGGCACCGGATATCCAGTTTAATATTAAATAAGAGAAACATGTTTTCTCTTTCCAGGAAAAAAGGAAAAGGCTATTTTACGGACCGGGAGCAGGAAAAAATTGTAGCGGCTATCCGTGAAGCAGAAAGGCTCACCAGTGGAGAGATTCGTGTATTTGTCGAAGGCAAATGCCGTTTTGTGGATGCCATCGACCGGGCCGGGGAGATCTTCTACCAGTTGCGGATGAATGAAACCTTACACCACAATGCCACCCTGATCTATGTGGCCATGAAACACCGGCAGGTTGCCATCTATGGAGATGAAGGGATTTTTAGAAAGACCGGCTCCGCTTTCTGGCATGAAACGATAGGTGAAATTTTGTTGCATTTCAATAAAGAAAATTATGTTACCGGTATTTGTGAAGTGGTGCAAAAGTTAGGCCAGGCATTGGCCTGGCATTTTCCTTTTGAGCCGGGTACGGATAAAAATGAATTGCCCGATCAAATCGTATTTGGTAAATAAGTTGAACTAAGCCCGTCATCTTTTTACGGGCTTATTTTATGTAAACATGAAAAAATTATCATTCTTACTTTTTTTTCTTTTACCGGCCTTTTGGGCTTTGTCACAGGATATCTTAAAACCACCGGTACCACCGCGCCTGGTGAATGACGAAGCGAAAGTGCTGTCCCCGGAGCAGCAACAGATCCTGGAAGAAAAATTAGTGGCATTGGATGATAGTACTTCTAATCAAATTACCATTGTTACGATTCCATCCCTGAATGGTTATGATATTGCCGATTATGCCAATAAATTATTCCGTAGTTGGGGTATAGGTGGAAAGAAAAACAATAATGGTATCCTGATATTGGTGGCCATAGAAGAACGACGTGTGCGTATAGAAGTAGGGTATGGCCTGGAGGGCGCAATTCCGGATGTTACGGCCAGTAGCATTATAGATAATGATATCACTCCGGCTTTTAAAGAAGGTAATTATTACCGGGGCCTGGATGATGCTATCAATTCCCTGAGCAAAGCAGCTGTGGGGGAATATCATGTCGCGCGTTCAGATGATGACACGGATGGAAATACTTTGCTCGGCTTCATCATTATTTTATTCATCGTGTTGATGATTGTAGGAAACAGTGGAAGAGGTGGTGGCCGGGGCGGTGGTATGATGAGCCGTAGGGGTAGTAGTGGTTGGTGGATTCCATTGCTCTTTATGGGTGGCGGTGGCAGCCGTGGAGGTGGCGGCGGTTTTGGTGGTTTTGGCGGCGGGGGCGGAGGCTTCGGTGGGTTCGGTGGAGGAAGCAGTGGTGGCGGTGGCGCCAGTGGTGGCTGGTAAAAAAAGTTAGCTGCGCTTTAAAATTTTTTCAAAACGGGTAATATCTGCCAGGGGCTCAATCGGTTTTCCTGTTAATAAATGAGCTGCTAATTGATGGGCAAAATAGGGTGCAAGTGAACATCCTTTGGTACCCATACCATTCAGAATAACAAAAGAAGGTTGATGCGGATGAATGCCCACAAATGGTTTTCGTTCTATACATCCCGGTCGTACCGAAGCCAGGTGATTTGTTATGTGGCAAGAAGCTTTCAATAAATTGTTTAATTCGGTTTCTTTCACCTGCCGGAACTGTGCTGATGGCAATAAGTCCGGGTATTGATGATCAAAGCTGCTGCCAACCCACCATGAATTATCTTCCCAGGGAGAAAGTGTGAGGGCGCCATATTTGTATAGATAATTCCTGTTTAATACCGGTATTTCGGCGATGAGCGCTTCACCCTTGGTAGTTGTATAAGGTAAATTTTTCCATGGCGGATAATTGAACGTTTGTACCCCATTGCAAAAAATTATTTTTTGAGCCTGCAGGTTTTGATAAGTAATACCATCCGGTTTTATTTCCAGTTGGGCAAAATCAAATGACCTTTGCTCAAGGCAATTCATTTTTTGCAAATAATTTTTCCATACTTGCAGGAAATAAGGTACCTGCACGACATAAGCCGGTTTGATTTTTCGAGGTTCAAAATAAAAATGGAAATTTTCAGTGAGCAGTTTTTTCTCTTCTTCCGTAACCTGCTCAATAAAACTATTTTTTTCCCGAACTCGTTTGGCCAGTGCCTCTTCCATCTGCTGCGATGGCGGAATAGTGAGGATATCTTTTGCGGTGATGAATGATGCATTCAATTTTTTACCAAGCTGCTCATATGCTTCCAGGGAAAATTCCATGAGTTCATGAATAAGCCAGGTCGTTACAACAATACGACCGGTAACCGGATTGATCATACCACTGGCGATCCTGCTTGCAGAATATGGTGCGGCATCATCAATGACTTTACAGCTTGCACCCTGTTCCAATAAATAATAGCTCAGGAAACTCCCACTCAGGCCCTGGCCGATTACCAGGTAATCAATTTTTGTCATAGATTATTTTCTGCCGGGCAAATGTACTGTGAGATATTGAGGTGAGCAGGTAAAATTGAACGGTATTAACTGAAGGCATTATTGTATATTAAAAAAGATTTCTCCTTTCCGGAGAAATCTTTTTTAAGCAATAATGAAAACGGATTAATCGAGGAATTGTTCATGGATATAATCCACTACATCGATAAAACTTTTGTTTTTGTCATACACGGCAAGTTGCCTGTCGGCACCAGTACCATTTTCCAGCATCTTTGTAATATAATTGATATGCATGCGGCTGCCGAGCTCATCCACAACATCATCTACGAAATCCAGTAATTCATAAATTAGGGCACGCGTATTCACTTCAGTTTCTTTCCCGAAATCAATTAATTTTCCATCAATACCATAGCGGCTGGCGCGCCATTTATTTTCATTCAGGAAAGCCCGTTGATAGAAAATAAAATTCATATTCTGTAAACGAAGCTTATACAGCTTGGCACATATCGCCTGGAACAAAGCTGCAATGGCAATGGTTTCAGAAATGGTCAAGGGAATATCGCAAACCCGGAATTCCACCGTATTAAAGAATGGATGGACCCTTAAATCAAACCAGATTTTTTTTGCGTTGTCAATGCAATTGGTTTTGACAAGCAGGTTGACATAATTGTCATATGCTTCGATGCTTTCAAAATAATCCGGTATGCCGGTACGGGGAAACTTGTCAAAGACTTTTGTCCGGAAAGATTTATACCCGGTTGTCCGGCCTTCCCAGAAAGGTGAATTGGTACTTAAGGCATATACGTGTGGTAAAAAGTACCGGGCAGAATTTGCTATATGAATAGCCATTTTGCGGTCTTCCATACCCACATGCACATGCAATCCGAAGATGAGATTACTACGGGCTGCTTCCTGCAATTCATTGACAATTTCATTGTACCGAACATGATCTGTGATCAATTGTTTTTCCCAGTGGCTAAACGGATGTGTTCCAGAGGCACCTACCCATAAACCAAGATCACCGGCAATTTGGGAAATGGTTTGCCGCAGGACGGAAACATCCCGATAGGCTTCATCAATATTCTTACAGATATCTGTTCCCACTTCCACCACGGCCTGGTGCATTTCCGCTTTTACTTTATCCTTGATAACTTTCTGGCCTTCGGTGACGATTTTTTGTTCATGGCTTTTGAGTTCCCTGGTTTCGGGATCTATGACCATATATTCCTCTTCTACACCCAATGTAAAATGGCTGTAATTGATTTTCCCCATATTAATTATTTAAAAAGTCTAATACAAATCCTTTTTGTTACTGCTGCGTTTGATATACTCGCCCCAGGTAAGGTTATCTTTTCCGGGCTGGTGCGACATTGCTTTTTCTATAGCGAAAGTGGCAGCCATTTCCACTACCCAGGAGAAATTTTCTTCTCCTACACTATGCTTATCAGCATCCGGTGCCGGATTGCAGAAGTCAATAGCATACGGTACACCATCGCGAACAGCAAGTTCTACGGTATTGAAATCATAGCCTAAATATTTATTGATGCGTAATACAATTTCCTCCATCAACTTATACCGTTCGGGTGAAGGTTTGAAATCAGATACATATCGCAGGTGGTGCGGATTACGTGGTTCATAAGGCATAATTCGCACATATTTTCCACCAATGCAATAACAGCGGTAGTATTCTTCAAACACAATCTCTTCCTGTAGCATCATCACCAGCTGTTCGGTTTCTTTGTGTTTTTCAAAGAAGTCATTTAAATCATTTAATTTATATACACTCTTCCAACCCCCGCCGGCAAAAGGTTTCATGTAAGCAGGGAAACCGATGTAGTTAAAAATATTTTCCCAATCCAGTGGATAGGCCAGGTTACTGAATGATTTGTCGGAAGTATCCGTCGGCAATTCATGGGAAGGTAATAACACGGTTTTAGGAACCGGTACATCAATTTTTGTAGCGAGGCAGTTATTGAAGAATTTTTCATCTGCACTCCACCAAAACGGGTTGTTGATAACAGCCGTACCACAGAGTGCAGCATTCTTCAGGTATGCCCGGTAAAAAGGAATGTCCTGACTAATACGGTCAAAAATAACTGCATACTCCGTAGGCGTTCCTTGCATGACTTTATCAATGCGTACGGCTTCCGCCATGATACCATCAATTTTTTTACTGTTTACCCGTTCAATGAGGGCTTCCGGAAAAGACCTTTCCTGGCCGAATAAGATTCCGATTTTTTTCATTTGTGTCTGTTTTGTTTTTAAAATGATCACCGGTTAGTTGTGCCGGGCCATTTGAGCAAATAAATGACC
This sequence comes from Parafilimonas sp., assembly GCA_039811225.1. GTDB lineage: Bacteria > Bacteroidota > Bacteroidia > Chitinophagales > Chitinophagaceae > JAFDXJ01. Next base: position 30,850 of record JBDHYG010000016.1, read on the forward strand.
AGGATAGCTCACCCGTGATTTGTTTTTTACTTTTCCAACATTTTTGCCCGGGCAAAGGCAGGACAGAAAATGTATAGATCTTTTTGGATGGTTAAAATTCCAGGCAAAATTAGTGGCTTTACTTTTAAGAGAATCGTTAAAGGGCAATCCTTTCAACTGTTCAAAAAATAACCCTATCCTGCACCGGCTTTTTCCGATTACAATGTAAGAAATCATTTTGTAATTGTGTATATGTATTTCAAAAAAAATATTTTCTTCGGAGAAAATAAATGCTTCCTTATTTTTGAAAAATATGTCGACCGAGAAATTAGCTTCAAGCCAGGTAATGGTAGATGAAAATACGGTACATTCTACATTTCTTGACCGGGATGTACTGGTAGATGCTTACCTGCCTAAAGAAGTGGACAACCCGGGAGCACTCAGCCTGTTGCTGATCAATGACGGGCAGGACCTGCGGCGAATGCCTTTTCGCACAATCCTCGATGAACTCTATGCCGCCGACGAAATCAGCCAGTTGGTTTGTATCGGCATTCATTGCGGGCCTGAACGAAAAATGGAATATGGAGTAGCGGCCACCCCGGATTATTTAGGCCGTGGTGCCCGGGCAGGTGAATACACGGATTTTATTTTCAAAGAATTATTGCCCTATTTACGGACAAGGTATTTTCTACCCAATTTTAAAGAAAAATCATTTGCGGGTTTTTCTTTGGGAGGCCTGAGTGCCATGGATATAGTATGGAACCATCCCAATGAATTTACGAAATGTGGTGTTTTCAGTGGCTCGTTATGGTGGCGCAGTACGGCATATAAAGATGGGTACCATGATGACCAGCATCGCATCATGCATGAGCAGGTAAAAACAGGGAATTATTATCCCTGGCTTCATTTCTTTTTTGAATGCGGCGCCGGCGATGAAAGTGCCGATCGAAATAAAAACGGGATCATTGATGTGATTGATGATACACGTGATATCATTAAAGAACTCCGGAAACTGGGTTACCCGAAATCCAGTATTAAATACCTTGAATTGCCCAATGGCAAACATGATGTACCCACCTGGGCATCAGCCTTTCCGGCTTTTTTGAAATGGGGTTGGGGTAAAAAAAATCATTTACCCAAACTGAACTTAACCACTTCCGGAATTTAAAGATTTTTATGATGGACTATTTTTGAAACCATCAATTTAAAGCAAATTAAGATAGAAAGTTCTCTACACTATCTACTGTCCCACGAGAAAAACAGCATTGGCGAAAAGTAATTTTCCATTTTGCCAGAACAGCCGGAAGATTGGGTCATCTGCGAAGAAAACAATATTTCCACGGCCATAATTCAGGGCACCGATTAATGTGCCATCTACTAAAGAAGGTTTAAGCTTACTGCCAATAAAACCACTGGTATAATTCGTTTTTTTCAATACGCCCACATTCCAGCCATCTTTCATATAACTAAATAAGTTGCTGTTTAATTTCAATGTGTAGTAAAAGTCGGAATAGCCAAATGCCAGGGGGTGTGTATTGTCCATATCCAGCCTGAAAATGGCGCCCGGTATGCTTTCTTTCAGGTAATCCCTGTCGCGTTGGCCATACTTTTTCAACAATGCATATTCCGATTTGGTATCTGAGGTATCGGTATCTTTATTTTCTTTCAATTCAAAACCCAGGTCTGCATCGGCGAGTTGAACGGCTGCGCTTTCCATGCCAATCAATTTTCCCCCTTGCCGGAGATATGACTTAATCTTTTCCATGGCTTTCTTTTCATCCCCGAAAGAATAATCTCCATCCGGCAGAATCAGGACATCATAATCGGAAAGTTGCGTGTAATTCCAATCATCTGAATTAATGAGGGTAATCGGGTATTGCAGGCCTTCATCAAAAAGATCCCATACTTCGCCTGCTGATTCGGATGATGTGGCACTACCGGTAATCATTGCAATTTTTGGTGCATGGATAAATGTAGTTTTATCAGAACCAAAATCAAATCCTTTCTGCATAAAGCCACTGCTTACTTCATCTGCCTGTATGGAAAACATTTTGCAGGCGGTATTGGTAATATCCTCCCAGCCGGCGATATTATTTCCTTTTAGGATAATCAATGTACCAGCATCATACGCTTTATTGTTATAGGTAAATGCTTTCTGGGCAAATCGTACTTTTACTTTGTGTACCAATAAATAACTCAGGAGCCTGGCTGCATTAAAAGAAGTATACCGAATCAATAAGCCGTAGTTACTTTCAATGGATTGAACAGCAGGTGCTGTCTGGAAAGGCCCGACATCCAGTTTGTCTTTAACAGCATACGCATCTACGCCATAAGCATATGGAATGGACCAGGCTGTAATATCGTATGTAGCGGAGTCACTCAATACACTCCGGGGTTCAAACAATACTTTGGCATACCGGCTTTTTGGCTGAAAAGCAGAAACAGCTAATTGATATTTTTTAGCTACATAATTCTCTTCTTTCCCGGTGAAATAATTGTAACCTCTAAAGGAAGTCTGTGTAACCTGGCCATATTGAATACCATTTTTATCGAGGAGCCCGGCAATTTCTTTAATCTTATTTGCATCATTACTGGTGAGTACATAGGTTTTATACATGAAGTTTGCACCGTTCCTGTCCTCATCATAAAACTTCTTGAATTCTTCCACTAAGCGGGTGGCATATTTCGAAGCTGTTTCAATTGTAGAAAGACTGGTGGTGAGATGGTGAGCTACCCGGTCAACAAGTGTTAAGGTATCACCGGTTGAGGTTTTCACTCCGAGTCCGGCATCAATACCACCCTGCTCATAGGTCATACCGATGGCTCCATTGTATGTAGGGTAAGTATCGCCATATGATGGGTAAAACATATCAAATTCCTGGCGGGTAAAGTAGAGCCAGTTATTGGCATCGAAATGAGCTGCATTGTTTTGGCCGGTCAGGTTTTGAAATTCGCGTTGCCAGGGTGTGATCACTTCATGGAAAGGTTCTGCAGCCGGTGGGAAAAAATACGGGTCATCATAACTTTGTTCATGAAAATCAATATGGACCTGTGGAAGCCAGGTATTGTACAATTTCATCCGGGCCTTGCTTTCCGTTTGTGTTTGCCAGGACCAGTCACGATTTAAGTCAAAATTATAATGATTGGTCCGTCCACGGGGCCAGGGTTCATTATGTTCACGGGCTTGTGGATCAGCATTGAAATGTTTGCCTACCACATCGGTGTACCAATTGACATAGCGGTCACGACCATCCGGGTTAAGGCAGGGATCAATTATGATGACACAATTTTTCAACCATTCTTTTGTTTGTGTATTGGCCGGATCCACGAGTGCATATAAAGTGGACATAGATGCTTCTGAAGAAGTAGGTTCATTACCATGCACATTATAACTTAGCCAAACAATTGCCGGCGCGCCCTGAGTTACGGGTGCCATTTTATCTTTTGCCAGGCCGGCCAGGCGGAGATTATTCATCCGAATGGCTTCCAGGTTTTGTAAATTTTCCGGTGAAGCGATATATGCAACCATTAAAGGTCGGCCTTCATTGGTTTCGCCATATTGCTCGAGTTTCACCATATTGGGGACGGCTTGTGCAACGGCTTTAAAATATTCTACAATACCGTAATGCGGGGTAAATTTTGTACCCGGTTTATAGCCAAGGAAATCGCCCGGTGACATTAGTTTTTGTGAAAAAAGAAAACTGACCGGTAACAGGAAGAGAAAAAAAATAAAAAGTTTTTTCATGCTATGTGATTTATATGAACAGGCTGGATATTATTTGATTTTGAGTGGAGGTGGGCAACTTCATGCATAATTAAAAGAGGCTTCATGTAATTCTTTACTTTATGGGGGTGCCCGGCGTTTTACTGAATAATGATTGCACCATAAAAGTGCATGTTTATAGAGTGAAAGTATTAAAGAATTTTTTGTTGACCAAAAATGAAGATTTACCTGGATAAAAAATCTTTTAGAAAGGAGTAACTTTGTTACATGCATAAATACCTCTTTCCTTTTTTATTGGTAGCCTTTGTACATGATGGAAGTCTTGCCCAGCAAAAGCTTTCCTGGTTAGGCGCCGGCAAGACAGTAGATCCCTATCAGTATCAACAACAGAAATCAGCCAGTTTTGGCTCAGCGGCTGTTGCTTCGGCGCATCCGTTAGCAAGTGCAGTGGGAGCGGAGATTATCCGGGAAGGGGGGAATGCTTTTGATGCAGCTATAGCAGTACAACTGGCCTTGGCTGTTGTATATCCGGATGCGGGGAACCTGGGTGGAGGCGGATTTTTATTAGGAAGAAATAAAGATCAGAAAATTGTTGCTATCGATTTCAGGGAAACGGCCCCGCAGCTTGCATCGAAAGATATGTATCTCGATCAGGCCGGTAACCCCATTGAAGGCCTTTCCATTAATGGCCATTTATCAGCAGGTGTACCGGGAACCGTAGCGGGTTTATTTGCCACATTGCCTTATGCCAAATTACCATTTGAAAAATTGATTGAACCCGCGATCGAACTCGCAGAATATGGTTTCTGCCTGACGGCCCATCAGGCCAATGAATTCAATGAAATAAGAGAAGAACTGCTAAAATATAATACCCGGCCGGTTGCTTTTGTAAAAGAAAAAAACTGGCAGGCGGCTGATACTTTTTTTCAGCCTGAGCTGGCTGCTACGTTAAAGCGTATCCAGGAAAAAGGTGCAAAGGGATTTTATGAAGGCACAACGGCTGAATTAATTGTTGCTGAAATGAAGCGGGGCAATGGTATCCTGACACTGGATGATCTCAAAAATTATAAGGCAAAAGAACGAAAAGCTATCCAGACAAATTACAGGGGTTATACAATCATTGGTTTTCCACCACCCAGTAGTGGGGGCATTATCGTGGCGCAATTATTAAAAATGATTGAACCTTATCCGGTAAAAGAGTATGGCTATGGTACAGCGGCATCTATGCACCTGATGATTGAAGCAGAACGAAGAGCATATGCCGACCGGGCCACCTATATGGGCGATCCTGATTTTTGGCATGTGCCTGTTGCGCAATTATTAGATGCAAATTATTTAAAGAACCGCATGAAAGATTTTCAACCGAATAAGGCATCGAAAAGTGCGGCCATTCAACCGGGTGAAATTCCGGAAAGCCTGGAGACCACACATATCAGTATTATGGATGGAGAAGGGAATATGGTTTCTGTAACCACTACGTTGAATAATAGCTATGGAAGTAAAACCGTGGTAGGTGGCGCTGGTTTTATTTTGAACGATGAAATGGATGATTTCAGTATAAAGCCCGGTGTGCCCAATATGTATGGAGCAGTGGGTGGCGCTGCGAATGCCATTGCACCCCGAAAAAGGATGTTGAGTTCCATGGCCCCGACCCTGGTATTAAAAGACGGCCAGCCATTTCTTGTGTTGGGTACACCGGGTGGAACTACCATCCCTACTTCTGTTTTTCAGATGATCGTGGATGTAATCGATTTTGATATGAATGCAACGGATGCAGTGAATAAACCCAAGTTTCACCATCAATGGCTTCCGGATGATGTACGCGTGGAAGCCGGCTTTGATACTGCACAACTTCAGCGTTTAACTTCCATGGGTTATTTGCTCCGGAAATCTGGTGGTATCGGCCGCTCTGAATTGATCAAGGTTTTGCCCGATGGCAAACTGGAAACAGCGGCAGATAAACGCGGGGATGATAGTATCAGTGGATTCTAACTAAAAATTTCAGCATATGACTTTTGAACAAATCTTTAAAGCAGACATTCGGAAACGTTTTCTTAGTTATAAGGAAATGGGGGATAAAACATTCGCCCAGTTAAGCGAACAGGATTTCTTTTTTATCCCATCTTCCGAGAATAATTCCATTGCCATAAACATCCAGCATATGCATGGAAATATGCTGAGCCGCTTTACCAATTTCCTGACTGAAGATGGGGAGAAAAAGTGGCGGCAACGGGATGCAGAATTTGAACCGGTTGTCTTACAAAGTGTTCAATTATTACAATTATGGAATGAAGGTTGGGCCTGTGTTTTCGATGCTATAGACCAATTGCAGGATAAAGATTTCTCCGGTACTATCACTATACGCCATGAACCATTATCTGTGTGTGATGCCTTATTGCGGCAACTGGCACATTATGCGTACCATGTGGGACAAATCGTATTTATAGCAAAAATGATTAAAGGAGAGAGCTGGAAAACATTATCCATTCCCCGAAAAAAATAACCGAAAAATTTTTTTTATAGAAGATCAGTATAAGCAACAATCTCACTGTATTAAAAAATAAAAAAACCTGTTCATTGAGAACAGGTTTTTCTATTAAAATGAAAAAGAACAATTACTACTTATTTAACAATGGTCTTGCTATAAGTTGTATTATCAACCATCAATTTCACGATGTAGGAGCCTTTTGCAACTATGTTCAGGTTCAGCGGGATGCTGTATGTACCTGACTGCAAGGTGCCTTTATCGATGATATTGATAATGCTGCCGGTAGAGGATACCACCTGTACAGATACTTTAGCGGCTTTTGGTAATTGCACCTGCATCCAGCCTTCATTCACTACCGGGTTAGGATATACTTTCCAATCAAAACTGGTAATCACATTTTTCAGTTGGATGATGGAAGAATATTCAAATTGGCCATCATTGTCTATTTGTTTCAGGCGGTAATAATTTTCCCCATTCAAAGGTTTTACATCGGTGAATGTATAATTGTTTTCACCGGCGCTGTTTTGACCTGCTACAAAACCAATTGGGTTAAACACCTGGCCATCTGCACTTCTTTCTACATCAAAGCCTTTGTTGTTCACTTCATTTGTAGTGGTCCATTTCAGCAGGGACTGGCCATTTTGCATGATGCCATCAAAACTTTTGAACGTAACGGGTAATGTACCGAAATCATAAGCAACATCATCAATACCTATGTAATTGGAATTATCTCCACTGGGGCCACCTTTTGTTACCCAATAGCGAAACGCAACTCTGCCAGTTGTAGCAGCAGGTAAGCCGCTAACGGTAACATCAAATTTTGTCCATGTTTGCGGATAGACACCCGTATTCAGGTTAGGATTTACTGAAATTAATAAAATAGTAAAATCACCAACATCGGATGCAGTGGTGCCCACATTGGTACTGGTACCAGCCGTACTCAACCGAACTTCTAAGCGGTCGGGGTACTCAATTGTTGCTTGTGTTGGTACCCTGGTCCAAAATGAAAAAGTAGAACCATTTTGTACATTTACTTCCGGGCTCAAATACCAGTTACTGATATCGCCACTACCGGAAGTATTATTAAAGTTAGCTCCCAGATAGGAATTATCGGAACCAGAGTGGGCAGTAAATACAGTAGGGTTTCCCTGGAACCAGCTTGTTGAACCTAAAGGTTGTGAATGGTTTATTCCAATCCAATCGTCTGGCAGCGTTTCAAATCCTTCAGATAAGGAGTTCACCTGGGCATTCATAGTATGACCTGCCAATAGCAGTGCACATCCTATAAATAATTTTTTTGCATTTGGGGTAAATGTTTTTTGCATAGTAAGTAGATTTAAGGCATGAAGATATTATTTCTTTTAATCAAAAAAAAATCTGTTTCAATTGAAACAGATTTTTTTTATAAATGGAAAGAATATTATTTTAAAATTGTCTTTGTATAGGTCTTATTATCAACCATCAAACGTACAATATAACTGCCTTTTGCAGCATTTGCCAGGTTCAGGGGAATACTGTATGTGCCGGCCTGTAAAGTGCCTTTATCTATCATATTTAGGATTGTACCATTTGTAGAAACTACCTGTACAGCTACCTTGGCTGTCTTTGGTAATTGTACCTGCATCCAGCCCTCATTTACGACTGGGTTGGGATATATGTTCCATACAAATTCTGTTATTTCATTTTTCAGTTGAATTATGGAAGAGTAGGCGAATTTTCCATCATTATCAATTTGTTTCAGGCGATAGTAATTCACGCCATTCAATGGTTTTACATCAGTGAAATGATAACTGTTATCACCTGTATTGTTTTGCCCTGCCACAAAACCGATAGGGTTAAATACCTGGCCATCGGCACTTCTTTCCACATCAAAGCCTTTGTTGTTGACTTCATTGGTGGTGGTCCATTTTAGCAGTGATTGCCCATTCTGCATCACACCGTCAAAACTTTTAAAGGTAACAGGTAATACATTGGTATAAACCAATTCAAAGGGCATATCCATAATATAATCCGGCGCTGATGAAGGATTTCCACCATCTATCAGGTCAGTCCATGTATTGGTGCCTATGTTATGTTGTTTGCCATTCCAGGCTTCATCACCCCTTGATCCGATAATGGTATTAGGTGGGCAATAATTGATAATGCCATTAACACCATGGGTTTGCCACTCGATCCAATAATGTCCTGCCGGAAGCTGTACATTAGCATTGCCCTCTATTTTCCATATTTTATAATTTTCAGTAGGCGTAGTAGGTGTGGGATACAATGTATTGCCAATACGATACATGAGGGAATCATACCCGGTTTTATACCGGTTGGTAGTCAGGTCGCCATAAATAATATTAGAACCAGGTAAATCAGGAGGGCCATCAAAAATACGGAAACGTAAAATATCTATGGGAGATGTGGTACCAGTATAGCTGACCAGTAATACATAAGTATTAAAACCAGTGATAGACCATTCCTGGCCGGCCGGAACAGTAAAATCATCAGCAACAGAGAAATTGAAGCCACTTCCATATGAACTTGTATAAGCAAGTATATTGTTGCTGGCTGTAATATCCCCGTCATTGTTCTGCAACTCGCTCCAGGTGTATCCTGCCGGAGCTATAGTTCCATTTTTGGCGGTATTGCCTGTAGATAAATAACCATTTTTATAAATGGTTTGCGCATTAATTATTCCTCCCAGGAAAAGAAATACGGAAAAAAGGAGTAACGTTTTTTTCATGTGTTATTTTTTTTGTGAATGTGTAAAAGTAAAAATTTTTTTATGAAAAAACGTGATGTCATTATTTAATAATGAACCAGTCTTTTGAATTGTTAATGAATAGAAATAAAAATATCAGTGGAGGATTATTGCACCTTGAAAAAATAGTATAAAAAAACAGGTTGCTTCTAAGCAACCTGTTTTAAAAGTGTATGAAAAGATAATGGTTATTTCACAACAGTTTTGTTGTAAGTCTTCGTATCTACCATCAGTTTGATAATATAAGTGCCTTTTGCTGCTTTATCCAGGTTCAATGGAATACTGTATGAACCGGTTTGCAGGGTACCTTTATCAATTTGGCTGATGAGGCTTCCATTGGAAGAAACTACCTGAACAGCTACTCTTGCAGCTTTTGGTAATTGTATTTGCATCCAGCCTTCATTAACAATCGGGTTTGGATATACATTCCATACAAATTCACTTATATCATTCTTCAATTGAATAATAGAGGAGTAGCTGAATTTACCGTCATTATCTATTTGTTTCAGTCGATAGTAATTTACTCCTGTCAATGGTTTCACATCAGTGAATGTATAGTCATTGTCACCAGCCTGGTTTTGACCGGCTACAAAACCAATCGGGCTAAATACCTGGCCATCTGCACTTCTTTCTACATCAAAGCCTTTATTGTTTACTTCATTGGTAGTAGTCCATTTCAGCAGGGACTGGCCATTTTGCATTACTCCATCAAAGCTCTTGAATTTAACAGGTAAAAGATTGGTATAAACAACCTCAAAGGGCAAATCCTGGATATAATCCGGAGCAGAGGGTGGGTTTCCGGCATCCACTAAGTCCGCCCAGGTATTCGTGCCGATATTATGTTGTTTGCCATTCCAGTCTTCTGAACCACGGGAATCTACGATAGTTGCCGGAGGAGCAAAATGAGAACCATTGTCTTTGGCATGTGTTTGAAACTCTACCCAATAATTTCCCGGGTTAAGAACTAAACCGGAAACAGAGCCTTCCAGTTTCCAGATGATACGAGTGGTACCCGGAGGTGAGCCTGGAGATGGATATTTAGTATTAAATACACGATACATGAGAGAATCATAAGAACTGGTTAACCGGTTAGTGGTTAAATCTCCATAGATAATATTTGAACCGGGAATATCCGGGGGACCATCCCAAACCTGGAAACGCATGATATCAAAAGGAGAGGTAGAACCGGAATAAAGAGTTTGATAGGCATAAAAATTAAAACCTGTAACAGACCATTGCTGACCAGCCGGCACGACGAAGTTGTCTGCTACAGAAAAATTAAATCCACTACCATAACCACTGGAGAAACCTGAAACCGTATTGCTCTCGGTCGTATTACCGGCGTTGTTCTGCACTTCGCTCCAGGTATAGCCGGCAGGAGCAGTAGTGCCGTCTTTTGTAACGTTACCGGTGGAGAGGTAACCATTTTTGTACACGCTTTGCGAGTAGCTTGTACCTGCATAAATACATAATGCAGAAAGGATGAGTAATGTTTTTTTCATTTGATCAAAATTTGATGAATACGTAAAACTAAACAATAATTTTAAAAAAAACTTATTTTTTTTATTATTCAGACCTATTAATTTTTTACAGTCTTACTTATCTTAGGCATGATTTTTATGTGAAAATTGTTTTCTTAAAAAAATCAATTTTATTTGCCGGGTTTATCAATAGTTTCATGAATTCAGCCGATTTGTTTTTCGTGTTGGGAAAAAATTATCATCCAACTATTTTCCTTATTTAAAAAATTCACAAGTATGAAAAAACTACTATTCCTGTTATGTATGAGCTGTGTCGGAATGAGCAGTTGCGATGTGGCCCAGCAGGTACTCAATCAGGCAGCCGGATCAAATGGCCTTTCGGCAGCTGAAGTAACTTCGGGCCTGAAACAGGCACTCACCATCGGCACGCAAAATGGGACAGGGGCCTTATCCCAATTAAATGGTTTTTTGGGAAATGCTGCCGTAAAAGTACTCATGCCTCCAGAAGCACAGAAAGTGGAAAGCACCTTGCGTAGTATTGGCCTGGGGAGCCTGGTGGATAATGCGATCTTTTCGATGAACCGGGCTGCAGAGGACGCCGCTAAAACAGCAGCGCCCATTTTTGTCAATGCCATCAATCAAATGACTATTGCCGATGCATTTGGTATTTTAAATGGAGGCGATTTCGCCGCCACGAATTATTTTAAAGAAAAAACCACCCCGGCTCTGATTGCCGCTTTTAGCCCGGTAATCAATAATTCCCTGCAAAAAGTAGATGCCACAAAATATTGGAAAGATGTGTTTACAACCTATAATAAGTTTGCCACCAATCCGGTGAACCCGGACCTGGGTGCCTATGTAACACAAAAAGCCGTGGATGGCATATTTTATGAAATCGGGCAGGAAGAACAAAAGATCCGACAGGACCCGGCTGCCAGGGTAACGGATTTATTGAAAAAAGTTTTTGGCTCATCCAGTACACAACCGGTACAGAAAAAAGGAAAAGGCAAAAGAATGCAATAAAAAAAAGCCCCTCATCGAGGGGCTTTTTTATCCTGGACTTGTATTCTTAAATATCAATAGCTTCACCATAGGCGGCTGCTGTCGCTTCTTTCACTGCTTCACTCATGGTGGGGTGTGGGTGAATGGCATTTAAAATTTCATGCCCGGTGGTTTCCAATTTACGGGCAACTGAAATTTCTGCAATCATTTCCGTAACACTGTTACCTATCATATGAGCGCCGAGGAGTTCACCATATTTGGCATCATAGATGATTTTCACAAATCCCTCAGTGGAGCCGGCAGCGGAGGCTTTACCACTGGCCATGAACGGGAATTTCCCAATCTTCAATTCATAGCCTGCTTCCCGTGCGGCTTTTTCTGTCATACCTATACTGGCAACTTCCGGTGTGCAATAAGTACAACCCGGGATATTGCCATAATCAATTGGTTCAGGCTGATGGCCGAATTTTTTCTCCAGAAAGCCGATTGCTTCTGCGGCTACCACACCTTCTTTGCCTGCCACATGAGCCAATGCGGGTCCGGGTGTGCAATCCCCAATGGCATAAATGCCCGGAATATTGGTGCGGCAATATTTATCGGCAACAATTTTTCCTTTCTCGGTCTGTATGCCTACTGTTTCTAAGCCAATATTTTCCAGGTTGGCTACCACACCTACGGCACTGAGTACGATTTCACTTTCAAAAACCTGTATACTGCCATCCTGTTTTTTCACCTGTACTTTGAGGGGGGCCGATTGGGTATCCACGGATTCAACCGATGCATTGGTATATATTTCAATGCCTTGTTTTTTCAATTGTTTTTCTAATTCTTTAGACACATCTTCATCTTCCACCGGAACAATGCGGGGCATAAATTCCACAATGGTAACTTTTGTCCCCATGCTATTATATACATAAGCAAATTCGACACCAATCGCCCCGCTGCCTACAATCAGCATGGATTTGGGTAATTTCGGCAACACCATCGCTTCCCGGTATCCTATAATATTTTTACCGTCCTGTTTTAAATTGGGCAATTCCCGGCTCCGGCCCCCGGTGGCAATAACGAGGTATTTAAAATCGAGCACTTGTTTTTTCCCATCTGCTGCCGTTACTTCCAATTGTGTTTTTGAAACCAGTTTCCCATATCCCATGATCACATCTATCTTGTTTTTCTTCATCAGGAACTGCACCCCTTTACTCATTTTATCGGCCACATCCCGGCTGCGTTTGATCACGGCATTGAAATCAGCTTCTGCATCACTTACACGGATCCCATACGAAGTACTGTGTTTGATATAATCATACACATTCGCACTTTTGATTAATGCTTTGGTAGGGATACAACCCCAGTTGAGACAAATACCACCCAAACTTTCCTTTTCTACAATAGCGACTTTAAAACCTAATTGTGATGCGCGAATGGCGGCCGGATAACCTCCCGGTCCACTTCCCAGTACGATTACATCATAGCCCATATCTGTTGATTTTTAGTATTGTGATGAAAAAAATGCCGGTGGCAAAAATACTGGCAAAAAACCATATTTCAAAAGGCCGATTTTTAGGTAAAATCAATTTTTGAGAAAGCGATTTCTTTCCTGCGTAGACGGTTGCAACTGGGTAAGATGCTTGAATATAAGATAGGATGTTGGGAAAACGGGCAATACCGGTTTGGCTTCAAATATCCCAAAAACACTGCTGCCACTCCCACTCATGGCAGCATAAACGGCACCGGCTGCATACAAAGCATCTTTGACTTCTTTTATCGCGGGAAATTTTTTACTTACCGGCTCTTCAAAATCATTCTGCAATTGATCCCGCCAGGTGGAAACAGGTTGTTGAATTATTTCTTTTATTGAAGGCCGGTTTGTTTGTGGCTTAATTTGAGCAAAAGCCCATGCCGTTGATATGGATATCCCCGGATAGATCAACACAAAAAAATAATGGGAAAGATGGATAGGGCAGGGTTGTAACCGTTCTCCCCGGGAAGTGGCCAGGCATGCTTTATCCTGCAAAAAAAACGGGCAATCACTGCCCAGGTTCAGGGCATACGCATCAAGTTTTTCCGGTGGAATATGCAAATCGAATTTTTCATTTAACAAGCGGAGCATGAAAGCCGCATCCGCGCTACCGCCACCAAGCCCGGCACCGGCTGGAATGCTTTTATGTAAATGCATTTTTAGGGAGGGTAGTTTCGGGAAATCTTTTTTTACTACGTCATATGCTTTCCGGCATAGGTTGTCCTCGACTCTCATTTGAACAGGCAGGCCACTCATGCTACATTCAAAAACCGGCTTGTCATTATTGCCAGTATCAGCAATTTCCAGCATATCATGCAGGGACAGGGGGAGAAATACCGTTTCGAGATCATGATATTGATCGGGGCGTTTGGCAAGGATGTGCAGGCCAAGGTTAATTTTGCAATGTGGGAAAACAAGCATGGGTGCTAATTGATCAGGAAATAGGGAGCATTATTTTCGCTTATTGATTTCATCGCGGATGGCAATAGCACGTATATAATCTTCCTGGTCCAATACTTCAGCTAGTAATTTATTTAATTCTTCCAGGCTCAGCATAGCCAGTTCATTGGAAGGGGCAGCGCTTACTTCTTCCACTTTCACATCAGCTTTTTTCTTTTTTCCATTATCATCCATCAGGATGCCGGCTGTTTCTAAGATATGATCATAGGTATAAATGGGGCAGCCGAAACGGACGGCAAGCGCCAGTGCATCGCTGGTACGACTGTCTATTTCAATGGTATCATGTTCACTTACACATATAAGCTTGGAATAAAAAATACTTTCCTGGAGGTCGTTGATCACGACTTCCATCAGTTCCACATTGAAAGCATTCATAAAGTTTTTCATCAGGTCATGCGTCAATGGCCGGCTGGGATGCATATTTTCCAAAGCTACTGCAATGGCCTGCGCTTCAAAACCACCGATCACGATTGGCAATCTCCGGAGCCCGTTTAATTCACCGAGGACCACCGCATAAGAATGAGTCTGGGTAATGCTATGCGATAAAGCCACGATTTCAATTTCTATTTTCTTCATGTAATGTAAAGGGGCTTTAAAGAAAGCAAAAATAAACAAATCAATACAAAAAAATCTTTTGCCCGTTAATTTAATGACAATGTAAGAATGATACGTTTCTAAAAATAATAGTGTAAAGAAATAACGTACCGGCTGCTGGCATTATTAATAATGTTAAACTAATAAGTTGTTATACAGGAGCGGGGGGTTATTTTTCAGCAATTTTTTATTTTATAAAAGCGCTAAATCTATTGTAGATTTACCTGTAATTATTAAATAACCGTTTTTTTATACTGCCATCCAGGTAATTAGCCATTTTATGCCTAAGCTATGAAACCTACCTTACGGAAAAAACATGTGAAGCGTATCCTGGGCGTGAGCGTATTTATTGTCGTATTATTATTTGTCGGCAATTACCTGGTACGCCATAACCTGGAAAAAATTATTCAAAGCCTGGTGGCCAGGGAATCCGATGGGAAATACAAGCTGGAAATACAAAAAGTAAAATTCCAGGGCCACCTGAAAAAATTGAAGGCCTATAATGCCCACCTGTACGTAATGGATACGGCTTCCCGGCAAAGCCGTACGGATGTGCAATTTCCCTACATAGAATTTCAACTAAAAAATATCTGGCATATACTATTTAATAAAAAACTGGAGCTGGACTCGGTCATTTGCAATAATCCTACTTTTAATATCACCCCAACGATAAATGACAGTACTCAAAAAGTTTCACTCCCCCGTCAATTAGGGGAGTTGTACCTGCAGATCGAGAAAGTGATGAATGTGATGCAGGTAGCCAGGACACGGTTTACCGGCAGTACCATCAATTTGTACCTGCCTGGTGATAGTACTAAAGTTATCCGGTTTACCGGCATTGATTTCGGCGTGGATGGTTTTGGCACAAATACTAAATCCGCATCGAAGGAACATTTCTTTTTTAGTGAAAATATTTTCCTGCATTCCGGCCCGCAATCATTTATTTTCCCAGATGGCCAGCACTCGCTCCAATTTGGTCATCTCGATATTTCTACAGACAAGCAGCTGATCAATATATATCAATGTACACTCACAGGCGCAAGCCCGGATAGCGTTTCAGGAAAATACAAAATTTATTTTGATACGTTACGCCTCGTCAATACAGATTTTAAAGCCTTGTATTTACGGGGATTGATCAAAGTGGATTCGATTTATTGCAAGAACTCCGATCTTGATTTTTCATTTGTCGCTGCAAAAAGAAATAAAAAAATTACTGCGGATTCATTGATTAATACGTTTATCAAAAGTTTGTTTGGGGATATTGCCGTGAACTATATCGGCATACTCAATTCCAATGTTTCGCTAAAATCTACGCGGGATGAAAAAGTACTTACTTTTTTTTCCCGGGGAAATAATTTTCAGTTAAAGCAAATTCGTATTACCGGCAATAGCCCGGAACCGGTACAAGTGGGCAGTATTGACTTTAATGTAAAAAATTACCGCTCTTTTACAGACGATAGTTTGTATGAAATAACGTTTGACAGTGTTTCTCTGACGAACAAAGAACTCTTCCTTGCCAATTTCGGCCTGGTGCCCGGCATCAAAAACAACCATCATGCTTTACGCGGCTTACATATTCCTCAACTTGCCCTGAGCGGGCTTTCCCTGGGCGAACTTATTTTTGAGAAAAAAATTCAACTTGATAAGGCTACGCTGCTGCAACCTTCTCTCATCATTGAAAGCAAAGGTGGTAAAGAAAATAAAATTAAAAAGCCTTTGTTTGACCTGTTCAATGATATCGAACAATATTTCAATGTGCAGAAGCTGGCGATTGAAGAAGGCGAAGTGACATATCTTTTTTCAGATGGGGGCAATCATTCCCTGGTCTTTGAAAAAGTAAACAGTGAAATTTTCCTGAAATATTTATTGCAATCCACCGGGATCAATTCTCTGGAAACTTCCGTGGATCAATTATCATTTTCAAAAGCCATATATAATAATGGCCTGCAACAATTGCTCCTTCAGAATGGTTTGCTGGATGGGGACAAACGAGATTTCACCATTTCAAATTTTGAGTATAAGGATAAAAAAGAATTGGTGCAATTGCATGCGCAGGATTTGTTATTATCCGGGATAGGCATTAATGATACCGCAGATGAAGAAGAAATCAACCTGCAAAAATTTGCCTGGAAAGCGGGAAAAATTTCCAGTATTGTTTTGCCACCTAAGAACGAAGCAGAAAAGAAATTTTTTCCTTTCAGCATCAACGTGGATACTATTTCCCTGCCACAGACAGATGTATTGGTCAACCTGCCCAATAATTTTCAGCTACAAACTTTCCTGCATCATTTTGAGATGCTTCAATTCCGGAAACCAGCAGATGCCCCGGTCTATTTTGAAAAAGCACTTTTTGATGGCGGCACTTTAACTATGCAGTCTCCTGTTTTATCTATACAGACGGATACATTTTCTATCCGGAATAGTGCAAATTCTTTTGTACAAAATATTTCGATTGCTTACAAAAAGGGCCGGGATAGTATCCATGTACAAATCCCTTCCATGAGTGGCCTGCCGGGGATTACAAATTTTGAGAAAGTAAGGAACTGGACCGGTTTTCATTTATATAAACCCACCATTTATTGGGCCATGCATGAGGAAGCGGACAGCGTCCAACAACGGAAACCGGGAAAAGCAAAAGCGCCCTTTGTGTTTGAAAATTTAAAGGTGGATTCAGCTAAAATGTTGATAGAAAAATACGGGAAGAAAGATACGGGCAGATGGCGACTGCCGGTTGTCAATATGAATTTAGCTTATGCAGCTATGAATGATTCTATCCGAATCAATGGTTTGACACTGGATTTGCAGGGCCTGGCACTGCAACCGGCAAAAAATATTTCCATAGTCACAGAACATGGCAGCACAAAAATTGAACTGGCTTCACTATCTGCTTTCCCCGGAAAACCTGTTAGAATGCAGGTAAAACAATTGCAATTCTCGGCTCCTCAGCTTCAGTTATCAGTTCCAAAGAAATTTTCTCTGACTGATGTCGGCCTGGCTATTCCATCTTTTGTATATACCGGTAAAACCCAACTCAAACCACTTGATTTTTTTATCAATCAGTCAAAAGCCAAATTGCATTTCAGCACCCGGTTGCATACTGCGCAGGGAACTTTTGTTTTCCACCGCCTTGCTGCTTCTTTGCCGGATTCCCTGTTGCAGTTGGATTCCCTTTCCTTTCAGCCTGTTTATCCATTAGCTAATTTCTTTGCCCACCAACAATGGCAACAGGACTTCCTGCAATTCCATACCGGTACAATCATTTTTCAGCAAGTAGATTTCCGAAAATTATTAACAAAGCCCAGGGCCTTTCGGGCACAATCGGCATTTATTGACCAGGCTGACCTGCAGGTAGTCAAAGATAAACGACTACCTATGCCCGGGGATTCGTTGAAGTTTTTACCGACAAGCATGTTGCAAAAAATAAAATTTCCCTTGTATATAAATACGGTGCAGTTGCGCAATACCCGGGTTACTTATACAGAATTACCAGCTAAGCAGGCTCCCATCCTGCAGGTAGAAGTTGATTCCATTCAGGCGACATTGCAGCCTATAAAAAATAAACACCTGCTACCGGATGATAGTTTACAGGTGGAAGCGACCGGATCATTAAATAATATCATCCCGTTAAAATTGGCAATGCACCAGGCTTATGCAGATACTTCGCAGGCTTTCCGGTTAGCCATTCAAATTCCTGCCTTTGATGTGGCAGCGATCAACCAATTACAACGGTCATTTACAAAGATCGATTTGACACAGGGAACCATTGGACCGGTTTCGTTACAGGCTACTGGTGATAATAAATCCGCCACCGGCAATATGCAATTGCATTCCGGGGATATTCAAATACAAGCGTACCGGCCAAATGATTCCACGAAAGTTTCTTTTATGACGCGGCTAAAATATTTTATAGCAAATACATTTATTTTGAAAAAAGAAAAAACGCGGAGCGGAGATTTCCAGGTGGACAGGAATCCCGGCAGATCCATGTATAATTATTGGGTGCGTATGATGCTGGCGGGCATAAAATCAGCAGCCGGCATCAAAAAAAAGAAATGATCATTTATGTTCCCGGAAAAAATAGTAAAATATTTTTTGAAAAATTAATTGAATGAAAAATATACCCGCCCTTAACGTGTTGGTAATCGACAATTATGATTCTTTCACATACAATCTTGTCCACCTGCTCCATAAAATTTTGAATAAAAAACCTGTGGTTGTTTTAAATGATGAAATAGATTCTGTGGCCGTGGAGTCATTTGACAAAATTATTGTATCTCCCGGCCCGGGCCTGCCGGCAGAAGCGGGAACCTTATTGACTTTTTTGAAAAAATATATTCCACAGAAATCGATACTGGGCGTATGCCTGGGACACCAGGCGATCGTAGAAGCATTGGGGGGAAAGCTTATGAATCTGCCATCCGTTTTTCATGGCATTGCTACGACCATGCATGTTGTAAACCGGCCGGAACAACAGGATGATCTCTTTGCAAATTTGCCGGCAACATTTGAAGCGGGCCGTTATCATAGTTGGGTGGCCGATGAAACCTATTTTCCACAGGAGTTGGAAGTGACGGTGCGGGATGCACAAAATTATATCATGGCCTTTCGCCATAAAAAATTTGAGGTGCAGGGAGTACAATTTCACCCCGAAAGTATTCTCACGCCATTTGGCGAACAAATTATCCGGAACTGGCTGGCGATGTAAGGAGTTAAAATTTTTGCTAAAAATCCTATTGGCATCAGGCCATTCCTCAAAATCTTCGATCTTGTTTTCGGATAAATAAAGTACTATTGGTGGCTGTTATTTTTTCCGATGGAGAAAAATTACCTTTACCGGCTTAAAACAAAATATGAATATTAAAGTCTGCGGTATTACCCAATTTAAGCAACTGAAACAACTGGAAGCACTTGACCTGGATTTTGCCGGTTTTCATTTTGCAAAAACATCTCCCTGGTATTTAGCTAACCAGGTTACGCCTAAGCAATTGGCAGCTGCTGATTTTGATATCAAAAAAACCGGCGTCTTTTGCAACCAGTCATATGAAGAGATTATGGAATTGGTGGATAGTTATGAACTGGATGTTGTGCAATTGAATGGGGAAGAACCGGTTTCCCTGTGTAAAAAACTGGCTGCTTCAACGGAGATCATCAAAACATTTTTTGTGCATGATCAGGATCAGGCCACGATGGAAGAGCGGCTCCTGGCTTATGATGAGGTATGTGATTACTATTTATTTGATAACAAAAAAAATACTGACGAAGCAAGTAATGTGGATGAACGTTTTAAATGGGAAACCTTACTGTCATGGAAAATAGAAAAGCCTTTTTTTATAGGGGGCGATATCCGGTTGGAAGATGCGATGTCATTGAAAAAATTTAAGCACCCGGATTTGTATGGCGTTGATATCAATGCGGGTTTTGAAACGGCCACCGGCGTCAAGGACCTGACAAAAGTGTTGTTATTTAAAAAAATGCTGCATTAGTAAAAAAGGGAATACATAAAAATTGAATGACCGGAATAAGCTGTCTGAGTTACATTTGCAACAGCTTCGAATAGAATATCTGTTCATGATGATTTATCAGAAAAAATGGAAGGGAATTACGGCAATTTATTTTCACTTTAAAAGAAAAGTAAGCATGAATGGTTTAAAAAAATATATAGGCATTTTTATTTTTCTTTGTCCGGTTTTTTTTGCAGCAGCACAAACTGATACAGCAAAAACATTTAGCCTGTCTGCACATATCAAAGGCTTGCAGGATGCCGATTCAGTTATCTTATTGGATGCACATGATAATACTGTCCTGGCAAGAACAGTGGTGGCCAACCAGCAATTTACATTAAACGGAAAACTGGTGGAGCCTTTATTGGCTTTGTTGCAGATAGGAAAATCAAAGCCTTTTAATATTTATATAGAAAACAGCGCGATGCAATTAACGGGCGATATGGCAAATCCCGCACAAATACAAATCACCGGGTCTAAATCACAACTTGATTTTGTAGAATTCCAAAAAATCTTTAATCCCCTGGTAAGTATCCTGAATGCAAAGGTGATGGCCTTGAATCAATTGATGTATGGCGCTACGGCAAGTGATCTGGCAAAGGCCAACCAGGAATATGCCGTTGCAAAAGAAAATGTGGAAAAGGCATTGGATAAATTTGTCTCCGATAAGCCGGGCTCTTATGTTACGCCCTGGGTTTTATTGGTTACGGCAAAAGTGGATGAGGACCCGATCCTCATGCGCCAACGGTATGAAAAATTGTTGCCGGAAATTCAACAATCACAAATCGGGAAAGACCTGTATGCATACCTGTCTTATACGGAAATCGGTGTGGTGGGTACACATGCGCCGGATTTTGAACAAGCTGATCCTTCCGGAAAACCTATTCGTCTTTCTTCCTTTTTAGGAAAATATGTGTTGCTTGATTTTTGGGCAAGTTGGTGTGGCCCCTGCCGGCGGGAAAACCCCAATGTAGTGCGGGCTTACAATAAGTTTAAAGATAAAAATTTTACCATACTGGGTGTTTCACTCGATAATAATAAAGAAAGCTGGTTACGGGCTATCAACCAGGACAAACTCACCTGGACACATGTGAGTGACCTGAAATACTGGGAGAATGAAGTGGCGCGCCAGTATCATATCACCAACATACCACAGAATTTCTTACTGGATCCCCAGGGCGTAATCATTGCCAAAAACCTATCCGGTGATCAATTGAGTGAGGTATTGGAGAAACTGCTGAAATAAGGATATTTTTGGGCTTTTACCGTTCAACAAAAATTTGTTCTTCCTTTCATTTGGTAAAACATTTTTCTTTAGTTTTCCGAAATATTCATTCCACATTTCATTATTTAAAACCAGGATTATGTATAAAAAATTTTTTTACCTCTTAGCAGGTTTGTGCTCGAGTATGGGCGCTTTAGCGCAAATTGATGCCGGCCTGTTTCGTTATCCGGATGTGTCGGCCACACAGGTTGTTTTTGTGTATGCCAATGATATCTGGGTTATGCCAAAAGAAGGAGGCATGGCTGTGAAACTCAGTTCCCCACCGGGCTTGGAAAGTTTTCCCAAATTTTCTCCAAATGGAAAAGAAATAGCTTTCACCGGTCGTTACGATGGAAATAATGATGTTTATACATTATCTGTTCAGGGAGGCGTGCCCAATCGCCTGACAGCACATGGCTATACAGACCGGGTGGTGGACTGGACGAATGACGGTAAACAAATTTTATTTGCTTCTCAACGGGAAAGTGGCAAAGCCCGGTTCAACCAGTTTTATACTGTACCGGCTACCGGAGGCGTAGAAACAAAATTACCTTTTGCTTATGCTGAATATGGTAGTTATTCACCCGATGGTAAACAAATGGCGGTTGTGATTATGTCAGTGGCTGGCCGCAACTGGAAACGTTACCGGGGTGGTACCAATGGCGATATCCGGATTTATAATTTTGCTGCGCAATCCCAGGAAAATATCAGCGCCAACAGTGATGCCGATGATGAGTTTCCCATGTGGCATGGCGATTATATTTATTTTATGAGTGACCGAGGCCCGGAAAAACGTATGAATATCTGGCGCTACAGTATTCAAAATAAAAATTTTGAACAGCTCACCAAGTTTACGGATTTTGATATTTCCAATCCTTCACAAGGGCCGGAAGACATTGTGTTTAATGCCGGCGGGAAACTTTACCTGTTGCCTTTTGCTACGCTCACTCCGAAAGAAATCAAAGTAACTGTGGTAACAGATGATATCCTGATGAAACCTAAAACAGTAGCGGTTAATAATTATATACAACATGCTTCTCTCAGCCCGGATGGGAAAAGAGTATTGGTAGAAGCACGAGGCGATATCTTTTCAGTACCGGCAGAAAATGGTTATGTAAAAGACCTGACGATGACTTCCGGCATTGCAGAGCGATATCCTTCCTGGTCTCCGGATGGAAAGAAAGTGGTTTACTGGAGTGATCAAAGCGGGGAGTATGAATTATGGGCCATGGATCCGGCAAAAGAAAACAGCGCGAAGAAAATAACCAATTATGGAGCCGGTTACCGGTATGGGTTGTTCTGGTCGCCGGATAACAATAAGCTGGCATTTATAGATAAAGCCGGGAAAATTTTTATTTATGATTTTACAGCCAATAGCACGACAGAAGTGGACCAGGCATTATATTTTACACATGGCAATATGGAAGGGTTCAATGTAAGCTGGTCGCCCGATAGCCGTTGGCTGGCATATAACCGGGATCTCACCAATCTGCATTTTGCAGCGTTTATTTATGATACCAAAGAAAAAAAATCAACACAGGTTACCAGTGGTTTTTATAATTGCCTGTACCCGGTATTTGATCCTTCGGGTAAATATTTATTTGTTATTACATCCCAGGATTTTCAACCTTCCTACAGTGACCAGGATAATACATTTATTTATGCCAATAGTTCCCAGGTAGCCGCTATTCCGTTGCTGGCGACTACACCTTCGCTTTTATTACCCAAGAATGATACAGTAGCGGTAAAAGCAGATGATGCAGGAAAAAGCGAGGCAAAAAGTAATGAGACAGCAATTAAAAAAAGCGGGGACGATAAAAAAGAGGATAAGGCGGTCAACATAGACTTTGACGGGCTGGAAGCAAGGTTGGAATTATTGCCTGTGAAGGCAGGAAATTTTGGTGTAATGTATGCGACGAAAGGAAAAATAATTTACCTGCGATTGCCCAATACCGGTGCTGCTGATGAAACTTCCAGCCTTCAATATTATGATATTGCTGATCGCAAAGAAAAAACCATCATGGCAGACGTGAATAATTTTTCAGTAAGTGCAGATGGAGAGAAAATACTTGTGTTTAAAGGAAATGCCATGGCCGTAGTAGCGGTACAGGAAGGAGCAAAATTTGATAAGCCACTTCGCCTGAATGAAATGCAAATGACTATTGATCCCGCAGCGGAATGGAAACAAATTTTTACAGATGCCTGGCGCATAGAACGGGATTATTTTTATGATGCGTACATGCATGGCACTGACTGGGCAGCCATCCGGAAAAAATATATGACGATGCTGGAAGGCGCCAGGACTCGGGAAGATGTGGATTTTATCATTGGTGAAATGATCGGTGAATTAAATGCTTCGCATACATACCATGGCGGCGGTGATATGGAAAATGTAAAAGTTTCCAATACCGGTTACCTGGGGATCGACTGGGAAGCAGCGGGGAAATTTTATAAGGTTAAAAAAATTGTACACGGCGCCAGTTGGGATGCAGAAACCCGCTCTCCATTGGAGCAAACTGCCAATGCGGTAAAAGAAGGAGATTATATTTTGGCTGTGAATGGCATTCCCATTAACACGGAACATGAGCCGTACCTGGCTTTCCAGGGCCTGGCCAATAAAACGGTGGAGTTGACTTATAATTCATCACCTTCATTGGAAAATGCCAAAACAGTGATTGTACAAACTATGGCGGATGAATACCGGCTGCGTAACCTGGCCTGGATTGAAGCAATGCGTAAACGGGTAGAGGTGGCAACAAATGGTGATGTAGGTTATATCTATGTTCCCAGTACCGGTATTGATGGCCAGAATGAATTGATGCGCCAGTTTAATGCACAGTGGGATAAAAAAGCATTGATCATAGATGAACGATTTAATAATGGCGGCCAGATCCCCGACCGGTTTATTGAAATGCTGAACAGGACGCCCCTTTCCTTTATTGCCACGCGGGATGGCAAACCCTGGCAGTTCCCACCGAATGCCAACTTTGGCCCGAAGGTCATGTTGATCAATGGTTGGAGCGGGAGTGGCGGAGATGCTTTCCCACTTTATTTCAAGGAAAAGAATTTAGGCCCCCTGATCGGTACAAGAACCTGGGGTGGGTTGATAGGTATTAGTGGTTATCCTGAATTAATTGATGGGGGCACTATTACGGCGCCATCCTTCCGAATTTATAATCCCGATGGCAAATGGTTTAGAGAAGGCCATGGAGTGGATCCCGATATTGATGTGATGGAAGACCTGGGTGCAATGGCAAAAGGCATTGACCCGCAACTCGAACGGGCTATAACAGAGATAAAGAATTTGTTGAAAACAAAAGGCTACCAGGCGCCACCGGTACCACCTGCCGAAAACAGGAATTAATGTTGGATAAGCTACGTTTAAAAACTGCTGTTATGGACAGCAGTTTTTTTTATTCTTGTGATAGGGTTTATTAAAATAGGGGAGTAATGTGTTTGAAAAAAGTCAAATTGGTGAAGTCAATGAGATGGCTTTTCGGGTTATTGTATTTTTTTAGATTCACCGTTTTGTTTTGTCAATGTGTAATAATGTAAATTAGGATTTTCATTATTTGTTTCCCTGGATTTTATAAAATTAAACCTTGTCAGCAGGCTGGTGGATGCCTGATTGTTACTGTATGTAGTGGCTATGTAGGCTCCTTATTTTTTCCAGTCATTTCCGCCAAATTATTTTTTTCCTTCTCATCCAGTAGTATCCATCGCTGATCTTTTGGTTAAATAAAACCGTGTCGAATGGCTCTTTTCTTGCATCAGGATATTTAATCTACCCCTGTGTTGCCAGGTTACATATTGCTGTGAATAACAAAAAGCAAAGGCTAAAAAATATTTTAGCATACATCAAGATTTTAGTTTTTAAAACTCAGTTTGCTTTCCGGTGGATATTGTCAGTTGACGAAAATAAAAGGTATTAGAAGAGTCTTTTTGTTCAACGTCTATCCATTCTTGCATTTCTTTTTCTGTTAACTGACTTTTATTACACCAAATGGCTTGCATGGCGATGTTTTCCTCCTCTTGCGTATAACTGATTGCAACATTCAAATACTTTTTGTTTACTGTATTCAGACCTCCAATCATTTTGAATTTCTCATCATCTTTTTTTGTCCACCCTAAATAATAAAGGGGAAACTTTTCAACCCAACCTTCTTTTAAAATAATTTCTGTTGTCATATTGCTAATCATTCGGTGATCAGAATGTCCCGTATCTCCATCCGGGCCAAATGTTATTATAAGGCTTGGGTTTATATCCTTTATTTTTTGTGTCAATAGCTCTTTCAATTGTATTGATTGATCCAGGTAAGCACCAACACCATTCCGGGTATCAAAGCCGTCGGGAAAGCCAAGAAATATGGGAGGCTCAATCCCCATTTTTTTACAACGGCATTGGCTTTCGTTTTGCCTGATTGCAACTAAAGAATCTCCAGTCGGATAACCAGGCTTAATTCCCAGCCGTCCGTCTGTTGCTATGATTAAATAAACTTTACCAAGCTTGCCATATTTTACGAGTAAGGGACCTATTGCATCTTCATCATCCGGGTGAGCTAAAATCACAAGAATTGTTTTTTCTTTAGCCACCTTATTGCATGAGCTAAAGAATGTTGTCGAAACAAGTAATGCTATTAATATTTTTTTCATAATGAACAATTGAGTTCGTATTAATGTATTTCTTCTTAAACTATCTCTATACTTGAGATATTACCTGTCAAATAATTTTTTCAATTCTTTTTCCGTAAATACAATACTGTTGTTTTTAGTGGCTAAAACAATTGCTTTGGTGGTGACCTTTGGGAAACGCTGCACCAATACCAGCTCACTGCCCAGCCGGAAAGTTTTTTCATATTATTTGTTGTTCCAGTTTTCTTTATCAAAAAAAGAAAGCAGTAAATCATATAACTTAACTAAGGTATTGACTTCACCACTAAACCTGATTGTGAAATACTGGTAAATGGTTCTGTCATTATTGTTCTTTAGTTTTACTGCATCCTGTAGGTAAAGCAGGTAGGTAGTATCATTTCCATTGGTGGAATATTTTAAATTGGCTTTTGTATTGGATAGCCATTTTAATTCGCCCACAGTAATCCAGGTGGTTTTGGATGTTTCCACTTCCTGCAATTGCGACTTTGATGATAACTGAAATAAAACTACAAGTATCAAAAGGTTCATGCACTTGTAAACAGTTTTTAATTTTACCATAGGAAGAGTTTAAATGATTTTTTATTGGGATACCATTTCGTTTATTTTAAAACAGGCAAAGATCACAAAGGCTAATAGCACCAAAAAAATAAGCATTATCCAATTTGAAGGTTTGCTTTCCGGTACAAAATATTTTGCAGGTTTTTGGGGCAGGTAATAAATGTCGAGTTTATCTCCTACTTTGTATTTTCCAGGCCTGGAGCTAAATCGGCCGGAACGGTATTGGTTGGCGCCTTGTGGCAAATACCAAAAAACAACCTGGTCAAATGTTGGACCTCTAAAAAGTCTTGTTGTCCTAAATTGTTTTACTTCTGCTGTTGTCTGCACACCTTCTTTTACAATTTTCTGGTAACCTTTTCTTTGAATTAGAAAAAATAAAAGCGGTAAACAGCTAATTCCGATCAGTAAAATATAAATGTATAGCATGGTTGTATTTTTTGAAAACACCGGGCCATGGTTCGTAAAACACAAAACAGGGCAACAGTTTCTCCCGGCATTTTAAAAATAATAAAAATTTCATTCAACGGCAGTTATTTTCAGGTTGAACGATAACTATGCATTAATGCGGCACCGTTTTACTTTTATCATAATTTATAAATGCAAGAGTTTTAATGTTCTAATTAAAAATGGTATAGAGGGTATTTGCTAATACTCTCCAACCTGTGCTATCGAACAATAAAATTTCCAGGACATTTTCTGCAATAATGAATAATCCACCGCATAAAAGAGCAGGATGAATGTATTTGTTTTTCAGCCAATCCCAAATAAATGCAACAAGAATTAGGCTATCAGAGAGTACAACCGCAAACCATATATCAGGCCTTTCTACAGAAGGAAAATAATGGCGCCAGCGAAACCATGCCGGCCAAATCAAAAGTATGGTTGCCAGCAGCATGAATCGTTTATGCATTTGCGGCCTTTTCCTGTTCAATATGCCCAGTGTTACCAGTATCAAAAACATAGTAGCTGAAGCGAGGGAACCTACAATAGATGAGATAGCAGTTTGCCCTAATCCTTCTTTTAATTCTCTTTCGATTTGAAAAAGTGAAGCAGGGATGATTGAAATAGCTGCCCCCACTGCCATGAAAGCTGCCCACCTTCCGATGAATATATGAGTTTTATATTTTTTGTTTTGGATAAGCAGCGATTGCGTTAAAAAAATAGTTACCCAACCAAAAACAAAGATGGCATGCACATAAATTGCCAGGGGCCATGTTTTCGTTCCCGAAACAAGTGGTATGATAAATGTTTTTAAAAATCCAACCAGGATAGCAATTAAACCAATTATTGCTATGGCTGTAAAAAAGGTAAGCCTGTTTTTATTTATTTGTTGGATATGCATACATAAATTATTACAAAGAAGCTGCACCACTCCACTAGGTTGTGTTGCTTAATCACAAAATAGACCAACCAGGAAATGCTGAAGCTTTCTTTCAATAAAAGTCATCACACTATATAAATTTTCTTTCTTCAACCGTTTTCTATGATCATTATTTATAAAGCCTTGCATCTTCTTGATTAGTGAAAATTACAAACAGCCAGCACCACGATGGCCAACCCTATGAGCAGTGTCATTTTGCCAAACAACTCCATTTTTTTTAATGCAGTTTCTGCATTTCCTGCTTTCGCTCTTTTGGTCAACATGCTTAATTGTAAAATCAATATAACCAGGAGCGCTACTAAAATCAATTTGAGGATTAGTAAAGGAGCGGATGATAAAATGGCCCAGTATGGTGTCATGAGATACAGGCCGGTTATTATCAAAAGACTGATGCCAATGTATCCCATTTTACTCAGGACAAGTGCATGAATTCGAAATTTTGTGGCTTCCTCTTTCGACATTTTTGAAGTGGCTATTCCTAAGAATGCATGTGCAAAGCTTGTCCCCAGGCCCATTACCAGGCCTATAAAATGGAGTATTAACATGGCATCTCTCATATATTTTTAGTTTCAATTTTCTTTTTAATCAACTGCTTAAACTGATCATCAATGGCTGGGTAAACAATACTTCTAGCGCTGCCCATAATGAATGTATTTCCTTTATGAAGGAATATTGCCGGTTCATATACACGCATCTGAAAAGCTATACTTGCAACCATGTCGTGCAATCCAATTTCCGTTTTTTTGAAATTGGCTGCCTGCGTGGAAGATGTTGAACAAATAGTACAAAGTGCCAGGACAGGAAGCATTAGTCTTGATCGTTTCATTTTGGTTTTATCTAAAACATACAATCTGCACTGTTCTCCTAAGCAATTCAGCAATTAATTTTCATTCATATAGCTTTCACAAATGCTGTATTGCCTTTGTGAAGATATGGGAGAAAAGCATATAAAAAAAATCTTAGCTTTTGAAGGATACAGAAAAGGGGTAAATACTTTGCCGGCCCGGCAGCTATGGTATCATGTGATGCTGTGTTTGGTGGTTCAGCCTGGATTTATTGTAATATGGAAATTGAAAAAAAGTTGAGATTGGTTTATACGGTCTAAAGAATCCGAAAATGAGCTGTTTATTTGGTTGCAAAGAGTAACTGTTTGGTTTTGTTTTTATATAAATGGGACTTGTATTGCTCTTGTATGATTGTATTGGCTCCCCATTTTTAATGCAGTTCAAAAATAAAATAAATTTTACTTAGTTTATTGCGTTGATTTTATACAGCTAATTAAAGCGTAGTATTTTTTGGAGGAACTTACGCAAATCAACAGAACGATTTATCTTCATTCAGCTTTTATTTTTTCTAATAACTTTTGTAACTCCTCCACTTTATCCGGGTACTTATCTGCACAATTATTTTTTTCTCCAATGTCATCTTGTAAATTATATAATTGTGGTTTAGGAGAGTTGCCTGTTTCAATACCGGTTAAGCGTTGGTAGGCTGCACCATTGGATGGACTAATATATTTCCAATAACCTTTTACCAGTGACAATACAGATGAACCGGATTGTTCTACAAGTACAGAACGTCCCTGTTGGGTTTTACCAAGCAAAGCACTTAGAAGATCTTCGCTATCCATTGCATCCCCGTCCGGAATGGGCTGCTTTAGCAGTGAAGAAAAAGACCTTAGAAAATCTACCTGGCTTATAAGCGCTGTTGATTTTCCTGGGGTTACTTTTTGAGGCCAGTTAACTACAAATGGTATCCGGGTACCGGCTTCAAAGGCGCTATACTTGCCTCCGCGTAAGTTCCCTGTAGGTGTATGCCCGTTCAACATGGTCACGGCTCCATCTTCATAACCATCATCCAGGACAGGTCCATTATCACTGCTGAAAATAAGGAGCGTATTGTTAGTAATGCCCAGGTATTCTAATTCTTTCATGATTTCACCCACCGTCCAGTCTAATTGCAATATAGCATCGCCGCGATAACCCAAACCACTTTTACCTTTGAATATAGTGGCGGGCATCCTGGGTACATGCGGTTCAGTCAACGCATAATAGAGAAAAAATGGTTTGTCCCTATTAGCGTTCATAAATTCTTTTGCTTTTAGTAAAAATGTCAGGGAGACTTCTTCATCCGTCCAGCGGGCCCGCTTGCCTCCACTCATATAGCCAATTCTCCCTATCCCATTTACGATAGTCTGGTCATGCCCATGACCGGGGGAAGATTTCATTTTAAGCAATTGCGGAAAGTCTTTTCCTGTAGGGTCATTGCCAACGGGTCTTTCGTAATCTACAAATATCGAATCGGTACTGTCACGTCCTACAACAAAATGATTTTCCATAAACACGGTTGGAACCCTGTCTGCAGTTGCCGGAAAAATAAATGAATAGTCAAATCCCACTTCATTTGGCCCGGGTGTAATTTCTCCATTCCAGTTTTTTGCCACTTCATTCCCCAACCCTAAATGCCACTTACCTACAATCCCGGTTTGGTAACCGGCTTGCTGAAATAGTTTGGGCAATGTCATCTTATCAGTGGGAATGATCAATGCCGCATCACCCGGTAAAATGTGTACGCCCTGTTTTCGCCAGGGATATTCACCTGTTATCACTGCATACCGGGAAGGTGTGCAGGTAGATGCAGCCGAATGGGCATTGGAAAATTGCAGCCCCTTCGAGGCTAACCGGTCGAGGTTAGGCGTTTGAATCTTTGTAGCGCCATAACAGCTGAGATCACCATAACCCAGGTCATCGGCATAAATAAAAATTACATTGGGCTTATCGGTGACAGCTTGTGCATGTAAAGAAAATTGAAAGCAGAATAACAAACATTGAAAAATTGCTGCCATGAAAATAAATTTCTTTGAACGATTTGGTATAAATACCTTTTGCAGATGAATTTTTTTGGTAAAATGGATGCTGCTGTATTTCATGATTGATGGGGTTATGGAGATTAGATGATGGTATCCGGTTGCTTATGGTTGTGTTGGGCTAAATCAACTACTTTTCATAATCAGGACTTTAAAATTAAAACTTTGTCTACTTTTATAG
>JBDHYG010000017.1:0-58470 GCA_039811225.1 Parafilimonas sp.
CATGGCATATTTAATGGCCTGCAAACTTTGCGACAATTAATGCGTGGGGGAGGATGGGTGGAAGGCTGCCATATCCGGGATTGGCCTGCCTTTGCCTGGAGAGGCTACATGATCGATGTCGGCCGGAACTATATGTCGGTTCCTTTGCTGAAACAACAAATTGATGTTATGGCTTCCATGAAATTAAATGTATTCCATTTTCATGCTACGGAAGATATTGCCTGGCGTTTTGCTATACAACAATATCCACAACTCACAGCACCAGAAAATATGCTGCGCAATAAAGGCATGTATTATAGTGATGCAGAAATTAGTGATCTCATAGCGTATTGCAAATCACATTATATCACGTTTGTCCCCGAGCTGGATATGCCCGGCCATAGCGCTGCTTTCAGCCGGGCCCTGCACACATCCATGCAAAGCGATAGTGGCCTGGCATATATCAAAAATATTTTAAAAGAAGTTTGTACAAAATTTAGCCTGCCCTATATACATATTGGTGCGGATGAAGTGAAAATCACCAATCAAAATTTTATACCGGAAGTGACAAATTATCTTGAAGGATTCGGGAAAAAAGTGATTGGCTGGCAACCCGGTGGCAATTTTACCCGGCATACTATTCGTCAATGGTGGATGGATGATACAGCGCACCAGGCAGGAGACAACCAATATCAATATATTGATTCCCGGCATTTGTATTTAAATCATATGGATCCGGAAGAAGCGGTGGTTACTATCTTTAACAGGATGCTTTGTAATAAAATAAAAGGTGATTCACTGGCCCTGGGAGCCACACTCTGTATGTGGCCGGATAGGGCCGTTGCACAGGAAGAAGACGTGTTGCAAATGAATCCGGTCTATCCCGGGATGCTTGCTTTTGCCGAAAGATGTTGGCGCGGGGGCGGACAGGCGGGCTGGATAGCCAATATCAATGAGGGCGATACATCGGCGTTTTTTGATTTTGAAAAAAGATTGTTGGATATAAAGAAAATATTTTTTCGAAAAAAAGCATTCCCATATATCAAACAAGCCAATATGGAATGGACACTTACAGGTCCATTCAACAATGGCGGTCATGTAAATGAGGTTTTTCTGCCGGAAAAAAATTTTGATACCCTTGGCAGGTACTATTTTTATAAACGGGTTACCGGTGCGACTATCGTGCTTCGGCATTGGTGGTATCCTTTAATCGAGGGTGCAGTTACACAACCGGAAGAGAATACTACATTTTATGCAAGTAAAAAAATTTGGTGTGCGGAAGCAGGTATCAAAAAATTTTGGATTGGTTTCAATGATATCTCCCGCTCTACCGCCACGGATTCACCGCCGGCAAATGCCTGGGATGATAAAGGAAGCCAGGTTTGGGTGAATGGTCAATTAATAGCACCACCAAAATGGAAGCACGCCGGCCAAAAAGGTAACCCGGAAATCCCCCTGCTGGATGAAGGCTATAGCTACCGCCCTGCAACAGAAATATACTTAAACAAAGGTTGGAATACGGTTTTACTTAAATTGCCCGTAACCAGTTTCCGCGGTAAAGACTGGCAAAATCCGGTGAAATGGATGTTTACCTTCGTGGAGTTGCCGGAATAATGTATTAAAAAATCTTATGTAAGAACAATACAGTGCAGGCATTTACAGTTTTTTTTAAATAAAATAAAATGGCTACTTATATTTCGTTACTGCGTGGCATCAATGTCGTGGGAAAGAAAACCATTAAAATGGAGGCTTTAAAAAATATGTATTCTTCCTTGCAATTGACAGATGTACGAACGTATATTCAAAGTGGGAATGTTCTTTTTTCTTCAACCGAAAGAAGCACCACCAGGTTGGAACAAAAAATTTCCGCCCAAATCGAAAAAGTATTTGGTTGGGAAGTGCCGGTCCTGGTACTGAAAGTAAAAACCCTGGAAAAAATCATTTCTGAAAATCCTTTTTTAGCCCAGGCAGATAAAGATCCGGCGTTTATGCATGTAACTTTTTTAGCCAACCCTTGTAATGGAGACCATAGGAAAGCGTTTGAAGAAAGAGCGATGCAAGGAGAAGATTTTTTCCTGCATGACAAAGCTATTTTTCTTTATTGTCCCCAGGGATATGGAATTACGAAACTGCATAATAATTTCATAGAAAAACAACTGCAGGTAAAAGCCACAACGCGAAACTGGCGCACTGTAAATATTTTGTGTGCCCTGGCTAAGGAATCCTGAATAATTTATTTTTTTTCATGGGCGAAGGCAACGAAAAAGTCAAGAGACTCCGGATTGCGCATGGCGCCTTGGTTGGCGGTTGTAGTTACATTTTTTCCCAAAAGAATTTTTTTCACCGGCGCTTCCATTTTTTTACCACTGATGGTATAAGGCAGGTCGGGTGCTGCAATTATTTCATCCGGAACATGCCGTGGTGAACATTCTATTTTGATTTGTTTATTGATTGCATTTTTTACATCATCGGTCAATGTTTTACCATCCTGCAATAAAACAAACAAGGGCATATAATCCCCGCCATGTGGTAATTCAATGTTTACCACCAGGCTGTCTTTCACATCAGAAATTTTATCTACAGCCCGGTAAATTTCTGCGGTACCAATACGTACCCCCTGGCGGTTTAATGTAGTATCTGAGCGGCCAAGGATAATGACACCATCCTCTTCCGTAATTTTTATCCAGTCACCATGCCGCCAAATTCCCGGGTACATTTCAAAATAACTGGCTGTATAACGCGAAAAATCTTCATCATTCCAAAAAAATACCGGCATGCAAGGCATGGCTTTGGTAATCACCATTTCACCTACTTCATTTTCCAGCACCCGCCCTTCTTCATCGAAAGCATACAGGGCACAACCGAGGCAGCGGCATTGAATTTCGCCCTCCCATACGGCATTCCAGGGGTTTCCACCAACTAATGCAGTACATATATCTGTTCCGCCACTCATGGAACAAAGCCAGAGATCTTCTTTGATTTTTTCATACACATAATCAAATCCCTCGGGAGGCAATGGCGCCCCGGTAGAACCAATAGAGCGCAGTGTAGAAAGATCAAATTGTTTTCCCGGTGCCAGGCCGGCTTTCATACAGGCAATTAGGTATGGAGCGCTGGTACCAAAATGGTGAATGGGTAATTCCGCTGTTAATTTCCATAGAATATCCAGGTTGGGGTAAGCAGGACTGCCATCATATAAAACAATGGTTGCGCCCACTAACAGGGAAGCTTGTACAAAATTCCACATCATCCAACCGGTGGTGGAAAACCAAAAGAAATTTTCCCCGGGATGAACATCGTTATGAAAAGAAAGGTATTTCAAATGTTCCAGGAGCATTCCTCCATGGGAATGTGTAATGGCTTTGGGCATTCCGGTCGTGCCTGAAGAATATAAAATCCAGATAGGATGGGAGAAGGGTACCGGGACAAATTGTAGTGTAGTGTGATCATTTTGCATGATGTCCTGCCAGGATACAGCCTGGCTGATCTCCCGGATATCCGGTGCGGTTTGCAGATAGGGAATAATGATCACTTTTTCCACAGAAGGTAACTGGGCACTGATTTCTTTTACAATTTCTAATCGGTCATAGGGTTTGCCATTGTATTGATAACCATCCACAGCTATAAAAATTTTTGGTGCAATTTGTTTGATCCGGTCAAGTACACTGCCTGAGCCAAAATCGGGGGAACAACTGCTCCATACAGCTCCCAGCGAAATGGTGGCAAGGAAGGCAGCCGTTGCCTGTGGAATATTGGGAATATAAGCCGCCACGCGGTCGCCGGGTTGCAGGCCGGCATCTAAAAAGAACTTTTGAAGGGAAGCGGTTTGTTTTTCTAATGCTTCCCAGGAAATGGGTGTTGCCGGTTCTCTTTCGGAACAAAACAGGATAGCCGGCCGTTGCGATGTTTTATTTCGAAAAATATGTTCTGCATAATTCAATGTGGCGCCTTCAAACCAGCGGGTATGCGGCATAGCATCATTAGACATGATCTGTTGCCAGGGCGTATGCAACTTCACATTGAAATAGTGAATGAGTGATTCCCAAAATTTATCCGGAAAATCAATGGACCATTTCCATAAGCCGGCATAATCCTGGAAATCCAGTTGATGCTGCTCTTTTAACCAGGCAGCATATTTTGACAGGTTAGCTTGTTCAATAAATGTGCGGGAAGGAGACCAGAGTTTACGTTGTTCAGACATGAATTTATTTTTTGAAAATTACGCTTTAAAAGGTATTTGCATTTTATGTATTGCAAAATAAGAATTGATGCAGTAACAAGGAAAGATTGCAAGTGAAAATTAATTTTTTTGCAGTACCTATATCCCTTTAAGGCTATTAATAATAATTTTTGTAAGCAAATTTTACCAGGGTACGCCATATAAATCCGGAGATAAATATGCGGTAAAAGTTTCTTTTATTATTGCGTTAAAGTCCTGTTATAGCTATACATCGCTATAAATTATGCCAAAAATAATCCTACCTTTTCTATTGAATTTTTTACTCATCACCAAAAACTAAAACTATGTTTATCGTGCGTGAAATCTTTCACCTGAAATTTGGCCAGTTCCGGCCGGTAAAAGCATTATTGGAAGAGATGATTCAAAAAGGGATGTCACCCAAAACGACCTTCAATCGAATTCTTAGTGACTTTACCGGGCAGTCGTATCGTATCATTATGGAATTAGGGTTTGATACATTAGCCGATTATGAGCAGGAATTGGGCAATGAATTGGCAAAACCGGAATTCCAGGACTGGTACAAAAAATTCATTACACATGTTGATCGTGGTGAACGGGAAATATTGAAAGTTATTTTTTAAGAGTGGATTGAATTTGATAAAATTTTGCCGATCTCTTTTGATTGGATAACACCTGGTTATCTAAAGGGAAACAGCTATGCCCTTTTCAAATAAGAGGTTGCATTTTAGAGAATAGGAATCACCAGGAAGTAAAATGTTTTATATAAAATTTCCCCTAACTTTAATGCAATTATTTAATTTTTAAAATCTTTATTATGGCTATTGTAAAAGTTATTGAAGTGATTTCTTCTTCAGAAAAAAGTATTGATGATGCTATTCGCCTGGCGGTAAAAGAAGCATCAAAAACCATTCACAACATTGATTCGGTTTATGTGAAAGATATAAAAGCACATGTAAAAGGCGACAATGTTACCAGCTTTGGTGTTATCTGCAAAATATCCTTTCGGGTGGATGAATAAATGTATTGAAACGCTTTTAAGAACACCGGCCGATACCGGTGTTTTTATTTATGAGGGATATTTTAATAAAAGACTATTTGTTTTTCGACAAGGTTAACAAAGAATACAGAATATAAAAGATGGCAATAATTATAATGCTAAATTTTAAAATGGCAAAGCAAGCCGTTAACAGGGTGATAGTATTATTGGGTGCATCATTTATGGAGACTATCATCAACACATTTTCCAGGCAGTCAAACAGCATGGCCAGGAGTACTGCTATAGCAATATAATTGCCCCTGGAGGAGGGTATAGTTCTCCTGGAGGCAAAATACCGGCAGCTGAAAAAAAAGAAAGCGCCATAAATCAGTATATACAAATAGTCAAGTATCATATTTATATGAAATACTTTTTTTAAATCATTCTTCCATTCTTGTGCAATGGCTGATGCTTTTTCCTGGGTGAAACTAAGTTCCAGGCCGATAATTCCGTTAGGTGCAGCAGGGGTCTTCAGGTCACTGCCCTGAATCTGGAGTACAATACTCATACCTATAGTCAAAATAAACAATAGCCACAGTTGTTTGGTGTTAGCATTGATCATAAGGGTGGATATTTGCACATGTAAGTTAGTACTTTTTTTTAAAAAAAACAGGAACGATTACTAAATGAGTAAGTAGGAATTTGCATTAGTTATCATTTTTATGCAACAACAAAAGCAACTCGTAATGAGCTGGAGTGGGGGAAAAGATGCCGCTTTGGCTTTGCAATTAATACTACAGGAAGGGATATATGATGTGGTAGCCTTATTTACCCTATTGGATAAAAAAGTCCAGCGATCGACAGTGCATTCAATACCCCTGGAAATATTGGAAAGGCAGGCGAGGCAAATGGGAATACCGTTGGTCACGGCTTACGTGGCAGATGACCTGAATGATTTTACAAAAGTGATGACTACAATGATACAGGCATTTTCGCTACAGGGTGTAACACATATAGGTTATGGAGATATTTTTTTGGAAGATACCCGTTCATACCGGGAAGCGTTGTTACACCCTTGGAATATAGAATGGGTGGCACCTTTATGGCAACGATCTTCACAGGAAATAATGGAATGGTATTTTCATTCCGGGCTTCATGCTAAAATCATCGTTACCCAGGCGGATAAATTAGATCAAACATTTATTGGTGAAGAATTGACGGCAGGCTTAATTCGTCGTTTCCCGGCAAATGTGGATATATGCGGTGAAAGAGGAGAATATCATACCCTGGTTTATGCCGGGGAGATTTTTACATCACCAATAAAATTTGAAATTCAGGGAACAAAAAAAATTTCTCAATCCATTGGATTAACAAATGGTCAAACAAAAATATTTCATTATTGGCAGGCAGATATTGGTGTATCTTCTGATGAAGATACACTACCTGGTGATTGAAAAATCTAAACCCGGTTTACGAAGCAAAAATTATTTCGCATCCCAAACAGGTGTTTGGCTCCAGCTCCCTATTGTATGAATACCCCAATGATGCTCATCGGCATGTATAAAATCATGCTTATATTTTTCCGGGATATTCCCATAGAGGAAGGCACCTTGCTGAACAGACGGGTAAATT
The DNA here is from genome assembly GCA_039811225.1 of Parafilimonas sp. Lineage (GTDB taxonomy): Bacteria > Bacteroidota > Bacteroidia > Chitinophagales > Chitinophagaceae > JAFDXJ01. Next base: position 6,789 of record JBDHYG010000017.1, read on the forward strand.
TCTTCAAATGTATGCATGGCTGTAAGGGATACCCGCCTGTAAATATGTGAACGGGAAATATGATTCATGTCTTCCAGCCCGGCTGCACCCATCAATTCTACAAAAGCTTTAACGGTATTGCGATGGTAGTGAGCCACCCGTTGTACTTTATCTTCCACTACCAGGCCTTTGGTGAGCCGCGGGTCTTGTGTGGCAATACCGGTGGGACATTTATTTGTATTGCATAAGAGTGCCTGGATACAGCCCAATGCCAGCATCATGGCCCGGGCACAATTACAGGCATCTGCTCCCAATGCCATTGCACGGGCAATGTGAAAGCCGGTTGTAATTTTTCCGGATGCAATGATTTTAATATGTTTTTTAATATCCAGTCCACTTAGTATATCATAAACAAAAGCCAGGCCTTCCAATAGCGGGGCTCCCATATAATTTGAAAATTCCTGGGGTGCAGCACCTGTGCCGCCTTCTCCACCATCTACAGTAATAAAATCCGGGTAGGTATCCTGTTCCATCATGGCTTTACAAATAGCCATGAACTCACTCTTATGGCCTATACATAACTTAAATCCAATTGGCTTTCCTCCGGAAAGGTCCCGTAGTTTTTTGATGAATTCTACCATCTCTTTCGGGGAAGAAAAAGCGGAATGGTATGGAGGAGATTCCACGGTAGTACCGGGTTGTATATGGCGTATCCTGGCTATTTCCGGGGTGTTTTTTATGGCCGGTAAAATACCTCCATGACCCGGTTTGGCGCCTTGTGATATTTTCAATTCTATCATTTTGATATTCGGAATCTTTGCTTTTTCTGCAAATAATTCCGGGGAAAAATTTCCTTCTTCATCCCGGCAGCCAAAATAACCGGTTCCTATTTGCCAGATCAGGTCACCGCCTTGTTTCAAATGATAATCACTGACCCCTCCTTCCCCGGTATTATGTGCAAAGTGGCCAATCTTCGCACCGCCATTCATGGCTTCGATTGCATTCCCACTGAGTGAACCATAACTCATGGCTGAAATATTAAGGATGCTGCCATTGTAAGGCTGCAAACAATCTTTATTTCCAAAAAGAACACGCGGGTCATGGTCCAGTGTATTAAATGCTTTAGGTGCCATGGAATGGCAAATCCATTCATATCCGGTAGCATATACATCTAATTGCGTTCCGAAGGGCATGGTATCATTATCCTGTTTTGCCCGTTGATATACAGTAGAACGGTCAATCCGGTTAATAGGCCGGCCATCAATATCCGATTCAATAAAATACTGATAGATCTTGGGACGTAGCTCTTCCATAACATATCGCAGGCGGCCAAAGAGAGGAAATATCCGCCGAATGGTATGCTTTTTTTGAATCATGTCATAGTAACCCATACAGGAAAATACCAGTGTGACGGCGCATACCACATACCAGCTTTTACTGATAAAATAGCCTAAAAAAAAGGTAACAATAAGGGCTAATACAGAAGTTACTACAAAAATTTTGCGCATAGTTTACTATTTGAAAAACAAATTTAAATATTAAACTATTCCAATCCGAAACAAAAACAAATAAGGTAAAACGGAACAGACCGGTTAAGTACAGGTCATGAATAAAAATAGTTACCATTCTTGAGAAATGGTATAACCCGATTGCTATGAATATTCTATCGGTTGCGGATCTAATTTATTTAACGATAAAAGCGCAGGAGCTGCATAATTTTTAACCTATGGAAAATTCATATTTGCGGATAAGCTTTCCAAAAACAAAAGTAGAAAAGCATAAGCCTACTGCAGAAAAGAGAATATCAAAATAGTCAAAAGTTCTGCCGAAAACCGGGATCAATTGCAGGTATTCATTAAGGACAAGCAATAGAAAAAAGGAGATGCATACCATTTTCAAATCATTGATCAAATAGAAACGCACTACGTGTGTTACAAAAAATCGTTTCCCTGTAAAAAACCAATATACAGCAAAAGGGATGACAAAGGAACCGATCAGGTTGGGAGCTATACCCCAGAAAAATTTCAGTTGATCATCCAAAAGATGATAAGGTCGGATGGCTAATTTTATTGTCCAGATGAGGAGAGCGCCGCTAATTACGACCCATTTGCAGTAAAGTTTCATTTGTTATTTTCTTATAGGATAAAAATAGTAGCAAATTAATGTTATTTACTACGTACTGGCAGGTATTTTAAAACCTGAAAATATATAAAAAGGCTTACGTATCTGCAAACGTAAGCCTTTAAATAAATCGTCGTGTTCTTAGCCTTTAATGATCATCTTCGTAATTTTCCCATCACCAAAATTCACTTCAAGCAGGTAAGTACCGGCTGCCAGGTTGGGCAGGTTAAAAGGTAATGTATTAACCCCTTTATGCAGATTTACCCCAGTTTGTTGATGTACTTTCACACCCTGGCTGTTATAGATAATTACCTGTGCCCGGTAATCTTTCACTGCCTGGATAGTTAATGTAAAGTTGCCATTAAACGGATTGGGCGCCACCTGGATAGTATTAGATTCTATAGAAATAGATTTGTTATCGGGTATTGATTTTTCCGGAAGGGTATTACCAAAAGCAACGGGCTTGATCCCTTTTTCCAGGTCGCTCATTGGCGGATTCTGTGCTGCAAAATACCTGGTAGAAGAACACGGTTCCAGATAAGCCGTGAAGTTTGAACCACTGGTTGCGGTAAAGCCCGGGTACATTATCACATTATCCCTTGCTGTGAAATATACATGAGAACCACTTGTTATGGTTGTGGCACAACCACCACTGGAAGCTGTCAAAGTAGAAATGGCCTGCAACCAGGTACCGCCAATTGGATAAATGCCACAGGCATTGATCGTATAAGCGGATGACTGCCCTTCCACACCTACAGCATGCCAGGCATCACCCACAGCTATCGCTTCCACTGAACATCCGCCATATAAATCAATGGCTGCTTGTAAAGCACCTTTGCGGGCATCAATATATTGAGAAGAAGACACCAGGTATTGAGAAAGAGAGCGGTAGGCAATTAACCTGGCCTTAAATCGTGTAATACCGGTCACATTATACGATTTGCCCAGGTCATTGGTGCCACTACCACCTTCTGATAATAAATAAAACCAAAAGTTTTGAACACCACTATTGGTATGAACACCGCCATTATCTGCGGATCCAGAATACCAATAAGTACCCTGATAGGTATCGGGGTCAGAATACGCATTTGGATTACTAAAACTACGAATAGCGCCTCGGTCGGCACCCACCAGGTAATCACAAACACTTTCAGACCAGCTCTCTACCATTTCACCAAAAATGTCACTGAAAGATTCATTCAATGCACCGGATTCATCGGAGTAATCCAAATTGGCTTCATCCTGTGTGACACCATGCGTGAATTCATGCCCCATAATATCATTGGTATTCCAGTCATCGGTAGCGTTGGTTGTTGTGCCGGCTCCAAAAATTGCATTATTACCGGTACAGCCCCAGCAGGCATTATTTACCCCTAAGTTCGGGATATTTGCATTATTATATGCTATCATATCGCCGGCTGATCCATCCCAACTTTGCCGGCTATGTGTATTATAATAATAGCTATATACCTGTGCCGCACCCCACATGGCCTGTACGGCCGATTGTTGTGTCCAGGAATTATCAACATCTGTATAATATGTATTAGAGGCGCCCCCCCTGTTACAATTGTACACGTAAATATCTGTTGCCTGGCAATCATTGTGTGACCTATAAACGCCACTATTCAATTCTGTACTTACAGAAACAGAACCATTAAAAGCGGAAGTGCCGGTACCACCGGAGCAATCCATGGCAATATCGGTACTCAGCAGTACTTTGCCGGTTAATGCATCTATACATACTCGTTTGGCCAATACTTTCATATCATTTGTATAAATATCAAATGTCCAGGCCAGGCGATAGGAAGATGCTTTGTATTGCCCGCGTACACTTGGAGCAAATACCAATTCTCCTTTGGGAAAATAAGTGGCATTTGGATCATTCTTTATACGTTTCAACTCTTTCTCCATATCAGCATTTTCCCATAGGTATTCAGAAGCATGCATAAATTGCAGCGCGGCATCCAATGCCTGCCGTTCATTTAGTGATGGGGTCGCGGCTAAATTTAACCCGGTAATCAATTTTCCATTAGCTACCCCAAGAATGCCATCTGGTCGCTGGTGCAGGATATATTCCCCATACATTACACGGTGCCCTTTATACATTTGATCATAACGTGTATGTATAAAACCGATATCATCTTTCTCCGTTCTTTTTACTTTCATTTCATCATCTGCCGTCAATCCAAAATCGGTTTTATAACGAGTAAAAATTGTTTTTGGATCTAAGGATGGATTATCCATAAAATAGATCCATTCCAGGGAACTACCCGGCTTTGCCAGGTCCTGGAGCTTTGCACTAAGAGGTGTTCCATCTTGTGCCATTGCGTTTATTGCAAAAACACAACCAAGCAACCAAAACAATGGTGGCCGGATAGTTTTGCAAATATGTTTTATTTTATTGTTCATGGTCATTACATTTTAGGTTTGCAAAAAACTTTTTAAAAGGCAGGGAATCTTTTCTCCATCAAACCTGTCGTTCCATGGAGACCCTCCCGGTCAGGAAAATCCCCAAGGGTTATTTTTTCCCGTTTTTCAATTCATCTATTTGTTTTTGCAATTGGATGATGTAGAGGGTAAGCTCCTCAATTTTTTCCATCATTTTGGTTTGCATTTGACCTAATGTAATTCCCTCTTTTTGTACAACATCTGCAGCAGGAATACCGGGTAAATGTTTATTTTTCATAACAGATGTTTCCAGGTCTTTTAAGGAAGGCAATTGATAACCTTCTTCAAATACATAATCAGGCCAGCTCCCGGACAATAATACGCGTACTTCTTCTGCCATGACTTTACCATCCACACTTAGCAGATAACCGGTTGCCGGGGTGGCAGTGCCAATAGTTACATTACCACTGGCGACACACATGGCCAGGTTGCCACCATCATTGTTAAAATATAAGGTAGAAGCAGCACCATTATTTCTTGCCATGATTTCGTTATTATCGATAACCACATTACCTGAAGTAATATCACCGGCAACAATATAACCACCGGAACCGAGACCGGCATCTGTGCCATTTGTTACGTGCAACTTTACATTTGGCGAAGTGGTACCAATTCCAACATTACTTGAAAAATAGCCTCGGCCTGAAAAATAACCTGCCCAGGATGTAACGCCACTGCCATATCCATAAACGCCGTAAGCAGTTCCACCGCTTGAAGTAGCATAACCATATACACCGAAAGAAGAACCTGCTGTATTCGATTTGCCATATACACCATAGGTAGCACCACTGGCTCCATTTCCTTCACCATATACGCCATAACCTGTATTGGCGCCATTATCTACATGGCCTTTCATACCCATTTGACCACCTACGGCCAGGAGGCCGGTACCATAACCAAATGTGTACCCATTAAAAATTTCCACTAAATTGAAATTAGTACTACCAGAACCCACCCAGGGTTTTCTTACCTGCATAACGGGGGACAGGCCGGTTGTTTGCACATCTAAACTCCGGGTAGGCGCTAATGTACCAATACCAATAAAGCCTGTATTGCCGATTACCAGTCGATCAGCACCATTATTGATCCTGAATTGATTGGTTGCTGTATCGAAATACGCATAAGCAGTACCCAGGTAACTGTTACCATCCAAGTACAGGTTTTTCCAGGATTTGTTCGCCGATCCCAGGTTCTTTTTTCCGTCTTGTTTTGGTAATAAAGATTCATTGATTTTTGTAGGAGATACTAAGTTGGAAAGCTCTGTATTAGCCTGGCTGAATGATTGCAGACTTGCTATGGCAAGGCACAATGCGAGTGTTAGTTTTTGTTTCATGGTTTGTAGTTTTGATTGTGAATGTTTAAATACCAATATGAAAATATTGTTCGGATGCATAAAAACTGCCTGCCATTTAGCCAACGGTGGAATTCAATTAGGCAACGGAAAATTTGGAAGGGTAGAAAAAACGTATGAATAATTTACTTTATATGGATAATATAAATGAAAATAAATCGATCTCTTTTTACAAGAAAACGCAATGGGTAAAATGAGTAACTTTTTAAAACGATTAAAAAATATATTTCAGTATTTCTTCCTATTTTCAATAAATAATTTTCCCGGGAAAAGGGGGAGGAATTCATTTCATTTGTCAACAACAAAACTGTCAACATGGGCACAATTAAAATTGAAATAAAATGGGCATTTATTTTCACAGTCGTTTCCTTACTCTGGATGGTATTGGAAAAACTAAGCGGGTTACATGATAAATACATAGACTATCATTTATACCTGACGAACTTATTTGCTATTCCGGCCATATGGATGATGGTGCTTGCTTTAAAAGATAAAAGGAAAAATTATTATGCCGGTCAAATGACGTACATGCAGGGCTTACGGGCAGGCACGATCCTGTCTTTACTCATTGCCGTACTCAGCCCGCTTGCACAATGGGTAACTACGTATATTATTACGCCGGAATATTTTCCCAATGTCATCAAGCGATCAGTCGAACTTGGCTATTTTAAAAGCACCGCAGAAGCGGCTGCTCAATTTAATTATCAGCAGTATGCCATGCAGGGTGCCCTCTTTGCTTTTATTATGGGTGTAGCCACTACAGCCATTGCGATGCTATTCTTGCGGTCAAAGAAAAAATAGTCAGATCAAAATAATGCAGGCATAGCATTTTCCACCTGATCATTTGGTTGAAAAGATATTTTTTTTCTACATGCTGATTTATTAATTTTAGGCAGCTAAAGCATGCTACATTGTATCTTCCCACAATACATATTGCTTACCAATTTGTTTCCTATCTTTTTCCTATATTTTATCTATTGCATATTTGTAACCACCCGATAGCCGGGTCGCATGAAAAAAATAAATTCAATTTTCACCATCAAATGAAACATTTTTGAGAAAGATTTTTACGATTAGCTGCTTACTGTTTTTTTCCCTGGCCCTGCAAGCCCAGGTAAAGACCTTTAATAAATATTTCGGAACCAAATCGACAGAAAATTATCCGTTAGACATTACCATTCTGGCAAATAACGATCTGGCCATATTTGCAAAAGTAAACGATGGGGAAAGAGGGGATACGCTCAATTCTTATTTAGAGTATTTGCGCATAGACCAAAATGGGAAGGTGATTTTTTTAAAAAAATATTTTTTATTCTATTCATTCTCCCGGACAAGGGCAGCAGCCACCCCGGATAATGGCTTGATAGTTTTTACCAGATTATATATATATAGACGTAAACGAACGTTTGATAAGGGAGCAGCTTTAATAAAGTTTGATAAAGATGGAAATGTAGAATGGACAAAGTATATATATTCACAACACTACTTATTAATATATCCTTACGATATTATCGTAGCCAGTGATGGAAATTATGTTATGCAATATAATTTAAATGATGATTATTTAGAATCTAATAGAGTTGGTGTGATGAAAGTTTCTCCATCCGGGGAACTCATTTGGAATAATACAACAGCCATATATCATTCTTTTTTTACTACTTACGAGGGGAATACTATCGTGGAAGGACCTAATGGAAAAATAATTGTGGCCGGGACCTTTGTATGCCAATATGATGATTGTTTTATTCCTTATAATGGTATTCTGCTTTCTTATGATCAAAATGGTGTTTTGGAAAAACATTACAGGATACCAGGCAAAAACTATTATGAGTTTGAAATTTTTAAAGTATTTTATACGGATCAAAAGCTGGTTGTATATGGAGATTATGTTTTTGAAATTGACCTGAATACAACAAAAACAGTACATGGCACTTATATGACTTTACCCAATTTTGCTTTGCGCAAATATCCATCCGTACGGCCATTTGCCTATAATGATCCCTATTATCATTATTGCTATTTGCAAGACGGTAGTTTTATTTCCATTGATCAATATAGACTTGACTCAAGGTATCCCTATCAGATACAAGTGTTGAAAACTGATTCTCTTAGTCGCACTTGCCCTACATTTGAAGGCAAGGGGATTGATACAAATGCACCGACTAAAAACTTCCAGGTTTACAATTTAGAAATAAGTGCTATCGAGGACAGTATTAAATTCCTTAATTTGGAAGTTTCGGAAGTACCCATGGATTCTGTGATCACCGTATGTGAAGGAGTGGTACCGGAAGGTTTGGCTAAACAAAATGCAGAAACGAAACCAACTAAAATTTCCATATATCCCAACCCGGTCAACGATATATTGCACATCAGGAATTTGGATCCCCACCAAAATTATCAACTCAGTATTTCAACCAGCTTGGGAAATGTGGTGCGACAGGCAACAGCGAATAAAGTGAATGTGTATGACTGGCAGGTAGGTGGGCTAAAAGAGGGCATGTATTATTTATCCATTCGCTCCGGGGATAAAAATATACGCTTGTTATTTATGAAAGAATAGAATCATTTTTTCGTCTCCTAAATCATATAGCATGAAAAACTATTGTGTAATTATTTGTTGTATGTTTTTATCATTACTGGTAAAGGCACAAATGACAACTTATCAAAAATATTTCGGTACAAGCAATAAGTATGATTATTATGCATCTATTATACCCTTTTCCAATGGTGATATAGGGGGATTTGGAAGAGTTATGGTACAGAATGATCCGGATAAATTTGATATGGAATTTATCCGGCTTGATAAAGAGGGCAATTATGTAATACAAAAACATTATTCATCTTACTTATCGACCGGGCAAATCGAAGCAGTCGAAACAAAAGATAGTGGATTTGTCGCATTTTTAGGCCAGCGTTTATATGTGAAAAACAGACCTACATTTCGTGGGGCCACTTTATGTAAATGCAATAAATACGGTAAAGTGCAATGGGCAAAACATTTTACCTCATCCAAATATGCCAATTTCCTGGTATTGGGTGTCATTCAGACTAAAGACGGGGGTTATGTGATGCAGTATTCCTTATCGCACGATTACCTGTCATTCTATACCATGGGTCTGATGAAAGTTTCATCAACCGGCGATTTGATTTGGCATACCACGTATGATTTAGGAGATGACTATTATACACGTTATGAAAGCTATTCGCTGATGGAAGGACCGGATGGCAGGATACTTATCGGTGGCGCATTGCAATGTACCGGGGATGATTGTTTTATTCCGTATGACGGCGTGATACTTACTTTTGATAAAAACGGGAACCTGCATAAATCACTTTATATTCCCGGGAAATATGGAGTGAATTTCCTTTTGTATAAGATTTTCTTATTGAAAGATAAATTATTGATTTATGGAAATTATGCGATTATCGCAGACACGCAAACAAATGTACCTGTAGAAGGAACTGCTATGTCATTTCAATATTTCCTCCAGAAAAAATATCCCGAACTTTTGCCTCAACGGTTTTATACAAATATCTATATGAAAGATGGCAGTATGGTTCAAATCAATAAATACCATAAAGATTATGATCCTAAACAAAAGATCGTAATCAATAAATATGATTCACTAATGCGCATCTGCCCGGATTATCTTTCTTCGCCAATAACCGGGGACAGTGTAAAAGCAACATTCATTATCAGGAAACTAAAAGTGACACATAAAATACACACCATCACAGTGGAAGATCTTGAAGTAACTGATACAACTACGAGATTTTTGCAAACCATTTGCAGTGGCGTGGCACCTGAAGCCACTTATACAAAAATTTCCGATCAACAACCAACTAAAATTTCCATTTATCCCAACCCGGTCAACGATATGTTGCACATCAGGAATTTGGATCCCCACCAAAATTATCAACTCAGTATTTCTACCAGTATGGGTAATGTGCTGCGACAGGCAACAGCGAATAAAGTGAATGTGTATGACTGGCAGTTAGGTGGGCTAAAAGCAGGCATGTATTATTTATCCATTCGCTACGGGGATAAAAATGTGCGCTTGTTATTTATGAAAGAATAGCTTTCAAATAAAAACAGAATAGTCTGATAAAAAGTCCTTTCACTGAAATAGTAAATTAATTTTTCACTGGGGAAAAGCAATGCAGAATTGTATTACTTTTAAAATAAAAAAGATAACATGCAAAATATTTTTGATCCGGAAATAGCCGAATCTTTTATCACCCGCATAGAAAAATTGACACCTGCCACAAAACCCAGATGGGGAAAAATGAATGTGGCTCAAATGCTTGCTCATTGCAATGTCACCTATGAATTGGTTTATGAAGATAAACATCCCAAACCCGGTTTCCTGAAACAAACATTGCTCAAATGGTTTGTCAAAGATGCCGTGGTCAGTGAAAAGCCCTATAAGAAAAACCTGCGTACCGCCCCGGAATTCCTGGTCGTGGATGCCCGCGATTTTGATCGGGAAAAGCAACGCCTCATAGCATTTATCCGAAAAACCTATGCACTGGGGGCAGATTCATTTGAGGGAAAAGTGTCTCATTCATTTGGCCCCCTGACCAGGGAGGAATGGAACAACATGTTCACCAAGCACCTGGAACACCATTTGACACAATTTGGTGTGTAAAAAAATTAAACATCATTCCACGCTGTATGAAAACTAACCCTGTTATTGAACGGAATGAACAACACCCATCTTACACACTAAAGCAACTTGTTTTATATTTTCTCAGGTTGGGTTATGCCGGTTTTGGCGGGCCGGTGGCCTTGGTAGGCTACATGCATCGCGACCTGGTTGAAGAAAGGAAATGGATTACTGAAGAAGAATATAAAGAGGGCTTAACACTTGCACAATTAGCGCCGGGGCCGCTTGATTGGCCATCTGTGGCTATAGCTGTTATGGCTGTATTATTGCTTCTCTTTACTAAAAAGATTCAGGAACCTCTTATCATACTCTTTGCTGCCTTACTTGGATGGATTCTTAAAACATATTTAGGAGTATAATATTTTTAAGAAAGATTGTTTCTTATTTGTGATCATTGAAAAATACCTCTTCACCTGCTGACTGCATTGTAAGATAGACCAATCATTTTATTTCCAACTTAACGGAATTGAGTAGTTAAATGTTACGGTAAAATATGAACTTTCTTGCGGAAGTATCATTTATCTCCCTAATTTTATTTTTTCCTGGATACATCTCTATTCCGGAAAATATATTCAACTTTCATCTTACAATTTTATTTTCAAGTGGCAGATATACATAACATCATCCGGCGTTTAGAAGAATTAGATACTATTAGCAGTCAATTAGATGTTCCTGAAAAGGAGCGGTCTAGTTATATGGAAAAAATGAGTAGTTATCTCAATCATTTTATCAATGGCCTGCCAGAGATCATTGCTTTCCGGGAAGCGGAAACTCCTTCCGATGCCTTGCGGATCGACCTCAAAAAGAAAAACCTGGAGGAGGCATTGACTTTGTATCAGAAAGAGGTGATTGAAAAAGGGATTGTTGCCTCTTCCGGTGGCCATTTGGGCTATATCCCCGGTGGTGGTATTTTTACTGCCGGCCTGGCCGATTTGCTGGCTGCCATTACCAATCCGTATGCCGGTATATTTTTTGCCTCGCCCGGTGCGGCACAAATGGAAACGGAAGTGCTGAACTGGCTGAAAAAGATCTTTTCATTTCCGGAAACGGCTACCGGCAACCTGGCTTCCGGCGGATCTCTGTCCACATTGATTGCGCTCACTGCCGCAAGGGATAAGCAGGGTATTAAGAATGAATTAGTGCCACGTAGTGTTGTGTATTTAAGTAAACAAGTCCATCATTCTACGCAAAAAGCTTTACGGATTATCGGGCTGGGAGATGTGATCATCCGGTATATTCCCTTAGATGAACGACATCGGCTAAAAGCGGAACCGTTGCTACAACAAATTGTACAGGATAAAGAAGCCGGCATGAAACCCTTCCTGGTGGTAGCTTCTGCTGGTACAACAGATACCGGCGCTATCGATCCCTTAGCAGAAATAGCCGAAATAACATCGAAACATAATTTGTGGTTGCATGTAGATGCAGCCTATGGTGGTTTTTTCATTCTAACTTCAAAAAAGGATTTGTTTAAAGGTATTGAAAAAGCAGATTCGCTTATTGTGGATCCGCATAAAGGACTGTTCCTGCCATATGGCCTGGGAGCTGTACTTATAAAAGACCGGCAGGCTGCTTTGTTTTCCAATCAGTATGTTGCCAATTATATGCAGGATGCACAGGATGAAGAGTTGGTATCCAGTCCCGCCAATGTTTCTCCTGAATTGACAAAACATTTCAGGGGCTTACGTATATGGCTGCCCCTGCAATTGCACGGCATAGAACCTTTTATAGCCTGCCTCGAAGAAAAATTATTGTTGTGCACCTATTTCCGCGAACAGCTGGTGCAGCGTGGTTTTCAGGTAGGCCCGACACCAGATCTATCCGTTAGTTATTTTTGGTACCCTTTTGAAAAAGAGGCAGATGAAAAAAATAAGCAATTGATGAAAGCTATTCACGAAGATGGGCGTGTGTTTTTAAGTTCTTCTGTTATTGATCAACGCTTTGTCATCCGGATGGCTATTCTTGCCTTTCGTACAAAACGTTTTACTATTGACCGGGCATTGCAAATGATTGATGACTGCCTGGAAAAAATCCTGGAACAGGAAAATGTTGCATAAGCTGAATTAATTCAATCAGCCTGTTTTACCATTTCCATTTTACAGAAAGATTGATTACCCGGCCATCTATCGGCGCCCATAATGGTTTGAAAACAGGATTAGTTATGGTGCCTGTATAAAGTGGTTCTACTTCACTTTGCCGATAATCCAAAATATTCTCACCATTCAGGACAATAGTAAAATGTTGCCCGAAATCTTTTGCTATCATGGCGGCAATAAATAGATAACCGGGTGTTTGTGTGTAATCATCCCGGTATTGATTCCCTGTATAAGACCCTTCCACACCAAAACGGAAGCCGGCTTCTTCAAAATCTCGAACAATGGTAAAAGCAAAACGGTTTTTCGGCGTTAAGGGTATAAACTGGTTTTGTGCCAGGTATTTTCTTTCGGCAATGGTAAATGTATAACCCACATAAAATTCCCAGGAAGCAATTTCTGTTTGCATATAGGTATCAAACCCTTTGGTGATTACCGGCTTGTCTTCATTTTGAAAGCTAACAGTACCACTTGGCGTGACCGTTCCAATAATCGGATGGTTGATCTGCGTAAGAAAGAAAGCCTGGTTGATGAACAGTGTATTTTCTTCACCCCAGGTCAATTTATAATTGCCTTCCAGGTTATAGCCAATCGATTTTTCTGCTTCTATATTCGCCGGTAAAGGCAGGATATCCTGGATAGCATAATCTGTATTTTGTGGTGCGAGGGCATTGGGTGTTTTGTAGCCAAAACCAATACCGGCACGGGTTGCCCAGTGTGCATCAAAGCGGTGAAAGACTGCTAACCGGGGCAGCAGAAAATTGCCGTAGGTAAATTGATAATCATTACGCAGCCCGGCTTCTAAAATTGTCTTATCCTGGATATTCCAGGTGTTTTGAATAAATGCACCAATCGTATTGTTTGCAAAATCATTAAGTGGAATATTTTGTGTCAGCTTTTTAAACTGGTCTCCGGTCGCATTGATGCCGGCCACCAGGCTGTTGTTTTTATACGGTACAAATAATGATAATTCAGAATAATAATTGAATTGCCTGCCGGTAAAAGTAATATCGGGATCTTGGATGGTACGGGTAAAACTACTCAGGCTGTTTTTAAAATGCAATTCCTTTTGGCCTGGCAATTTTCGTTCGGCTGTCAATTCAAAACTATTCCGGTGAATGGTATTGTCCTCATAATAACGATGAAGGCTATCCGCCTTACCGGCCAGCACTTGCATGTCACCACCATTTCTTTTTTCAAAAGTTCCTGTATAGCCCAGTGTAATGGTTGTCTTATCATCTGGATAAAGAAATAGCCGGGGATGTATGACAAAACCATTTAAATCGGTCAGGTCAGAAAATCCGTCTTTGTTTACATCTACGGCTTTCTGCAAATTATAACCTCCATAAAATGTATAACCGGCATGAGCATATCGCCTGGCGATATAGGTATTCAAATTGGTTTCTTTTAAAGTTGTTTGATTTACGGTAACAACAGCTTCCTGTGCCGTAGTCGGCTTTCGGGAAATAATATTTACCAGGCCACCGATAGCGCCACCCCCATACAAGGTGGATGCAGAACCTTTAATAAGTTCTACTTGTTTCAAATCCAATGGCGGGATACTTAATACACCAAAGCCACCACTGAAGCCATCATACAGTGGCATACCGTCTTTTAAAATTTGGGTGTACCGGCCATCTAAACCCTGTATCCGCACATTCACATTTCCTGAAATTGCACTGCTTTGCTGTACTGTTACACCGCTTACATCCCCGAGGATACTGGCAATACCGGCCGGCTTGATACCACTTTCTTCCTGCATTTCTTCATGGCCTAATACCTCCACTTTCATAGGTGCATTTTCGATGCGTTGATTATTTCGGGTAGAAGAGATGATGGTTACATCTTCCAATGACGAAACATTTTCCTCTAATTCAATGGTGGGAACCTGCCAATTGCTGACGCCTGTTTTTTCCGGGAGTTGAACATAGCTTGTGATAAAACCGGTGAATGAAATTTCCAAAAAATAATTTCCCGGCCTGATCCCGTTGAAGTTATATTTTCCATCGGCTTGTGTTATTTCGGTGGCTATGATTGCCGAGTCGGTTACATTTTTTAATAACACCGTAGCCGAACCAATTGGCGCTTTCCCGGCTTTGCTTTTTACATATCCGGTGATTGATATGGTACTAACTTGTGCTATTGCAATGGAAACACAAACGAAAGTAAACAAGACAAGAAAAAGAAAAGGACGTTGGGATAAAATAAAACGATAAATCTTTTTATCTTTTTGCATGAAGCATGATGGGGTGGCGGGTGAAGAAATGGGAGCAAAATATTTTTTACACAGTATTCATTCCGCGAGCCCGGATATTTTACCGGCAATAACAACGATAGGTTTCTTCGTAAATTGTATAGTAGTTTTTTTAAAGGGAATGATAACAATTTTTTAAAAGAAGTCCTATTTGCCCTGAATTTTATCAAAAGACTTTTTCCAAATAAAAACAAACAGCAGTTTTTATTTTGCCAATTCATCGTAATCATAACCAGCCCGTAATAATGCTCGTTTGGCTGCATCCAACGCATAGGCTGCTGTATTATGCGGATGCACCGGTACTTCGGTTACCTGTGCTAACTGATCCAAAATTTCCTGGGTTTGATTCGCTGTCAGGGCTTCACAGGCTTCATACATCCCGCCGGGTTCTTCTTCTGCCAGGTCATGTTTTTCCAGGACATGGCGCAGTACTTTGAGCAAGGCTTCTGTTGGTGGAGGTACCATTAATGCCGTGATAGCGCCATGTTCCAGGCGTAACCTGGCAGCAATCGATAAGGGAATATTATTATTTGCTTTTTGTGCGGCAGGGAAAAGAATTTTTTCTTCCATTTTAATATGTGTCAGCAAGCCGGCCCGGAATTTAAAATAAATGTCCATGTCATACTTATCCGGATTGGCGGTGGCTTGCGCCAGCAAATCTTCAATACGATGATGGTCTGTGGTAAAAAACTGGTAGATCGGTCTATTCATGTGGAATTAATAAATTAATCTTTTGGTGCAAATTTAATTTATTAAATCAAAGTACTTCCTGCTAAATACTTGTGTATTTTCTTTTATGGAAAAATACATTCATGTATAATTGCTATTATCTTTGCAGCCATGAAAATACTGTGCTATATATTTCCTCTTTACCTGCTGGCACTTTCCTGCCTGCCATGCGGGGATACTATAGCTGATATTTCACATACACAACAAACAATAACTATTGCAGGTAATCATTCACACAACCAGGATGCCTGTTCACCTTTTTGTTCCTGCTCCTGTTGTGCTACTTCCATTTACGTTATTGCACAATCTTTTGCGCCGGCGCTAACATACCAGCTGCCCATACAACAAACCATTTCACAACCTGCTGATCTGCTATCCCGTTATTTATCCGCCATTTGGCAACCACCCCGATTAGGTTAAATCAGCGATCGCTTTTCTGAGGATGAAAGCATGGCTTTCGTATCCCTATTTTTCATTTTTTTAACCTATTAAAATGATTGCAAAGATCATTCACTTTTCAGTGCACAATAAATTGGTCACCGGTATGCTCCTGCTTTTGTTTGTAGCCTGGGGTATCTATTCTTTTTCAAAATTGAGTATAGATGCTTTACCGGATATCACCAATAACCAGGTGCAGGTTATAACCAATAGCCCCAACCTCGCCACCCAGGAAGTAGAACAATTCATTACTTATCCCCTTGAGATGGAGTTTAAGTCATTACAGAACCTGACAGAACTCCGGAGTACCAGCCGAAACGGACTTTCCGTAATCACCATCGTCTTTAAAGATAATGTGCCGGTAAATATTGCCCGGCAAATGGTGGCAGAAAAAATTAAGCTGGCTGAATATGAAATTCCTAAAGAATATGGTGTTCCTGAAATGATTCCTCCTACAACAGGCCTGGGAGAAATCTTTCAATATGTAGTCGTAGCTAAAAAAGGTTTTGAAAAAAATTATACTACGATGGACCTGCGCACGACCCAGGATTGGATTATTAAACGCCAGCTCCTTGGCACACCCGGCGTAGTGGATGTCAGCAGTTTCGGAGGTTTGTTGAAACAATATGAAATAAGTGTAAAACCAGACCGCCTGGCTGCTATGAACCTGACACTTGCTGAAGTGTTTGCAGCCTTGAAAAATAATAATGGCAATACCGGTGGCAGCTATATTGATAAAGGGCCCAATATGTACTTCATCCGAGGGGAAGGGATGATTCAAAACATGGACGACATCAATAATATCGTTGTGCAAAATAAAACAGGCATCCCAATCCTTATAAAAGATATTGCCACGGTGCAATGGGGCTTTGCTAATCGCTTCGGCGCCCTGACAAGAAATGGTAACGGGGAAACCGTAGGGGCAGTGGTACTTATGCAAAAAGGAGAGAATGCCGTAAAAGTGATTCAGGATGTAAAAGAAAAAATGAAAGTGATTGAAAAAAGCCTGCCTGAAGGCCTGGCCATTGATGTGTTTGTGGACCGGACAAAACTTATAGACCGGACGATTCACACAGTACAAACCAATTTGTTGGAAGGCGCTTTAATAGTTCTGTTTGTGTTGATACTTTTCCTGGGCAACCTGCGTGCTGGATTGATTGTAGCCAGTGTCATTCCACTGGCGATGTTATTTGCCGTTTCCATGATGAACCTCATTGGTATCAGTGCCAACCTTATGAGCATGGGTGCATTGGATTTTGGATTAATCGTAGATGGCGCCGTTATTATAGTCGAAAGTTTGTTACATCGGCTGCACAAACATTATAAAGGATCACACTTATCAACATCGAGCATGGACAAAGAAGTAACAGCCAGTAGTACAAAGATCATGAGCAGTGCAGTATTTGGACAAATCATCATCCTGATCGTGTATATCCCCATATTTGTGTTGCGGGGTATAGAAGGAAAAATGTTTATGCCCATGGCACAAACGGTAAGTTTTGCCATCATCGGCGCACTGCTGCTTTCAGTAACTTATGTACCATTGGTAAGTAGTATTTTTCTGTCAAGAAATATTGCTGACCGGGAAAGTTTCACCGATCGATTCATGAAAAAAATGGCTGCTGTATATCAGCCTGTTTTAGTAAGCGCCCTCAGAAACCGACTGACTGTTTTAGGAATTTCGCTTGCGCTTTTCATCGGTGCATTTTTTCTCTTTCGTTCCCTGGGTGGGGAATTTATTCCCGAATTAGATGAAGGAGACTTTGCTATGAATTACACTATACGACAGGGTAGCAGCCTGCCACAAACTATGGAAGTAGGCACCCGATTGGAAAAAATTGCTCTTTCATTTCCTGAAGTTAAAGAAGTAGTAAGTAAAATCGGTACCAGTGAAGTGCCCACAGATCCCATGCCGCTGGAAAGTGCTGATATGATCATGGTTTTAAAAGATAAGAAAGAATGGACAACGGCAAAAGACAAAGAAGGCCTGGCTGAAAAAATGAATGAAAAAATGAGTGTGATCCCCGGCGTGAACATGTCCTTTGAACAACCGATTCAAATGCGTTTTAATGAATTGATTGCAGGTGTCAAAAGTGATATTGCCATTAAAATTTTCGGGTACGACCTGGATCAACTTTTTACAAAAGCTAATGAGGCGGCACGCCTTATAAATGGTGTGGAAGGCCTCACGGATATAAAAGTGGAACAAACAGTGGGCATGCCGCAACTCGTGGTGAAATATGACCGGGACAAAATTGCACAGTATGGTTTGAATATTCAGGATGTGAATACTTTATTGAATACAGCTTATGCGGGTGGCCTTGCGGGTGTGGTGTATGAAGGCGAAAGAAAATTTGACCTGGTTGTTCGAATCCCGAAAGACGGTAATACCGATGCAGATGCATTAAAGGCCTTGCTCATTCCCATTTCCAATGGTTCACAAATCCCGTTAAGTGAAATAGCCACCGTGCAATTTGTTTCCAGTCCGGCTCAAATCAGCCGGGAAGATGCAGAACGGCGTATCGTAATCGAAGCGAATGTACGGGGCCGAGATGTGGAAACCGTGGTGAAGGAAATCCGGGAGACACTTCAGGAAAAATTAAAACTCCCGGAAGGATATTATATCACGTATGGCGGGCAATTTCAAAATTTACAGGAAGCCAAAAGCCGATTGTTACTGGCAGTACCGGTTGCCTTATTACTGATCTTTTTTTTACTCTTCATTGCATTCCGCTCGGCGAAAGAAGCGCTTATCATTTTTTCAGCCATTCCCCTCGCCGCTATTGGGGGCATTGTAGCCTTGTGGTTGCGGGATATGCATTTCAGTATTTCTGCAGGAATCGGCTTCATTGCATTATTTGGTGTGGCTGTGTTGAATGGCATTGTACTGATCAATTATTATAACCGCTTGCGGGATGAAGGAGAAACTCATATCGAACAACGTATTTTAAAAGGAAGCCTTGTTCGTTTACGGCCTGTACTGGCAACCGCTGCTGTAGCATCCTTAGGCTTTTTACCAATGGCATTGAGTACCCATGCAGGTGCTGAAGTACAAAAACCTTTGGCAACTGTTGTCATCGGGGGACTGGTTTCTTCCACTTTATTAACTCTATTTGTCTTACCTGTTTTATATAGTCTCTTCTATCTCAAAAGAAATAACATGAAAAAGCAAAGATTCATTACGCCATTCCTAATTGGCATTTTATGTTTTGGTGGTTTACGTGTTAAGGCGCAAAACACGATGACAATAGATAGTGCCTTGCAACGGGCATATAATAATCACTCGATGATGCAACAGGGTAAACTACTTATCCGGCAACAAGAGGCCCTGGTGCAGAGCGTTGCTGCGTTTGACCCGTTAAGCATCAACGGCTCGTATGGCCAGATTAATTCAGCACTGGCAGATTATACTATTGACCTAACCCAAACATTTAAACTACCCGGTGCCTACCGGGCTGAAAAGAATGTTTTACGGGAAAATGTACAGGTAGCTAAAATTACTACAACCATTAACCGGAATGAACTGACCAAAAATGTAATGGCGGCTTATTACAATTGGCTATATGCCTGGCAATATTATGCATTATTGGATTCGCTCAGTCATACATATAAAGACTTTGAATTAAATGCCTTCAAAAAATACCAGGCCGGAGAAGCGGGTATTCTTGAAAAAACAAGAGCCCAGGCACAACTGGCCGAAGTTGAAATGCAAAAGAAACAAGCCTGGGCTGATGTAGTTATCTATGAAAATGCTTTACAACAATGGACGACCTGGCCGGAAAAACCGGTTCCGCCAAAAACAATGGAATGCCTGCCAATGCCGGTATTGCAGGATAGTTTGCTGTTGGAAAATAACCCCCTGTTGACGTATGCCGAGCAACAAAACAAATTACAATCTGCTGTTTTAAAAATGGAAAAAGCAAAAACACTTCCAACAATTTCATTGGGCATTTCCACGCAAAGCATCGATCATGTATCCTCATTCCAGGTCTTTCATGCCGGTATTAATATCCCCATTTTCCAGGCAGGCATTCAATCGAAAATACAGGCAGCAGATTTGGGTATTCAAATAGCAGGTAAAGAAATGGAAAAAACGAAACGCCAGTTGACCGCTTCTTTTTTCCAATTGTATCAACAGGCAACAAAAGCAGCAGAACAAATTAAGTACTATCAACAAGATGGCTTACAATACGCCACTACCATGATAGAAGCTGCCACAAAAAATTATCAATCCGGGAACATTGATTATTTGGAATATGTTCTTAATCTCAAAGAAGCCACACTCTTAAAAGCCGGTTATTTAGCTGCAATAAATGACTGTAACCAGGCTATTATACAATTAAATTATTTAATTCATAAGGAAAAATAAAGATATGAGAATCAGAAAGATATTAATTATTGGAATACTGCTTTTTACCATATCCTGTGGAGAAAAAACAGGGGAAGAAACAGGTGCAGTTCCGGAAGACAAACATGGAGAAACAACGTTGACTTTAACGGAAGACCAGGTCAATGCTATTGGGTTGCAAACCGGACAACTTGAATTACGCAACTTGAAATCATCACTCAAAGTGAATGGCAAACTCATGTTGCCCCCACAAAACCAGGCACAGGTAAGTATGCTCACCGGGGGGATCGTAAAAAGTATCCTGGTAAATGAGGGGAATTTTGTATCCCAGGGACAAACATTAGCCACCCTGCAAAACAATGAGATCGTACAATTGCAACAGGATTACCTTGAAAATAAATCACAATTGAAATACCTGGAAGCAGAATATCAACGGCAAAAACGTTTGCAGGAAGATAATATTAATGCCACGAAAACTTTTCAACAAACAGAAAATGAATGGAGCATTGCTAAAGCAAAACAAAAAGGCATAATGACACGGTTGACATCCTACGGGATCAACCCGGCAACCGTACGTGCGGATCATTTTACAACTGTGGTATCAGTAGTAGCGCCGATCAGTGGTTATGTACATCATATCAATATTACTATGGGAAAATTTGCAGATGCTAATTCTATTCTTTTTGAAATTGTGGACAATCGTTTCCTGCACCTCGACCTGACCATTTTTGAAAAAGATATTCATAAACTTAAAACCGGGCAAAAAGTAACCTTTACAGATGCCAATGATGTTTCGCATATACACCCGGCCACAATTTATAGTTTGGATAAAGCTTTCCAGGAAAACCAACAGGCTATTATTGCCCATGCTAAAATAGATGAAAAAACAGAATTGCTTTTACCGGGTATGTATGTCGAAGCCCGTATCCAGGTAGATAATTATGAGGCAAATGCTTTGCCGGAAGAAGCAGTAGTCAATGATGGGGAAGCACATTATATCTTTATACAAACAAATAAAAACACATTCAGGCAGGTTGCTGTAAAAACCGGGGCAACCGATTTGGGATTTATAGAAATTTTACCTTTGGAAAACCTGGATCCCCAGACAATAGTAGTGACGAAGGGTGCTTATTATTTATTATCGCAATTAACCAAAGGGGAAAGCGGCCATCATGACTAAACGATAAACATGCCACACGATCATCCGCATGAAGGAGGACATCATCATCATCACCAGATTGATAGTGCTAATATCAATCGCGCATTTTGGGTAGGTATTTATTTGAATACCGCTTTTATCATCATCGAATTTGCCGCCGGCTTTTATTATAATTCCCTGGCATTACTTTCAGATGCCGGGCATAACCTGAGTGATGTGGCCAGCCTGGGACTATCCTTATTTGCGTTTAAACTTGCTAAAGCAAAAGCGAATAACCGATATACATATGGGTACCGGAAAGGCACCGTGCTTGCTTCACTGGCCAATGCAGTCATTTTATTGGTAGCCGTTGGTAGCATAGGCTGGGAAGCCATACAACGTTTCATGCATCCCGAAGCAACAAAAGGTATGGTGATTTCAATTGTTGCCGGCATAGGGATTTTCATCAATGCAATTTCTGCAATGTTGTTTTTCCGAAATAAAGACAAAGACCTGAATGTAAAAGGAGCTTACCTGCACTTAGCCGTTGATGCATTGGTTTCCATCGGGGTGGTGATTGCCGGGATAATCATTTCATTTACGGGCATACAATGGATTGATCCATTGATCAGCCTGGTTATTATGGTTATTGTTGTTTTCAGTACATGGAATTTATTGAAAGAAAGCCTGCGTTTATCAATGGATGCTGTACCGGGAAATATCCAGGTTGAAAAAATTATCGAAACGGCTATGCAGGTTCCGGGTGTAAAAGATTTACATCATGTACATATCTGGGCCATGAGTACAACCATGGTGGCTATGACCGGCCATTTGTTGGTGGATGAAAATAAAACTATGGCGGAAGTGGTACAAATCAAAGAAAAGGTAAAACATGCCTTATTACATGAAGGGATCCAGCATAGTACATTGGAAACAGAAATGCAACCATGCCGGGAACAGGAACATGATTGCTGATCAGACAATTTTTACATATGTCAAAAGAGATAACTATTATCGGTGCTGGAATCGGGGGACTGACTACGGCTATTGTATTGCAGCAAAAAGGCTGTACAATCCATATTTATGAAAGTGCGGATCAGCTTCAACCTGTAGGCGCCGGTATCCTTATTGCCAACAATGCGATGCAGGTCTATCAGCAATTAGGTATTCAAAAATCTATTGAGGAAGCCGGGAACCTGATTTCCCGGATGCGTGTAACAGATAATCATTTACGGAATATCTCGGATGTGGATTTAACTCCTTTTGAAAAAAAATTTGGAGTAACCAATGTAGCCATTCATCGGGGTACATTACAACAATTGCTTGTAGAAAAGGCAGGCGCTGCGCAAATTCATTTAGGAAAAAGAGTAGAGCATATTGAACAAAAGGAAGCATATCAACTTCATTTCACAGATCAGTCGAGTACAACCTGTGCGTCATTGATAGGAGCCGATGGGATTCATTCCGTAGTACGTGATCAACTTATAGAAACAGGCAGGCTCCGGGATGCCGGGCAAATTTGCTGGCGGGGAATTTGTGAAATGGTATTACCGGATAACTGGCGGCATGCATTATTAGAAGCATGGGGGCGGGGTAAACGTTTTGGTTTTGTACAAATAAATGCAAGGCAGGTATATTGGTATGCGCTCATCAAGGCAAAGAACTACCTGGATCACGAAATAAATTTAGAAACATATTTTTCCGATTTTCATCCCGATTTACGCCACATTTTATCCGCCACAAAAAAAGAACAGATATTCCGGACCGATATCATGGATTTGGAGCCGTTGGTTTCCTGGCATAAAGGATCGGTATGCCTCCTCGGGGATGCGGCCCATGCGACTACGCCCAATATGGGACAGGGCGCCTGCCAGGCAATTGAAGATGCTTATGTACTTGGGAAATTAATAGACCGGGGATTATCCATGCCGGAAATTTTCAGTGCCTATGAAAAAATCCGGAAACCAAAAGCATTGAAAATTGTACAAACCAGTTGGGCATTGGGACAAATGGCGCATTGGGAAAACCCGCTTGCCTGCTGGTTTCGCAACCTGCTATTTACCATTACACCTAAAAGCATAAATAATAAACAAATTGAGCAGGTTTTTAATTTGGATAAATGCTGATTAGTTAAAATAGCACACAGTATTTGACATTTGGAACACAATGACAATACCTATTATTTATAGAATCACAAATATTAATTTAACCAGGAAGGATTGAGAGTATTTGTTGAAAGGTTGTCAAATAAAAAACTTAGTATAGTTTTTGTAATTCAATGACAACCGGATTTTCCATATAAAGTCTGTTTATGAATACAATTCTCATGTTAACCCTGGCAAATATATTCTCCCTGCTAACATATCAATCGCAGCATTCTTATGTTGAAGAAACATTCATTAATGCTCGATTTGATTATAATACAATTTACGCACAAAATGGTACAGCCGGTTATAATTGCTTTTTTCCTGTATCAAAAAAACAGGAAAACGATTTTAGTGTAATTATTCATCTTGAATATACAATGGGAGTTGGAGGGGCTGTTTATCCAACTTATCGGCCATATATCCTGTTTGCCAATGGTAAAATCTATAGCAATCCCGTTGTGCCGGTTTCCGATATGGATATTGCAGCTTCGCAGATGAAAGAACCTAAAAAATGGGGTACATGGGAAAAAAACAATAATAACATACATGTACATTGGCCTAAGGCCAAGCCAAAAGATCAGGATAAAGATTGGTCTCCGAAATCCTATTTTAAAGTAAAGGGTGGTATAAAAGGGGAAAAAATAGAAGGGAACTTTAAAACAATTGATGGTATTGGCAATACGTTCCTGGGAGGAGAAGTAACGGTTGTGGCAGCTAAAACCATAAGCTTTAGTAAATCGGGAAAATTTACCTTAATCAGTGTTGGAGGTGAAACGAGTAGTGATATTTGGGAGATACATTATGGAAAAGCCAACGAATCGGGCACGTACACAATAGATGGCTATTCCATTGAGCTCCTGTTTAATACCGGTAAAAAAGAAAGACACTTATTTTATTTTTATCCCGATTCTAAAGATCATTTTGGCATCGCTTCGAGTATTTATATCCCCCTTAAACAGTAAATTTCAACTTAAAAAATGTAAGAATAAATAAGCCATACTATCCATTTAAAAAATATTTTTCAAATTGTTGAAATAGCCTTTGCAAAGTGAATGGATGTCAATACTTTTGACGACAAATTTTTAATGCTGCCATTTAAAATTTGAAACAGCTCTTTCTTTTGAAGACAAACTTATTTTCGGGATGTAGCGCAGCCCGGTAGCGCGCTTCGTTCGGGACGAAGAGGCCGCTGGTTCGAATCCAGTCATCCCGACTTTTTTCAGGTTTGTTTTTTACCGCATGATTCCTGCCTTAGAGCATATATTCTTTGGACTAATGTGCCTGACCAAAAAGTGTAATCAGCATACTATTACAAAACCAGAACTTTTTTTTCTATCATTACGTGGTACTTTCAATTAATTCACCTATATTCATAGGGTATTTTATTTTCAGTTGATACACAATTTCCTGGAAAAGAATACGGCAATTTTTCCACTACTAACCAATAATGCTTATGCAAGAGGAAATGATCAATCAACTGGTTAATGATTTTTGTACAAATAATTACCAGGCCATTAAGACTTTTGTACAATCCCTGCCGGATACAGAAAATACCAGGAATGCACTGACATTTTTTGATGGGACGGATCCTTTTTATATTATAGTGGCATTGGATGGCTTGTCTGCCGGTTACTATTTTACCAGGGATTACCTGCATGCCCACCTGTTTGCGTTTACTACTTATTATTGTGTGCAGAAATTTTTAGAAGCGCCATTTACCCAACGCAAAGATGAAATACTTTACTATGCCGGTTCTTCTACTTATTATATACTGCAAATTTTTTTAAATAGCGGAGATTATGACAAAGGCCTGTTAGCATATGAAGCTGTAGTGACCTATTATAAAGAAAAGATCGAAAAAGAAGAATTTATTTCTGCCCGGTTAACCGCTGTGGATTTTCACCTCTGCTTAAATCAAACGGAAGAAGCAAGAAGTTTGTTCGCACAAATAGCAATGGACAAATTGCAGCCCTATAATAAAATTTATTATGATAGCCTGGCAGAAAAATTACGCCGGTTGTTTTCTGAAGTATCTCAACTGCCCGCAGAAGCTACCTTGCAGAAGGCGGCACAATTGCAAACCGATCTACAAAATATAGTTTCATATATTGAAAGCGCCATCCAGAATAAAACCGGCCAGCCTTCTGAAAAAGAAACAGCGGAATTAAAAGAAATTCAGGCATTGATCACACAGATCCGGAATTGCCGGGATGATAATGAACTATTGGAGTTATGCAGTAATGTGAGTAATAAAATTAATAACTGGTTTTCGGGAGATAAACAACCGGAAGGTGAAAACCTGAATGATAAACGCATGCAGGTACAGACCATTGCCAATACCATTTATGGATCTGAGGATGATAATGTTTTAAAAACAGCTATTGGCCAATTGCAACAATTGTTACCATTCTTTGAAAAGAAATACCCGGCAGATGAAAACCTTGTTTATTGGATGATGGCCACTTGCCATGACTGGCTGGGCAATGCCACCGAAGCTATCACCTACCTGGAAAAATTACATGAAAGCCTGGAAGATATCCTGGCAAGCATAACCGATGAAAAGGAGCGGGGCGGGGTTTTTAATCAGTATCCTTATCTTTTTAATTTGTTGGTGCGAAATTATTATATCGCAGGAGATACGCATGGCGTATTGAAAGCGATGGAAGCTTCGAAAGGGCGGATCCTTTCTGCGGTTTCTTTTGCCGGCAATGCCATGCAGGCATATCATCAATTACCGGAAGACCTGGCTGCATTACTGGCCAAAGAAAATGCCCATTTCCTTGGCTTTTTTGTGGATGAAAAATTTACGGTAAGTATCTTATTGACCAATAAAGGTAAATACTATGGCAAAGGTATTTCTATCAGCCAGGAAGAAATCAATAACTGGACAGCTAAAGAATACCAAAACCCCGCAAACTGGAACAATGCATCCCTCGGGCTTTTTGGCAGCAAGAAGAAAATAGATATGAGTATTGAATTAGAAAAATTTTTACCTGTATTGCAAGTAGCTTTGTCGGAAGGCACTATCAAAAAAGGAGATCATATCGTATATGCGCAAGATGAAAACTTCATGTTGTTCCCGTTGCATTATGCAAAATTTATGGATGCTTATTTGATCGAGCATTTCAGCCTGTCGCGTATCCATAATGCCTTTCAATTGCTCAACCTGATGCAGGAAGCAGAAAAAGATTTTACAGAGATAGCAGTGTTCAGTGCGCCTGCCAGCCAGGATGCAGGAAATGTAGAAAAAATGCAGGCATTCCATGCCGTACAAGATTGGCTAACTCAACATACCACTTTGCCGGTTCACGCAAAAGCAGCGGATATACAGCAATTGCCTGCGTTGATTCAAAAAAAATCTCTTATTCATTTTGCCACACATGGTGTATTTCCGAATTCCATTTTTGAAGATGCCAAAAAAAATAACCCGTTTTACAATAGTGGTATCTTATTAAATGCCGGGGAAGCGCCGCCACATTTAGATGTCCATTTTGATTATTACAAAATGGAAAATCTACTTAACCCGGATAAATTATTACAATTGGGTTTATTATTTGCACAATGCCATATCAGCTTACAGGCTTGTGTTAGTGGTCGTTCACGCGAGGGGATTGGCGGTGATGCTATAGGGATGGAATGGGCCACTTTTTTTGCCGGGGCACAAAGCATGCTAAGCGCCGCATGGGATATTGATATTTTTTGGGTCAATAAATTCTTTATCGCGTTTTACGATTATTGGTTAAATAAAAAAATGACCAAAGCCGCCGCATATGCAGCAACGATGCGCGATTTATTAAAAAATAAATTTCCCGAAGAAAAGCCGAACGTTTATTTTTGGGGAGGGATGATTTTATCCGGAAACTGGAAAACATAATACTATGGCACAAACTACTTTAGAGAAATTGAACAGCATGGATGATTTTCAAATCCTCCGCTTTTTTAATCACCTGAATAATTCCCTTACCCAGCAATTGAAAGACGATGCGGACAAAGTAATGCAACAAGCACCCGACCAGGTATTGGAATCAGAAGAAATGCAAAAATTATTACAGGTACAGGATGAGTTTGCTACGCAGTTGGATCAGCAGGATGCGGCAAAATTTGCCCGGCAAGCTCTCGGGTTTATGGCAACCGACCCCAATTCTGAACAGGCGCTTGCCGAAAGCCTGGCCAATTATAAAGACAATGAAATGGCGGTGGGGGCTATTCTTGCCTTGGGTGGAGCGGTTTCTTTTATCCTGCTCTTGTCCACTTCTAAGCTGACCTATAAAAAAGGAGAAGGCTGGGAGCTCAATCTTGGCGGCAACCGAGATCCGCAGGAAATCAAAGGAGTGACCAATCTCGTTAAAACATTGTTCAATGTTATTCCGGATTCTGTGATGAAACTGATGAAAGGAAAGTAACAGGTTTATTCATTTCATTTTTTCAAAAATTAATAGTGCTTTATGAAAGAAAAAATGGATAATCCGGGAGTACACATTCCACCACCATTCTTTGTGGTGATCATTTTTATTACGGGTATTTTTATACAAAAATATATCCCTATCAATCCGGAATTTTTCCATACAACACCTGCCATTATTTTAGGTATTCTACTGTTAGTGGCAACCTTGTTTTTTGTTTTACCGGCATTGCTGCAATTTTTCAAAACAAAGAATACCGTAATTACTTTCCATCCGGCTCATTCTTTACAAATGAATGGTATTTACAAGATCAGCCGTAACCCCATGTATGTAGGCCTCTTTCTTTTTTACCTGGGCTTGTCGTTGCTTATCGGCAATTGGTGGCATTTCATTATTTTTCCCATTTTGTTTTTTATTATCCGCGAATATGTAGTCCGGCGGGAAGAGCAATACCTGCAACGCCGGTTTGGAACAAGTTATTTGGAATATAAAAAGCAGACAAGGAGATGGCTTTAATAGTTTATCTACACTGGTTTTATTTTTTCCTGATTTCTTTCATTAAGTCTTCGAGATAATCAATTTGCACTTCCTGGATTTCCAATAATTTTTGATTGTGGTGTACGAGGAGGTGATCAATTTTTTCACTTAATAATTTTATTTCCAATTCTGCTTTCAGGTTCACTTTGTAATCATGTTCACCACGTTGCCTGTCTTTTTGTTCCTGGCGGTTTTGGCTCATCATAATAATAGGCGCCTGAATGGCGGCCAGGCAGGAAAGTATAAGATTTAATAAAATAAAAGGATAAGGGTCAAAGGCATTACCGGCAAGGAACCGGATATTGATCAGCATCCAAAGAAGAATAAACAAAAAGAAGGAAAGTATAAATGTCCAGCTTCCGCCAAAACTTGCTACCCGGTCGGCAACCCGTTGCCCAATGGTAAGCCGGGCATCAAAATCATCATGTATATTTTCTGAAAGGATAGCATTATTTTTAAAGGCATTCATAACATCCTGGTCTATGACCGCCAGTTCTCCCTGTTCTTTTGAAAGGAGGGATGATAAATATAAGCGCCTGTACACATTTAATTCCGTGATTCCAATAAATTGTTCTTTGTCGAATGAGGGAAAATCATTTTGAATAAGGTTAAAAATGCCTTCCCGTATTTCCTGGCCTTTTATTTCTTCGCCGGGAGGAATTGGCTTTTTAGAAATTGCACTTGTTTTCATGTTATTACTACTTTGATTTTATGCTGCCCGATGAAAGCGCCGGGCATGCTGTTGTAAAATTAATTTTTATATCAAGACAAGAAAATGCGTACCGATTGATTTGAATTGTCCAGAAAATAGTAAACGTAGAATATGGATAAAACCGATCCTACAAGGTGCTAAGAAAAGGTTACCTGTATTCATACCCAAAAAGCTCTTGCTAAAAAGGTAAATGGATACATCTCAAAGCCGATCAACGATTTTAAAAAAAATAATTGAAAAAATTTGGGGCGTTTCATTAAAAAGGATAATTTTATCCTAAATAAAATATAATTAGTGTTTATACGCAAGTAGCATGAGATAAAAGTAAAATAGAAAATACAGGCCGGATAATACATTGAGAGAAATTGACAGGCTGGATTGAATTACTATAAAATTATTTAGTATGAAAATAATCTCGCTCGCTTTTATGGTTTCCATCGTTTTATTCATTTGTATGCCTGCAATGGCCCAGGTAAATGGAGAGTCTGTTTTTAAAGAAACCTGTGGAGCCTGTCATACCGTTGGCCGCGGAAAACTGGTCGGCCCGGATCTGGCAAATGTGCAGGATCGCCGGACAGAAGAATGGATCATGAAATTCATTCGATCATCACAAGCAGTAATTAAATCCGGCGACAAATATGCCGATTCATTGTTCAAGGCATATAATCAAATGCCGATGCCGGATCATCCCAATCTTTCCAATGAACAAATAGCCGGGATACTGGCTTATATAAAAGATAAAAGCACGACTACTACAGAAACAGCTGTAGCCAGTTCCGAATTACCGGCTGGTGATGTTGCACGGGGCCGGGATTTATTTGTCGGAAATATTCGTTTTACCAACCAGGGAGCTGCCTGCAATTCCTGCCACAATGTGGATATAAAAGGCTATATAAGTGGAGGTGCTTTGGGCAAAGACCTTACACATGCCGTAACCAGGCTGACTGCATCCGGGGTAGCCGGGATTGTTTCCGGATTACCTTTTCCACAAATGAAAGAAACCTATGCTTCCAAACCCGTAACCAGCCAGGAAATTGCAGATATCGTAGCATTCTTAACATCGGCAGATAAACAGGCTACGGTAAAACCGACAAGCAGCGTGGTGAAATATATTCTCGTGGGCGGCTTAGGAGGGGTTATTATTTTATTACAGTTATATGCCATCTTTTGGGTGAGAAGAAAAAGAAAGCCGGTTAATTTTTTGGTATTTAAAAGACAAATAAAATCAGCATCATAAAATTGATATTATCAGCCAATTTGATTTTGTATAACATCTAATATTTTTTATCATGACCTGGATCAAAGACATTATTTCGCCTAAGACACGCAAATGGGAAGAGTTTTACCGCAATCGTTTTCAACATGACCGCATCGTGCGGAGTACACATGGAGTAAACTGCACGGGTGGATGTTCCTGGGCTATTCATGTGAAAGAAGGTATTGTTGTTTTTGAAACACAACAATTGGATTATCCGCTCATTGATGACAAACTTCCACCCTATGAACCTCGAGGTTGCCAGCGGGGCATTTCCTATTCCTGGTATTTATATAGCCCGCTGCGCATAAAATATCCTCTTATTCGTGGTGCATTATTAGATGCATACCGGGATGAAAAAGAAAGAGCTGGCGGTAACCCGATGAAAGCATGGGAAAGCTTGCAAAACAATAAAGAAAAACGACGGCTTTATCAAAATGCGCGTGGAAAAGGAGGTTTTAGGCGGGCTTCCTGGGAAGAAGTGTTGGAAATAATGGCCGTAGCAAATATTTATACCGCAAAAAAATATGGCCCCGACCGGGTTATAGGTTTTTCGCCCATTCCGGCCATGTCTATGTTGAGCTATGCTTCCGGCGCACGGTTCCTGCAACTTTTTGGTGGGGTCAATTTAAGTTTCTATGACTGGTATTGTGACTTACCGCCTGCTTTTCCCGAACTCTGGGGTGAGCAAACGGATGTATGTGAAAGCGCTGATTGGTACAATGCCAAAATGATTGCCGATATGGGGACCAACCTGAATATGACCCGAACACCTGATTGCCATTTCTTCGCAGAATCCCGGCACAATGGTACCAAAGCCGTAGTCTTCTCACCTGACTTTAGCCAGTTGTGTAAATATGCAGATCAATGGATTCCTTTGCATGCCGGTAGTGATGGGGCTTTATGGATGGCCGTTACCCATATCATTCTCAAAGAGTACCATTATGAACAAGAGACACCTTATTTTATTGACTACGTAAAAAGATATACCGATAGCCCGATGCTGGTGCATTTAGATAAAAACGGGGATAGCTATACCGCAGGTAGAATGGTACGCGCAAATGAATTGGCACAATGGAAAGATATTGAAAATGGTGATTGGAAATTTTTGTGTATCGACCAGGCAACCGGTGAATATGTGGTGCCGAAAGGAACCATGGGTTATCGCTGGGATAAAAATGGTGGTAAATGGAATATGAAATATGAATGCGGGGAAACAGATCGCAAATATGATCCGCAACTAAGTTTTCTGAAAGATAAAGAAGAAGTGATCCAGGTGGAGTTTACTGAATTTGGCCTTTCACGAAAATCACGGCGGGGTGTTCCGGTGAAATGGTTAGAAACAACAAAAGGCAGGATACCTGTTACCACTGTCTATGACCTGATCATGGCGCAGTATGGAGTGGACCGGCATTTAGGTGGCGATTATCCGAAGGATTATACCGAAACAGATGCGGCTTATACACCGGCCTGGCAGGAAATATTTACAGGCATAGATTCCAAAACAGTTTTACAATTTGCACGCGAATGGGCCAATACAGCTATCAGCACAGAAGGGAAATGTATGATCCTGGTAGGTGCCGGGGTGAATCATTGGTATCATCAAAACCTTACATACCGGGCAGGTGCCATGGCTCTGATGTTATGTGGTTGTATTGGTAAAAATGGGGGTGGATTGAATCATTATGTCGGCCAGGAAAAACTGGCACCGGTTGACTCCTGGTCATCTATTGCTTTTGCAAAAGATTGGGTACCGGTATCCAGGTTACAACAAGCGCCGCTCTGGCATTATATCAATACCTGCCAGTATCGGTATGATGGCCATTATGCCAAATACAATACGGTTCCTGAAAACAAATGGACAGCAAAGCATGTTGCCGATACGATATTTACCTCCGTACGCAATGGCTGGATGCCTTTTTATCCCCAGTTCAATGAAAACACCCTGGAGCTTTCCAAACAAGCCATTGCAAGGGGCGCTAAAAATGAGGAGGATATAAAAGCTTTTGTTCTTGATAAACTGAAAGCAAAAGAGATCCATTATTCCGTTAGTGATCCGGAAGCAGCAGTGAATTATCCGCGTGTCTGGTACATCTGGAGGGGCAATGCATTATTGGCCAGTATGAAAGGCCATGAATATGCGTTGAAACATTATTTGGGCACACATAATAACCTGATTGCAACAGATGTGGAAGAAAAACCGGAAGAAATAAAATGGCATGATATCGCTCCGGTTGGGAAAATGGACCTGGTAGTTGACCTCAATTTCCGAATGGATTCTTCAGCCTTATATTCTGATATTGTTTTACCAGCTGCGTCCTGGTATGAAAAAGCTGATCTGAATTCTACTGACCTGCATTCATTTATACATCCCCTTGGCCAGGCCGTAGCCCCGGTATGGGAATCAAAAACCGACTGGGATATTTTCAAACACCTGGCAAAAGCAACCAGTGAAATTGCCAGGAAATATTTTGCTGAAGTACAAAAAGATATTGTTACCACACCACTATCACATGATTCCCCCGATGAAATTACGCAACCGGTGATCAAAGACTGGTACACCGGGGAATGTGAGGCAGTTCCCGGCAAAACCATGCATAAGATTGCTGTAGTTGAAAGAGACTATACACAATTGTATGACAAATTTATCACCCTGGGAGAAGCCATCCGGGAAAAAGGCCTGGGTGCACATGGCAATCATTATACCTGCCAGGAAGAATATGATGAAATGTGCAGCTCGCACCATTTCCATCACCGGCAATATAATGGAAAGACGCTGCCTTCCATCCAGGAAGATAAATGGGCAGCCAATGCAATACTGCATTTGTCCACTTTGACAAATGGAAAGCTAACGGAGAGAGCTTACCAGTATATGGAAAAGAAAACCGGGCTCATCCTGGCCGATCTTTCTGCCGGCAGCAAGGATGTACGAATCCGCTATGCTGACCTGCTCACCAAACCGCACCGGTATAATACCTCACCGGTATGGTCTGGCTTAATGAATAATGGCCGGGCTTATTCGGCTTATACTTATAATGTAGAGCGCCTGGTACCCTGGCGCACACTTACGGGACGTCAACATTTTTACCTGGAACAGGAATTATATATCGCGTATGGAGAACATCTGCCTACGTTTAAACCGGCACCCAGTGCAGAAGTGTATGGTGACCTTAGGGAAACCTGGAAAAACGGCAAAGCAAAAGCATTGAATTATCTCACGCCTCATGGAAAATGGCATATTCATTCTACTTACATGGAAAACCTGCGCATGCTTACCTTATCGCGCGGTATAGAACCATGCTGGTTGAGTGAAGTGGATGCAAAGGAATTGGGGATAAAAGATAATGATTGGGTGGAAGTGCATAATGATCATGGTGTTTATGTTACGCGTGCCGTAGTAAGTTCACGTATTCCGCCGGGCATGTGTATTGTGTATCATGTACCGGAACGCACAGTAGGAATTCCTAAATCACAATTACGGGGTAATCGCCGGGGTGGCGGCCATAACAGTGTTACACGGATTCACCTGAAACCAAATTTCCTGAATGGTGGTTATGGACAATTCTCTTATCACTTTAATTATTGGGGGCCGGTTGCGCCACAACGTGATACACATGTGATCGTGAAGAAAATGGAAAAATTAGTATGGTAATACAAATTCAAAAGTTGTGTAAAAAAATGAAGGGACAATTCCCGATATTTTTTACTGCATTTGAAGTAAAAAAATAATGACAAAAAATATATTATAAAACGTAAATCATCAATCATGGATGTTCGTTCACAAATCGCAATGGTATTTCATTTGGATAAATGTATTGGTTGCCATACCTGTTCTATTGCCTGTAAAAATATCTGGACAGACCGGAAAGGGGCGGAATATATGTGGTGGAATAATGTGGAAACAAAACCCGGAACCGGCTATCCGAGTAAATGGGAAGACCAGGAAATTTATAAAGGTGGATGGGAAAGAAGAAATGGTAAAATTCATTTAAAGGGAGCAGGCAAAAGACGTGGCCTGACCAATATTTTTTACAATCCCAACTTACCGGTCATTGATGATTACTATGAGCCCTTTACCTACAAATATCTTGATTTAATAGAGTCCCCTGCCGGTGATGACCAACCAACTGCCCGGCCAGTATCGCTGATAACCGGCAAACCCATTGATATAAAAATGGGCCCCAATTGGGATGATGATCTCAGCGGTACACCGGATTTTGCGCGTAATGATCCCAATATGAAAAATATTTCTGCAGAAGAGCAGGAAGTGATGTTTCAGTTGGAAAAAATGGCGATGTTTTATTTACCAAGAATCTGCAACCATTGCCTAAACCCTGCTTGTGTGGCTTCCTGCCCCTCAGGAGCCATTTACAAGAGGGGAGAAGATGGCATTGTTCTCATCAACCAGGAAGTATGCCGGGCATGGAGAATGTGTGTAACGGCATGTCCTTATAAAAAATCTTATTTTAACTGGCTTACCGGTAAATCAGAGAAATGTATTCTATGCTATCCCCGAATAGAAGCCGGCCTGGCACCGGCATGTATGCATTCCTGTGTGGGGCGTATCCGTTATTTGGGTGTATTGCTGTATGATGCCTCCCGGATTGAAGAAGCCGCCAGTGCCGATGACCAGGATTTGATCAATAGCCAGCTAGATATTATCCTGGATCCCTTTGATGAAAAAGTGATTGAAATGGCAAAGAAAAATGGTATTGCTGATTCTACCATTCATGCTGCCCAGTTTTCACCAGTGTACAAGTTTGTGAAGCAATGGGGCCTGGCCCTGCCATTGCACCCGGAATTTCGAACCCTACCCATGCTATTTTATGTACCACCGCTTTTACCGGTGATGGCAACCGTAAAAAAAGTGGATAATGCTGAACAGCAAGATAAGATGCACCCCGCTGCCAAGAAATGGAATGATGACTGGTTGTATGATACAAGCACTGAAGAATTATGGGGAACACTTGATCAAATCAGGTTCCCACTGAAATATATCGCCAGCCTGTTCAGCGCGGGAGATGAAGAGATCATTAAATATACCTGGAAAAAATTAATGGCAGTGCGCATTCACCGGCGAAAAGTAACTGTGGGTGATATAAGTGATGAAAAAGTAGCCAAGACCCTGGAAGATGCCGGCCTGGACGCCGAAACAGCTGATGCTATTTATGCGCTCACCTCATTACCCAAATTTGAAGAACGATTTGTTATCCCGGCAGCACACCGTGAACAAGCCATCGAAATGATGGACTTCACCGGGGATACAAAAGGAGATGCCGGATTTGGTTTTAAAACTGCTCCTAAAAGAGGTATCTGAAATTAATTTTTAAAAAAATTAAATCATGGCAATGATTAATGAGATACAGGAAAAAAAGAAAACCGGAAAAAATAGTTCACTCGCTGATTACGGTAAGCTGGCAGCACTCTTTGAATACCCGGCAGATGATACATACTGGGATACCATAAAAGGAGTGTATACTTACCTGCTTTCACAAAATTCAGAGGCAGCATTGGCATTACAACGATTTTATGAATTTGTAATTGCCTCTTCGGTAGTGGAGGTCCAGGAACTTTTCCTGCGTTCTTTTGATATCCAGGCCATAACGACATTGGATATTGGTTTTGTGCTGTTCGGTGAAGATTATAAGCGTGGAAAATTGCTGGTTCATTTAAATGAAGAACATAAACGGGCCGGAAATGATTGTGCGCATGAATTATCCGATCATCTTCCCAACCTACTGCGCCTGCTTCCCAAAGTGCAGGATGAAACCATGCAAACAGATATGGCCACTTTGTTACTTCTGCCGGCAGTGGAAAAAATGATTAATGAATTTTCCACCGATAAGATTGAGAAAAAAGATGTCGTATATAAAAAACATCAAAAAGTATTATTGACTTTTTCACCGAACCACAGGACTGTTTTTCAACATTGCCTGCAGGCATTGCAGTTGGTGTTACTGGCAGACTTTGGTAAAGCATGGGAATTGCAACAGCAGGAAACACAAAGTTTTTCCGACCCGAATAACCCGGCCAGCCAGGTGGAAGCAGAAAAGGATAAAAAAGATTTTGGCCAGCAGATAGAAACAGAAATGCTCACCGAAAAATGATACTAATACGAAACCCCATTTCTATGACCGAATAAAATATGTAACATGAACTACTTTGATAATTTCTTTTTTATCGTGTTTCCCTATGTAGCGATTATTGTTTTCCTGATAGGCTCCATTTACCGTTATACCAGCACGAAGTTTAAAGTATCTTCTTTGTCTTCACAATTTCTTGAAGGCAGGAAATTATTTTATGGCTCTGTTCCATTTCACTGGGGTGTAGTATTTATTTTTTTTGGCCATCTCATTGCCTTTTCTGTTCCTAAAGCGGTGCTTGCCTGGAACAGCCAACCCTTGCGCCTGATGATATTAGAGATCACGGCATTTGTATTTGGTATCAGCATGCTGGTGGGGTTGATTAATTTAGTAATCAGGCGATTTACCACGCCCCGGTTGAAACCGGTTACCAATAAAATGGATTTGGTCATTTATGCCTTATTGATCTTGCAGACTTTTGCCGGCTTATGGATTGCCTATAATTTTCGCTGGGGCTCTTCCTGGTTCTCTACAATCCTCACACCGTATTTATATTCAATTTTCAAATTGCAGCCGGATATCACAACGGTATCCATTTTACCCTGGCCGGTGAAATTGCATATCATTGGCGCCTTTACTATTTTGGGTATCCTGCCTTTCTCCCGCTTGATTCATATGCTGGTGCTTCCACTAAATTATTTATGGCGGCCCTATCAACAGGTTATCTGGAACTGGAACAGAAAAAAAGTAAGGAATACAGAAACACCCTGGTCTTTGCAACGCCCTAAAAATACCTGATCATGTTGTTGAATATTGTAACAGATGATGAATTGCTTACCAGTCAGATAGTGAAAACTATTTTACTCATCATCCTTGCAATAGGGATCATTTTCAATTTGTATAGGGTCTTTAAGAATGAACTCAGGGTAAGGAAAATTATCAATGGCTTCATACTGGCAAT
Organism: Parafilimonas sp.; assembly: GCA_039811225.1. GTDB lineage: Bacteria > Bacteroidota > Bacteroidia > Chitinophagales > Chitinophagaceae > JAFDXJ01. The sequence continues at coordinate 44,453 of JBDHYG010000017.1, forward strand.
CCTGTTATGTATTTCTTTTCTGGTATTTCGACAATACAGGTTGGAGGCAGCATTATTAAAAAATCCACACTTTGTGCCAGGTACCACTTTAGGTGACTGCCGTGTTTTTGCAGAAGGACGGGGTGTTTCATTTGAGTATATAGTCAATGGACGGAAATATATTGTGTGCAATACGTTTCATCCTTTGTCCCGGGACAGTATAAAAGTACCGGGCGCTAAATATCGGGTAAGGTATGCACCGGAATTTCCCGGAGAAGGTAGAATGGATTTTTCTAAACCTATACCGTAACATCCTGTGACCGATGCATGCCCGGAAAACCATATCCCCGCACAGGATCTTAAGCGTTAGTACGCTGGCATTTATGGTTTGTTTTGCCGCCTGGATGATCAATGGTGTCCTGGTGACTTTCCTTGTAAATAATGGTGTATTCGATTGGAGCCCTGTCCAGATGGGGTTTTTACTGGGTGTTCCTGTATTGGTAGGAGCGGTTTTACGACTTCCCATCGGTGTAATAACAGATAAATATGGTGGCAGGAAGGTGCTGGCATTTATCTTAATTTTTTGTAGCATTCCATTATATTTTCTCTCTCAGGCCAATAACTATACTACGTTCCTGTTGCTCAGTTTTTGTTTTGGTTTGTCTGGTGCTTCCTTTGCAGCAGGGGTTGCTTATATTAGTTTATGGTATCCCAAAGAGAAACAAGGAACTGCTTTAGGAATTTTTGGAATGGGAAATATGGGGGCTGCCTTAACAACATTGTTGGCACCTACGATTTTGCAAAAGCTTACCAGTACACATCTCGATGGCTGGCGGAATTTGCCCAAATTATATGCTGCCCTGTTATTGCTTACAGGCATTATTTTTTTATTGACGACAAAAAATAAACTACCTGCTGAAAAGAAACAGATCGCACAACGCCTGGCACCATTAAAAGAAGCAAGGGTCTGGCGCTTTGGCCTGTATTACTTTTTTGTCTTCGGTAGTTTTGTGGCATTGGCCCAATGGCTGATACCATATTATGTGAATGTGTATGCTTTAACTATTGTATCAGCCGGTTTCATGGCTACTGCTTTCAGTTTACCAGCCGGCTTATTCCGTGCAGTGGGAGGTTGGCTGGCTGATAAAGTAGGTGCCAGAATAATATTGTTATGGACTTTCGGCATTTGCCTGGTTGCCATGTTTTTCCTGTTTATTCCACGGATGGAAATTCAGGCCCCCGGTCAAGGAGTAATGGCTATTAAATCAGGTATCGTAAAATCAGCTACATCGCAACAAATAATTGTGGGAGAAGAAATGTATAAACTGCAAACTAAAGCAGGTGATTCATCGGAGGTTACAATACGTTTTGGTATTCATCATGACAAGGAAGGATTTTTATTCCTGCCTACTACCAGTTATCACCAGGAGCCAGTCGTGCGGGAAGGGGATAAAATAGAAAAAGGTGCATTACTGGCCAAAGGGATTACCTTAATTTATTTCCAGGCAAATAAATGGATTTTTTCTGCACTCGTTTTCATCATTGGTCTTATGATGGGAATTGGAGGCGCTGCTGTATACAAATATATTGCCGATTACTATCCTGAAAATATTGGAACTGTCGGAGGTATTGTAGGTGTATTAGGTGGACTGGGTGGCTTTTTCGGTCCAATTGTTTTTGGTTATTTACTGAGCAAAACCGGCATATGGACTACCTGCTGGATGTTTCTCGCTACATTAGGAATGATTTGTATTATCCTACAACGCTTTGCCATAAAGGCGATCATCAACAAACCCCTGGATAAAAAATGATAACGAATCCCGAATGCATATCTGTGCAATGCCTAAAAAATTAAAAATGGAGAAAGCAATCAAACCACCACTACCATCTATATCAACTTTGCTCCGCCAGGAATTTAGTGGCGGTGTCCAAACATTGTCTCCCGCTTATTTTGCCTTGGTAATGGCCACCGGGATTATATCCATTGGAGCATTTCTTATGGAGATGCCCTGGATTGCACTGTTTTTATTTTATCTGAATAATTTATTCTATGTGTTGTTGTGGATACTTACTTGTTTACGGATTCTCTGGTTTTTTCACGATGTAAAGAAAGATATCACTAATCATATGACCGGCACTGGGTTCTTTACCTCCGTTGCTGGCACCTGTGTATTGGGTATTCAATACATCATCCTTTTTGAAAATTATTATGTGGCTTTATCTTTACTGGTCTTTGGAATTATTTTGTGGCTTTTTCTTACCTATACCATTTTTACCACGCTAACAACTCAACAAAACAAACCTACATTAGACAAGGGGATAACGGGTGGCTGGCTCACGGCAATTGTGGCCACACAATCTGTATCCATTCTCAGCGCGTTAATAGCAGCACATAGTAATCAACCATACCGGGTGGAGATCAACTTCTTTGCACTATCCATGTGGCTATGGGGTGGTATGTTTTATATCTGGATGATTTCATTAATTTTCTACCGTTACACGTTCTTTAAATTTTCTCCGGGTGACCTGGCGCCGCCTTATTGGATTAATATGGGCGCTATGGCTATTTCTGCCCTGGGTGGTTCTGTACTTATTATCAATGCACCGGATGCACCGTTTCTCGAATCCCTTCTTCCTTTTCTCAAAGGCTTTACTATTTTTTATTGGGCTACCGGTACCTGGTGGATTCCTATGTTAATAATTCTTGCAATATGGCGGCATATTTATAAAAAATACCCATTAAAATACGATCCACTTTACTGGGGGGCTGTCTTTCCACAAGGTATGTATGCAGTGTGCACTTTTCGTATGTCAAAAGCATTACATATTCCTTTTTTGCATCACTTCTATGATGCTTTTATGTATATAGCCATACTGGCCTGGTTGATCACATTTTTAGGCCTCCTTCGCTTCTTCTTAAGGGAATGCAACAGAATAAAACAGAAATGGTTCGCCATGAAAAAAACGGCTGCTATGTATGATTATACAATGTGAAATCTGTGAATAAAAATTGGATGAGCAATATCTTTTGAAACATGATTACAATCATGCATTCTCACAGCCATAGATTTTACTTTAGGGAAAATTCAATAATGTCAATCCATTCATATGAACAATATTTTTGAAAACAAAGACAATAAAAAAACAGATTACATTAAACGTTTTGTTGAGAAAGATTCTACAAGTGATCCGGTGTATTCACCCATGGATCCACCGGATGCCTATAAGCCTATGGGCGTGGAGCCGGTACCCTATGACCTCTTGCATCCTGCCTTGCAATATTTTATGGATGAACATAAAACTGCCCTGGCAAAAATTGATGAACTTGAAGCAGCTCTCCTGGAAATAAAACGAATGGGCATTACCAAAGAAAGAAATAAAAAATTAGGAGAGTTCTTTGCTTTCCTGGATGATAAGATCGTATTGCACAACCTGAAAGAAGAACGGGTACTTTTCCCCTACATTCATGATCGCATGCTCGATAACGGGGAGCATGGTACCGGGCCTATCCCGGATACCGCTATTGACATGCTGGAAAATGATCACATCAAAACCATGGAATTGGGGACACTCACATTCAGCCTGATGGGTATTGCCTCAAGGCTGACAGATCCTGTTTCCATTGCGTTGCTGATGGATACCGCTATTGAACAAGGCCTGTCCCTGGTTGAATTATTGCGCCTGCATATTTTCCGGGAAGACAATGTCGTATTTCCCCTGGCTCATAAATATTTAACTACTTCGGATTATAGTGAAATCACAAAAAAAATGAAGCGCTATTTTTCTGTTCAGTTGCCGGAACAGGAAAAGCAGGAAAAAATTTACTGATATGCTGAAAGATCAATTTAACCGGGTGCATGATTACCTCCGCATCTCCCTGACGGATAAATGTAACCTGCGTTGCATTTATTGCAACCCGGTGGACTTGCCGAAAGGGTATTATCAGCATTCCGATAAAATGTCACCGGATGAAATTGATACTATTGTAAATGTCTTTGTACAACAGGGCGTAAAAAAAATCCGCCTGACAGGTGGGGAACCTTTAGTGCGGAAAGATGCAAAGGATATCATCTTACGCCTGGCAAAATATCCCGTTGAATTGGTCATTACAACGAATGGCGTTTACATTGATGAATATATTGACTGTTTCCACCAGGCAGGCATCCGATCTGTGAATGTGAGCCTGGATTCACTGGATCCGCAAAAGAACCTGCTCATCACACATCGTGATGAATTTCACCGGATCCGCCGGAATATTGAACTGCTGCTCCATCAGCAGTTCCAGGTAAAAATCAATATGGTGGTGATGAAAGGAATGAATGAAAAAGAAATCCCGGCATTTGTGGAATGGACAAAACAACAACCCGTGCAGGTCCGGTTTATTGAATTTATGCCGTTTGAGGGGAATCATTGGAACAAAGAAAAAGTGTATTCACATAATGAAATACTCGCAGCCATTGCTTCGAAATATAGTTTTAAAGAACTTTCGAATGACCGGCATGATACGGCAGAAAAATTTTATGTGCCGGGTCACCTGGGCAGTTTTGCTTTGATCAGTACCATGAGCAGGCCTTTTTGCAGTGGCTGTAACCGAATGCGATTGACTACTGATGGTAAAATGAAAAATTGTCTTTTTTCAAAAAATGAAATTGATCTTTTAACCGCCTTACGAAAGGGGGAAGATATTATTCCCCTGATCAGGCAATGTGTTTGGGAAAAAGCGGCGGCACAGGGAGGACAATTCAATGGTGCGTATAAAGAACTGGATACTTCGAAAATTACAAATCGCCGAATGATCAACATTGGTGGCTAAAAACGGAAAAACACAATGCGTATTTTGCTGACAGGTGCGAATGGTTATATAGGGCGGCGGCTACTCCCGGTACTCGTAGAAGCCGGTCATGAAGTGACTTGTGTGGTACGCGACATCAACCGTTTTAAAGTTTCAAAAGATCTGGTGGCAAAAATTCATATTATTGAATATGATTTTCTGCAACCGGAAAATGCCGTGCAACATTTTCTAAAAAAACAATTCGATGCAGCTTATTATTTGATTCATTCTCTCGGAGATACATCTACCACCTTAAAAGAATATGAACTGCGTGCAGCAGGATGCTTTGTATTGGTCGCCACCTTAACACAAGTAAAACAAATTATTTACCTGAGTGGGATTAGTAACCAGCCAAAACTTTCCAGGCATCTGCAGGCCCGCAAAGTGGTAAAAGAAGTGTTTATTAAATCCGAAATACCATACACCATTTTTGAAGCAGGCATTATCGTCGGATCCGGAAGTATTTCTTTTGAAATTATCCGTGACCTGACGGAAAAAATACCGGTAATGATTGTCCCGCGTTGGTTGAATTCAAAATGCCAACCCATTGCCATTCGTAACGTGATCAATTATTTACATGGTTGCCTGCTCGACGAAAAAACGTATTTTAAAATCTTTGAAATTGGCGGGCCTGATGTGCTTACTTATAAACAAATGTTATTGGAATACGCATCGGTACGGGGGTATAAGCGGTATATTTTTACCCTTCCTGTGCTTTTCCCCGGTTTATCTGCACATTGGATCAATATGTCCACCTCCGCAAATTTTATTATTGCAAAACAGCTGGTACAAAGCATGAAACAGGATGTAGTGTGCAAAGAATTTTCCATACGTGATATCATTCCACAGGATTTAATCAGTTACCGGGGTGCTATTAAAATGGCCTTTGAGCGTATCGAACAAAATATGGTGCTTTCCAGCTGGACAGACTCTGCTTCCAGCAGCTTAAGCAACCTGGATGTTATGCAGCACGTGGAAGTACCGGTAAATGGCTGCTTTAAAGATCGCAAGTGGATGGAGATCGATAAGGATGAAGTTGAGGTTGTAGCAGATCGATTTTTTGGTATAGGCGGGGAACATGGCTGGTATTACGCCGACCAGTTATGGCGAATTCGCGGCATGCTGGATAAATTAATGGGAGGTGTAGGATTAAAACGTGGCCGGCGCAGCCAAACAGATATTCAACCGGGCGATACCATAGATTTCTGGCGTGTATTACTGGCCGATAGGAAGAATCATCGCTTGCTTTTGTTTGCAGAAATGAAATTGCCCGGTGAAGCATGGCTGGAATTTGCAATTATTCAAAATGAACATCATTGCATCCTGAAACAAACAGCTACTTTCCGGCCCAAAGGAATTATGGGAAGAAATTACTGGTATGCGATGTTACCTTTTCATTATTTCATTTTCAGGAATATGCTGAAACGTATTGCGGGAAAAAATTAAACAACAAAAAAAAATGTGATGACAATATGATTTCCTTTGCAGAAGCAAGAACATTAATCCGGTCAACATGCCTGGGATCCAAAAAAGAAGAAAGAAAGTTGGTAAATGCCGGCGGCCTTATCCTGGCTGAAAATATACAGGCACCGATAGACACACCTCCCTTTGAGCAAAGTGCCATGGATGGCTATGCTTTTGCATTTGAAAAATTTACTGCCGGTAAATTAAATGTTATTGGTGAAGTGGCCGCAGGCGAGGATTTTGAACAATGCGCAAAGGCAAATGAAGCCGTTCGTATTTTCACAGGCGCCGCTTTACCGAAAGGAACCGATACCGTAGTGATGCAGGAAAATGTTTCGCTCTCGGAGGGATTCCTTTTTCTCCATGATGAAAAGCTGCAAAAAGGAAGTAATGTCCGGCACAAAGGTTCACAAACCAAACAGGGAGATTATGTGTTGAAAGAAAAACAAATACTCACACCGGCAGCGCTATCTTTCCTTGCTAACCTGGGAATAGAAAAAGTGCAGGTATTTTCCCCACCCGATATAGCAATCATCATAACAGGGAATGAATTACTTAAACCAGGTGAACAGTTGATACCCGGTAAAATTTATGAATCGAATTCAACAGGCCTTATAACCGGGTTGCAACAATTGGGAATATCACCTGTTTCAGTGGAGATGGTAGATGACCGGGAAGCAGCCATTATAGAAGCCGTTAAAAAGCAGGAACGGGCAGATATACTTATTCTAACTGGTGGTGTGTCCGTGGGCGATTATGATTTTGTCACCAGCGCATTGCAACAATGTGGTGTTCATGAAGTGTTTCATAAGGTAAAACAAAAGCCGGGGAAACCATTATATTTCGGAAGACTTCCACAAGGAATTGTCTTTGGCCTGCCTGGTAATCCCGCATCAGTGCTCAGTTGTTTTTATGAATATGTAGTACCGGCGATAGGTTACTGTATGAAAAAGGAAATCGCAAAAAAAATATACTGCCGGTTAGTACATGCATATACTAAGAAAAAACATCTCACTTATTTTTTAAAGGGAAAAACAAATGGAGCCGTTGTAACCATTTTAGCTAACCAGGAAAGTTATTTGTTGAACTCTTATGCGGAAGCAGATTGCCTCGTGGAATTGGAAGAAGGGAAAGAATATTTCCACGAAGGAGAAATAGTGCCTGTTCAATTAATTCTATAAAAAGGAAAAAACGAATGCATACAGAATTGGTCTTTTTTATATTGTTGTTTTTGGTAGCTATGTTATATGCTTCCGTTGGCCATGGGGGAGCCAGTGGATACCTGGCCTTAATGGCATTTTTTTCTTTTGCTCCTGAAACCATGCGGCCGACAGCGTTGATCCTGAATTTATTTGTTTCTTCCACGGCATTCATTCAATATTATCGCAGCGGTTGTTTTCGATGGTCGTTATTCTGGCCATTTGCCATCGCTTCCATTCCTGCTGCCTTTATTGGTGGCATGATTGAAATGGATGCCAAATTATATAAAACGATCCTGGGTGTGTTATTGTTATTTTCTGTAGTGCGTCTCGGGGGCATGAAATTCAATGATACAACCAATATCAAAAAGCAAAGCCTGGTTGCCTCTTTATTAATTGGAAGCCTGATCGGTATTTTATCCGGCATGATCGGGATAGGAGGAGGTATTATCTTAAGCCCGCTCATTTTATTATTGCATTGGGCCAATATGAAACAGACAGCTGCCGTATCTGCACTGTTCATTTTTGTCAATTCTTTATCCGGCCTGGGTGGCCTCGTAGCAAAGGGTTTTGATTTTAATATTTCAATGGCCTGGATGATAGGGGTGGCATTTGCGGGTGGCTTAACGGGGGCCTACCTGGGCGCACGGAAATTTAATGGGGAAGTGCTTAAAAAATTATTAGCCGTTGTATTATTACTGGCTTCCATCAAATTATTATTTACATAAACATGCAAACCAACGCAAACATACGAAATGGTTATATTTTGGCCGGAGGCAAAAGTACCCGTATGGGTGAGGATAAAGGTTTGCTTATGTTGAAAGATAAAACCTTGATTGCTTATAGTATCGAAGTACTTTCTGAAATAGTTGATGAAGTGGTTATTGTTACCAGCAATATTGCATATAAAAAATTCGGCCTAAGGCTTTTGCCGGATATTTATCCTGGAAAAGGGCCCGCCGGCGGCATCCATGCAGCATTGCACGATGTGCACGGAGCAACTGGTTTTATCTTGAGCTGCGATATGCCATTTATTACAAAACCTGCAGTTTCCTTTATGATAGCACATAGTGCGACTGCGCAAATTACCATACCACAGTACCAGGGTATAGCACAACCATTGTTTGGCGTGTATAGTAAGTCCTGCCTGCCGAAATGGGAATACCTGATACAACAGGGTATAGTGAAATTGCAGGAGATGATTTTGCAATTTGACCTGGTGAAATTAACTGTTGATCAAAATAAATTGTTCCGTGGAAATATATTAATGAATATCAATGACCGGCCTGCATACCAGGTTGCTTTAAATTATATACATGATGAAAATTAATCTACTAGCATTCGGGCAAATAGCAGATATTACCGGGCAAGCCAACTGGCAGTTGCAGGATATTATGGATACAGATGCATTAATACAGTTGCTCTATTCCCAGTATCCGGCATTAAAAGAAACTGAATTTTCATTGGCAGTAAATAAAAAATTGATTCATTCAAATTGTGTTTTGCAACAAGAGGATACTGTTGCTTTATTACCGCCATTCTCCGGCGGGTAGATAGTTTATGAACGAAGAAAAAAAATATAGCCGATATCAGCGACAAATGGTTTTACCGGGTTTTGGAAAAGCCCGGCAGGACAGGTTATTGGCTGCCCGTGTCCTCGTGGTAGGCGTAGGAGGCCTGGGTAGCCCGGCACTGCAATATTTGGCGGCAGCCGGTATAGGTAAGATAGGTATCATTGACTATGATTTTGTAGAACTCAGCAATCTGCAACGACAAACTATTTTTTCTATGGCTGATTTGGGAAAATCCAAAGCAGTCGTAGCAAAAGAAAAAATCAACCAGCTCAACCCGGAGCTGGCTATTGATGCATATCCTGAAAAATTAACTACCCGGAATGGACTTGACCTGGTAAGCAGGTATGATCTAGTGCTTGATGGTACGGATAATTTTTCAACCAGATATTTAATAAATGATGCCTGTGTTTTATTGGGTAAGCCCTTTATTTATGGTGCTGTTTTGCGATATGAAGGACAGGTTGCCGTGTTTAACCTGCCGGATCCGAAACAGGAAGAAACAACAAATTACCGGGACTTATTTCCTGCACCCCCTTCACCCCAAACGGTACCCAACTGCAATGAAGCCGGTGTATTGGGCGTATTGCCCGGAATTATTGGAACGATGCAGGCAGCAGAAGCAATCAAAATTTGTACAGGCATTGGGAAGCCGCTGCTGAATACCATGCTAACTTTCAATTTGCTTAATAATTCATTCTTTTCTTTTGCCATCACTAAAGCTGCAAAGAAAAACGCTGTTTATCCGGCTACTCCGGATGCATTCAGGAAATTCAATTATGAATGGTTCTGTGGGCAGCATATAAACCTGCCGGAAATGACAGCCAATGCATTTGATATTTTACGAAAAAAAGAAGAATTGCTTGTTATTGATGTACGGGAATTAGGAGAAGAACCAATCGTCCAAGAATTTTCTTATGTACAAATCCCGTTAAGTAAATGGCCAAGCGCTATAGACGACATATCACCAGATAAAAAAATTATCTTTTTTTGTTTATCCGGTGTGCGGAGCCAACGGGCACTGGCTATGTTCAAAGAAAGATTTCCCATGCGGGAAGCATATAGTTTACATGGTGGAATTATTGCCTGGAAAGAACAACAAATTTTATCTCCTATTAAACAATGAAAGAAAAAAAGAAACATACCGTTTTTGTAGAAGGGCCAATCACGCCGGCATTTATAAGTGCTGCTATTGCCCGGCACCAGGACAAAACGGAAATCGGGGCACATAGTATTTTCCTGGGCCAGGTAAGAAAAGACATTTTACAGGCACAGGAAGTAGTCGCTATTGAATACAGCGCTTATACTGAAATGGCACTGGAAAAATTCACCGAAATCAGGGAAAAGGCTTTTGCTGCATTTAACCTCGTATGCCTGCATATATATCATAGCCTGGGAATGGTAAAGGCCGGTGAAATCAGTTTGTTTGTTTTTGTTTCAGCCAAACATCGCAAAGAAGCCATTGCAGCCTGTGAAGATATTGTAGAGCGAATTAAAAAAGAAGTGCCTATATGGGGAAAGGAATGGCTGACTGATCAACAAATTCGTTGGAAAATAAATTCTTAAACATGATTGATATAACGCATAAAATTAAAACACACCGGTTAGCAATAGCACAGGCCATAGTAACAGTACAAGCACCTGAAACAATGCTGGCTGTAAAAAACAAATCCGTTCCTAAAGGCGATGTACTGGAAGCCGCTCGTGTAGCGGGTTTGCTGGGTATTAAGCAGACCAGTGCATTGATCCCGGATTGTCATCCGCTACCGATTGAATTTGCCAAAATTTCTTTTCGGCTGGATGGCCTGGATATTTATATTGAAGCAGAAGTGCATACTATTTATCGTACCGGTGTGGAAGTGGAAGCCATGCATGGCGTTTCTGTGGCTGCACTGACAATATATGATATGCTCAAACCTATTGATAAGAATATCGAGATCAGGAATATGAAACTCCTCCGAAAGAAAGGAGGCAAATCGCAATACAATGAAAAAATGCCCCGGTCCTTGCAGGCAGCTGTCCTGGTGTGTTCCGATAGTATTGCTGCCGGGAAGAAAGAAGATTCAGCCGGGAAAACAATAATGGAAAAATTAGGTACAATAAATATCTCTATTGCAGATTACAGTATCATACCGGATGAAGAGGTTATTATACGTGAAAAAGTTTTGGCTCTTTGTGACCGGCAAATGGATATGGTAATACTAACAGGCGGCACGGGTTTATCTCCACGCGATGTGACCCCGGAAGCCGTTATGCCGTTACTGGAACGGGTTATTCCGGGCATAGGAGAGGCCGCCAGGAATTATGGCCAGGAACAAACACCTTATGCCATGCTATCCAGAAGTGTGGCGGGCTTACGTGGAGATACATTGATCCTGGCACTGCCCGGTTCTACACGAGGCGCAGGCGAGAGTATGGATGCGCTGTTCCCCTATATTTTACACGTATTCAAAGTGCAGTCGCATTTCCGGCATGATGAAGTATGAGTATCGAAAGAAAAAAGCTTAATTGTTTTTCAAACCTAATTTCTGCATGAGCGCTTCTTTTTTTGCTTTGGAAATCATGAGTTTTTCATTATTATCCAATAGCACGTAACCGCCATCCGAGCGGATAAGGTTGGTTATATGTTGTGTATTGACAATCGTGGAATGATGAATACGCTGGAAGATATCCAATGGCAATAATTCCTCGATGTCACCCAGCGTTTTGGATACCAGGAATTTTTTGTTACCGGTTAAATGAATGGTTGTATAGGAGCCCTCCGCACTGCAATACAGGATATCTTCCGCCCGGATAAATTCATAACCATCTCTTTTGGGGAATGCAATTTTTTGCAATTCGGCCGGTTGCCGGATATTATGCAGGAGATTTTGAATATTGACCGACCCTTCAGAAGACAGGATTTTTTCTTCGGCTTTTTTCACGGCATGTTTTAGATCTGAAATGTCCAGGGGCTTTAATAAATAATCTACGGCACTGATGCGAAACGCCTTGGCCGCAAATTTATCATACGCTGTTGTAAAGATGATGCAGAAATCAATGTGATCAAACATTTCCAACATTTCAAAACCATTCATCCAGGGCATATCCACATCCAGGAAAATTAAGCGGGGCTTATGTTTGCGAATGGCCAGGATGCCTTCTTTGCCAGACAGGCAGGTAGCACAAATTTCAATGTTGGGACAATGAATCTCCAGGTCAGCTTTTAACGCTTCTATGCAATGTGGTTCATCATCTATGATAAGTGATTTTATCATACCTGCTTTTTAATTGATAGGTTCCTGACAAGTTATAGCAAAAATTTTGCACATGGCCCCGGACTGTTAATTGGGTAACTTATACCGCACCACATATTTGTTTTCTCAAATCTACTATGCAAAATTTAAAAAAACTATGAAATAAAGTAATTGCTTATTTTGAATTGACAACTTACTGCTTTGAATCGATAATTACGAATTTAAGTATTCAAAGCAAAGCACTACGGTGGTACCCAGGGGTCGGCCTTTGCTGTCGGTTTTATCAATAATTTTTATGCTGGCATTTTTTTCATTTAATTGATTGTCCAGGTCCAGGCGGGCATGTGTCAGGTGAACGCCTCTTGATTGGTGGCCGGAATAAAAAGCGGAAGATTTATTTTGTTCTGATGTTTTGCGACCAATGCCATCGTCATCAATGATGCATTCAATATGATCTCCTTGCCGGGTAACACGAATTTGCAAGAAACCCGTTCCTTCTTTCGGCATCAGGCCATGCCATATCGCATTTTCGATAAAGGGTTGGATGATCAGGGCAGGAATCATAATGGATTTCATATCGATGGACGGATCGATTTCTAATTGATAGGAAAATTTGTGTTGAAAGCGCATCATCTCCAACTCGGTGTACAATTTGCAGGTTTCTATTTCTTCATATAACGAAACTTCCCGTTTATCAGAATGTTCAAAAATGATGCGGATGAGTTTTGAAAAAGTTGTTAAGTAAGTAATGGCTTTTTCCTGTTCGTTTTTCTGGATGAGCGCCTTAATGGAGTTCATACAATTAAAAATAAAATGCGGGTTCATTTGTGCCCGTAGTGATTTTGCTTCCAGTTCCAGTAATTCTTTTTCAAATTTATTTTTCAATTGCTCCTGTTTGCGAATAGAATTGATACGCCATTGAAAAAATAAATAAGCTGAGCCGGCAAATAGCAACAAGCTGATTAAAATAAACCACCAGGTTTGCCAGAAGGGAGGGGAAATGATAATTTGCAATGTTGTTTCCGGCGACCAGGGCTGACCCCATTCCCGGGCTTTGACTTTGAACAGGTATTTTCCCGGAGCAAGGTTGGCATAACTTACCCGGCTGTTCATACCATTTGTGAATGTCCATTCCTTATCTGTATTTACGAGCATATAAGCATATTCCAGCCGTTCCGGGAATTCCTGGTCGAGCGCAGAGAAATTAATGGTAATGGTATTCTGGGTATGATGCAAGGACAAGGTCTTTTTATATTGAATCAACGTATCGGTCTGTATCGGCTTATTATTTACCAGTAGTAAATTGATTTGCGGAATAATGTTTTTTACAGATGAAATCAAATTTTCAATAACTGCATATTGCGTAATGCCGGCGCCTGAATACGTGAAAAATACCCGGCCATTACTTAATAGTTCTTTGCTCCCCTGGTTCAGGATAAGGCCATTTTGCCGGTTCAGGTAAATTATCATGTTATTCGTAGTATTCAGGAGTAACTGGCTTTTCAGTGTACTAATGAAAAGATAAGACTGGTAATGGCCATATATCCGCGCACCCATTAAATCTATTCCTGTATTGGTAAAAGAAAGCGTATCCTGTATGGCCATTGTTTCCGGGTTAATTTTCCATAATGAAAAATCCGGTGTGGTCATCCAAAGGAATCCCTGCGCATCGAGGCAATAGGAGGGAGAAAAACTATTCGCCTGGTCATTTTTAAAAGTGGAAGTAATAACCAGGCTT
>JBDHYG010000018.1:0-56011 GCA_039811225.1 Parafilimonas sp.
CGCTGACTCAATTTGCGTATGGTATATTCCAGCCAGGTGAAGTGTGTTCCCGGCATGCCCATGAAACCATGGAAGAATATTTTTACTTCCTGAAAGGATCAGGTGAGTATATCGTAGGAGACGAAAATATTCAACTGCAAGAGGGGGTTTTCCTGCGTATACCGGCAAAAACACCGCACGAATTAAAGGCAATCGGGAATATGCCTTTGGAATTTGTCTATTTCGGTATAGCTACCACCTAAAAAAAAATTTAATAATTTTTTAAAAAAGTGAAGGATTTCTTAAAAAGTTCGTAATATTGTTCCCCGTTAGAATTTACGGTTAACCCCTCAAACCTATGATTCGTAAATTTATAATGCCTATTCCATGGGAAAGAAATATTTCTTTTACTACCGTTTATTACTTCTAATTGGGGATTATATCATTATAAATACAGCATTTTTTCTAACTGTATTTGTAAAAAGCTATTTTTCCAAATCCGGTTACCCGCATTTACATCTCGAAGATTTTATTTTTTTCAATTTTTCATGGCTGCTGGCTACCTTAATTGTAAACTTATACGCACCACATAACCTGCGTGTCATTGAAAAAACACTTCGGCAAACCATCAAAGCCGGTATTTTGCAATTCGTCATTTTCCTGGCTTATCTCTACCTGCGTAAAGAAACAGTTCCATTGCATATTGTGTTGTATTGCTATAGCTTCTTCGTAGTATTTTTTATTATGAGCCGGATTATGGTAACACATATATCCGAAAATTTAATCAATAAAGTAAATAAGAAAAAACCGGTAGCAATCCTGGGACAAAATGATACGGGAAAAGAGTTGGCAGAAATGTTTACCAGCCGCCAAAGCGACTATACCTTTCGGGGCTTTTTTGAAGCCACTGAAGATGGAAATGGCCAGGCTATGCTCCCCTTTAAACCTATTGAAAAATGTATCCAGTTTGCCGCCAATAATAAAATTGAAGAAATTTATTCTACCATCTTTCCCAGTGACGAAAACTGGGATGAGCTGGTCGCTATGGCAGATCAAAAATGCGTGCGTTTAAAATTTGTTTCTAAAGACATCACGCCCAGCCGCCATGGTATGGTAAATTATTTCAATGAATTCCCGGTTATCAGTATCCGCCGTGAACCTTTGGAAGCAAAAGTGGAGAACAGGGCAAAGAAAAGAATCTTTGATATAGTGTTCAGCTCACTGGTCATCTTGTTTATCCTGAGTTGGCTGATTCCCCTGATCGGGCTTATTATCAAACTCAATTCCAAGGGACCTGTATTTTTTATACAAAACCGACCCGGTAGAAATAACCAGCTTTTCCGGATTTTCAAATTCAGGACAATGACGGTAACCGAGTCGGATGGAGAGTTCAAACAGGCAACAAAGAATGATGCACGGATTACATCTGTTGGCCGTTTCCTGCGTAAGACAAGCCTCGATGAGATGCCCCAATTTATCAATGTTTTATTAGGCGATATGAGCATTGTAGGCCCCCGCCCTCATCCTATAAAACTTAACCTTGATTTCCAATCGCAAATCAACAGTTTTATGGCGCGGCATTTTGTAAAACCCGGTATCACCGGCTGGGCACAGGTTAATGGTTACCGGGGCGAAACCGAGACCGAAGACGCCATGCGTAAAAGAATTGAACATGACCTGTGGTATATGGAAAACTGGAGCCTGATGCTCGATATCCGGATCGTTTTTCTTACCATCGCCAATATCGTAAAAGGCGAAGAGGCTGCTTATTGATTTTGTAAAAGGAACCTGATTCAGCAACGATTTATTTTGTAAAACGTGCATATAATTACCATTTATAAATGATGGCTGAATAATTTATCTGCTTAAAATTATTTTATTGCAATGGATTACGGTTCATCAAAAAATTACGTATTTTTAAATAATCAATTGAATACAGAAACCTGGAAAATATAATTACTTTCCGGGTTTTATTTTAATAAAATCACTTTATTTTACAATGCCATTTATTTGTGAATAATCATATACTCATGCAAACACACTGTACTGCTCTTTGTTTCCGCCGGTTCTCACTACTTATAATCATATCCTGTATAGCCTTTGCGGTGCAGGCACAGAAAGAACCGGGTCTTGACATTACGAATCAAAATAGCGAGCAAAAAATATTATATAACGACGATTCTATCCTGCACACAGCCTGGAAACCGGTTGTCTATACCGATACCGGTATATATGCCTCCTGGGGAAGCTGGTTTCACCGAAAATTTTTCCAGGAACATTTATTGCAAATGAATCAACCATCTTTCAAGCTCAATGCTGATATCATCTTTGATGAATATATTGGTAAGAGTGATCGTCAGATCACCACCCCTATGATGAATACCAGGGGCTTTGAAGTATCCGGAACCGTGGGTGATAATTTTTATTTTGAGACAAATTTTTATGAAAACCAGGGACGCTTCGGTGGCTATATAGACAGTTTCATCCGTGGAAATTTCATCATCCCCGGCCAGGGTGGATTTAAAAATAAAGGAGATGGAAAGGGTTTTGATTTTGCCTCCTCCGATGCAAAATTGGTGTATAAACCAGGCAAGATTTTTATGTTTGATTTAGGCTATGGTAAAAATTTTATTGGTGATGGCTATCGTTCAGTATTACTTTCTGACTGGGCTTTTAATTATCCTTATTTCCGTACCGCCATTAACCTGGGGAAAGTACAATACAATGTGATGTGGTCGCAATACATCAGTGACCGAGACAGGATTTATAACAATAAGAAAGGATATTTCAGGAAATGGGCACAAACATTTTATGTGGACTGGAAACCAACCGATTTTTTAAATA
This sequence comes from Parafilimonas sp., assembly GCA_039811225.1. Taxonomy (GTDB): domain Bacteria; phylum Bacteroidota; class Bacteroidia; order Chitinophagales; family Chitinophagaceae; genus JAFDXJ01. The sequence continues at coordinate 2,824 of JBDHYG010000018.1, forward strand.
TCGGCATTTTTGAATCTGTAATGTGGCCCGATCAGGATTCATCCTATTCAAAAGATATGAGCCCCTGGATTGCCAGCCCAATAATGTTTCTGCATGGCTCCACCTCCCCTGATGGCGTTAAAAACAATGAGATATATGGGATAAATGCTAAAATACGTGTACTCAAAAGCACCCATATCTATGGCCAGTTTGCCTACCAAAAATATAAAGACGGCGGAAGTTCTACCAGCGAATATGCTATCCAGGCAGGTGTGCGCTCGGGTAATACCTTTGGCCTTGAAAACCTGAATACATTGCTTGAATTTAATATGGCTACTCCCTATATGTATGCTACCAATTCTTTGAACACCAATTATGCGCATAATAATCAACCCATGGCACATGCCCTGGGAGCCAATTTCCGGGAAGGCCTTTTTAAAGCAGATTATCTGTACAAGAAATTCAGTGTCCGCTTCGAAACCTTTTATGCACAATATGGCGCCGACTCCAATGCGACGCTAAATTATGGTCAGAATATTTTTAAACCGGTTAGCGATGCATCTGTCATCGGTAATGGCACCTTATTGCAAGGCCTGAAAACAAATATTTTATTTGCAGATTTGAGACTGGCTTATATCCTGAATCCGGTAACCAATATGCGGATAGAAGCCGGGTTTACATTCCGCAATGAGAAGAGCAAATTATTTTATTATAAAGACAGGATATTTTATATAGGCATTCGGATGTCATTCCGCAAAATTTCTTATGACTATTAATAATTGACAACACCTTTCTATATCTATAAAGCATTACAATGATAAAACGAATTTTGATAATAAGTTTTGTAGCACTCTCGGGGATTTCATTCGGCCAGCAGGTACCCCTGACACCACTGGTACAAAGCCGGTATAATGATCTCACACTAATGGCTGATTCTTCTGTATTCACCGGCTTTCGCTCCATCAACTGGCTGGAAATGAAACCCTATTTACCAGCCGGATCTGATCTTACCGATAGTATCTTTTCTTTAAATGCCCGTGACAATAAAGGCTATTTTTTAAAAAATATTACAACAGACAATTGGATACAAATCCCGGGGAAACATGGTGTACTCACCATTGACCCTTATATTAATGCTTCCCTGGGCTGGCAAAACCGGGATAGCAGTAATACCGTTTATGAAGCAATGGGAGGATTGCGTTTACAAGGTATATATAATGATAAGCTTTCTTTTTCTCTCGGTTTTATGGCCGGCTATAGTCAATTCCCAGCCTATATTCAAAACTTTATTGACTCAAACCAGCAAATAGCACCGGGTATCGGTAAAACATATTTACAAAATGGCCGCGCCTATTCTTTATCACAAATAACCGGGAATATTACTTACCTCGCCGGCAAGCATATTGTTATTTCAGCGGGATATGGTAAAAATTTTATTGGGGATGGCTACCGTAGCCTGATCCTTTCCGATAATGCCTCCAATGCACCTTATATCCGGTTACAAGCAAAATACTGGCGCCTAACGTACAATGTAATCTATAATAAATTCAGAAACCCACGTTACATTATTGATGGTAAGATCCAGGACAAATATAGTGTCATGCATTACCTGGGAATCAATTTTTCCAGCCGGTTTCAAATGGGCTTATATGATAATGTGATTTGGTATGCCCGCGATACCGGCCTGCATCGGGGTTTCGATGTACAATACCTGAATCCACTTATCTTCATGCGGCCATTGGAATTTGCCATTGGCTCTCCGGATAATGCGTTCATGGGCATTACCTTGAAATATAAAGTGTATAAAAAAGGGTTCCTGTATGGCCAGCTCGGACTGGATGACCTGAACCTCACTGCTTCTCTGGATCGGAATCAGCAACATTATGGGAACAAATATGCATTGCAACTGGGTATCTATAATGAAGATTTCCTGGGTCTAAAAAATCTTTCGTACCGTTTTGAATGGAATGGCGTTCGGCCCTATACATACGGACATGGCTTTGATAAAACAGGCCTGAATTATACCAACAATAACCAAACCCTGGCAGATCCTTTTAATGCCAATTTTCATGAATTCATTTCATTATTGCAATACCACAATCAACGCTGGTATGGCATGTTACAAAATATATTTACCATACGTGGTGAAAACCCCGGCCTCCCGTATAATAATGGGGAAGACATTTGGGGTGGCGAAGATGGCGTACCCGCATTCGGCAGTAAAACCTTACAGGGCGTAAAAAACAAATATTTTTACAATCAACTTACAGCGGGATATATTATCAACCCGAAAAATGGCTTGTGCATCCAGGCAGATGTTGTGTACCGGAAACGGAGTTCCCCTCGCATTAATACATCAAATGCCTATATCAATATCGGTATCCGAACTAACCTGTATAATTTTTACCACGATTTTTAAAGTGCATAAAATATTTTATTGAAATAATTGGTATAAACCGGAAAAGCTGTTATCTGTTGTCATCTTTCGTTGTAATTTTGCTTTTTCCAACGAAATGTAAATCCCCTTTTTCACTACATGAGTTTCAGTTTTTCATATCATAAAGGCAAGGTGTTGCAGGCTTTGCGATATCATTTTTTTTGGCAAAAAGAGATACGGATTGTGCTGGTGATCATCCTCATTTTTGATATTGCGACAGCTATTTTGTATATGCTGGGGAAAATACGTCCCGAACCATTTTTACTGGGTTCTTTTATCTGGCTTATTTTCATCCTTTCCGTATGGTATATTTTGCCCTATGCTGTTTATCGCAAAGCATCCGCATTTAAAGAAAGTTTTATTATCTATTTCCAGGAAAACCTGGTACGTCTTGAAAATGACCGGGGTTTTGTAGAATGGCCCTGGGATCAGTTTTCTAAAGAATTGGAAAGCCCTAATTTTTTCCATTTTTATTTTAATACCAAATCATTTTTTTTAGTGCCCAAAGACACCATGAATGACAGCCTGAAAGACTCTGTGCGCGCTCTGGTACGTGAGAAAATTAAAGCAACCTAATCTTATAATTTTTTTTCCATTAAATAATGTGGTAGGGTGACTTCATAAAAAGGTTCGCCAATTTTTTGGTATTCATTTTTTTCATAAAACCCAACTGCCGAAGCTCGTGCATGCATCACCATTTTTTTATACCCCTTATCCCGGGCAATATTTTCTGCAAAATGCAGGATAGTCCGGCCTATGCCCTTACCTTGTAAGCCAGCCAAAACTGCCATTTGACGCAACTGTATAGTATCCGCATCCACTGGTACAAGCATACAACAACCTTCCATTTTTCCATCGTCGGTATAACCAATCAAAATATTATTTGCTTCTGTTTGCATTTCTTCAGGACTGATAGACAATCCTAATGGTTTACGCAGCAATTGTTCCCGGAGGGCGATCATTTGTCGGTACTGTGCTGATCCATGATCAAGAAGTTGCAAAGCCATAACCTGTTGTTATTTAAATCAACCATTGTTTTGTAACACACGCAACATTTTACTATCGAGTAATTCTCCTTCATATTGCTCATACACCACATCTGGTCTTTTGGAATCGATTATGCCGAAATGGCCCCGCAGATTCCATAAAGCCCAACCCCACCCCGCCTGTTTCCAAAGAGAAAGCCAGGAACGCATCCACTTTAAAGTGACCGCATGTGGAGTATAAATAAAACAGCCCCATTCCCCCACATGTATGCCCACACCTTGCTGCTGCAGCTTTTGCCAGGGTTGAATATAGTCACGGTATAATTTATTCTTATCCCAAAAAATTCCATCAATGGTCATCGGCCAGCGTGGCACCTGGGTGGATTTTACAGCCGGGCTGGTTTTATAATGTGATAATTCTGGTGGTGAATAACCCCGCGTACTTTGGCCGATATTTAAATTCTTTAAATCAAAAACCGGCCTTGTACCATATTCCAACCCGTCAGCAATGATCAATCTGTTTGGATCTTCTTCCCGTATTGCTTTCACAATTGTAGTGATAACCCGTGTATAAGTGGCTACATCTATTCCTGCCGGTTCATTGATAAGATCAAAACTTAAATTTTCACTGGGAATGTTCTTGTAACGATTGGCAAAATAACACCATTGCCAGGTAGCGGCTTCCAGTGCTTTTTCATCCTTCCAGATATTTAGTGGCTCTATAAAGTCCTGGCTCACGCAATAGCCCTGGATACGATGCAGGTTTAATTGTACATGGATATTATATTTTTTACCATATTCAATAGCTGCATCTATTTCTTCTATTCCTTTCAGATTACTGATTACAGGTGTTGTATTTTTCATCCAATCATCCTGCGTCATCCAGCAGAGGTAACTCATGGGAAGTCGAACAAAGTTGAAACCCCATGCCTGTATAAGTTGAAAATCTTTTTCTTTAAAGGCCGTACTCCATTCAGGGCGGTCAGTTGAGAATTTCTCCAGCAAATTAAATCCCCGCCAATAAGGTAATCGGTTAACCGGGGGTGCACTAAAAAAGCCGGTTTTATCAAAAGATGACAAAACAATGGCACTTGCTGCCATGGTACCGGTTTCCAGGAATTTTCGACGTTTCATTATCCCGTGAAAATAAGAAAATTTTTCTTAATGCCGGGGAAGCTCTTAGAATGTATTTTATGGTAATGAAATGGGGAAAAATTGTATTAAAAAAACATTTATGAATATTTGTGGTAGTTAATCCAAAAATTATACATTTGCCTTATAACAAAACATTCTTACAATGTCAGACATCGCAACTCGAGTAAAAAAAATCATCGTTGACAAATTAGGTGTAGATGAATCCGAAGTAACGACCGAAGCTTCATTTACAAATGATCTAGGTGCAGATTCACTGGATACAGTTGAATTAATTATGGAATTTGAAAAAGAATTTAATATTTCTATTCCGGATGAACAGGCTGAGACCATTACCACCGTTGGCCAGGCTGTTTCGTACCTGGAAGAGCATGCGAAATAACTTTATCGGTACCATTCACTGAAACGGTTATTTCTTTTGATTGCAGGATTCAGGCAATCCATACTTTTCAGAGGTATGAATTAAAATGCATAAAACAGAATTATGGAATTAAACAGAGTCGTTGTAACCGGATTGGGCGCCATCACCCCATTGGGTAATAATGTACCTGCCTATTGGCAAGGCTTGGTGGATGGTGTCTCCGGAGCCGGTTACATCACTCAGTTTGATACCGCAAAATTCAAAACTCGTTTTGCCTGCGAAGTAAAAGATTTCGTTCCCACAGATTTTATTGATAAAAAAGAAGCCCGGAAAATTGACCGCTTCACACAATTTGCTTTGGTGACTAGTGATGAAGCGATGAATGATGCCGGCTTGCACCAGGATAATATCAATCCCGATCGAATAGGTGTTGTTTTTGGAAGTGGTATAGGCGGTATTATCGCTTTTCAATCCGAAGTATCACAGTTTGCTTTGGGTGATGGCACTCCCCGCTTTAATCCGTTCTTTATTCCTAAAATGATCCTGGATATTGCAGCCGGGCATATATCCATGCGGCATAATCTCCGCGGGCCCAATTTTGCAGTAGTAAGCGCTTGTGCTTCCAGTACGAATGCAATCATGGAAGCATATAACCTGCTACGACTGGGAAAAGCCGATATCATCTTAACGGGTGGTACCGAAGCGGTCATTTGTGAAGCTGGCGTAGGTGGCTTTAATGCCATGAAAGCCATGAGCGAACGCAATGATGATCCCACTACAGCCAGCCGGCCTTATGATAAGGACCGTGATGGTTTTGTCATGGGAGAAGGCTCCGGTGTAATCGTGCTCGAAACATTGCAACATGCCCTCGCCCGGAATGCAAAAATATATGCCGAAATAGCCGGTTGCGGTGCTACCGCCGATGCACATCATATTACAGCGCCACATCCGGAAGGCCTTGGCGCCTTACATGTAATGGAGGCTGCTTTATTAGATGCCGGTTTGAAACCAGGTGATATTGATTATATAAATACGCATGGCACTTCCACCCCATTAGGCGATATTTCAGAGGTTATTGCAATTAAAAAAGTTTTCGGGGATGACGTTTACAACTTAAATATCAGCGCTACTAAATCAATGACCGGGCATTGCCTGGGAGCAGCTGGTGCACTGGAAGCTATCGCCTGTATCAAAAGTATAGAATCTGGCATCATTCCTCCCACCATCAATCACTTCACAGACGACCCGGAATTGGATCCTAAACTCAATTTCACTTTTAATAAGGCCCAGCAGCGTGAAGTAAAAGCCGCGCTTAGTAATACATTTGGCTTTGGCGGACACAATGCCTGTGTGATCGTAAAAAAATTTGAAGCATCATAGTGCATCTTTTCCAACATATTTTTTCTTTCGCCCATAAAAAAAATCTTACACATCAACTTAAAGATATTTTAGGCTTCCGGCCAGGAAAGTTCTCCCTGTATGAAATTTCCCTGCACCATCGCTCAATAAAAGAAAACCCGGATGAAAATAATGAACGCCTCGAATATTTAGGGGATGCTGTCCTCAGCGCACTTATTGCTGATTACCTTTTTAAAAAATATCCATACAAAGAAGAAGGTTTCCTTACGGAAATGCGTAGTAAGATGGTCAATCGTCACCAACTTAATTCTATTGCCCTGAAAATGGGCCTGAAAAAACTGCTGCGTTATAACAAATACGACAATGCCCTGAAAAGCAGCCTGATTTTTGGTAATGCCCTGGAAGCCATCATTGGCGCTATTTATCTCGATAAGGGTTATGAAAAAACCCGCGATTGGGTATTAAAAAAAATCATAGAACCCTATTTATTCCTCGACGACCTGGAACAAATAGATATTAATATTAAAAATAAATTGATCGGCTGGGCTAACAAAAACGGTAAAACAATCGGTTTTGATACCCTTGAAGAAAAAATGATAGGCAACCGGCGAATCTTTACCATTGCCGCCGTATTAGATGGTGATATCATTGCCAAAGGCCAGGGATTCAATAAAAAATATGCCAGCCAGGTGGCGGCTCAACTCGCCCTGGAGAAACTTAAAATTAATTAACCGGTTTTTAAAAATCAGCCGGTTTTTATACTTCACTAAAAATTCTTAACTTACCTTTGCAGCCTTTAAAAAAATACCCGAAGGGGAGGTAACGAAATTATGAATATCAGGAATATTGCCATCATCGCGCACGTTGACCACGGTAAAACCACCTTGGTGGATAAGATTTTGCATGCTACAAAAGTTTTCCGTGACAACCAGGAAACCGGGGAATTGATCATGGATAGCAATGACCTGGAACGCGAGAGAGGTATTACTATTTTCAGCAAAAATGCCGCTGTAAATTATAAAGGCGTAAAAATAAATGTCATAGATACGCCTGGCCACAGTGACTTTGGCGGAGAAGTAGAGCGGGTTTTGAAAATGGCCGATGGGGTCATCCTCCTCGTAGATGCCTTTGAAGGCCCCATGCCGCAAACACGTTTTGTATTACAAAAAGCACTGCACCTGAATTTAAAACCTATTGTTGTCATAAATAAAGTGGATAAACCCAATTGCCGTCCCGAAGAAGTGCATGATGCGGTTTTTGAATTATTCTTTAACCTGGATGCTACGGAAGAACAATTGGATTTCCCAACATTCTATGGCAGTGGAAAAAACGGTTGGTTTAATGATTCACTCACCCCGACCGACAATATTCTCCCACTGCTGGATGGTATATTAAAATATGTTCCACCTCCAACCGTACAAGAAGGTCCCCTGCAAATGCAGATCACATCACTGGATTACTCTTCATTCCTGGGCAGGATTGCGATTGGGAATGTAAGCCGGGGTGCTATCCGGGAAAACCAGCCTGTTGCTTTAATACAGGCAAATGATACCATCAAAAAATTGCGGGTAAAAGAGTTATACGTTTTCGAAGGTATGGGTAAAAAGAAGGTATCGGAAGTAGTGGCAGGCGATCTTTGTGCCGTAGTAGGCCTGGATGATTTTAATATTGGAGATACTATTGCCGATATAGATAAGCCGGAAGCACTACCCACCATCAGCGTGGATGAGCCTACCATGAGTATGCTTTTCAGCATCAATAATTCCCCGTTTTTTGGCCGGGATGGCAAATTTGTAACCTCCCGTCATTTACGTGATCGCCTGATGAAGGAAACGGAAAAAAATCTTGCATTACGTGTAGAGGATGCAGATAATGCTGACAGCTTTTTGGTATATGGCCGTGGTATCCTGCACCTGGGAATCCTGGTGGAAACTATGCGCCGGGAAGGATATGAACTAACAGTGGGTCAACCACAGGTTTTAGTAAAATATATTGACGGGAAAAAATCGGAACCTTATGAAAACCTCGTGGTAGATGTCCCATCAGAATTTAGCGGAAAAGTCATTGACCTTGTCACACAACGGAAAGGTGAATTACATATCATGGAAACAAAAGGTGAAATGCAACACCTGGAATTTGAAATTCCATCAAGAGGCCTGATAGGCTTACGATCCAATATGCTTACCAATACAGCCGGTGAAGCTGTAATGGCCCATCGTTTTACAGAATACAAACCCTGGAAAGGAAATATTCCCGGGAGAAACAATGGTGTATTGTTATCCAAAAACCAGGAACGCACCACCGGTTATTCCATAGACAAATTACAGGATCGCGGAACTTTCTTTGTGGATCCCGGAGAAGAAGTGTATGTGGGACAAATTATTGCAGAACATATTAAACCGGGTGACCTGGTTGTCAATGCTACAGAACCTAAAAAATTAACGAATCACCGTGCCAGTGGCAGCGATGATGCCTCACGCATTGCACCCAAAGTACTGATGAGCCTGGAAGAATGCATGGAATATATTCAACAGGATGAATGCATCGAAGTAACACCCAAACATATTCGTTTGCGAAAAGTAATCCTCGATGAGGAAGAAAGAAAAAAAATGCAACGGAATATGAAGACGGAAGAAGTCTAAACTTCCATTGCTCCGTTTATTCTTTACACCCGGACAACCATTCAAATCATCTGGATTTACCGGCCCGTTTATTAATGCACTTCCTGCATATCAACTAATTTCTTGTAATATCCATTTAACTGAATCAGGTCTTCATGTGAGCCCCTTTCAACGATTTCGCCTTTTTGTAATACAATGATTTCATCAGCATGACGAATAGTACTCAGGCGATGGGCGATGATGAGAGAAGTACGGTCTTTCATTAATCGGTTGATGGCATCCTGTACCAGTCGCTCACTTTCAGTATCCAGGGCAGAGGTTGCTTCATCCAGGATCAGGATAGGTGGATTTTTTAATACTGCCCGGGCAATAGTCATGCGTTGTTTTTCTCCCCCGCTCAATTTTGATCCCCGGTCGCCGATATTCGTGAGGTAACCATTATCTTTTTGCAAAATAAAATGCTGTGCATTAGCAATGATTGCAGCCTGTTCTATTTCTTCCTGGCTTGCATTTTCTTTTCCATACGCAATATTAGCGGCAATAGTATCATTAAATAAAACGGCTTCCTGAGTGACGATACCCATTTGCCGACGCACCGATTTCAAAGAATATTCTTTGATATTGATCCCATCAATCAATAATTCCCCGGAAGTAACATCATGAAAGCGCGGAACCAGGTCGGCTAGTGTTGATTTACCGGCCCCACTGCTTCCTACCAGGGCTACCGTACTGCCTTTCTTAATGGTAAGCTGGATATTTTTCAGGATGGAAAAATTTTCATATGAAAAGGATACATTTTTGAATTCAATAGAAGATTCAAAAGAGCATAATTCTTTCCCGTTCGGGTTATCATCTACTGTAATGGGAGCATGCAAAATCTCTTCAATCCGGGATATTGCGGCACTGCCTTTCTGCATATTTGAAAAAGAAGTGGACAAAGATTTTGCCGGGTTGATGATATTATAAAATAAAGCGAGATACGTAATAAATGCAGATGCTTCCAGGCCTATGCCATTTTCCAACACCAACCGACCACCAAAATACAAGATAGCTGCAAAAACCGCCACCCCTAAAAATTCACTTAGCGGGGAAGCCAGGTCCCGGCTATACCCGATTTTATTTTTTGCCGTTAATAACTGGGTATTGATCTTAAAAAATTTATTCCGTAAAATCGCTTCCACGCTGAATGCCTTGATTACCCGCAGGCCACTTAATGTTTCTTCCAGGATAGAGACCGATTCCCCGTATTTAATAGCGGCAGTATTTGATTGCACTTTTAATGTCTTTGTTACCCTGCCTATGATCAGGCCCATGACCGGAATAAACAACAGGACAAAAAGGGTAAGCTTGGTACTAATCGTAAACAGGATCACCAGGTTGATGATAATGGTTAACGGATAAGTGATCCAACCTTCCATGGCGCCCACCAACGAAGTCTCTACTTCTGATAAATCATTAGTAAGCCGGCTCATCAGGTCTCCTTTTCTTTTTTCTGTAAAAAAACCAATCGGCAATGCAAGAATTTTGTCATACATTTCAAAGCGAAAAGAATTGGAGATTTTATTTTTCACCGGGTTGAGTACATAGAATGAGAGATAGAGAAAAAGGTTTTTAAAGAAAATAGCTACCAGGATGACCACGCAAATAACCCCCAGGGCGCTGATTTTCCCACCTTGCTGAATGATATGTTGGAGCTGTTCCCGAATGAAGAGAATAACCGGATTGGTTGTGGTGGCAACGAGTGAAGCATTATTTGCTCCGGTGGAAAAAATCAAATCCAGGAAGGGCATGAGCATGCCTACGGATACGATAGAAAATAAAATGGATAAAAGAGTAAAGATTATATATAAAAATATTTCTTTTTTATATAAAGTTAAATACCTGAATATCCGTGCATATTGCTTCATGAAGAAGGGTTCCTGATAATGGCAAAGTAACTATTTTTACAGCTATAAAACAGCAGTTATGGAAGAAGGGAAAAGACAAAGGCAGGTTGCCGGTTTGATACAAAAGGAAATGAATGATATTTTTCATCGCCTGGGCTTACATATGCTGGATGGCGGTATGGTATCCATCTCTTCGGTAAAAGTGACGCCCGATTTGCTGGAAGCACGTATTTATCTCAGTTTTTTCCAGGTAGCAGATCCTACAGCTTCCCTTAAAAAGATAGAACAACATGCCTGGGAAATAAAAAAACACCTGGCAGAAAAAATCAAACATCAATTAAGACGAATCCCGGTAATTCATTATTTCACCGATGATACCCTGGACCATGTTTTCAAAATGGAAGCGCTTTTCAAAAAAATTGAGGAAGAGAAAAAAAATCAACAGGAATAATCGTTTTGGCATATATTCCACTACAATCTATCTACGCTGTATATGAATTTCTTATTTGCCTGGCGATATTTTAAATCCAAGAAATCGACAAATGCCATAAATATTATTGCGTGGATCAGTATCCTGGCTATCATAGTAGGTACCGCTTCCCTGATCATTGTACTTAGTGTATTCAATGGTTTTGAAGGCCTGGTAAAAAGTATGTATGGTGATTTCTATGCAGATATTTTGGTCACACCGGTAAAAGGAAAATATATTGCCATCAATACTGCATTGAGTAATCGCATCAAACAGGTTAATGGTATCCGTAACCAGTCTTATTATGTAGAAGAAAAAGCCGTACTCGTCAATGCCGATTACCAGGCCATTGTGTACTTGCGTGGGGTGGATGGAAACTATGTAAAAGTAAATGGGATCAGCCGGCATATCATGGATGGTCAATTCAATGTAGGAAACACACAAACACCTTATATGGTTGCTGGTTCCGGGATCAGCAATGCAGTAGGCGCCGACCCCCAGAATAAACTTGGTGGCTTAGTAGTATATCTCCCAAACAGGCAAAGCCGGAATTTTACCAGCCTGGATGCCATGCATTCCTATACCATTTATACTGCTGGTATCTTTTCAGTACAGCAGGAATTTGATGATAAGTATGCATTTACCAATATTGATTTTATGCAGTACATGCTTGACCTGCAGCCGGATGAATACAGTGGCCTGGAAATAGCCCTGGCAAATGGGACAGATCAGGATAAAATAAAAAAGCAATTGCAGGACCTGTTAGGAAAGGAGTTTAAAATACAAACCCGGTATGAGCAAAATCAAAGCCTGTTTTCGGTTATGCAAATGGAGAAATGGGTGATCTATGGAATATTATCATTGATACTGGTAGTGGCTGCCTTCAACATGATTGGCGCCTTAACGATGCTCGTACTTGAAAAACAAAAAGATATTACTATTTTAAAATCCATGGGTGCAACAAATTCGCGGATACAACGAATTTTTCTACATGAAGGAATTTTATTGGGAATCCTGGGAGGTATTGGTGGAATGATATTGGCATTACTGATTTGTTGGTTGCAGGTAAAGTATAAACTGGTAGGGCTGCAAGGCGGATCATTTATTATTGATTATTACCCGGTAAAATTAGACTGGTTGGATTTTGTATTGGTTGCCTGCACGGTTTTGGTAATTGCATTATTAGCTGCCTGGATTCCTGCCCGGAAAGCAGCTGCCCAGGAAATTTTCTTAAAAAGCTGAATTTAAATGCAACAAATTCAGGAATTTTTTTTTCTTTTGAGAGAAGATTTTGTACAAAGAATGCGTTTTCTTTTCCGGTTTTCTGGATTCTGCGTCGAAGGATAAAAGTTACATTTTAATAAAAGATTTCCTATGCAACGATTAAAAATTATTCCATTCCTTTTTGCCTTTCTCTTCTTTTTTGCATGTACATCCATAGCCCAACAGGATAGAGTAGGTGGCTGGCCGCTTTATAATACAGATCGGTTTCATTTTGGTTCAGATGTAACAATTGATGGGGATTATTTATTTCCGTCATCTTACACACCAGCTAATTTATATACAACTCCTCAACAGTATTATCCGAATATACCTGCCTATTTCAATATGGTATTTCATGTTTTAATCTATAAAGACGAGAATGGAGTGGAAAAATATCCAGCTAAGGTTTTACCCAAAGTCGCCTTCCTGGATAAAAACGGGAAAGAAGAAATCATATTTAAAAGTGGCTTTCCACTTATAGACACTTTGGATGGCTCTACTTATTACCAGGTGCTGGATAGCGGAAAAGTGACCCTACTAAAATATTATAACACGTATTATCTCGATAATAAGGAACCATTTAGCAATAGGATTACCCGTACCTATCATTTAGGTGAATATTATTTTGTGCTGGACTCCCATGAAAAAATGATCAGCCTCAAAACCGATAAAAATGATGTTTTGGCATTGTTTGCTGATAAACAAGCAGCGGTAGAAAGCTTTCTGCAAAAAAATAAAATAAAATTCAAGAAAGAAGAAGACCTGATCAAGATCTTTCATTTCTATAACAGCCAATAACTTGAGACCGATTTTTTTCCTTCATAATCATACAGAACCAAGCTTCAATTCTATCACCTTAAAAAATTTTAAGGTGGATTCTGTTTCCTTTTTTTGGCAGGAATAAATTTTCTGTAATATTTTCATGTCCGAAATGAACCCCCCGGCCATTTTTGATTTGTGTCTGCTTTGTTTTCGGTATTCAACCGGTTAACTGGATTTATTTCATCTTTTTTACCCCTACCCCTTCATTAAGGTTCTGTAAAGCAAGATATAAGAATTACTTGTTTTACAAATATTGTGGTGCAATGTGCTGTGTTAATTCTTTTATTAAAAATAAGTTGACGTATTTAAAATTTTTTATTCATCAAAACAACCATTATCAAACAATGAAAAAACAAGTCCTATCGCTTTTTTTGCTAGCCCTAGCTACGCAAGGTTTTTCGCAAAATAATCTTCGCCAGGCTATCACGGGCCAAAAAGGAGTGTCTAATCAGTACACTGATTTGACCATAGCAAGGCAGTTGCCTTTCAATCCAAAAGCGGCCGCTTCCTTCTTCCAGCTGGATCCAAATGCCGATCTCATTCTTTCAAAAGCCGAAGCAGATCAGCTTGGCTTTTTACATTATCGTTATTACCAGTCATACCAGGGTGTGCCTATAGAAAACTCTATGTACATCGTGCACACAAAAGCCGGGCAGGTTGTAAGTGCTGGTGGAGCCATTGTTACAGAATTTGACCCACTGATGCAACAACGTTCTTCCACCAAGCTTTCTGCCAAGCAGGCCGTTACCATTGCCATCAATTATGTAAATGCCCAGCAATATATGTGGGAAGATCCGGGCATGGAACAACGCCTGAAAGATCAAACCGGTAAAGCCAATGCCAGTTATAAACCGGTAGGAAAATTAGTTTGGTATAGTGATGATGAAACCCTCAGCCCACGTGAATTGCGGCTTGCTTACAAAGTTGATGTATATGCCCGGCAACCATTAAGCCGTGCCTATTATTTTGTAGATGCACAATCCGGAAAAATCTTAGGTAAAAAAGATGAACTTCATTTCTCTGATGCAACCGGTACCGCCAATACTGCTTATAGTGGTACACAAACCATTCATAGTGACCTGAGTGGTGGTAGCTATCGTTTGCGGGATTATACAAAAGGGAATGGTATCATTACCCTACATGGTGAATCCGGCCAACGTGGAAATGACTATACCAGTTCTTCCGCAAACTGGAACCTCACCGGAACTAATATTGCAGCATTGGATGCACATTATGGTGTTTCCCAAACGTATGCTTTCTACTATTCTAATTTTGGCCGAAACAGCTATGATAATGCTGGAACTGCATTGTACAGCTATGTGAATGACCCCACCTATACAGACAATGCTTTTTGGGATGGCAGTGCCATGAATTTTAATAAACGTTCTAACAGTAGCCAGAATCCGGGTGGAGTAACCGGTATAGATGTAACAGGCCACGAATTAACACATGGTGTTACACAAGAGGAATCCGGATTAAATTATAGTAAAGAACCTGGCGCCATGAATGAAAGCATGAGCGATATCATGGGAAAATCCGTACAATTCTGGAGCAAACCTGGAGATATCAACTGGCTTATGAGCAACGATATGAACTGGATCATCCGGGATATGAGTAATCCGAATTCTCAAGGCCAACCGGATACATATCAGGGAACTTACTGGTATTCCGGCTCCGCAGATAATTATGGTGTACATACAAACAGTGGTGTCGGTAATTTCATGTTTTACCTACTGGTGACCGGAGGAAGCGGTACAAATGATAACGGGGATTCCTATTCCGTTTCAGGTATTGGCTTATCCAAAGCTGATCAGATTATTTATCGTTCCAATACCACTTATTTAACTTCTACCTCCAAATATGCCGATTGGCGTACAGCCTGCATCAATGCAGCTACTGACTTATACGGCGCTTCGTCCAATGAAGTAACACAAGTACAAAATGCTTTCCATGCCGTAGGAATCGGTGCAGCCGGTGGCGGTGGTGGTACCTGCAGTGTGCCTTCCGGCTTGTCTGCTTCTGCAATAACTTCAACAAGTGCTACTCTTTCCTGGTCCAATACTGGTGCTACCAGTTATAACCTGCAATGGAAAGCCAGCAGTTCCGGTTCCTGGACAACTGTTAGTGGTATATCCGGTACATCTTATAACTTAAGCGGCTTATCGTCCTGCACCAACTATGACTTCAAAGTACAAAGTGTGTGCAGTGGCAGCTCGAGTGCATATAGCAGCTCTACTACATTCCAAACAAACGGCTGCTCTGGTGGTTCCTATTGTACAAGTAAAGGTAATAGTACTACCTACGAGTATATTAAGAAAGTTGTGTTGAAGAGCATTTCAAACCTGAGTGGTGATAATGGAGGCTATCATGACTATACCGCTTTATCCGCAAGCTTAGTTGCTGGTAATACGTATAAATTCAAAGGAAAAGCTGGTTTCCATGGTTCTGCTTACAAAGAGTACTGGACCGTGTATATCGACTACAACCATGATGGTGATTTTGCTGATGCAAATGAAATGACCGCACAATTCACGACCTCTTCAACCACGATGGTTACTAAGAACTTTACGGTACCATCTTCTGCCAGCAATGGCACTACTCGTATGCGTGTTCAAATGCATTATGGTAGTTACGTAACAGATCCTTGTGCCACATTTGATTATGGTGAAGTAGAAGATTATACTATAAATATTAGCGGTGGTAGCTTCAATGGCTTCAGCCAGCCAAAAGCTGAAACCAGTTCATCCATCCTGATTAGCCCGAATCCTGTATCCGGCACATCTGCCAATCTGAATTACCGGATCGTTAAAGAGGGTAATGTACAAGTGAAAGTAATGAATATGAATGGCCAGGTTCTGCAGAATATAGACCTGGGCAGGCAATCCAGCGGTAGTCATACCTATACATTAAACAGCCTGAATAAATTAGCTTCAGGAACTTATATGATTGTACTGGAACAAGACAACCAGATCGTCAATCGTACACGTTTTGTAATATCGCATTAAGAACACACAACCCTAATAAAAAGATCTGCTTTTTCAAAAGCAGGTCTTTTTTTTGGTATAATACTGAAAATTAGTTGGTGAATTCTGCTGAAGCATTCTACAGAAAAAGATTTGATGAAAGTTGAGTGAAGGTTGTTGCATTTAACTTTTTTTATTTCAAAAAAAATAAAATGAATCTCACTTTATTTTTCTTCCACATACTCCAGGATATCTGCCGGCTGGCAATCTAATGCCTTACAAATTGCTTCCAATGTACCAAAACGTATAGCTTTGGCTTTCCCTGTTTTTAGAATGGAAAGATTGGAAAGAGTAAGACCTACTTTTTCTGACAGCTCATTCAGCGACATTTTTCGCTTCGCCATCATTACATCTAAGTTTACAATGATCGGCATGGTTATACAGTTAAATCGTGTTCAGTTTGAAGCGCTACGCCTCTTTTAAAAATTTGTGCAATCACATAAATCACGGCTGCCATTAAAATGTATGCCTGACTATCTACCCAGAATGATTGCAACATTTCCAGGGCATACCCGGATTTGGATAAATCTTTAACAGTTTGCCGGGCAATCAGGCTTATAATACCAATGGAAAATGTGTAATAACTGATTCGCAAAATTTTTTGAGTAACAAAATCATTAAAGGGTTTTGCCAGATCCAATTTGTGCAACAGCATGATCAAATTATAAAAAAGTATTGCTTTGAGTACGGCTATAAATAAAATAAAGCCGTACATGCCAAAAAATACCCATTGACTTTGTTGATACAATTTGCTTAAATCAAGTTTATTGTACAGCTTATGCACTGCGCCCGGATTAACGACACTAACAATAAAATTAACTATCAGGCCACCGGCTTCAATACTCAGACCGACAAAAATCAGCCAGGCTATAATGAGTAATGCCTTGAACACGAAATTGTTTTTTGTTGACATATCTTTTTGTTTTGATTTTATACTGCAAAAGTAATAAAATTTTATTGATAAACAATAAATTTTTATTTTTTAAGTAAAATATTTTTATGAATTATAGGAAATTCCTGCTAACGTATTGATTCTTAAGTGCCAGGGAAAAATTCAGAAACATTCCGGGAAAAAAGTTGAAAAAGCCAACATTGATTTTTTCCCGGAAATAAATGGATGTCCCTATCAGATGTGTTGATAAGTTTATATTGATATAATTATTCCATTGTATTTTCTGGTATATACTAGTGCAGGAATAAGTGCTGTTTATACAAAATAGCAATTTGATTTCTGAAAACTAATTTCTGAATGCACAGGATCTACAGGTTTTTGTACGATTCACTCATATTAATATTCAATATAGTAACAGTAGTACATAATGCCATGCAAAAAATATTCAATTACATTTGATCAAAAACATGAGTTTACAAGAAAGATTAAAAGGTATGCTTCAATCAAAAACAGAAGAGCAAAAGAAATTTTTAGCAGATAACGCTTCGAATAAAGGGGTAACTACTTTGCCATCCGGTTTGCAATATCTTATTTTGCAGCAAGGTAATGGATTACTACCGGGACCCACCACACAGGTCACCGTTCACTATGAAGGCCGACTCATCAATGGAAAAATTTTCGACAGTTCATATAAACGAGGGCAACCAGCTACCTTTGGTGTACACCAGGTAATAAAAGGTTGGACTGAAGCACTCCAACTAATGCCCACTGGTAGTAAATGGCGCTTATTTATTCCTGCAGAATTAGGTTACGGAACAAGGGGTGCCGGAGGTTCTATTCCACCCAATGCTACTTTAATTTTTGATGTTGAATTGATCAGCATACAGTAAGATGTGCGCCCACCAATGAAGCAATTCTTTGTTTTCTTTTAATCAATTTGCCTCTTTAACCATTACCCGAAAATAGTTTACATAAGTTTATCAAAACAGTTTTCTACCTTTAAGGTTATGATGAAACATACTTCAAAGGCTGATGTGGTGCTAATAGGCGCCGGCATCATGAGTGCCACGCTCGGTATGTTGCTGAAGCAACTCGATCCGTCACTCCGTATCAAAATCATTGAAAAACTGGATACCGTGGCAGCAGAAAGTTCGGATGCCTGGAACAATGCAGGTACCGGCCATTCCGCTTTTTGCGAACTGAATTATACACCTGAAAAAGCAGATGGTAAAATTGATATTTCGAAAGCATTGAAAATTGCCGAGTCGTTTGAAATCAGCAAAGAATTCTGGAGCTATCTTGTCAGTAAAAATATTATCAAGCAGCCCGATAATTTTATCCATTCTATTCCGCATATCAGTTTTGTCTGGGGCGAAGAAAATGTAGCCTTTCTTCATAAACGCTACGATGCTTTGCAACAAAACGGTTTATTTAAACAAATGCAGTTTTCTGATGAAGCGGCTACTATAAAAAAATGGATCCCTTTGGTTATGGAAGGCCGTGCCGCCGATTCAAAAGTAGCCGCCACCAAAATGGACCTGGGTACAGATGTGAATTTTGGTGCATTGACACGGGACCTTTTTGATCAATTAGCCATTATGCCCGATGTGGAAATGCATTTTGGATTTGAAGTAAATAATATCCATAGACATGATAATTACTGGCATATTGAAGTAAAAAATGTGGCCACTGATGAGAAAAATTATATCGTTACCAAATTTGTATTTATAGGAGCAGGTGGAGGTGCTTTGCCGTTGTTATTAAAATCCGGTATTCCGGAAGCGGAAGGTTATGGTGGTTTTCCCGTGAGTGGCCAATGGCTTCGCTGTACTAATGAAACCGTGATTGAACAACATTTTGCCAAAGTTTATGGCCTGGCAAAAGTGGGTGCACCCCCCATGTCAGTACCACACCTGGATACCAGGTGGATAAAAGGAAAACGGGAATTATTGTTTGGCCCCTTCGCAGGATTCACGACTAAATTTTTAAAACACGGTTCATCAATGGACTTGTTTAAATCTGTAAAATTTTCCAATCTCCGGCCGCTGGTAAGTGCAGGACTGCACAATATCCCACTTACAAAATATTTGATTGAACAAGTGATGCTATCACCTGAAGAAAGGTTAGATGCGTTAAAAGAATATTACCCCAATGCTACCATGGAAGATTGGGAATTAAATGAAGCCGGTTACCGGGTACAGGTGATTAAGAAAGATGAGGAAGAAGGAGGTATCCTGGAGTTTGGAACGGAAGTCGTGCATGCGGCAGATGGCAGTATCGCGGCTTTACTCGGCGCTTCACCCGGGGCATCAACTGCTGTTTCCATTATGTTGGAACTGATAAAAAAATGTTTCCCGGAGAAGGCGGAATCGGGCGACTGGAAAAATAAATTAATTCAAATGATCCCTTCCTATGGCCAACGCCTGGGTGATGATGAAAATTTATTGAAAAAAACCAGGACAGAAACGCATAAGCAATTGGGATTGGCATTGATTTAAAATTCTTAACCCCCAAGGAGTATAATGTTTATAGATAAATGCGACAAACTATATTCGACCCTTTCGGGGTCGTATTGATACATCCCCTATTTCTATTCATATTTGAATCCTTCGGATCCGTTTCTTTATATGTTCGTGCATTCAAAGTATTTACTAGCAGCTCATTTATTGCGCCTGTACAACACGGAAAAATTTATACTTGATATTCTTCCGATATTTAAGAATACCAGTTCATAGATTGCTTTGATAGAATCAGTTTAAGAAAGATTATCTACAATCCTTTGTAAAGTTTGTACAGTATGTTGACAATCTTCGCGGGGTATGTCTTTCATTGCTTGTTGTCTAAACTCCTTTTGTCGTTCAAAACAATTGGCATGTTGTATTTTACCTTTGTCAGACAAACTTATCAAGTTGCCTGTATTAATGATAAGCCCCTTTGCTTTAAATTGATTAATTATTTCTTTCACTTTGGAGGAATCCATAAAAGGTTTCATTATGGCCAATAATTCAACTTCCTCAATTGCTGACTGTTTAAATATTGTATTCAGGATTTGCCATTGGCTCCTTGTCAGGTTATATGCAGCATGGATCCTGTCAATCCCTTCATTGAGTAGTTGATCCACCAGTCGTATCCAATAACCGATTGGTAAATTTTTATTCTCCAAATTTTCCTGCATAAAATGGATTCATTATAAAATGGAGCTACTGCCCGATAATTAATCTTAGTGGTAAGGCCTTTATGATTTCTCTGCCAGCTCTTTTAACTTGTCTAATGCGGCTGGATAGGTGTTGTTGAAGAAATCCAAATAATCGTCTATTGTATCCAGGTCTACCGTTAGTGTAGTCATGCCATTGGTTTCCTGGTAAGTATAATTTTCATGTCCACCAGCCCATTTTTCCACTTGCTCGCCTGTGGTTATTTCTGTATCACCATCTAAAAAACCAATATGGCGGATGGACACAAACCGGGCTGGTTGATGTGTTACAATTTCAGAGACCATCCCACCTTTCTTGCCATTTTCATCCATGCCGACAAAATGAATTTTACTTCCCTGCTCCCAACTGCCCTCATAAGAAGAAGTGGGATTAAAGGCCGAAGTCCAAAACTCATAAGTACGTTTATCTTGCAAGCCTAACATGGTTTCATATACTTTTTGAGCAGTCGCATTTATCTCTTTTTTGAATTGCAGCTTTTTCATTTGTATAGTAATTGATCTCAAATATACATCTATTTTTTGCGGATATGCGTTTGCAAGTTCCAGTCGGCTTCTTGGCTACTATTTTCTTTTCAAACTCAAAATATTATGGAATATTAAAGAAAGGGTCAACGTGTTTTTCCAATTCGTTTTTCTTCAAAATGAATACCTTGCTTTTGTTGAATGTAGGTAAAATAGTATAACGGCTCATTGGCATAGAATAACTTATCCAATAGGGATTTAATATGTATGGATAAATACGAATAACCTGGATATTCGACCCATGCGGGGTCGTATTGTTTCATCCTCTTATCTCTATACTCATTCGAATCCTTCGGATTCGTTTTAACCTATCCATGTAAATAAATAATTTTCTTTTAAATCAATCTGTTATTTTCTCAAAAAATCTGACGGCTTTTCCGGACATGTTATGTTGCGATGATGTTCCTTCTTATTTTGAATATTATTAAAATCATTGCTCAATACCATAAGCTTATTTGAAAACACTCCATAACTTTTGTAAACCTCCTCTATTTAATGGCTATCTTTCATTACAGTTCCTAAATGGCAGGCATTACGCCAGATAAACATTACACTTCCTCATTTCTCGCCCCTATCTCTCCATTCTTCCTTACCTTTAATCCTCAATACATCATCCTCTTGGCCCTATGCAGAAAGTTCCCTTCCTATTTTTCATTGGCATCCTTTCCCTGCTTTTCTTTAAACAGGAAAGAACCGTGATCTCTGAATTACCACCTACCACTGCCGATACAACTATCTCCGGCGATTTACCTCCGGAGATCGCAAATGATTACACATTGGTTTGGCAGGATGAATTTAATACCAATGGCAAACCCAACCCGGCTGTTTGGGTTTTTGAAAAGGGCTTTGTACGTAATGAAGAAAAACAATGGTACCAGGAAGAAAATGCCATTTGTCGAAATGGCCTTTTATATATCACCGCGAAACCGGAAAGAATCCATAACCCGGATTTTATAAAGGGGAGTAATGACTGGCGAAAGAACAGGCCCTTTGCATCGTATAGTTCCGCAGCCATCGAAACACATGGAAAGAAAGCATTTCAGTTTGGCAGTATTGTCGTTCGCGCAAAAATAGATACGGCAACCGGTGCCTGGCCGGCCATCTGGACAGTGGGTCAAAACAGGATATGGCCGGCTAACGGAGAAATAGATATCATGGAATTTTACCGCATCAATGGTCAACCTACTTTATTAGCCAATGCCATGTGGGGAAAATGGCATTCTTCCTTTCATCCACTGACCGGTTTTCTACAGGCCGACCCACACTGGCCGGAAAAATTTCATACCTGGCGCATGGACTGGGACCGGGATTCATTGAGTCTTTTCGTGGATAATCAATTGCTCAACCGCATCATTTATTCTACGGATAGTACCTATAATAAATTTGGTGAAAATCCTTTTCTGCAACCCCATTACCTGCGTCTCAACCTCGCTATAGATAACCGGGTAGATACGGCTACTATTCGCGGACCCATTACTTTCCAGGTGGATTATGTGCGGTATTATAAAAGAAAAAACAACTGAACTTTCCCGGCAACTTTCTTGCCGGGTGCAGGAAATTTTTATGCAAAAAATTATTGCTTCCGCTGTTGTTTAAACTGGGCTATAAAATTTTTACTGTAATCACTCAGGATTAGTTTGCCGCTCACCGCAGCACGTTTCTTCAACAGGTCATCCCAATGATCGGTGTCTTTCCAGAAAATATCTTTCAGGTTCTTCATGGCTTCAGGGCTATAGCGGGAAAGGGTATTGGCGAGCCGGTTGATGCTGTCATCCATGCCGGCGACATCCTGGTGCAATTCGGCATACAGACCTTTACGGCGGGCCCAATCGGCAGGTCGCCAGGAAGCTGCATCAATAGCCAATTGCGAAAAGGCTGACAGACCTATCTTCCGCTCTACTGCCGGGCCTACTACAAATGGCCCGATCCCCAGTCCCAATTCGCTCAACTTGATATCAGCGCCTTCCACGGCAATGGTATAATCTGCAGCTGCAGCCACCCCTACACCTCCACCTACGCATTTCCCCTGGATACGCGCTATGATCAGTTTAGGGCATTTGCGCATATCATTGATGAGATGAGCAAAACCATTGAAAAACTGGTACCCTTCTTCTTCATTTTGAATGGAAGCCAGTTCATCAAATGAAGCACCGGCACAAAATGTTTTTTCACCACCGGAACGCAGGACAATCACTTTGGTTTTTTCATTCAGGCCTTCGGCATGTACCTGCAGGGCAAGGGCATTCAACATCGCACCTGGTAATGAATTGCTTTGCGGATGAAAAAATTCTATCGTAGTAATTCCATGTTCATGGCTGGTCGTAATATGCCCGCCGGAAATTTCATAAATCATAATGGTGTATTTTTAAAAATAAGCATACCGTAAGTTGCACAAAAATTTGCTTTCTTAAGCTACTGGTTTTTTCATCACCATTGTCAGGATGGTGGCTACGCCAATAGTCTCTTCCGTTTCATCAATTATCTCTACATACCATTTTACAATTCCTTTGGGGATGTCCAGCTCATCTTTCGGTTCTGTAGAAACTTTTTCCTTGCAGGAAAAACGAACATACACTTCAGCGCCGGGATATACCGGTTTGGTAAAGCGTAGTTCATCTATTCCATAATTCAATAATACAGGATTCTTTTCATAACTGTCCACAAATAAACCGGCTGCCACACTCATCATCAGGTAACCATGTGCCACCTGTCGTTCAAACATAGTGCCGCTGAAATCCGTTGTTTTTAAATGGGCATAAAAATGGTCACCGGTCAGGTCGGCAAAGGCATCGATATCTTCGGAAGTGATTTGCCGTTTGGCGGTTTTGATTTGATCACCCACTACCAGTTCTTCAAAATATTTTTTGAAAGGGTGCTTCCCCGGGTCTTTGCCTTTGGCATGCGGCTGATAGACATTGGTAATCGCTGTAAGGCTGGTGGGTGATCCCTGAATGGCTACCCGTTGCATATAATGTTTTACGCCGCGTACACCGCCCATTTCTTCACCGCCTCCTGCCCGTCCCGGCCCGCCATGCACCAGCAAAGGCAATGGAGACCCATGCCCGGTACTTTCCTTATAACAATCCCGGTTCAATACCAGCATACGGCCATGCCAGGCACCTGCCTGTAAAATATATTGTTTGGCAAATTTATCATTTGCGGTTACGATGGTAGAGCATAATGAGCCTTTGCCCATCTTCGCCAGTTGAATGGCTTCTTCCATACCGGTATATGGCATCAGCGTGGACACCGGGCCAAATGCTTCGATCTCGTGTGTATCCCGGGCCTGCAATGGATTTTCATTTAATAATAATATCGGGCTGATAAAAGCGCCCGTGTCTGCATCGCCATCTATCACATGCACACTGTCCAGGGAACCGTAAATGATTTGTGAGGAAGCCAGGAGCTTCTGAATTTGTGATACCACTTCGGCTTTTTGGGAAAGGCCGGCCAAAGGCCCCATCCTTACTTTTTCATTCAGTGGATTACCGATACTGGTTTGTGCCAAAGCTTTGCCCAAGGCAATTTGCATATCATCCAATTTATCTTCGGGAACAAAAATGCGGCGGATGGCAGTACATTTTTGCCCGCATTTTGTAGTCATTTCTTTGCGAATTTCTTTGACAAAAATTTCCCATTCCGGCATATCCGGTGTCACATCTTTTCCCAGCACGATACAATTCAGGGAATCGGCCTCCATGGTAAAGGGAACATTTTCCCGCAGGATATTTTCATTTTTCTTCAATAAAAGTCCTGTACTCGCAGAACCGGTAAATGTGACCACATCCTGTGCTTTTACATGATCGAGCATATCACCGGCAGCGCCACAAACCAACTGCAAAGCACCTTCCGGTAAAATATCGGAAGCAATGATTTCCTGCACAACGGCTTCAGTGAGATAAGAGGTTAATGTGGCAGGTTTCACCAGTGCCGGCATGCCGGCTAATAAATTCACGGCAATTTTTTCCAGCATACCCCATACCGGAAAATTAAAGGCATTGATATGCACAGCCACTCCTTCTTTGGGCACCAGGATATGATGGCCCATAAAAGTGTTTTGCTTACTCAAATTATGTGCTTCCCCATCGAGGCAAAAAATTTCATCCGGGAATTTCCGGCGGAGTGATGCGTTGGCAAATAAATTACCGATACCGCCTTCGATATCCACCCAGCTATCGGCTTTCGTTGCGCCGGTCTGGTAACTGATGGCATAAAATTTATCCAAATGTTTACGCAGGTGCAGGGCCAGTGCTTTCAACATTAAACCCCGTTCCTGGAAAGTCATTTTGCGCAAATTCGGTGATCCTGTTTTCCGGCCATATTGTAAGATGGCCTGGAAGTCCAGGCCTTTTGTAGTTGCATAGGCAATTACCTCTCCGGTAGAAGCATTGTGGAGCGGCTGTCCTTCCCCGTCTCCGCTGATCCATTTGCCCAGGACATAATTTTTTAGTTTTTCCATATCGTCAGCTCATTAAAAAGATAAAATGCAAAATTAATCTTCCACGCCAAATTGCCGGAGATGATGTTTGGAATGTTTATAAAGTAAACGGGTATGCCCGGCAAAATTTAACTTGCCAAAAATGGGATGTAATGGAGTCATATCCGGGTTTCTATCATATGCCTCAAAAAATAAATGTAATTTTTTTTCCAATTTTTGAATAGCTGTATCGAGGTTGTCATACCGTACAGGTAAAGGTTCCTCCGGAAGGATCGGGTTCCGGGTATTTTCCCGGAATGGTTTCTCGCTTAGTAGAAATTGATAATAGGCCGGCAATTGTTCCTCCGGGGTAGCTAAGGGCAATACCAGGTGGCCATCGGCAATATCAACAGCATCACATAAGTGTTCAATCATTTGTTGCGGATTCATTTTTCCCCATGTGGGTTTTTTATCCGCCGGGATGGATTTAGCTAATGGTATCAGTTGATTACGCAAGAATTCTGCTTCAATGGACGACATACGAATTTTTTTTATCCGGGTCAGCCCGGGGATTTGTTTTATAGTTTTTGATCAATAGCTGAACAAATTGCCTGGAAAATATCTTCAATGGTACCTTCTCCCTGGATAGAAACCATTTTACCAAAGCGGGCATAATAGTCAGCCACAACGGAAGTTTTATTTTTATATTCTTCGATGCGAGCATTTATGATTGATTCATCTGAATCATCACTGCGGCCACTGGTGAGGCCACGATGTAAGAGTCTTTTCACCAATTCATCTTTACTTACTTCCAGGGAAAGAAACAGGCTAATAGTTTCATTGCGACGGGTCAATAACTCATCCAATGCTTTTGCCTGCTCAGTGGTACGGGGAAAGCCATCAAATAAAAAGCCCTTGCCACCAGCATTTTCATCCAATGCGGAACTAATCATATTGATCACCACAGAATCAGGTACCAATTGGCCCAGGTCGATGAATGCTTCGGCTTCCAATCCCAAGGGTGTTTGACGACTGATTTCATTACGCAACAGGTCACCGGTACTCAAATGCCTGAGACCATATTTCTCAATAAGTTTTGCACTTTGTGTTCCTTTACCACTTCCAGGAGGGCCGAATAATATTAAATTAAACATAATTTCTCTGTTCCTTCGATGAGGAGCAAATATAAGGTTGTGAAATTAGAAATCCATTAACTAAATTCATACGTACCTTTTCAACAAAAGAAAGCAATTGGCCAAAAAGCTTTATCTACTAACTTTATAATAATTATGCTATGCGCTTTACCATAACCATTATTAGCCTGGCCCTGGCAACCATACAAGGTTGTTATTCGCAGTCAGGTACAACATTACAAAAAGAAACACGTATGCCCGATAAAAAAGAAAATTCCTATTATTCGCATGCAGACACAGCGAAACTGCAGGTGAGTAATGATGAATGGAAAAAACTCCTATCCCCGGAAGTGTATAATGTGGCGAGGAATAAGGCTACCGAGCGCCCTTTTACCAGCCCTTATGAACATGCCACTGATGTGGGTACATTTTATTGTGCCGTTTGTGGCAATCCTTTGTTTAAGAGTGATACAAAATTTGAAAGTGGTTGTGGCTGGCCCAGTTTTTTTGAGCCGATCAGTAAAACCGCCCTGGTGGAAGAGCCCGATTCCTCGCATGGAATGATCCGTACAGAAGTGATCTGTGGCCGATGTGGTTCCCATTTGGGCCATGTATTCAATGACGGCCCTCCTCCCACCGGTTTACGGTATTGTATCAATGGCGTGGTGCTTGATTTTGAGAAAGCACAAAATGCTGAAAAGAAATTTCTGGAAAAAGGGAACTAAGGCCTTCTACCTGAGTAGTAACTTTCGAAAAGCCATAGAGTCACCGGCAAAAACATTAAAATCTACTTTTTCTGAGATGCCCCGAACATGGCCTTCACTGCTGTGCTGCCAGAATATCCAATCGGCATGAACACGCGGTTGCATTTTTTCAAAGTAATGTGCAACCCATACCGGGTTTGCGGGAAAATAACCATCCAGATATTTATTGTAAAAATCTGCACTGGAATAGATGATGGGGTCCACACCGTATGCATCGTGGATAGCCTGTAGCCATGCTTGCATACGGTCCCGCAGTACGTTGGGTGATACGCCATTGAGCTCCTCTACATCTAAAACAGGTGGCAGGTCACCGGCTTGCAATCGAACCGTTTTTAAAAAATTTTTTGCCTGCAAATCGCCATCTTTTGAAGCCAGGAAATAATGATAGGCTCCCCGTATAATGCCGGCATTTTTTGCCCCTTTCCAGTTCGTGGAAAAATTTTTATCCACTAAGGTAACTCCTTCCGTGGCTTTGATAAATGCAAACTTTATTTGAATGCCTTCTGCTTCCATTTGTTGCACCGCCGGCCAGTTTATTTTTTCCTGGTGACGGCTCACATCAATCCCATGTATGCTATACCCGGCAGGCAAATCAATCCCAAAATCGCGGTAATAAACAAAAGTAGTATTATGTTTTGTTGTCCTGGTGGGTATGTACCGATAGGCCATATAATAAGCAACAATGGCTATACCTGCAAGGATACATAACCAGGCAACAATATAGGTGCTTTGTTTCTTTGCCAATACTAGTCAGGATTTATAAGAGATGTCAGGGGGCGGTATCCGCATTGGGCCCTAATTTAACCGCCGTATTATCTTTACTGATAACCTGCTTATCCGGATCTATTAAAAGTTCCGTTGCCTGGAAACCGATATTATACGCGGCTTGTTGTACTTTCTGGTTGATATCTATTACGATTCTTTTTTCCTGTGACCCGTTTTTAAAAACCAGCTCCAACGGTAACTTAAAAAAGTTGACAGAAGGATGCGAGGTCGTTTGCTTAATCACAAGATTCACATAATTATTAGCATTCTGGCTCCAATATACTGTAAAAGTGGGATAGCCCTGGCCATAGAACCATTGATCAAAAAAATAATTTAGATCCAGCCCACTGACAGCTTCCATATTTCTTTGAAAATCGGCAGTACGGGCAAAGCCATAGGCAATTTTCGGATCGGTATAATACTTCTGTAAGCCTTTGAAAAATGTATTGCTGCCCAAAGTCCATTCCAGCATGCGTAATAAAAAGGCGCCTTTATTATAGGTTAGGCGGCTATCAAAGATCCGGTTGAAACTGCTGGTATCATCTACAAAAACAGAACCATCCGGTTTGGATACGATATAATTTAAATCTCCGCTTATGTAGCCGGGATAATACGTAGGGGAAAACGTGCGCATGTATAGGAAATCTGCAGAATACGTAGCAAAGCCTTCATTCAGCCAGATATCCTGCCAACTGCCACAGGTAATTTTATCCCCAAACCATTGATGGGCTAGTTCATGCGCCATGAGATCTTCACTGGTGCTTGTAACAAATGAATTTGTCTGGTGTTCCATACCGCCACCCCAGCTAAACTGCGTTTGACCATATCTTTCCTTGATAAATCCATATTGCCCATACATACTGTCAAACAGTGGGATGGCCTGCAACATATAATGTGTCCGGCTTTCAAAGTCAGATAGACTTTCAGGATAGATATAAGAAGTGACTGGCAGTTTTTTATTGCCAAGTTGTACTGTATCATACATGATTGAATAATTGGTAACGGCAATCGCTACCAGGTAACTGGCAATGGGATAGCGATGTTTATAGTAGGACACCACTTCATTTTTATCATTATTGGCAGGTGCTTCACTAACCAGTATTCCATTCGATGAAGCTTTATAGCGGGCAGGATGGGTGATATAAATATCTATACTGTCACATTTATCATCCAAGCCATTGCGGCAGGGCCACCAGTCTTTAGCACCATACGGCTCACTGAGTGTCCAAATCACGGGTGTGTTTTTATGCTTGGTTTGTGTAAATGCTCCACTCTCAACAGGTGCTCCATGATAAAAAACAGAAAAAGAATCGCGTTCATTTTTCTTATACTTTTTAGGCAACGTGATAGCTAGTCCATCTTTATTTGTTTGCGAAAAAAGCAATTTTGTATTGCGCATTTTTATACTGTCCACGGTCAGTTTTTTAGCAAGATCCAGTGTTACCTGGTTGGTTTTTTGTGTAATGGTAAAATACGTGGTTACTGATCCGGAAATAAAATACCGGGCCGGATTGATATTCCATTCACAGCGGTAATAATCCACATTGAAATTAGCACTAGCCACGGAGGAATTCACTACATTGGCTTTTCGTTCAGCCGCCTTTTGTTCTATGGCTGCAATTTTTTCTGCCGGCTGGCTGATTACATCCTGTGCCACTAAACGGCAGGCCAGGAAAATAAACAGGATAAATACTATTTTTTTCATATTACAAAGTAAAGGGATTAATACAACCAATTATTAAATCCTGCCATCAATTTAAGAGATAAATAGGTAGTTACTTTTCTGTTTATTAGGCGGTCTTATTTTATAGTGGTAATTTTGCAGCGTTTTTATGTATTTTAACTGGAACGATAGTATTAACCTGTTATCTAAACTTAGTTTTAAGCGAGCCTGGAATGCAGCGAAAGTCTTCTCGAGCTACCAGCTTACCAAATTATTGCACCGGCCCATTCAATGGGGTTACCCTATTTCCATTTCCTTTGAACCCACGACCTCCTGTAATCTGCGGTGCCCGGAATGCCCCAGTGGTTTACGGGAATTTACCCGGCCAACAGGAATGCTGAAAAAAGATTTCTTCCAGCAAACCATCGATGATATCCATAAAGAATTATTATACCTGATTTTTTATTTCCAGGGAGAACCTTATTTAAATCCGCAATTCCTGGAAATGGTGAAATATGCACATGACAAAGGAATATATACAGCCACATCCACCAATGCCCATTACCTAACCGAGGAAAGGGCAAAACAAACCGTGGAAAGCGGCCTGGACCGGCTGATCATTTCCATAGACGGTACCACGCAGGAAGTATATCAACAATACCGCCGGGGTGGCAGGCTGGATAAAGTCATTGCCGGGGCAAAGAATATTGTCAAATGGAAAAAAGAATTAAAAAGTAAGACGCCCTTTGTTTTTTTTCAATTCCTTGTGGTAAAACCCAATGAACACCAGATAGAAGAAATAAAGACCCTGGCTAAAGAAGTAGGCGTGGACCAGGTGCGATTTAAAACAGCCCAGGTATATGATTATGAAAATGACCCCAATCACCTGATCCCCGATAATGAGAAATACAGCCGGTACAAAAAGGATAAAAATGGTAAAGTAAAAATCCGTAGCGGCCTGGATAATCATTGCTGGCGTTTATGGCATGCCAATGTCATTACCTGGGATGGCCTCGTGGTGCCCTGTTGCTTTGATAAAGATGCCATGCATCAATTGGGGAACCTGAAGACACAAAGCTTTAAAGAGATATGGCATAACGACAACTATAAACAATTCCGCCGCGAGCTGACCAAAAGCCGCAAAAACATTGATATCTGCGCTAATTGCAGTGAAGGGTTGCGTGTGTGGGAAGATTAGCTGGCAATAATTCTCAAAATGTTAAATAATTGCTCCGGGCATTGCAATCAACCTGTTTTTTTGTGCATGACTTATCTTCGTCAGCATGCAGCATAAAAAATCCTGCAGGCTCCTTGTCCTGTTTTTTATTTTAATAATCGCACCTCTTTTCAATTTTGCACAACCCAAATATGAATTCCGGGCAGCATGGGTAGCTTCTGTGCTGAATATTGACTGGCCCAATAAAAAAGGCTTACCTGTAGCAGAACAAAAAGCACAGTTCATTCAACTACTGGATTTTCTAAAAGGATTGGGCATGAATGCAGTGATCGTGCAAATACGCCCTGCCGCAGATGCTTTTTATCCATCACCATATGAACCCTGGAGTGAATTCCTGACCGGGAAACAAGGCCAGCCGCCTTCTCCCTATTATGACCCTCTGTATTTTATGATTGAAGAAACACATAAACGGGGAATGGAATTTCATGCCTGGCTCAATCCATATCGTGCCGTATTCAATGTCAACAATTCTGATATTTCTTCCAATCATATTACCCGTCAGCACCCGGAATGGTTTATCACTTATGGCCATACTAAACTTTTCAATCCCGGCCTGCCGGAAGTGGTGGACTATGTCAGTGCAGTGGTACGGGACATTGTAAAGCGATATGATATCGATGCCATTCATATGGATGACTATTTTTATCCCTATCGCATTGCGGGAAAAGAATTTGCCGATAATGCGGCTTACTTAAAATATGGTAAACCAAAAGGCCTGCAAAAAGA
The DNA here is from genome assembly GCA_039811225.1 of Parafilimonas sp. GTDB lineage: Bacteria > Bacteroidota > Bacteroidia > Chitinophagales > Chitinophagaceae > JAFDXJ01. The sequence goes on from JBDHYG010000018.1 coordinate 34,515, forward strand.
TGACTGGCGTCGTAGTAATTGCGACAGCATCATTCGCCGGATCCACCAGGTAATCCTGGAAGAAAAACCATTGCTTAAATTTGGGATCAGCCCATTCGGTGTCTGGCGCAATAAAAGCAGGGACCCACAAGGTAGTGATACACGTGCCGGGCAAACGAATTATGATGATTTATATGCCGATATTTTACTTTGGTTAAAAGAAGGCTGGATTGATTATGTAGCGCCTCAGTTGTATTGGGAAATTAACCACCCGCTTTGTGATTATGGTACATTGCTCGATTGGTGGTCGCGCCATACCTATGGGAAAGATTTGTATATCGGCCATGGCTTATACCGTGCCACGGAAAACCCGACTGCTGCCTGGCGGCGAAAAGCTGAATTGCCCGATGAAATCAAATTGCTGCGGGCCAATAAAAATGTACAGGGCAGTATTTATTTCAGTGCAAAAGATTTTTTATCAAATCCCAATGGCTGGTGTGACAGCTTACGGAATAATTATTACAAATACCCGGCTTTGATTCCGCCGATGAATTGGATTGATACCATCGCTCCTTTACAACCGGCGATTGTACAATTTACCCAAAACCGCGATGCCCCTGCCTTCCTCATTACCTGCAATGCAGGCAATAAATTGGAAACGGAGGAAGTAAAAAATATTGTGTTGTATTATGCCCAAACCATTCCGGCATTAGGTAAACATCCGCGCCAGGTTCAGGCCGTTGATAAAAATTTCCGTACAACGCTTTCACTCCCTTATGCTGATTTACCCGGCGACTGGCAGACCTGTTACCTGGCCATCAGCAGTGTGGACAGGCAAAACAATGAAAGCCCCCTGAGTAGTATTATCCAAATGATGAAAACAAAAAATGGATGGCAGGTTGTGAAATAAAGAACAACAAATCAGGTTAGGGATATGAATACAATCATTTCCGAAGTATCTTTGACCCTTTAAAAAAATTTTCAATCACCTAAAAAATAGAGTATGCCGGGATTTGAATTTTGGGACGATGCGGAACGCAAAGAAGTAAATGAGGTGCTGGAAACAGGCATCCTGATGCGTTATGGATTTGATGCACCCAGACAAGGAAAATGGAAAGCAAAAGAACTCGAACAGCAAATTTGTTCCGTTTTTGGAAGCCGTTATGCACAGCTTACCAGTAGTGGTACAGCAGCGCTTACCACGGCATTAGCTGCATTAGGCATAGGTGCCGGTGATGAAGTTATTATGCCTGCATTCACATTCGTAGCAAGTTTTGAAGCCGTCTTAAGCGTAGGTGCTGTTCCAGTTATGGTGGATATTGATGATACGCTTACTATGGACCCGGTCGCTGTGGAAAAAGCGATTACATCCAAAACCAAATGTATTATGCCGGTACATATGTGTGGCAGTATGGCCAACCTGGATGCGCTTCAGGCCATTTGTAAAAAACATTCGCTGCTCTTGCTGGAAGATGCCTGCCAGAGTATCGGCGCCACCTACAAGGGAAAACATCTTGGTACTATTGGAAATGCCGGTACCTTTTCTTTTGATTTTGTAAAAACAATTACCTGTGGAGAAGGCGGTGCTGTATTGACTAATGATGAAACGATTTACAAAAATTGTGATGGCTTTACCGATCATGGCCATGACCACCAGGGCAATGACCGGGGCGCCGAAACACATCCTTTTATGGGATACAATTTTCGTATCAGTGAATTGCATGCAGCCGTAGGCCTGGCACAAATAAAAAAGCTACAAACCTTTTTAACCATACAACGAAAAAATCATGCAAGCCTCCAGGCTATTTTAGCAACCATTCCCGGCATCCAATTTCGCAGTATCCCGGATCCGAAAGGTGACAGTTGTACATTTCTAAGTTGGTACCTGCCTACAGAAGCAGCAACTTTAAAAACGGTTGAGCTTTTAAAAAGCGAAGGCGCTTTGGCAGGGAATTTTTACTGGTATATTAATAACTGGCACTACCAGAAGAAATGGGATCACTTGAAAAACAATCATTCGCTGTATCCGCTGAACCAGGCCCAGCAGGCTTCGCTTGCCCATTTAAAAGAGAAACAATTCACAGCCAGTGATGCCATACTCAGCCGGTGTATTTCCACGGCTATCAGTCTTCGCTGGACTGACTCCGATATTCAACAACGGGGAGAAAAAATTGTAGCAGCAGCCATGAAATCATTATAGCAATGTTATGTCCTTTCAAAAACCGGTACGGTTTTTTCCTTCGAGGGCATCACAATAGGGCACAGAGCCCAGCCTGATTTTAATAGGAAACGAAAATTTTTTTTCCAATAAATATTCCTGCCGGCAAAAGAAACCGGTATGTGCCAGGTAAAAATTTCCGGGTAGCCGTAACCGGGTAAATTCCTGTATGGCTGTGGATGCAGGTAGTTTAGATAAAACGGCAACCGGCTTATTTTGTGCATGCAAAGCCAGCGCTACGAGTAAAAAAAAATTAACCAAAAAACAAATTTTCCGCTTCATGCCACAACGCATTTCTTTGTAAATTTACAGCAAAATCTAAACGATTACTTAAGGAAAATGGACTCATACAAAACGGACTTTGTTTTTTCATAGTCTATTTGCATAACGACGAAAAACAACATGGCACTTTCACAACATCTTCAGCAGAAACTTTTACAAAAGCTTTCCCCTCAACAAATCCAGTTGATGAAGTTGTTGCAGGTACCTACGGCCAACCTCGAAGAACGGATTAAAGAAGAACTGGAAGAAAATCCTGCCTTGGAAATAACAGATGAAGAGGATGGAGAGGAAGATTCTTTTTTGATAGACGATAACCCGGATGAGCCGGAAGAAGAATATGAAGCAGATGGAAGCGAGGAAGATTACGACAATATTGATATTACAGAATACATCAATGACAGCGATGATGATATAGCCGATTATAAATTGCGTGACGATAATTATCCTGATCCGGATGAAAAGAAAACCATTCCTTTCCGCCTGGAAAGCAGTTTTCATGAAATGCTCCTGGAACAATTAGGCATGCTTACTATGGATGAGCGGGAAAGAAAAATTGCCGAGCAGATCGTGGGCAGCATAGATGATGATGGCTACCTGCGCCGTGAAATCCCATCTATCGTAGATGACCTGGCTTTTCGCCAGAACGTAGCCACTACCAATGAAGAGGTGGAAAGAATCATAGCCCTGGTACAACAATTTGATCCGCCCGGTATCTGTGCCCGGGACCTGCAGGAATGTTTGCTCCTGCAATTGCGCCGGATAGACCAGCAGGAAGGAATCGTGGAAATGGCCACGCAGGTATTGGAAAAATATTTTGATGAATTTACCAAGAAACATTACGAAAAAATTCAACGTGGCCTGAACATTGACGAAGACGCATTAAAACGGGTGATCAATTGTATTATCAAACTCAATCCCCGGCCTGGTGGTGAGATCAGTGATAACAGTAAAGTGAAAACGTATGTAGTCCCCGATTTTTTTATTTATAATAATGGCAAACTGGAATTGTCACTCAATGCCAAGAATGCCCCTGACCTGCGCATCAGCGAAAGCTACCGGGATATGCTGAAAGATTACAGCAAAGGCAGTAAGAAAGATAAACGGCAAAAGGAAGCGGTTTTATTTATCAAGCAAAAAATCGATTCCGCAAAATGGTTTATTGATATGATCAAGCAACGGCAGCATACATTGATCAGCACAATGGAAGCGATCATGCATTACCAGGAAGAGTTTTTTAAAACCGGTGATGAAACCACGTTAAAACCCATGATCTTAAAAGATATTGCGGAAATTACCGGCTTGGATATTTCCACCGTCAGCCGGGTGGCCAACAGTAAATTTGTGCAAACGGAATTTGGTTCTTACCGGTTGAAATTTTTCTTTAGTGAATCACTCAGTACCGATAGCGGGGAAGAAGTTAGCACACGGGAAGTGAAGAAGATCCTAAGTGACCTGATTGAAGGGGAAGATAAACGCAAACCCCTGAGTGATGAATTGTTGACCCAATTATTACAGGAAAAAGGCTATAATATTGCCCGCCGCACCGTGGCAAAATACAGGGAACAGTTGAACCTGCCTGTAGCCCGATTAAGAAAAGAATTATAAAAACAAAAAGGATGGAAGCCAGGCTCACTGAATCTGCCAGACAAGGCGAACGTATTTTGGCAAAAATTATCTCGTATATTTTTCATCCACTCTTCCTCCCCGGATTTGTATTTCTCTGGCTACGGGCACGCTTCCCATTTGAGTTTCCGGGAACCACACCGGCAACACTTTTTGCCAAAACATTTTCCGTTTTCTGGCTCACTGCTTTTTTCCCGGCCATATCAGTATTTCTTTTATGGCGCCTGAAATTTATTCAAAATATATACCTACGCACAGCTCAGGAAAGAATTGCCCCCTATGTCATTACCATGATTTTTTATTGGTGGATGTGGTATCTCAGCCGAAATTTTACCGATCAGCCCGAGGTATTAAAAGGTTTTTATTTTGGCATCTTCCTGGCGACCATTGCCGGGCTCATCATCAATAACTTTATTAAAATAAGTATGCATGCCATGGGTGTCGGAGGGGTGCTTACTTTTATCATAATTACTTGTTTTTATTACCAGGTTTTTCTTGGATTAGATATCACTGTTATTACACTGATCACGGGACTGGTATGTACCTGCCGTATGGCATTACAGGAACATTCAAGAGCAGAAATCTACCTGGGATTGGTTATCGGCATCCTGTGCCAGTTACTTGGTTTTGCCGTAGCAATGTAGATGAATGGTAGCGGGCAGCTGGAATTTCTTTTGCAATTTGCAAACTATATTAGGCGATCATTAATTTCAGAAAATAATCATCCATTCTATATGCAACACATTAAAAAATCGCTCCTGTTTATTTGTTTTCTTTCTGGCAATGCCGGATTATGGGCACAGGTAAACCTGGATCTTCCAAGAAATTATCAATATGCGTATGATGTAGCACACACAAGAAGCCTGACAGGTGAGCCTGGGAAAAATTACTGGCAGAATACAGCTTCATATACTATCCAGGTAACTTTTGACCCGGTGAGTTTGTTGCTTAGCGGTACGGAAACGATTATTTATACCAATAACAGCCCGGATACACTGCGTAATACGCAATTTAAATTGTATCCCAACTTGTATAAAAAAGGCGTAGCCAGGGATATGGCCATTCAGCCGGAAGACCTGAGTGATGGCGTGTCCATTAAAAATATTTTTTTTAATGAGCAGGCACTTGACTCAACAGCAGCCCGCATTAACGGAACGAATATGGCTTTACGAAAGACCGAAATCCTGCCCGGCACAAAAGCAGTATTCAAAATGGATTTTTCCTATACCCTCAACCGGGGCTCGCATATCCGTACCGGGGCAGTAGATGAAAGCAGTGCTTTTATCGCTTACTTTTTTCCGCGCATTTCCGTGTATGATGATATTGATGGCTGGAACCGGAATCCCTACCTGGGCTCGCAGGAATTTTATAATGACTTCTGTGATTTTTCAGTACAGGTAACTGTTCCCAAAAATTTTATTGTATGGGCTACCGGTGACCTCACCAATTGTCGGGATGTGCTTAAAGAAAAATATTGTAAGCGCCTGGCAGCAGCAGAAACCGGAGATAATGTCATTGATATAATTGACAGCGCGGATATTGCTCAAAAGGAAAGCATCACCAGGAACAACGCTACAAATACCTGGCATTTTGAAGCGAAAAATGTAACGGATTTTGCTTTTGCCACAAGTGATCATTATCTCTGGAAAAGTACCAGTGTAGTGGTTGATTCTGCTACCGGAAGGCGTACCCGGGTGGATGTGGCATTTAACCCCGAGCATCGTGATTTTTATGAAGTCATTGATTTTGCCCGAAAAACGGTGGATTATATGAGCCATCGTTTCCCAAAATGGCCTTTCCCATATGCACATGAAACAGTTTTTGATGGCCTCGATCAAATGGAATATCCTATGATGGTAAATGATAACCCGCTGGAAGACCGGGAAGAAACCATTGAACTCACGGATCATGAAATTTTTCATACCATGTTTCCATTTTATATGGGGATCAATGAAACGAAATATGGCTGGATGGATGAAGGCTGGGCCACTATTGGGGAATGGTTGCTGACTCCTATGATCGACAGCAATTATGCTGATCCGTATGGAATTATCCCATATGAAAATTTTGCCGGTGATGAAGCAGATATGCCCATAACAACATTAACAACTCAAGAAACCGGTGACCCGGCATTTCTGAATACCTATCCCAAACCGGCATTTGGGTATTTGTATGTAAAAGAGATGCTCGGTGATGCGACATTCTATAAAGGCCTGCATTACTATATTGAAAAATGGAATGGCAAACATCCACGGCCCTATGATTTTTTTAATTGCATGAATACCGGGAGTGGTGTCAACCTGAACTGGTTTTGGAAAAACTGGTATTTTGATAATGGCATTCCTGATCTTGCAATTACACAAGTTTCCGGGAACCCCGGCCATTACTCAATTACCGTGGAGAAACATGGGAACAAAGCCGTGCCCATCCACTTGACACTTTATTTTAAAGATGGCAGCACACAAAAGATTCACCGAAGCATTGCCGTATGGCAATATACTACCAGTATAAATTTTGAAGTACAGGTAAAAAAGAAATTAGTAAAAGTGGTTTTAGGTGACTTTTATGATGTGGACAGCAATAAAAAAGATAATGAATGGAATGCCCCTAATGCCAATTAATCAGCCGGTTTCTTTTTCATTTTTTCCTGCCACATTTCATTAAACGTTTTATCGCTGAAATGTAAAGGTCCCCGGTGTTTTGTCCAGTTTTTAAAAAGGCCGTTAACGACTTTATTTTTCAAACGGCCACTGCCCATATTCATCATCGACCGGCGCAAACTCGCGGTACGCCAGGTTTTCCAGGCCATACGCTCAGATAATGAAGTGTATCCGTCTTCTACAGATTCCTGGCGGTTTTCGAGCAGCAAAGTGTGCAGGCTGATTTTTACCGGGCATACTTCCGTACAATTCCCGCAAAGTGAGGAGGCATAACTCAAATGCTTATATCCTTTCATAGATTCCAGGTGTGGCGTGATGACACTGCCGATCGGGCCACTATATGTAACACCATAACTATGGCCACCAATATTTTTATACACCGGGCAGGCATTCAGGCAGGCACCGCAACGGATACAATACAAAGCCTCTCGAACTTTTGGGTTCTTCAACAAATTGGTGCGGCCATTATCCAATAAGATCACAAACATTTCTTCCGGCCCATCCGTTTCATCTTTTTTCTTTGGCCCGGAAATGATACTATTATACACCGTCATCTTTTGCCCCGTACCAAATGTGGAAAGCAATGGCCAGAAAAGTGCCAGGTCTTTGATGGAAGGCAGTATCTTTTCAATACCCGCCAGGACAATATGTGTTTTGGGCCAGGAAGTACTGAGCCGGGCATTGCCTTCGTTTTCCGTAATGGCAATTGCGCCGGCATCTGCCAGCAGAAAATTAGCACCGGTAATACCAATCTCTGCCTGCCTGAATTTTTCCCGCAGGTTTTTCCGGGCTACCAGGGTGATTTGTTCCGGTGATAAACCGGCTTCCGTGCCCAGCTTCGTTTCAAAAAGTTTGGCTACATCTTCTTTGCTTTTGTGCATGGCCGGGGTAACAATATGATAAGGAGGTTCCCCATCCAGTTGTTGTATATATTCTCCTAAATCCGTTTCAACACTTTCAATACCCGCTTCTTCCAGGTAGTGATTGAGATGGATTTCTTCCGTCACCATGCTTTTGCTTTTTACCAGCAAGTGGCAATTTCGTTCCTTACAAATTTTCCCGATTAGTTCTATTGCTTCTTCCCCGGTTTGTGCCCATAAAACTTTTGCCCCGTTTTCAATACTTTTTTGCTCAAACATTTCCAACCAACTACCCAGGTTTTCCATGACCCGCCATTTAATATTTTTAGCGCGTTCTTTCACCCCGGGAATTTCTGTAAATTGTTCTTTCCCTTCTGCTACGGCTGCATTGTACTTACCAATATTAAAACTGATCTTTTTCCGGTGCGACAGATCTGCAGATTTATTAATGCTTTTGGCGCGAAAAACAGATTCATTATGTGTCATGGCTTATGAGGCTATTTTCAGGTGTAATGTTCAGAGAATTTTTTCTTGTTGCATATGAGCTATTGTTGCTTCCAGTGTTTGATAAAATGCTTCTCCATATTTTCGTATCAGGGCTTCTTTTAAAAAAACATATACCGGCATTTTCAATTTTTTTCCCAGTACACAGGCAGGGCTACAAAGTTCTTCCCGGGGTTCATAGTTCACATACTCCAATGATGCATTTTCTTTGCTTTGAGCAATTCGGATGGGAAACAAATGACAACTGATCGGTTTCTTCCATTTTATTTTTCCATCGTTATAGGCTTGTTCGATGCCACATTTGATAATACCTTTTTCATCGCGTACCCCATAGGCACAAATGCCGCCCCGGATCGTTGGTGTCACCCAGCCAAAATCCGCATCATGCACGAATAAACCCTGCGCTTCAATTGCCGCCAGCCCTTCCGGTGTAAGATACGGCCTGATGGCCTTTATATACTTCTTCAACGCTTTTAATTCCGCATCCGCCAAGGGAGCGCCGGCATCGCCATCTTCACAGCAACCGCCTTTGCATTTGATTAAGTCGCAAACAAATTGTTCTGTTGCTATCTCATCACTGATCAATATGTTGTCAATTGCTATCAAGGTTCCTAATTTTTATTTCCATTTTAATGTATTGATTAAATGCCGCACATCTTCAATCAAAAACTGGTTGACTGGTTGCAATGAATCCTGGTTGGGAGTTACATTAAAATACAATGCGCCCCGCAGGAAATGCCGTGTTGAATCGGTCAGAAAAAATTGATTGGCCGTAGCCACTTCGCCACTCACTTTAAAAAACATACCATGTACACCCAGTGGAGTTTGTATCAATGAGTCATCAATATAAGAAGCACGAATGGCATGTTTATTGGTCAGGTTAAAGGCATCATTCAATAATTTTTCCAACGTATAAGGGCCTACTTCTTTATAGCTGATATAAATGGTACCATTGAATTGCGGGAAAAAAATATTAATCCACCAGGGGTTTTCCGGTGTGTCTCCAAAAAAGCTGCTGTCTTTTACGATTTGTGCATACACGGGATATTCAAAAGAATACGGATAACCGGGCTTGTCGAAGACCTGGTATTTTTTTTCAGGAAAATGAATTTTAAAATACCCTTCCGGCCGGGGTGTGTATGAATCCGTACAGGCACAACATAAAATGAGGAAGAAAATTTTAAAATATGATGTTCCTTTCATGATGGAAAATTATTGGGCAACCCACGCAAATTTACACCGGCTGATCTGCTTTGGGTACAAGCGTTACTTTAATTTTTTGCAAACGCGTTTTATTCATTTCCAAGGTGGTAAAAATAAAATCGCCGCTTTTGATTTCTTCATCTTTTTCCGGCATGCGTCCGGCCAGTTCAAGGAGCAAACCACCCAGGGAATCACTTTCCCCTTTCACGGCATCAAAAGTCGTTAAGGGGATTTGCAGGAATTTACAAACATCATAAATCATGGTACGGCCGTCGAAGATGAAATTATGTGCATCCAACTTGCGCATGCCGGAATCTTCTTCATCAAATTCATCTTTGATTTCCCCGATGATTTCTTCGAGGATGTCTTCCATGGTGACAATGCCGCTGGTCCCGCCGAATTCATCCACGACCACGGCAAAATGAAAACGTTTTTGCTGAAACTCTTTGAGCAAACCGACAATCATTTTTTGTTCATGTACAAAATAAGGTTGCCGCATCAGCGGGTGCCAGTCAAACGCATTACTTTCGGAAAGATAGGGCAGTATATCTTTTGTATGAATGATTCCCACAATTTCATCCAGGTCATTTTTATATACAGGTATCCGGCTATAGTGCAAGGCTTCAATCTTTTTTTGCAAAGCACCAAAATCTGTGTCATATTCTATCCCACTGACATCAGGCCGCGGCCGCATAATTTGCCGAACAGAGATATTGGTGAATTTCAAAATTCCTTTCAGCATATTTTTTTCCTGGTCTGATGTGGTTGTATCAGAATTGTCTTCTACAACAGCTTCCAATTCTTCCGGCAGCGAAAAGGTAAATGGCTTTTTACCGATCTTTTTTTCAATAGCATTGGCATAAAAAAGCATCCAGGAACCAATCCGTTTAAATAAATAATATGCCGCTTCCACTACCACACCGAAATCACGGGCAAAACGCAGGTTATTATGGCGTGCATATTTCTTGGGTAATGTTTCGCAAAACAAGAGAATGACCCAAGTTATAAGAATGATGCGAATAAGATATTCCAGCCAGGGAGCACCTAATTTATCAAAAGGGATAATGCCATTCAGCAAGGCATTGGAAACGATGATCAGGACAATATTGAAAAAAATATTGGCAGTGTACAGCGCGGAAAATAATAAACGAGGCTCTTCCAGCAAATGCAAAATTCTTTTATACACGGGCCGCGTTTTCGTTTGCAACATATCGAGATCGCGCTTGTCCAGAGTAAAGAAAGCCGTTTGGGCACCGGAAAGAATAAAAGAAACTGCCAGGAAAATCATGAACAGGACCAATAAGACAGGTAAATGTTCAGGGCTTACATCGCCAAAAATATTGATCAATGAATTCCCCCACTTTATATGTGCATGCTCCAAGATTTTCTAATTTAGGTAAAAAAAACAGCCGTACAATTGCTGCATTCCAAATAACGGAAGCGTTAGAATGGCAGGCCTTGTTGGTCATCTTCCTGGTGTGGTAAGTCCGGGCCTTCATGGCCGGTACTTCCGCCTTCCGTGCGTTTATCCAGCATGATCAGGTTATCGCCAATGATTTCTGTAGCAAATTTTTTTACACCATCCTTATCTTCCCAGCTCCGGGTACGCAATCTCCCTTCAAGGTAAATGAGGCTTCCTTTGTGCAGGTATTTCTGAGCCAGGTCGGCCAGCCCGCGCCATAGGACGATGGAGTGCCATTCGGTTTGTGAAACCAGTTTCCCATTTTTATCCTTATAGGTTTCTGTTGTGGCCAATGGAAATTTTGCCACGGGAATATTGCCTTCCAACACTTGTATATCCGGTTCTTTTCCCAGGTTACCGATCAGTGTTGCTTTATTTACGCCTCTCATAAAAAAAAATTTTGCATGAATGGATTACCGGAATTAAAGTTATAGAAATTTTTTCCATACACCCCATTCAAATTTAAAATTAAGAAAGCATTATTGATTTCGCAGGTATTCACGGATCATCTTTGGGAAAGCATAAGCGCTTAATTTCTTTTTCTCCACCCATACCCCTCCACCCAGAAAGCGTGCCGCAACTTTACCTGTAACCGGCACTTCAATAAAAATGGCATGAATGGCCTGGTGGCTCAATACCTGCTTTTTGAGCGTACTGATGGTAACCAGTTTTTCTTTCATGGTAATTTTCCCGGTAAGCAAATCCTGCACTTTCTGCTTATTCCATTTAGGCGGACCCGGTGTCTCCACCAAATAAAACTCAAAGAGGTTTTGCCAAATATCCTGTTGTACTCTTTCACGAATAAAAACAGTTCCTTCTTTTGAAAAGACAAACCAGGTAAACCACCGGTCTTTTTTAATGAGTGATTTATTTTTTACCGGGTAGGCCATCACCTGCCCTTCCTGGAATGCCAGGCAATGTTTCCTGAAATAACAGGTATCACATAAAGGCTGTGCCGGTTTACAAACCGTAGCGCCAAAATCCATGATAGCCTGGTTATAAGCGCCCGGGTTTTCTTTATCCAGTAATGTATCTGCTAATTGTGCCACATATTTTTTCCCTTCAGTGAAATCAATAGGAAGGGCAATTTTAAAAATGCGTGCCAGTATTCGATATACATTCCCATCAATAACCGGGTAAGGCAGGCCATAACAAAATGAGGCGATTGCGGCGGCCGTATAAGGCCCGATGCCTTTTAATGCCAGGAGGCCTTCATAGGTTTTGGGAAAAGTACCTTTATATGTGGTGGCCACCTGCTTTGCCGTTTCATGCATATTCCTGCAACGGGCATAATAGCCCAGGCCTTCCCATAAGCGAAGGACTTTTTGTGGAGAGGCTTTGGCAAGATCCGATATGGTGGGAAAATGTTGGATGAATCGCTCGTAATAGGAACGTCCCTGTTCTACCCGTGTTTGTTGCAAAATGATTTCACTTAGCCAGACTTTGTATGGATCTGTACAGGCTTTCCAGGGCATTTGCCGGGTATTTTGCTCTTTATCCCATTTGAAAAGAATTTTTTTAAAGTCAGTTTTTCGCATTCTTTACAAATTTGCATATATTTGAAACCCTGGTAAAAATTTTGCAGGCCCCGGTGATTCAGATTTCAGCGAATAAATTTATTTACCTGTCAAAGAAATGCAATAAAATCCTTTGCTAAAACTGTATAATTTTTATTTATGAGAAAATCCGACCTCATTTCAAACATTGCCAACAAAACAGGTATTCCCAAAGTGGATGTATTGGTAACCGTAGAAACCTTGATCAAAGAAATCAAAAGTAACCTTTCTAATGGGGAGAATATTTATATCCGGGGCTTTGGCAGTTTTATCCTGAAAAAAAGAGCTGCCAAAATCGGCAGGAATATCAAAAAGAATACGGCGGTACATATCCCGGCACATTTTATCCCGGCCTTTAAGCCTTCCAAAGAATTTGTAAAAGATGTACAGCTCGTTCAGAATCCGTAACTTCGCGGCCTCAATGGCATATTTGTGAAAAAACAACAATTTATTTTGGTCACCACAGCCCTGGTGGTATGTTTGGCTTTATTTTTCTTTGGCAAAACTACGAAACTCGTGGGCGCAGGAAGTGCCCCGACTGCGAATGGACAGGAAATGCCCATAGCCAAAATAACGATTGATTCCCTGCTGGTTAGTGCCAAAAAAGAGCTTAACCCGGCACAGATTACCACCCTCACCCAACTCGAAAATTCTGTGGTTCGGGGGGATGTGAAAAAACAACAAATCGCTATTTATCAGCAACTGGCCAATTACTGGGGAGATAGCCTGCATCGTCCGGACATTGGGGCATATTATTTAGGCGAAGAAGCAAAATTGGAAAATTCTGAAAAAAAGCTCAACTTTGCCGCCCGTTTGCTGTTAAGCCAACTCATGGCAGAGAGTGACCCTGCCAAACAAAACTGGTTGGCTACAAACGTGAAAGCTCTTTATGAACAATCCCTGCAAATCAACCCGAATTTTGATTCGGCGAAGATCGGCATTGGCGCCTGTTACATTTTTGGCAATATCAGCGCTTCCCCCATGGAAGGGATCCTGGCCATTAAAGCCGTAGCAGACCGTGATCCTGGAAACCTATATGCCCAAATGATGCTTGGGCAGGGGGATGTGAAAAGTGGCCAACTGGATAAAGCCGTTGAACGTTTCCGGTTTGTGGTAAGCAAAGACCCTCGAAACCTGGAAGCTGTTTTTAACCTGGCAGAAACCTATGAACGATTGGGTGATAAGCCCAATGCGGTTATATGGTATAAGAAAGCACAGGATATGATCGGCATACCGGAAGCCAAAAAAGAGATTCAGCAGCGAATAGATATTTTACAATAAAACTGATTTATAACAAAAAACATTGGTATATGCCTTGTGGAAAAAAACGGAAACGTCATAAAATTGCCACTCATAAGAGAAAAAAACGATTGAGAAAGAATCGTCATAAAAAGAAGAACAAATAGTTTTTTCTTTTCAAATCATCCATCCTGTAAATATCGTAAGGTCATTGATGCAATTTGAAATATGTCAATTGCCCCTCCCCCGGTGTTCATAGCGCTTGCCTTATTAATCAGGCAACCCTGGATGTTAGCAATGTAAACCATAGCACCCCATTACACTGACGGGTTTGAAAAATGAAAATCACTTCGTGTGAATAAAGAATTAGTCATACATGCCAATACTTCCGGTATAGATATAGCTCTACTGGAAGATAAAAAGCTGGTAGAAATCCATAATGATAAAATGGATGCCAACTTTGGAGTGGGCGACTTGTACCTGGGCAAAGTGAAAAAAATCATTCCTGGCTTAAATGCAGCATTTGTAGATGTGGGTTTTGAAAAAGATGCTTTCCTGCATTATACCGACCTCAGCCCGTATGTACGCTCCATCCTGAAATTTACCCAACTCTGCCAACAGGATAAACTGGGAAATGATTTTGATTTTTCAAAATTTGAAATAGAGCCGGAGATTGTCAAATCGGGGAAGATCAGCGAAGTGCTGAATGGCCGGCCCAATATTCTTGTTCAAATTTTGAAAGAACCTATTGCCGCCAAAGGCCCACGCCTGAGTTGTGAAATATCCTTACCCGGCCGTTACGTGGTGGTTACACCATTCAATAATATTGTAGCGGTATCCAAGAAAATACTATCCGGAGATGAGCGGCGCCGCCTGCAAAAGATCATTGAAGCAATCCGGCCCGCTAACCTGGGTGTGATCGTGCGTACCGCAGCCGAAGGAAAAAAGACTGCTGAATTGCATGATGACCTGCTTCAACTCATTGAAACCTGGAAAAAAATCCAACAAACTTTAAAGGGAGCTGAAGCGCCGGCAAAGATCCTGAGCGAAGAGGACAAAACCACCAGCATTTTGCGTGACCTGCTGAATGAAGATTTCAATGCTATCATCACCAATGACCGCAATGTATATAACGATACCAAATCATACATTCAAAAAATTGCCCCGCATAAAGCAGGGATTGTAAGCCTGCATCAAAATGGTGTGCCTTTATTTGACCAGATGGGTATTACCAAACAGGTAAAAGCCTCCTTTGGAAAAACCGTCAACCTCAATAGTGGCGCTTACCTGATCATCGAACATACTGAAGCCTTGCATGTGATCGATGTCAACAGCGGTTATAAAAGTGTCAGCAACAGCCAGGAAGAAAATGCATTGGGCACCAACCTGGAAGCAGCCCGGGAAATAGCCCGCCAGTTGCGGCTGCGCGATATTGGTGGTATCATTGTTATCGATTTTATCGACATGAAGTTGCCGGAAAACCGCCGCCGCCTGCAGGAAGCCATGGATGAATTTATGAAAGCGGACCGCGCCAAACATGCTGTTTTACCCATTTCCAAATTTGGCCTCATGCAAATTACCCGGCAACGGATGCGGCCCGAAGTAAATATTATAACGGCAGAAAATTGCCCCAGTTGTAATGGCACCGGAAAAGTGAGTTCCACCCTGTTATTGGTAGATGAAATAGAAAAGAAACTGGAATACCTGGTTAGCCATCAACATAAAAACCTGACACTGCATGTCCACCCCTTCCTGTATTCACACCTCACCAAAGGTATTTTCTCCTTGCGTTATAAAATGAGCAGGAAATATAAGATCCGTTTAAAACTGCAAAAAGAGAATGGCTACCCACTTACGGATTTTCATTTTTTTGATGCACAAGGCGAGCAAATCAAATTTTAAGTTTCTTTAAATAGCGTGCACTATCCTCCACACATTGAATGGGCGTAGTACCATCGTACCGTTCCTGTTCTAAGAAAAAATGTTGCATACCGTTTTTCCTGGCAACCGGGATGATCTTTGAAAAATCAATACTGCCCTGGCCCAAGGTGCAGGAAGCATCTGTATCTTCCGGAGCGGCATTTTTCTTACGGTCTTTAAGGTGCCCCAGGGTAAAGCGGCCTTTATATTTTTCCAAATAATGAATCGGGTCGGCGCCTGCCGTGATGACCCAGTAAAAATCCATTTCATAATCCACGAGTGCAGGGTCTGTGATTTGCATCATCACATCCTGAGGCACCTGGCCTTCAGTTTCTTTAAATGAATATGCATGGTTATGGTATGCAAATTTGATCCCATGTTTTTTACAGAGTGCCCCTTTTACATTAAAATCATCTGCAATTTTTTTATAGGCATCTAAGGTTTTTTGTGGGCCTACCCAGGCGCAAATAAGGTATTCCATCCCGATGGATGCTGCCTGTATTACTTTTTGCTCAAAATCCTGGGTAATATCACAATGGCTGGATATTAATTGCATACCTGCATCATTAATACATTTTTTAAATTCCTGTGGTTCCATTCCCCAGAACATCCCCTCTTTACCTTCATAGCTTTCTATTTCCCGGTATCCCATTTCACCCACCTGGCGGATATACCCCGCGGGATCATTGCCAAAGACATCCCGCAATGTGTATAATTGCAAACCAAAATGTTTCAGGTGCCTGGCAGCATCCCGTGCAAATAAGCTGTTCCTATTAAGCAAGGTTAAGGCGCCCAATGCCGCAGTGGTTTTTATAAATTTTCGCCTGGCTATTTTTTCCATATAATTTTTTTTCCGGGTCAATGAGATTCAAAATTAAAGGTTTCTCTCATGCTTTTATTTTTAAAAAATCTGCCCGGTATAAAGCCGGGAATACAAAATTTACTTCATTAAATTTGTAAGCACATTTAAATCTTCAGTATGCAGCGAAAAATCAGGATGGGTATGATCGGCGGTGGCCGTGGTGCGTTTATCGGGGCTATTCACCGAATGGCATTGAATATGGATGGCCAAATAGAATTATGTTGCGGGGCATTCAGTTCCCAGGCTGCTAATTCAAAAGCTTCCGGCAGGGAATTGTTTTTACCCGATGACCGTATTTATGGCTCGTATGAAGAAATGATATTAACGGAAAGCCAATTACCGGCTGAGAAAAAAATTGATTTCATCTCAATCGTTACACCTAATCACCAGCATTTTCAACCAGCTAAACTCGCGCTGGAAAATGGTTTTCATATTTTCATAGAAAAACCGATTACCTACCAACTCACGGAAGCGCTGCAACTACGTGGCCTGTTAGCAGAAAAAAACCTGTTGTGTTGCCTGGCACATACGTATTCCGGCTACCCCATGGTAAAGCAGGCCCGGGCGATGTTTGCCCAGGCTGTTTTTGGCAAAGTGAAAAAAGTGGTGGTTACGTATCCGCAAGGCTGGTTGAGTGAATTATCCGAAAAAGAAGGAAATGCACAGGCTGCCTGGCGTACCGATCCGGCCCGAAGCGGGCAAAGTGGTTGTATGGGCGATATAGGCACACATGCTGCTCACCTGGCGGAATATATTTCAGGTATAAAAATTTCAAAGCTTTGTGCCGACCTGCATACCCTTGTTCCCGGCCGGCACCTGGATGACGATGGTAATGTGTTGTTGCAATTTGAAAACGGTGCCAGTGGCATATTGACGGCTACACAAATTGCAGCCGGTGAAAACAATGCTTTATCCATTTGTGTGTATGGAGAAAAAGGAGGGATTGAATGGCACCAGGAATGCCCCCAGCAATTAGTGGTTAAATGGAAGCATCGGCCACGGGAAATTTTATATGCCGGAACCAATTTCACTGATCAGCTTTCTTCATTTGCCCTGGCCAATTGCCGCACACCGGCAGGCCATCCCGAAGGATACATTGAAGCATTTGCCAATCTCTACAAAAATTTTGCATTGACCTTAGCAGCGCGCCAGGCTGGTGAACAGCCGTCAAAAGAAATGCTGGATTTCCCCGGCGTGGAAGAAGGTATCCGGGGTATGGCATTTATCCAACAGGTAGTAGCTTCCTCGGCAGCCGGCGGACAATGGTTACCCCTGCTACCTGTTCAATAAATTTTTATCATCCATTTTCAATCTATAACAAATGACAACAATCAAAGGCCCTGCCCTCTTTTTAGCCCAGTTCCTGGATGAAAAGCCCCCTTTCAACAGCCTGGAAAGTATTTGTAAATGGGCGGCCAGCCTGGGTTTCAAAGGGGTACAACTGCCCACAACGGACACCCGGCTTTTTGATTTGCAAAAATTAGCAGAGAGTAAAACTTATGCCGATGAAATCAGGGGTACCGTGGAAGCACAGGGCCTGGTGATTACAGAACTCTCTACGCATTTGCAGGGACAGTTAGTGGCCGTGCATCCGGCGTATGATTTATTGTTTGATGGTTTTGCACCGGTAGCCCTGCGGGGCAACCCGAAAGCCCGGCAGGCATGGGCAGTAGAGCAATTAAAATATGCTGCCAAAGCTTCACAACATTTAGGATTAACAGCATCGGTCACTTTTAGTGGTTCTTTTTTATGGCCCATGGTTTATCCCTGGCCACAGCGGCCTGCGGGATTAGTGGAAGAAGGCTTTACTGAATTAGCGAAACGATGGCGGCCGATATTGGATGTATATGCGGAGAATGGTATTGATCTTTGTTATGAGATCCACCCGGGAGAAGATTTGCATGATGGCATCAGCTATGAGATGTTTTTGGAAAAAGTGCAACAGCATCCGCGTGCCTGTTTACTATATGACCCATCGCATTTTATTTTGCAATGCCTAAATTACCTGGACTATATTGATATTTACCATGAGCGTATAAAAATGTTTCATGTAAAAGATGCAGAATTCAATCCCAGTGGCCGGCAGGGCGTATATGGCGGATTTCAAAGCTGGCTCCACCGGGCAGGCCGTTTTCGTTCATTGGGTGATGGGCAGGTCAATTTTAAAGCCATCTTCAGTAAACTGGCGCAATATGATTTCCCGGGTTGGGCGGTTCTCGAATGGGAATGTTGCTTAAAAGATCCTGAAACCGGCGCCCGGGAAGGAGCTGCTTTTATACAACAACATATAATTCCTGTCACCGAAAAAATGTTTGATGATTTTGCTTCCGCAAAAACTGATCAGGATTTAAATAAACAACTTATTGGAAATAGTATATAACTTTGTTAGACTATTTTATCTTTTAAAAAAATAATAATTATGAAAAAATTTCTTGTCTTTGCCGCCATGGTGCTCTTCGTGGCCGCTTGCAGTAGCAACAGTAATAATAGTACCGAGAATACCGGCGAAACTACAACCACACCGGAAACCACTACAACGGATGCTTCCGCAACCGATATCACACAAAACCCGGATTATAAAGCGGGCCTGGCACTGATCGGGAAAAATGATTGCCTTACCTGCCATAAAGTTTCTGAAAAACTGATCGGACCTGCCTACCAGGAAGTGGCAAATAAATATGCCAATACACCGGAGAATGTAAAAATGCTGGCAGAGAAAGTAATTAAAGGTGGTACCGGCGTATGGGGCCAGGTAGCCATGACACCGCATCCTACTGTTTCAGAACCGGATGCCGAACAAATGGTAAAATACATCCTTTTATTAAAGACTAATTAATCGAATGCATTCATCACGATTCGTTTCCACCCTGTTCCTAATGGGAATGGTAGCCTGTCACACACCACAACCGGCGGCTTCAGCAGATTCCGCTACACCGGGTGGATGGCAGGTTTTATTTGACGGGCATAGTACAAATGGCTGGCACTCGTATGGCAAGACAAAAGCGGGTTCCGGCTGGATTGCTTCCAATGGGATACTCCATTTTGATCCTTCCGTAAAAGATGGTGGCGACCTGGTGACCAATGACAGCTTTGCCAATTTTGACCTGCAACTGGAATGGAAAATTTCACCGGGTGGAAATAGTGGCATTATATTTTACGTAGCGGATAACCCGGCCAAATATCCTTATGTATGGCTTACCGGCCCGGAGATGCAGGTGATCGATAATGAAGGGCATGAAGACGGCCACTATCCGAAACACCGGGCGGGTGATTTATATGATCTTATAGCTGCCTTACCTGAATCAGCTAAACCTGTCGGGGAATGGAACCAGGTAGAGATCATAGCCAATAAGGGTAAACTGGATTTTTACCTGAATAAAGTACATGTGGTATCCACGACCATGTGGGATGCGCAATGGGATAAAATGGTGGCCGGCAGTAAATTTCATACCATGCCTGATTTTGGAAAATTTCATGAAGGCCATATTGCCCTGCAGGATCATGGAGGGGATGTATGGTTTCGAAATATCCGGATAAAAAGACTGTAGGCTTTCAAATCAAAATACTTAAATGGAGCAATGCAGGTTGCTCCATTTTTTTGCCCGGGATTCAGCGCTAATTAATTATTATTCCACGAGAGGCAATGTATACCAGGAAACGTGAATCCAATCTTACCGATAATCTAAGGTTCTTTACTAATTGAAAAAGGTGAATTTTCCCCTATTTCGATTCCTAAATTATTTTAATTTTATTTTAGAATTACCAGGATATAGTACTCCACGTATATCTATAAAAGATGTAACCGGCATACAGGATTGTGACTGGCTTACACGGAGTGTGTTTACAACAGCTGACTTACATGCAATTACCGGAGATGATATTAAAACCCCTCACACATCATAACAAGGCGTGTATTGGTATCTATTTCAAAAAAGATTCCACGTTGAATCAATTCATACAGGCTACCGTCCAGGCGCAATGGAGCCAGACGAACCAATGCTGGTATATGCTTTTTTCGGAAGCCAATTATCGTCATCTACGGGAGGTGTTAAAAGGGAAAGTTACCATCCAGGCCGATGCTTTTATGAAGGAGACGGAAAACTTACATCGTGCAACAGCAGAAAAAATTTTACCCCCGGTTTTTCGAACCAAGGAACGACTGAAAGACCGACCGGCCGGGAGTATCCAGCCAATCAATCGCCAGGTATTGCCGGAAATGGAAAAGCATTTACGGCTAAAGGGGTACAGTTCCTCTACGATGCGAACCTATCTAAATGAGATGGCAATTTTTCTTAGAGCCATTCAGCAGCATTCCGCGGCGGCATTTGATAGCAACCGGATAAAAGATTATTTAAATTATTGTATAGTGCAATTGCAGTTAAGGGAAAATACTATTCATAGCCGGTTAAATGCATTAAAGTTTTATTATGAGCAGGTTTTGGGGCGGGCAAAGTTTTTCTGGGATATTCCCCGGCCGAAGAAGCAAGCGATACTGCCAAAAGTCATCAGCAAGGAACGCATTGCGGACCTGATTAATTCTATTGAAAACGTGAAGCATAGGACAATTATCATGCTGGCATATGCTTGTGGTTTACGGGTCAGTGAAGTAGTTTCATTAAAAGTGAAGGACATTGATGGCCAGCGAAAAACAATTTTTATTAGAAAAGCAAAAGGAAAGAAAGACAGGGTTGCGAGCCTGAGTCCGCATATGTTAGTCATGTTGCGGGCTTATTATAAGCAGTATCGGCCCCGGCATTACCTGTTTGAAGGAGTGACAGAAGATGAGCATTTGAGTGCGCGGAGCATACAAATGGTTTTGCAAAAAGCCAAGAGGAAAGCCGGCATCCGGCAAGAGGGAAGTATGCATATGTTGCGGCACAGTTTTGCTACACATTTATTAGATAAGGGGATTGATGTTGTATTTATACAAAAGCTTTTGGGGCATAACAATATCAAGACCACGTTGCGTTATTTGCATGTTACGAATAAAGATTTGGTACAAATTATAAGTCCTCTTGAAGATATAGAAGGTTTATTGAAGAAAGAGGAAGTTGTATTTACGAAACAGAAAAAATAGTTATATCTATTTCGCAAAAACGGGGTAATACGTTGAAAATAAGTAGTATAAT
>JBDHYG010000019.1:0-46844 GCA_039811225.1 Parafilimonas sp.
CAATCAATTCATTGCTTACTTCTGAAAAATTATTTACAAAATTTAGCGGGTTTTGAATTTCATGTGCAATGCCGGCTGTGAGTTCACCGAGTGATGCCATTTTTTCGGATTGGATGAGTTGCTGCTGCGCTGCTTTTAATTCTTCCAATGATTTTTGCAATGCATCTTTTGATTCTTCTACTGCTTTCCTTTTCAGTTCCAGTTCGGCAATGGTTTCTTCCAGCAATATGGCGGTAGTGCGTTTTACTTTTTCGGTGCGGTCAAGCTTGAAGGCGGTAATCTCTAACTCTTTGTCCGCATCTTTTAGTGATTTGGCAATAGCATCTTTTTGTTCTGATGAAAGATTTTCATCTTGCTGAATGGTATTGAGAATATTTTGGAGATGTTGGTTCATCTAAAATTTTATTTATTGATTGGTTTCCTTTTGTTCATCATTGTTGCTGGAGTTGAAGAGTGCGACGCAAGGAACGATGCCATGAAATACTACAGTTGGTAACATAAAAATTTATTTCTCCTTTAAAGCAATGACACAAGTGGTGAGATTGTGCATTTCAAAATTGCCTCCGGTGGCTCTGCCTAATTCTGCATTGCTGAACATGCCCGCCATGGGTACATTCCATACTTTTTTGATGCCTTCCAATTCTTTGGTCATAAGCGGTCCAAGCGAAAGGATCCGGCCGGCACAACTGAATACCACCACCGCATCTGCTTCGGGCATTTTTGTTGCTTTGAGGTTTTCAACCCCTTTCACCACTTTGTCCATTACATCCCAATCGGGGGGTAAGGAAAACTTCACTTTG
The DNA here is from genome assembly GCA_039811225.1 of Parafilimonas sp. Taxonomy (GTDB): domain Bacteria; phylum Bacteroidota; class Bacteroidia; order Chitinophagales; family Chitinophagaceae; genus JAFDXJ01. Next base: position 801 of record JBDHYG010000019.1, read on the forward strand.
GAACCCTGTGGCACCGTACCGCTGGTATAATAAGAACGGTCGTTCCAATCAACCATCAAACCGGGGCGCATTACCGGATCGCCTTTTTCCCGTTGCAACTGCAGGGGGAAATTGGCGGCCAACTCTATGAGCAAATTTTTATTCTCTGGGTTTACATCTTCAATGCCTCCATATTTTACGGTGAGATCCAATACGGGCATATCATCCACCATATATACATGGTTGCCTTCACTTTTAGTTACCGTCCTCACGGTGCCCACGGCTTTCCAGCCACAAGTGGCAATACCTTTTATTTTCACTTTGTCTTCGTTGAGCGCCATGCATAAAATAGCTTTGCCGGCATCTTTCCCATTTGTGAAAACATAATTGTCGGTAAACTCATAATCATCGCCGGCGCCACCGCCAAAAACATTGATGTCTTCACCGGCCACTTCTGCCAGGCCATGAAGAATTTCTTCTCCATCGGTTTCGTAATGGCTAAGGCCGATCAAAAATGCAGGGGTATCAAATTTTTCTTTTGCATCCTGTGCTATTTGTTTGGCTGCCTCCCGGTAATTGGGTTCGGTAAATTCATAGAAATATATCGTAAAGTCTTCGGGCTTCATATCAAGGAGCAGGATGGCTGCACTACCTTTTTCAGTGACTTCATCTGTAAACTCACCGTTGGTGGTGCAGCCGAAAACGGCAATACCATTTTTGTCCAATAAATCAGAGATTGCTTTTCTGTTCTGGCTTTTTGAAATAAAGCAAATGGCTAATGTGGGTTTGAATTCTTTGGCTATGCATTGCTGCAATGCGGATTGAATTTCTTCTGTTGATTTTCCTTTGATTGATTTTGCGTTCACTTTATTTAATTGATAATTGTTAATGGTGAATGGTTAATTGATAATGATTAATTGGTTTATAACGAGTAAATAAAAAAGGCATTTTGATGATAGTTTTGTTATTCCACAGTTGATGGAATCAACTTTTTATATCTCATGCGCCTTAAAATCAGGTAGAAAATAATTACAAATAATATTCCGGCAAGGCCTTCTGCAGAAAGCATGTACCTGCTATTAAATTTATCGTGTACCCAGCCATCGAATTTGGTCATATACACTACGGGCAAATTTCCCAACGAAGAAATCAAAGAATATTTTGTAACTGCATTGCTTTTACCAATTACAAAATAGATGATAGCTGTAAAAGCAGCATACATCATACCCGTAGCAAATGCATACAGAAGTACTCCGAAAATATACACTGATGGCTTCAATGGCATTATTGCCAATAATAAGACAAGTAATGCGCTAATACTTCCGATACCTAAAAAAGCGATCCAAACACCACGCTTATCAGCAATAAAGCCTCCGGCTACACTTCCCACTGCACTTATACCCCCGCTTAATATACCTGTAACAAGCACAACAGTATCTGCATTGGTGTTCCAATCATTAGCAACAGCCGACCATAAATTGGACATAGCGCCACTGCCAATTGGGGTTGTCAGCAGAATAATTACAAATAAAGCAACCGGCAATTTTACCAGGGCAAAAATTTCTTTGCCCATTAACTTTAATTCCTGTTTTATTGTTTTCTCTTTATTGTGTGGGATGTCTTTGATTAAAAGGATCACTAGCGCAAATAATATACAAGCCATACACAGAACAATACCTGATATAATGATATTGTAATGAATAGCCAGCCATAATCCCGCGCCACCGCCGATTCCTATTCCTCCAAGACTACCTGCCTGAAACCAGCCAGAAGCCTCTCCTTTACTTTTGTCTTTTATACTCAAAGCCATAAAACCATTTACAGGTAAAAAAGTTAATGTGGCAGCCACCTGTGATATAAATACAATTATGGAAAGAAATGTTGCTTCCTTTTGCGTAAATGGTATGAAACAAAGTAAAAGAAGTGTAGTGATGGTAAACAGTAAACCTATCCAAAACCATTTTCGTAAACTAAGAGTTAAATCCACTACAGGTCCCCACAAAAAACGCCATAACATTGCCGAAAGTCCAATGGCAACTATACCTGCGGTAATGGATACAGGAAAGCCATTTTTTGAAAGTAAAAAAGGTAATGTTACCGTAACAAAGCCCTGGCTGATTCCTGAAGGCATCATTAGAAAAAAAATATAAAATGGTTTTGTGAATTTCTGTGGCTGCATGTTTCACTTATTTTTTAGTTTATTTATGATGCTGTCTTCAACCGGAGCTTTCAACTTTATTACTTCATTCATTTGATCATTGGGAACAGTAGCAGATAAAATATACTGCGCTACTTTCCATTCATTACTCTGTTTCACCAACACACCGGAGCCACGGCAAATTTTCATTTGCGTATTCAACAGGTCATCAAACCAGGCAGTGCTTCCTGTTTTATCAAAATAAATATGTCTTTCAAGCGAAGTGAAATTCCATGTCTTTCCTTTATCAAAAAATGGTTTTGCCCAAACCATAAATGCTTTTGTATCCCAGCGCTCAGTAGCATCCGTTCCGGTGAAAACGGCATTGTCTGTATAAAAATTAAAGTATGTATTAAAGTCTGCTTTAGCTGCTGCTACATTGAAAGCATCAAGCATGGTATTGATTTGTGCTTTTGCTTTCGTTGTATCAAAATTGGTCTGTGCTATATTTTGCCCATTCAATATATAGGAAAGAGTTGTTAGCATTATAACCAAAATGATCATACGCTGTGTTGTCCTGATGATAATAGATTTTGTTTTCATATTATTTATTTTTCCTTTAAAGCCACCCAGCTACAGGTAGTGGAATGAAATTCATGTTTGCCGTTTATTGCTCTTCCAAATTCTCCATAAGTATAAAAACCTGCCATGGGGGCTTTCCAAATTTCAGCCAGACCGTTGTTTTCTTGCTGTGCCATAGGTCCCAATGCACTGAGGCGGCTGGCACAGGAAAATATCAATACAGCATCAGCATCTGTTTTTGCTATTTGCTTTATTTCTCTTGCACTATCAAGTATGGCTTCTACAATATCAAAATCGGGCGGCGTGGAAAAACGGAACTGATCGCCTTCCTGCAGTTCGGATTCCATTATCAATGCATTCCCCGTTTTGTCGTACCCCATCGGGTTGCACATTTTTGATGCACGGCCAGGCCTTTCAATTTGCAGAGGATAATAAAGCCCAACCGAATCAAAAAATTTCATCTGGTCTTCCACTTTGTCAATATCATGGCCCAATAGCCGTAAATACATTTCCAATGCCGGTTTTCCATCAATCTCGTATAACAGATTTCCATGACACTTCGTAATAGTTTTGGAAACACCAATCGCTTTCCATCCGGATAATGCCACACCATGCATAGCAATTTTTTCTTCATCCAATACCAGTGCTACCACACCATAATCTGTTACTTTCTCATTGCAAAAAACGAACGTGCCTTTAAACGTCATATCATCACCTGCCATGCCTCCAAAAACATTAACCTGCGGCCCAAGAGTTTTCTCCAGGCTGCGAACAAGCGTTTCCCCGTCCAGTATCGTTCCACTTTCATTTAGCGATGTGCTCAGCAAGATTAAGGCTGGTTTGGAAAATTGTTGCACTACCTTTTGAGCCAGGCTTGCAGCCGATTCTTCCAATGTTTTTTCACCAATAGTCTCAAATAAAATACAAAACTCGCCTTTGGGGATATCCATCAACATTGCCACTATTTCACCTTCACTCTGATGGCCATCAATGTATTCATGACAGGAAGTAGCGCCGATTACTTCAATGTTTTCTTTTCGCAATATTTCACAAACAGCTTTCCTTTTTTGCTTCACAGAAATGAATACAATGGCTAATGCAGGGCGGAAATCATCGGCCATACTTTTTTGCAGCGCCCTACGGATTTCTTCCGGTGATTTTCCTTTGATCGTTTTTGCCTGCATAGTATTTAACTTATCAACTATTTATTATTAGAGACATTTGATAAACCATTTTTATTTTTCCAACCGGTGAAAATCCAAATCATGAAAATCAAAACTGAAATCAGTTATGGGTGAAATGGCTTTCATCTTAATACCTTGTGCTTTTCCTTCCTCGTCTAATGTAAAAAGGGCAAATGCATCACAAGGCATATCCCGGTATTCCCATTTAATTGCGAATGTATTGGCCTTATAAAAATACATGGCCCCATTCAACCGTGGAGATCGATAAGACCTGAACCAAAGCTGATCGCCTTTCATAAAAATTTCAACCTTTCCAAACCAGTTGTCCTGATAAATTCCAATGAAATTTGACCCATCAATTTTTGTTTTTCTTGCAGCGTCCACCGTTGCCCATACTTTTTGGGTAACAGAGTCGGCTGTTGCTTCACCTGTTTGCAGTCTGTCTGCATACAGTTTTGTCCAATCCATTTTTTCTAATCCCAAATAACTGTCAACGATAGTATTGTTCACAACAGAAAATAAAGCAGCGCCGCCACTTTCAGTATTGGTAAGTATGATAATGCCCAAATTTAAATCGGGAATCATATTTACTTTAGACAACATGCCCGGCAATCCCCCGGTGTGCGAAACATTCATGTTGCCTTTTAAATCTTGTAAAAACCATCCTAAACCATAGCCCGAAAAATGCGTATTGTATCGCCAGGCATTGGCAGGTGTTACCGTATGTATCGTCCACATTTCTTTTTGGCGGACGGGAGAAAACAATTGTTTATCAGATTTGGCTCCATATTTTCCTTTATTGAGTTGAGCAATTACCCATTTGCTCATATCGTCGACATTAGATAAAATGCCTCCCGGCGCACCACTGATCATGTCCGTAAACCAGGAGATTGATTTTGTCGTTCCATCCGGATTCAAGGTGGAGTGCGGATGTGCCAGGTTGCTTTTATCTTTCATCTCCGCAAATGAAGTATAGGAATGATTCATTTGTAAGGGCTGCAAAATTTTGGTGGTAACAAATTGCTCCCAACTCATGCCGCTTACCCGGGCTATTACCTCGCCTGCTACAAAATACAAAAGGTTGTCGTAATCAAATTGAGTGCGAAATGCAGAGGTGGGTTTAAAATATTGAAAACTGCTGAGTATATCCTGCATGGTAAAGTTAGATCCATCCGGAAAAAACATCAGGTCGCCCACACCCAGTCCCAATCCACTGCGATGGCAAAGCAAATCTTCTATCATAAAATTCTCCGTCACATAATCATTGTACATTTTAAACTCGGGAATATATTTTTTCACCTTGTCTTTCCAGGAAAGCTTGCCTTCATCAATTAAGATGGCTAATGCCGCCGTGGTAAAAGCCTTACTATTGGACGCAATTTGAAAATTGGTGAAAGTATCTACCGGAGAAGCAGTTTGCACCCATTTTACACCATATCCTTTTTTATGAACTACCTGCCCGTCTTTTACAACGGCCACTGCTGCGCCAGCTACATTAAATTTTTGCATGGCAGTAAGCATGAGTGAATCTATTTGTGTAGAAGATAATTGTGCAAAAGTGCTACATGGGCTTACTAAAAGCAGGAATGTGGTAACCAGGAAGATTGGTTTTTTAATTATAGCTTTCATAATTATAAATTTCTATATTCAATATTGACTTACTGTATTTAATTTTTCCAATTACTGCAACATACCATTCTTTTGTTTTTCAACTAATTCAACAGAATACAACCTGTAACGACCTGATAAAGCAAACAGGTAATATTTAAATCCCTTACCTGCTACATTTGTTTGATGAAGGAATTCCATTGTTACTTGTTTACTCATTAGTTTTGAATTTTGATGCATTACTCCGCTGTGCCCGGTTGTTTGAGTTTTCTTTTATAATAATAATATAACGGGATACCACTCAAGGTAAAGATCAGGCCGGTCATTGCTTGCACCGGCTCCACGATAAGAGTATTGATGACCAAACCCAGCGAAAACAATAACAAAAGAATAGGAGAAAATGGATACGCGATTACCCTGGCAGTAATCTTCCCGGCCCGCTTCATTTTGATCAGGCCCCAACCTAATAAAATAAAAAATAAAAATTCAACCATGACAACTGTATCCGTCAGAATATCAAATGTGCCCGAAAAGATCAGGACACAAGTCCATATACCTGAATAAATAATCGTGTAATAGGGTGTCCGGAAACGGGGATGCACCTGCGTAAATCGTTCTGGAAAACATTTTTCCTGTGCCATCCGGTAATACATCCTGGAATATGTGATAATAATGGCATTGAGCGCCCCGAACGTACTGACCGCGATTAATACCGCAATAAAAACGACACCCGTATCGCCCATCAGCTTACGCGCCATTTCGACTCCCGCAATGCTGTTCTCATCCAAGGAAGCCAGTGTGGGAATAGTCAACACATGAATGAAAGCATAATTTAATAGCAGGTACAGGATAATCACGATTCCCAGGCCGGAAATGATCGCTAACGGAATATTTCTTTGTGGCCGCTTGATTTCACCTGACATAAAACCAATACAATACCAGCCATCATACGCCCAGAAAGCACTGACCATAGCGGCTATGATAGCGCTGAAAATACTGCTACCGGATGTTGTTACATGTGTGGCCACCGTCACATGCGGTGTTCCGGCATAGCTAAGCCCAGCAACAATGAGTGTGATAATACCGAGGATTTTTGCAAACGTTAGTATGTTATTGAGGTAGCTGCTTTTCCGGGCACCCAATACATTTACCCAGGCAAGCAATAAGACAGCTATGATGCCAAGCAACTTTACACCGGAACTTTCAAAAGGATATATGAAATGCCCGATGGAAATATCCTTCCAGGATTCAAGTGGATTCGGTAAAGGAATTATGGAATTGACAGATTGCGCAAAAATAAAGGCTATGGCCGCATTACCACCGCAGCCAATAATCAGGAAAGATGCCCAGCCATACAGAAAAGAAACAAAGTTGCCGAAACTCAACCGGAGGTATTCATAAATACCCCCACATTCACTCGTGATGGTAGCCATTCCTGCCATGGTAAATGCACCAAACATGGATATAATACCCGCTAATAGCCAGGCCAGGAGAATATAGTTTTTGTCCATAAGCGTAACGCTCATCGGAGCAATCTTCTTAAAGACTCCCGATCCAATCACGGCACATGCAACCAACAAAATTGCCGTAGGTAAACCAATTGTCCGAAGCAATGCTATTTTACCCTCATCCTTATTATCGCCGGATGCCAGATGGTTTTTAGTATCCTTCAGTTTAGTCATTTGATATTTTTTACATTCATTTTGTAAATGAATTCATCAAAAAAAAGGGCAATTTTATATATGGACCAATAAACAGTTATAGTTTTCTTTCATAAAGCAGGTTTAGAAGATGGACCAGGGATTATTCCTTCGAAATGCTCAGTAATATTAACAGATGTAAACCACCTGCACAAAAAAATTTGATAAAAGACTTGGTTAAAATACGGGATAATTCAATCCGCAAACCGTGGATTGGTAGAGAATAAGTTGTGTGGAGAATACCGGATTCGAACCGGTGGCCTCTTGCATGCCATGCAAGCGCTCTAGCCAACTGAGCTAATTCCCCATTTTTGAGAGCGCAAAAATACGGGTATCCTTTTAGTCCTTCAAAATTAAGCGCCGTTTTTTACAGGAAATTTTACCGCTCATCTATTTTAAAAGGGAAACTATGTATCAGATAGCCCGGCCACACCAATATAGCGTTACCTTCATTCATTGCATATTCCCTTATTCTTTTAAAAATGATGAAAATTTTATTCCTCCACCTTTAATTAGTTATTATGAAATCAGCTAAAATGTTTTTTGCTTTTCTCTTCCTGATGCCGATGATCCTCTTTGCGCAACAAGAAAATGTTGATCTAAATATTATGCAAAAGATCCGCCAGGAAGGCCTGCATAACTCGCAGGTCATGGATATTGGTTTTCACCTCACTGAAGCCAGTGGCCCGCGGTTGACAAATTCGCCGGGATATTTCCGGGCAGCCAATTATGCCAAAGACCAATTGGCCGCCTGGGGTCTGCAAAATGCCCATCTTGATCCCTGGGGAGATTTTGGAAAAAGTTGGGAACTGGAAAAATCATATATCGCTATGACTGCCCCCTGGTATAAACCGATAGCTGCTTATCCCAAAACATGGACCAGTGGATCAAATGGCCCGCACCAGGCAGATGTATTGCTGATTGATGCCAAAGATTCGGTGGCATTAGAAGCATACCGCGGCAAACTCGCCGGTAAGCTCCTGATAATGGATCGCGAGGATAATTATTCAATGAGCTTCCAACCCGATGCAACCCGCTTTACTGATGTAGAATTGGATTCTATGTCTAAAGAAGTGCTCAAACCCGAAGACACCGCAGCTATGCGGAAAAGATGGGAAGCCTATATGAAAAGAAATAAAGGTGCCCAAAGTGTCCTCAACCTGCTTAAAGCCATGGCCGTTAAAGAAGGCGCTATAGCTATTTTTTCTTCCAGCCCCCGCAATCATGACGGGACCATATTTGTACAACAGGCCGGGCCTTATAAATTAACGGACCCTGACAATTTCCTGGACATTGCCCTGCAGTATGAGGATTATATGATGCTGGTACGTTTATTAAAAAATAAAGTGCCGGTAAAAATGGATATTGATGTACAAACAAAATTTTTCACAGATGACATTAAAGGTTACAATGTTATAGCCGAGATTCCGGGTACCGATCCGAAATTGAAAGACCAGGTTGTGATGTTGGGTGGCCACCTCGACTCCTGGCAATCCGGTACCGGCGCTACGGATAATGCCGCCGGTTCCATGGTTATGATGGAAGCCATCCGCATTTTAAAGTCCATTGGTATCAGTCCCCGCCGTACAATTCGCATTGCTTTATGGAGCGGTGAAGAACAGGGATTGCTTGGCTCCCGGGGTTATGTAAAGAAAACATTTGCCGATCCCAGGGATATGAAACTTTTACCGGAGCATAGTAAACTGTCTGTTTATTTCAACCTGGATAATGGCTCGGGAAAAATAAGAGGCGTGTACCTGCAGGAAAATGAAGCCGTGCGAAATATTTTCAGCCAATGGCTGGAACCCTTTCATGATTTAGGTGCACAAACACTTACGATCAGCAATACCGGCGGCACCGATCACCTGGCCTTTGATGCCGTAGGCTTACCGGGTTTTCAGTTTATCCAGGACCCGCTGGAATATGATACACGGACACATCATAGTAATATGGATGTATATGAACATTTACAACAAGATGACCTGAAACAAGCCGCTACCATCGTTGCCGCATTTGTTTATGATGCAGCAATGCGCGATGAAATGATCCCGCGTAAAAAATTACCGGAACCCAGAAAATTTTAATTCACAAATGAAAAATTAGATCAATAAAAAGCGGGTTTCATAACGAAGCCCGTTTTTTTATAATTAAAATTTCTTTTATACCGGATGGCCATGTGGTAGGATATATAATACATCGCGATCTTTCGAATAAAATTAATAGTACTTTTTTTCTGCCAGGTATTGCGTCACGTAATCATGAATGCCCTCTTCCAGGCTATACATTTTTTCCTGGTAACCGGCATTGAAAAGCTTATCCATATTGGCTTCTGTAAAATACTGGTATTTATCGCGGATATCTTCCGGCATGGGGATGTATTGTATGGAAGGTTCTTTCTCCAATGCAGCATAGGTAGCCCCTACAAGGTCATTGAATGTCCGCGCTTTACCGGTTCCGACATTGTATAAACCATTTTTAATCCGTTTCCATTTTTTCTGCAGCATCGATTCCATCATCCAGAAAATAACAGCCGTAATATCTTTTACATAGATAAAATCACGTAATTGCTCGCCATCTTCAAACCCCTCTTTATGGCTTTGAAATAATTTCACAAAGCCATTTTCATTGATTTGATGAAGTGCATGAAAAATAACACTTGCCATACGGCCTTTATGATATTCATTCGGGCCATAGACATTAAAAAATTTCAACCCGGTCCAATAGGGTGGTTGGTTTTTCTGCAACAGTGCCCATTTATCAAATTCATTTTTACTAATGCCATACGGATTCAATGGCCGCAACTGTTCTACCACGGCATGATCATCATCATAACCATGTTCTCCCGAACCATAAGTGGCTGCTGAAGAGGCATAGATCAACGGTATAGCATAAGCCGTGCAATAATTCCAGACATCCTGTGAATACGAAACATTTAAATCTTCCAGGATGGCATAATTGAATTCCGTTGTATCGGTTCGCGCTCCCAGATGAATGACACATTGAATGGGGTGTGCATTTTCATCCAGCCATTCCAGTAAAGTCTGGCGCTCAACCAATGCAAAATATTTTTTCCCTTCCCAGTTTTTTCTTTTTTTCTCTACCCCAAAATCATCCACTAACACCAGGTTATCATAACCTTTTTCATTCAGGAATTGCACCATGCAACTGCCAATAAATCCGGCTGCCCCGGTGATGATGATTTTACTCGAATGCTGTTGTGAATCTGTATTATTTTTTCCCATGCAATGTTTTTTAAGCAACCACTATGCATTTATCCAATGCTCAATAGCGGTATCATATTTATCTTTCCAGGCAGTAATCGGCCCCCAATCCTCACCGGCTATTCTTATAGTGCCGGAAGTAACCTTACCCAATAGCGTAACAGGAATATTATTCGCGGCTGCCCTTTGTTTAATCGTCGCTAATTGCTTGTCATTACAACTGATTACTACCCGGCTTTGTGCTTCACCCAACCAGAATGCATCTACCCTACTTTCGAAAGTAGCATCAATATCAAATCCCAGGTTCCTGTGAAAGCCTTTCTCCATCAGCGTGATCAGCAAGCCCCCTTCACTGATATCATGTGCACTCTGTAACTGCCCATCATGAATTAGAGATAATAAAAATTTTTGCAAAATAAACTCTTCCTCCAGGTTAAATGCCGGGCAGGAAGAATATTCCACTTGTTTGATCTTATGCAAATATTCAGAAGAACCTATATCATTTCTTATTTCACCCAGCAATACAATATGATCACCTGCTTCTTTAAAGTCCAGCGTCATCTTTTTTTCGGGATCATCTAAAATACCAACCATCCCAATCGTAGGTGTGGGATACACCGGGCCTTCCGGGTTTTGATTATAAAAACTCACATTGCCCCCTGTCACCGGCGTATCAAATTTTCGACAAGCTTCTCCCATTCCCCGTATCGCTTCACTGAATTGATAATACACTTCCGGATCGTATGGGTTACCGAAATTCAGGCAATTGGTAACACCAATAGGTAAAGCGCCACTGCACACAATATTCCGCGCTGCTTCGGCCACGGCTATCATAGCCCCTGTATAAGGATCGGCAAAAACATAACGGCTATTGCAATCCGTTGTTACTGCCAGCGCCGTGCCCGTTTCTTTCACTAAAACAATGGCGGCATCCGAAGGGGCATTGGTGCTCAGGTTTGCCGCGCCAACCGTACTATCGTATTGCCGCGTAACCCATCTTTTACTGGCAATATTGGGGATAATAATCAATTGCTCTGCTATGGACTTTAATTGGCCTGGTGAAATATCGGCTATACTGTCAATACTAAATGCCTTGTTTTTCTCCAGGTATTTGGGTATGGCTGTTTCCCTCGAATATTGCGGCGCTCCACCACCTAATACCAGCAGGTCTGCTGGAATTTCAGCTTCCAGCTTTTCATGATAATAAAATTGCAAAATGCCATCATCTGTAACATCGCCGATATGACTGCAAGGCAGGTCCCATTTTTCAAAGATCCGTTGTACTTCTGCTTCCCGGCCTTTTTTTACAACAACCAACATGCGCTCCTGGCTTTCACTCAACAATAATTCCCAGGCCTTCATGCCTGCATCCGTTTCAGCATCTGCCTTGGAGCGGGTGGGCACTTTATCCAGGTGAATGATCATTCCAGATTTTCCTTTGGCACTCATTTCTGCCGTGCTGCAAATAATACCGGCGGCACCCATATCCTGCATGCCCACTACGGCGCCGGTTGCAATGATTTCCAGGCAGGCTTCCAATAATTTTTTTTCCTGGAAGGGATCGCCCACTTGTACCGCAGGTAATTCTTCCACACTTTCTTCCGTAATATTTGCGCTGGCAAAACTGGCTCCGCCTATGCCATCTTTCCCGGTAGCACTCCCGACAAAGAAAACCGGATTGCCCTTTCCCTCGGCAGTCGCACTGATTGTCTCGCCCACTTTTACAATTCCCACACTCATTGCATTGACCAAGGGATTGGTATGATAACAGTCTTCAAAATAAATTTCACCGGCAACCGTGGGTACACCAAAGCAATTGCCATAATGACCAATACCACGGACAACCCCATTCAGTAAACGTTTTGTCTTAGCATCTGTTTGGCCATCCCTCGTGGAAAGACTGCCAAAGCGCAGGCTATTCAGTGAAGCAATTGGCCGGGCGCCCATTGTAAAAATGTCGCGTTGAATGCCACCAACCCCGGTAGCCGCACCCTGAAATGGTTCAATAGCACTGGGGTGATTATGGGATTCTATTTTGAAAACAACAGCATAGCCATTCCCGATATCCATGAGGCCGGCATTTTCTTCCCCGGCTTCTACCAACATTCGGCCTCCTTTGCGGGGAAGGGTTTTTAATAATTTGATGGAATTTTTATAACTGCAATGCTCGCTCCACATGCCACTGAAGGCGCATAATTCAGTAAAATTGGGGGTACGTCCAATCGCTTTTTTTATTTGTTCAAACTCATCTTCTGTCAGGCGCAATTCTTCAGCGATTTTTGCATTGATTTCCATATTTGTGCATTTTGTATCCGGGTTTCCGGAAATTTTCTACAGCTCCCGGCAGCCGGAAGGCTACCTTCCATTTTCCAATGGCGCAAAGGTAGGCAAGGCGCTATGTTCCAGAAAGGATAGTTGAAAAAAAAATTGTAAAAAAGAGTGGTTATGGAAAAAATACGCTATTTCCATTTTTTCATTTGATTCCCAATGCCGCAGCCACGGCTTTTTCCAAAACAGTAAAAGCTGCATTTGCCGCATTTTGTGCCATCACTTTAGTAATAACAGCCAGGGCATGTAATTCCGATGTAAAAATTTTCTTCTCATCTTGTAAGCGTGCCAAAAAGAATTTTTCACTGAGTTGGTTACTCAAGCGCAGGCTGGTCAACAGGTCAATCCGTTCTTTCCGGCTTTGCAAAAAATCAACGGCAGTACCTTTGGCAAATTCCCAATTGTCTTTTAAAGAATCTTTGGCGGCACCTAACATATTGGCCAGCACTTCATCCAAATCAAATTTCATACACTTTTTGTTTTAATTATTTTACTTTGCTCAGGGCAATTTCTTCCAGTAATACCGGTTTCCACAAGGCTTTCAATTGTTCATTATAAATGAGGAACTCGGCATTGGATAAAGTTTGCCTGTCGGCATGATCTTTTTTTGCCTGTTCAAAATATGTTTTCAATGTTTTTACCGATGCCACGATATCACCGGCATTGGAACGAATTTCATTTTTCATCAGGATTGAATTTATTTCTACTTCAATATCCAAATAGCTTTTTGAATATAAGGCATAGTTTTTCTCCGCAGTGGGTGCATTCATCATTTCAAGGTATAGTTTATCGGTCATCTTAGCAGCATTTTCTATTTGCGTTTGCAATGCCGCATCATACGTGGGTACCAGGGATACCCGGCAGGCCTGTAATAAAAAAAAGGAAATAAAAAACAGGGAACTGCTGATTGCCTTTGTCCTTAGTTTGATTTTAATGATTCGTTCCATCTTTCAAATTTATTTGTTTTCCGGGTCACCATCGAGGTATTTTCCGGTAAACCGGAAATAAGCATCCGATGTTTGCCTTCCTGCTTTGCCATCTACTTTCAGGTAAGCGCCCGCCAGGTTCAGCATTTTTTGCAATTCCTCTGCTTTTCGCACAAAGCGGTTGGGGGCATATTTTACCTGTTTACCCAGGTGCACAATAAAATTTACTCTATCGGAAATGCCGGAAGGCACCAATTGAATTTCCACCATGCGGCGCAACAGGGTGCCTCCGCCGCATTGCCTGGAAACCGCGGTAGGGCTATATTTCCCGTCTTCCATGAATTTTCCTTTTGTATAATGATTGCTATATGCCCAGAGATAAGGTGAATAAATCCCTTTGCTTCGGTAGCCAAAACCATTATACGCTTCCATTTTATACAACATGCCGGGAATACTCCAGTCGGACCAACTATCAAATGCATCATAATGCAAGGCATCTATTGCACTGAATTCCCAGGTGAAAGGTGGTGTGCCATCAACCGGTCTTCCGGCAGGTACATGCACGGTGCGTGCTGTCAGCGGATCTCCATTATACAGGTGTGTTTTAAAATTATTCCCGGATTCCATGGCATGTAGAATCCCAATAAAAAACCAGGGCACTTGTGTAACATTCGAAACCGTACTATACCTGGATGCATTGGATGTAATTTTTTTTATCACGGCATTTACTTCAGCATATTTATCCGGGTTAATGATACAGGTATCAAAAAGTCGTTGGTATTCACTGCGGAGTTGTGGTGTTAATGAAATGGATGGCATATTTCATTTTTAACTGTATAAATATACTGTTCATTGCTGAATACCGCAAGCATCTGCCTAACTATTTTGGATGGCATCTTTCAGTGCCTGGCACATTGCCTGCAATTCATCCGTCGTGATAATCAGTGGTGGCGCTATGCGCAAACAAGCAGGGGCAAAGAGGAACCAATCCGTGATAAGGCCATTTTGAATAGCACTTCGGATAGCTGCATGACAGGATTTTTCATCCGCAAATTGGAGAGCGCCCCATAAGCCGGCTGTGCGCAGGGAGGTGCCAGGGATATTGGATAAATATGCCTGCATTATTTTTTCCTTTTCCTTTATTGCCGGAATAAAATTTCCTTCCAATAAAATTTCAAATGCCTGCATGCCGGCGGCACAGGAAACAGGATGCCCGCCGAATGTAGTGATATGGCCTAATGCCGGGTTTTCTGTCAACACCTGCATGATCTGCCTGGCAGCAATAAAAGCGCCCAATGGCATACCACCCCCTATTGCTTTTCCCAATAACAAAATATCCGGTACCACCTCATATTGATCAAAGGCCCAAAGGCTACCCGTTCTGCCAAAGCCGGCCTGGATTTCATCCAGCACCAATAAAGTGCCTTGCCTTTCACATTGCGCTTTGACTTTTTTTAACCAGTCATCCGGGGGTTTTAAAACGCCGCTTTCAGCCTGTATAGTTTCTGCAAATACAGCCGCCGTCTGGCTGTTGATGGCAGGAATAACCCGGTCATCTCCATAATCAAATTCCATAATGCCGGGAAGCAAGGGTCGGTAAGCGCTTCGCCATTTTTCATCACCCAGCATACTCAATGCACCTTGCGTGCTGCCATGATAAGCTTTCTTAAAAGAAATAACCTGTTGCCTTCCGGTAAAGCGTTTGGCAAGTTTCATAGCGCCTTCCGTAGCTTCGGCACCACTATTAGTAAAGTAAACACAATCCAATGGTTGGGGTAAATGTTGACAAAGCAGGCTGGCATATTTTACCTGTGGGCTTTCAATAAATTCTCCATACACGATCAGGTGCATATATGCGGTGACTTGTTCCTGCACCGCACGGATGACGCGGGGATCAGAATGCCCGATATTCGCCACATTGAAGCCGGAGATCATATCTATATATTTTTTCCCATCGGCATCATACAAATAAATACCCTCGGCTTTCACCATTTCCAGGCCTATGGGTGCCGGAGAAGTTTGTGCTATATGCCGGAGAAACAATTGCCTGTTGGGAAAATTTTGCATAAGAAATAGAACGAGAGTATTTAAATTTAAGCCGAAAATTAAACTATTTATTTTATGTCTTATATCATTCCGGTTTTAGGGAAAGAACCTGTCCTGGGAGAAAATTGTTTTATTGCCCCCAATGCCACGCTGATTGGCGATGTGGTTGCCGGTGATGAATGCAGCTTTTGGTTCAATACCGTGGTACGGGGTGATGTCCATTACATAAAAATGGGGAACCGGGTCAATGTGCAGGATGGGGCGGTGATTCATTGTACTTATCAGAAAAACCCGGTCAATATCGGGCATAATGTTTCCATCGGGCATAATGCCATTGTTCATGGCTGTACGGTATTTGATAATGTATTGATTGGAATGGGTGCGCTGGTCATGGATCGTTGCCAGGTACACAGTAATAGTATTATTGCCGCCGGGGCGGTGGTTTTGGAAGGTACGGTGGTGGAAGATGGCAGCATATTTGCCGGTGTGCCGGCCAAAAAAGTAAAGGAAATTGCCAAAGATTCGGTACATGAAGAGATTCAACGTATTGCCCGGAATTATGTAAAATATGCGTCCTGGTTTGACCACCTGAAAGCAACAAAATAAGCAGGCCGGATGTCTTATATTCAGGTGGAGTTAAGAAACCAGGCTGACTGCTTTTTTTCAGGAAAGATATACTTCGAATGTTAACAGGAACCAATCATTTTTTCCTGCTTTTTTATACATTGCTATTCCGAAAAAATGGAAGCTTCTTGCATATTAGTTCATCCCCATTTATGCAAATAATTTTTCAAAAATTATTAATTGCGCATCTTGTCATTTAGGCCACAATCCTTTTTCAAAATAATTTTTATTGCCTTCCCTTCCACATAATAATAGCCCTGTATTTCCCCGGGCAAGCTGGTATAATTTTCTTCTAACTCTTCTAAAATAAAATAATCCGTAAATGGTTGTTGTAATGTGGTATAATGATAAAACCGTTTTTGCTTTTCATCCCCTGCATAAACCAGGTCCAGGTAAAAGGTGGATGACTTCCGGGTTGCGCTATCTTTTATAATTATTTCACTGGCTTCCAAATACCCATTCGCCAACATGAATTTTATGGAGATGTGCTGCGTTTTACCGCAATAATAAACTGCTTCATACGCTTTTTGTGCAAAAGTAATTGCCGGAAAAAACAACAGTAACAGCAACAGGCTTACAATTCTTTTAGCTAAATTCGAATGATGCTTCATCTTAATTAGTTTGTTGTTACAACACCAAGCCTTTCTTTACTTTTTGTAAGTATAAAAATAAAATCCGTACCCCCGGTTTGCCTATTCGAATGTATTCTATTTTTCAAAAAAATGAAGCATATTATTTGACAAAAAAACCGGGTACAGGCTTGTTGCCTAATATTCATTTTCCTGCAGGCTATCGAGAATTTTCAGGTAACTGGTATAGCGCTCCATATATATCTCTTCTTTTGCTACGGCATCTTTAATAGCACAACCGGGTTCATCCACATGCAGGCAATCATTGAATCGGCAGCCCTGCAGTCGGTCTCGCATTTCAGGAAAATAATGGGACAGTTCATGCCGGCCCATATCGGACATTCCGAATTCCCGCATGCCGGGAGTATCAATGATCCGGGTATTTTCCCATCCGGGCAGATCATGCATTTCCGCAAAAGTGGTGGTATGCATTCCTTTGCCGCTCCAGTTACTCACTTCACCGGTTTTTAAATCAAGAGCCGGGGCAAGATGATTGATAAATGTAGATTTCCCCACACCACTGTTACCGGCAATCAGTGTGGTTTTCCCGGCAAACAGGGCATGCATTTTTTCCAGCCCGGTTTTATCCATCACACTTACCAGGTAAACCGGGTAGCCCAGTGATGGATACATTTTTTCCATAAGGCGGCAAACCTGCATTTCTTTTTTTTGATACAGGTCCATTTTATTCAGAATAATTATTGCCGGGATATGATAGGCTTCAGCAGTTGCTAAAAAACGATCTATAAAACCCAGGGATGTTTTTGGGTTTTTCAAACTGGCAAGCAAAACAGCCTGGTCCAGGTTAGAAGCTACAATATGATGTTGCCGTGTATTATGCGGGGAACTGCGGGCAATATAATTATGCCTGGGCAAAATTTCAGTAATCATCAAATCCGAGGAAACAGATTCATCCCGTTCGAGCAGGACCTGGTCACCTACGGCAAGGGGATTGGTAGAATGGATGGCATCTATTTTAAAAACTCCTTTCAAGCGGGCTTCTGTAAATTGCCCGTCCTCTGTTTTTACCTGGTACCAAATGCCCGTTGATTTATAAATGCATCCTTTCATTTTCCATATCTATTATACACCAACCCTAGGACGAAGATTTTTGATCATTCCGGGGTTTCTTTTTTATACCCAACAGCGGGTGCATAAAACCAGGTACCAGTTGCCGCGGTTTATTTGGTGGCGGGGCTTCTTCCGGTTGTTGAAATTCCACATAATAGATCTGCAGCAAAATGAAAAAGTAAGAAATAAGCAGCGGCCCGAAAATCAACCCGGTAATGCCAAATAATTTCAGGCCCATGATGATTCCTAAAACAGTAATCACGGGATGCACATCCGCCATTTTTTTTGCCAGGATAAACCGAACAATATTATCCATCAGGCCCATTAATAAAGCCCCCCAGAGTAGGATAAAAATCCCCGTTCCCACATTGCCCGTAACCAGTTGCATAACGGCCATCGGCACCCATACAATACCGCAACCTACTACCGGGATCACCGAAGTAAAGCCGGTAATAACACCCCAGAAACCAGGTTCATGCAGGCCGGCTAACTGGTAACAAATAAATCCCAGGACACCCTGCAAAAGAGCAATTGTAGGAATACCTATAGCATTGCTGATCGTAAGTGCGACCAGTTCATTTCCAAACCGCTTTATTTTCTCACCTTTGAACGGCAGGTAATATACAATGGAAGCTTCCATTTTATTGATATTTGTAATCATAAAAAACAGGAAAAAATACATCATGATAAGTGAACTGAATAGGCCCAAACCCTGGTTCAGTACCGCTTTCAAAACATTGGAAGCTACCGCCTGTACTTGTGTAATAGTATTGGTAGAAATGATATGGATATTTGTTTGTTCGTAAATGACTTCATCAAAATGCTTGAAGGTCGCAATGATATCCCCGGGGTTGGTAACCACCTGGCTCACTTTATTAAACAACAAAATAGCCAATAAAGAAACCGGGAGCAATACAATAAAAAAGGAAACCAGGATAGCTATAACGGCGGCCAGTGTTTTATTCCATTTCTTTTTCTCGATCAGCCATAACAGGGCCGGTTTACACAGGATATAAAAAATGATCGCGCCGAGGAAAGCCGTAAAAAATTCAATCAGGCTAAAAAATAAAGCCAGTGCAAATACCAATAAGACGCCAAGGAAAAAATATTTACTGGTATAGTACTCTTTATTATGCTCCATTTTATTTTCTTTATTGGTACAATGATTGTAACTTTTCCCACTTAAAAAAGTAAAAATAAAGGTTATGAAAGATAAGTTTAATTTTATTTCCGGGTTTATGGCAGGTGCTGCGGTATGTGCGGCGGTCATGCTGTACCTGCAAAGCGAAGAGGGCCGGGAAACCGCTACGAAAGTAAAAGAAACACTCAAGCGGGCCGGGTCAAAACTCTTATCTACCTTAGAGGAAATGGATGATTTAATGCAGGAAGTGGTGGAGCAGGGAAAATCCTTTACCCGAGGAGATGAACCTTCGGAAGTGAAAGCCTAAAAGAACACTTAAAAAATGGAATATGGAAAAAGAAGAAAATTTTTTTGCGGCATCGAAAGCTGCCCTGGAAACCTATATCCAGGACAGGATCCAATTGCTGAAATTGCAAACAATTGAGAAGACTTCCCGACTGGCCAGTGTATTTTTTACAGTCATCATTCTCGGCATGATGGGGGTATTTATATTATTGTTTATCAGCCTGACCATAGCCGCAGCGCTGGCTTCCCTGCTGGGCAGTTTATTCTGGGGATATGGCATCGTAGCAATTTTTTATATTATCCTGGCGGTGATCGTGATTGCCATGCGCCGCAAAGTGATCGAAAAAAAGCTTATGAATGCCTTAGTGAATATTTTATTTGAAAAAGAAAGAGAACATGAACACGATGCATAAGGATACCGGCTCCTTACCCGAGATAAATTCAATGGCAGATTTGAAAAAAGAAATTGCCCGCTTAAAAGCATCCCTACGGCAACAGGAAGCTGATTTGGTAACGCGATTGGAAGCCGTTCCGAAAGAATCCCTGAAAGTTGCTGCCGGTGCGGTTTTACCAGCGGTAATGCAGCGAACTGTTTTTAAAAAATCCCTTCGCCCCGTGGCCTCCCTGGCCGGGAAATTCCTGTTTGGCGGGGAAAAAGGTAGAGCCGACCTGAAAAGTTCTGCTTCCAATATTGCCAAAGGCCTGGGCATTTATACCGGCCTGAAAATGCTCTACCGCTTAGTGAAAAAGAAATCTGTATCATAACGTTCTGAAGAGATGGGAGTTTATTTTATGATGTAATATTTCTGGAATGTAAGGTTAAACTGTGTGAAGGTTACGAATCCTTTCCAAGTATTGGAATCACTTTTTCTTCAAAGCTTTCTCTTCCTGATTCTGGTTTTCAATTAATCACCTGCTTAACAGCCATTTCCATTTGCACGAGGAACAAAAAAAGCCGGCTGCGTAGCCGGCTTTTTATTAATAGATATGGTGCGTTTATTGTACCACTAATTTTTCTGTTTTATTGCCTTCATCACTCTTGATCTGAACCATATATACACCTTTTGCCAGGTTGCTTACCGGGATGAGAATAGCATCACCGGCATTTACCAGGGTTTTGCTGATGGTATAAACGGTCTTACCAGTTGTGCTCACCAATGAAATGTGTACATTGTTGAGACGGGAAGAAGCCAGCAGGAGCGCATTGTTTACAGCCGGGTTGGGCCGGATACTGAACAAGCTGCTTTGACCATCAATAGTTACCAGCTTCATTTCACTATATGTGAAATGGCCATCATGATCAACTTGCCTGATGCGGTAATAATTATTGCCAATAGCAGCTGCTTTATCGGTAAAGCTGTATTGCTGTACCTGGTTGGGGTTTGGCCCGGCTTTTACACTGGCAATGATGGAGAAGTTGGCACCATCTGCGCTTCTTTCTACTTCAAAATGATCATTGTTCAGCTCATTGGCTGTGGACCAATTCAGCAAGACACTATTGGCGCCAATTTTCTCAGCGGTGAAAGATAACCAGCTTACCGGCAGGGAAGATTTTATTTCAAAATTCTTATCATTGATATCAAAGAATATATTTCCTACAGCAGCTACTTTGATGCGGGCAGTAGTGTTGTCCACATTAGGTATTACTACATCCTCACTGCCGTCATTGGGCGTACTGGCTGCCAGTACAATGGGGAATGTATTACCACCATCCAATGATAATAAAATAGATACATTGGCACAGTTCACCGGCGCTACATCTGAATTGGCAACATCCCAGTTAACGGTTTCTGTACTACCACCATTCCAAATAACTCCGGAAGTGTTGTTGGTCGTTACCATAAACGGCCCGGAAGTAGCATCAATGGTTACAATCATATCATCACTTTCATTGTTACCACCGCCTGTATGGTTATCCCGTACGGTAAAGCGGAAATTTAAATCACGTGCTACAGCGGGTAATGCTTCCCACTTGTTATATAATTTACCTGCGAGTATAGTGGGTAAATCCGGGAATACACGAACCGGTGCGGGTGAATATAAGATAGAACGGAAAACCGGCCCTTTGGTTGATGTTTGTTGCGGGAATGTATTAGATCCGCCGCTCTCATAGTAATCTTCCTGCTCCCATTCATACGACATCACATCTGCGCCATCAGCATCTGTGGATACGCCTGTTAACTGGAAAGGGGTGGATTTTGGAATGGTATAATCATTTCCTGCATCTGCTGTGGGCGCATGGTTACCGGTAACTGTTTTTACGGCACATCCCCCTGAACCTGTCCTGAAATAATTACTCACCTGTGCAATACTTACCGCATTGAAATAATCATCACTATGGGGCTGCACATCGGTGTTCCCGGTAATACCGGCATAGCCCATGATGGTAGAGCCACTACCTGGTTCCACATTGGCACCGGTTCCTTCATTGCTGAATGTAAAAGTGTGGTTAGCACCATATTGATGACCCATTTCATGTGTCCAGTAATCTACTACAAACGGGTCCAGCATATCGGGATGCGAGTACATGGTAAAACCACTTCCCTTGCTGCCTGTTTTGCACACACAACCAATACAACCGGCATTCCCGTTATCGCTTGCTTTATGTACTACATGGCCGATATCATAATTGTCATTACCGATAGAATCATCACAAACCTGTTGTGTTTTACCATTGAAATTATTGGTAAAAGGATCGGTGGCAGGATCTAAAAAAATAATGGTATCTTCTTTATCTACAAAAACCATGGTAATACCAAAATCTCTTTCATAAATACCATTGGCACGATTGAGGTCAGTTGTTATTTGTGCAAATACTTTTGCTTTCCGTTCTGCATCACTATTTTCGGTACCATCCAGGAAATATTGAGAGAATTCACCGGTAACACATAGCGCCAGGCGATAAGTCCGCAAAAGCCCGTCATCGGCATTGCCGGAAAAAGGGGTTATTTTCCCGGTAGAGCCATTGCCCAGGTCCACATAATCTGTCTCACATTTAAATTCAATTGGGGAGTCGGTATTCTTCCTGTTGTACACTGCATAGACCCGGCTATCTTTATCAACCTCCACGGGGTTAACATAAATCGTGCTCCTGTCGGTAGATAAGATCATCGCATGAAAACCTTCCGGTGTTACATCAAAATAAATATTGGAGGTGGGATGATCGATACCCACACCTTTATATGTCCTGATCTGCGGATAACGGGCCGCGATTCCCGGTTGCATAACCAAGGTCTGTACTACCCTGAATTTTTCCATAGTCCCGTCACCAATGGGTACATTGATCGTCGCCTGTGAAGAAGAAACTTTTCCCATGGTAGCTTTAGCCAGCTCAGCCTTGATATTGGTTTCATTAAGCTGATAAATTAAGTACGCTTTGGGCTTGTAATGATTGGCAAAAATGTTTTTGCCCTTGCTTACATCACTTTCTTTTGCCGCATTCCAGTAGTTTTGACTACTTGCCGTAAACCCCAACAGGCAAATAGAACAAAACACGAAGAAGAGATTTTTTTTCATTTGTGTGTGTTTTTGTTTTTAGAAAAGCACTTCCATCCTTAATGATCACAACGTTTTTTAATAATCATGTAACAAGGACAGGTCATGCAAATTTTTGGGTGATTTAAAAAAATTTTATTTTCCTTATACTTCAAACAAGATCAGATTTTTGAGAATTAGCATCTTGTATGTTGCCAAAATTGTAAAAGAAGTGCAAAATACAGAAATTTAACATGTAGGCATGCAGCGAAAAATATTTTTATTTTTTTAATCCAAATTTGGATAATGCCTCCGACAGGCTGTTCCCTTTAATCCAGGTAAAAGTCGTGTCTCTCCGGAACCAGGTCATTTGTCTTTTGGCATAGTTTCGTGTATGCTGCCGGATTTTATCCACGGCTTGGGGTAGCATATATTTCCCATCGAAATATGCAAATAATTCTTCATAACCCACCGTACGTAAGGCAGGCAAATGCCGGTAAGGGAGCAATCGCATGGCCTCTTCCAACAAACCCTCTTCCATCATGGTATCCACCCGGTGATTGATTTGGGCATACAATCTTTCCCGGGGAAGATCTATCCCGATTTTTTTGATTGAAAAATCCCGGGCCGGCTTTTTCTGTTCATGGAAAATTAAAATGGATTGTCCGGTTTGTTCTTTTACTTCCAAAGCCCGCAGCAAACGCTGGGGATTCATCTGGTCTGCCTTCAACCAATAAGCGGGATCTTTTATCCGTACTTCTTCCCGGAGCCAGGCAAGGCCATGCTGTGCATAATTGTCCCGAATTTGCCGGCGTAAAACCGGATCAATTTCCGGCACCTGGTCCAGGCCCTCACAAAATGCTTTGATGTACAAACCGGTACCACCGGCCATAATTGCCACCGGGTTTTTGTCAAAAATTTTTTTTACAAACCCCATAGCCGCCTCTTCAAAAATTCGGGCATTGACCTCTTCCGATAAATGAAATTGATTGATGAAGGAATGGGGTACTGCTGCTAATTCCTGTTCGGTGGGTTTAGCCACTCCTATCGTCAATTCTTTATAACACTGCCTGGAATCGGCTGAAATAATGGAGGTATGAAAATGTTTTGCCAGGGCTATAGCCAGGCCGGTTTTCCCCGAAGCTGTGGGGCCGCCAATTATATAAACTGTTTTTGCAGCCATTCCGTTATTGTTGTGCAGACAATAAAGCCGGTTTGCCTATAACATGACATGACTCCTGACATCCTCAGCCTGTATGGTTTTGCCGGATAAAATAATCAGACGCTCCACCACATTGCGCAATTCCCGGATATTGCCGGTCCAGTTATGTTTCTGCAATTCAGCGAGGGCCTTTTTGTCTATGCTTTTCGGCGCCTGGCCATATTCTTCTGCGATATCTGATAAAAATTTATCTACGAGCAGGGGGATATCATCCAGGCGTTCATTGAGTGAGGGCACATGTATTAAAATAACACTCAGGCGATGATACAGGTCCAGCCGGAAACGTTTCTCTTCAACTTCTTTCAGCAGGTCTTTATTCGTTGCGGCAATCACGCGTACATCCACGGTGATTTCTTTGTCGGCGCCCACGCGGGCTATCTTTCCTTCCTGTAAAGCACGTAACACTTTTGCCTGGGCATTCAGGCTCATATCACCAATTTCATCCAGGAAGATCGTGCCTTTATTGGCTTGTTCAAATTTCCCGATTCGTTGCTTAATCGCCGACGTAAAAGAACCCTTTTCATGGCCAAACAATTCACTCTCGATCAATTCCGTCGGGATGGCTGCACAGTTCACTTCTACCAATGGAGCGCTGTTGCGGTTGCTTTTTTCATGAATCCATTTTGCCACTAATTCTTTTCCCACGCCATTTTCCCCGGTGATCAGAATGCGGGCATCCGTAGCTGCCACCTTATCAATGGTATCTTTTATTTTCTGAATGGCATCACTCTCGCCGATGATATGCTGCACCCGGTTTACTTTTCGCTTGAGCACCTTGGTTTCCACACTCAGTGTTTTTTTCTCGAGAGCATTGCGAATAGTGATCAACAGGCGGTTCAGGTCGGGTGGTTTGGACAAATAATCAAAGGCACCATTCTTTACCGCATCCACAGCGGTTTCAATATTACCATGCCCGCTGATCATGATGATAGGCACATCGGGGTTTTTAGCGTTTGCTTTTTCCAGGAATTCCAGGCCATCCATTTTCGGCATTTTGATATCGCATAAAACGGCATCATAAGTTTTCGCCATAAACATTTTCCAACCCTCTTCTCCATCAGCCGCTTCTTCTGTCTGAAAGCCTTCATAACTGAGAATTTCAATCAGTGTTTTACGTATGGCTTTTTCATCATCAATAATCAATATGTTGGGCATCGACAATTATTTTGGGCAAATGTAACCGATATACCGGGGTTTTGCCCACACTATTTTCTTATAAAATTTCTCAAAAATTCAATTTACCACCTACGAAAAAATTAATGCCGGGCGCCGGGTTATAATAACTATTTCCGGATACATTAATATTATTACCCCGGCTGTATTTTTCATTTAACACATTGTCAATCCCCACATAGATGTTCACGGGTAAATCTGCAATGGTTAGTAATTTTCCCACTTTTATTTGCAGTAACTGATAAGCATTGGCAAAAACAGTATTGGCATCATCCAGGGTGATGCGGCCAGTGCAATTCAATAACAAGGCGCCATATAAATCATATTTCGCTTTGATATCAATACCCAATACATTGGTATAGGGCGGTATCCCGGGTAAGCGTTTGCCGGAAAAATCTTCATTATTAAAAATATAATTGGTGAAAAAATATGGTTGTAAAGTAAAGCTGTTCCAAATATTGAGTTGTTTAATAAAGTCCTTACTCCTCCTGCTCTTTTTAATGATATAGCCTTTGAGCCACAATTCTACTCCTTTCTGAATAGCTCCACCGGCATTCACATAATAATAATAGCCCGATGTATCCACCCGGCTGACAATAGCATCTTTCAAATTGAAATAATAAAAAGATGCATTTATATCCAGTTTGTTATGTGCCACCGAACCTTTGATGCCCACTTCATAATTCCAGCCCTGTTCAGGCTGAAGATAAGGGTAATAATTGCCGTCAGAAGGCCGTACTTCAGCCAGGGTAGGTGGTGAAAATCCCTTTGCCACCGTGGCATACAGCGAAATATCTTCATTTAATTTATACACGACACCGAAGCGGGGTGCTAAAATATTTCCAATATGCCGCGTTTGCGGAAAAGAGATGGTATCTCCTGTACGATAAAAATAATAGTCCAACGCATTCCGGCTTAAACCCGTTTGCAGAATTACCCGCTTCCCAAGATTGACATTGAATTGAGTATAGAAAAAATATTGTGTATAACGCAAAGCATCATTATATAAAAATGTATCCGGGTTTCCATCCTTATTAATATATGTGTTCAAATTAGTGGTACCATACTGCCATTCGGCGCCGGTGATATTTTGAAACTTTGTTTTACCGATCAGCCAATTATAGGTAAAACTGCTGCGGGCACTGTAATTCCATTCATTCCGTATCTGGATGTTTTTGGTCATACGGCTCTTAAAGTCTGTATGGACAATAGAAACCGCCGTTGTATTCAATAGACGATTTCCAATCAAAGATTTTAAAGAAGGTGCAAAAAAGAATGTATGATTATCAAAGCCTGCCTGCTGATCACCAAAGCCATCGCGGGTTTGCGAGGGGTCTTCCAGGAAATCATCTTCATTTAAGCCGCCGGGATTATCAAAATGAAGGTTGGCATAAAAGCTCAGGAAAGATAATTGTTGTTTGGGAGATACTTTCCAATTGGCATTCCATTTTAGAATATCCTTGCGCGCCGATCCATTTTCGCGGTAGCCGAGATTGGACAAATGGCTTTGCTGCAAATTCGAATAAAAATTTTTTCGTTGTGCCTGCCAGCCAAATTGTTCATTGATCAACGAAAAAGAACCGAGATTCAGTGTTCCATTGAATACATTATCCTTGTGCATTTTCCCGGTGAATGAATGCAGGATTAACGCGCCGCCTGTATTGGCGCCATACATACTGGATGCAGGCCCTTTAATCACTTCAATGGACTGCAGGTGGTTGATATCTACCATATTGAGATAGGTATTTCCTGAGGCATTGGTTAAGGGCACCTCATCCCAATAAATTTTTACATTGCGTATCCCGGTAGGTGAACGTAATAAACTACCACGGATAGAGAGCCGAAAACTACCGGGGGTTCGTTCATCCATACGAACACCCGGCACACTATTTAATGCCGATAACATCGACATGCCATCAAAGCGTTGGAGGTCATCCAGGGTAAGAACAGAAATAGCCGAGGGAATATCTTTTAGCTTTGCAGTCCCGCCAAAAGCATTCACTTTCACATTCTTCAAGGTTACCGTATCTGAATTTCCGGGAAGGGTGTCAACAGATTGGGCAAACAGGTTGAGTTGAAAAATGCACACACATACCAAAGTAGTTGTGGCCCTATACATGGTTAACCAGATGTAACACTAAAAGTAAGGAAAAAAAACTTCTTGAAAATTTACTTTTTCATATACATAACTTCTTTGGCCAAGCGGACCGTACCGGCAATATCCGGTAAATAAGCCGTAGCCAGGTTCGCTGCATAATGCATCGGTGCATCGGCCGAAGTGATCCGGCGAATAGGTGCATCTAAATAATCAAAGCCTTCTTTTTGGATGCGGTAAGTTATTTCAGAAGAAACAGAACACATAGGCCATTGTTCTTCCACAATAATCAGTCGGTTAGTTTTCTTCACGCTTTCAAGGATGGTATGCCAGTCTAAGGGCCGGATCGTACGCAGGTCAATAACTTCTGCGCTGATATTTTCTTTGCTCAGTTCCTGCGCAGCACCTAAAGCCACTTTCATCATTTTATTAAAGGATACTATTGTAACATCCCTTCCGGGTAATTTTATATCGGCTTTGCCCAATGGGATATAATATTCATCAGCAGGCACATCCGATTTATCGCCATACATCACTTCACTCTCCATAAAAATAACCGGATCTTCTTCATACCGAATGGCCTGTTTCAGCAACCCTTTGGCATCTGCGCCATTGGAAGGGGAAACCACTTTAATACCCGGGATATTGGCATAATAACTTTCAAAGGCCGTTGAGTGTTGGGCGCCTAACTGGCCGGCACTGCCATTAGGCCCGCGAAAAACAATCGGGCAATGGATCTGGCCACCACTCATGGCCAGCATTTTGGAAGCTGTATTCAATATCTGGTCCATGGCCAATACTGCAAAATTCCAGGTCATAAATTCCACGATCGGTCGAAGGCCATTTTGTGCAGCGCCTACACCCACCGCCGCAAAACCCAATTCCGTAATCGGCGTATCTATCACCCGCTTGGGACCAAACTCGGCCAGCATGCCCTGGCTCACTTTATAAGCCCCATTGTATTCTGCTACTTCTTCTCCCATTAAAAAAACTGTCTCGTCCCTGCGCATTTCTTCACTCATGGCTTCTCTGAGCGCTTCCCGGAAAGCTATTGACCGCATAACAAAAATTTTAAATTAACTGCATTGATTGATTGCAAAAATAACTGATAAATCTGAACCAGCCGATGGGAAAACAAATTTGCATGAAAAAGCCGGTAATTCAATTACCGGCCTTCCAGGTTTATTTTTATGAATCAACTTTTCTTCCCGGTAATCTGCATGGTCATCGTCATATTGATAGGTACCGTATTGCCCTGGTTTTCTACCTGCATCGTCATTTGCATATTGGTTTGCCCCGACATGGGCATACCGGTTGAAATATCAAAACGCATATTGCCGTTCATGGTGCCATCCAATTTGGTTTTCATGCCACCCATTTGTGTTGAATCACCACCAGATGAAATTTTTGAAACAATCTTAATATTGGCATTATTATTTTCCACAGATTCCAGGGTATAGGTATTGTCGGCTTTCATCACGATACCATTGTTATTAATGGTCATGGATTTTTGCCAGGAATCGCCGGGTTTAATCGCTTTGTCGGGATAAATGCCAAATGATTGTTCCAGGTTTTGTTTAAATTGTTCTTCATTGAAAGATTTGCTCAGGCCCGCCATGGCACCGGCCGTAATGCTGGGGTCATTAAAAGATGACAATGCTTTTTGCATCATTTCCTGGATACCGGTCACATAACCCACTTCGCCTTTATCATTAATGGTAAAGCTAAATTGGCCGCCTTTCATGGCACTGAAAACCTGGCCGATTTTTCCCATCGGGTTCGCACTGTTTGCCGTATCGGGATGATCGGAATCAATATTAATTTTCATGCCGCCGGCATCCATGTTCATGGCTATACGTGAAATAGTAGCATGCATCTTTTTCCAGCCGGCACTATCATCGATCGCTTCAAAAATATATGACATATTCATTTTTGAACTGACATCCATATCCGTACCCATGATATTTTGTTTCATGTGCATATCCATGTCCATCGAATAATCGAAATGGTCCCCTTTAGCCAGGTTAAATTTCAAATTGATTCCATCCGCCGGTGCGCCGGTCTTACAGGCATAAAATATACCAAGCGTAGTAAACGCCAATAAGGCAATGATTAATTTTCTCATTTTTTTTAGTTTGATTTGCAAAATAAGGATTTTTCCGTGCTTTCAATTCGTCATTGCTCACTAATTTTGAAATGCGCCCATCCTTTACAAAAAGCATTTCTTATAATCATGATTTCGCCCGCTTCCATACAACAAATTACCAACCGACTCGATATTCTCGATGTCATTGGTGAATTTGTCAAACTAAAAAAGAGGGGGACGAATTACCTGGGCCTATGCCCGTTCCATAATGAGAAAACCCCGTCATTTACGGTCTCCCCTACCAAAGAAATTTATAAGTGTTTTGGCTGTGGCAAAAGTGGCAACACGATCACTTTTCTCATGGAGCATGAAAAATTCAGTTATGTGGAAGCTATACGCTGGTTGGCCAATCGCTATCAGATAGTATTGGAAGAAACACAGATGAGTGAAGAAAATAAGCAATTACTGCAAAATGCAGATAGCCTGTATATCATCAATAGTTTTGCCCAGAAATTTTTCTCCACTCAATTAACTGACACGGAAGAGGGGCAGGAAAATGCCCTGAGTTACCTGGAAGAACGAGGTTTTGATAAAGCGACAATTGAAAAATTTCAACTGGGTTATTGCCCCCGGGCAAGGGACAGTTTTTATACCGCCGCCCATGCGGAAATGTATAATACCACCCTGCTGGAAAAAGCCGGCCTCATTGTAAACAGGAATAATAATTGGCAGGATAATTATGCCGGGCGCATTATATTTCCTATCCACCATACCACCGGAAAAATTGCCGGCTTTGGCGCCCGCTGTATCGGCCAGGCGCAAAATATGCCGAAGTATATCAATACACCGGAAAATGAAGTTTATTCAAAAAGCCGGATCTTATACGGCCTTTATTTTGCCCGCCAGGCCATTGATAAAAATAATGAATGCCTGCTGGTAGAAGGCTATACGGATGTTATTGCGATGCACATGGCCGGTATCGAAAATGTAGTAGCCAGCAGCGGGACATCCCTTACGACAGAACAACTGCGGCTGATAAAAAAATATTCAGAAAACCTGACCATCATTTATGACGGCGATCCGGCCGGCATTAAAGCAGCTATGCGTGGCCTCGATATGGCGATTGAAGAAGGCCTGCAGGTAAAACTGGTACTGTTGCCGGATAATGAAGACCCGGATAGTTTCCTGAAAAAAAATGGCCCTCTGAAAAGCAGGGAATTTATAGCGGAGCATAAAAAAGATATTCTTCTTTTCCAGGTGGATATTTTAATGAAGGAAGCCGGCAATGATATTCATAAAAAGAATGAAGCAGTCAATCATATTGCAGCTACCTTAAGCAAGATCAACCGCCTGGAAGATTTTATCAAATTGCAGGAATACATCCGGCAATGTGCACGGCTTTTGCAAATAGATGAACAAAACCTTACTTTACTTGTAAATAAATACAAGCGGGATACTATCAATAACAAGCATCAGGCACCCAGACAGAAAGAAATCCTGGCTCAACCGCAAGCACCTGCGCAAGACACCCCGGTACAGGAAGACCCTACCCGCCAGGAGAAAAATATCATCCGGGTATTATATACACATGGCCTCAAACCCTGGGATGAACAACAACGCACAGCTTCCTATATTTTTAAAGAACTAAACGGTTTTGATTTTTCTGATCCCGAGCTGGAAAAATTATATAATCTATACAAGCAGGAATTCCTGGAAGGCCATGAGCCCACCATGCAAACCTTGCTTTATACATTAAATGAACCCATGCAAAAATTATTGATTGATATAAATTTTTTCCCGTATGAAATGAGCCCGCAATGGGAGCGGGTTGTCAAAAACAGGCGGGATGATATTTTATACCGGGATACCAGTAAGGAAGATGTTTTATGGAGCCTGCATTATTTTAAAATAGAAAAACTAAAATCCATGTTTGAACAAAACCAGGCCGAACTGGAAAAAGCAACCGATGCAACAGAACAAATCAAACTCATAGAAATTCATAACCACTTAAAAAGAATAGAAATGAGCCTGATGCAAAAACCGGGTACCGTGATCATCAAATAATCACTTAACTCAATTCAGCAATTTCTTGATTTCATTTAATTTCATTAATGCTTCCACCGGGGTCAGGCGGTTGATATCCAGGGCGGTCAGTGTTTCCCGGATTTGTTCAAAAATTTCACTATGTGCATCGAAGATGGAAAGTTGCATCTGTGGTACGGTTATTTGCCGGATGTTTTTTTCCAAGGGCCGGGAAGCGGTGCCATTTTCCTGCGTATGCTTCGCTTCTAATTGCTTCAACACATCATTCGCTCTTTCAATTAATAATGGGGGAAGCCCGGCCATTTTGGCTACATGAATTCCGAAACTATGTGTACTGCCTCCCGGCAATAATTTCCGCAGGAAAATAATTTTATTGCCCACTTCTTTATGCGAGATATGAAAGTTTTTTACACGGGGCAATTTATTCTCAAGTTCATTCAATTCATGGTAATGGGTGGCAAATAATGTTTTCGGCGCTGCGGAAGAATCATGCAGGTATTCCACGATACTCCAGGCGATAGATATACCATCATAAGTGGAAGTGCCGCGGCCTATTTCATCCAGTAGTATCAGGCTCCTGTTGGAAATATTATTGATAATACTTGCAGTTTCATTCATTTCGACCATGAATGTACTTTCACCGCCGGAAAGATTATCGCTCGCACCAACGCGTGTAAAAATTTTATCTGTCAAAGGTATTTCCGCTTCTGTAGCCGGAACAAAACTGCCGATATGTGCCATAAGGGTGATGAGCGCGGCCTGGCGCAATAATGCACTTTTACCACTCATGTTGGGGCCGGTAAGAATAATCACCTGGCAGGATTCCAGGTCGAGTAAAATATCATTGGCAATATACATTTCACCGGGTGGCAGGCCCCGTTCAATCACCGGGTGTCGGCTTTCTTTCAACGATAAAGAAAATCCATCATGCAAAACCGGTTTTTTATACAAATACTGAATGGCATTTCCGGCAAAGCAGGATAAGCAATCCATGGTGGCCAGGATATGGCCATTGACCTGGATGGCAGCCATATAATCCTGTAAAGCCATGATCAGCTGATCAAAAATTTGCAATTCCAAAGACAGGATCTTTTCTTCCGCACCTACAATTTTTTCTTCATATTCTTTGAGTTCGGGCGTGATATATCTTTCTGCATTGGTCAATGTTTGTTTCCGGATCCAGGTAGAAGGGACTTTACTTTTTTGTGCATTGGTAACTTCGAGGTAATAACCAAAAACATTATTGAAACTAATCTTCAATGTACTGATTCCCGTTGCTTCTGCTTCCCGTTGTTGGATGGTGGCGAGGAATTTTTTACCGCCACTGGCAATTTCCCGCAAGGTATCAAGTTCTTCCAGTATCCCAGCTTTGATCAGGCCGCCTTTACTTGCCAAAGCCGGTGGATTCTCTTCAATCTCATTAAATATGCGTGCTGCGATCAATAGGCACGGATTTAACGCATCGCCCATTCTTTGCAGGTAGGCATTGGATGTACCGGCACAAAGTTTCTTGATCTCTTCGGTTACATGCAGGCTTTTGGCCAACTGGATCATTTCACGTGGTGAAATTTTCTTCATGGAGATCTTACTCACCAGCCTCTCCATATCACCCGATTGGCGGAGCAGGTGGAGAAGTTGCTTACGCAGGTCCGTTTCTTTTACAAAAAATTCAACCGCCTGTAAGCGTTCATTTATTTTTTGGACATCTTTCAAAGGCAATACCAGCCAGCGTTTCAGAAGCCTTGCCCCCATCGGTGTACAGGTATTATCCAACACCTTGAGTAAGCAATTACCGGCATTAAAAGGCTCGGGCAAAATTTCCAGGTTGCGAATGGTAAACCGGTCGAGCCATACATAATCATCCTGTTCAATCCGTTGAATGGACGTGATATGCTGCAGGTGCGGATGTTCGGTTTCTTTTAAATAATGCAAAACAGCACCGGCCGCCATAATAGCACTATGCAGGTTTTCTATGCCAAAACCTTTCAACGAATGTGTTTGAAAATGTTTCAGTAAAATTTCCTGTGTATAGTTCGATTCAAAGATCCAGCTCTCCAATGCATAGGTATAAAACTTCGCGCCAAACAAGTCTTTAAATTTTTTCAGCATATTCCGCTGCACGATCACCTCCGAAGGTCTCAGGCTCTGCAATAATTTATCGATATATTCCGTATTGCCTTCGGCTACGAAAAATTCGCCGGTAGAAATATCCAGGATGGCCAGGCCATTTATTTTTTCATCGAGATGGACACAGGCCAGGAAATTATTACTGTCGTGTTCAAGTAATTTATCGTTGGTGGCCACGCCCGGGGTTACCATTTCGGTAACGCCTCTTTTGACAATCCCTTTGGCCAATTTGGG
Source organism: Parafilimonas sp. (assembly GCA_039811225.1). Lineage (GTDB taxonomy): Bacteria > Bacteroidota > Bacteroidia > Chitinophagales > Chitinophagaceae > JAFDXJ01. The sequence continues at coordinate 34,716 of JBDHYG010000019.1, forward strand.
ATCTTCCAGTTGGTCGCAAATTGCAACGCGGTATCCGGCTTTTACCAGTTTATGCAGGTAGGTATCCAGCGCATGATGCGGGAAACCGGCTAATTCACTGGTGGTATCTGAATTGTTATTGCGCTTGGTGAGCGTAATTCCCAATACTTGTGCGGTAATGATAGCATCCGATCCAAATGTTTCATAAAAATCACCCACGCGAAAAAGTAAAATAGCATCGGGATATTTTTGCTTAATGGCTTTATGTTGCGTCATCAAGGGGGTATCTGCACTTTTTTTTGCCATAGTCACAAATATAATCCGGACACATCGAGTTTTAAACGTCCCTCGCCAATTGTGGAGAATTATTTTTCGGGGAAGCCATTTATTTTAACAAAGGAATTTTTTCCAGGATTTTCTCCTCCATGTATTTTATATAACTTTGCCCGGTAAATTATTTGCCATGAAGAAAATGCATATCGTAGCGTTGGTATTGATTGCGGTAGCCATAGCCGCTTTAATAAGTTTTATGGGGAATGTTTCCTCTTACGATACAATTGCCTCTGCTAAAAATAAACCCGGCAAAGCCGTAAACCTGGTAGCCACCCTGGATAAATCGAAGCCCATGCAATATGATCCGGTGAAAGATCCGAATTACCTGAAGTTTACCGCCATAGATACCCTGGGCAATACCATTGATGTGGTGTACCATAACAGCAAACCTACTGATATGGAAAAAAGTGAACGGCTGGTATTAAAGGGTTATGTGCAAAACGGCACTTTTGAGTGCAAAGAAATTTTGTTGAAATGCCCCAGTAAGTATAAAGATGACATGAATCAAACGGAGAAAAATGTAAGTGCAGTGAATAATGGCAGCAGCCAACCTGAACAAGCGGCAACCGCTCCCGATCTTAAACAGCAAAAACAGTAATGACTTATCCCGGTGAACACTTATTGCCCGGCCAGATCGGGCATTTTATGGCCCTATTATCCCTGGCAGCATCCGCAGTAGCGACCATTTCTTTTTATAAATCCAATAAAGCGGCTTTGCCACATGAAAAGACCAGTTGGCTTAAGCTGGCAAGAGCTTCTTTTTTTGTACAGACACTTTGTGTCCTGAGTATTTTCCTGGTTTTGTACTTTATTATTTCCAATCATTATCATGAATATTTCTATGCCTGGAACCATTCTTCCCGCTCATTGCAAAAAGAATACCTGCTGGCCAGTTTTTGGGAAGGCCAGGAAGGCAGTTTCATGTTGTGGAGTTTTTGGAATACGGTTTTAGGTTGGGTATTCATCTGGCGTACGCGCAAGTGGGAAGCGCCGGTGCTGACGGTCGTTTCTTTTGCCCAGTTCTGTATTGCCACCATGCTCATGGGCATCTATTTCTTTGGTTTGAAAGTGGGCAGCAATCCGTTTATTTTATTCCGGGAACAAATGCCGGAACTACCGATCTTTTCTACTCCCGGTTACCTAACCTTACCAAAAATCTATGAAGGCAATGACCTGAATACACTCCTGCAGAATTACTGGATGGTCATTCATCCACCGGTACTATTCTTAGGTTTTGCATCCACCATCATTCCCTTTGCATTTGCCTATGCAGGCCTGGTCAATAAAGACCATAGTTGGGTAAAAGCAGCTATGCCCTGGGCATTATTTTCCGCAGCCGCATTGGGTACGGGCGTAATGATGGGAGCTGCATGGGCGTATGAAAGTTTATCATTCGGCGGATACTGGGCCTGGGACCCGGTGGAAAATGCTTCCCTTGTACCCTGGCTGATCTTGATTGCCGGCATCCATACCAACCTGGTATATAACCATAGCGGTTATTCATTGAGAAGTACCTATTTATTTTATATCCTGAGTTATTCCTTTGTTCTCTACTCCACCTTCTTAACAAGGAGCGGCATCCTGGGAGATACTTCTGTGCATGCATTTACCGGGGCGGATATGACACTCCAGTTGAGTTTGTTTATCGCTGTTTTTTTCATTCCATTGATGGTCTTATTTTTTACCAACCGGAAAAATATCCCAACCATCAAAAAAGAAGAGCAAATGTACAGCCGGGAATTCTGGATGTTCATTGGATCATTAGTGCTCTTTTTAGCTGCGCTGATTATTTCCACAAAGACATCCATGCCGGTAATCAACAAGATCTTTGGTACCAATATCGCCCCCCCCGTGGATGTGGAATTTAGCTATAACCAGGTACAGATTTTCATAGCCCTGATCATTGGTATTCTAACGGCCGTAACACAATACCTCAAATACAAGAATACAACCCGGGCTTATTTTACAAAGAAAATCCTGCTCCCTACAATTATTTCCCTGCTCTGCACGGTAGCCATTATTCTCTGGGGCAATGTAAATTACCTGAAACATGGTGCGGGATTCCTGGCAGCGATTTACCTGGCCATTTTTGGAACCGTATATGGCGTGATTGCGAATGCCTTTTATATATGGACCGGGGTTAAAGGAAAAATGTCCGCAGCCGGTGCTTCCATTGCTCATGTCGGCTTTATGTTATTCCTCTTTGGTGCTATTATCTCTTCGAGCAAAAAAGAAACCCTGAGCATGAATACAACCGGCATCAATGTATTCAAGAATACCGGCAATGAAGACCCTGCGGAAAATATCACGCTTTTCAAAAATGTACGTACCGACATGGGAAAATACCATGTTACCTACCTGCGTGATACCGTTAATAATTATGACAGAAAAAGGTATTTTGAATTAAAGTTTGAGAAAAAAGAAGATGGGGAAACTTTTTTCCTTTACCCGGATGCGTTGAAAAATAATAAAGGTGCTGAAGGATTTTCTGCTAACCCCGATAAACGGCATTACCTGACCAAAGATATTTTTGTGTATGTCACATCCTGGCTGGAAGGGGATACAGAAGATACTACATCTTTTTCATCTATCCAGGTGAAAGCAGGGGATACTGCCTTTTATTCAAATGGCATGCTACTCCTGGAGCATGTGGATGTAAATCCACCCAATCCCCGTATTCCCGTGCACCCGGGAGAAACGGCCATGCAATTAAATGTCAAAGTAATATCCAAAGAAGGAGTTTCCTATACAGCCCGACCACAAATTATTATTCATAACAATTCCACGCTGGAAAATATTCCTGATACGGTAATGGCACAAAGCCTTATCATTCGCTTCAATAAAGTGGCCAATGAAAAAACCGGTGAGCTGGAATTGGGAGTCAAAGAAAGTAAACGCATGAATGATTTGATGACATTGAAAGTATATGAATTCCCCTTCATTACCCTGGTGTGGCTGGGAACCATATTAATGGTATTTGGCCTTATCCTGAGCGCCTGGTACCGGATGAAGAATCTCCGCCGCCGGAAATTGGAAATATAACAAATTTATAGGGTTACATTTATAGGCAGAATCGTATTTGATTCTGGAAGGTTTGTTATATTTATTTATGCGTTTCCCTTTCTCCATACAAGCCCGGAAAAAAATTTTTTTCTTCCTATGTGTTTTGCTGCCTGTGAAAAATGTATGGGCACAGAATGGGCATGGCATTTACGATACCATCGTGGTGCAGGCATGCATTGAAGATAATGGAGATACCATCCCCTGCGGCTTTTTAGACCCGATATCGGTACAAACAAAAATGTCCAAAAAATGGAAAACGTATTATGCCAAATGGGACCGTTTGCGCAATGCAGTTTATGTTACCTACCCCTATGCACGACAGGCAGGCGCCGTAATGAATGATATTAATCATCAACTGGTCAATATAACTGATAAAAAAGAACGCAAAAAAATCATCTCTTCCCGGGAAGCAGAACTGAAAACCAAATTTGCCGACAGGCTCACCAAGCTTTCCGTTTACCAGGGAAAAGTGCTGATGAAACTGATATACCGGGAAACCGGCAATAACTGCTATGAAATTATTGATGATTACAAAGGCCGCTTCAATGCGGCATTCTGGCAAACAATTGCCTTAATCTTTGGTTCCAACTTACGACAAAACTATAACCCTCGTGGTGATGATGCCACCATGGAAGCCATCGTGCAGGACGTGGAAAGAATGTATGGCCTGCGCAAATAATTTAATAACTTGCCGGTTTTGAAAATCGTATGTATAAAAATTTATGATCAAAGCAGATATTTTAGCTTTCGGTGTACATCCTGATGATGTGGAATTGAGTTGTGCCGGCACGCTCATCGCCTCCATTGCTGAGGGGAAAAAAGTAGTCGTAGCCGACCTCACACAAGGTGAATTAGGCACAAGAGGTACTGCTGCCACCCGCCGGAAAGAAGCGGCGGCTGCTGCAAAAGTGATGGGTATCCATGCCCGTGAAAACCTGGGTATGGCAGATGGTTTTTTTCAGCATGATGAAAAGAACCTGCTAAAGATTATCCGGGTTATCCGCAAATACCGGCCGGAAATCATTTTATGCAATGCCTTAGATGACAGGCATCCCGATCATGGCCGGAGTGCCAAACTGGTAGCGGATGCCGCTTTTCTCTCCGGCCTCCGGAAAATCGTAACCCATGAGAAAAACAAAAAACAGGAAGCCTGGAAACCTGCATATACTTTTCACTATATCCAGGATGTATATATGAAACCGGATTTTGTATTTGATATTTCCGCCGTTCATGAACAAAAACTCCGGGCGATATTGTGCTATGGCACACAGTTCAATGTACAGCCAGGCAATAGCGTACAAACATATATTTCATCCCCGGAATTTTTTGAAAGTATCAAAGCACGTGCCTTGATGATGGGTAAACGCATAGGTGTACAATATGCAGAAGGATTTATTTCTCCAAAGCTGCCTGGCATCAAAAGTTTCGATGCATTTATTTGTCACAAAACCTGAAAAAGTATTCTTTTCAAATTTCTAACAACCATTTCATCCTAAATTCCGGCAAAAAGCTGCATCTTTGCAGTTAACTTTTCATTTTTACCTCATGCCAACGCCCAAGTTCTTAACCGTTCGACAGTCTTTTCATACAGAATTAAAAAAACGTATCAATGACTATTTCAAAGAAACCGGAAAATCAACTGCGGGCAATACCAATCTGTGGACGAAGGCCATCATTTTAGTTACTGCCTATATTTTTGTTTATATACACCTTGTTTTTTTTACACCTGCCCCGGTATGGGCTTTATTGGAATGCGCCCTCATTGGAATTCTTACCGCCGCTATCGGCTTCAATATTATGCATGACGGCGCTCATGGGAGTTTTAGTAAAAACCCGGGATTAAATAAAGTCGCTGCAGTTTCATTAGGTGTATTGGGTGGCAGTCATTTTATGTGGAACATGAAGCACAATGTTATTCACCACGCATATACCAATGTAGATGGCATAGACGATGATATTGATGGAAGACCATTCTTGCGTATGGCTTCCACTCAAAAAAGATATTGGATGCATAAATACCAGCATTTGTACTTCTGGTTTTTATATAGTTTTCTCTATATCTATTGGATCTTTTTTTCTGATTACAGGAAATATTTTAGTGGGAAGATCGGTGATATCCCCCTGAAGAAAATGCATTTTTGGGATCATTTTTATTTCTGGTTTTATAAAGTCCTGGCCTATTCCCTGTTTTTCCTGGTGCCCATGATTTTTGTGGGTGTGGTTCCAACTATTATAGGATTCCTCGTGAGCGCCCTGGTAGCCGGCTTCATTTTGAGCATTGTTTTCCAATTGGCACATACGGTTGAACATACTGCATTCCCGGTAGCGGATAAAGAGACAGGAAATTTTGCTGATGAGTGGGCTATCCACCAATTAAAAACCACCGCGAATTTTGCTACGAACAATCCGGTTATCTCCTGGTTTTTAGGCGGCTTGAACTTTCAGATTGAGCATCATTTATTCCCAAAAATTTCACATGTGCATTATCCACGGATAAGCAAAATCATCAAACAAGCCTGCAAAGAATATGGAGTCGTTTACCTGGAATACCCCTTAATGATCCAGGCCGTGGCTTCGCATGTGGCATTTTTGCGTGATATGGGCAGGAAATAGTTCTGTCGGGATTTCTTCGAAGATTTTAAAATTTCCACGTTTATTTTACATTTGCCTAACTTAAAATACGTTCCATGCAATTCAATCTAACGGAAGAACAACAGATGATACAGCAGGCAGCCCGTGATTTTGCCATCAATGAATGCCTACCCGGTGTAATCGAACGGGATGAAAAACAAAAATTCCCTCTTGAACAGATTATGAAATTGGCCGACCTGGGATTTATGGGCCTCATGGTAAAACCCGAATATGGCGGTGCCGGGATGGATACTATTTCCTATGCCATTGCTATAGAAGAGATCAGTAAAATAGATGCCAGTGTATCGGTTTGTATGAGTGTCAATAACAGCCTGGTATGCTGGGGCCTCGAAACGTTTGGAACAGAAGAGCAAAAACAAAAATATCTTACCCCGCTGGCCCATGGAAAAAAAGACGGGGAATTATATATAGGTGCTTTCCTCCTGAGCGAACCGGAAGCCGGCAGTGATGCGAGTAGCCAACGTACAACCGCTGTAGATAAGGGCGATCATTATGTGCTGAATGGAATTAAGAACTGGATTACCAATGGGAACTCAGCCAGTGTGTATTTAGTAATGGCTCAAACAGATGCTGCTAAAGGTTCTCATGGTATCAATGCCTTTATCGTAGAAAAAAACTGGCCTGGCGTAACGGTTGGTGCTAAAGAAAATAAATTAGGAATCCGGGGCAGTGACACGCATTCCATTTCATTCAGTGATGTAAAAGTGCCAAAAGAAAACAGGATCGGGGCAGATGGCTTTGGATTTACTTTTGCCATGAAAACACTCGAAGGAGGCCGTATCGGAATTGCCTCACAAGCGCTTGGTATAGCCGGTGGCGCTTATGACCTGGCTTTAAAATATTCCAAAGAAAGAAAAGCTTTCGGGAAAGAAATCATGCATCATCAAATTATCCAATTTAAACTGGCCGACATGGCTACCCGTATCCAGGCTTCTAAATTATTGTGTTACAAGGCAGCCTGGGACAAAGACAATAAACTTCCTTATGCCATCAGTAGTAGTATGGCAAAAGTTTTTGCCAGTGAAACGGCCATGTGGACTACCACTGAAGCTGTTCAAATCCATGGCGGTTATGGTTATGTAAAAGAATACCATGTGGAACGACTTATGCGTGATGCTAAAATCACCCAGATCTATGAAGGTACCAGTGAAGTACAACGCATTGTCATCGGCCGCGGTATCCTCAAATAATCAAATATGAAGCGCCTTTCCCCATCTCTCAGGGGCAATGGAAGCATGCCGGCCATCTTTAAAAAAATTGTTTTATCCGGGGCCTTGTTGCTTCTTGTGGCAATAGCTTTCCCACAAAACATCAGGCAGGATGCGGAAGTACAAAGTTTTCTGCTTAGCCGTATTCGTCAATTACAAGCAGATAGAGAAGGAACCATTTTACCCGGCCTCTTCTACTCCTATATTTCCAACAAAGAAAAATTCAGTGACTCGAAAACCGATGAAAATATTTTTTATACCGGCCTGATCGCTTATACGCTGAAAGAGATGGCACCATTCCTTGATGTAAACAAGCAACAACAAATTGATACCATCCTGCAAAATGCATTTCCTGTTTTTGAAAAATTCAAAAATAAGCATGGCAGGGCAACATATAATTTCTGGCGAACTGATACGGCTTTTACGTTTCCATATACCTGGTGGATTAAAATTCTTCGTGGCCCGGTTACCCTGCCCGATGATATGGACGATACATCACTCGGCCTGCTGGCACTTGATGCCCCGGATTCGGTAGCCCGAAACGTACATCAATTAATGGCTTCTTACACTCATGACGGCATACATACCCTGCGTAGTCCTTTGAAATACTTCCCGGCATATAATGCTTATTCTGTCTGGTTTGGAAAAAAATTTCCCGTGGTCTTTGATGTTTGTGTATTGACAAATGTACTGGCATTTACACAAACCTATAACCTGCCCTGGAATGCAGCGGATTCAGCAAGCCTGCAATTGATTATACGGGTCATTAAAGAAAAAGATTATTTACAAGAGCCATTGGAGGTTTCACCGTATTATGGGAAACCATCTATTTTTCTATACAATTTGTCCCGGTTAATGGCGATAAAAAAAATTCCGGAACTGGAAGCCATCAAAACAACCTTAGTGGAACAAGCAGCCATTGAATTAGCACAAACAACCAACCTGATGGAAAGAATTATCCTTTCTACAGCCATCCTCAAATGGGGTTATATGCCACCAAAAATTGTTTTGCCCGGACCGGAAAATATACAAGACGAAATAGAACAGAATGATTTTGCATTTTTTATTGGCAATATTCCTTCTTACCTTTCAGATGGTTTACGAAAATTTTTATTAGCAAAAAATGCGGGCTTATTTTATCATTATTGCCCGGCCTATAATGATGCTTTATTACTGGAATACCTGGTTTTGCGCAACCAGGAATAAACATCATTTGTTTAAAAAAATTAATGACAATGCCCGTTGATTTCGTTTTCTATAATTCGCTCATTCAATTTTTACAACCTTACAACGCTACACTCGTAGCCGTGAGCAAAACCAAACCAGAGGAAGCAATCCGGGAATTATATAACTGTGGCCAACGTGATTTTGGTGAAAATTATGTACAGGAATTACTGGAAAAAAAAGACAAACTGCCGGGTGATATCCGCTGGCATTTTATCGGGCACCTGCAAAGCAATAAAGTGAAACAGATTGTACCCTTTGTACACCTGGTCCACAGCATCGACCGGTTAAGCCTGTTGCAGGAAGTGAATAAGCAGGCGGCCCGGATCGGGCGGGTACAACCGGTTTTATTGCAAATGCATATTGCCCGTGAAGAAACAAAATTTGGTTTTGACCAGGCAGAAATCACACAATTGCTTGGCGAGAAAGACCTGGCAAAATTTCCCAACATAAAAATAAAGGGCCTGATGGGCATGGCTTCCTTTACCGATGATGAACTCATTCTCCGGGCGGAATTTTCGCAACTAATCCAAACATATCAACAATTTCACGTATCTCATCCCGGCATGGATACCCTGTCCCTTGGAATGAGTGGGGATTATAAGCTGGCCTTATCCATGGGCAGTAATATGGTTCGGATTGGCAGTTTGCTCTTTGGAAAAAGAGGCTGAATGATCTGTAATAGCCCAATTATCCACAATTTTAAAATACCTTTTTACGGGTTAAAAGATAAATCTTAGTTTTGTATGACCTCTTAGTTATACAAATTTCCTAACCGGTCATATACCTGATTTTTTGATCCGCATTTCGAATGGGTTTTAATATTTGAATTATACAAATCAAAAGATCAGGAATTTTTTTTGAAACCAATTACCATTCAATATGGCCAAATATATTTTTGTAACCGGCGGTGTAACCAGTAGCCTGGGTAAAGGGATCATTGCTGCCAGCCTCGCTAAACTTTTGCAGGCAAGAGGCTTCAGTGTGACTATCCAGAAATTAGATCCCTATATCAATATTGACCCGGGCACCCTGAACCCGTATGAACACGGGGAATGTTATGTAACGGAAGACGGTGCTGAAACAGATCTCGACCTCGGCCACTATGAAAGATTCCTGAATATATTTACTTCACAGGCCAATAATGTAACGACCGGCCGCATTTATCAAACAGTTATTAGCCGGGAACGGGCGGGAGATTTCCTGGGAAAAACTGTTCAGGTGATCCCGCATATTACCGATGAAATAAAAAGACGGATGTTGCTCCTGGGCAAAGATGGGAAATATGATATTGTCATTACCGAAATTGGTGGTACTGTCGGTGATATTGAAAGCCTGCCTTTCATCGAAGCTGTGCGCCAGTTGCAATGGGAATTACCGGAAGAAGATGTTGCCGTGATCCATCTTACCCTGATTCCTTATTTGCGTGCAGCAAAAGAATTGAAAACAAAACCTACCCAACACAGCGTGAAGATGCTGAGTGAAACCGGTGTCCACCCGGATGTCCTGGTGTGCCGCACGGAAGAGCCATTAAGCAATGAATTGAAACATAAAGTGGCGCTTTTTTGTAATGTAAAAACAGAAGCCGTTATTGAAGCGTTGGATGCTTCCACCATTTATGAAGTGCCTTTAATGATGCTGCGGGAAAAACTGGATGTGATGTGTATGCGCAAATTAAAGATCACCAATTATAAAGAACCGGACCTGGAATACTGGAAAGTTTTTTTAAACAAATTGAAATACCCCAAAAGCAAAGTTACCATTGGCCTCATTGGTAAATACCTTGAATTGCAGGATGCCTATAAATCTATTCTTGAAAGTTTTATTCATGCCGGTGCGGTGAACGAAGTGAAAGTTCAGGTGATCAATTTGCACAGTGAACATATAACGCCTGAAAATGTAGCAGAGAAAATGGAAGGCCTTGATGGCTTATTGGTTGCTCCCGGATTTGGGAACAGGGGAACAGAAGGCAAAATTATTTCGGTAAAATATGCCCGCGAACATGGTTTACCATTTTTTGGAATTTGCCTGGGCATGCAAATGGCCGTTATCGAATTTGCCCGGAATGTGCTGAAATTAACAGATGCCCATTCCACTGAAATGGCCCCGGATTGCAAAGAACCCGTCATCAATATGATGGAAGAACAAAAGCAAATTAAGATGATTGGGGGCACCATGCGATTAGGCGCATATCCCTGTGAAATCAAAGAAGGCAGCCTGGCCTATAAAATATATAACAATACCCTGATCTCTGAAAGGCACCGGCACCGTTACGAATTTAATGGAGCCTACCTGGAAAGATTTGAAGGAGCAGGTATGATGGCCAGCGGTATTAACCCGGATACAGGACTCGTGGAAATAATGGAAATCCCGGAACACCCATTCTTTATCGGTGTGCAGTATCACCCGGAGCTGAAGAGTACCGTAGTAAATCCTGCCCCGTTGTTTGTGCATTTTATCGAAGCAGCCAAAAAATTTAATGAACAAAAAAATTCCATTAAGTCAGGCTCGCTCCATAAAGAAACCATTTAACCGATAACCCTTTTTGGCAGCAATATTCCCGTGAGGCCCAGCTGCCGACATTACTTTTTTATCAATTCTTTTTAGAAAAAGAAACTATTTTCACTCAAATATTTTATTATGAATGCATTGAAAAAAATTGTTTGGATCGTTATTTTATTTTGTTCGATTAACTCATTTGCTCAACCTCCCAAGGGCCTGCATTGGGCTACAGAAGGGAATGCCTATTACAAAACAGAAAATGGCGGTATAGCAAAAATTTCCTTACCGGATTTAAAAATGGAAATGGTTGCCGATCGAAAAGATTTTATCCCGGCAGGAAAAACTGATGCACTAAAAATCCGGAACTTTTTCTTTTCACCAGACAACAAAAGCATTTTAATCTATACCAATTCCAAAAAAGTATGGCGGTATGATACACGCGGCGATTACTGGGTACTCAACCTGCAGGACCATTCCTTAAAGCAATTAGGAAAATCCCTGCCCGCTTCTTCGCTCATGTTTGCTAAATTTTCACCCGATAATTCCAAAGTGGCCTATGTAAGCAACCACAACATTTATGTAGAAGACCTGGCATCCGGCACCATTACACCATTGACAACAGATGGTACTGACCGGTTGATAAACGGCACTTTTGATTGGGCCTATGAAGAAGAGTTTGGTTGCCGGGATGGTTTCCGCTGGAGTCCGGATAGTAAATCTATCGCCTATTGGCAAATCGATGCCAGTAAGATCCGGAATTTCCTGATGATAGATAATACGGATTCTATTTATTCATTTACCATACCCGTAGAATATCCGAAAGCAGGGCAAGATCCCTCTTCCTGCAAAGTCGGTATCGTCCGCATCGCAACCGGAAAAACAAAATGGATGGATGTTCCGGGTGATCCGGTTCAACATTATATTCCCCGCATGGAATGGACCGAAGATCCTTCAGCAATTATTTTGCAACAACTCAACCGTAAACAAAATGAAAGTAACATTATAGTATGTGATGCAAATTCAGGTAAAGCCAATACGATTTATTCGGAATCGGATAAAGCCTGGATAGATATTAAAAGCCGCTGGAATGATGACGACCCGAAAGGCTGGGACTGGATCAATGGTGGGAAAGCATTTGTATGGGTTAGTGAAAAAGACGGTTGGCGCC
>JBDHYG010000020.1:0-44562 GCA_039811225.1 Parafilimonas sp.
GCATTTCAATGGCTAATGCTCGCTGATAAATTACTTCTTGAAAACCATTTCCTAAAGTGCGATGTACCTGCATGGCACAGCCAATTATTTTTTCGGTAATTTCTTTATACTTCATTGTCTGGATCTTGATTTGCACGATTATCAGATTACTTGATTTTTGGATTGCCTGATTTATTGTTGTATGCATCTAATCCTTTAATCCCCAAATCAAGAGCATCAAGGTTCAGACGTTTTTTCCCCGTCAACAACACTTGCATCAACCCCTTCTTCTGCTCCCTTAGTTTCTCTGCCTTTTGTTTCAAAAGCGATATTTCCTTGTCTGCTGCTTGCAGCACTTGGGCAATGGCGGTTTGTTCTTTTAAAGAATTAGGAATGATGAATGATAAATTATGAATTTGGGTTTTGGTTACACTATAAACTGAGGTTCCAGTAGCATATTTTCTAAGTGTATTCCTGACTTTTTCGGATGCGAAAAAATAGGTAGCAAAATCAGGAGAAACTCTTTTATTATCGGGTCTTAATACCAGTGTGTGAAGCCCACCAATTGCTTTTCTGCCATTCAGGTTTTTAACTTCTACCGAAGCTCCAACTCCTTCGTAATCCTCAGAAGCATCAGCCATTACAATATCACCATCTTGTAAATAATTGCTTTCTTCGATTGTTAAATTCTCATCAATAAGTTGGGGAATATTTTTCTGAACATCGAAATCTAAAAATGAACTATCGTATTTGGCGTGAATATCTCCATAATGAATACAAAAGACCGAACCTTTACTTTCGATTTGCAGTCCTTCCCTTGAAATGGAGTATGATTTAATGAACTTAAATGTATCGCCTATTCGAATAGGCTTCCATTCATCGTTCATCATTCCTAATTCATCATTCAAAAGCCTCTTCTTCCCCGTAAGCAATTGCTGCATGAGCCATTTTTTGCGGAGTTCTTTTTGGGCAATGAGTTTTTCGGTGGTGTGGATGGCGGCATCTACCGTGCTGAGCACCCGGGCTATGGCTTTTTGCTCGGGGAGGGGGGGGAGGGGGATTTTTAGTTTAGATAGATTAGTTTTTGAAACCCCATATACTGATGTTCCTGTTGCAATTCGTCTTAATTCTCTAATGACTTGTTCATGCTGCAAAACGTAAGTCCGATAACCTATAGCAATTTTTTCTTTGGAAGTTCTTGCAGCAAACGTATGCAAGCCAGATACAACCTTTGCCCCATTAATATTTTTCAATTCTACACAATCGCAAACACCTTCATAGTCTTCTGATGCATCTGCAATAATTAAATCGCCTTCTTTCAATGCAGGGAAACTTTCATCATCAAAACTTTTGGGGTCAATTATCCCATCCAACAAGTATGGTACTGTCTTTTCAATATCTAAATCGAGAATTTTATTCTCGTATGTAGCGTGAATGTCACCATAATGAATGTTTCTAATTCCATCATTAGTCGGTTCACTTGTAAGCTGTTCACGAGAAAAGGAAAACGTCTTTAAGAAATTAAATACATCGCCAAACTCTGGTGTTGTCCAATCACTCGGAATATCCCACTTGTCTGAAGCAGAATTTTTAGGGTTGGAAGATTTGCCTGATTTTTTGTCCGGCATGCTATTCATTCCCAAATCCTGCAAATCCTTATTTTGACTATTTTTTGTTGCTGCCATTAGTTTTTCTTTTTGGGTGTTTTCTGCATATCCTTCAACAGTTTTTTATCATCGCTCGCCAGCTTGCGTTTCAGCTTTTGGGTGTCTTCTCCTGCCGGAAGGTTTTCGGGTTTCACCCCTCTTTCGCCCAACATCTTACGCACAGCACGGTTGTTTTCTACATGCTCTTCCGAAATTTTAGATACACCCTTTAAGTCCTTCTCCACTACATTGTGGCTGGTGAGTTCGTTAGCAAAATCTTTAGCTTTAATGGCAAGAGTAGAAAGATGGTCGGCCAAAGGTTTACTCTCCGGCACACCTAGTTTCTTTTTCATCATTTGAGTATTGAATCCGCCAAACAACACCTGGTCTCCTTTGGAACGAATCAGAGCAAAGCCTTTTTCATCCACACCGCGTTCGTACAAAATGCCGGATAATTTCTTTTCAGATTTACTTAATTTTTCTCTTGCAGAAACCCGAGCTACGTCCAACAGGCGTTGCTCAATGATTTCTTGTTTGCGGGTTTGAACCGCAAAATAGGTTTGGGCAAAGGCAATTTCAGATTTAGTTGCGTCTCCATTTTGTGCTACTAAGTAGCAGGCATATCGGGTAAGAGCTACATCGCTAATTTCGCGGCTCACGCCACTTCCTATTTCCACCATTTTTCCGAAATCGGCAAAATGGTTTTGTACTTCTGCCCCGGCATTTATACAGGCGGCTTTTGCTTTATCAATTACCTTTTCAAAATTCTTCCATTGTGCATAACCCAATATAGTCTGCATATCCCGGGCACTCCAATATTCAATGCCTTCGTTCACCTGTTTAGCTACTTCAAATTGTCGAAACAGTTCTGATATCAATTCTCTTTTCATTGGCTTAATTCTTTTAGGTATTTATCCATCTCTGCCTGCACTGTTTTTAATTCCTCTTCCAGCTTATCAATCTCCTTTTGTACCGCAGCAATGTCCACCTCGGCTTCTTCTTCAAAAGTGTCCACATAGCGGGGTATATTCAGGTTAAAATCGTTTTCCTGAATTTCTTGGGCAGTAGCTACATAGCTGTACTTATCTTCCACCACACCGGGCTGTAATTTTCCGGTTGTAAAATCGCGGTAGGTGTTTACAATGTGTTCAATATCGCTTTCACGCAGCTTGTTTTGGTTTTTGGCACTTTCGTAGTGCTTGCTGGCATCTATAAACAAAACACTTCGACTGACTTCGGCTTCGCTCAGTCCGAGTCGCTCAGTGTCCTGTTGTTTCGTTCGTGCTTTATTAAAAATGAGAATAGCTGCCGGAATACCGGTACCAAAAAACAGGTTGGCAGGTAAGCCAATTACGGCTTCCAGCAAGTTTTCTTCAATGGTACGTTGGCGTATGCGGCCTTCGCTGCTACCACGGAACAATACGCCATGTGGCACTACCACACCGGCTTTGCCGTGTTCATTCAGTGTTTCTATCATGTGGCTGATAAATGCCCAGTCGCCTTTGCTCTTGGGTGGCACACCTCTCCAGAAACGGTTGTATTTATCCGTTTCAGGGTCGTAGCTGATGGTGGTTTTATCACCGTCTTTGTCTTCTACCTTTCCCCATTTGTCTAAGGAGAATGGTGGGTTTGCCACCACGGTATCAAACTTCATCAAGGTATCGCCTTCTTTCAGTTTGGGGTTGCGGATGGTATCGCCCCAGCGGATGGTGGCATTGTCAAAACCGTGCAAAAACATATTCATCACAGCTAATGCCCAGGTACTTCCGTTGGCTTCTTGTCCGTACAACGAGAAATTATCAGAGCCCACTTCTTCACCTGCTTTAATCAAAAGAGAAGCAGAACCGCAAGTGGGGTCGCATATTCTTGAACCGGGTTTTGATTTGGTGAGTTTGGCAATGAGTGTAGAAACTTCTTTTGGTGTAAAAAATTCACCTGCTTTTTTTCCGGCATCACTGGCAAAGTTTTCAATCAGGAACATGTAAGCCCCGCCAATAATGTCGTTGCCATCTAAATGCGAAGGACGTAAGTCCAGTTTGTCAGATTTAAAATCAATAAGCAGGGTTTTTAGGCGTTGATTTTTGTCTTTGGGTTCACCTAGTTTACTGCTGTTAAAGTCAATGTTTTGGAAAATTCCTGCACCGTCTTCACTGTACAGTTTTTCACGGTTGGCTTCTTCCAAATCGGTCAAGGCAATGTTGATGAGTTCACCAATATTGGCTTCGTTACGAGAATCGTACAGGAACTTAAAATGGCTATGCTCCGGCACAATAAAGCGTTCGTGTTGCATGGCACGTTTGGCACGTTCCACATCACCATTGTACTTTTTCAAATAGCCTTCCATTTTATCGTCATGCACATCGCTGAGATATTTCAGGAACAGCATGGTAAGCACATAGTCTTTGTAAACGCTGGGGTCAATGCTGCCTCTAAAGGTGTCGCAAGCTTTCCAAACTGCATCGTTGATGTCTTTCTGAGTAATCTTTGTCATTTGAATTATGAATGATGAATTATGAGTTATGCATGTTTTGTTTAGTGGTTAATATGGAACTTCGGAGCATTTTCAAGAGTTCAAAAGCATAGGCGTGCATTTTTTTAAATTCATTGTCTTCCAAATATTCTGACTGATGAAGGAACTCTAGCCAATATAGAGTTTCGTCACACTCCTTTTGAGCAATGGAGAATTTATGAATAAAATCAGGTTTGCTCTGCGCATTTTGCCCTTCTCTTATATTGGCTCCAATTGCAGTTCCGGAACGTAATAGTTGTTTACTCATAATATATTCTCTTTTATCCTCTGTAAGATATTTGTAAAGCTGAATAATTGTCAGAGCAAACTGAAATGATTTATCTTTTAGCGGATTCGCTTTATTATTGGAGTCTCTTTCGTTCATAATTTATCATTTATAATTTATCATTGAGAAGCTGCCCCTAGCAACATCGCCTGAATTTGTTTTTCTCTGAGTGTTTCAATTTTCTGTTTCAAAGATTTTTCTTTGTTGCGGAGTTTCGTGATTTGTAAAATAGCTTTTTGCGTTTCAATACTCGGCACTGCTATTTCCAAATTTTCTAAAACCTGTTTTGAAATAGAAGGAATGGAAGTGCCAATGGCTTGACCTTTTAATAGTGTTTGTGTTGAATGACTGTTAAGGAACCAAGCCAGATAATCAGGAAGCACCTTTTTGTCGGTCGATCTTAATACGAAAAACGAAGTAGAAGCAACAGCCGGTTCACTATGGTTTTCAAAAACGGCTGCAAAGTTTTTGGTTCCTTTAGCCGCAAAAAGCACATCACCGTTTTTTAGCAAGTGCTTTTCAGAAATCCCCTCGGCCTTTAAATCAGCGTGAAGAACAGAATGCAACTGTCCGAATTCGTCAAAATTCTTAGACTGTAGATACACCAATTCGCCAATGCCAGCAGGCTTTGCAAAGAGTCCGGTTTGGATGTGTGTAATATCTTTTATTTGTATTTTCAAAATTTATTCCTTTGTAATCAGCGTACAAAATTAGTTAAATGGGTTAAATTTTCAAAATAATTTTTAAAAAATAATTAAGTATAATATCTACTAAAAAATAAAACTATAATTCAAAAGTTATTTTAGCAGAAATATTTTTAGGGAATGATTGTTTGGATGCGATAGACTTTAAAAATATATAAGTATTTAAGTATTTAAGCTTATTCCGTTTTATGATTATTCTGCACCGGCAGTGTAAACCAGTTATTACCATCTCTTGCTATTAAAGCTTCTGCATCTTCCGGGCCCCAGCTATCGGGAGAATAATTCGGGAAATCTACCGGCTTCCGGGTTTGCCAGGATTCCAGGATGGGCATTACAACTTTCCAGGCAGCTTCCACCTGGTCGGCACGCATAAATTGTGTAGTATTGCCTTCCAATACATCGAGTAATAAAGTTTCATATGCATCGGGTTGCACTCCATCATAGGCATCTGAATATTTAAAGACCATGTCCACCGGGTTGAGGATCATATCCTGGCCGGGGCGTTTTGTTTGAAAACGCAAACGAATATCTTCATTGGGTTGAATGGTAATCGTGAGCCGGTTGGGCCGCCAGGTTTCTGTTGCTTCGGGGGGGAAGGCGGAATGCGGCGCCCGCTTGAACTGGACAGTTATCAGCGTAATTTTTTCGTGCAGGTATTTTCCTGTGCGAACATAAAAAGGAACGTTTTGCCAACGCCAGTTATCTATATAAAATTTCATGGCGGCAAATGTTTCGATATCGGATTGTGGGTTTACACTTTTTTCTTCCCGGTAGCCATTTACTTTTTCCCCTTTCATCCAACCGGAACGGTATTGCCCCCGCACCGCATAAGCATGCACATCTTCCCGTGGTATTTTCCGGATGGCATTTAAGACATCCACTTTTTTATTCCGGATCTCATTGGCTTCAAAATTTACGGGTGGCTCCATGGCAACCATACACAATAATTGTAAAATATGGTTTTGCACCATGTCCCGCAATGCGCCGGATTTTTCATAATAATCACCCCGGTCTTCCACACCAATGGTTTCTGCGGCAGTTATCTGGACATGGTCAATATAATTTTGATTCCATAGTGGTTCAAAGAGTGCATTGGCAAAACGTAAAGCGAGGATATTTTGCACGGTTTCTTTTCCCAGGAAATGATCTATGCGGTAAATCTGATCTTCTTCAAAAAGATTGAGCAGGAGTTTATTCAGTTCGTGGGCGCTTTGCAAATCATATCCAAAAGGTTTTTCCACCACGATCCGGGTGCATTCCGGATCTTCGCAGAGTTTGAATTTGCCTAACTCATTCGCGATCGTGGGGACCAATTGTGGCGCTACGGCCAGGTAAAAAACTGTCTTTGCTTTTTCACCCCATTGAGCTTGCAGGTCATTGGCCTTTTTTTCGATAGCGGCATAAGCCGTATCATCTTTCACATCCATAGTCATGAACGAAATGTGTTCCGCAAAAGACTGCCATTTACCTGCATCCTTCGCATCATCCCGTTCACTGAATTCTTTGATACCTTCTCCTAAAAAATCCCGGTATTGTTTATCATCATACGATGACCGGCCCATCCCGATAATGGCAAATTTTTCGGGCATCCAGCCATCCAGGAATAAATGAAAAAGAGAGGGCCCCAACTTACGATGGGTAAGATCACCGCTTCCGCCAAAAATAAAAATAATGGAAGCAGGAGGACGTGTATTATTATTTTCCATAAAATTTGAATACTTGCATAACGTTCATAATAGTTTATCCTTTTTTCGGTTGCCAGTCTGAATGAAAAGTTCCCGGCTTATCTATGCGTTGATACGTGTGTGCACCAAAGCAGTCCCGTTGAGCCTGAATTAGATTAACCGGCATATTGGCGGTCGTGTAATTGTCAAAATAGGCCAGGGCGCTGGCAATACCGGCACAGGGAATTTTTGCTTTTACTGCCTGGGAAATAAAATGGCGTGTATTTCTTTCCCGGGCTTTCAGCATTCGGGCAAATTTTTTATTCAATAACAAATTGGCCTGCCGGCTTTTTTTGGCTGAAAAAATTTCATAGAAATCATCCAGGAAAGTGGAGCGGATGATACAGCCACCTCGCCAGATTTTTACCACATCGGGCAAAGGGATTTCCATTTGTAAAGTGGATGAGGCTTTATAAAGCATGGATAAACCTTGTGCATACGCAATGAGCATGGAAAAATACAAAGCATCAGATGCCTGTTGTGTGAAAATTTTTTTATTGGCCGGTATCGGGGCTGTTCTTTTTTTGTAAAGTGTAGCTGCCTGCACACGTTCTTCTTTATAATCAGATAAGTCACGCATGGCAACAGCCATATCAATCGAAGGAACAGCCACGGGCAAATCCATGGCATCCTGTGAAGTCCATTTACCCGTACCTTTTGAGCCGGCTTTATCTAATACCATATCTACCAGGTCATGACCCGTATCCGGATCTTTAACCTGAAATATATTGGCAGTTATTTCGAGGAGATAGGCCGGCATGACATTTTCATTCCATTGAGAAAATAGTGTGGCCAATACTGCATTGGAAAGGGCTAATCGTTGTTTCAGGAAATCATACACTTCACTAATCATCAACATGATGGCGTATTCAATCCCGTTGTGTACCATTTTTACATAATGGCCGGCTGCATTTTTTCCCATATAGGCCACGCAGGGTTCCTTATTGACTTTTGCTGATACAGCTTCTAATAAAGGTTTTACTGCGGCCCAGGCAGCCGGGTCCCCACCGGGCATGATACTGGGTCCATAACGGGCACCTTCTTCTCCGCCACTGATGCCCACACCCATAAAATGAACTCCTTTTGTTTCCAGGTTTTGAATGCGTTGTAATGTATCTGTGTAGTGCGAATTGCCACCATCGATGAGAATATCACCGGCTTCTAACAAAGGCAAAATATTTTGTATGACCTGATCCACCGGTTTCCCCGCCGGCACCAGCATCATAATTTTTCGCGGCTTTTCAAGCGCTGCTACCAGGCTTGACAGGTTGGAAAATCCTTTTACGATTGTACCGGAAGTGGCGGCAGTTTCCAAGGTGGTACACTTATTTGAATCTAAATCAAAGCCGGCAACGGCAAATCCTTTGTCGGCCATATTCAATAAAAAATTCCGGCCCATGGTACCCAATCCAATCATGCCAAAATGATAAACTTGCTGTTCCATACGTTACTTACTATTTATTGGATACCTGCAATGTAAGATTATCAGGTATAAAATTTCGTAATAAATGTTTTTTTCAGGATGTACCTTAACAGTTACTTAATACTTTTGTATAAAATTCGTCCATCATGTCAGACGACATTGCGGCATTTGAATCTTACCGGGAAAAAATGAATGCGGTGATCTTGGGAAAAAATAATCTTGTCCTGAAAAGGTTATTTAACCTGGATGCAAATACGTATGAAGCAGGGGCGCTTTCCAAAAAAACAAAAGAAATGTTAGGCCTGGTTGCTTCCATGGTATTGCGTTGTGATGATTGCATCCGGTATCATTTAGGCAAATGCATGGAAGCGGGTGTATCCACGGAAGAGTTATATGAAGTTTTTGCAATAGCCAATATTGTGGGAGGAACGATAGTGATACCGCATACAAGAAGGGCCGCCGACTATTGGGAAAGTTTAATAGAGCAGCAAGCAAATAAATAACATTTTACCACAAAAAATTTACATACATGGCAGAAACGAAGGCAGCACTTACGGCAAAAGATTTTGCAACGGACCAGGAAGTGCGTTGGTGTCCGGGATGTGGGGATTATTCTATCCTGGCACAGGTACAAAAGATTATGCCCCTTATGGGTATTCCCAAGGAAAATATAGTAATCATTAGTGGTATCGGATGTAGCAGCCGTTTTCCTTATTATATGAATGTATATGGTATGCATTCCATTCATGGCCGGGCAACTGCTATCGCAACCGGGTTAAAAGCTTCCCGCCCGGAGCTGAGTGTGTGGGTTGTTACCGGCGATGGAGATGGCTTAAGTATTGGTGGCAACCATACCATCCACATTTTACGTCGTAACCTGGATGTTAATATCATGCTTTTCAATAACCAGATTTATGGCCTCACCAAGGGACAGTATTCGCCCACATCCGAAGAACATAAGATTACGAAGAGTACCCCATTTGGCAGCATTGACCATCCCTTTAACCCATCGGCCTTAGCAATGGGCGCGGATGCAAGTTTTGTTGCCCGCACGATGGACCGTGATCCAAAACATTTACAAACTATGCTCACCCGTTCACATCAACATAAGGGGGCTTCCTTCCTGGAAATTTATCAGAACTGCAATATCTTTAATGATGGCGCTTTTGAAATTTATACCGAAAAGAAAACCAAACCCGATGAAACCGTTTTCCTCGAACATGGCCAACCATTGGTCTATGGAGCGAATAATGATAAAGGTATTCGAATTGATGGCCTGAAACCGGTAATGGTGGATTTGAATGATGGTTTTAGTAAAGATGATCTTTGGATACATGATGAGCACGATTTGTATAAAGCACAAATGCTGACTCGCCTTTTTGATTCACCACATTTGGAAGTGCATTTCCCACGGCCCTTTGGTGTTTTTTATGATGTGGCAAGGCCATGTTATGAAGATATCATGCAGGCACAGATTGAGGAAGCGATTTTGTCTAAAGGCCCGGGCGATTTAGACAAACTTTTACGGGGTAGGGATGTCTGGGAGATTGCTTGATTTTTTAACTTACTTTCGCCGCGTTTCAATTTTTATATTAAAGACGCATGCCCGGTATAGATATACAAAAGATACAAACAGGCCTGCGCCAGCAATGGCTACAACATGCCATTGCACCGCGCCCGATTGCCTTCGCCAGCACTGTAGATAAAGCAGGTAATGTAAATCTCAGCCCCTTTAGTTTTTTCAATATGTTTTCTGCAGCGCCACCGGTGATCATTTTTTCACCGGCCAGGCGGGTACGCGATAATACAACCAAGCATACCCTGCAAAATATAATGGAGGTACCGGAAGTAGTTGTTCATATTTGTGACATTAACATGGTGCAGCAGGTTAGCTTGGCAAGTTGCGAATTTCCCAAGGGAACGGATGAATTTGTAAAAGCCGGATTTACGAAAGAAAAAGCATTGCTTGTTGCACCTCCCATGGTGAAGGAGGCAAAGGTAAAATTGGAATGTAAAGTGCTGGAAGTAAAAAGCCTGGGCGATAATGCCGGTGCCGGTCAACTGATCATTGCGGAAATAGTATATATGCATGTTGATGACAGTATCTTAAATGAAAAAAAGGATATGATCGATCAACGTAAACTGCACCAGGTAGCCAGGTTAGGGGCAAACTGGTACTGTGTAGTGAATGAACAAAATTTATTTGAAGTGGAAAAGCCCAATACCCTCCTGGGTATCGGGGTGGATGCATTGCCCGATAATATCAAATACAGTAAAATACTTACAGGCAACCACCTGGGCATGCTGGCCAATGTCCATGCTTATCCGGAAATAAATCCCGGATTTGAAGATGCACAACTGAAATCCATTTTCCAATATTATGCGACCAGCCCGGAAGAAATGGAAAATGAATTACATGCATATGCCAAAAAATTATTGGACGAAGGAAAAGTTGCGGATGCCTGGCAGGTGTTATTATCCCTGTAAACATGCATGGCGGACAGCAAAGACAATAATTAATATCTGTAGATTTGTTACATGAAAAAACTGCTGGTTCTTCTTTTCATTTTAAATTGGGCGCAATTACAGGCACAATGGTTTTCCGGGAAGGTGAAAGATAAAATTCTCAACAGGCCGATACCTTATGCCATGGTGCTGTATGATGCGCATACTAAAATAATCTATACCGATTCATTGGGGAACTTTTCCCTGCCTAAGGATTCATTGCAAAATTCAGATACCTTATTCATTGAAAATATTGGTTATACTACGTTGGCTGTACCGGTAGCGACTCTCACGGATAACAGCACCTTCTACCTGGAAATGGAAGATAATTTGTTGAAGCCGGTATTTATCACATCCTGTAAAAGGGAAAAAAGTTTTGTCATTAATAAACGGGTGGGGCCAATAAAACAATATGTAGGGCCGGGACCGGAATACAAATTAATAATCCTGGCGAAATATGAAAATAGCGCCGGAAAACCGGGTTACATAGAATCTTTTTCTGTGTACCTGGATGAACCGGATAAAATCTATGCCTTACCCCTGCGCCTTCGCTGGTATGAATGGGATGTAATGCAACAGGCACCGGGCAAAGAACTTACCGATACTAATCTTTTTGTTTATCCATATAAAAAAGGGTGGAATACATTTGAAATCCCACCCTACACTATTTTTTTTCCCGCCCAGCAATTGGTATTGGGTGTCGAATTTATTTATTCACCGGCCTACAATGCGGCATTTGCCGCTTTGAAAACGAATAAAGAAAAAATTGCCTGGTATGAAGACATGCGCAATCGTTGGGTATTGGGTATGCAGTATGTACGGGAAAAATCGGATGGTGCCTATTATATAGTTAACAACACTGCTATACAGGCATACGGGCAAAAGGTGGATCGATTTTATATTAGGCCGGCTATCAAATTTTCTTTAGCTGTTTGTGTGGAAAAATAATAAGGGCGTACATTTTTTATACTGCACATTTTTCATGGTAATTGATCAGTTCGATGGGTTTTTTTTCCATCTCAAAATCATAGAATTTATTTTCTATTTCATCTAATACCGCATGAATTTCTTCCGGTTGTTTTAAGGTTACCAGGCGGTTCCGGTATTCTTTGATATTGGGCAGGCCTTTCAGGTAATTGGCATAATGCCGGCGCATTTCATTGATTCCTACAATGGGCCCTTTCCAGGCAAGTGATTGATCCAGATGCTGGCGGCACACGGCCACTCTTTTTGCAACGGAAGGAGCAGGCAGGTGCTCACCGGTTTTCAGATAATGTTTTATCTCCTGGAAAATCCACGGGTAACCGATAGCGGCACGTCCAATCATGATACCATCCACCCCGTATGTATTTTTATAAGCAAGTGCTTTTTCAGCACTGTCAATATCTCCATTCCCGAAGATGGGGATATGTATGCGCGGGTTATTTTTTACTTTCGCGATTAGTCGCCAGTCTGCCTGGCCTTTATACATTTGGGCGCGTGTACGGCCATGAATACTCAATGCCTGGATACCTACATCCTGGAGCCGTTCGGCAACTTCCTCAATGTTCAGGCTGGCGTCATCCCAACCCAAGCGCGTCTTAACGGTAACCGGTAGGGAAGTACTTTTTACTACCGCTGCTGTAAGGCGTACCATCAGGTTAATATCTTTTAATACACCGGCACCGGCACCACGGCAGGCCACTTTTTTCACCGGGCAACCAAAATTTATATCCAATAAATCCGGTTGTACGGTCTCCACGATTTTAGCACTGAGGGCAAGTGCTTCTTCATCTCCGCCAAATACCTGGATACCTACTGGCCGTTCTGCTTCAAAAATGTCCAGTTTGCGTTTACTCTTTATGGCATTCCGGATAAGACCTTCACTACTGATAAATTCAGAAAACATCAGGTCGGCGCCATTTTCTTTGCATACGGCACGAAATGGTGGGTCACTCACATCTTCCATGGGCGCCAACAACAAGGGGAATTCGGGTAATATGATTTGGCCGATCTTAACCATTTATCCAAATATTCACAGATTATTTGTCAAAAAAATCGAATTGCAAATTTACACCCTTATTTTTGAATGCTATGCAAGCTAAAAATATCTGGCCACCCTGGAAACAAATCGCCCTGTTGTTTATGCTTTGTGGTATAGGCCTGATTATTGGTTCTTTTGTATCGGCGGGTATTGCTATTTTCTTTTTTCATGTCCCCATTTCGGAACTTTCCGAAGCACTAAAATCACCGAAACATGCCACCGTATTAAAAATTATGCAGGTAGTTAGCAGTTTTTTTGCAATGGGCTTACCGGCATTTTTGTTTGGGCTCATCCGGCAGAAAAAAGATGCTTTTGGCGTTTTAGGATTCAATAAAGCTATTAGCGGCAAACAATTTTTTATAGTGGTATTAATGGGCATTGCCGGCTTGTTTATTGGCGGTGCCCTGAGCGAATTGAACAGCCTGATTCCAATTTCCAAAAATGCCACACAATTTTTTGAAAAATTAGAAAGCGAATATAATGAGCAGGTATTTGCTTTAGCCAATATGAAAACGAATGTGGATTTTATCATCGCATTACTCGTACTGGCCTTAGCACCGGCGCTTTTTGAGGAAATGCTTTTCCGGGGCAGCCTGCAACCTGTTTTTATTGCGGCTTCCCGGAATGCATTTATGGGCATATTGTGGACCAGCCTTATTTTCAGCGCCATTCATTTTTCCTGGTATGGTTTTCTTACCCGGTTATTCCTGGGGATCCTGTTGGGTTATGTTTTTTATATGAGTAAAAATATCTGGTTGAGTGTAGCCTTGCATTTTTTTAATAATACGGTTGGTGTTACTCAATTATATGCGCTGAGTAAGGCAGGCATGCTCAATGATGAAGCTATGAAAGACCATTTCCCGATTTACTATGGGATACTGGGAGCTGTAATACTTATAGTATTATTTATTAATTTTAAACGGGAGAGTGAGTTGGTCCTGTCCACTCACAATATCATGAAAAATAAATACATCGAATAATGGAAGGCTGGTATAAAATTTTTGCCACCCGGGATTATACGAAAGCGAATATAATCAAGGGCATGCTGGAAGAAAATAATGTTACCACGGTTATCCTGAATAAGCAGGATAGCAGCTATATAAATTTTGGTGATATTGAATTATATGTGCCCGCTCATCTCAAGGATATTGCCATAAACCTGCTGCAGGCTGCTTTCCTAAATTAGTGAGGGTAGCAACTACATTCAGCAAACAATAAAATATATGGCCTTTAACCTTCAAACATTTAAAACGCGAACGATTACGGCGCTTGTCTTTGCTGCAATTATGCTTGGCGGGCTATTGCTGAATGACTGGTCTTATCTTTTGTTGTTTTTAATTGTGCATGCCGGATGTTGGATAGAATATCAATCTCTATTGGAAAAAATTTTTTCACATACTACACCGTCCTACCTGTTCAAAATAATTTATCCCGTTTATGGTAGTTGTTTATTATTTTACCTGGTTGGATATCTCCATCCGGCATTTCAATTGATAACAGGACATAGCTGGCTCATCCTGTTAACGGTCCTGGTTTTATTAATAGAAATTTTTTTGATAAAAAAATCTGGCCTGCTAAAAAGGATAGCTTTCATCCTGGGCATCGTGTATATCACTATACCCTGTGCCGCTATGTTGGCATTGCGATTTGCACAAGAAAACATACAAACAACCTCCTTTTCCGCAGACAGAGGTTTTGTGCTACCACTTCTTTTGATAGCCACGATTTGGATTAATGATACCATGGCGTATATAACCGGATCTTTTTTGGGGAAAACACCACTTACCTCCATTTCACCGAAAAAGACCTGGGAGGGTACTATTGGCGGGTCAGTGCTGGCCATCCTGGTGGTCACCCTGGTTTGCTATTATTGGCTTCATATACCGGTTTGGTTTCTCCTGCCTTTTACGGCGGTTACGGTTATTGCTGCTACACTGGGTGATTTATTTGAAAGTAAACTGAAAAGGTTGGCCGGGGTGAAAGATAGCGGGCAAATCTTACCCGGGCATGGAGGATTTTTAGACCGCTTTGATTCTTTATTATTTGCTGCCGTGGCAACCTGGTTGCTTTCGTTGTTTTTATGAATAAATTATTTCTGTTTTAAAACCTGCAATACTTCTTCTTTTCGTCTGCGGGATATTTCGACCATGGAATCATCCGTCATGAGTAAAACATTATCGGTATGATATGATTTTACATAATGGTAATTGATGAGGTGTGATTTATGGGTGCGGATAAAACTATTGCTCTGTAAAATATCTTCATATTCTTTCAGTGTTTTGGAAGAAAGCAGTGGTTTCCGGTTGGTGAAATGAAAACGGGTATAATTACTTACGCCTTCGAGCCGGATAATTTCTTCCGGGTTGAAGAAATGTACTCCTTCGGCTGTGGAAATAGCCAGTTTAAAATCTTTTTTATCGGCTTGGATATTGTGCAAGAAGTTTTTGTACATCGCATACTGGATATCCTTCTGCGAGGATTTTTGCATATATCTTTTTACGGCATTTTGTAAGTCATCAGCATCTATGGGTTTCAACAAATAATCCAAGGCACTGTAGCGGATAGCCTGGATGGCATATACATCATAAGCCGTTGTAAAAATGATATCAAAGGGGATAGTATTAAAACTGCGCAATAAATCAAATCCGGTTTCATGCGGCATTTGAATATCCAGGAAAACAAGTTGCGGCTGAAAGGAGGCAATCAAAGGAAGTGCTGTACGTACACTGTTGGCAGATTTCACTTCTGTTATTTCAGGTACATAACGGGCCAGCATGAGGCTTAGGGTTTTTATGGCGGCCGGTTCATCGTCCACCATCAATGCTTTAATCATGTAAACTAAGTTAGGGATTTCTGGTTACAAAATATGAATTTGTAAAGTTATCCGGGTACCGATTACTTTACCCGTGGGGTCGCGTAAATCGGCTATGCTGGCTTCAAAAGGCCTATTGTATTGTTTTTTTAAGATATCCAGCCGTTCTGTAATTAAGGATAAGCCGCGGGAATGATGTTGTGCCGAACTGCCTGTTTGTTCTTTTAGTTTGGCAGATGCTTCACGGCCAATACCATTATCTTTTACAATGGCCAGGAGCAAATCTTCGGAGAGCAGTTCAAAGGCGATATCAATTTTCTTTTCACCAACCTGAGAAGAAAGGCCATGCCAAATAGCGTTTTCCACAAAAGGCTGCATAATCATGGGAGGGATTTTTATTTCGGAAACATCGATGGCTTCATCAATGGCAATATGGAAGGAAAAACTCTTATCGAAGCGGAGTTGTTCCAATTGCAGGTAAAGGGTGAGCATATCAATTTCTTTTTCCAGGGAAATGAAATGCTTATCGCTTTGGTTTAAAATTTCCCGTTGCAGTTTGGAAAATTTGGAGATATATCTATTGGCATCATCTACATTTCCGGTGAGGATGTATTGCTGTACACTGTTGAGGGAGTTAAAAATAAAATGCGGGTTCATTTGAGTACGCAGGGCCGTAAGCTGGGATGCAGCCAGGTCACTTTGTAATTTTATTAATTCAATTTCTTTTTCTCGGGCCGAACTTTCAGCACGTACTTTTTTTATCTTTTCCCCACAGAGAGAAGCGATGGTTGTCAGGAGCTGTAGGTCCTTAGTGGTATAAAAATTTTTTTCTACATGCTCACTGTCAATGACACCAATTACTTTATCCTGGTCCAGTATAGGTACACATATTTCTGAATTGCGAATGGCATCATCAATGATATAGCGGGTATCTTTGCTGGTATCCCCTATAATTTCTGCTTTCCCGGTTGCGGCAACAAAACCAACCACTCCTTTGCCAAAAGGAATAGCCAGTGGATTCAGGATTTTATTTTCTTCCGTGGTTTTTGGCCCCCAGGCGGCTTTTTGATAAAGTATCTTTCTTTCATCATCTGCCAAATAGATTACACAATCTTCATAGCCTAACTTGGCAATACAATTTTTTGCCACATCCCATAAGACTTCATCCACGGAATTTTTGTCGGAAATGGAACTGGCAAAATAGCCAATCACTTTTTCCATTTCTAATTGTAATTGCAGCGAATTGGCTTTGATGGTTTCGAGCTCTGTTTTTCTTGCTTCCTGCTTTCGGATATTGGCTACCCGGTATTTCAGGAAAAGATAAATTATGAGAAATAGGGCCAGGGCTACCAATGCAATTACCCAAAAATTCAACCAAATGGGTGGCGCAATTTCAAAACTAAATCGCGCCGGCTCCGACCAGACACCCAGGCCCGAAGAAGCTCTTACTTCGAATGTATAATGCCCGGGGGAGAGATCATTTAAATTGACAAAGGAAACGTTGTTTAGGCGGATCCAGCTACTATCCAGATTAACCAACCGATATTGATACTGGATAGCCGACGGATTGGCAAAAGACACTTCATTGAAATAAATTTTGATATTGCGTTTGTTATACGAAAGGCGATATTTTTTTTGTGAGAATGTAGGTGAATACAGCAAAATGGAATCATTTTGTACGACTTTCGTTATATTGATTTTGTCTAAGGTTTTCTGCGCTATAAATTCTGTGGGGTTAAAGGAAACAGTACCATAGGAAGAAGCAGCATATATGGTGGTATCATCACTTTGGAGTAGTTGAATATATTTATAATTGGGGCTTAAAAAACCATCGCCCACATCAAAATATGAAAACAGGGAGGTCACCGGGTCCAGGCGAAAAATACCGTTATACGCCGCAATCCAGCAGATGCCGGTATTGTCAAATAATAAATTTAAGAAACCAATATTTTTAAAAATCCCATCTTTAAAATATTGCTTCGTTAATACGGGTGTATTATCTGCATTGATCACACAGGACAGTACGCCGGCACCTAAGGTGGATAGCCAGATTTTTCCTGTATTATCTGTTTTCATATCCGTGATATGTAAAACCGGCAGGGGGGCATTAACAACCTGTATTGGCTGTAATGAATCTTTACCTACTTTAAATAAACCAAATTCACTACCAGCCCAAATATTTCCCTTATGGTCTTCTGTAAGGGAGGTGAATTGACTATATGTATTGATATTACTTGTATAAGGAAAGTTTTTAAAAGTAACTTTCCCGGTTGTCTTATCGCTTATTATTTCAGATACACCATGATCGCCGCAGGTAAACAGGCGGCCGTTTGTGGTTTCCAAAAAAGCGACATTGGTATTATCCCGCAAGCCGTTTTTTGTAGTAAAATTTTGCAGCCGGTTTTGCTGAAAACAGCTGATCCCCTGGTAACCGGTACCAAACCATATTGCCCCATTTTTATCTTGCTGCATGCCAAAAACTTCTGCATTGGGTACCACCGGAGGAATATTGGTGGCCGGAAGAACAGTATCTTTCCTGATGTCAAAAATTTTACCCCGGTTACTTCCTGCAATTACTTTTCCTGAACTCGTTTTAAGAATACTGTATAGTTCATTTGCCGGAGATTCACTGTTCCTGACAAGCTGATGAAAGTATAATGGCTTCAGGTATAAGAGCCCTTCATTACCGGCAAGCCAAAAATTTCCTTCATGATCTTTCCATACCTGTTTTATCCAGCGGATATAGCGTTCTTCAATATTGGCTACTCTCGTTATCGTTAATGTTACCGGATCGATGGAATAAATAGAACTACCCGCTGCGCAAATGAGTTCATTATCTTTTTGAATGAGCGAATAGCAGAATATCAGGCCATCCTGCATAGGGGTAACACGGCCACCATCAAATGTAAATAAACCGGATACAGCACAGCAGATAAATAAACGGTTTTGCAGGTATTCAAGAGAAATGCAAAAATCCCTGGGATCTTTTGTAGACCAAAGCAGTCGAAAGGTTTGCTGTGTATAAGAAAAAATAGAAGAGCCGGCAGCCAGGAAATGCTGATCCGTTTTCCCATGAACGATTTTGGTGACTTTGTTAAACCCGTTTGAAATTTTATTCCAATTCGTTAAAAGAAAAGCAGACAAGTCTATTTCTTTCTTTGCGATCATTTCTTTTGTGTTTTTCAAAGGGATTTTTATGGGCCCCATACTTGTACCTAACCATAAATTTTTGGAACTGTCCCAACTGATATCATAGACGGAAATCTGGCCTTTTTTAAAATGTATGATAGACAGGCTATCCTGTTCCATTATGAACAATCCTTTTTCAGAAGCTACCCAGATACGGTTTTCGTTATCTTCCTTTATGCAAAAGACTTTCCCCACCGGGTTATTGCCCACATATAGGAAGTGATCCATTTGTTCTCCATTAAACCGGGTACATCCCATACTATGTCCCACCCATAAATTCTCTAAATGATCCTGCATGATAGTCATAAAATCGGTGGAGGGGAAACCATCTTTTACGCCTAACTGAGTCACCTGGTAAGACTTAAATACCTGTGCCGGTACCTGCCAGGATAAGCAGGAAAGCAGGCAACACAAAATGCCAAGCCGGATTAAAAAAAAGAAGTTGTACGGATTGCTTTTGGGTTTAGTTGGTTGATATTGAATTTCTCCTGTTACCAATTCTTACCTGGAATTTGCTTTCAATTTAAAAACATTTTTCAAATTAAGGCAAGTTGCCCTGAAAGTGCTGCTTGTTTATGCACCGGGCTAAACTGTTTATTTAACGGTAAAGGATGTATTCCCGGGGTGTTTCCCTACTTGCCACTCCGGTTTTGTTGTGTACATTTGCCCTTCAATTCTTGGGATATGTACATTCATCGCGAAGGTTTTAAAACCATATTCGTTATTGCCTGCCTCTTGGGCCTGATCAATGTATTATCTTTTTTATTTCTCAGCCCGTTAATTCCCTGGCTCTCTATTGTCCTCTTGCTGTTATCACTCATCTTCCTGGTGTTTATCATATCATTTTTTCGCATGCCGATTCGTACACTCACAATAGATGCACAAGGCATCATTTGTCCGGCCGATGGCAAAGTGGTTGTCATAGAAGAAGTGGTGGACCAGGAATTTTTTATGGGCAAGCGTATTCAGGTAAGTATTTTTATGAGCCCGGCAAATGTGCATGTCAACCGGAACCCCATATCGGGCAAGATTATTTATAAAAGATATTTTAAAGGAAAATACCTGGTAGCCTGGCATCCGAAATCTTCTACCGATAATGAACGATGCAGCGTGGTCATTGAAAATCAGCAAGGCAGTATTTTAGTAAAACAAATTGCCGGTGCTTTAGCCCGACGTATTTGCAACTACTTGGATAAAGGCCAGGATATCAAACAGGGCGATGAACTGGGCTTTATTAAATTCGGTAGCCGTGTTGATGTCCTCTTACCACTGCATGCCACTATTCAGGTAAAATTGAATGATGTAGTCAAAGGTGGCGTGACCACATTAGCTACCTGGTAACTACTGATTTCTTATCCTTCCATTAATATATCACCGGTCATTTCTTTTGGAATAGGAAGACCCATAGCATGTAAAATGGTAGGTGCCAGGTCGCCTAATTTTCCATTTTTTAATTTTCCCCGCCAGTGGTTATCTATGACAAACAAAGGAACCAGGTTAAGGGTATGTGCGGTATTGGGTGTGCCATCTTCATTGATCATAAGATCAGCATTCCCATGATCGGCAGTTAAGAATATCATATAATCTTGTTTAAGGCCGGCTTCTATAATTTTTGACACACAACTATCAACAGTTTCAACCGCTTTTATTACGGCCTGCCAAACACCGGTATGGCCCACCATGTCTGCATTGGCAAAATTCAGGCAAATGAAATCCACCTGGCCACTTTCAATTTCGGGTAAGAGCTTTTCCGTCACTTCCCGGGCGCTCATTTCCGGTTGCGAATCATAAGTGGCCACTTTGGGAGAAGGTACCATAATTCTTTTTTCTCCCTGGAAAGCCGCTTCCCGGCCACCACTAAAAAAGAAACTTACATGTGGGTATTTTTCAGTCTCCGCAATACGGATCTGGGTTTTATGCTGTTGCTCCAGGACTTCCCCCATGGTATTGCGCAGGTTATCATTGTCAAAAATGATGTGGATGTTTTCATAGGTTTTATCGTATTCCGTCATCGTGGTATAATGCAGGTTTAATTTATGCATATTGAATTCATGCAGGTCCATTTGTGTTAATACCTGCGTGATTTCCCGGCAACGGTCTGTCCGGAAATTAAAACAAATAACGGCATCTTCATTTTTGATGCAGGCTTTGTCTTTTTTAATATTTGCATTAATAATGGGTTTGATAAATTCATCTGTCACTCCACGATCATACGATTGTTGCATGGCCGCCAGTAGATCAGTAGCTGGTTCTCCTTCATTATGGACTAATGCATCGTAAGCAATTTTTACACGTTCCCATCTTTTGTCCCTGTCCATAGCATAATAACGCCCGGTGATGGTGGCAATCTGGCCACTGGAATGGGTAAGATGTTCCTGCAAATCACCAATAAATTTAATTCCACTTTTCGGATCCGTATCCCGGCCATCGGTAAACGCATGGATATATACTTCCTGCAGATTTTCTGATTTGCATAAATCGCAAATAGCTTTGACATGATTGATATGGGCATGTACACCTCCGTCACTTACGAGGCCAATTAAATGCAACGGTCTTTCTTGTTTTTTGGCATAAGCAATAGCGGCTAATAAGTTTTTGTTTTGTGCAAAAGACCCGTCCCGTATAGCCACATTGATCCGCTGCAATTCCTGGTACACGATGCGCCCTGCACCAAGATTTAAATGGCCCACTTCACTGTTACCCATTTGTCCGTCCGGTAAACCGACTGCTTCTCCACAGGTAACCAGGGTTGTATTCGGGTACCGGGAATATAATGATTGTACAAAAGGTGTTTTGGCGTGTTGAATTGCATCTGCTTTAGGAATTTTCCCCAGGCCCCAGCCATCCATAATGATCAGCATTGTTTTTTTTGCATTCATTTGTTAAATCTTTAATTATTTGAAAGATATGTTTCATTTTTCAGGAATCTGTACCGGAATTCCTAATTTGGCATATTTTTAGAGCATAGATGTACAAAGTTAAATTATGAAAAAAATAATACTCCTTTTAAGTACTGCTTTTTTCATTGTGTCAGGTTCCTTTGCACAAAATAACGAATCCATCGGCAAAGCCCTGAACCAGGGAAATGCAGATGTGTTTGCCAGTTATTTTGATAATTTTATCGATATGAAATTACCCAATAGGGATGAAACCAAGAATATCGGTAAAAACCAGGCCACCATTACCATTAAAAGTTTCTTTACCGATGAAGGTATAAAAGGGTTTACAAAAACTTCCGAACGCGAACTTGCCGGTACTATGTACATGACCGGTAAACTTATCGGGAAAAATAAAACCTACAATATTACTTTAATGATGAAGAAAAAAGAAGACAATGTGAGCATCATAACTGTCCGCATCAACTAAGGCTTTTCTTATTGTGACAAGCGCTGTATAAAACATGCAGCGCTTTTTTTGTGCCTTGCCGGAACACGAAGAATCATGCTGAAAATAGGTGGTCGATAAATCTCCGGGAATATACCGGGCTCAGTGCAGAGAAATAAATTTGTAAATGTAACTTGTGCTTCCGGTTGTTATGAAACGAGTATTAAAGCTTTTATTTTTAAAACCACTACGCTGGGCTGCTCAAAAATTTTCAGCAGCGCCGGATAAGGGGGATGTCCATGCGGCACTGGACAGGCTTTTGCAATTGACAGATCAGGCAAAGCTCCGCCGGGACCTGGTAGTAGAAGTGGATTCAACCGACAAACGGATCATCATTTTTTCCGATCAACATAAAGGAGGCCGCAATGCGAAAGATGATTTTATGCTGGCAGAGAAAAATTATATAGCTGCTTTACACTATTATGAACAGGAAAAATATATACTGCTGAACCTGGGAGATGCAGAAGAGTTATGGAAAAATTCTGTAAATACGGTTATCAAATCCAACCAGGCCATTTTTAACCTGGAGCAAAAATTTATTCTGCGGGATGCTTTTTATAAGGTTGTCGGCAATCACGATCTGTTTTGGAAAGAAGATCCATTGGCCAGGTTTTTTGTGAAGAAAATATACACGAAGAACCTGCCGATATATGAAGGGCTGGTTTTTACCTGGAAGTGGAACGAGGTGACTGGTCATATCCTTTGTACACATGGCCACCAGGGCGATAAACAAAGTGATGGCAATGCGTTTAGTAAATGGTTTGTCAGTAAAATATGGGGCCCGTTGCAATCTTACTTTGAACTGAACCCCAATACGCCTTCCTGTAATAATGAAAAGAAATGCCTGCATAATGAATATATGTATGAATGGTCAGCCAGGCAGAAAAACCTGTTATTGATCACCGGTCACACCCATCAGCCGGTATTCAAATCACTCACACACCTGGAACGCTTGTACCTGGACCTGGAAAATGCTATTTCCCAAAATGATGTAGCACGCATAAAAATTATAGAAGCAGAAATTCCCCGCCGGGAAAAGGAATACAATAGCATTAATCTTTCTTTCCGTTGCCTGTTGCCCTGTTATTTCAATACCGGCTGTTGTTGCTTTGATGATGGTACCATCACAGGAATAGAAATCCTACATGAGGAAATATTACTTATAAAATGGTCGTACAAAGCGGGTATTCCGGTTCGGACCATTCTTGAAAAAGCTAACCTGGTCGAATTATTTCAACACATGATAAGCCCGTAATTTGATGTGGTATTAACCATACATGCGAACATCCGGATAAGAGGAATTGATTTTCATCTTTTTTGATATTGGGTAATGTACCCGTTTTCAATTATCGCTGCTTCAGGAAAATAAATTTGAATGGTATCTATGCCAAGCCAGGTTGCTTTTGTTCCGAAACGGGACAAACCGATCAGCAGTGTATTCGTAACGGGTATATAAGGCGTTTCCCAAAGAGGATTGATCGTGTGAATTGGGGGTCAATTTAATGAATTTCAAGCATGGGAACCGCGGGATCACAGGCCAGTACAAAGGAGATGGGAAAGGGTGTTTGCAGGGATTAAGACAGCTAAATCAAAACTAAAAAGTCGTCTTTTAACCTTTACTTTACATATATAAACCGGCTTCATTATGTATAATAATAAAAAAATTGTAGTGGTTCTTCCTGCTTATAATGCTGCACGTACATTAGAAAAAACCATTACAGAAATTCCGATGGATATAGTGGATGAACTGGTACTGGTAGATGATAACAGCACAGATAATTCTATTGAAGTAGCTACCCGGTTGGGGGTAAATCATATCATTCGGCATAGTGAAAACAGAGGGTATGGTGGGAATCAAAAAAGTTGCTATAAGAAAGCATTGGAACTGGATGCAGATATCATCATTATGCTTCATCCCGATTATCAATATACTCCCAAACTGCTGCATGCCATGATTTCAGTGATAGGAAATGATTTATATAAGGTGGTTTTCGGTAGCCGGATATTAGGAAAAGGGGCTTTAAAAGGCGGCATGCCTTTTTACAAATATTTGGCCAACAGAATGCTAACTTTTTTTCAGAATGCCCTGATGAATCAGAAACTTTCGGAATACCATACCGGGTATCGGGCATATCATAAAGATGTGTTGAAATCAATTAACTATCATCAAAATTCAGATGATTTCATTTTTGATAATGAAATGGTTGCCCAGATCTTTTATAAAGGCTTTGAAATTGCAGAAATTACCTGTCCAACCAAATATAATGCAGAAGCATCATCCATTAACTTGAACAGAAGCATCACGTATGGTTTAGGTGTCGTGAAGGTTTCGCTCTGTTATTTCCTGACCAAAATCAAACTTTATCAATGGAAATTACTGACCCAATAAATAAGAAGCTATCTGCGGCATACCTTATCATGATTATTTTATCAGGTATTATTTTCTTCATTCCGTTTCTTGGTAGTGTGCATCTTTTTGATTGGGATGAAATCAATTTTGCCGAATCGGCCCGGGAAATGATCGTTACCGGAAATTATCATCAGGTGCAAATCAATTTTCAACCTTTCTGGGAAAAGCCCCCACTTTTTTTCTGGTTGCAAACGGCTTCTATGAAAATATTTGGCATCAATGAATTTGCAGCAAGATTTCCAAATGCCATTTGTGGTTTACTTTCTCTCCTTACTTTTTTCCTGATTGGGAAAAAATATAAATCTCCCCGCTTTGGTTTTATCTGGGCGATTAGCTATCTCGGCAGCTTTCTGCCTCATTTGTATTTTAAATCCGGCATCATTGATCCGGTTTTTAATTTCTTTATATTTCTCGGTATTTATTTCATGTATAAAAGTATTCGCCAAATCCCCGAAACAGGCGGAAACGCGGGCTTCCTACATGCCTCCCTGGCCGGGCTTTTTATCGGGCTGGCCACGCTCACCAAAGGGCCGGTCGGCTTACTGGTATTTCTGATTTCCTTCTTCGTGTATTTTCTCTTTTCCCGATTCAAGGGGTTTCCCGGTCTCAAAAAAATTCTATTGTTTAGCTTCTTTTTTACGGCAGTTTGCCTGCTTTGGTTTGGTGCAGATATAATGGAAAACGGGTTCTGGTTTTTAAAGGAATTCCTGGTTTATCAGGCCGATTTATTTTTACATCCGGTTGCCGGTCATGGCGAGCCTTTCTATTATCATTTTGTGGTGATATTTATCGGCTGTTTCCCAATTTCCATAATCGCGTTGCCGGTACTCTTCGGTAAGGCGAAGGAGTTCAGACTTGATTTTTTTCGACTTATGAAAATTCTTTTCTGGACAGTCATGCTGCTGTTTAGTATCACCACCACCAAAATTGTGCATTATTCCTCCCTGGCCTATTTCCCGCTTTCGTTTATGGCTGCCTGTTACCTGGATTATTTGGTGGGCAGGCAACAGAAAATGAAAACATCTCTTTTGGTTTTGATCGTCTTTATGGGCTTTGTTTTCTCCGTGCTGCTTACGGCAATACCTTATCTGGCTAACCATTCTGAATTAATGATTCCCTATATACAAGATCCATTTGCTATTGCCAGCCTCCAGGTAAATGTTCACTGGAGCGGATGGGAAAGCTTTATTGGTATTATTTATTTTTTTACCGTGCTTCTTGCCGTCTTGTTTTTTGGTAAAAAGAAAAATATACAGGCGCTGCTTTTGCTTTTCTATTCAACAGCTACTTTTCTTTTTGTTTACCTTATTTCCGTAGTACCTAAAATTGAACAATATTCACAGGGACCAGCTATCAGCTTTTATGAAAGCCTGGCTGGAAAAGACGTCTACATCTGGCCGATCGGATTTAAAAGTTATGCCCAGTATTTTTATGCAAAAAAACCGGCAACACCGGTCTATGGCGAAAAAGAGGAACTGTTTTTATTAAAAGGAAATATCCGGAAACCTGCCTTTTTTGTCGTAAAAGTAACCAACACCGGTTTCGATAGTACCTGCAGTAATTGCATATTAATAAAAGAAGAAGGTGGCTTTAAATTCTATAAAAGAGAAGCTGTGGAGAAATAGGTATCAATTGTCGGCTTACAGGTTTAGTATAGCCTGTGCTTTTACTTGTGGGTTGTATTGAAAATCTTGCTCATTCTTAAAAAGAAAAAGTAACGACTTTAAATGTTGCTCTCTTGCAATAAGATGACTTCAATATAAAAATCAGAAACAGTCGGGAGAAGACCTGCTGTAAGTAAATAAGACATACAATCTACTCTTATTCACATACCTTATCATGCAGCAGCCCTTGCTTGAAAAAACCCTGGTAAAATTGTTCCATCGAATGAAAAGCACTAGCATACCGGCTTACATATTCCGCCTGTATTGGCCACCTACTTCATACAAGGCATGAGTTATTTGACCTAAGGAACAGAATTTAACAGTCTCAATTAATTCAGCAAAAATATTTCCATTTTGTACCGCAGTATTTTTTAACCGCTGCAGCATGTTAGCAGACATGTCTTCATTCCGCTTCCAGAAGTTTTTCAGGTTATCTATTTGCTGTTCTTTTTCTGCTGTGGTAGAACGAATCACTTCGGTAGGGATAATGGTCGGGCTGCCTTTTTTATTGAGGAAAGTGTTGACACCTACCAGGGGTAATTCGCCGGTATGCTTCAGCATTTCATAATGCAGACTTTCTTCCTGGATTTTATTGCGCTGGTACATTCTTTCCATGGCACCTAAAACACCGCCCCGTTCCGTAATCCGGTCAAACTCTGCCAGCACGGCTTCTTCTACCAGGTTGGTCAGCTCTTCTATCAGAAAAGAGCCCTGGATAAAGTTTTCCGTTTTTACAGTACCCAGTTCCCGGTTGATAATTAATTGAATGGCCATCGCCCGCCGCACACTTTCTTCTGTTGGGGTGGTAATAGCTTCATCATAGGCATTTGTATGCAGTGAATTGCAATTATCGTAAATCGCATATAATGCTTGCAGTGTCGTGCGGATATCATTAAAATCAATTTCCTGAGCATGCAGGCTGCGCCCGGAAGTCTGGATATGATATTTTAATTTTTGGGAACGTTCATTGGCCTTGTATTTATATTTCATGGCCTTGGCCCAAATACGCCGGGCAACTCTTCCGATGACACTATATTCCGCATCCATACCATTGCTGAAGAAAAATGACAGGTTCGGGGCAAAGTCATCTATATGCATGCCCCTGCTTAAATAATATTCTACATAAGTAAATCCATTGGCTAAAGTAAAGGCCAGTTGTGTAATAGGATTGGAACCTGCTTCCGCAATATGATAACCACTGATGCTGACACTATAAAAATTGCGCACTTTATGATCAATAAAAAATGCCTGTACATCGCCCATCAGTTTCAACGCAAATTCTGTACTGAAGATGCAGGTATTCTGTGCCTGGTCTTCTTTTAAAATATCCGCCTGTACCGTACCTCGTACCTGTGCAAGGGCTTCGGCCTTTAACCGGGCATACACTTCCGGCGGAAGTACTTCATCACCACTGCAACCTAATAATTGTAAGCCCAATCCATTATTCCCTTCCGGTAACCGTTCCGGGGAAGATGGATTATAATAAATCGGTCGTTGTAATTTTTTATATTTATGTTTTATCTTTTCTTCAACAGTAGGCCACAGGTTATTTTCCGTGATATATTTTTCACATAACTGATCAATAGCTGCATTCATGAAGAATGCCAGCAGAATTGGCGCCGGCCCGTTAATGGTCATGCTTACAGATGTCTTGGGATCGCAAAGGTCAAAACCACTATAAAGTTTTTTGGCATCATCAACGGTAGCAATGCTCACCCCACTATTCCCTACTTTGCCAAAAATATCCGGGCGGTGATCCGGGTCTTCGCCATACAATGTGACAGAATCAAAAGCCGTTGATAAACGAATAGCCGGTTGCCCTAAAGACACATAGTGAAACCGTTTATTCGTCCGCTCCGGTCCGCCCTCCCCGGCAAACATACGAGTGGGGTCTTCTCCCTGTCGCTTTAATTCAAATACCCCGGCAGTAAAAGGAAATTTCCCGGGGATATTTTCCTGCAATACCCAATGTAATATATCGCCCCAGTCTTTATACGCCGGTAAAATGACTTTTGGAATGCGGGTACCACTCAGTGTGGTAGAGGTTAAGGGTTGTCGTATTAATTGATCCCGCACCTGGTATTCAAAAAAATCAGCATTGAATTTTTCCTGTAATGCCGGCCACCCGGTAATTACCCGTCTATTATCCGGGGTAAGTTGTTCTTCCAGGGATTGTTTCAGTTGCAATAATTCTTTTTTTGCCGTGTCAGCCAGGTCAGGTTGACTATCCAATACAGTTTGCAAGGCATAAAGCCGGGTGGCAATTGCTGCCTGCTCGGTAACCTGCAGGTCATAATTCCGGTTATTATCGGCAATTTCTGCCAGGTAACGGGCCCTTTTTGGTGGAATGATCTGAGCGGAAGAACTTGTTTCTGTAATGTGTTGGTGTATTTCAAGATCACCAAAATGAACCTGCATTTTTGTTTCAATGACGGTAATTAGTTTTTCAAACAATTCATTAATACCGGCATCATTAAATTGTGCAGCGATAGTGCCTACTATGGGTAATTCTTCATCCTTGGCTTTAAAGAGCAGGTGATTACGTTTGTATTGCTTTCGCACATCGTGCAAGGCATCCAATGCGCCTGCTTTATCAAATTTATTGATACAAATGATATCTGCATAGTCAAGCATATTTATTTTTTCCAATTGCGATGCGGCTCCATATTCCGGTGTCATGATATACAAGCTCACATCCGAATAGTCCAGGATGGATGCATCACTCTGGCCCACACCGGCCGATTCTAAAATGATAAGATCAAAAGCAGCTTTTTTACAAATAGACAAGGCTTGTTGTACCGCTCCACTCAGGGCAGTATTGTCTTCACGGGTAGCCAGGCTGCGCATATATGCCCGGGGATTGGAAATGGAATTCATCCGGATACGATCGCCTAATAAGGCGCCACCGGTTTTTTTCTTGGATGGGTCCACGGAAATAACGGCTAAGGTTTTATCCGGGAAATAATTTAAAAAGCGGCGGGCAATTTCATCTGTTACGGATGATTTACCAGCGCCACCTGTTCCGGTAATACCCAATACGGGCGGTGCTTTTACCGGATCTGCTTTTTCCTTTGCCACGTCATTCTTTTCCATTTCAGCTGCAGTAATAGCGCGGGAAATGGATATAATATCTTTCCATTCACCTAAAGCAAATTTTCCATTCTTTCCATTAGTTGCGGGGAGAATATGTCCATTCACTTTACTGCATTGTTGAATCACATCTTCTATCATACCTTCCAGGCCCATTCTGCGGCCATCATCCGGGCTATAAATACGGGAGATGCCATAATGATGAAGTTCTTCTATTTCCTGTGGTAAAATAGTGCCCCCCCCCCCACCAAAAATTTTGATATGCCCACAGCCATTCTCTTCCAGTAAATCCTT
This sequence comes from Parafilimonas sp., assembly GCA_039811225.1. Lineage (GTDB taxonomy): Bacteria > Bacteroidota > Bacteroidia > Chitinophagales > Chitinophagaceae > JAFDXJ01. The sequence continues at coordinate 29,643 of JBDHYG010000020.1, forward strand.
CATATACTTGAAGAATTCAACATGGCCTCCCTGGTAACTGGTAATGGCTATGCCTTGTGCATCTTCTTCTATGGCACATTCCACAATTTCTTTTACACTACGATTATGGCCGAGGTGGATGATCTCGGCACCCTTGCTTTGTAAGATGCGCCGCATAATATTGATCGCGGCATCATGCCCGTCAAAAAGACTGGCGGCTGTTACAATCCGTACTTTTTTTGATAGCGTCTCCGGCATATAATATGTGTTTCAACAGGCAAATTTAGGAAAATAACATTTGTTCGTTCGTTTTTTGGGATTTGAATTACAGGCTGGCAAAGCTTTTCAACATCTTTCAATCTCTATCTTTATTTTCGCACAAACCCAAAATGGAATCATGGAACTGTCCCAGGTAAAAAATGCCGAAGAAGAGAAGGCATTTCTTTTGATCAATACGATTGTCAATAAACAAAATCCAAATTACATTCAACCACTGGATCAGGAAGTAAAAGATGTATTTGATCCCCAAAAAAATAAATATTTCCGTGATGGAGACGCCTGCCGTTGGATCCTGAAAAATGAGCAGGGCCGGTGCATTGGGCGGATTGCTGCCTTTGTGTATAAGAAATATTTAAATAATGGGACAAATTTCCCAACGGGTGGGTTTGGCTTTTTTGATTGTATTCATGACCAGGCTGCAGCCAATTTATTATTTGATACTGCCAAAAAATGGTTGCAGGAAAAAGGTATGGAGGCTATGGATGGGCCAATTAATTTTGGAGACAGGGATAAATGGTGGGGCCTCATGGTAGAGGGCTTTGATAAGGAGCCAATTTATGGTATGTCTTTCAATCCGGATTATTATGCCGAATTATTCGAAGGGTATGGCTTTAAAAATTATTATAATCAATATTATTATGCTTTAAAAGTAGATGATCCGCTTCCACCTCGCTTCCCTGAACGCTATGCAAAATTTGCTTCCAAACCCGGTTATGCAGCCCGGCATATCCAAATAAAAAATTTAGCCAAACACGCAGAAGAATTTGCTACGGTATATAATGCCGCCTGGGCACAACATGGAGAAGGCAAAGAAATTACGGCAGCACAGGTTATGAAGTTGTTTAATAAGATGAAGCCCATCATGGACGAACGCATTATCTGGTTTGCTTATTACAAAGAAGAACCGGTGGCCATGTGGATCAATATACCCGACCTGAATCAGTATTTTAAACATTTTCATGGAAAATTTGGCCTCTGGCAAAAATTGCAATTGTTGTGGTTGAAAAAAACGGGGCAGTGTAAAAAATTTACAGGTATCGCTTTTGGGATTGTGCCTAAATACCAGGCGTTGGGTATCGATAGCTTTATGATCTATTCAGGAGCATTACTCATTCAGCCAAAAAAATTATATACGGATTATGAAATGGGCTGGGCCGGGGACTGGAATCCCAAGATGGTGAATATTTATAAAAGCCTGGGCGCCGTACAAAGCAGGCGGATGGTAGTTTTCCGGCAAATTTTTGATGAACAAAAGAACCCATTTGAGCGCCACCCCGTGATGGCGTGATTTTTACAATATCCTGTTTCAGAGTTACAGGTATTGCTTATCTTGCGGATATGGACAAGTTTATTGTTTCTGCCAGGAAATACCGGCCACAGGCATTCAGTACGGTTGTAGGCCAATCGCATATAACCGATACGCTTAAAAATGCTATACAGCATAATCAACTGGCACATGCCTTTTTATTTTGTGGCCCCCGGGGTGTAGGAAAAACCACTTGTGCACGCATCCTGGCGAAAACCATTAACTGTGAAAACCGGCTCGATAACGGGGAAGCCTGTAATACCTGTTCTTCCTGCAAAAGTTTTAATGAAGGTACTTCCCTGAATATTCATGAATTGGATGCAGCCAGTAATAATTCCGTAGATGATATCCGTACATTGGTTGAGCAGGTTCGCTTTGCACCGCAGGCAGGGAAATATAAGGTGTATATCGTGGATGAGGCACATATGCTTAGTTCTGCCGCCTTCAATGCTTTTTTAAAAACACTCGAGGAGCCGCCTTCCTATGCTATTTTTATCCTGGCTACCACGGAGAAGCATAAAATTATACCGACCATTTTATCACGTTGCCAGATTTTTGATTTTAAAAGAATTACCATTCATGATACCGTAGCCCATTTGCAGGAAATCGTTCAAAAAGAAAATATCCAGGCTGAAAAATCAGCATTGCAGGTCATTGCACAAAAGAGTGAAGGCTGTTTACGCGATGCATTGAGTATCCTCGATAAAATAATAAGTTTTACGAATGGGGAACTAAGCTATCAGCAAACAATTGAACACCTCAATATCCTGGATGAAGATTACTATTTCCGCATGATGCAATGTATCCAGGCAGAAGATATGGCGGGCGTCCTGCTTATATTTGATGAAATCAATCGCAAAGGTTTTGAAGGAGATATGTTGCTGAATGGATTTGCGGAATTTATCCGCAACCTGTTAGTATGTAAAGATGCCAAAGCAGCGGTGTTACTGGATGTGGTGGAAGGCATGCATGAACGATTTATGCAATTGGCCAAAACCGTAGATACCGGTTTCCTGTTGAGCGCCCTGAATGTGTTAAATGAAGCGGAAATCAATTACAAGATGGCCCGCAATAAACGGTTGCACACAGAATTGGCTTTGATCAAGTTGAGCTTTCTACAGCAGGCGATTGAATTAACGGTTCAGGATAACGTTGTAGCAAAGAAAAAATCGCCCGGTCGTACCAGCCTCTTTTCCCAAAAGAAACTGGCAGTACCGGAAAAAACATTGACAAAGCCGATACAAAAGGAAACAATGGGGCCCAAATTATACATGGAAGAAACCAGGCCGGTAAAACCGGTTAAAGCAGCAGAAGCGCCACAAAAAAAGGAAGAAAAAATAGGAGTAAACGGGAGCCAGCAAAACCTCCTGGATAAATTGCGTGAAATGTATGGGGAGCAATATGATATTCATGAAGTAAAAGATGCCCGTGCGCTGGATGTAGCTTCCCTGCAAAAAGTGCAGGAAGAGTTTTGTGTAGAACTGGAAAATGAAAAGCGTTATTCTTCAGCGAATGCATTCCGGAATGCCAGGTTACAGGTGTTGGCAGAAAATAAATTTGCACTCTTGGTTTCCGGTGTATTAAATGCTAAATTTATAGAACAAGAGAAAATGCTCCTGGTGGATAAAGTGCAGAAAATGTATAATAACCGGAGTATTCGTTTTGATATTATTTTGGAAGAAGAAGCTGCAGAGCCGGTTTCCCCGGAGCAGGCATTACAGCATTTGAACAGTAGGGAACGTCTGGCTTATATTATTGAAAAATATCCCCTGGTGCTGGTATTGAAACAACGTCTTCACCTGGAACTGGATATTTAAAGAAAAGATTATGTAGGAATACAGGGTTATTTTTGATTAATTTTAAGGCGATTATTATAACAAGAGTTTATCTGAACATTTAAATAGAAACGAATGGCGGAAGAAATTTTAATGCCCCGGTTAAGCGATACCATGACAAACGGGGTGATAGCGGCCTGGCATAAAAAAGTAGGAGACAATATCCAAAAGGGTGAATTACTCGCTGAAATAGAAACCGATAAGGCAACCATGGACCTGGAAAGTTATAAATCCGGGGTATTACTTTATTTGAATGGGGAAAAAGGAAATAAAATTGAAGTCAATGATTTGTTGGCAATCATTGGTAAAAAAGGAGAAGACATTTCAGCTATTTTGGAAAAACATGCAGGCGTAAAATCGAAGGCCGGTAGCACTGCTGCTTCAATAAAAGAGCAGGCGGTCACGACACAAGCAGCATCTTCAACCGATTTGCAAAAAACAGATGTATCAAAAGACGGCAACGCACACACATCCGCACTTCCGGAAGAAATAGTATTAATGCCACGCCTGAGTGATACCATGACGGAAGGAGTCATCGCAGCCTGGCACAAGAATGTTGGAGACACTGTAAATAAAGGCGACTTGCTGGCGGATATAGAAACCGATAAAGCTACCATGGAGCTGGAGAGTTATAAATCGGGTATATTATTGCACCAGGGTGCTGCAGCCGGTGAAAAGATTGCCGTGAATGATTTACTTTGTATCATCGGGCAAAAAGGGTTTGATGTAGCTGCGGCAATTGCATCTATCCACTCCTCCACGCCGGCCGAAAACAAGCAAGCGGAAAAAGCAGAAGCACCTGTTGCAAAAGAAAATAAACAAGGAAGCGGGGGGCAAACTCAACCGGCGAATAAACAAAATAATACAGCGCCTACCGGGAGAATTTTTATATCCCCACTCGCTAAAAAAATGGCAGAAGAAAAGGGAATTGATATAACACAGGTAACCGGAAGCGGCGATGGTGGCCGGATTGTAAAAGCTGATATTGATAATTTTGTTCCCAGTGCAAGCATACAGCCTACAACAAACGAGGCAGTAACTACGTTTGCAAATGTCGCTGGCCTTGCAGAAAGTTTTGAAGACGTACCGGTATCACAAATGCGGGGTGTGATTGCAAAACGCCTGGGTGAAAGTAAATTCAGTGCCCCTCATTTTTACCTGACCATGCAGATTAATATGGATGCTGTAGCTGCAGCACGGTCCAGGTTAAATGCTTTGTATGGCACCAAGATCAGTTTCAATGATATCATATTAAAAGCCACTGCAATTGCACTGCGTAAAAATCCAAAAGTAAACAGCAGTTGGCGGGGTGATACGATTCGGTACAATCATCATATTCATATTGGGGTGGCAGTAGCAGTGGAGGATGGATTATTGGTGCCGGTAGTTCGATTTGCGGATACCTTATCTATAAATACCATTTCCACGCAGGTAAAAGATTTTGCACAAAAAGCCAAAGACAAAAAATTGCAACCCAAAGATTGGGAAGGCAGTACATTTACCATTTCCAACCTGGGTATGTTTGGCATTGATGAATTTACAGCCATTATTAATCCGCCTGATGCCTGTATTCTTGCCGTAGGTGGTATCAGCGATGCTGCTGTTGTGAAAGATGGTATGCTGGTACCTGGTAAAATAATGAAGGTAACACTCAGTTGTGACCACCGGGTAGTGGATGGTGCTACGGGTGCAGCCTTTTTGAAAACATTGAAATCTTTACTGGAAGAGCCCTTGGCTATGTTGTGGTAGAAAAGGTGTAGTGATAAAAAAGAGGCCGTAGTAATACGGCCTCTTTTTTTAACCACTTAAATATTTAATTATTCAGATTATTTCCGGCATCTCCTTCAGATGGAGTGTTGTCGGTTATGGCTGGAATATGCTCAATCACCGGTGGTTTCGGAGCCTCTGGTTGGGGGGGCGGTGCAGTCACAACCGGTGCAACTTTCGTTACAGCTTTTTTAGGTGCACTTTTTTTCGCGACTTTTTTCGCGGCAGCTTTTTTTGCAGCTTTTTTACGCACAACTTTTTTCACTGCTTTTTTAGCAGCCTTTTTCACTGTTTTTTTTACTGCCGCTTTTTTGTTGGCTTTTTTAGGCGCAGCTTTCTTTGCCAATTTCTTCACTGCTTTTTTTGCAACAGCTTTTTTAACGGCTTTTTTGGGTGTTGCTTTCTTGACGTTTTTTTTGATTGCTTTTTTGGCTGCCGCTTTTTTAGGCGCTGCTTTTTTGCTGGCAGTTTTGGCTTTTTTAACCGGCTTTTTTTTACTTGATTTTGCCATGGGAAAAGGAGTTTTTAAAATGTTACGGAAAGTTAGAAAAAAGATTGACTGGCAAAAATTTTTTTTACTTTTTTTGAAAATTTAATTTTTTTTCAAGGCATCGAAAATGAAATCTAAATCATCTAAGTGGTGTATCTTCCACGCATGAACGGATCAGAAAAAAAGACAATCGTCCTGGGTGCCTCCCCCAACCCGGCGAGGTATAGCTATATGGCAGTACAACTTTTACAGGAAAACGGCAACCCGGTCATTGCCATCGGCAAAGCGCCAGGTAATATTGGGGAAATTCCTATTATTACCGGTGTACCTTCAATCCGGGAGGTTGATACAATTACAATTTATTTGAACCCACACAACCAGGAATTCTATTATGACTATATCCTGGGAATTCAACCACATAGAATTATTTTTAACCCGGGGGCTGAAAACCCGGTATTGGCAGCGATGGCCAAGCGAAAAGGCATAATGGTTTTGGAAGCATGCACACTGGTGTTACTGCATACCGGCCAGTATTAAGTGCTCCATCCGGATAAGCAGGTTTTCCACTTTTGGTAAAAACTTTTTTATCATCATTAGGTGATGACAATGTACATTACGGAAACTTATCGGCTATGTATTGGAGAAAATTTAATGGAGAGCCCATTGCTTTACCGATCAAAACAGCGGTGGAAGAAGTTATCAAAAGGGAAAGCGCCAACAATACCAAACTAAAGGTTTGCATTGGTACAGACAGCCAGACAAAGGGTGCAGAAACGGAATTTGCCACTGTCATTGTTTTTTTGCGGGAACATAATGGAGGCTTTATGTATATCCATAATGAACGGCTGCGGCAGAATTTTCATATCAAGGAAAGGATGTTGTTGGAAGTGGCAAAGAGTATAGAGATAGCTTATGAGTTATGCGACCTGTTTATTCAATATGAGGTGGAAATGGAAGTGCATGCGGATATTAATACCAATCCCCAGTTCAAAAGCAATGATGCACTCAAGGAAGCCATGGGCTATATCCTGGGAATGGGTTTTGCTTTCAAGGCCAAGCCGGAAGCTTTTGCCAGTAGCTGCTGTGCCGATAAAGTTTGTAATTGATGGTTGAATGCGAATGCCGGATCCTTACACGATATCCATGGCTAATACGAAATAGGTACATACACCGGGCAGGGCCAACCAGAAGAACTGCCTGTAAACGATGAACAGGGTAATAATGATGGCTAACCAGATAAAGAAGTAAAACCAGTATTTTAATGTTGATCTTTTAGCTTCCATGATGCATGTATTAGTCCGCAAAAATAAGTTTTTAAAAGAAAAACCGTAATTTTTTTACAGGAAACTTTTGGCATATTGCGCAATCGCCGCTTCAATGATTTTCAGGGCAGTAGTTTTATCACCAAATTCTTCTACCACCACGGTTTTCTTTTCCAGTCGTTTATATTCTTCAAAAAAATGCCGGAGCTCCTGGAAAAAATGAAGGGGGAGCTCTTCAATATTATTGATATAATTGATCGAAGGATCATTGGCGGCAACGGCAATGATCTTATCGTCTGCATCGCCCTGGTCTTTCATTTGCATGACACCAATAACTTTTGAAGTGACCAGGCATAAAGGTTCGATTCGTTGTCCGGAAAGTACCAGGATATCCAAGGGATCATTATCATCGCCATAGGTCTTTGGAATAAACCCGTAATTGGTGGGATACAAAAAGGAAGAGTATATTACCCGGTCGAGACGCAGCAGACCACTGGCTTTATCCAGTTCATATTTCGCCCGGCTTCCCATTGGAATTTCAATGACTGCTTCTACAATGCGGGGGGCGCCATTTCCATAATGTACACCATGCCAGGGATGTAAGACATTTATTGTTTTTTCCATAATTGCCTACAAATATATAAAGCCACAGGCAGGTATTGACAAGGAAATTTTAGCCCAAAACTTTTGTCACCAGGAATATGCCCATAAAAACTGCCAGGATGCCCAGTACTACACTACCGAGGGTATATAGCATAAAAGCCATGTAATCACCGGATTTTAATAATGCCAGGTTTTCAAAAGCAAAAGTCGAAAAAGTGGTGAAGCCGCCGCAGAAGCCGGTCATTAACGCAAGGCGCCATTCCGCAGATAACAGATCTTCTTTTTGCGACAGCGCAAAAAAGACACCGATCAGCAGACACCCGGCAATATTAATAAGGAAGGTGCTTAGTGGGAATACGTTTGATGCAGGACGGGTAAGCCAGGATTGAATGGCATAACGCAGGAGGCCCCCCAGGCCACTACCCAACAGAACAATGAATGCCAGCTTCATAAAATGTCTTTACGGGTTAAGGGAAATGCACTTGCCAGGCATCTTTATTGAGCGAAACCAGGATGACCTGTTTGGTGGTATCATACGAATTGCTGTATTGGATATAATGTGCTGTATCATTAATGGTGCTGTCTTCCAGGATGATGATGGATGCCTGGTCTAATTGTGTTCTTGCCGATTCTGATAAGGTGAAATAATGATCTTTCAGCTCTTTCAAACGGGCCTGGTCGGCCGGGTCATTTTTTAAATAAAAAGCAGCGTGTTCAAAATTACCCTTTAAACAGCCATCAATAAATTCCCGGCCGGCATCTAAGGCATTTTCGGCATGCGGGTTTTTCTCCCGGCTTGTACAAGACAGGAACAATAAAAAAACTAAACTCCAAATAAATTTCATGGCACAACGATTTAGCTGTTGTTTATCGGTATCATCAGGGTTTCACCTGGGCAGAATCCGGAACCGGTTCATTTTGTGCAGGTGATAAACTATCGGCATCATTTGATACTTCACCACCCATTTGCATGATCGAATTTTTATCGAAGGCTACTTTCCATTCATCGTTCTCCTTTACCAGGTGTGCAGTTACGGAGTTATTGTTATTACTGGAAGTTACACGGGCGGTAGCAGTATTCCCGGTGATCTTAACCTGGTCCACTACCAGTTTGATGTCTGGTTGCGGGGTGGTGTCTTTGATATTTTTATTAAAAGTAGCAATCATATCAATCATCTGGGCGCTTCCGGATGTGGCATATTTTTTTGCTTCAGGAAAATTCTTGTTATACAAGGCCGTAAAGAAATGTTGTGCGGCTACTCCCGGGTCACTACTATCGCTTTTGCAGGAAAAGAATGCCAGGAAAGCAAACAACATACATGTCAGTAAAAGATTTTTTTTCATTTTTGATATTTTGTGGAAAAAAAAGTACCGAAATAATTTTGTTGTAACTGTTTGTAAAGGCCTTTCTTTTTCCGGATTGCCAAAATTAACGGCTAATAATTATTTTACTGAAAAATTATTGTTTTCAATTCCTGGGAATGAGATAGCCATTATTCGTAAAAGGTATAACGATGTATCATGTGGCCTCCTGTATTCAGGAAAATATTGTCAACAGCAAAATATGCTTTGCCTGCTGCAAAAGTTGTATCAAAAAGCTGATGCTTTTGACAGGCATACTGTAATGCTTTAACCACAAATTCGCTGCAATACAGGCTGTCGTCTGTTTGCAAATTAAACTGCAGGTCAAATAGAGTGCCGGCAGTAAATTTTTCTTTGACATATTGTTTTTCCCGTTGGAGTGAAGTGCTATCCAGTGAAAAGCGATAAATACCAAATCCACGGTTGGCGGCCCCATCACAAAAACGGGGCAACCATTCCCGTTGCAGGGTTTGTTGTGGATTGGTTTCACCACCAATAGCATGATAGACAAAAAAGGAATCCGCTTCTTTAAATACAATGCCACAATGGGAATAAGAATCGTCTTGCCGGTTGAATTGTTTCAATACCTGGCTGGTAACATCATTTCCGGTTCGCAAAATGATATCGCCATCCTGTAAGATTGTAATTGCCGAATCCACGCAAGCTAAACTTTTTTGTATGGCTTGTCGTAGCTGAAAATCCGCAGTAATTATTTCTTTCGGTTTCTTATTTCCCTGGCAGGAAATCAAGATTGGTAAAAGTACCCAAAGGATCAGGGAAAAAAGATCAGGCTTGTTTCTCGTTTTCCTTATCGATCTCTTTTTCATACGCTTTGATAATAGCTTTCACCAGTTTATGGCGAACCACATCTTCTTCATCCAATTCAATATGTGCAATGCCATGGATATTTTTTAAAATCCGGATTGCTTTTTCGAGTCCGCTTTTCTGATTTCTCGGGAGATCAATTTGCGTTGGGTCACCAGTGATGATGGCTTTGGCATGTGGGCCAATACGGGTCAAAAACATTTTTAATTGCAGGTCATTGGCATTTTGTGCTTCATCCAAAATGATGAAAGCATGGTCGAGGGTACGGCCCCGCATATACGCCAATGGAGCAATTTCAATAGTACGGGTACTCATATAATAGCCCAGTTTATCGGCAGGGATCATATCATCCAAAGCATCGTATAAAGGCCGTAGGTAGGGATCTACTTTTTCTTTCAGGTCACCCGGAAGGAAACCAAGGTTTTCCCCGGCTTCAACAGCAGGACGGGTAAGAATGATTTTTTTTACCACTTTATTTTTTAAAGCACGTACGGCGAGTGCAACAGCCGTATAGGTTTTGCCGGTTCCGGCCGGGCCAATGGCAAATAAAATATCATTTTTATCTGTGGCCTGTACCATTTGTTTTTGGTTGGCCGTGCGGGCACGTACTGTTTTCCCATGCGGGCCAAAGACAAGCACATCACTGGGGTTGTTCTCCATAAAATGATCCACCACTTCAGCATCGTCGCCACCGATAATGCGTTCAAAATAATTCTCACTCATATTCCCATTGCGTTCCATGTATTGCAATACCAGGCCGATCTTTTCCTTAGCCAGGGAAATTTGTTCCGGGGCACCACTGAGTTTAATTTGTGTGCCTCGGGATAAAATTTTAAGGAGTGGGAATGATTTTTTTAAGACTTCAAGTTTTTTATTATTTACACCAAAAAACTCCAGGGGATTTACATTTTCAAGGTTGATGATAGCTTCTGTCAATGGTTCGTAGGTTTTAGATGTTTTAAATAAAATTGCCGGATACCTTTACATCAAATTTAATGGAAAGACTTTTAGGTGTACAAAGTATTCTTTGCACATTTGTTAGAAAAAATAAATAGCTTCCACATTTTTATAAAAGGTAATTTCAAGTTACGCATTTTGTCTTTAATACAACCGGCATGAAAAAATTTAACGAATTCAAAAAATTATTCTTCATTGGTGTTGCCGGTTCGGGTATGAGTGCATTGGCACAGTATGCAGCCGCATCGGGCATTGCAACCAGTGGCAGTGATCGTTTTTTTCATAAAGGGGAATACAATGATATGCGCTCGAAACTGGAAGCGGCGGGTATTTCCTGTTTCGAACAGGATGGCAGCGGGTTAACTTCGGATACGGATGCGGTCATAGTTTCCACCGCCATAGAAGATACCGTACAAGAAGTAGCCCTGGCCAAAGAATTGCAAATTCCTATACTGAAACGCGCGACATTCCTGGCGCTTGTGGCTGCGAGTAAAAAGACTATTGCAATTGCCGGTACCTCCGGGAAAAGTACAACTACTGCTATGTTGTATCATATTCTGGATACGGCGGGCTATCAACCGGGTATCATCAGTGGTGCCGGCCTGATCAGCCTGATGGAAAAGGGAAAAATCGGAAATGCAGCCGTTGGCACGGGGGAATACCTGGTAATTGAAGCCGATGAAAGTGATGGTTCCATTACACAATACACACCTTATGCCGGTGTGTTACTGAATATTGAAAAAGACCACCAGGAGATTACTGAATTAATGAATCTCTTTTCTATTTTTAAAGAACATACGAATGAATTTTTTATTGTCAACAGGTCGCATCCTTTAGCCAGCCAATTTTCACAAGATGCTGTACAAGATTTTGGCTATACCGAAAATTGTGGTGCCGGATTCCTGGCAACCGATTTTATGCAACAGGGGATACGCACTACCTTTCACATAAACCAGGTTCCATTTAGTTTACATCAACCGGGCCGGCATAATATGGAGAATGCATTGGCAGCAGCTACTACGGCGGCTTTGCTGGGTGTGCCTTTGGAAATTTCGGCAGCGGCGCTTGAAAAGTATGCAGGGATCTATCGGCGCCACCAGGTATTGGGGACCAAAAATACGGTTACGGTTGTAGATGATTATGCACATAATCCCGTGAAATGTGCGGCTGCAATCAGGGCATGTCAGCCGATGGGGAAAAAACTGATTGCCTGGTTTCAGCCGCATGGTTATGGGCCAACCCGTTTTTTAAAAGATGAATTTATTAAAGAGATAGGGGCTGCTTTGCGTCCTGCAGATGAAATATGGATGAGTGAAATATTTTATGCAGGAGGCTCAGCAGAAAAAAATATTTCATCACTTGATTTAATAAATGGTTTGCAGGCTTTGCAGCGAGAGGCATTTTTTGTAGAACACAGGGATGACTTGTTAAGCAATATGCGGCCACATATCAGTAATGATTGTATCATCTTATTAATGGGCGCACGTGATCCTTCCTTAGGAAATTTTGCCAAAAATTTTTTTGAGGCATTGTAAATTGAACAGCAGTTATCCGGCCGGTTTCTATCAGATCATCCTGTACAAAAATAAAAAAGCGACCTGTTTTGTTTATAGTTTATTAATTTACCACTTTAACCACTTTATATGAAGATAGCATTTCATGGGGCTGCACAAACTGTTACCGGTTCCAAGCACCTGGTAACTTTACAGAATGGAAGAAAATTTTTATTTGATTGCGGCCTCTTTCAGGGCCTGGGAAAAGAGACTGATCAGTTGAATGCCAATTTTGGCTTCGAAGCGTCGGAAATAGATTTCCTGTTATTATCCCATGCACATATTGATCATTGTGGTCTTATCCCCAAATTGGTGAAAGAAGGCTTTAACGGAAAAATTTATTGTACACCTGCCACGAAAGACCTTGCACAAATTTTATTATTAGATTCAGCAGAAATCCAACGCGACGATACCAAATTTATTAATAAAAGAAGAGCCAGGCAAAACCTGCCTCCCTATGCACCATTATATACTGTGGAAGATGCCAAAGCTGCTTTTCAATTATTCGAGGTGGTACAATATCATGAAGATTTTGAAATAGAACCGGGTATAACCGTGCGCTTCCAGGATGCCGGCCATATTATTGGCAGCGCTTCTGTACATGTAAAAATTACGGAGAACAATAGTACACGCCAGATTAGTTTCAGCGGGGATGTGGGCCGGTATGGAGATGTAATACTGCGATCACCGGAAACCTTTGACCAGGCTGATTATGTGATATGTGAAAGCACGTATGGAAATAGCCTTCATAAAGATGTCATGGATACGCCCGGGCAATTATTGCAATGGATTATTAAAACATGTGTGGAGAAAAAAGGAAAACTCATCATCCCTTCCTTCAGTGTGGGACGTACACAGGAAATACTATATTTCTTGAATGGCTTAAGCAATGAAAAAAAATTACCTCATGTGCCGGTATATGTGGATAGCCCGTTGAGCAGAGAGGCTACTGCTGTGGTAAAAAGCCATCCGGAGAATTTTAATAAGACCATAAAAAAATTATTGGAAACAGATCATGATGTTTTTGATTTCCCCGGGCTTACCTTCATTAAATCGGTGGATGAAAGCAAAGAGTTAAATGATAAACAGGAGCCTTGTGTAATCATTTCAGCGAGTGGCATGGCAGATGCCGGGCGGGTGAAGCACCATATTTTAAATAATATCGGGGATAAGCGATGTACCATTTTAATGGTGGGTTATTGTGATCCGTATTCGTTAGGGGGACGTTTAATGAAAGGGGAGAAAGAAGTGAAGATCTTTGGCCAGATGTACCATGTGGTGGCGGAAGTAGGTAGTATCCGCAGTATGAGTGCACACGGTGATTTTAATGACCTGTGCCAGTTTCTTTCCTGCCAGGATCCACGAAAAGTCAAAACCCTGTTCATTGTTCATGGGGAATATGAAGTACAACAAGATTTCCAGCGCAGTTTACTTAAAAAAGATTTTTTAGATGTGCAGGTGCCCCGCATGCACCAGGAATTTGGACTTGGCTAAAAAGTGAAAAATCACCTTTTCACAAACATTAGACGGTAGTAATTTTAAGTTGCTGAAAATATTTCAGTCACCTATAATCCGTCTAACTATGGCTAACTTATGTAACAAACCTAACTTTCATTTCGTACATGGTATTTCCACTTTTCTCTATGGAGCATTTTGCTTACTGACTATAATGGTATGCAGTGGGTGTCAAAAAGAATTTAATGCCTTAAAGCTACCATCCGATGAACCGGATGCTTCAATTGTTGGAAAATCAAATTTGGTATCGTCCAAACCGAATATCATTTTAATCATAGCGGATGATGCCGGCTATGAAATACCCAATTTTACAGGAGGACAATCCTATAACACACCCAATTTGAATTTTATGGCTGCACGTGGTATCCAGTTTACGCAGGCGTATTGCCATCCGGATGGCTTCCCGTCCCGGTTAGCAGCATTAACAGGAAAATATAATTTTCGGAATTATATTGACTGGGGCATCTTACCCCCAGGCGGTAAAACAATTGCCAACATGTTACATGATGCAGGGTATAAAACATGTTTTGTGGGGAAATGGCAAAATGATGGCGGTGATGTGGAAATTCATAATGCCGGATTTGATCAATACCTGGCATATCTACCCTTCACTTCTCATACTGAAACGGATCTGATACATCGATATAAAAACCCCATATTGTATGAGAATGGCGCTTATTTACCTGATAGTATAACTAATGGTAAATATTCTGAGGATCTGAATGTTGATTATATTAATAATTTTATAGATAGTAATAAAGCCAATCCTTTTTTTATTATTTATTCCATGCCTTTAGTACAGCGGCCCTGGTCACCCACTCCGGATGACCCCGAATTTGCTGCCTGGGACCCCATGACATCTCCGGAAGACATTAAATTTTTTCCCTCTATGATAGCTTATATGGATAAAAAAATTGGACAAGTACTTTCGAAATTGCAAAGTAATGGCCTTCGTGGGAAGACATTAGTCATGTTTACAACAGATAACGGAACGAATAGATCTGTTGTATCGGTTTATAATGGGGTTCCTCGTCATGGTAAAAAGAACGCCACTACTTTATGGGGGATTCGAATTCCTTTAGTAGCTTTTTGGCCTGCCAAAATACCGGCAGGACAAGTATCCAATACTTTAATTGATTTTACTGATTTTATGCCCACACTGGCTGATGTGGCTAAAATACCATTAC
>JBDHYG010000021.1:0-36166 GCA_039811225.1 Parafilimonas sp.
GAATCGGATAAAGCCTGGATAGATATTAAAAGCCGCTGGAATGATGACGACCCGAAAGGCTGGGACTGGATCAATGGTGGGAAAGCATTTGTATGGGTTAGTGAAAAAGACGGTTGGCGCCATATTTATACTATTGGCCGGCATGGCAATAATGAAACCCTTGTTACCAAAGGAAATTATGATATCATCAGCATTGCTAACATAGACGATAAAGACGGCTATATTTATTTTATGGCCTCACCGGATAATGCAACACAACAATATTTGTATAAAGTGAAACTGGACGGAACCGGAAAAGCAGAACGACTTTCACCGGCAACTGAAACGGGTACACATGCCTATGATATTTCTTCCAATGGAAAATTTGCACAGCATAGCTTTTCCAATTTAAATACACCCCCCATGAGTGAGTGGGTGGACCTTTCTTCCGGAAAATCCATTGCTGTCATCAGCAATAGCCAATCCGGTGATTACGGAGATCAGCCAAAAGCCGAATTGATTACCATCCGGACGGATGATGGAATCAGTATGGATGGCTGGATGATTAAGCCAAAGAATTTTGACAGTACCAAAAAATATCCTGTTGTTTTTTATGTGTACTCCGAACCTGCAGCTCAAACAGTAACCGATAGTTATGGTGCTGCCGGCACTTTTTTATATGCGGGCGATATGCCTGCCGATGGCTATATCCAGATAAGCCTTGATGGCCGGGGTACACCTGCCCCGAAAGGAGCTGAATGGCGTAAAAGTATTTACCAAAAAATCGGCATCCTCAATGTGCATGATCAGGCCATGGCAGCAAAAAAAATATTGCAATGGCCTTTTGTAGATACCAGCAGGGTTGCAGTGTGGGGATGGAGTGGCGGCGGCTCCACTACATTGAACTTATTATTCCAGTTCCCGGAAATTTATAAAACAGGTATTGCGATTGCGCCCGTTTCAAACCTGCTCACCTATGATAATATTTACCAGGAAAGATACCTGGGTCTGCCACAGGAAGATATGGAAGCTTATAAAAAAGCCTCAGCCATAACTTATGCAAAAAACCTGCAAGGCCATTTACTGATTATCCATGGAACCGGTGATGATAATGTGCATTATCAAAACACGGAAATGCTGGTCAATGAACTGGTAAAATACAATAAACAATTCCAAATGATGAGCTATCCCAACCGCACACATAGCCTGGCAGAAGGCGTGGGTACCGGATTACATTTGGTTACCTTGTTTACTAATTTCCTGCATGAATACTGCCCGGGTGGTGGGAGATAAGTAAACTATTCGTTAGATAAATCATTTAAAATTTCTCCGGGCATTATGCTCAGAGAAATTTTGCTGTATGGCCTATCCGTAATTTTTTGAGATCTGCCGGTTTACCGGCAAAAATTATTTCGCCTCCTTCATCCCCGGCTTCGGGCCCCAGGTCGATGAGCCAGTCTGCATTTTTGATCACATCGATATTATGCTCGATTACAAGCAGGGAATGCCCCTGCTCTATCAATGCCTGGAATGAATGCAATAGTTTATGGATATCATGAAAATGCAAACCCGTGGTGGGTTCATCAAAAATAAACAGGATCTTTTCTGTTGGTCGCGATTTTCCCAGGAAAGAAGCCAGTTTCACCCGTTGTGCTTCGCCCCCGCTTAAAGTGCTGCTGCTTTGACCAAGCTTTACATAACCCAGGCCGGTATCATGCAAAGGCAGCAGAGCATTGGCCAGGGCAGTTTGTTCTTTGAAAAATAAAATAGCTTCATCCACGCTCATTTCCAGTACTTCAAAAATATTTTTTCCATGATAAGTTACTTCCAATACATCTTCCTTGAAACGCCTTCCCCTGCAGGTTTCACAGGTAAGATGCACATCTGCCAGGAACTGCATTTCGATGAGTTGCTCCCCTTCACCTTTGCAGGTATCACAACGGCCACCATCTACATTAAAGGAAAAATATTTAGGTGTGTAACCTTTTCGCTTTGCCAGGGGTTGCTGGGAAAATAATTCCCGGATGGCATCATACGCTTTAATATAGGTTACCGGGTTACTGCGGGAAGATTTTCCAATCGGGTTTTGATCAATTAATTCCACTTGTGAAATTTCTTTGATATCACCGGTTAATGCCCGGAAATATCCGGGTGTATCGGTTGCTTCACCCAATAACCGCTTCATGGCCGGATACAAAACCTGCCGTACCAATGTCGTTTTCCCACTGCCACTGACCCCACTCACTACGCATAGCATATTCAGCGGAAAAGAAACGGATATGTTTTTTAAATTATGATGCGTTGTATTTTCTATCCGAATAAATTTTTTAAATGGCCTTTCCGGATGTGCAAATGTTACCTGCAGTTTCCCGGAGAGATATTTCCCCGTGAGGCTTTCCGGGTCTTGCATGATAGCTGCTGCATTGCCTGCTGCAATAATTTCCCCACCAAGATGGGCGGCTAATGGGCCCATATCAATGATATGATCAGATTCCCGCATCATCAGGTCATCATGCTCCACGACCACTACTGTATTTTTTTTATCTCGCAACTTTTTTAATACCCGAATCAGGTTTTGTGTATCTCTCGAATGCAGGCCAATGGAAGGCTCATCTAAAATATATAAAGAATTGGTGAGGTTACTGCCCAGGCTCCGCGTGAGTTGTATTCGTTGGCTTTCCCCCCCACTTAATGAATTAGCCAGGCGGTCCATGGTGAGATAGCCCAGCCCCACATCCAGTAAGATCTGCAATCGTTGTTGCAATTCAATTAATATACGATGCGCAATTTTTGCATCGGTTTCACTAGGTTGAAAATCATGTAGCCAGGCATAGAGTGTTTTTGCCGGCATGCGGCATAATTCCCCGATATTTTTACCATCAACTTTTACATACAAGGCTTCTTTGCGCAAACGATAACCCTTGCAATCAGGACAGGTAGTCCTTCCCCGGTAGCGGCTCAGCAAAACGCGGTACTGGACTTTATATAAATTTTGTTCTACTTCTTTAAAGAAATCATGAATCCCCGGCATTTCATTTTTTCCATTCCAGAGTAATTCATATTGTGCCTGCGTGAGTTCATTGATGGGCTTGTGTACCGGGAAATTTTCAGCCCTTGCTTTTTTTATAAAATACGTTTTCCATAATCCCAATTTTTCTCCTTTCCAGGGAGCCACTGCTCCATCATAAACACTCAGGGAACGGTTGGGTATAACCAGGTCTTCACTGATGCCCAATACCTGGCTGAAACCTTCACAGGTAGGGCATGCGCCAAATGGATTGTTGAAAGAAAAGAGATTGGGAACCGGTTCTTCAAACACCATTCCATCCAGTTCAAATTTATTGCTGAAGGCATGCATTGTGTTATCAACTTCAACCAGCATTTCACCATAGCCTTCATAAAAGGCGGTACTGATTGAATCCGCGAGGCGATGGATATCGTCTTCCTCGAATTCTTTTGTAATGATGCGATCTATAAGTATAAAAAACTTCCCGTCTTTCTTTTGTGAAAAAATTGCTTTGAGTTTTGTATCGCTTAGTTCCGTTAATTCTTCCAGCTGTAACAATGCAATAGCTTCACCGGGAAAATACATCCGGCTAAAGCCTTTCTGCATAAGAATAGACAGGTCTTCTTTTAAATCCCTGTTTGGCTGACGGGCAAATTTTGATAAAATCTGAACTTTTCGCCCGATGGGTAGCGATGTAATAAATTGCACAACATCCTGCACATCGTCCTTCTTCACTTCGCGTCCACTGACCGGGGAAATTGTTTTACCAATGCGGGCAAAAAGCAGTTTGAGATAATCGTATATTTCCGTCATCGTCCCCACTGTACTGCGGGGTGTGCGGGTTATTACTTTTTGCTCAATGGCAATTGCCGGGCACAAGCCTTTGATAGCATCCACATCGGGCTTGGCCATGCGTTGCATAAACTGGCGGGCATACGCACTCAGGCTTTCTGCATACCGTCGCTGGCCCTCGGCAAATAAAGTATCAATGGTAAGGGAAGATTTACCGCTTCCGGAAACACCAGTTACCACCACCAGTTTATTCCGGGGTATATGTACGTCAATATTTTTCAGGTTATGAACACGGGCGCCTTGTATAAAAATGTCCGGATTAGTTGGTAAAGTATCTTTTTGTAAAGCTTTTTCCTCTTTTTTTGTTCTTTTAGCCTCCGTATTATTCATTCAGCAATTTCCTCCCTTTCCTACAAATCACTAATATATTTTTTTAATTCACAAATATTTTGCATATTGCAAACAGGAATTGTTTTGAAATTGACCTATTTTCACAACCTATTCACAAAACCACGCCTATAAAATAAACTTTACTCAAAAGCCTTTTTCAGGATAAAAAATGGCTTGTGCTTTACCCTCAAAAAGCATCTATGAGAAAGTTGAATCAAGTGACGGATATAGAACTAATACAACGTTTCCAAAACGGAAATAGTATGGCATTGGAAACATTGATCCTCCGGTACAAAGAGCGGATCTTTAGTTCTATTTTTTTTATCGTAAAAGATAAATACCTGACAGAAGACCTGTTCCAGGAGACCTTTGTTCGTATCATTGACACGTTGCGTAGTAAGCGCTATAATGAAGAAGGAAAATTCCTGCCCTGGGCATTGCGTATTGCCCATAATTTATGCGTGGATCATTTCCGCAAAATCAAACGCACGCCTCCTATTGTGAACAATGAAAACCAGGATATTTTCGATGTAATCGTCGTGGTAAATGAAAATGCAGAACAGAAGATCATTCGGCACCAAACACATGAACGAATGCATCGCATGCTTTCTTCCCTGCCGGATGAACAACGGGAAGTAATCGTGTTACGCCACTTTGGCGACCTGAGTTTTAAAGAGATTGCTGAAATGACCAATTGCAGTATCAATACGGCATTGGGCAGGATGCGCTATGGCCTGATTAATCTAAGAAAAATGATGACTGAGAAACAAATCAGTCTCTGATAAAATATTGTCATTCTGCAGCACAGGAGTTTTCGATAATGTGTTCCGATTGCTTGCCAAAATTTACTGACTGCAGGATGACAGCCAAACAAAAAAAATCCCGGTGATCGACCGGGATTTTTTATAAACTTTCTTTTATTTCTTTTTATCAAAATCAGCTTTCACAGCATCCAGGTGCTGAATAAACTTTTGGATATCCGGATCATATCCGTATTTAATATCGCTCAACGGATTGCCCTCTGTATCTAAAAACATATAGAGAGGTTGTGCATTGAAACCAAATTTGGTAATTTCATAATCCAGGTTTTTCTCGCCTTCCGTATTTATTTTTTCATTGCGGGCATTCACATATTTTTCTGCTTCGGGTAATTCCTGCGATTCATCTACATATAAACTGACGAGCACAAAATTTTCTTTGATACGTTTCAGCACTTCCGGGTCTTGCCAGACTTCCTGTTCCATCTTGCGGCAATTGGCACAGGAATGACCGGTAAAGTCCAGCATTACCGGCTTATGCAATGCCTTTGCGGCGGCCATGCCTTCATTTAAATCAAAATAGGCGGTCAGGCCAAATGGTACACTTAGTTTATCAGTTAAGCGTTGTGGAGGTTGGGCAGCTGTATTCGAAGCCGCCACCGGTGCACCCATATTGGCAAATTTATATTGCAGTTCATTTAGATTAAAGTCCTGAGTGGTAGCGGGTGGTAATAAACCACTCATTGCTTTTAGTGGTGCCCCCCAAAGGCCGGGTAATAAATATAGACCAAAACTAAAGGTTGCTATGGCAAAAAATAAACGCGGCACACTCAGGTATTCCAGTTTGGAATCATGGGCAAATTTTATTTTTCCCAATAAATACAAACCCATAAGGAACGCAATCACGATCCATAATACCAGGAAGATTTCCCTGTCTAGTAAACGCCAGTGATATATGAGGTCCACATTGGAAAGGAATTTTAAACCCAATGCCAATTCGATAAAACCAAAACACACTTTTACACTATTCAACCAACCCCCGCTTTTTGGTAAGGATTGGATCATGCTGGGGAAAAAGGCAAACAGGGAAAAAGGTAAAGCCAGGCCAATACCAAATCCCAGCATTCCCAGGATGGGCGCCAGTGCAATGCCTTGTGTACTTGTCTGGCTTAATAACGTTCCTACGATGGGGCCGGTACAGGAAAAGGAAACAATCACAAGGGTGAGTGCCATGAAAAAAATTCCGGTGAATCCTCCCTTGCCTGCTTTTGAATCTGCTTTATTAGCCCAGCTATTGGGTAACTGCAATTCAAATGCACCAAAAAATGAAATGGCAAACACTATAAAAATCAGGAAAAACAAAAGATTGGAAACAGGATGTGTGGAGATAGTATATAAAATTTTATCCCCAAAAATTAAAGTGAGTATAACTGCCGGTATCGTATAAATCAAAATAATTGAAAGGGAATACGTAATTGCATTCCGTAAACCTTCGGCACGGGTTTTACTCTTCTTAAGGAAAAAACTAACCGTTACCGGTACAAGCGGGAATACACAAGGAGTAACGACAGCAAGCAGGCCGGCAGCCAGGCAAATTAAAAAAACAGATCCCAGGGAATTGGATGCTTCCGGACCGGTATTGCTTGCACTTACAGTTGCCTCAACAGGTAATGGCTTTACGGAAAAATTTTCCTGGCCACTCGGAAAAGAAGAATCATTACGAGCCAGCCAGGTAAAACTTCCTTTGATATAACCGGAATCGGCCGGAGACATATGCAGGGTATATACAAATAGTACACTATCCTTATATAAGCGAAATTCCGATGTGGTAGCCGAATCATGAATAACTTCCAGCTTCCCTGTTTCCACAGGATTTTCGTCTGCATGGAAATAGGATAAACTGGAAGAATCCGGCGTTAACTGTGAAATAAATGCATCATCCGGTGTTTGCTTAACTGCCGAAAACAATTCGGTACCTTTTTCGATCCGGGCATTAATCTTTAGTGCACAAGTTGAATCATTGAGAAATTGCGCACTAAAATGAAACTGCACAGGCTGAACCTCCTGTGCAGAAACTATTTGTCCAAAGAATAAGAGAAGGACACAGAGGAAATAATTCCGCATGCAATTCTTTTTTATTGAAGTTTAATATCAAAAGGAACTTTCTTGGGCGGCAGGCACTGACTGTCATCACAAACCATAAACTCAATAGTACCGGTTACATTTGTCTTCACATTAGTTTTCAGGTTTACGGTCTGCACAAATACCACCTGGTCGCTATAATATTTTACATCTACCCCAAAATTAGGATCATGGTATTTTTTCATTTTACCTACTTCTTTTACTGCACCTGATGTGGTAACCAGTGGATTTTTCTTAAACACAATATTAGTGGGAATGGGGCCGCCGGCCGGTGTACTTTGTGAATATAAATGCCAGGGATTGGGAAATTTGGCAATAAATTTCACATCATAAACTTTATCCCCTTTTTTCTCAGCGGTGAATGTCCATTTCACCGGGTCTTTAACCTGTGCAAAAGAAGGCATGGCAAAAAACAAGCCTGCCACCATCACTATCCAAAACTTCATTTTCATACTTTTCAATTTAATATTTTATACGAATTCAATTTAAGCCAAAATAATGTAGCAGGCGCACCCCATCTGTATTTCCACAAAGTGCATACGATGCTCGTTCAGGATGTGGCATCAGACCGATCACATTCCCTTCTTTATTTCTTATACCGGCTATATTGCGCCAGGCACCATTTGGGTTGGCTGTTTCGGTTATTGCACCCTTTTCGTTACAATACCTTACCAGCACCTGGTTGTTTTTTTCCAACTCATCTAATACATCTTCACTGGCATAATACCGGCCATCACCATGGGCAATAGGTATTTTATAAACAGCGCCCTGCTGATCCTTCAAAAAAACATTCTTACAAATAAATTGCTGGTGTGCATTGGCCAGTAAGGCACCAGGTAATAAACCACTCTCGCATAAAATCTGGAAACCGTTACAAATACCCAAAACCCTGCCACCTTTTTTTGCAAAAGCAATAACACTTTGCATCATCGGGCTGAATCGGCTGATGGCGCCACATCGTAAATAATCCCCATAGGAAAAACCACCCGGTAATACAATACAATCCCCGGTTGAAAACATACTGAGATCTTCGTCTTTATGCCAGAGATAAGTAACCTCGGCACCCAGGTCATTTTTTATACAATCATAAATATCCCTGTCGCAATTCGAGCCTGGGAAAATAACAACGCCATACTTCATGCCAGTAATTTCTCTGCAAAGGTAAAAATTAGAAACTGAAAATTCCTTTAAAATTTACCATTGGCCATTTGTACTGTTTAGAATTCTATGCGTGCAAAACATAAATCACTTTTAAACTGACAAGGCACAATCACTTCATTGGCACTAACCTGTTTGGCATAACGGGCAAGTATATCATAGCCTTCCCCTAAATTATGAAATGTAGGCTCTTTATGTACCTGGCCATTGATACTGATACTTTGATCACTCAGTAACCAGTCGCTCCGATACAATTCATTATATAAAAAATGGAAAGAACTGTTTTCTATAAATGTCCCGAAGCTGATAAAATTATCAGAATTGTCATCAAATTGTGATTTATGAATCACGTTCATCCATTCTGTATTCAACGCCGAATCAAAAGATACCAGCGCAATATTATCCGCATAGTACCTGTTAATAGGGTTCATGGAAGTACCCCACCTGTCCCAGGGATAGTAATAGCCATAGTAAGGGGATGTCCAGTAATAATTGGAATAAGGGGACCAATATGGAGAACCATATGCATAATCCCATCGGTTGCTGGTGATGCCCCGGGATGAAGTGTATTCACACTCGGAAGTAATAATAAAACCACCATCGCGACGCATGACTATATTTTGAAGAAAAAAATCATTAAAGGCTGTTTTTACATTTCCTTCCAGTTTGGCATTTTGCCTGAACTCTTCCGGGAAGGAAGATTGCACGGATTTTAGCTCGGCCTGCTGGTCCCTGTCCCATAAAAAACAAAAAAGCCCTTCAATATTTCCCCGGCGTGATTTGGAATAGAAGGAAGTAATGAGATAATGATGATTTACATTATCAATTTTTAACCGGGCATCATCAAGATAAATTTTTGCTACATCAATGGCATACATAGATAAGCTGTCCGCTTTAAACTGTTGCTGAAATAATACCAGGTTGGAAATATTCCCGCCCTGTGAAGTTCCGGTTGCTTTCAAAAATGCGATATGGCCGTCATTGTCCACATTGAATTCCGTGAGAAAAGAATTGCGTTCACTCATATCAATACGCTGGGCCTCCCGGTCCAAAAGGTGCAGGGTGTTGTCAAAGAGTGAAAAAGTAACCTCATGCACCTCTTTTTGTTTCCGGATTTTGAAAACCAGGATTTTACTTTTGTTTTCACTGGTAATGACAGAATATATTTTATTGTTTGTAAACGTACCAATGGATGTTGTATCCAACTGGGCAGGCTCACCGATCATTTTTACATTTTCATCAAACTTCGCCGCCATGAAATAAATGATATTTTTTTTCTGGTATTGATACAGAAAATAAAAATAATCCGGGTAGGCAATGACATCGGTACTGATGATCCTGTCGGGGAGGAAATTCAGTTTTACCCGTTGTGTTATATCCATTGATGCATTGAATGCCTGCATATAATAGGTATTCTTGGTGGTAGTATATGCCAGGTAATGAGTGCCTACTTTTCCGACAATTTCAAAACCCACATTCCGCATATCATCTTTTCCCGGTGGGGAATAAAAAATACGTTGTGCCTGTACCTGGCCCATCATACAAAGGCATATCCCAAAGACCAATAAGTTACCCACTTTCATTTTTAAATATTTTTCAGTAAACCATTCTCCACATCAACCAAATTTTTTCCAATGAATAAATTTAGCAATTCTACTACTAAATTTTTGAAAAAGATGGCCTTCCGTTATGAAAAAAATTAAAACGGATTCACTATAATTATTCATGCTGATTGCTTTTTCACTATACATTTGTGGAAATTTTTAACCAGACAAGTATTCTGTGAGTAAGCAATTAAACAAGGTGTCCGCTGCCGGGCTCATTGTGGCGTTAGGTATAATCTATGGAGACATTGGCACATCTCCTTTGTATGTACTCAATGAAATCATCACGGGTCGTGTCATCAGCGAGGATCTCATTCTCGGTGCTTTATCCTGCATCATCTGGACCTTAACACTGCAAACCACCTTTAAATATGTTATTCTGACACTGAAGGCCGATAATAATGGGGAAGGTGGAATATTCAGTTTATATGCCCTGGTACGGCGACAGAAAAAATGGCTGGTATTCCCGGCCATGATCGGTGGTGCTGCTTTATTAGCTGATGGCATCATTACCCCACCCATTACGGTCACTTCCGCTATTGAAGGTTTACGTAGCCTGGATTCTTTTAATGACATTTCGCAGTCAACAATAATTTTTATTGTTTTAGGTATTTTCACTATTTTATTTTTCCTGCAACAATTTGGCACACATGCCATTGGTAGTATGTTTGGCCCGATCATGTTTATTTGGTTTGCCATGATGGCGGTCTTAGGCGCCAGTCACTTACTGGATGATGTATTTATTTTCAAAGCATTGAATCCCTATTATGCGATTGAACTTTTAGTACAATACCCCAAAGGTTTTTGGATCTTAGGTGCTGTTTTCCTGTGTACAACCGGGGCAGAGGCATTATATTCTGATTTAGGCCATTGCGGCAGAAGAAATATCCGGGTTTCCTGGATTTATGTAAAAACCTGTTTGATCCTGAATTACCTGGGCCAGGGTGCCTGGCTTTTGAGCAACTATGACGGGAAATTAATGGATGATGCCATGATGCAAAAAATCAATAATGTGTTTTATGCCATTATGCCTACCTGGTTTCAAATTCCGGGTATTATCATTGCCACGGCAGCTGCTATCATTGCCAGCCAGGCTTTGCTTTCCGGTTCCTTTACCCTGATTTCTGAAGCACTTCGCCTGAATCTCTGGCCAAAAATGAAAATCAATTATCCCTCAGAACAAAAAGGGCAATTATATATTCCGGGGATTAACCTGGTGCTTTTCATTGGTTGTTCCGGGGTCGTATTATTTTTTCAAAAGTCAGCTAACATGGGTGCTGCTTATGGTTTAGCCATAACCATGTGCATGATCAGCACCTCCATTCTATTTGCCAATTTCCTTATAACGAGGCGTGTAAATTCATTCTGGATTTATATGTATTTAGCGGTTTATCTAACCATTGAAATATCCTTCCTGATTGCCAACCTGGAAAAATTTCCTCATGGTGGTTATGTAACCTTAGTGATAGGGGGTGCATTGTTTTGCATCATGTACACCTGGTTCCGCAGCCGGAAAATCAAGAACCGGTATGTAGAATTTGTCCGCTTAGAAGATTATATCCCGATGATCCAGGAATTGAGTAATGATAAAACCGTACCCAATTATGCGACCCATTTGGTATATATGACCAGTGCCAATAATCCCAAAGAGATTGAACATAAGATCATTTATTCAATCCTGAACAAGAAACCAAAGCGGGCTAATATTTATTGGTTTGTCCATGTAGATACTATGGATGATCCCTATACCTGCGAGTATATTGTAGAGCATATTATCCCGAATGATATTATCCGGGTAGAGTTCCGGTTGGGTTTCCGCGTGGAGCAACGCATCAACTCCATGTTCCGCCGCGTGGTTGAAGACCTGGTAAGAAACAATGAAGTAAATATTACCAGCCGCTATGAAAGCCTGGAACGCAATAACGTGGTAGGCGATTTCCAGTTTATTGTTATGGAAAAATATTTAAGCAATGATAATGAATTGCCTTTCGTGGAGAAAATTATCATGAAACTGCACTTATGGCTGAAAGATATAAGCCTTAGCGAGGAACGGGGATTTGGCCTCGATCCCGGTTTCGTTACCGTTGAAAAATTTCCATTAATTGTATCCCCACCTTCGCGGCTGACATTAAAACGAGTTTTTGCAGAAGCAGATGAAAATTAAATCGCTGCACTAATCTCTTATGCCTGTGCGGTCGGGCCGCCAAAATTCATCGGTATTTCCACCTGTTCTATATCTTTTATCGGGCCATTGGCTTTTTCATAGCGCTCTATATTTTCCTGCAGGGCACGCATAAAACGTTTGGCATGAGTTGGTGTGGAAATGATCCGGGCTTTTACTTTACTCTTGGGTGTGCCGGGCATGACATTGATAAAATCGATCACAAACTCGGAATGGCTATGGGTGATAATGGCGAGGTTGGCATAAGTACCTTCTGCTACATCTTCTCCTATCTCGATATTTAATTGCGGGTTTTGTACGGGGGTATTTTCAGACATAATTTTTATTTGAAAAGCAAAGATAAAATTTTGGTGGCAGAGATCATTCGTACAATAAAAAAGAGGCTGTTTTACAGCCTCTTTTTTATATTTTATTTATACAATTACCTTGGACCAGTATAAGTCAATGTATCTGTAAATACACGGTCACCACCGGTAGAAGTGTACATCCATTTTGCATAGATGGTCTTAGTAGCCGGGTCATAATGGTTATTGTAAGTAGGATCTTCATGCTCGCCAACAGCTGTGTTAACCACCGTTACTTTATTGGTTGATGGATCAATAATATAGGTAGGCTCATAACCGCCAGGCAGTGCAGAACCGGAGCCATTAGCCCATGGATGTGCAATACCTAAAATAACGGAATTAGCATCTACAGTCAGCAAAGGAACATCAGTGTACGGTCCAACAGGTCCAACCAAAGTTGTATTGGTTGGGTGGTAAGTTTCACCTACTAAAGTATATAAACCGTCATAAGCATTCCTTGCAGTAATCAAAACGATCATGCTTTTACCGCCGGATTGTGCACCCGGGCTGGTAATTGTCAAACCAATGGCGAATTGAACACCGTTATTTAATAATTCAGCAATATTGATACTCAGGTTGCCACTGCCCATATGTGAGCCAGAGGGAATGGTAATGCTGGTAGGCGCTGTAAAAGTGCTGGCAGGAGCTGCAGGTATGGAAGTACCATTAGCGGCATTGTAGGCATCCACTACGGAATTATCCACAGACACACTTACATCCATGCCACCACCTGAGCCACTGTAGAACACATTAATAGCGGTATCAAATGTGGGAGCACCTCCCGGGATGATATCCAGGAATAAAGGCTCAGCCAGGCTATAGCCAAAACTGATAGAAGGCCCTGCTCCTTCCTGTGCTACTTCCAGCCAGTTTTTTTCCTTGGTACAGGAGAAAAGCAGTACTGAACTTAGCAGTAAAAATGATGAAAATACTTTTTTCATGTTTTTTGAAGTTTTAATTTTTTGAAACACCATAGAATTTTTGAACTACTTATCATTCAAAAATCCTATGGTTCATTTCTATTTTATAATTTCATTTTTTAATTCTAAACTCAGTTTTTATTGAGCATCCCACCACATACGTGCATACTGTGAGTTTACGCCATCCGGGCCGGTATACTTCACACTTGCTGCATTCGCATTATCCGGGTTTAGAGCCAACGTATTTGGACCATAAGCAAACCGGCGAGGAATACCATAAGAGTTAATGGCTCCTGGAGCCGGAACCAGTGCAGGATAACCTGTCCTTCTCCAGTCATTCCAGCCTCTACGGCCATGCGGATAGTGTGTGTACCATTCTTGAGTGCAAATCTTTTGCAATTCACTGCCACCACTTAAATCAATATTTGGTAAAGCCATGTAGGCATTAAAGGCAGTAGCATCATACACGCCATACAGTGTCCAGCTATCCTGGATACCTTGCTTATACATATTGGCAGCATTCTCACTGGTCCAGCCTCTTTGCGCAGCTTCAGCACGAGCAAGGAAAACCTCGCCGGAAGTCAGCAGGAAGAAAGGATCATTTACTGAGGTAGCAGTACCTTGGAACAATCTTGCCCAGTTGGGGTTGGCATTGTTAAAGGCGATTGCACCGTCCCTGGTTAAACCATAAGGGAAACCAATAGTAGAAGAAGCCCATACACCGGCACGTGGGTCATTATTACCCAATAAAGCATCTAAGAATACTTTAGAAACCGCATAGTCTTTACGCTGAATCACATTGTAATAATTGTATACGGGGTTCGGGAAGTTACCATCCGGGTAATCTAATTGAGCTGTTTCACCAGAACCAAATACACCGTCTTTTGCATTCAGGGCGCTATTGAACTCTGCTTTACCGGTAGCTGCATCCACTTTAGATAAGCGTAATGCTAACATTAAATGTAAAGAATTCGCAAACTTACGCCACTTGGTATTGTCGCCACCATAAACGATATCACCCTGGAATGGTGCACCAGCATCATCCAATTGATTAACCGCTTCTGATAACTCTTTGAAGAAATCGGTATAGATATCTTTTTGGTTGTCAAAAGGTACCAAACCATTATCCAGTTTCAGTGCCTGTGAATAAGGTATGTCACCATATGTATCAGTGAGCATAGCAAACATAAACACTTTCAGGATACGGGCAATCGCAATCTGGTTGGCATTTGCACCACTGGCTGCAGCTGCTGCAGCAGTAGCCGGGTCAGAGTTATAGTTAATGATTGTTTGTAAATCCATTAACCGGCCGGCGTAATAACCATCCCAGTTGGGTTGTTGTTTAGCATATGTAGAAGCCTCTGTATATTGGGTTTCAGAGAAATACTGGCAATATAATCCTTCTACAGTATTAAATCCACCCGCATCCCAGGTATAGTTACCTAGGCCAGCTTCCACATTTGTCAAAAGTGCCGCCGTAGTGGGGCTGGTTGTTATATTCGGATTTTGATTGACATTCCCAAAATCCTTAAACTTATTACAGGAGGTGAAAGCGGTTCCCGCCATCACGATACCTGCCAATAAGAGTATTTTATTTTTCTTGTTCATTATCATTTGAATTTTTAACTGTTAGGAATTAGAAGTTCAGTTTTACATTGAAACCAATAGAACGTACCGGAGGTAAGTTACCATCTTCACCATATACACCTGAAATTTCAGATGGGTCAAAGTTTTTGGAATCACTATAGATAATCCATGGGCTGCTTGCAATAACTGAAACAGAAGCACCTTTCAGCCATTTATTGGCAAATGACCAGTTTTTAACCGGCAGGTTATAACCCAGGCTCACTTCGCGCAATTTGATATAAGATAATTTGTGGATGAATGGCGCAGCAATTTTATTACTGTAAAACTGGTGGAAATACGTAAAGCCATCCACATACATATCAATTGGAGTTTTACCATCTACTGAACTAACACCAGTTACATGTACACCACCACCTTGTGATAATGGATCACGAACATTCACTCCACGGTCATTCACATCATCTGTGTAATCGATCGTACCGGAGAACATACTCCAGCTCTCTGACAAAGAGAAGAAGTGACCACCGGATTGATAATCCAGGCTAATGTTCAGGCTGAAGTTTTTATAGGTCATTAAACTTTGTAAACCACCTGTCAATTTAGGTACAATGCCACCCCACTGATAGTTGGCATCACCGGTAACATACAGACCTGTATTCGGATCAATCATCGGTTGATGATTGTCACCATACATGAAACCACCACCAATTAATTGTCCCCAATCCTGGCCAAGTACCTGGTAGGCACTAGCATATCTTGTACCGAATGCTCCAATCCAGCCGCTTGGTTGGATCCTGTCCTGGCCTTCGATGATTTGGTTCACTTTATTGCTGATTAACCAACCTAAGGTTTTGGTTACAGTCCAGGTAAAGTTTTTATTATTAATGATCCGGCCATCAAATGTAAACTCAAGACCTTCCCGTGAAACAGAAGCCGCATTTACAGTCTTGCTGGTCACACCACTTTCACCGGCCACACTGATATTTACAGGTTGTTCAGACATTTTCTCGTTATAATAGTTAACGTTGAAACCAAACCTGTTTTTCAGGAAACGTAATTCTAATCCACCTTCATAGCTGGTAATCAAAGAACCATGCAGTCCTGGATCAGGAATACCATCCGGGAAGCTCATCAGGAAATTACCATTATAGGTATTAGATCCTACACCATAACCAAAGTTGGTTGCGTAAATACCAAGACCCAACGGTTTCTTACCCCAGCTACCATATAATTTAGTAAAGGATAACCAGGAAATTTTGTCTTTAAAGAATTCACTCGGCGTGAAGGCAAAACCAACAGATGGGTAGAACAGGCTATTATCACCGGCAGGTAAAGTGGAAGAATAATCCTGGCGCAAAGCAAAGGTAGCGCTAATGAATTTTTTATACTCCACAGAACCGGAAGTAAACCAGGAATTGGTTTGATTTTCTAAACGAGTATTGCCAAAACTAGGATTGTCTTTAGAGTTGGAAATAGTATAGAGATCAGGAATTTTAAAACCATTTGTAGTAGAAGCGCTATTATCTTTATAGATATAACGGTTCATATCCACACCGGCAAGTAATGTTACACCTAAATCATTATTCAGGAAGCTTTGATTATAGTTGGCTACTAATTCATAGTCTGTAGTGCTTGAACTAGAATTACCAGTACCATAGTAAGCTAACACACCTGTTTGACCGGCACTTTGTTCCAATAATGAGGTCGTTCTGCTTTCCCAATAAGAAGTAAGTCCGTCACGGCGAATAGTACCTTTAACGCTAAGATTATTATTAATCTTTACTTTAATATAGGTATTACCATACAGGCGGTCCCTTCTTTGGTTGTTTATATTATTATCCTGGTATGAATAGAAGTTGTACCAGTAGTTGGCTTTATAAAAACCACCGGGGTTATTCGGATCATAACCATCCGGGTTAGCACTCCAGTTCCAGGTATTGATGGTACCAATTGGAGTTGGGTAATCTTTCAACTCTTTCATGAAAACCAAATCCAGGTCACGATGGCCCCATTGGCCAAAATTACCGGATGTATTGTTGGCATAACCATCATCAAACTGGCCCTGGATCTTTTGTGTATTGTAAGTAACATCGATACCGGCAGATACGTATTTGTTCAGGTCAAAGTCTGCTGCTACACCTATGATGTTTCTGTCACTCTTAGAATCTGGTATCAAACCTTTAATAAATTCTTTACTATAATTCATTCTTACATTATAGCCATCTCCACCTTTTGCAAAACTTACATTAGAGTTGGTAGAATAGGCTTTATTGCTATTCCAAAAATCCCTAACATTATCAGGTTGCGGAGTTAAGGAAGCGGTTTTATAAGAATAAGAAGTACCGGGTACAAATGCATACCAGGGAATATATTCCTGGCCTAACATATAGGGGCCCCAGCTGGAGTCATCGGTAAAATCAAGGAATTGCTTCCCGTCTAATGCCTGCCATTCAGCAGGATCCCCTGGCTTCCAATGGTAAGTAGTTAACGTATTAACACCACCACCGGCAAATGTATTCTGAAACTTCATCAGGCGGCTTACACGGTCAAAAGTTACACCCTGATTAATTGAAATGGATTGAGAACCGGCACCGGCTCTTTTTGTAGTAATTACTATAGCACCGTTAGCAGCATTCGCACCAAACAAGGCAGTAGCATTCGCACCTTTTAACACCGTAATGCTCTCTACGTTATCCGGATCAATATCATAGGAATTACCTATAACAGTACCGTTTACCACATAAATGGGAGAAACATCACCACTCAGTGCCAAACCACCCCGGATACGGGCAAAAGCCTGGGAATTCAATTTGGTACCAGACTGGCTACGAAACTGAACACCAGCTACTTTACCCACCAATGCATTGTTCAGGTTGCTTTGTGGGATGATGTTTAAGGCATCCGACTTAATAACCTGTGCACTAAATGGTGTAGTACGCTGTTCCTGTTTTACACCAAATGCTGTAGTTACAATCACTTCAGACAGATCGCCTGCAGCGGATTTAACCAACTGAACCAGTAACTTACCTGATTCATCTACTACAACATCTTTTGGCATATAACCTACAGAACTAACTGTAAGCACCGTACCAGCTGATGCTTTAATTAAGAATGTGCCGTTCGCATCGGCAGAAACCCCTGTTTTACCATTCTTCACTTTCACAGAAGCGAAAGGGATGGGCTGCCCTTTGTCATCGGTAACTTTACCGGAAGTAGTTTGTGCCTGTGCAAACCCCACTAAGAAGGTCAGCATCAGCACAGAAAAGAATACTACAAGTTTTCTCATGTGACTATTGTTTTAAAAATTTGCGGACAAATATAGGGAATAATGAACATGCCGTTAAAATAATTTAAAAAACATGTTAATTTCCCAATTCACCTTTAATAGACAAATTGTTAAAGCAAATCGTTGCCTGTATTGGGAAGAGATTCTTAAATAATAATATAACATGTTGATAATCATCAATATAAATTTAGTTTACTTTATCAGCAATAAAAAAATTTTGCCCCTCTTTAACCTAATTTTTTTCAAATAAAATTTAAATAAAAAGTGAACATAACTTTTCCCCGGTAAATAGAAAGCCATTCCCATCGGCCGCTTACCTTTGCACCCATGTTGATACTCGATGGAAAAAAAGCTTCCTTACAGCTGAAAGAAGACTTGAAAAATGCAGTCAGTAAACTGACTGCTTCCGGGAAACGCCCCCCACATCTGGCTGCTATTTTAGTGGGCCATGACGGAGCCAGTGAAACCTACATTAACAGTAAGGTAAAAAACTGTGCAGCAGTTGGATTCCAATCTACACTGGTTCGTTTTGAGGCCGATATCCCGGAAGCAACCTTGCTGGAAAAAATTGCCCACTTCAACCAGGATGCCGCTATTGACGGGATTTTGGTGCAATTACCACTGCCCAAACACATTGCAGAACAAAAAATAATTGAAGCCATACACCCGGGAAAAGACGTGGACGGTTTTCATCCGTTAAATGCCGGAAGGTTGGTCCAGGGTAAACCGGCTTTTATTTCAGCCACCCCCTACGGTATCCTGCTCCTGCTGGAATATTATCAAATAGAAACAGCCGGAAAAAATGCCGTAGTAATTGGCCGGAGCAATATTGTCGGCCGGCCCATGAGTATTTTACTCAGCAATAATACACCACATGGCAATTGTACCGTTACACTCTGCCATTCACACACTAAAGATTTAGCTGAAATATGCCGACGTGCTGATATACTCGTAGCCGCATTGGGCAAGCCGGGTTTTGTAAAAGCAGATATGGTAAAAGAAGGCGCCATGGTGATAGATGTGGGTATTACCCGTATTGCAGATGCATCGAAAAAAAGTGGTTACCGTTTGGCGGGTGATGTGGATTTTGAGCAGGTAGCTCCCAAAACTTTTGCCATTACACCTGTTCCCGGTGGCGTAGGCCTGATGACTATTGCCGGCCTTTTACAAAATACTTTTCAGGCGTATAATGCAACGCAACATGACTAAGCAAGCTTCCCTGCCTTCAATTGACACATCGCTTCCATTGATGGAAGCATTTTATACCTTACAAGGAGAAGGATTTCACCAGGGTAAGGCCGCTTATTTTATCCGGTTGGCCGGTTGCCCCGTTGGTTGTGTCTGGTGCGATGTAAAAGAGAGCTGGGATGAAACGAAACACGAAAAAAAAACAGTACGGCAAATTATTAAAGCGGCTTCTACATTTCCCAAAAGTATAGCAGTTGTTACCGGCGGAGAACCTTGCATGCATGACCTGCATGCCCTGACTTTTCACTTAAAGAAAAATTCTTTTGCTACACACCTGGAAACCTCCGGGGCTTGTCCAATCACCGGAAACTGGGACTGGATCTGTCTTTCACCAAAAAAATTTCAAGCGCCACTAGAAGAAAACATAGCATTGGCTCATGAATTAAAAGTAGTCATCTACAACAAATCGGATTTCAACTGGGCAGAAAAATATGCCGCAAAAGTGAACGCATCCTGCCAATTATTTTTACAACCGGAATGGAGCAAAGAAAAAAAAATGCTCCCACTGATCATTGCATATATCCAGGAAAATCCCACCTGGGCGCTCAGTATGCAGTTGCATAAATATTTACAATTACCCTGATAAAAAATACCGGTAGTTTTAACAAGCTCCTCAACGCTGGCATGTACTTTCCCTTTACCTTTATTTTTTAAAGCAGTGCATGAAAAAATTCATCTTTTTCTTTTGTCTATTTTATATTCAACATATTGTATCCGCACAGGTGTATGACCCGGAAAGCATCAATAAGAAAGCGGTTGATGTGTATAATAAAGCCATGGAAGAACTACAATATGGCGATACGAAAAATGCCTTGCCCTATTTATTAAAGGCCATTGAATTGGATAAGAATTATATGGATGCATACCTTTCACTGGCAGGTGTTTTTGGAGAGTTGAAAATGTATGATAAAAGTGTGACGATGTATGCCCTGGCACAAAAACAGGATACCGCTTATTTCAAGTATTATAAATTGCCTTATTCCATCAACCTGGCCGGTATGGGCAAATTTGAAGAGGCCCTGCAAATGATCAATGAATTTTTACAAATTCCCAACCTGGGTGAGAAGAGTATCAAAAGTGGCTTGTACCGGAAATCTACGTACCAGTTTGCACTTGATTTTGCCAAAGCGCATCCGGAGCAGTTTTCCTTTACTCCGGAAAATTTAGGTGATCATGTCAACTCTGCATACTCTGAATACTATCCTTCATTTACAATCGATGACAGCCTGCTTGTTTTCACCAGGCGCGGGGAAGGTATCCGGGAAGATTTTATGGAAAGCGCTATCTCCAAAGAGGGTTATGATCAGGCAACACGCATTCAGGGCACTTTGAATGAACAACCTTCGAAAGGCGGGATCAATATTTCGCAGGATGGGGAATGGCTTGTTTTTGCGGGCAATTTTGGCCGGCAGGGTTTTGGTGATTTTGATATTTATATTTCATACAATACACCTACCGGCTGGAGTGATCCGATTAATTTGGGCCCCGGTATCAATACTGAATTCTGGGAAAGCTCACCCAGCCTCAGCCCCGATAAGAATACACTTTATTTCAGTAGTAACCGGCCGGGCGGCTATGGTGGCAAAGATTTATATATCAGCCACCGAAAACCAAATGGCACCTGGTCGGCAGCAGAGAATATGGGACCTTCGGTAAATACGGCCGGCGATGAACTGGCGCCCTTTATTCATGCCGATAACCAAACATTATTTTTTACATCTAATGGCCTGACCGGATACGGTGGTACAGATATTTTCATGCTGCGTAAAGACATTCAAGGAAAATGGGGCCAACCGGAAAACTTAGGTTATCCCATTAATACCATTGAAAATGAAGGCAGCCTGTTTGTAGCATCCGATGGTATCACGGCCTATTATGCCAGCGACCGCGCCGATAGCCGTGGCGGGCTCGATTTATATAAATTTATGTTACCCAAAAATGACCGGCCCATCAAGACTTTGTATGTCCAGGGAACAGTATATGATTCCCTCACTAAAAAAAATATTCCCTGTGCAGTGGAACTGAGTGATGATGCCACACAAAACCTGGTAACGCGTATTCAAACAGATGAAACGGGATTTTATTTTATCACCTTACCCGTAGGAAAAAATTATACATTCACGGTAAACAGGAAAGGTTATTTATTTTATAGCGACACGTTTGACCTGCAAAAGCAGGATGCTTTTACCACAGTAGTGAAAAACATCGCCTTGCAACCGGTAACCTTACATGCAACGGTTACATTGAAAAATATCCGTTTTGAATCCAATTCATATGCCTTGCTACCCGTGAGTTTAATAGAACTGGATAAACTGCTGCAATTGATGCAGGATAACTCACATATGAAAGTAGAGATCAGTGGCCACACAGATAATATCGGCAATGAAAATGATAACCAGGTATTATCTGAAAAAAGAGCACAGGCAGTGGCGGATTATTTAATCAGTAAAGGCATTGCCGCCAACCGATTAACCTGGAAAGGATATGGCGAAACAAAACCCATTGCCTCCAATGAAACCGAGACCGGACGGGCCCAAAACCGCCGTACTACTTTTACGGTAACGGGTTTGGAATAATGGCATTTGTTAATGAAAGCCTGCTGAAAAAATAATATTGTGGTAAATAAAGCCTGCTCCCATGATGGGTAAAATTTATGGAAATAAATTTGCACACAATATCAGGCAATCCCAACGCAATGGAAAGAGAATTAATTTTAGCACTGAAGAAAAATGCCGGCAACAAAGAACGATTGAATGCCGAGATCAGTATTTTCAAAAAAATATTGCCGGTTATTGAATCTTTCCATTCCTTTCAACGCAGTTTTGATTTTTTTGATTTACACCATAACAAATCTGTGCGGAACCTGCAAAAACAAAATAAAATTTTCCAGGCTGGCCTGGAAAATTCAACACGTTTTTTGGCTATCTGTAAAAACTAAGTACGTTTTGCCTTTATTTCAATACACCTAATTCTTTGCCTACTTTGGTAAAGGCTGCAATGGCTTTATCTAAATGGGCTTGTGTATGTGCCGCACTTAACTGGACACGTATCCTGGCCTGCCCCTTCGCTACTACGGGGAAGAAAAAGCCGATCACATAAATATTTTCATCTAATAATTTAGCCGCAAATTGCTGTGCTAAAACTGCATCATACAACATGATCGGTACGATAGGATGTTCTCCCGGCTTGATATCAAAACCGGCTGCCGTCATTTTCTCCCGGAAATATTTTGTATTGCCTTCCAATGTATCCCGCAGGTTGGTAGTTTCTGTCAACATATCAAAAACCGCAATGGAAGCGCCTACAATAGAAGGCATTACGGTATTTGAAAATAGATAGGGACGAGAACGCTGGCGTAACATGGCAATAATTTCTTTACGGCCGGATGTAAAACCACCACTGGCGCCGCCTAATGCCTTGCCAAGTGTGCCGGTGATCAGGTCTATTTTACCCATAACATCCCGGAATTCATGTGTACCTCTTCCTGTTTTACCGAGGAAACCGGTTGAATGACATTCATCCACCATCACCACTGCATCATATTTTGCAGCCAGGGCGCATATCTTATCTAACTGCGCAATGGTACCATCCATACTGAACGAACCATCCGTTACAATAATCCGGCTCCTCAATGAAGCGGTTTCTTTTAATTTACTTTCCAGGTCATCCATATCATTATGCGCATACCGGTAACGTTGTGCTTTGCACAAACGAACCCCGTCAATAATGGATGCATGATTCAGGCTATCGCTGATGATAGCATCTTCCTCGGTAAACAATGGCTCGAATACGCCCCCATTCGCATCAAATGCCGCGGCATATAAGATGGTATCTTCCGTACCGAGAAATGTAGATATCTTTTGCTCCAGTTCTTTATGAATGTCCTGTGTGCCACAAATAAACCGAACACTGCTCATACCAAAACCGTGCGTATCAATTGCTTTTTTGGCAGCTTCAATCACTTTCGGGTGGGAGGATAATCCAAGGTAATTATTGGCGCAAAAATTCAAAACAGTTTTTCCGTTTACCGTTATCTCCGGCCCCTGCTCACTGGTAATGATGCGCTCCCGCTTATACAAACCGGCTTCTTCAATGCCATCTAATTCCTTTTTTATCCGTTGTACAAATGCTTCATTCATACGATTGTGTTTTTTGCAAATATAAGTTGACTGCCAGATATAAGGTGGTAGATTTGTTTGAAAAAAAATACATTCCCTGTAACATTTTCGCAGGTCAAACGTATTAAGAACAAATTTGCATTGCAAAAAAGACAAGCCGGGTATTTATGACAGAAAAGGAATATAATGATTGCGTGACTTCATATGCAGATAATGTTTTTCGCTTCATCGTAAAAAATTTGCGGCACGAAGAGGAAGCAAAAGATATTGTACAAAGCGCTTTTGAAAAATTATGGCTGAATCGCGAACAAGTGGATAATATAAAATGCAAATCCTATTTATTCACCGTTGCGTATCACCAGATGATCGATCATTTGCGGAAAGCAAAAAGGGTGCATTTAAAAGAAAGTTTGCCCGACCAGCCAGCGCAGTTATCACCCGGCAGTGATCTGAAAAAAAATTTACAAAAGGCATTGAACCGGCTCAATGAAGTACAAAAAAGCCTGGTCATGTTGAAGGATTATGAAGGGTACAGTTATGATGAAATTGCAGAAATCACCGGATTGAACGGGAGCCAGGTAAAAGTGTACCTGCACCGGGCAAGGCTGTCCCTGCGTGCTTATTTGGTCAGCCCGGAAAATATTGTTTAACCCGCTTAGAAATGAATGTATATGGAACCACTGAATAGAAATACATACGAGGCATACTTCCTTCTCTATGTGGACAATGAATTGTCGCCCACTGAACGCCGGGAAGTGGAAGATTTTGTACAACTGCATCCTGACCTGCAACCAGAATTCCAATCACTCCTGGATGCTACGCTTTCCCCGGATGAGCAAATGCAGTTCCCGGCAAAAGAAATATTACACCGGCAGGAAACTTTTATCCATACCGGAAATTATACAACTGTATCCCTGCTTTATATTGATAATGAATTAACGGAAACAGAACGTGGCCTGGTAGAAAAATTTTATGTAGCGCACCCTGCCCTGTTGAAAGAATGGGAAACCCTGCAACAAACCGTTCTGCCCGAAGAGAAGATCATTTTCAAAGACAAAAAAAGTTTGTACAAAAAAACAACACCTGTATATGTTATCGGCTGGAAACAACTGGCAGCAATAGCAGCCGTTCTCCTGCTCGTCGTAGCTGCCTGGTGGTTTTATCCTCATACAAAAGAAGCACCCATTTTGGCAAAAACAACTTCCCAACCTACCCCAGTAAAACAAGATCCTGCTTCCACACAACCGGCTAATCGCGCCGCATTGCCTGCTGCCAAAAACAGTGAGCCGCAGGAAAAGATACAACAGGAAATAACCTATGCTTCAAATCACCCGGCCGGCATATCAACCCGGCCGGCAATAAAAAAAGAAAATACGGTGAACCAGTTAAAAAAGAATTTGCCTGACTTGCAAGCCGAAAAAAATTTAATTGCAGAAGCCCCTATGCCTAAAATACCGATAGACCAATCGGCCCCGGATCGGGAAAAACTGTTGAACAACAAAGAAACAGTGCGTGACAATAAAGATTATATGCTGACCACCACTGCCTACCAGGTTCCTGCCAAAAATATTGCCCAGGTAGCCAGTTATAAGGAATTGGATATGGCTCCGGAAGAAGATCACTCAACAGCTATAGGCATCATAGCAGTGAATAAAGAAAAACTCAATGGTTTTTTTAAACAAGTCGGTGGGCTTTTCGGCAAAAAAAATAAAAAAGCTAAAGAACAAAATGATGTTCAGATCGCTAACCTGAAAATAAACTTTAATTAACCCAACTATTTAAAAAAGTAAAAATGAAACAACTTGCATTTGCATTACTGGCCACCTTATGCGTGTACACCACGAAAGCACAATCCGATACCCTGCCCGGGCATGAACCCGATACCATTAAAGTGGGCAATTTTATTATCATCAAAAAAGATAAAAAACAAAACCCGGATCAATCGGGAAAAACCGATATCAATATTTCCATTACACCCGGGCAAAACAATTATCCCTCCTACAAGAGAAAAACACTGAGCACAAACTGGCTGATTCTTGATCTTGGTTTTGCAAATCTTCGTGATAAAACAGATTATGGTTCTTCTGCCGCAACGACTTATCTGCATAGTAATGGCGGCGCAGCATTTACCAAAGATGATATGAAATTAAATACCGGTAAATCATCGAATGTGAACCTCTGGTTTTTCATGCAAAAACTCAACTTAACACACCAGGTACTGAACCTGAAATATGGCCTGGGCCTTGAAATGTACAACTATCGCTATGATAACAACATTTCTTATCATAAAGATCCAGCCTATATTTTCAGGGACAGTGTGGACTTTTCCAAAAATAAATTATATGCCGGCTATATCACGGTGCCTTTTATGATCAATATCAATGCGACACCGGGTAAGCGAAATGGTTTTAGTTTCAGCGCCGGTATCAGCGCCGGTTACCGTATTGGCAGTAAAAACAAACAGGTGAGCGATGAACGGGGTAAACAAAAAATCCGCGGGGATTTTGATTTGGAACCCTGGCATTTTGCCTATATCGCAGAAATGGGTATCGGCCCGGTGCGCATCTATGGCAGTTACAGCATCAACCCATTACACCAGTCAGGTCTTGTCCAGTATCCCTATGCATTTGGTTTGCGCCTCAGTAATTGGTAGAAAAGATCTTTTTTATATTCCAAAAATACCATGCAACTTATGTATGGTATTTTTTGTTTTTCTTCACATACTTCCATAAAAAAAATTACGTTATAAAATTTCAAAACACTCAAAAAAAATTCTATCCCCGCAAAAAATTTACACGCACGTTCTTAATGATTACAGTAAATTTTTTGCCATGAAAACGCTTTTTCGCCCCCTGTTTATTTTTTGTTTGGTTATTACTTTATCTTCTTTCCAGGAAATGCATCCACCAACAGAACACTATTATATAGTTGTATCAAAAAGAAACTATGAATTGCGTGTGTATGATAGCCAGGGTTGGTTGGTTACCTTTCCGGTTGTCTTTGGCAGCAAGGATTTAAGTGATAAGATGATGGAAGGTGACCGACGGACACCGGAAGGCACTTTCACCATTATAAGCAAACGGGTTCATGATAAATGGGATCGCTTTATGATGCTGGATTATCCCAATGCAGAAAGTTATAAAAAATTTAATGACCGTAAAGCCAGAGGACTCATTCCGCAGAATGCATCTATTGGTGGTGGAGTGGGCATCCACGGAACCTGGCCCCATGAAGGCTATGCCATTGATCAATACCAAAACTGGACATTAGGTTGTATCAGTATGAAAAATAAAGATGTGGAAGAATTGTACCAGATGATACCGGTGGGTACAAAAGTGACTATTCAAAGATGAGAGCATCGTTATTGCAGGAAAGTTGAAACAGCTGATGACCATTTTGGAAAATTATTCCGGCATATACTCTCATGCCCACAATCGTCGTACACCACCAATTGTTTTTGTGTTACCGGGATATGCTTAAAAATTGCATCTATTTCTTTTCTTGCAATCCGGTCATCATCACGACCCCATTGTAATAAAACAGGACATTGAATGGACTTAACATATTCCTCGGGCTTATTACTAAATAACCAACAGCCGGTTTCCACACTGCCCCAAAATAATAATAGGCCACTTAACGGCTCTTCCGGCAATTTCATCGAACGCATTTTTCCTTCGGCAGCTTCTATCATCTTACCGAATGGAGATTCCAGGATTAGTTTATATGGCTTTATTTCCGGGTAATCATGCAGGGCCTTGGTGATGGTTGCTGCACCCATGGATACACCGAATAAGACTATTGGTTGTTGGGTTTTTCCAGCAATATAATCATATACGGTTTTAACATCTAATGCTTCTTTATAACCGATTGTACAGGTATTCCCGGAACTTTCGCCATGGGCACGGGCATCCGTCATAAAAACATTCCAACCGAGGTTATAAAAATACGTGGCATCCGGGATAATACCACTTCGGCTACTTCCATGGCCATGAAACATGAGTACTGTACCCCGGGGTTTTTCTGTTGCCGGATGCTGGAGATTCCAACAAGCCAGGCGAATACCATCAGGCGTTGTCAGGGTTAAATTGGTATGTGGTACATGCAGGGAATCCACCACTTTTTCTTTAGCCAAAATTTCACCTAAAACCAGGGTATTTAATTTTTCGAAAAAACTCATTTCAGCGAAATGCGTTTTTTTGACATCATCATAATAATGGCTAAAGCGATATGCTTGTATGCCTAAAATCACATTAAGCAGAATAAACACTATTCCCAGCGTAATACCTGCTTTTTTTAAAAAGGTCTTCATAGATTTTGTTGGATTTAACTGGATTTATTTAGGAAAGGCCAATTTCTTTTGCACCAAAATATGCATGCAGTACCTCTGGTAATACAATACGATCTGCTGTTTGGTTATTTTCCAGCAATGCCGCATAAATCCGGGGAAGTGCGAGTGAGCTTCCATTCAGGCTATGTGCCAATTGCATTTTGCCCTGATCATCTTTATACCTGCATTTCAGGCGATTGGTCTGAAAAGTTTCAAAATTACTTACACTGCTTACTTCCAGCCACTTTTGCTGGGCAGCGCTATACACTTCAAAATCATAGGTCATAGCGGAAGTAAATCCCATATCACCTCCACACAACAACAAAATCCGGTAAGGCAGGTGTAATGTCTCTAAGAGAGCTTCCACGTGTAATACCATTTCTTCCAGGGCGGCATAACTTTTACCGGCTTCGGTTATTTGAATGATCTCTACTTTTTCAAATTGATGCACCCGGTTAAGACCACGTACATCTTTCCCAAAACTTCCTGCTTCCCGGCGAAAACAAGGGGAATAAGCAGTCATTTTCAAAGGAAAATCAGTCTGCTTCAAAATGGTATCCCGGTAAATATTTGTCACCGGTACTTCCGCTGTGGGAATGAGGTAATAATTGTCTTCCGGCATATAATACATCTGGCCTTCTTTGTCCGGCAACTGGCCGGTAGAAAAAGCAGATGTTTCATTGACCATAAATGGGGGAATATATTCCGTGTAGCCTGCGTCCGTGTTATAGTGAAGGAA
Organism: Parafilimonas sp.; assembly: GCA_039811225.1. GTDB lineage: Bacteria > Bacteroidota > Bacteroidia > Chitinophagales > Chitinophagaceae > JAFDXJ01. The sequence continues at coordinate 28,582 of JBDHYG010000021.1, forward strand.
ATACTGGATCATGGCCCGTTGTAACCTGGCGCCTTTTCCTTTGTATAAAGGGAAACCACTACCGGTAATTTTCGAGCCGGTTTCAAAATCTACCAGGTCAAATTTCCTGATTAATTCCCAGTGGGGCAATGCATCGGTTGGCAATTGTGGTTGTATGCCTCCTGTCCGGATCACTTCATTATCTTCAGCAGATTTTCCTGCCGGCACGCGGGTATGAGGCAGGTTGGGTAATCGCACAAGCAATTCGTCTACTTCCGTTTCCAGTTGTTTCCGTTTGTCCAATAAAGGTGCTTGTTTTTCCTTTAACTCATTTACTGCTTCTTTTAATTTATCCGCCTTTTCTTTATCACCATTTCGCATCCATTGACCTATTTCTTTAGAACTACTATTAATAGCTGCCTGGATATTTTCCTGCTCAGTCTGTATGGTCTTTAACTTTTTATCCAGCAGTAGAATTTGATCGACGATTTCCGTTTGAGGAAAATTCCTTTTTGCCAACCTTGATTTTACTTCTTCCGGATTTTGCCGTAATGCCTGTAGCTGCAACATTTCATTTTATTTGGTGCAAAGATATAAGCCGGTAAATAAATTGGTTAAATACAAATTGTGAAGGTTTTAAAAATAAAAAACAAAACCATTAATTTCGCCCCATGATCATAACGGATGACCTGCAACAACGCTGGTGGCAATTGGAAGCCAAACTGCAAAAGCGTTTTGGCAAAAAGCCGGATATGGAAGCGATCCTTTTCCTGATAGGCCTGCAGGAGGTGGGTTTTTGGAAAAATAAAATTTCCAAAGAACAAAAACAGGACCTAATGCATGTGGCCATATGTACTGTTTTATCACCCGGTGGCTATTATACCATGACCGGGAAAGATAAAGATGGCTGGCCACAATTCAGCCAGTTGAAAGAATTGCCTGCTGCCACTTTTATGGAACAGGAAAATTTTTTAAAGGATTATATTTTATTTTATTTTGAACAAAATTCCTTTTAATGAATGAGGCCTGCCCATTCATAAATACCGGCAAAAAAATAATTTCAAAAAAAATGGCAAGAATGCCTGGCGCCTAATATCAACATACATGAAAAAAATCCTTGTATTCCTCGTTTTTATCAGCTGTAGCATTACGGGGTTTTCGCAAAAAGACAAAAAATCCAAAGGCCCTGTGAAGGTGGAGATTATCACAGATTATGGGAACATGATTATTGCCTTATCCGATTCAACACCTTTACATAGGGATAATTTTATACGCCTGGTAAAAGAAGGTTTTTATGACAGTCTTTTATTCCATCGTGTGATCCAGGGTTTTATGATACAAGGTGGCGATCCTACCAGTAAATATGCTGACAGTACTTCGTTGTTGGGTGCCGGAGAAGCACCCGGTGACCGGATTCCGGCTGAATTCAATACCCATTTAATCCATCAAAAAGGAGCCCTGGCGGCAGCCCGGGATGATAACCCACAAAAAGCCAGTAGCAATTGCCAGTTTTATATCGTACAGGGTAAGAAAATTTCAGATGAACAATTAAATGCTATTGAATGCAATATCCGGATGAGCGTGCCTTCATTTTACTATACGGATGATCAACGACAAATTTATAAAGTCCTGGGTGGCACCCCCATGTTGGATCAAAATTATACAGTGTTTGGCTATGTCATTAAGGGCCTCGATGTAATTGATAAGATAGCAGCAGTAAAGACCAATAAAAATGATCGGCCATTGCAGGATGTGCGAATGAAAATAAAATTGTTAGATTAATTTTTAGTGTTATTTTTAAATCCATTTTTAATTTTAAAAACGATCAAGATGAATCTCCCGGAAACTTTAAAATATACCAAAGACCATGAATGGATAAAAATGGTGGATGATGAAAATGCATTGATAGGTATAACGGATTATGCACAGAGTGAATTAGGTGATATCGTATATGTGGATATTTCCACTGTGGGCCAGGACCTGGCTGAGGGTGATTTATTTGGAACGGTGGAAGCCGTAAAAACAGTAAGTGATTTATTCCTCCCGGTTGCCGGTACTGTATTAGCCGTTAATGAGGAGTTAGAAAAACAACCCGAACTCGTGAATAGTGATCCATATGATAAAGGCTGGATGGTAAAAATAAAAGTACGTAATAAAGCTGATTTGGATAATCTACTGGATGCGGCAGCCTATAAGGATTTAGTATCCTGATTAACGGAACTCTGTCAATACGCCAATAGCTGGCTGATTCTTTCTTTTACCTTCTCAACCGTTGGGATCATAGCTTCTTCGAGGCCAAGTTGTATGGGCACTGCCGGTAAATTCAAAGCCCCCATCACTTCAACCGGGGCATCAAGGAATTCAAAACAATGTTTTGAAATTCTTCCTCCCAATGCTTCCGCAAAAGAATTGTTTTGTTGCTCTTCCGTAAGCACCAGGCATTTCCCATGTTTTTTCACTGTTTCAAAAACCAACTCTTCATCTAATGGGAAAAGACTGCGTAAATCAATAATCTCAATTTTATCTTTAAAACTTCTTGCTGCTGCTTTAGACCAATAAACACCCATGCCATAGGTAATGATACATATCGTATCCCCTGCCCGGATATTTTTAGCAGACGCTTGTAATACAGTAAGTCCCTTCCCGATAGGTAAAATATATTCCTGGTCCGGTTCAATCGTTTTAGCTTCCTCTGTACCGGGTACTTTGCTCCAGTATAAGCCTTTATGCTCTAACATGATGACCGGATTCGGATCGTAGTATGCTGCTTTCATTAATCCTTTGATATCTGCCGCATTGGAAGGATAACAAACTTTTATTCCCTTAATGCTTAATAGGGTTGATTCCACACTCCCGCTATGATAAGGGCCACCGCCTCCATAGGCTCCAATAGGTACACGAAGAATCATACTTACCGGGAACTTTCCCATCGTAAGGTAACAGGATTTGGCCACTTCACATACCAACTGATTTATTCCCGGATAAATATAATCAGCAAACTGCACTTCCACTATCGGCCGGAGACCCAGGGCCGACATGCCGGCTGTAGAGCCAACGATATATGCTTCCTGTATAGCAGTATTAAATACCCGTAAATCACCAAATTTTTCTCCGAGGGTAGCTGCTTCCCTAAACACACCACCCAGTCTTTTCCCCACATCCTGGCCATATAATAAACATTCCGGATGTAATTGCATCAGCTCTTCAATGGCATGCATTGCAGCATCCACCATTACTACTTTTTCGCCACCGGCAGGTGTACGTACCCCTTTTTCCTGTGTTACAGGTGTAGGTGCAAAGACGTGTTCAGTAACTGAAGTATGCGGAGGATCCGCAGCGGCTTTTGCCCGTTGAAATGCCTCTTCGGCAATTTGTGATCCTTCCTCGTCCATTAAATCAAGATCTTTTTCCACTAATCCATGAGCCAATAAAACCTGCCGCAGTTTTATATATGGATCCCGAAGGGAAGCTTCAGCCAGCTCATCTTCACTCCGATAAAATTCTTTTCTTACGCCACTGGTATGATGGCCTAATAAAGGAACAGAAGCGCGTACCACTACCGGCTTTCTTTCTGACCGGACATAATCAATCGCTTGTTGCATCGTGTGATATGACTGTATAAAATCACTTCCATCTGTACTAAATTTTTTAAACCCTGGGAAACCAGCGGCATATTCCACGGCATCCATAGCCCGTGCTTCTTCCCCGGTAACACTAATCCCCCACTCATTGTCCTGTACCAAATAAATAATAGGTAATTCTTTCAATACCGCCATCTGCCAGGCCTCGCTTATTTCGCCTTCTGTTACACTATTATCACCCATACTGCACACCACTACCGGGTTTTCGTTATTTACACCTTTACGCAATAAAGGCGAATGAATCCGTTCCAGGTATTGAATGCCTTGCGCAATACCGGTTGTGGGAATGGCCTGCATACCGGTGGCACTGCTTTGATGAATGATCCCGGGATATTTTGCATCTTTATTAGAAGGGTGGCAATAATAAGATCGCCCTCCCGAAAAAGGATCATCAGCTTTGGCCAGTAATTGCAGCATCATCTGATATGGGGTAAAGCCCATTGACAGCATCAGGCTTTCATCCCGGTAATAAGGGCTAACAAAATCACAGGGTAATAATTGCAAACCGGTTGCTATCTGTATGGCTTCATGGCCGCGGGAGGTAGAATGAACATATTTACAAACAGACCTGTTTTCTTCATAGATTTCCGCCATGCGCCTTGTAGTAGCCATTTGTTTGTACGCATGACGAAGGATTTTAAGATCAAGCATGTGCAAATATCCGTTTCTACCGGCAATTGTAAAAGATAATGTATTTATTTAATTTCCAGTTCAAATACTTTCACCTCTTCCAGGTAGCCACTTAATAAATCACCTACCACGCATTCACCTACGCCGGCTGGTGTCCCGGTAAAAATCAGGTCACCAATATGCAGGGCAAAATAGCTGGAAATATTTTCAATGATTTTTCCAAAACTAAAAATCATATGTGAGGTATCTCCTTTTTGTACGGTTTGTCCGTTTAATTCCAGTGAAAACAGGATAGGATTTTTTAATTCACCATTGGCGATTTCGATCCAATTTCCTATTACAGCTGAATGGTCCCAGGCTTTGGCTTTTTCCCAGGGCAGGCCTTTTTTCTTCAGTTCTTGTTGAATGTCTCTCGCCGTGAAATCAATACCTACCGTTATTGCATCTACATATTTGTCGGCGCGGTAATCTCGTATATGTTTTCCATTTTTGCCAATCCGTAATACCAGCTCAGCTTCATAATGTAACTCATTGGTAAATTCAGGATAATAAAACGGGATATTTTCCGGTAATAAGGCACTTTTGGGTTTGATAAAAATCACCGGTTCCCCGGGAATTTCATTTTTCAATTCTTCAGCATGTGCCCGATAATTTCTTCCTACACAAAATATTTTCATGTAACAAAATTTAAGCAATCAGCCTTCCGGGGTATTTTTGAATAATAAAAGTAAGCTTTATTATTTTAGTTGCTCATTAAAATTCCATTTTATTTACCCAATTCATGGTGGGCGTAATACCAATAATAGCAAAGTCTTCAATTACTTTAATAGCAACTTCTGTTTTTTTGGTTACAATGGGTAATTCTGCTGGTAGCCAGGTACTGAGGACAAAATCTATTTGCCGGCCTTTGGGGTAATCGTTTCCAATGCCAAAGCGTAAACGCGGGTAATCATTGGTAGCTAAAGAATAGGCTATATTTTTCAGGCCATTATGTCCGGCATCGCTTCCGCCGGCTCGTAGCCGCAATCGGGATAAAGGCAAGGCAATATCATCCACTATAGTTAATGAATTTTCCAGTGGAATTTTTTCTTTTTTCAACCAATAGTCCAAGGCTTTCCCGCTCAGGTTCATAAAAGTGGTAGGTTTAAGGCAAATAAACACTCGTCCTTTCCACTTCACTACTGCTTTGTCGGCATAACGGGTATTCTCAAAGGAAACGCCGTGTTTATTTACAAAAGCAGTTACCACATCAAAGCCAATATTATGCCGCGTGTGTTCGTATTCCGGGCCAATATTACCTAAGCCAGTGATCAGGAATTTTGCCATGGGTTATTGTTTAACATAAACAAAAAAAGCCTGCTAATTTACAGGCTTTTAATTATTCAGAGAAGCGCTTAATTATGCATGGATTGCAATACCTGAATAAAGCTATCACGAATATTTTTTTCTCTGGGTGTTTGTTTATTTGGCGGGATGGGTTTTAATTCCAATTGATCCTTATGCATATTATAGAAGCGGCTATATGTTGGTGGTTCATCATATAATTTATACACCTGGCTGTTTACATATTTAATAGGTTGTTTATTATCATTAGGGTCATTGTCCCAGTAACAGTATGACCAGTCTCTGTCTGTACCGGGAACACCAGTAAGGTTATCATAAAAACTGATGCCATCTAATATACCATAATTTGCAGGTTTTGATATTCCAGCCACATCTGCCAATGTGGGAAGGAAATCGGTAAAGTCAACCAAGGCATCTGTTTTTTGACCAGGGGCAATTTTGCTTGGCCAATAAGCTACTAATGGAATCCGCGTACTCCATAAGACGGTTCCATTTTTCAATCCCCGTATTTCCTGCCCGCGCCAGATTGAATATATTTTTACATTAGTTGCATTATCGGTTGTAAACATAACCAAAGTATTATGTTTTAAGCCTTTTGCACCTAAGTGATCAATAATTTGCCCGATTTTTTTATCCATATAGGCCACCATGGAAGGGAAATATTTTTGATCTGACCGCTGCTGATCAAATTTAGGATTCCAGGTAGCAAATTCCGGATCATCTGGTGTGGGTACCCAGGGCTTTTGTACCAGGGGCATGGAATAAATGGCGAAGAAAGGTTTATTTACATTGTCATCTATAAAACTATCCAGGTAATCCACATACATATCTTCTGAATAGCGGCCTGCTGTAACACTTTCCGGTAAAAATGCGCCATCCTCATAAATGATAGGGCTTTTATAACGGCCTTTAAACTGGTTGGATGGATAAGAGAAAGGAAGGAATACCCGGTATTTATCAAAACCAGCTTCATGAATGGCCGCATCACCGCCATCATTTTGCCATTTACCGACAAAGCAGGTTGAATAGCCGGCATCATGTAACATATTACTTATGTTTTGACCTCCTGGTGGTAAAATACCCCAATCAATATAATTCCTGAAGTTGTATTTTCCGGTCATAGCGGCTAATCGGGAAGGAAAACCATCCGGATGACAAAATGCATAATTAAATTGTATCCCGTGGCTTGCCATGAAATTCAAGTTCGGCGTGCTATAGGATTGGCCACCGGTATAATTGGGAATTTCATAACCCACATCATCTGCAATAATCAATATAATGTTGGGCTTATCATTTTTCCCCATCCGATTTGACAAAGTAGTGCTTTCAGTTGTAGTATTCCCTTCATCCTGTACCTGAAATTCTTTTTTGCAACTTGTCAGTCCAAGCAAAAGAATTGAGGTTAATAAAATCAGGGTTAGATGATATGCACTGTATCTTACAATACATGTTCGTAAAGTTTTTAAAATCATGTTTTCAATTTGAGGTTAATGCAGTCAAAAAAATTGGCTCGAAAGCTACGTATAAATTGCTAAAAAGTATGTCTCAAATTGAATTTTCTTTCAAAAATTTTAATTATGCATTGATTGCAATACCTGAATAAAAGTATCTCGAAGGGCCTGTTCATAGGAAGATAGGCTATCAATAATTAATTTATTGAGTTCCTTTTCATCCAATTTTACATTATAAAAACTGTCATAAAGTGGGGTGTCATATAATTTATACATCGTATCATTTATATATATCTTGGGTGGCTTAGCATCATTCGGGTCATTATCCCAGTAGCAATATGACCAGCTCCTGTCAGTACCGGGAATATTCCGCATATCATCGTAAAAACTGGTACCATCGAGAATGCCGTAGGTTGTGGGTAATGGTATTTTAGCCACATCAGCCAGTGTGGGCATAAAATCAGTAAAATCAATTAAAGTATTGGATACTTGTCCTGCCGGTATTTTGGCAGGCCAAAAAGCTACTAAAGGAATTCGAAT
>JBDHYG010000022.1:0-35286 GCA_039811225.1 Parafilimonas sp.
TCGATAAGGTTACCCAAGGCACCGGCATAAATCAATGCCGCACAAATAATAAAGCCGGGATGGCTTTTTTTCCGGATGATGCTGCGCAAATAAAAAGTACCAAAAATAACTGCTGCGAGACGAAATAAAGTCAATATCATTTTCCCGGTATCGCCGCCAAATTTCCAACCCCAGGCCATCCCTTCATTTTCCACAAAATGCAAACGAAACCAATGCCCGATCATCCGATGCTCTTCACCAATATAATAATTTGTCTTAATGAAAACTTTCAGCGCCTGGTCGGCAAGTAAAATAAAAAAAATCAGGAAGAATACATGTTTACCTTTCACACCACAATTTTTGAAGGGGCAAATATAAATCAATGTTGCCTGAAAAAAGCAGAACAACAGCCTGCCGGGAAAATCTTGTAAAAATATTAGGGATTTATTCTTCCATATAAATGCGTTTCACCCGCTGGCCAATACCTGTAAGGATTTCATACGGAATGGTTCCGCACCAGGCAGCCAGTTCCTCCACGGAAATATGAGGACCAAAAATCTCCACTTCATCTCCTTCTGCTACCGGGCCGGCGTGTGTAACATCAATCATGGTCATGTCCATACAAACATTTCCAATAACAGGCACCCGGTTACCATTAATATACACCTTCCCATTTCCATTTCCCATTCTCCTTGAAAAGCCATCCGCATAACCGATCCGGATAGTCGCAACCAGTTTGTCTTCCGCAACCTGGCCTTTCCTGTTATAGCCGACTGTATCACCGGATTTCACTTTTCGCACCTGGGCGATGGTAGTCTTTAGCGTGGTGACATTTTGCAAAACATGTTTTTTATCTTTTGCCGTATCTATTCCATAAAGGCCGATACCCAGCCGTACCATATCGAATTGTAAATATGGGTGGCGAAAAATAGCAGCGGTATTGGCAATATGCCGGAGGAACCGATAAGGTAATTTTTCCTGCAAGGCCTCACAAAATGCGGTGAATTGAGCAGCCTGCTGTTGGGTGAAAGCATCTTCTTTGGGATCTTCACTGGCGGCCAGGTGGCTAAATACAGATTTTATCAGCAATTCATTTTGTTGCCCTGCCAGTTCTTGTAAAAAAGAAAGGTCTTCCCATTCAAAGCCAAGCCGGTGCATGCCTGTATCCACTTTGATATGTACCGGGTATTGACGAATAGCCTGTTTTTCAAGAAATGCCCGGAAAGCAAGCAAGATATGACGGGAAAATAATTCGGGTTCCAGTTGATGCTGGACAATAGTCTCAAACGCTTCTTCATCCACATTCATAACCATGATAGGCAAACGGATACCGGCATTTCTCAGCTCTATACCTTCATCGGCATAAGCCACCGCGATATAATCCGTATTATAAAATTGTAAAACAGAGGCAATCTCTGCACTCCCGCTGCCATAAGCGAAGGCCTTTGTCATAGCCATTAATTTTACCTGGGGCGATAATGAAGATTGATATTCTTTCAGGTTATGCGTTAAGGCCGTAAGGTTTATTTCCAATACGGTTTGATGTACTTTTTTCGCAAGCGCCAGCATTATTTTTTCAAATTCAAAAACACGGGCACCTTTGATAAGGATGGCTTCATTATGTAACCGTTGAAATAAAAAGCTGTGTAAAAATATTTGCGTATCGGCATAATGAAATACTTCCGGGATATATTTCTGCAAGTCGGGTAAATAGCTGCCCCATTTCGGGCCAATTGCAATAAACCGTTGCACATGTTTGGCACGAAGCATTTTTAATACATCCATAAACAAGGTGTCATTTGCCGGCGCCGGCAGGTCGGAGAGGATTACGGTTTTAGAAGCAAATTGATGTTGCTGCTGGAGAAAATCAAGGGCTACGGCAAAGGAAGTAATGTCAAAACTGTAACTATCATTAATCACCGTGCAACCATTGATGGCTTCCACCATTTGTAGCCGCATATCCATGGGTTGCAATTGTAAGAGGCGCTTTTGTATTTCCGGTACCGGTATGGAAAAGAGCAATAGGAAAGTGATACAATGCATGGCATTTTGTAAGGAAGCTTCCTCGGTAAATGGAATGACTACATCAAACTCTATGTCTTTATACTGCAGGTAAATTTCTGTAACATCCTGGAATTTGGTAAAATGGAGAATACGTAATGCATTAGCTGTTTCATGGCCCCAGGTAACCAATTCAGCCTGGTGCGGGATATTATTTTTTTCAATGACTTCCCGGATACCATACGGACAGATAATTTTTTCTGTATGGCTGAATAACTTCATTTTTTCCCGGCACTTCTCTTCCAAATTTTCAAAACCTTCATCATGTGCATGACCGAGGTTGGTAAAAATACCAATGGATGGCCGGATCATTTTTTCCAGGTTATCCATTTCATTTCGCTCGGAAATACCCGCTTCAAAAATAGCCAGGTTATTTTCTTCTTTCATTTGCCACACACTCAGCGCTACACCGATTTGAGAATTGAAACTACGGGGGCTGCGAACAATGGAAAAATCCGTTGATAATAACTGGTAGAGCCATTCTTTGACAATGGTTTTGCCATTGCTGCCGGTAATGCCGGCAACGGGATATTGAAATTGATGGCGATGATGTGCTGCCAATCGTTGAAGCACCTTCAATGTATTTTCCACTATGATAAAATTGGCATCCGGATATTTCTCCAAATCGATTTTTTCCTGGATTACGAAATTGCGTATGCCCAGGTCATACAATTCCCGGATAAATTGAATACCATTACGACGACTTGTTTTTAATGCAAAAAAAAGAGAGGTCTGAATAAATGAAATACGTCTTGAATCCGTCAGGAGATTTTCTATACTCATTTCCGGGGCCGGCAGATGATTAACTCCACCCAGAATTTTTGCAATATCGAAAATGGTATATGTCAAGAAATTTTATTTTAAGATTCATCCGTTTCAGGGGCATCTTCTATCGTTCCCTTCCTGGTAATAAAAATGCTGTAAAAAATAGAACCGCAAATGCAAAGCATGATAACACCCAGGGAGATGAACACCTGCGTATCTTTTTCAATCCCTAATTGTGAAATCCAATGCTCGCCCAACATTTTCAGGCCGATAAAAATCAGGATAATCGCAATGCCCTGCTGTAAATAATCAAAACGGCTGACCGCACCTCGCAATAAGAAAAACAAGGATCGAAGGCCAAGAACAGCAAAAATATTAGAGGTATAAATCACCATCTTATCCCGGGTAATACCCATTACTGCCGGGATGGAATCTAATGCAAATACCAGGTCAATACTTGCCAGGAGGATCACTACCACGAATAAAGTAGTATATTTTCTTTTCCCGTTTTCCCGGATCACATATTTCCCATCTCCATCATGAGGCACCAATGGCAGTGCTTTTTTCAAAAATGTATATACTTTACTTTTTTCGGGGTTAAACTCTTCTTCTTCATGGGAAGCAAACATTTTGATACCGGTATACAACAGGAAAGCGCCAAAAATGTATAACACCCATTCGAATTTATCAACCAATGCCACACCCACTGTTATAAAGAGTATCCGGAAAACGATAGCAACGATAATGCCGATAAGCAAAGCCCGTCCATAATATTTTTCTTTTACGGAAAAGGAAGAGAAGATAAGGATGAAGACAAAAATATTATCAATACTCAGGCTCCATTCCATAAAATAGGCACTGAGGTATTCCAGTGCCGGGCCCTGGCCATCTTCGATCCATAGGAAAACAAAAAAGGAAAGCGCCAGGCCTACCCAGAAAAATGTTTGATATAAAGCCTGTTTGATACTGATTTTTTTGCCTGACTTACTCATCAGGCCCAAATCAAAAGCAAGCGCCAGTAACAACACAATACCAAAAACAAGATACGTAATTTCCTTTGCTGTCATATTCCTAAATTATTATACTGCTGTTGCCGGTGCATGCAAGTTTTTTATGTAAATTTTCTTCGTTTTATTTCCTGGTAAAGTAAACCAAAAAGGATGATCAGAAAAATTGGTAACATAATATTGATCATCTGCCATTTTAATTTTTGATCTTCTACTTTTTTCTTGTCCAGTAACCGTAAGGTGAAATCTTTATTTCTCGCTGCAAAAATACCACTGTTACTCACGAGATAATCAATACAATTCAATAAAAACTCCCGATTAGCAAACCGGTAATTTTCAAAAGGCAACATACCCATTGGCAAAGGGCCGCTGGAAGGGCTTACCGCATTGGTCACGAGGTCTGCATCGGAAACCACGATTTGTTGAGTAGGAGAAATACTGTGCGGGGCAAAGGCAACACCGGATTGCAATTGCACGGAATCCTGTTGTGCTGCCGTAAGACGGTTGGCATATAAAGAAGTAAATTTTCCTTCCAATAAAACGGCTACCGGCAAATGGCTCTTATTAAACGTTAGAAAATCGGCATCATCTTTTACACTGTTTAAAGAAACCATGGCAGGAGAACTGATAACCCGGCTGTTTGTATCCGAAGCCAGGAGGATGGTTTTTTGAATACCGGGGGCTTTAATGGTATCAATGCTCGAAGGGAAAATGGTAAGCACCCGGTCCAGGTTTTTTGCAATCAAATTCTCATTGGTGGAAGAAACGAACGGATAATAGGGCCACGGAACCCGTTGAAAACGCGGGCTGCCATCTGGGTTCTGCCCGATGACAATAGGAATTTTGGAACAATTCAAATCCTGCAACAGGTCACCGTTGATGCGCACACCATATTTAAACAGGATATCATCAATATTTAAATTGCGATCGAACGCAACAAAATCAGCCTGGCTGCGCATGAGGCTATCCAGTTCGGCATATAATTTATCGATAAACCAGATTACTTTACCACCATGCATAATGTATTGGTCTATCTTCAGTTTATCAGCTTCACTAAAAGGTTTCGTGGGTTTTACAATCAATAAAGCATTTATTTCATCCGCACGGGGATAATAGTGTGATAAGTCAAAAACACCAAGCCGGTAATCATTGCGCAGGCTTTCCCCCAGGTCATTGACATGCAGGTCTGTGGGTTCCCCATTGCCGATCGCATATGCAATAGTGGGGATATGGGTACGGGTGAGTTTTTCAATGGCATTGGCAAATTTAAATTCCAGCAGTGCCTCAGCTGCATTCAAAGTAGCTTCTTTGTCTTCTTCGGGAAGATCATTGATGACATTGTAATTTTTAAAAATCGTTTTACTACTGCGCAGGTCAATAACGAATGGCCGGAGATCTTTGTACGATACAATAGCGGAAGGGATGATCAATTGCCGCGTGGCTTTGCTGTTGTTATCCGAGAAGTCTTCATTCGTTTCAAAAACTACTCCCATTCGTTGCAGGCTGTCATACAAAATGGCTTTGCTGCTATCGGGCAATTCCTCACCGGGCACTTCATAAGTCACCTGCACCCGGTTATGGCTGAGATCGCGAAATTCATCGAGTAAATCGCGTGTTGCCATAGCGAGTTTTTTATAATCAGCGGGTAATTCACCGGTAAGAAAAACCTGGACATGGATAGCTGTATCAAGGTTTTCCAATAAATGCCGGGTGGGCTCGCCCAGGCTGAAACGCTTTTCGGCAGTGAGGTCCAGGGAATAGTGCAGGGAATTGCTGCCCCAGGTAATGCCGAGGAAAAGAAGCAGGGCTAGTAGCCAGAAAAACCGTGCATGGTATATTCTTGATAAAAAATTCATTTAGCGCGGTTCAATTTTTTTTGTGTAAAAAGCAGGAAGAGAATACAAAGAGTAACGAAATATAAGATATCACGCAGGTCAATAACTCCCTTACTGATATTTGCATAGTGAAACTGAATACCCAGCATTTCTACATAATAATCCAGGCCATGTGCAAATACCGGTAACTTACTAATTGCTTCAAAACCGGTAAATAAAAAGAAGCAGGAAAAAGCGCCTAAAATAAATGCTACAATGGTATTATTGGTGATGCTGCTTGTAAAAATTCCCACCGCAGTGAATGTGGCGCCGAGAAAAAGTAAGCCCAGGTAACTGCCTGCTGTACTCCCGATATCCAATCCACCGGCACTGCTCAGGGACTGAATGGATACCGCATAAATAATGGTTGGGATTAGCGCCAGCGCTACGATCAACAGGGCGCCAAAAAATTTTCCCCAAACAATATCTGCGGCTTTGAGTGGCAGGGATTTTAAAATTTCAAAAGTGCCAGTCCGGTATTCGTCTGCAAAACTGCGCATCGTTACGGTAGGCACTAAAAACAAAAGCACCCAGGGCGCCAGGGCAAAAAAGCCACCCAGCGAGGCATACCCGAAATTGAGCAAACTGGTATCAGGAAATACAAAAAGAAATAATCCATTTAGTAATAAGAAAATGATGATGGCCAGGTAACCGGAAAGGCTACTGAAAAATTGCCGCCATTCTTTTTTACAGATCATCCACATATTTTTCAAAACTAAGTGTTAATGCATAATTTCAAAAAAGTAGCGGTGACATATTGTATAAATAATTCGTAAAGTTTAGCTTCTGTTTTTTTGTAAGGGTAAAAAATTGCACTCTTAATTTCCGGTATCTTTTTTCCCGGATAAAGAAGCTAATAATTCCATAATACCTTCTTTTTGCAGGATCAGGTAGCCCAGGCGATCGGTGCTCACACCGGGTTTTAAATGATAATTGAAAACCAGTGTACCCTCATGGATGGCTGTTTCAAAATAATTGAATTGTATGTTGGGGTATGTTTTCAGCGCCCCGGCAATTTCATATAAATGCGTGGATAAAATAAAAAGGCTGGTTCTAATTTTTAATAAACCTTCTATGACCACGGTGCTACAGCGCATGGCATCATCTACATTGGTGCCTTTAAAAAGTTCATCAATCAGGACAAGCCATTTTTTACCATCTCCGATTTTGAGAATTGTATTTTTAATACGTTGCACTTCGTTATAAAAATAACTTTCACCTTTTACGATATTATCCACGACATGAATATTGCTGAGGAGGCCATCGAAAAAACAAAGCCGTAACGATTTTGCTGGCACGGCCATTCCGAGGTGCGCTAAGTAAGTGGCTACGCCTACGGCTTTGATAAACGTACTTTTACCTGCCATATTTGCCCCGGTAAGAAAAAGAAAATTTTTTTCAGTATATAAATGTACCGGGTAAGAAACCGGTTTCTGTAACAATGGGTGATATAATTCTTCTGCCTCAAAAACGGGTGCATCGGTGTCCAGTATTTCAGGAAATGAAAAAGCCAGGTCATGACCGGCAAGCGCCATACTCCTGTAGCCGTCCAATTGATGGAAAAGATGTACCAGTTCCTGGCATTCCGCTTTATAATGGTGCAGGAAATAATAGCCATAATATAAAAGCCTTGGCAGGGACAGTTTTTTCGGATCTTCTACGGCTATGATTTCCTGCACGATGGGTGCACGTAAATATAAATTTATCCTGTTTAATATTATTTTTAAAACAGGTGGATTATCCGTTGCTTCCAAGACGTGATAAATTGTGTGCATGCCCTGCAGTAAATGAATAAAATATTTTACAGAGTAACGGACAATAGCATAATCAGGCCCATTAAAAAATTTGAATGAAATAGCCTGTAACCAGGAGGGGTGTTCCGGTAAGCCACTGATACCGGATTGATAATATTTCTCAATAACCATGATAGTACCATTGCTGATATTTTCCGGCCATTGATCGGTTACGGTATTTAGTTTTTGTAAAAAAAATTGGACGTCTCTTATTTCGGAAGCAGAGGGCAAAGGATTTTTAAAGTAGCCAGCAAGCCAGTCACTACCACCGATTGTTTTCGTGCGATCCAGGAATTGGAAAAGAGACGTATGCTCTTCACCCGTAAAAATGGAAAGGTCTTTTATGGTAGTAATATCGGCATGCATAGATCCTGTTTAATCCCGTAAAAATGCCAGGCGCATTCCCTGTTGAGATTCATCGAACTGCCCATTTGCATAAGCCAGGTGGCCATTTACAAAAGTATGGGTGATGGTAGCGGGGAAAGTGAAATTTTCAAATGGGCTCCAGCCGCATTTATAAAAAATATTTTCTTTTTGAACGGTAAACGGCTTTTGCAGGTTTACCAATACCAGGTCTGCCCAATAGCCTTCCCGGATATATCCTCTATCATGTATTTGAAAACAATCCGCAACAGCATGACTCATTTTATCCGCAATGAGTTCCAGGCTGATTTGGCCTTGCCGGGCATAATGTAACATCAACAGGAGGGGATGTTGCACAAGAGGCAGGCCCGCCGGGGCAGTTTCATACGGCTTTTCTTTTTCCGCGAGTGTATGTGGTGCATGATCCGTGGCTATTACATCGAGGCGCCCGTCTTTTAATGCTTCCCATAAAGCCAGCCTGTTTTCACCGGATTTGATGGCGGGATTGCATTTTATAAAATTTCCTTTGGCCGGATAATCATCTGCCGTGAAATGCAGGTGATGAACACATACCTCCGAGGTAATTTTTTTCTGTGCCCGGGGAATATCATTTTGAAATAAAGACAATTCTTTTTGGGTGCTGATATGCAAGATATGGAGTCGGCTGCCATGTTTCCGGGCCAACCCCACCGCTTTTGAGGAAGAAAGATAACAGGCTTCCACATCCCGGATCAGCTGATGATCAGCGGCTGTCAATTCTTTTTTTTCCCTTTTCAGCCGGTCATAATTTTCATGAATGCGATCTTCATCTTCGCAATGTGTGGCGATCAGGAGTTCCGATTGGCCAAAGACTTTTTCCAAAGCCCGGGGATCATTGACCAATAAATTGCCCGTGGAAGAACCCATAAAAATTTTCACGCCACATACAGAAGATTTCTTTTTATTCATTTTTAAAACCTCTTCTGCATTGGTATTGGATGTGCCCATAAAAAAAGAATAATTTGCCAGGGCATGTTGCCGGGCGATATCATATTTTTCTTCCAATAATTGTTCTGTACAGGCAGGTGGTTTTGTATTGGGCATTTCCATGAAACTGGTCACACCACCTGCCACCGCTGCTTTCGCTTCTGTATAAATCGTAGCTTTTTCGGTGAGCCCGGGCTCCCGGAAATGTACCTGGTCATCTATGACCCCGGGAAAAAGATGTAATCCACCTGCTTGTATTTCCTCCACCCGATAGGGGACATCTATCTGCTGGGCAAGTTTTTCAATTCGACCATTTTTGATCAATACATCGGTTGACAGAATAGTATTTTCATTGACAACAGATACATCTTTTATTATAAAATTCATATTCCGGCAATTTCAAGTACAACAAATTTGCTGTTAAAAAGTTTTTTCAAAAGGATGCTTCACCGCTGCATTAAAATCATCCCATATTTCCTGCAAAATTTCAGCAGCGGGTTTGATATCATCAATCAGGGCGCTCACCTGGCCGATCTCCAATTCACCATTTTCCAAATCCCCTTCAAACATCCCTTTCTTAGCCCGCCCACGGCCTAAAATTTCTTTCAATGCTTCTGCTGAAGCGCCCTGAAGTTCCGCTTCTTTTACCTGTTCATAAAAATCATTTTTTAATAAACGAACCGGTACCACTTTTTTCAGGCTTAACATGGTATCTCCTTCCTTTGCCCGGGTAATGGCTGTTTTAAAATTGAGGTGATTCGAGGCTTCATTACTACAAACAAAGCGGCTGCCAACCTGCACCCCATCGGCACCCAGTACCATTGCGGCCAGCATTTGCCGGCCAGTGGCAATACCACCTGCGGCAATTACCGGGATAGATACTGCTTTAGCTACGGCAGGAATCAATACCATGCTGGTTGTTTCTTCCCGGCCATTATGGCCTCCCGCTTCAAAACCTTCTGCAATGACTGCATCCACACCGGCTTCCTGCGCCTTCAATGCAAATTTGCTGCTGCTTACCACGTGTACCACCGTGATGCCATTTGCTTTCAATGTACTTGTCCATGTCCGTGGATTACCGGCAGATGTAACAACAATTTTTACACCCTGTTCAATGATCGTTTGAATATGTTTGTCAATATCGGGATAAAGTAACGGTACATTTACACCGAAAGGTTTATCGGTAGCGCGTTGTGCTTTCTGAATGTGTTCCAGTAAAATATCCGGGTACATACTACCACTTCCGATCAGGCCCAGGCCGCCGGCATTGCTAACGGCTGTGGCCAGGCGCCAACCACTTGTCCAAATCATACCTGCCTGAATAATGGGTTTTTCAATTTGAAAAAGTTGGCAAACTTTATTTTCTGGAATCATGTATGCGTGCTTTAATTTCAGCCAAAATCTATTTCTGTATTATCACCAATATTCAGGCTCCGGCTCAGGCCTTTGACACTGGCATCACTACCTATGAGGGAATTATCCAGTAAAACTTCATGTAAATACGTGAATGAACCAATGATACTTTCTTTTACAACAGAAAAATGGATCTGTGTATTGGCATCGATAGAGGCATGTGGTCCAATGACAGAATTTTTAATAATACACCCCGGGCCAATACTCACTGGTGGAAGAATAATAGAATTTTCCAGCACAATATCTTTGTCAATATACCCCCCATATTTTTTTAATAAAGTAGCATTGCTTTCCAGTAAGGTTTCCTTTTTTCCGCAGTCAAACCAGTTCTTGACTTTAAAGGATTTTAATTTAGCGCCCCGTTGAATCATACATTCCAGTGCATCAGTAAAGCTGTATGCATTGTAGTTCTCCTGATGTTTTTGATGCAGATGTTTCAGGCAGTCAAAGAGGTAATTGCTTTCTTTGATTTTATACAAACCTACGAGCGCCAGGTTACTTTTAGGTATGGTGGGTTTTTCATATACATGTTGCACAAAATTTTTTTCATCGATCTCGGCCACCCCGAAATCCCGGGGGTCATCCACCCGTTTTACGCCAATCATGGTATAGGGGCTATCGAGGACTTCCCGGATATCATATTCGCAAATGGTATCACCTAATACAACAAAAATTTCATCGTCTTGTGTCAGGCTTTGTGTAAGTTCGATGGCATGGCCGGTACCGAAACGTTCATTTTGTTCTACAAAATGGCAATCCAATGTCGGATAAGTATGCTTTACATATTCTTTAATTTTTTCACCCAGGTAACCAATAATAAAAATAAATTCATGGATGCCGGCCTGGTGTAATTGATCAACGATTATGCTCAGGATAGTTTTTCCGGCAACGGGAATCAACGCTTTTGGCTGGGTATAGGTATGCGGCCTAAGATTCGTACCAACACCTGCCACGGGAATAATTGCTTTCATGGATGGGGTAACATCTTTTTATAACGGTGAAAGTAATAAATTCCTTTGTTATTGAACCTACCTTTCATCAAACCCCTAATGGGATTTTTAGGGGTAAATGGTTTAAAAACAGAGGAACATCAGTTTAAATTTTTACTTTTGAGAAAATACAAATTTTATGCAAAGAGATACCGTTGTTTTTGGCATTATAAAAGAAGAATTGGAAAGGCAACGCCGTGGTATGGAGTTGATCGCATCCGAAAATTTTACCAGCCTCCAGGTCATGCAGGCTATGGGAAATGTGATGACTAATAAATATGCGGAAGGCTATCCGGGTAGGCGTTATTATGCAGGTTGTGAATTTGTAGATCAGACAGAACAACTGGCGATTGACCGGCTTTGCAAAATATTTGATATTGAATATGCCAATGTGCAACCCCATAGCGGGGCCCAGGCAAATGCAGCGGTGGCTTTGGCAGTCTTAAAATGCGGAGATGCTATTCTTGGCCTGGACCTGAGTATGGGCGGGCACCTTACCCATGGCTCCCCGGTAAATTATAGCGGGAAATTGTACCAGGCACATTTTTATGGTGTAACAAAAGAAGAGGGCAGGGTGGATTATGATATGCTGGAAGCCAAAGCCAGGGAAGTAAAACCAAAATTGATTATTTGCGGGGCCAGTGCGTATTCCCGTGATTGGGATTATGCCCGTATTCGAAAAGCAGCTGATTCCGTGGGAGCATTATTAATGGCCGATATCGCCCACCCGGCCGGCCTGATAGCAAAGAAATTATTAAATGATCCATTTGATCATTGTCATATTGTAACTTCTACCACGCACAAAACATTACGTGGTCCCAGAGGCGGTATCATAATGATGCGGAAAGATTTTGAAAACCCCTTTGGACTGAAAGACAATAAAGGTAATATTCGGATGATGAGCAATTTGCTGGATATGGCTGTCTTCCCGGGGATACAGGGCGGACCATTGGAACATATCATTGCAGCAAAAGCTATTGCCTTCGGCGAAATACTGTCAGATGAATTTACGAGCTATGCGAAACAAATCATTTTGAATGCACAGGCATTTTCCACAGCTCTCCTGGCAAAAGATTATCATATCATTAGTGGGGGGACAGACAATCACCTGGTATTAGTGGACCTGCGGAATAAAAATATTAGTGGGAAAAAAGCAGAACAGGCATTGGTAAAAGCGGATATCACAGCAAATAAAAATATGGTGCCCTTTGATGATAAAAGTGCCTTTGTCACCAGTGGCATCCGTCTCGGAGTGCAAGCCGTTACCACCCGCGGAATGAAAGAAGAACACATGCCATTTATTGCGGAAATGATTGATACGATTTTGAAGAAACCGGAAGATGAAGCGAATACGGCTCATGTTCGGCTGCAGGTAAATGAATTCATGAAACAATTTCCGTTATACCCGGAATTAGGATAAAGGATTTATACCGTTTCGTTGGCAGCTTTAGTCATGGCAGCAGCAGCACACCAGGCACTTGTCCAGGCATGCTGAAAATTGAAACCACCGGTAATACCATCTACATCCATGATTTCACCGGCAAAGTATAATCCTTTATGCAGCTTGCTTTCCATGGTATGGCCATCTATTTCCTGCAGGGAAATACCTCCACAGGTTACAAATTCATCTTTAAACGTAGTTTTCCCTTTTACTGTAAAGACAGTACCGGTAAGGATTTGCAGAAGTTTATTTTGTAGGGGTGTTTGTAAATTTCTCCAGCGTGTAGATCTTTCTATTCCGGCTTTATCCAAAAAATAAAGCCATAACCGGTTGGGAAAGCCAAAAGGATTTTTTTGTTGCAGTAGTTGTGTATCGCTCCTTTGTGAAAAGCATACAATATTTTCCCTAATCACATCTGTTGTCATTTCGGGAAGCCAATGAATATGTACATCGAACTGGTAGGCTAAAGCAGCCAGGCCCCTTGCAGCAAAAGCAGAAAGCTTTAAAATAGCCGGCCCGCTTAGACCCCAATGCGTAATGATCAAAGGCCCTGAAAATTTTACTTTCAAAACAGGTATCCTGGCTTCAACGTTAGGAAGGGAGATTCCCATTAATTGGGTAACCGGGTCTTGTGGTATATTGAAAGAAAATAAGGAGGGGAGTGGTTCCTGAATGCTATGGCCGGTTTGTGTAAGCCAGGAAAACTGAACTGTTTTTGGAAAACCGCCACAGGCTATACATACATAATCAACCTGAATGGTTGCACCATCCTGGAAAGTCAAAACAAATTTTTCAGGATCAGCTCCTGCGTGCGTAGTATCACCGGGACAGGATAGTTGGATCAGTTGTTTTTGCAAAGAAATTTTTACATCATATTTTGTTGCTTCTTTTAAGAGGCAATCTATGATGGATTGTGAAGTATTGCTTGCCGGAAAAATTCTGCCGTCAGGTTCTGTTTTGGTTTGAACATTTCTTGCAGCAAACCAGTCAAGGGTATTTTGTGGTGTAAATGTGTAGAAAGATTTTTTCAAAAAATTTTTTCCCCTTGGATAATTTTCCAGGAATGAAGAAATATCTGTAAATGCGTGAGTAAGATTACAGCGTCCGCCCCCGCTTATTTTTACTTTAGCCAAAACTTTCTGGCTTCGTTCAAAAAGATGTACCTCCCAGGTGGGATTCAGGCGGGCTGCATTGCAGGCACAAAAGAAACCAGCCGCCCCACCACCAATAACAGCTAAATTCTTTTGGGCGGACTTTTGCATAAATACAATCAGGCGGGTTTCCTGGTAAGATGAAGATTGATAGCGTTATTGGCATTTTCCGCCTGCTCAATGATGCTGTAATCTGAAAGTACCAGGGCTTGGTCCTTTTTAATACAAACATCATGTTCAAAATGTACAGAGGGTTTTCCATCCCGGGTACGAACAGTCCAGCCGTCTTCATCCGTAAATACTTCTTTCCCTCCCAGGTTGATCATAGGTTCAATGGCCAATACCATATTCGTACGAAGTTTTGCCCCATTTCCTCGTTTCCCATAATTGGGAACCTGCGGGTCTTCATGCAATTCGGTTCCAAGGCCATGGCCAACTAATTCGCGTACCACACCATAGCCATGTTTTATTTCTGTATGCTCCTGGATGGCAAAGGCAATATCTCCGGTACGATTTCCGGTAATAGCTTTTTCAATGCCTTTGTACAGGGACTCTTTGGTTATTCGCACGAGATCAATAACTTCCTGTGGAGCTTCACCTACAATAAATGTATATGCATGATCACCATGCCAGCCATTTAAAATAACCCCCAGGTCAATAGATACCACATCACCGTTTTGAATGGGTGTGTTATTGGGAAATCCATGGACTACGACATCATTTACTGAGGCACAAATATGATAAGGGTAACCGCGGTATTGATAAAAAGACGTAGTGGCTTTATGATCATATACAAATTCTTTGCAGCGTGCATCAATTTGCAGGGTGGTGACACCCGGCTTCAGCATTTTCGCCACTTCTGTAAGGGTTTGGCTCACGAGCAAGGCGCTGGCTTTCATGCATTGAATTTCTGCATCCGTTTTAATATGTATCATGGTTACAAGCTTTTTTAAATATAAAAAACCTGCGAAGCAAAATGCTCTACAGGTTTTTCATTCATCAAAAATATTTTCATTACATACCTGAGGGCACGGTTGTTTGTCTTCCCTGTACCCGGCCGCCTTTCATCAGGCCGTCATATTGCCGCATTAATAAATGAGTTTCTATTTGTTGCAAGGTATCTAGAATAACCGCTACCATAATGAGCAGTGATGTACCTCCATAGAAGGAAGCGAATACACTCGTTACATTCAGGTTTTGTGCAAATCCCGGAAGGATACCAACAATAGCCAGCAAAATAGCCCCGGGGAATGTGATCCTGTCCATAATGGTACCAATAAAATCTGCGGTAGGCTGGCCTGGTTTTACACCCGGTATAAAACCATTATTTCTTTTCAAATCTTCACTCATTTGTTTCGGGTTGAAGATTAGCGCAGTATATAAAAAGGTAAATGCCACCGTCATTACACCATAGACCAACATATACCAGCCATTACTCGGATCAGAAAAAACCTTGACAATACCTTTGGCTGAATCAAGATTGGTAAATGAAAACAGTGTAGGTAAGAACATAATTGCCTGTGCAAAGATGATTGGCATTACACCGGAACTGTTGACTTTCAACGGGAGAAACTGGCGGGCGCCACCAAACTGGCGATTGCCGATAATTTGTTTTGCGTAATTAACGGGCACTTTGCGTACACCTTGTATTAATACGATGGTACCCAGGATTACAGCAATCAATACGGCAATTTCTATCAGGAAGATCAATAAACCACCACCACCTTTGGCACTTTTTGCAGAAAATTCCTGCGTCAATGCCTGGGGTAAACGGCCAAGGATACCAATCATGATGATGATGGAGATACCATTGCCTAATCCTTTATCCTGGATTTTTTCACCCAGCCACATAACGAATAATGTACCCGCAGTAAGCAGGATAACCGTGGTGGGGAAGAAAAATTCTTTAAAAGAAGGAATCAATGCCTCGGCATAGGAGGGGCTGCTTAGATAAGCCACATAAGCGCCGGCCTGGAAAACAGTTACCACAATGGTCAGGTAACGTGTCCATTGATTAATTTTTTTCTGTCCGCTCTCACCTTCTTTTTGGATCTTTTGAATTTGGGGGACCAGGATGGTCATCAATTGCATAAAGATAGAGGCAGAGATATAAGGCATCACGCCCAAAGCCAGGATAGATGCATGGGAAAAGGCACCTCCGGCAAATGTGTCAAATAAGCCCAGCAGGCCATTACTGCTGGCAGATGCCTGGATGGCATCTAATTTATTTGGATCAATACCGGGTAACACAATTTGGACACCCAGCCGATACACAAAAATCATTGCCAGTGTGGTAATGATTTTTGAACGCAATTCTTCAATGGTCCAAATATTTTTTATCGTTTTAATTAATTTTTTCACTGGTTACATTTGATGTCTGTGAATGGGAAAATAGTGTGGTCAAAGATCGGCAAAAAACTATTTTAAAATTTCAATTTTGCCGCCCATTCCTTCAATAGCTTCTTTTGCCTTTTCGCTGATACGGCTGATTTTAAAATCAATTTTTGTTTTCAGCTCGCCTGTTCCCAAAATTTTAACCTTATGTGTTTTCCCGATCAGGCCATTGATATACAGATTTTCTTCCGAGAATTCGGTAAAGCCATATTTTTCAATGAGCTTTTCGATTTGTCCCAGGTTAAATACAGTATATTCAATACGGTTATTATTTTTAAAACCCCGTTTGGGTAATCTGCGTTGAATAGGCATTTGGCCTCCTTCATGGGCCATTTTGCTTTTATAACCGGCGCGGCTCTGGCCTCCTTTATTACCTTTTGTAGAAGTGCCTCCTTTACCGCTGGCTTCCCCTCTCCCCAGGCGTTTTTGTTTGTGTGTAGAACCGGTAGCGGGTTTTAAATTGTGCAGTTTCATAAAAATTGATTTTGTACTTACGGGGAATCGCCCCTCGCTAAATGATTAAAAAAAATTCCAGTTTGTGTTATTCATTGCCTGCTTCTTCCACTTTTACGAGGTGGTGTACTTTTTCTACCATACCCAGCACCTGGGGAGTAGCTTCCACTTCCTTGGAGGCATGCATTTTTGTTAAGCCTAAGGCTTTTAAAGTACGCTTCTGGCGTTCCGGACGGTCAATACCACTTTTCACCTGTGTGATCCTGATTTTTTTCATTGCTATCAAATTTTGATAATTGGCTACAACCATTATCCGTTAAAAACTTTTGTGAGTTTAATATTCCTAACCTGAGCTATTTGTACCGGCTCGCGTAATAAGGTTAATGCCTTAATAGTTGCCTTCACCACGTTATGCGGATTGGCAGAACCCAGGCTCTTTGCCTGTACATCGGTATAACCGGCGCTTTCTAAAACGGCACGCATACTGCCTCCTGCAATTACACCGGTACCGGTAGCGGCCGGGCGGATTAAAACTTTAGCAGCTCCGTCTTTGGCTAGTTGATCATGTGGAATGGTACCCCGCATAACCGGTACTTTCACCAGGTTCTTCTTGGCATCTTCAATGCCTTTGGTAATGGCTTCCTGAACTTCTTTTGCTTTACCCAGACCCTGGCCAACGACACCTCCTTCATTACCCACAACAACCAAGGCTGAGAAGCTGAAAGTACGGCCTCCTTTGGTGGTTTTTACCACGCGGTTGATGGCCACTACTTTTTCTTTTAATTCGAGGTCCCCACCGGGTTTCACTTTATTTGAAATAACTTTAGACATGTTTTTTATAAATTATTTGTACAAATTTTAGAATTCCAATCCACCTTCCCGGGCACCTTCAGCTACTGCTTTAATACGTCCATGATATAAATAACCGCTCCTGTCAAACACCACTTTCTTCAAGCCCAGTTCAGTGGCTTTGCGGGCAATGGCATTACCCACCAGCTTACTGATTTCAAGCTTAGGCGCTTTTTGTGCTTTAATATCTTTATCTGTTGATGCAGAAGAAGCAAGGGTAACACCTTTCTCATCATCGATCAATTGAACATAAATTTCTGCATTACTCCTGAATACCGATAAACGCGGCATACTGCTGCTGCCTTTAACTTTTTTGCGTATGCGGTAACGGATCTTTTGCCGTCTTTGAATTTTACTATCCATACTATGGTGATTTGATTCCCGGAATATTCCGGAAATATTTTATTAATTATTTACCAGCTGCTTTACCTGCTTTTCTGCGTACAATTTCATTGGCATAACGAACCCCTTTTCCTTTGTACGGTTCCGGCTTACGCAGGCTCCTGATTTTTGCCGCCACCTGGCCAAGTAATTGTTTATCGCTGCCTTCAAGCATAATCTTTGGATTGGCTCCTTTTTCTGTCAGGGTAGAAACTTTTAATTCTTTTGGTACTTCAAACAAAATATTGTGTGAGTAACCAAGTGACAGATCCAACAGGTTGCCCTGGTTCGCTGCTTTAAAACCTACACCGACCAATTCGAGATTTTTCTGGTAACCATCGGTAACCCCTTTCACCATATTGGCGATTAGTGCACGGTATAAGCCATGCATAGCACGATGCCGAATCTGATCGGTTGGCCGCTTAATCTCAATAGATTCATCGGCAACAGCAACTTCAATATCCCTATCAATAGTTTCTTTCAATTCTCCTTTTGGGCCTTTTACAGTTACCGTTTGATTGGTTACGGTTACCGTAACTCCTTTCGGGATACTAATGGGTTTTTTTCCTACACGTGACATAACTAATATTTATTTTTTTATGCGGTTTCTGATTGTGTTCAGCTCCGTATAGAAAGCTTAATTGTCAATCAGGTACCAATAATTTTTAAGAAATGTGAATTAATAAATATGGCATAATACTTCACCACCCACATTTTCACTCTTGGCCTGTTTATCAGTCATCACCCCTTTGGATGTACTGATGATAGCTACACCCAGGCCATTGATGACACGTTTGAAATCGGCCGGTTTGGAATACTGCCTCAATCCGGGCCGGCTTACCCTTTCCAGGGCACGTATGGCGGGCACTTTGGTCTGCGGATTGTATTTCAACGCAATCTTTATCACACCTTGTTTCTTATCTTCTTCAAATTTATATTTGAGAATATACCCCTGCTCATACAAGATCTCCGTAATACGCTTTTTTAAATTGGATGCCGGGATCTCTACGATGCGATGGCCAGCCATTTGTGCGTTTCTAACCCTTGTGAGGTAATCAGCTATGGGATCAGTTACCATTTTTATTTAGATTAAATCTGTTCAAAAATTTTTTTCTTTTATCAATTACCAGCTTGCTTTTCTAACGCCGGGTATTTTTCCATCCAGTGCCATATCGCGGAATACGATACGGGACATGCCGAAATAACGGATATAGCCCCGTGGTCTGCCGGTAAGTTGGCAACGGTTTTTCAAACGAACCGGGGAAGCATTTCTCGGCAATTTGCTCAATGCCTGATAATCACCGGCTTCTTTTAAGGCAGCCCGCTTAGCAGCATATTTTGCCACTAGTGCTTCTCTTTTTCTTTGCCTGGCTGTTACTGATGTTTTTGCCATAATGTTGTATTGACCTTGTGTTTAAAAGATCTGGTTTTATTGATTAATTATTTTCTTTTTTAGCATCTTTAAACGGCATACCCATTTCTTTCAATAATTCGTATGCTTCTTCATTGTTCACGGCGGTGGTTACAAAAGTGATATCCATGCCGGTAATTTTATTTACCTTATCGATATCGATTTCCGGGAAAATGATCTGTTCTTTGATACCGAGGGTATAGTTACCGCGGCCATCAAATGCCTTATCACTAATGCCTTTGAAATCACGTACCCGGGGCAATGCCACTGATACAAGGCGATCTAAAAATTCATACATTTTTTCTCCGCGCAGTGTTACACGAGCACCGATAGGCATGCCCCGACGGAGTTTAAAATTGGAAATATCTTTTTTACTGGTCGTGGCTACGGCTCGCTGACCAGTGATATTGGTCAGTTCATCTACAGCAATTTCCACCAGCTTTTTATCAGCCACGGCGCCATTGACACCGCGATTGATACAAATCTTTTCCAAGCGGGGTGCTTGCATAATACTCTTATAGCTGAATTTCTTCATTAAGGCAGGAACTACTTCTTTCTTGTATTTCTCAGCCAGCCTGGGCGTATATTTTTGTGTATTCATTATTTAATTACCTCCCCTGATTTTTTTGAGATTCGAACGGCTTTGCCATCCTTGCGTTCCACTTTTATTTTGGTACCGGCACCGGCTTTGGCATCCCATAACATTACATTACTGATATGAATGGGAGCCTCTTTTTTAATGATACCACCTTTGGTATTTTGAGCACTGGGTTTGGTATGATGAGTCATCACATTAACGCCCTCTACCACTACACGGCCTTTATCCACCAGAACTTCATGCACTTCACGTGGTTTTTTGAGGTCTTTGTCATTACCTGCAATCACTACCACCTGGTCGCCTTTTTTGATGTGGTACTTTGGTTTGAATCTCTTGTTCATTGTTAAAAATTTATTACCTGGAACAATTCCTTGTTTTTTTCTGTCAATTTTTTTTGGCCGGCAAAGGTACAAAAAATTACGGGTACCCCTGCTTTGACCTGCTTATAATACTTCAGGTGCCAGGGAAATAATTTTCATATATCCCTTATCCCGGAGTTCACGTGCAACCGGCCCGAAAATCCGTGTGCCCCTGGGCTCATCAGATGCATTTAATAATACTACTGCATTATCATCGAAACGTATATAGGATCCATCTTTCCGGCGCAATTTGTTCTTGGTACGAACAATTACGGCTTTGGAAACGGTTCCCTTTTTGATACCGCCTGCGGGCATGGCATCTTTTACGGTTACGACAATCTTATCACCTATATGGGCATAATCCTGGCCACTGTTTCCCAGTACCCGGATGCATAAAACTTCTTTGGCACCGCTGTTATCAGCAACATTTAAACGGCTTTCCTGCTGTATCATGGTTATTATATTTAATTGCGGGGTGATATACCCAGCTTATATCAATTTTTTCTTTTTACTATTTTGCCTTTTCTACGATCTCTACCAGTCTCCACCTTTTTGTTTTACTCAAAGGCCGGGTTTCCATAATGCGAACCACATCGCCAATGGTACATTCACTTTTTTCATCGTGAGCATGGAACTTTGTTGTTTTCTTTACAAATTTTCCATAGATGGGGTGTTTCACTTTTCTTTCTACAGCAACGGTAATGGTCTTGGCCATTTTGTTGCTGCTGACAACACCGATTCTTGTTTTGCGCAAATTTCTTTCCGTCATGATTTTATTTTTAAATGCCGTGTGCTCTCTTTTTAATTACTGTTAATATGCGTGCAATATCCCTGCGGAGGTTCCGAATACTCATGGGATTCTCCAGTGGAGAAATAGCATGTGCAAATTCCAGCTTTTTCAAGCGAAGTTTATCTTCTGTCAGCCTGGCCTGGAGATCCTGGTCATTCAGATCGGCGAGGCTGTCTTTAAAACTCTTCGTATTCTTTGCCATTGGGTCTGTTTTTTAAATGGGAGAAGTGATTGTAGTTTAGCTCTGTAAATCCCTTCTGATAATAAATTTTGTTTTAATAGGTAATTTTTGAGCGGCCAGTTCCATGGCTTCTTTAGCCGTAGCTATAGCTACGCCATCACATTCAAACAGGATACGGCCGGGTTCTACTACTGCTGCCCAATGATCGGGGTTACCTTTACCCTTACCCATCCTTACTTCCGCAGGTTTGCGGGAAATGGGTTTATCGGGGAAAATACGGATCCATACATTCCCTTCCCGTTTCATGGCACGGGTCATCGCCTGGCGGGCAGCTTCAATCTGGCGGTTATTCAACCAGATTGGTTCCATTGCCTTCAGGGCATATGAACCAAATGAAATAGTAGTGCCACGTTTTGCCACTTCACGGATTCTTCCTTTCTGTGCTTTCCTGTGCTTTGATCTTTTTGGCTGTAACATCTTTTATATTTTACCTTAACTTTTTAAATTTTATTTATAACCGGAGTTATTTTCTTCCGCCACGGCCACCGCCTCTTCTTTCGCCACCACGATCCCGATCGGCTCTTTCCCGGTGTTCCCGGGCCAATTCGCGGCGATCGCCCCCTTCATTTTTGCCTCCTATGAAATTTGGATTTAATTCCCGCTTTCCTAAAACCTCGCCTTTGCATATCCAAACTTTAATACCGATTTTACCATACACGGTTTGTGCAAAAACGCTGGCATAATCTATATCCATCCGGAAAGTATGCAGGGGAATACGGCCCTGTTTAAATTCTTCGCTCCGGGCAATTTCTGCACCACCCAGGCGACCACTTACTTTTACTTTAATTCCTTCAGCGCCCATACGTAATGAAGATGCTATGGACATTTTGATGGCGCGTTTAAAGTTGATCCTGTTTTCAATTTGACGGGCAATGGTATCTCCCACAATCATGGCATCCAGTTCCGGGCGACGGATTTCGAGGATATTGATTTGCACATCATCCTTTAAAGTAAGCTTTTTCAACTCTTCTTTAATGCGGTCCACTTCGCCTCCCCCTTTACCAATAATGATACCTGGCTTGGAAGTATGAATGGTAATAATGAGTTTGCCCAATGTTCTTTCGATAACGATCCGCGCAATACCTCCTTTATTGATCCGCGCATTCAGGTAAGTGCGAATTTTATCATCTTCGATCAGGCGTACCGGGTAATTCTTTTTATTGGCATACCAGTTACTTTCCCAACCCCTGATGATCCCGATCCTGTTTCCTATTGGATTTGCTTTTTGGCCCATACGGTGTATTAATTATTTCTATGAATTATTTTGTTTGCTATCAACGATTAAGGTTACATGGTTGCTGCGTTTCCGGATCCTGTATCCGCGCCCTTGCGGAGCCGGGCGCATGCGGCGGAGCGTACGAGCACCATCAACAAAAACTGTTTTTACAAATAATGACGCATCAGCTGCGCTTTTCCCTTCATTCTTTTGTTCCCAATTATTAACAGCACTTCTTAAAAGTTTTGCTAGAGGAACGCCATTATGTTGTGGATGATTTTCCAGTAAACTCAATGCTTTTTCCACTTCCATTCCACGAATAACATCTGCAAGCAAGCGCATTTTACGCGGTCCGGTGGGGTAATTTTTTAATTTTGCTACAGCTTCCATTTTTCTGTTTATTTTATTTTCCTCCTGTCAAAGCAGGAAGAGGTATTCATTTATTTTTTCTGTCCGGCATGGCTCCTGAAAATCCGGGTAGGAGCAAATTCGCCCAGCTTATGGCCTACCATAAATTCAGTTACATAGACCGGAATAAATTTATTCCCATTGTGTACGGCAAATGTGTGTCCCACAAAATCCGGTGTAATCGTAGAACGGCGACTCCAGGTTTTGATTACTGTCTTTTTCGTTTTGCCATCATTCATCGAAAGCACTTTCGCTTCTAACTTTACTTCTACAAAAGGACCTTTTTTAATTGAACGACCCATAATTGTGTATTAATTTGAAATTTTTTATTTTGATAATTTCTTGCCATCGCGGCGTTGAATAATCATTTTATCACTGCCTTTGCCAAAAGTTCTTGTCTTTTCACCTTTTGCATATTTACCTGTCCTTGACCGCGGATGCCCACCGGATGCTTTACCTTCTCCACCGCCCATTGGGTGATCCACCGGGTTCATAGCTACACCTCGTACGCGGGGGCGGATACCTTTCCACCTGTTTTTCCCTGCTTTACCGGCTCTTTCCAGGCTATGATCACTATTGGAAACAATACCTACGGTAGCATAACAATTAATTAAAATCCGGCGCAATTCACCGGAAGGCATTTTGATGATACCATATTTATCTTCCTTGTTGGTCAATTGTGCAGAGGCACCGGCACTTCTTACCAACTTACCACCCTGGCCCGGGTGCAATTCTATATTGTGAATAGTGGTACCTAAAGGCATATTTTTAATGGGTAAGGCATTTCCTATTTCGGGAGCCACTGCAGATCCGGAAATGATGGAAGCACCTACCTGTAAGCCTTGCGGGGCGATAATATATCTTTTCTCGCCATCTTTATATTCTACTAAAGCAATAAAGCAGGTACGGTTGGGATCGTACTCAATAGAAAGCACTTTGGCTTCTATTTCTGTTTTGTTCCGTTTAAAATCGATGATCCGATAATGTTTTTTATGGCCACCGCCTTTATACCGCATACTCCGGCGGCCATCTGAGTTACGGCCGGCTTTGCTATGCTTTTTTTCCAGTAAACTTTTTTCCGGTTTATCAGAAGTGATTTCTGCAAAAGCATTTCCAATTCTCCACCGGGTACCGGCTGTGATTGCTTTGTATTTTTTTAATGCCATTGTTTTTTGTTTTATGACGTTCTTTTCAGCAACGTCTGCTATAAGTATGTCAATTAAATATTTGCGTATAAATCAATGGTGTCGCCTTTTGCCAGTGTTACCACGGCTTTTTTATAAGAAGGCTTACGGCCTTTTATAAAACCGGCTTTTGTAAAACGGGATTTTGTTTTGGCAGGTACCACTACGGTATGTACATCTACCACGGTGATGCCATAGAAAGCTTCTACCGCTTTTTTAATTTCCAGTTTATTTGCCTGCGGGCGTACTTTGAAAGCATATTTACCCAGCTTTTCCTGCTGTGCATTTGCTTTTTCGGTAACAATTGGTTTTATAAGAACATCTGCCGCTTTCATGATTGATAATTTATTTTAATTTCTTTATTTGCTACAATTCTTTTAGTGATTAGGCTTCTACTGTTTCCGCCTTTTCTTCTTCAATAAAAATCCTGGCTGCATTTTCCATGAATACCAATACATCAGCATTTAATATTTCATATGTATTGATATCGGATAATTGTGTACTGGCTATATTGGGAATATTGCGGCAGCTCAGATAAATATGCTCATCATAATCATGCAATACCAGCAGGGTTTTTTTATTGGCAATGTTAAGCGCCTGCATTACTTCGAGCATTTGCTTTGACTTTGGTGCTTCCATGCTGAAATCTTCCAACAACAACAAAGCATTATCTTTTACTTTATAAGAAAGGGCACTCATCTTAGCGAGATCTTTCACTTTCTTATTCAGCTTGATTTCATAGCCATGGGGTTTAGGGCCAAATACGGTACCACCACCTTTATATAAGGGGTTGCGGATATTCCCTTTCCGGGAACCACCGGTACCTTTTTGTTTGTGTAATTTATGGCTGGCACCCTTTACTTCTGCACGGGTTTTCACCTTATGGGTACCCTGGCGTTGTGCTGCCTGGTATTGTTTTACAGCCAGGTAAATGACATGGTCATTGGGTTCAATAGCAAAGACATCATCCGGCATATCAATGGACCTGCCTGTCTTTTCCCCTTTTTTATTTAAAACATCTAATTGCATGTTTGTCTGATTAAGTTATTTCTGAATGAAAACAATAGCGCCGTTGTGGCCCGGAACAGAACCACTGATAAGAATGTAATTTTTTTCCGGGAAAATTTTCACCACTTTCAGGCCCTTGATTTTTACACGGTCAGTACCCATACGGCCTGCCATACGCATTCCTTTAAAAACGCGGGAAGGATAGGAAGAGCCGCCAACAGAACCCGGGGCCCGGGAACGATCGTGCTGGCCATGGGAGGCTTCACCTACACCATGGAAGCCATGGCGCTTTACGACACCCTGGAAACCCTTTCCTTTGGAAATGCCTACGACATCTACACTTTCACCTTCAGTGAAAATGTCCACAGAGATAGTTTCTCCGGCAGTTTTTTCCTGGAAATACTCCCTGAATTCTTTGACGTATCTTTTAGGTGCTGAATTTGATTTTGAGAAGTGGCCGATCTCTGCCTGGGTGGCATGTTTTTCTTTTTTATCGGCGAAGGCCAGTTGCAGGGCATTATAGCCATCCGTTTCTACAGTTTTCACCTGGGTAACGATGCAGGGGCCGGCTTCAATGATGGTACAGGCTGTTTGCCTTCCATCTGCAGCAAAAATGCTGGTCATTCCAATTTTTCTTCCAATGATTCCTTTCATTGTTTTGCGGTTTTTGCCCCGCAAGGTATTTGGGACTTTCACACTATATATTATTGTAGTGAAATCTATCCCCGTTTGCCACCGACCTTTTCATTGTTGTCTCCAAATGAACGGAGATCTTGAAGTACCGGCAGTAAACAAACCTCGAAGGGCCTGTTTATATGTCTTTCCTTATCTGTTCAGGATAAGGTTTTTTATTTTTTTCAGCGCTCTTTTCCCTTTTACTGGTTGAGAGGTGATCTATTAAGAACTAATCGTTTTTCTAAACGTACTCAAGAAACTCTTATGCTTTGATCTCTACTTCCACGCCGGATGGCAGATCCAGCTTACTTAATGCATCCACGGTCCGGGATGAAGAAGTATAAATATCCAGTAACCTTTTATGGGTGCATAACTGGAATTGTTCCCTGCTTTTCTTATTCACATGCGGTGAACGCAATACGGTAAATATCTTCCGGTGTGTAGGAAGCGGAATAGGACCGGTTACCACGGCGCCTGTAGTCCTTACCGTTTTCACGATCTTCTCGGCAGATTTATCTACCAGGTTATGATCGTATGATTGTAATTTGATTCTAATTCTTTGAGACATAGCATAAACCCAAATTTTTTATTTGGGAGCGCAAAGGTAAGGGGTTGCAAAGTATTGAGCAACTTATTTGACGATTTTTTTTATTTATCTTTTGAAAAAGCCGGTTTTTTCAATAGCAGAAGGTACCAGTACTAAAAAGTCCGACATTCAACTGTTTAATTTTTGCCAAAGCAAATCTTTTAATTCCTGCAAGCCTGCCTGGGTTATGGAAGAAATAAAAACATATGGTATTTGTTGGGGTAATTCCTTTTCCAGGGCGGCTTTCAGCTCATCATCCAGGAGATCGGATTTGGAAATGGCCAGGACAAATTCTTTTTGCATCAATTCAGGATTATAGGCTTTTAGTTCCTTTTTCAGAATACTGAACTCTTTGGCAATATCCGGGCTATCAGCCGGAATGAGGAAGAGTAATACTGCATTTCTTTCGATATGGCGTAAAAAACGGTGTCCCAGGCCTTTACCTTCTGCCGCCCCTTCAATAATGCCGGGCAGATCGGCAATACAAAAAGATTGTGCATCGCGATAAGCTACAATGCCCAGTTGTGGAGTTAACGTAGTAAAAGCATAATCGGCAATTTTCGGCCTGGCCGCCGTAATTACAGATAGGAGTGTGGATTTGCCGGCATTGGGAAATCCTACCAAACCTACATCTGCCAGGACTTTCAGCTCCAGGATTTTCCAGCCTTCCGAACCCGGTAACCCGGGTTGTGCATATTCCGGTGCCTGGTTGGTGGGGGTAGCAAAATGAGCATTTCCCCAGCCTCCCATTCCACCTTCTAAAAGGATTTTTTCCTGGCCATCTTCCAGGATTTCGGCTTCTGTTTCACCGGTCTCTTCATTCTTAGCAATTGTTCCGAGCGGTACTTCTATATAAATATCTTTTCCGGCTGCCCCGGATGCATTGTTTTTCCCACCCGGCTGGCCATTTTCAGCGAGGATATTTTTATAATAGCGTAAATGCAATAAGGTCCATAATTGTTTATTTCCCCGTAAGATGATATGGCCGCCCCGCCCACCATCTCCGCCATCGGGTCCGCCTTTGGCCGTAAGTTTATTGCGCATGAAATGCCGGCTGCCGGCACCGCCATGGCCACTCCGGCAAAAAACCCGGATATAATCTATGAAGTTTGATTTTTCCAATTCGTCCGTTCCGTGTACCGGCTATGTTTTGCTTGAATGAAAAAAAATGTGTAACATTCGACCTGTTCCAATATCAACAGGTCAGCTTATTTTTTTACAAACTTAGGATTTGCCCCGTTGATGAAACTAAAAATT
The DNA here is from genome assembly GCA_039811225.1 of Parafilimonas sp. Classification (GTDB taxonomy): domain Bacteria; phylum Bacteroidota; class Bacteroidia; order Chitinophagales; family Chitinophagaceae; genus JAFDXJ01. The sequence continues at coordinate 27,613 of JBDHYG010000022.1, forward strand.
TAAAACCCTGCCACTTGAAAAATTTCTTTTTATTTTCTATTCTCCTGATAACAAGTGTAGATGCACTTTTTGCGCAAAACAATCCATCCTGGATTAGTGGCCGCTCAACCGGTAAATTACCTCAGTTATCTTATAGCCTGGGCTATGATCGCCTGGGCAGTGCGATGATGGGTTATATAGATACAGATGTGTTATTAAAAATTACGGATTCTGTGGGGGCACATTACAAAGTACAGTTATCGAACCAACATAGTGTGTTTATTGCTAAAGACAATGTGCGGCCGGATAGAAAAACCAACCTGTTTAAGAAAAATTTTTTGTTGAATAACTGGCTGGTATCCGGTGGGGATGATGGATATGATACCCTGAAATTATTTGTAGATGAAAAGCTGCCATATAAAAGCCGGATGGAAATAAATCCATCCAAAATTATACTCACTTTATATGGAGTGCAGAGCAATACCAATTTTATTATGCAGCATATCGCTACCTTAAAGGAAATAGAAAATGTGGACTTTGACCAGGTGGAAGATGATGTTGTAGAAATAACTATTTACCTGAAACATACCCAGCATTGGGGCTATACGATTTTTTACCAGGATGATGCATTACTGGTGCTTGTAAAACAAGCCCCGGAAAAAACCGCGTTAGGTAATTTTAAAATTGCCATTGATGCCGGGCATGGCGGGAATAATCCCGGATCCAAGGGGAATTATTTAGGTATCCACGAGAAAGATTATACCTTAATTTTTGCAAAAAAGTTAGCACAGGTATTAGTGGATAGTGGTGCACAAGTAGTGATGACGCGCATTGCCGATGCCAGTTTTGATAATACGGACCGGGTACTTTTTTTGCAACAACAAAAACCCGACCTGCTGATAAGCCTGCATTTAAATTCGGCAGATAACCGCGCGGCACAGGGTACCGGCACTTTTTATAAATATCTTGGATTTCGCAACCTGAGTACATATATCCTGCAAAATATTAATGCCTTAACACAGCGCTCAGAATATGGAAATATCGGGAACTTTAATTTCATATTAAATGCACCTACTGATTTTCCCAACACCCTGGTGGAAATAGCTTTCCTGAGTAATAAAACAGAAGAAAGAAAAATTACGGAGAGTGGTTTCCAGGATAATGTAGTAGCCGGTATTGTAAAGGGGATACGGGAATTTATAGAAAAGGGTGTTGCGTTGAATCCTTAAAGCAGGGATGCGGCACTTTCATCGGCAAACCAATGCACCAGGCCACTGGCGGGATGAATGATTTGTGCAGGAAATAAGACCGGTTGATATTTTCCTTTTAAAACTTCCTGCATAGCTACCGCTTTTTCTTTTCCTGAAACCATAAAAGCTATTTCCTGTGCCTGGTTAACCAATGCGGCAGTCAGCGTAATGCGTTCTTCCTGTTGCTCTTCTACATAAGTAGCCACGCACCATTTTGTTGATTCATGGATGATACTGTCCTGCCCGGGGAAAAGAGATAAAGTATGAGCATTACTCCCTAAACCCAGGAGTACCAGGTCAAACGCGGGAAGGGGAGCATGCTGTGTGGCAAAATAGTCCCGCAGGGTATTTTCATAATCTATGGCTGCCTTGCCGGGCGTGCCATTTTCTGTATGGATGATATGCACTTGGGAAGCGGGGATGGGAACATGATTGAGTAAAGTGCTAAAAGCCATACGGGCATTATTCCGTTCATCATGCAGGGGGACAAAGCGTTCATCGCCAAAAAAGATATGGATCTTTTGCCAGGCAATATTTCTTTTATATGTTTCGGAAGCCATTAATGCATACAGTTCTTTCGGTGTATGCCCTCCGGAAAGAACCAGGGAAAAATGCTCCTGTTTTTCCAATACCTCCTTTACTTTTTTTACCAGGAAATCTGCCAGTTCCAGGCTTACACTTTGCAGGTTTTTTGAAATATGCAGTTTCATGATTTTGCTGTTTGAGTAAATATTTGTATCATGCTAATAGTTTCTCCAATTTCATTTTCCACTTTTCCCAGTCTTTCATTTCCTTGGTCTGTAAATCTATAAATTTCTGAGTGTGGTCGTGATGTATTAAGTGACAAAGTTCGTGTATAATCACATATTCAATACAGCCTTTAGGCGCCTTTATCAATTCCGGATTTAAAATGATTTTTCCTTTTGGTGTGCAACTACCCCAACGTGTTGGCATGTTTCTAAGTGAAAAGTTAAAAGTGATAAATGATAAATTGTTTCTTTTAATAAAATTATTGAAAAGCTCTTCTGCAAGGGGTTGAACTTTTTCAAAGGATTTTCTTAAATACCATTCAGCTACCAATGATTTGACTTTTGAATTGTCAAGAGTATATATTTCTAAATATTGTCCTTTAAGTTTTACTTCTTCACTTTTCACTTTTAATTTATCATTGATCACTTTCAGTCGGTATTGTCTGCCCAGATACAAATGTGTTTCACCGCTTACGTATTTTCGTTGTGGTGTCTTTGGCTGGAAGGAAAGAAAGAAGCTTTGTTGTTTAATTATCCAAGGTGCTTTTTTCCTTATTTTCTCTTTCACTTTTTCTATGGTAGTGTCTGTCGGTGCTTTTACCAACACTTCCATTTCTGGCGTTACAGTTATGCCAAGCGATTTTCTGTGAGAATACTCCAAACGAAAGTCTATTGTTCTGCTGCCAAATTGTATTGCTGATGTCATTACTTGTAACGGATTTTAGCTACTTCAATACAATCTTCTGCAATTTTATCCATGTCATTGAATGTCAAGTCTACATTGTATTTGTCACGAACCTCATCAATCAGATAGTCGCCTATTTCAATGAGCAATTTTCCAGTGATGTTTGTTTTGTATTGCCAGTCAATAATGGGTTTTCCATTGTCTAAAACAGAATCTTGAATCAGGTCGTCAATTTGTAAAGCTGTTTGTGTAGCAATTTCTTTGCGAACGACATTGTCCTGAATCTTTTCTGAAAGTGCTTCTACTGTCAAGCCATAAAATGCTTTTGCTACATCTTTGTCTCTTAATTGTTCCGGTATGTCATTGTCTGTATGTGCCAATACATTGTTCATAATATCCTGAACTCTACTCAGGTATTGTGCTTCACTGATCCGCTTAGCTTCATAGTCGGCAATTGTTTCTTTAAGCATTTGCGAAAATTTTTTGTAAAAAGCAGGATCTTCATCCATTTTTTCCGTGATGTGCTTGGCTGTTCTGCTGGCAATCTTGTCGGCCTTTGCTGCTTTGCCTGTGGTGTTTTCTACTTCTTGCTGAAATTTGTCCTTGTCGAAAATATTTACCAGTTCTGTAATGGTTTCAATTTTCTCGGTGGTAATGTGTGTGTCAATCAGTTTTTGAATTTGACCTTCGTATTGTTTGTAGTCGATTTCATCGCTGTATCGTTCAACAACTGCCAAACGCAATTTCAGGAACATGGCTAAATCTTCTTTGTATCGGTTGATTACTTTTTCTTCAACTTCCTTATGAAACTGAATAGAAGATAGAGCGAGCTTGAAACTCTTGGCAAATGCAGCCAGTTTATCGTAAAACAAAACTCTTATTGCTTCATCCTTCAATAATTGTTGGTAGGCTTCTGCATCACGCTTGTTCGCAATGGTTTTGAAAATATCCCACAAGTCAGAATGCTTTTGTGGTAGTTTTTTGATTTCCTCCGAAATATTAGTAAGTGTACCCGCCAAATCTTCTTCATCAAAATCTTCAAATGAAGAATACATCTGCAAAGCATCATCCAGATTTTCAATCACACCATAATAGTCAATGATGTAACCAAATTCTTTGTCAGGATAAATACGGTTTACCCTTGCAATAGCTTGTAAAAGCTTATGTCCTTGCAGGTTTCTGGTAAGATATAAAACGGTGTTTTTGGGTTCATCAAAGCCGGTAAGCAATTTATCAACTACAATGATAATTTCGGGGTCTTTCTGATTTTTGAAACGACTAATGATGTTCTTTTCATAGCTTTTTGAATTACCATGTTCGTCCATCATCTTTTTCCAAAACTGATTTTCCTTTTCGGTTGACTTCTCATAAGCACTTTCTTCGCCTTCTCTTTCGTCAATGGATGAAATCAACACTTCGCTGCTTACAATGCCTATTTCATCTAAATATTCTTTGTACTTGATGGCATTCACTTTTTTGTCGCAAACCAATTGGCCTTTGAATGGTGTTTTTCCTTGCCAGTTGTCACGAAAATAATAGCTGATGTCCCAGGCTATCATTCTCATTTTTTGCTCGGCTGAATTTAAGTGGTCGTAACGTGCAAATTTCTTCTTGATGTCTGCTTTTTGGTATTCGGTTAATGGTTCTGAAACCATACCGAAGAAAGTATCAATCGGACTTGCATTTACATCCTGCAAAGCCAAACGCCCTTCATAAAGCAAAGGAACTACGGCTTTGTCTTTAACAGCCTGGTCAACGGTGTATGCATCAATTACGCCACCGAATTTTGCCGCGGTGCTTTTGTCTTTTTTGAATAACGGTGTTCCGGTCATAGCAATGAAACAGGCATTGGGCAATGTCTTTTGCATGTCAATGTTAAAAGTGCCATGCTGTGTTCTGTGCCCTTCATCTACCAGAACAAAGATGTCGTGGCTTTCTAAGGGTTGATTTATTTTCTTTACTGCTGCCACAAATTTGTTGATGATTGTGGTAACAACTGCATCGCTTTTGCTTTCCAGTAATTCCACCAATCGCTGTCCCGTAGTTGCATTTTCTACAAACTTGCCACACTTCCTGAACGTACTGGTAATTTGATTATCCAAATCGGTTCTATCTGTTACCAACACAATTTTGGGATTGCGAATACTTGGTTCCATGGCTATGGCTTGGGCCAACATCACCATCGTCAAAGATTTTCCGCTTCCTTGTGTATGCCAGATTACGCCTCCTTTTCGTTTTCCATTCTCTACATTTCTGATGCGTTGCATGGATTTTTTGATGGCGAAAAACTGCTGATAACGGGCAACTTTTTTTTCTCCATTGTCGAACAAAACAAAATTGAAAACAATGTCCATCAAGCGTTCAGGTCGGCATAAGCCAAACAAGTATTCATCCTGAATGGTGGGAAGAATTTCTTCCTGTTCTAAAGCATCAAAATATTGACGAACGTATTTGAAACGGTCTGAAAACAACTGCTCTTTAACTGTTACATTCAGAGGCTTGTTTTTTAGTTCTTGTAACTTGTATTTGTATTGCCGTTGTTCTTCATCATTGCTGAACTTCTCTTGCCACTTAGCCCAAAATTTTTCAGGTGTAGCGTTGGTGGCATAAGCGGCTTCTTGTGTAGCAATGCTCAATGTGAGTTGCGAATACACATACAAGCTTCTGATTCCGTCTTCTTGCTGATTGCGTAAATGTTGACTGATTGCCTGTTTCAACGGCTCTTTCATGTCAGGGCGTTTGCACTCAATTATGCAAAGCGGTATGCCATTTACAAACAATACCAAATCGGGTCGGTAATGCTCTTTGCTGGTGCTTCGCATTACACTGAATTCTTCTGTTACATGAAATACATTGTTGCTAATATTTTTCCAGTCTATGTATTGCAGGGTAAAACTCTTTTTGTCGCCATCTACACTTTGCTCCAATGCCTGACCCAAAGTGAGCAGGTTGTATAATTTTTCGCTGGCGGCAATGTAGCCTTCGTTCATGGGCAGATTTTTCAAAGCTAAAATGCCCCGTTCAATATTTTCGTCTGTGAAAATGCTGGTTTTAGTAGCACTCACTCTTATGCTATTGATTTCCTTTAATTGTTTCCTCAACACATCTTCCAGCAATACATTGGTGGTTTTGCCGCCTCTTTGCCTGTCTGCTTCTGCAGGACTTAAATAGGTGTAGCCAAAATTCACCAGCATTTGCAATGCAGGAATCTGGCTGATATGGTCTTCTTTAAAACTTGGTGTGTCCATTATTTTCTTATTTCGTTTGTCATGTATAGAAAAGTGGGGTTTTCTATACACGTTGCCTTGCTCATGTGTAGTCTTTGCCTGTTTTCTTTACATGAACCCATTTTTTCTGTGATATTTTGTCTTTTTTATTTTGTAGAAACTCTACTTAAATTTAAAAATCTTTACATATAGCCTTTGTCATGTAAAGGAAAAGGCACTTTTCTTTACATGTTAGTTCTAATATGACAAGATTTTGCCTGTTTTCTTATCATGTTCCAGTATTTGAATTCACATTAGCAAGTAAGTCATAAAGTTCATGATTCACATAGTAGTTGTCCTTGCCCAACTTGTGTTTTTGCACTATGTTGATTGCTGTTAACTCATCTAAATAGCGGGTTGCTGTAGGTCTGCTAACCGCCAAATCAGCCATAACAAACTCTATCTTGGTGTAAGGGTGCCGGAAGAGATTATTCAACAAATCCTGGCTGTAAATTTTCGGTAAATCCCTTCTTAGCTTGTGTTTATGCTTTTGCATTATAGCCTTGATACCATCAATAAGTTTGATGGTTTGCAAAGAAGTTTGTTCAACACCATCAAGTATGTACAGCACCCATTCTTCCCAGGCATTTTCAGTTCTCACTTTTTGCAGTAGGCGGTAATAGTCGCCTTTGTTTTGATTGATGTAGCGGCTCAAATACAAGATGGGCAAATTCAACATGCCTTCTTTTACCAGATACAGAATATTGATAATCCTGCCTGTTCTTCCGTTACCGTCATAAAAAGGGTGGATGCTTTCAAACTGATGATGTATAATAGCCATTTTCACCAGCGGATCCCAATCGCTCAGTGCATTGTCATTAATGAACTGTTCTAAATTGCTCATGAAGGCAACCACTTCATCATGGGTTTGCGGTGGGGTATAAACGATTTCACCTGTTTGCTCATTTTTTAATTCTGTACCGGGTACTTTTCTAAAACCTGCATCATTTTCTTCTAGGGTTGCCTGCATCTGGATGATGTGGTTGTTAGTCAGAAATCCCTTTTGTCTCACCGTTTCAAAACCCCAGCGCAAGGCTTCCGCATAGTTGTGTACTTCCTTGGATGCGATGGATTTGAATTCCTTTTTCAGATAATCGCCTTGATACAATTCATCATGCGTGGTGATAATGTTTTCTATGGCTGAACTGTCTTTGGCTTCTTGTAAGGAAAGGGTGCTGATTAAAATGCTTTCATTCGGAATGCTCAGGGCAGCCCCTTTCATCTCGGCCAATGCACTGCGGGCAGCAGCCGTTTTTTTCATAATGGCTTTGGTTTCTAAATCGAAATCCAAAGGGAGTTGTGGTATTTTATACATTGTCTGAATCTTGATTTGCTTGATTAAAGGATTGCTTGATTTCTGATTTTCCAATCAATTTGTTGTTGTGAACTCTTTTAAACTCTAAACTCTTTGCTCCCAAATTGATGAGTAAGCCGATTTCCATATTGTATGCTTCGCAATAATTCATTGCCTGAGCCAAATGCACATCTTCAAGTTTTGTTAAAGCTTTTAGTTCAACCATAATTCTTCCATCAACAAAAAAATCTACTCTTCGTGTACCAATTTTTTCATCCCGATAAAAGATGTCCATTTCTTTTTCTCTTTCAAAAGTGAGGCCAGCCAGTTGCATTTCAATGGCTAATGCTCGCTGATAAATTACTTCTTGAAAACCATTTCCTAAAGTGCGATGTACCTGCATGGCACAGCCAATTATTTTTTCGGTAATTTCTTTATACTTCATTGTCTG
>JBDHYG010000023.1:0-33865 GCA_039811225.1 Parafilimonas sp.
CGTCCATTCAAGGCGGGTGTGGTAATGATGTGTTTTATTCATGAAAATGTTTTACAAACGAATGAATCGAAATGAATCAATTTTCAATTTCAAAAGTATGTATTTGAGCAAATAACTATTTTCAGATAACCTATATTTTTTATTTACAATTGCTGGTTATAGTGAGTTAGTGATTACTGAAATAAAAATAGGAAGATGATTATACTGAGTACAGAGACATTTACTGTTAAATACCTAATTTTATAAAGATGCATTTCCTCCGCACACATTGGGTTGATCTCGGCGCTGTACTGGCTGTAGGGCTTTTAGGGTATTTGTTTACACATCCCGGATTGCCTCTCTTGCAAAAAATTTTGTGGTGGAGCCTGGTTGGTTTATTTTTTCACCAGTTGGAAGAGTATAGGGTAGTGGGGACTTTTCCCGGGATGGTAAATAAAATTGTGTTTAAAAGTGATTGCCCCGACAGGTATCCTCTGAATACGAATACAGCTCTCATCATCAATGTGGGTATTGGCTGGACAAGTTATTTTTTAGCGGCGTTATTTTATCGGCAAGCACTATGGCTGGGCATCGCGACTATGCTGGTGTCCCTGGGAAATATAGTGGCCCATACCATTGTTTTTAATAGCAGGGGGAAACGATGGTATAATGCCGGCATGTTTACCTGCTGGTTGTGTTTTGCCCCCTGCCTTTATTTCTTCTGCAAAGAAATGATACTAACGGGTATCGCATCTACACTTGATTTTATCATAGGCATCCCACTGGGCATTTTTTTTAATGTAGGGGGCATTTTCGGCCTGATCAATTTATTGGCTGATAGACAAACGAAATTCATTTTTGATCAGCGTAATCTTTTACCCGGGGATCGTAAGAAATAATTCGAACCTAATTTTTTATAAAGATTCCAGGTATTTAATCAATGCATTTCTTTCATCTGCGGTCATATTCACTACCTGGTCTTTTGCATTTTCTGCTTCGCCACCATGCCATAATACCGCTTCCATCAGGTTGCGTGCCCGGCCATCATGTAAAAAATTACTATGGCCATTGACAATTTGTGTTAGCCCGATGCCCCATAATGGCGGTGTTCGCCATTCATTTCCATTGGCTAAAAAATCAGGCCGGTTATCGGCCAGGTCGGGCCCCATATCATGCAACAACAAATCCGTAAAGGGATGTATCAATTGATTACTAATAGCCGGGAAAGCTACATTTACCCCTGTACGCAAATCAGGGATATGACATTTGGCACAACCGGCATTGGTAAATAATTGTTTCCCTTGTACTATGATAGGATCTGTAGCGTTCCGGCGTACTGGCACCGCCAATGTTTTGATATAAAATTCCACACTATACAGGAGGCTGTCTGAAATTTCAACTTCATCATTGCGGTGATCATATTGTGGTTGGCCAAAACTGCTTTCCTGCGGAAAAAGAAATGAAGTAATTCCAATATCCCCGTTATAGGCGGCAGCTACTTGTTGTAAAATATTTGGCTGATTGGCCTTCCAGCCAAATCGCCCTAAGCTTGTTTTATTATTCATTACATCCCACACATAATTGGCGCGGCCACTTATGCCATCTTTGTTCGCATCATTCTCATCAGCCAGGGAAAGAATAGTCGCATCACTCACCGCTTCCAACAAACCCAAACCAAAAACAGGAGGCGCTACCCGGGGTGACAGCATCACATTTGCCGGCATTGCTGTATAAGCATTCACAATGCTATAAGAGGGTTTGCGTAACGTATAGGGTGTACCATCTTTGAAATACCGGGTAATCTCAGTATATACAATATTTACATCCGCTTCTTTGGTCACACCAAGTATCCCACGATTTTGCAATTGATCACCATATCCCGGTACCGGATTCGGGCCACCATGCAGGTCCTGCCCGGGAATACTTACGCGGAATAAAATAGATGCCGCTAATTCACCCTGGTCGGGCACTTTACCACGGCCGTCTGCAATGTGGCAGGATATACAGGAAACATTATTGAAAATGGGGCCAAGACCCGGGTTGATAGGCGCCGGGGCTGATACAAAAGTTTGTTCAAATTGTAAGTCTCCAATTTCATGCACACGTTCCAGGTCTTCACTCATCACCGGAAATGGATGTCCATACGCTCCACTGCCCCCATCAAAAACAGTTTGCTGACCGCCACTCAGCCATTCACTATCCGGGTTGGAAAAACCGGCATCATACTTTTGGCAGGCGATTACAAAACTGCCAAGTAAAAAAGAAATAACTATAAAGACAATATATGTTCTTCTCATTATCAAATCCGCGTTTTCAAAATTTATCCTCCATACTGTAAGACAAAGGACATTAAATCATTGTCGAGAATTTTTGCCAGGGCATTGATTTTTGTCATGGCATTTAATACCTGCGTTTGTTGGGTGAGAATCGCTTCGCCAAAAGGCACGGTGATGGCATTTAAAGAGGCTATGGCAGCTGCATGTGCTGTTTTAATTTGATTGTCTAAAGAAAGATTATACTGCCGTACCAGGTCTTCCAGGCCTTTGCCATCTTGTGAAAATTTTCCCTGGTACATAGCCATGATGCCATTAATATTATTGGTGAAATCAGTAATGGAATTTTTGGAGAAGGGGCTTTCTTCAAGACTGGGATCCTGCAAATCAAAAGGATCTTTCATTTTACCATTGGCTACTTCATCACAAATTCCGGACATACCGTTTACAATTTCTTTAAAAGCATCCAACCTGGCAGGATACGCATTGGAGCCATTACCGGCATTGGCTAACTGGGCAGCATATCCGTTTTGCCAGCTATCCCGTACACTTTTGCAAAGTGTGTTGAGATTCGTGGCCAGCCCGGATAAATATTCTTTTTCCCTGTCTGTAAATGCAGATGCCTGCTTATCGCCATTTTGTCCCCACAATAAATATTCTATCGGGTGAAAACCTTTTAAGGCATCATCCAGGCTATTGATATAGGCTTCATTCAATGTATTAGAGGTGGACAGGATACTATCCAATGCATTAAAATCTACCGGCCAGGTATCAATACGCGGATCGATATTGTCGGTACTTACCGGACCAAAAAGCCAGGCTTCGGATTGTTCCCAGGTAACCCGGATATCTTTCCAAATCTGCTGGCAGGTAGCCAGGTTTGCATCGGTGGTGGTAGTATTCAGGGTTGCAACGGCCGTCAACAATTGCTGTGATTTATCTACCATATCCTGGTAGGAGGCCAGGCAAACATGATTTGCTGTATTGTTTAAAATATCTGTTTTCAGCTGATTGATATCCACGTTATCATTGATTGATTTCGTGCAGGCACTAAAAGTCAGCAAAACAGTTAATGCTATGAAGCATGTTTTTAAATTGTTTTTTCTATGCATGTGTTTGTTCATTTTATGTTAGGTGTATGATTATATTCGAATTGATTACTTCTGTTTTAAATTGTTGCAACGCCCTGGTAGCGGGGGATTTCAATACATTTCCATTCATGTCAAATTCACTTCCATGCACATTGCAATGAATTTTATTTTTTGCCACTACCAGGCCATAACCCTCATGTGTACATTTCATGAGCAGGGCCTTGTAGCTATTATTTTCCTTTACCAGTAAAATATCATTTTCCAACTGCGGGTTTCTGAGTAATAATAAATTTGTATTTTGTTCTGTAAACTTTGCCAGTGGCACAACAAAGCTTTTATTATTGGCCACCGCATTAAATACTGGAAGCGCCGTGCTGCAACCTTCCAATAACATACCCAGCCCTACCAGGCCCATACAGGCTGTACAACCTTTTACAATAAAATCCCGCCTCGTAGTCATTGTGTCCTTTTATTAATTTTTTTTACAGGTAGTTACATTTCATTTCCGCGTCTAAAAACCGGCCACTTTAAAAATTATAGGCCACCCCCAGGTTTATAAAACCATTGCTTTTATAATAAGGAATTTGCTGCGGAAATGGAGTGATGATCAAAGCCGGATTAGGCTCACCGGTGATACGTTGAACATAATCCAATTTAACCGCTACACTACTTACCGGTTTATAGGTCAGTCCCGCTACAATATATTGTTGCTTATTGGCATCATTCTGTACACCGTTAAATGGAATAGTAGCGCTTAAGTTCATGTACTCATATCGTCCAAAAGCAATGAGTGATTTTTGTGATGCATATTTTTTATGAAAAAAATCATAGCCGGCTTCTGCATACCCCCCATATAAAGATTCCGGTGTATTGTTAGCATATGCCCGGTTAATAGCGGCTGCTTCTGATATATGGATATAAGCAAATATGGCGCGCAGGTTCCAGCCATTATTACTGTATTGACCATTCATTTCGCCGAGTACTACCGGGTTGCCAAAAGGGCCACTATTCAATAATAAGCTATCAGCCACTCTTTTCTCTAAAGCTGTGGAGCCTCCGATATACCCGGAAGCCTGCAACCGGAAATTATTGATATAATATAAAACTGATGCGGAAAGGCCCAGGTTCAATCCGGCTGCTTTCGAACCAAACTGCCTGCCATCTTTAATGCCGGAACCATTGGTAAAAGCTGCAGAGTTTAGGCCATTGGTCAAGGCTACACTATAGTTGAGGCCGGGTACCCGGGCAACACTGCCATAATAGCCCACACCTATTTCCCGCCACACTGCCGGTATCACCAGTTGTTCAGCAAAAGGACGATCCACCCCATTGAAAGTTGAGGGCAAATGATTTTCATTCAGGTAACCAATCCGGGGAATAAATAAACCGGCAACAATATAATTAGCCGGATTTTTTAAATTGAATTTTATAAATGCCTGTTCCATGGCAATACTTCCTTTCCCGCTTTCTCCTTCATCACCGCCACTGCCGGTAACCAGTGCATTTTCCAATTCCATCTCTGTGAATAAAGAAATTTTATTACTGAATTTATGCCCTACAAAAAGGACTACACGTTCCAGGCTGGCTTCAGCCGTTTTTCGTTTTGTATTCAGGCTGTAACGTGCTTCGCCATAACCGGAAATAAGGGTCGAATGGTTTTCGGAAATCAGGCCGGCATGTAGCGAATCTTCCGGTGTAAGGACCTGTGTATATGAGTTGGTATAGTAGAACGTGAAAATGCAGGTAAATAGAGATATTAATAGTTTATAATGCTTCATACTGTGCTTGTAAAACTGCAAATGTGGTTATTGAAGCAAAATTTTATTTGCAATATGAGGAATATTATTTCCGAAATAAGGAAATTACCAGCCGGAAGTGTATTGCATTTCAAGAAAATAACAAACAGGTTATTGTCTTAATTAGTTGTTTTGGAAAAATATTGAATACCTTGGAAATATTCTCTCTGCATTGAAAGAGGCGAAATGAAAAGCTATGAAACCATCTTAAACAATAATTCACAGGGTTTAAGGCCGGTATGTTTTTTAAATGCGGTAGAAAAATGTGAAATAGAAGAATAACCCAATAGTAACGACACTTCCGTTACACTCAGGCCTTTTTCATATAAAAGGTATTTGGCATGTTCCATGCGTTGATTCTGATAAAAGTCAAATATGGTCGTACCAAACATTTCCTTAAAGCCTTTTTTCAGGTAACATTCATTAATGGCAACTTTTTTACTCAGCTCTTTAATGGTAATGGGTGTACCGATATGTTCAATCAGGATTTTTCGTGCCTGGATAATTTTTTTACTATCCGCTTCATTTGCCAGGAACTTACAATTGATTGTATCTATCGATTTCTCACCGATCATACAATCCAGTGTATAGAGCATCAGTAAATGCGCTTGCGTATGAATAAAAATATGTTCCAGGCTATTGGGAAAATTTTGTTGCAACAAATTTTCCAGGATGATCCTTGATTTACTGCAAATGGGAATTAACTTGGTAAAAGAAGAGTTATGCGTGAAATTTAAAATATTTTCTGAAAGGGTCGGCTGCTTAGGTAGCGGTTTTACAAACTGGGAGAGATGTGCCGGGCTGAAACGAAAACTGAATACATCCACACTGTCTGCTTTTTCTTCGCATTTAACCATCAGGTTGGCCTTACACATAGCACAGGCTTTGTCCTGCAGATCACAATAAATATTCCCGGTTATACAAAATTTAAGTTCGAGATAATTGTTGGCGGCATTTGATTTTTCATAATGATAGACCAGCATGCCCATATCTTCAATATGCCATTGCGGTTTTTTCTCGTAACGGCTGATGGAATATTTCATAGAAGGCGCCAGCATAATTTCCCGTTCCTGTATCAGGGACCATTGATCCTGTATGAAAGGTTGTTTATAAGCTAAGGCTAATATATCCGGGGGATGATGCATAAAGAGTGGCAAATTTACAATAGATAAATGGATAAGAAAAGTGTTTACCGGATTAGTCAGTAATTTGCCTGATTTAATTCAATAAGTTGCCAATTATAAGAGCCGCCTATCCTTAAAGAAACTGCCAATAGTACAGAAAAGAAATGTTCCGTTTGATGGTATTTTCCGGGTTCATTGATTGGTCATTTTCCCCGGTAAGAATGAAAATGAATTTGCCTGTTTCGTTGAAAGAACGATTGGTGCAAAAAAAACCCGGCATTAGCCGGGCTTTTAAATATAATATCAATAAACTAATTCCAGGTTTTTTCTCCATTTTTCATTTTATCTAAAGTTTCCTGCAAACTTTGTTTATCACTATCGGATGCCAGGGACAATGCTTTTTCTTCCCAGGTAATGGCTTCATCTTTTTTACCCAATTTGTACAGGATATTGGCATAGGTATCCATAAACAATGGGTTTTGATTTTCCGCAAAACTCCGTTTGCTCCACTCCAACGCTTCAGTTACACAAGTCATATCATCGCAATTCTCAAAAACCGTCCAGGCGTAACTGTTCAGTTCTTCCGGGCTTACAGTGGCACCATATTTTTTCATATAATCCACGATGGCCGGTTCAAAACTTTTCCAGTCTTTGGCAAAATATTGGAAATAAATAACCTTTCCTTTTGCCAGTACTTCATCAGATTGTTTGGGGTATTTTGTTTTCAAGTCATTGGCAATGGCTGTCCAGTCTGGTTTTTCTTCTTTGTTGCGCGGTAATTTACGGATCACTTCCTCATTCAAAATAATATCTTGGAGGATACCGTTAGCAACACCTTTACCCAATACCGCATCCACTTTGTCTTCATTGTTCAGCATGATCTCAAATCCTTTATCCTTGCTGCTTTGTGTAAATTTTTTAATGAAATCCAGGTTACCCGGGGTAAAATAATTGGATTGGGTAGCCAAATAATCTTTGGATACTTTATTGGCTGTTTCCATATCATAAGCATCCAATGCAGCTAATGATAAAGCTCGCAGGAAACCACTGTCTTTTTGCCCCTGCTCATACTTTGCCACCAAGGTATAATATTGTTTCTCCGGATTCAGCGCATTCTCTGCTTTCGTAATGAATTCTTCTGCCGGGCTGGAACCTACGGCACGATGCACAATTTTACCATCCGGTGAAAAATACAGGTAAGTAGGATAGGCCATGATCTTATAATCTTTGGCAATATCATGACCGGCCTGGTACCAGCTTTTGACAAAATCATTATCATTGTCTGTCGTGTCAAGTTGCACTGCTACTGAAATGAAATTTTTATTAATGACATCACCCACTTTTTCCTGCGGGAAAATATTTGCACTCATATATTTACAGGGCCCGCACCAGGTGGTGAAGCAATCCATAAAAATATATTTGTTTTCAGCTTTGGCTTTTGCTTTCACTTGTTCCCAACTCATGCCATGCACGAATTGTATCCCTTTATCCTGTGCGAATAAAAATACCGGCGCTGCAACAAGGAAGGACAAAATAAATTTTTTCATACTTGTTTTTTAATTTAATAATTGTTTGTACGCGAAATTACTTTTTCATCTGTTAAGAAAAACTATTATTTGAAGGACGGACTAACCACCAATTCCTTACTGCCCGGGGTATATACGTAAAAACCTTCACCGGTTTTAACACCCAGTTTCCCGGCGGTAACCATATTCACCAGTAACGGGCAGGGGGCATATTTGGGATTGCCATAACCAGTATATAAAACCTGTAAGATGCTCAGGCACACATCCAGGCCAATAAAATCTGCTAATTGCAAGGGCCCCATGGGATGTGCCATACCCAGCTTCATGATGGTGTCGATTTCCTGCACGCCGGCAATACCCTCGTAGAGGCTGATGATTGCCTCATTCAGCATAGGCATTAAAATTTTATTGGCGATAAACCCGGGATAATCATTTACCACACAGGGCACTTTGCCCAGTTTTTTACTTAAGTCAATAATTTTTTCGGTAACTTCTTTTTCTGTGTTGAAACCATTGATGATCTCTACTAATTTCATAACCGGGACCGGATTCATAAAATGCATGCCAATCACTTTTCCCGGCCGGCTGGTAACGGCTGCAATTTTTGTAATGGAGATGGAAGAGGTATTACTGGCAAGAATGGCATGAGCCGGTGCATGTGCATCTATTTCTTGAAAGATCTTCAGTTTCAAATCAATATTTTCGGTAGCCGCTTCCACTACGATATCGGCTTCTTGCACACCGGTGGATATAGCCTGGCCGGTGGTAATACGATTCAGTGTTTCGGTTTTTTGTGTTTCAGTAAGGAGGCCTTTCTCTACCTGGCGGCCTAAATTTTTTTGAATAGTAGCCAATGCTTTTTGTAATTGGGCTGCCTGTACATCTACCATGATAACATCATAGCCATTTTGTGCAAATACATGTGTGATGCCATTGCCCATCGTGCCTGCGCCGATAACGGTAACTTTTTGCATAGTGGTTGTTTAGTTGATAAATTGAAATAAGGCAGTGTGCCGTGGGCATTCCTGCCGGAGGCGCAAAGATAAAAGGAAATTTATTTTTTGCTTTTGAAGTCACCTCGTTTCCAGGCCTGGATAAATTCTGCCCAGGCAGCCGGGTTAAATAAATTGATGGGTGGTTGCTGGCCCAGGTAATAATATTTCTGGGCTTGTTGGCGCATCTGGCTATTGACGGCTTCTCCGCCATCCGCCGGAATGATGGTCAGTAAGATCCGTCTTTTGGCAGCGCTGGTATTTTCCCGGGCTATTTCCAATGCATCCGCCGGAATATGGGTGTTTACAAAATCCCGTTCAAACTGTGCCTGTGTAGGTCGGGCTTTTATGATCGTTGCAGGTAAATAAGCAGTATCATTTACCATTAACTGGATCACACTGAATTCATTTCCCTTTAAGTTATATGGAATTTCTTTCACCACATCTTTAAACCCGATACTGGAAAAACGAATCAGGTCGCCCTTTTCCACCACAATAGAAAAAACACCCTGGTTATTACTGATCGTGCCCCGCCCTTTATGTTCTACGATAATACTGGTGCCCGGTAAGCTGCGCAAACTATCTGCGCTTAATACGATTCCATATAACTGAACAACAGAATCCTGGGAATGACTCGTGTTTTGGGCTATACCCGTATGAAGAAAAGCAAAACATAAAATGAATAAAATGTATCGTATATTTTTTTGCATGGCGTAGGGGAAAAATGACAACTCAAATTTGATTAAAACAAAATAACCTTTTTGCGTAGTAACTTTGCAGAAAATTTTTTCTTTTTAACAAAAATATGTGTGATGACTGAAGCAGCCATTTTAGCCGCATTGGGCCATGTGCAGGAGCCGGATTTGCATAAAGACCTGGTGACATTAAATATGATCAAAGACATTCAAATAACAGGGGATGAAGTAGCTTTTACCATTATTCTTACCACACCTGCCTGCCCATTGAAAGACCGGTTAAAGAATGATTGTATCCGGGCTATTCATGACCATGTGAACGAAAAAGCAATTATTAAAATTGATTTCACGGCACAGACAAGCAGCAACCGCCTGGATATTACGCAGGTATTACCTGGAGTAAAAAATATTATTGCCGTGGTGAGTGGAAAAGGTGGGGTTGGTAAAAGTACGATTGCAGCGAACCTGGCATTAGCCCTGGGACAATCCGGCGCCACCGTGGGGTTAATGGATGCTGATATTTATGGCCCCAGTGTACCGATGATGTTTGGCGTGCGTGGTGAACGGCCCATGATGCGTGATGTGAATGGAAAAGGCATGATCATTCCGTTGGAAAAAATGGGTATCCGCCTGATGAGTATTGGATTACTCATTGATGAAAAACAGGCAGTAGTTTGGCGGGGCCCCATGGCCAGCAGCGTCATCCGGCAATTTGTAAGTGATGTGGATTGGGGAGAATTGGATTATTTAGTAATTGATATGCCTCCGGGCACCGGTGATATTCACCTTACTTTGTTGCAATCTGTGCCGGTAACAGGCGCTATCATTGTTACCACACCACAAAATGTGGCGCTGGCTGATGCAAAGAAAGCGATTGCCATGTTTAAGCAGGCCCAAATCAATGTACCCATCATTGGTTTGGTGGAAAATATGGCCTGGTTCACACCGGCAGAATTACCGGAAAATAAATATTATATTTTTGGAAAAGAAGGGGGCAAGCGCCTGGCAGAAGAATTTGACCTCGCATTTTTAGGACAGGTACCCCTGGTGCAATCCATCCGGGAAGGAGGAGACAGCGGTATTCCGGCGATGGCGGGAGAGGATGCAATTTCCAAAAATGCTTTTCAGAAATTTGCTGGCCTGGCTGCCCGGAATATTGCTATACGCAATGCCCAAAAGCCCGCCACCGCTCGGTTGAAGTTACTGGTATAAACAGTTCGCTATTCATATTTTTGCTGCAGGGAAAATAAAATCTTTTGATCAGCAGCATTCAATTGCTCGGTGGAATCAGCAGGTGTAAAATGAATTTTAAAGGACCGGATGGCTGCACTGCTATCTTTGATATTGTACCCGATGATGCGCAGCGCCTGCAATGCATTGAAAGATGCCGGTACAATAACATTACTTGTATCATACCAATAACCAAAACCTTTTTCAGCTAAGAGTTTCCAGGGAAAAAACCGGCTGGGATCTACCTTGCGTTCCGGCGCCACATCGGCATGCCCGATGAAATTGGCGGCGGGTATATGATAAGCTTCTTTTAAGGCAGTCAACAATTTCAATAAACTTTGAATTTGGCTGTCAGGAAAAATTGATTCGCCATTATTATCCAGTTCTATACCTATACTGGCAGAATTCACATCTGTAAGATTGCCCCATTTGCTTACACCGGCATGCCAGGCACGGAAATAATCATTGAGCATGTGATAGACGGTCCCGTCTTTGCATATTACATAATGAGCGCTTACCTGGGTACGGGTGAGGGTAAATGTTTGCAGCGTTTGCGTACAACTTTCCTGGTCGGTATGATGAATAATAACGAAATTAGGTTTGCGCAAATTAAAATTAGTCGTACCTACCCAATTATTTGCTGTTGGAAAAGAATCCAATAATGGGTAAGTGGCCAGTATTTTTGCATAAGCATTAGCCTGTTTTTTATACGATCGGTTACTGCTGTAGTAGGGATTACGGGCACAACCAAAAAGAAACAATAAGCAAAATATCCAGCAGGTTTGAGTAACAAGACTTTTATAGGTCATCATTTTTTTATAGGATGTTAAAGCTAATCAACTTTTTAAATATCACGATAGACAACCGTTCATCATATTTTTCGTAATATATTAATTAATCGATAATATATTCGGAAGCTAAAAATTTAATCCTTTCTTTATGAAAAGTCTGATCCTTATCCTGGCAGCCACTTCAACTATGTTATTTGCTTGTAAAAAATCCGGAAAATCACCGGACACACCACCCAAAGATGAAAGGGACTATCATAGTAACCTGACACCGTTGATAGACCTGGACACCAATTATCTTGGCTATCCCGGTAAATTATTTCCCGGTTCCAATCAACCTTCAGGAACCTATGCACAGGATCTGCAACAAATTTGTGCTTCTATCAAACCGCTGAATGCCGGTGGCCATTATGATCCCTTTGGTAAAGTCGGTTTTGTTTCCATCGGGCCCAGTACTTCATTGATTATGATGAATGCTTTAATTGAAAAGATGCGGCATAATGAACATGTCAATCCCAAGTTGTGGCCCCTTTCTTTAGGCCAGGGGGGCATGGGCATTAATCAATTACTTACTAACTCCACAAAATTCTGGGATACAGTTGCCTTAAAGCTCGCTGAATTCCAATTATCACCCAAACAGATACAAGTGGTCTATTTTGAAGAAGATGATAATGATGATTATTCCAGCGCATTCCCGGCCCGCCCATTAGATGTTAAAGAAAAACTGAAACAAGGCCTGCAACTGATCAAAACAAAATTTCCCAATGTAAAAGTGGCTTATGTCCTGGCACGGACCACCACGATATATATGCCTATCCGGGATGATAATAAGCAACAGGAACCCATTGCGTATTATCTTGGCTTTGCTGATAAATGGCTGATTGAAGATCAGATTAATGGCGATCCGGGCCTTGCTTATAAAGGAGATAATATTGTAGCACCTATAGTTACCTGGGGGCCTTATCAATGGGCCGATGGTGACCGCTATCGCAGTGATGGTTTCAACTGGCTTAAGTCGGATACGGATGATGGTCTGCACCCCAATGACCAGGGCTCCGATAAATTGTCCGATCTTTTTCTGAATTTTTTACTCACTGACCCATATGCCCGATTGTGGTTTGCAAAAAGTTGATTAAACGATTTTTTTTATTTTAAAAAACATCGGATCTGCCAGGTTGCTAAGCGGAATTACTTTCTTATACTAAATTCAGCCAT
Organism: Parafilimonas sp.; assembly: GCA_039811225.1. GTDB lineage: Bacteria > Bacteroidota > Bacteroidia > Chitinophagales > Chitinophagaceae > JAFDXJ01. Next base: position 12,710 of record JBDHYG010000023.1, read on the forward strand.
TCATTTTTTAAGTATTTAGTATCTTCGCGCACGTGTATAAATTACCCCAATTTGTAGCCGGCAGCGAGGAAGCAGTTTTTGCATTTATGCAGGCACATCCTTTTGTGGTCGTGATGGCCAATGGGGAAAAGGGCATCCCGGCTGTATCCCAGGTTCCCGTACTAATAGAACAAAAGAAGGATAAAATTTTTATAGAGTTCCATGTCATGCGGGGCACCAGCCATGCAAAAGCATTGCAACAACAAATGCAGGCGATGTGTTTATTTACCGGGCCTCATGCCTATGTCAGCGCTTCCTGGTACACCAATAAAAAAGTAGCCAGCACCTGGAATTACCAGGCTGTACAGGCTTCCGGCACATTACAACTATTGGATGAAACTGCATTGCACCAACACCTGACCAGGCTTACGGAAAAGTTTGAAGCGGGCCATTCCGGGGAAGCCCTGGTACAAAATATGGATCCTGCCTATGTTCATAAAATGATGCAGGCCATTGTAGGTTTTAGCATGGAAGTACAAGCGCTGGAGCATGTTTTCAAGCTCAGTCAAAACAGGACAGAAAAAGATTTTGATACGATTATACACAAATTATCGGATATAGGCGGTTATGCGGAACAGGTAGCAGCAGCTATGAAGAATTGCAAAACATACGCATACCCAAAGCAAAAATAAGGACCTTTCATATGAACAGAATTCAACTTGCCAAACATATTCTTGAAAAAAAATCCTACCTCTGTGTAGGCCTCGATACCAACCCGGAATTATTACCCCATCATTTACTGGATCAGCCCGATGCGATCATTGAATTTAATAAAGCCATAATAGATGCTACAAAAGACCTTTGCGTAGCATACAAAATCAATACGGCATTTTATGAGGCATTAGGCTCAAAAGGCTGGGAAGCCATGCAGGAAACGGCTGCATATATTCCCTCGACTCATTTTAAAATTGCGGATGCCAAACGAGGGGATATCGGCAGTACTTCGGCACAATACGCAAAAGCATTTTTCGAAACCCTGGCTTTTGATGCCGTTACCGTAGCGCCGTATATGGGTGAAGACAGTGTGCGGCCCTTCCTGGACTATGAAAATAAATGGACGATCGTTTTAGGCCTAACCAGCAATAAAGGGAGCGCTGATTTTCAACAACAATTTATTGCCACACATGGCATGCCTCCCTCACAATATGATTTCTTATATGAACGGGTGATTAAAAAAGTATGTGAGTGGGGCACACCGGAGAATCTAATGTTTGTGGTTGGCGCCACCAAACCGGAAGAATTAAAACGGATCCGGAAAATGGTACCCGGTCATTTCTTCCTCGTTCCCGGTGTGGGCTTCCAGGGAGGTAGTATGGAGCAGGTGAGTGCATTTGGGATGAATTCGGATACCGGTTTATTGATCAATGTCAGCCGCGCCATCCTCTATGCTTCCCGCAAGGAAAATTTCGCGGCCGAAGCAAGGGTCATCGCCAGCCAGTATCAATTTGAAATGGCAGCATTCCTGGAAAAAAATGCCGGGAAATAACCAGGCATGATTTTTACTTTTTGTAGTTACACAGTAATACAACATGGGTTTACACCGGTAATTAAATTTTTATTTTAAAAAGAAAAGATAGTGGACTTCACTGCATTTGGACTGAATGGATTATTAATTGAGGGGATCTCGGCGATGGGTTATAAAGAAGCCACTCCTGTACAGGAGAAAGTGATCCCGGTGATCCTGCAGGGGAAAGACCTGATTGCGTCAGCACAAACCGGTACCGGGAAAACCGCCGCTTTTTTATTGCCCATTGTACATCAACTCATCTCTGCGCCACACGATGCACACCAGATCAATGCGCTGGTAATAGTGCCCACACGTGAACTCGCCATTCAGATAAGCCAGACCATGGAAGGCCTGGCCTATTTCACGTCCACCAGCGCCATTGCCGTTTATGGCGGTAGTGAAGGAGCCTTGTTTACCCAGGAAAAGAAGGCGCTCAGCCTGGGTGCCGATATGGTGATATGTACGCCGGGCCGCATGCTGGCACACCTGGCAATGGGATATGTAAAACTGGATGGGCTTAAATACCTCGTTTTGGATGAAGCCGACCGGATGCTCGATATGGGCTTCTATGATGATATCATGAAGATCATTGCCTATTTACCAAAACAACGGCAGACTTTATTATTTTCCGCAACCATGCCAACCCGCATCCGGCAACTGGCACAAAAAATTTTACAGCAACCGGAAGAAATAAATATTGCTATTTCAAAACCACCGGAGAAGATCAGGCAATCGGCGTTTTCCATTTATGAAAGCCAGAAAGAACCCTTGCTCCAATGGCTGCTTACCGGGAAAAATTTTGGCCGTGTCCTTATTTTCTGTTCCCGTATCAAACATGTGCGCAGTTTAACAAGGGCATTGAAGCAGGCTCGTTTCTTAGCCAATGAAATCCATTCCGGCCTGGAACAACCGGCCCGTGAGCAGGTCCTGCTTGATTTTAAAAACAGGAAATTAAATATCCTGGTAGCCACCGATATCCTGTCGCGGGGCATTGATATAGATGATATAGATTTGGTCATCAATTTTGATGTGCCGCATGGCGGGGAAGATTATGTGCATAGGATTGGCCGTACAGCCCGTGCAGCCAGTGAAGGCATGGCCATTACCTTTATTACACCAGTGGAACAACGAAAATTCCTGGTGATAGAAAATTTATTAGGCTACCCGGTACCAAAATCTACAGTGCCCGAATTCCTTGGCCCTGCACCTGCCTATAACCCGGTCATTAAAAAACATGCCGGCCCGAAGAAATCCTTTCAAAAAAAGAAATTTTATCACGGGAAGAAACCACATGGATTAAAATAAAATATTATCCCGGTGAAATTTTCTTTAACCTTGGATAAAAGATAAATGTGAGGTCGCATGATAACTAAGTAAAAGCCCACCCGGTGTTTTCATCTTCACGCTTCATGCCGCAAATTTCATAATGCCATTTTTCAGAGGCAGGTGGAAGTACCCGGATGGAAGATGAAAAAGTCATTCCACTTTTTTTTAAAACCTGTTTTGTATTTCTTTAAAAAGCTGTATCTTTCAGTAATCTTTTTATTAAATTAACTTGCCTATGCAAAAAATATTTTACACCTCTTTTTCGCTGACTATAGCGCTATTTGTTCTACCCATGGCCAGGAATAAACTGGCCGAAGCCAGGTCGTCATCGGCTGAAATGCCCGCTACCACTGCATTTGCGGGGGGGGGTAAACCATTCCTTACACAACCATTTTAAAAATCGCAGTTGTCGTTTGCCACTAAGTTTAATAAATAATAAGGCAAATCTATATATAGCTTCCCTGAGTTGTTTTTTCTTTCAATCCATTTTAAATGGAACCGCCGGATCATTGGCCGGAACACAAAAATTTGTGGACTGCGAAGATTACCGCCATAGCAGTGGCTCCTGTGCTACGGCTGCAGATAACAATAATTGCAATGCCAATGATAATTGTAATGACTCGCTGTAAAATAATTACAAATTACAATAAATTTTGAATAACTATAAAAATAATAAAGATGAAAAATTTAATTAAAACATGTATGCTGTTGCTTACCAGCTTATCCTGTTCATGGATACAAGCCCAGGTAGGTTATTTAGATCCCACATTTGGTGATAATGGGATTGTTGTGCAAAAAAGATTAGGTTATACAGAAGGCTTATCGGTATTATCCGATGGCAAAATTCTTGTATGTGGTGGCGCCGGGCCGGATTATTATATGGATCGGTTTAATAGCGATGGAAGTAATGATAATACATTTGGTGTCAATGGCCGGGTAGAATTGAATGTGGAAAACAAAGAAGCGTATTGTAAAGATTTAGCCGTACAGCCTGATGGGAAAATTATTTTAGTGGGATCTATAAACAAAACACCCACAAATTTTGATGTTGGTATAGTACGCTGCAAGCAGGATGGTAGTTTAGATAGTAGCTTTGGCCTCAATGGCCTGGTACGGGTTGATTTAATGAATAATGACTATTGTAATAGTGTCGCACTTCAACCGGACGGGAAAATACTCGTTACAGGAGCATCAGGTAATAGTATATATTATGTACAGGATGCTTTTGTTATCCGGGTAAATACTGATGGAAGCCTCGATTCCGGATTTGCCGGAACCGGTATTTTTCAACAACATTTCTCAGTACAAATTGAAATTGCTTCTGTCATCGTGCAGCCCGATAATAAGATTTTAATGGGTGGGAAATATAATAAATATGCCCTCATTCCACCTTTTATGGTGGAACGATTTAATGAAGATGGTACAGTAGATAGCAGTTTTGGTGTGGCTGGTATTGCTAAATATGGGTTTGGAGAAGAACAGGAAAGTTGGTCAAATAACTTCAACGATATGGCGCTTCAACCCGACGGAAAAATAGTTTGTGTAGGCCAGTCGGGCTATGATGTGTACAGTATGGCTATTTGCCGCTTTAATACAGATGGTAGTGTGGATGGAACTTTTGGAAATGGCGGTGGTATTTTTTATGAATACAATGGCCAGCGTTCCGCATTCTTTTCTGTTTGTGTTCAGGCAGATGGTAAAATTTTAGCTACTGGTGGAAGTTTAGTTGAAGGTGGTCCATTATTATTGTTACGTATTAATAGTGATGGTAGTTTAGATCAGAGTTTTGCATCAGGAGGAATACAAGCAACATATTATGGACAAGGCGTCCAAGGACATGAAGTTACAATTTTAACAGACCAAAAAATATTGGTAGCTGGTAATGTAGAAGCTGCATTTAATATGCTTGCCCGTTACAATGGCGACAATATTCTCGCCACGCATTTCAAAAATGTAAAAGCGGTACAGGATAAAACAGGTGTAACGATTAGTTGGGAAACCCTCAACGAGAGCGGCACGAAGAGTTATAGTATAGAGCGCAGCAGCAATGCCACGGAATTTGCAAGCATAGCCACCGTTGCGGCCAAGGGTGGCTCGGAAAATAAGTATAGCTATATCGATCAGCATCCATTGCAAGGCATTGCTTATTACCGCATCAAAGAAAATGCCCTGAATGGCACCGCCACTTACAGCAATACACTCAAAGTAATTTTTGAAAGTAATAAAGTTTCTCTCTATCCCAACCCGGCAAAGAATACACTTACCATTACCGGCTTAAACAAATTATATACCGCCACTATCCGCATCACGGATATACATGGTAGAGAAATACTACAACAAAAAACCAACAACAGCAGTGAACTTACATTGACCATTCGTGCCCTTGCACAAGGCAGTTATTTTGTGTTGATAGAGCAAAACGGGAAAGTAGATAAACTGCGGTTTATTAAAGAGTAGATGGCATAAAATAAATTTTAGCAATGCAGGTATTTGAAAAGATGCCTGCATTTTTTTTCCGTTTACTTTTTTATCTTGATACAAAAAACTAAAATTATTTTCCTGGTATATGGAATAAAAAAAACCGCTACATGAAGTAACGGTCTTTATGTTTAAGGTTGAAGGTTTATTCTTCTTCATCAAAATTCATTGCTTCTCTTGCCGTATTCAATAATTCATATTCTTCTTTATTGCCCACAATGAGGTTTTCGAATTCCCGGATACCGGTACCTGCAGGAATGGGATGCCCGGTGATGACATTTTCTTTCAAACCAATCATATCATCCGTCTTACCCTGTATGGCAGCGGTACTAAGCACTTTCGTAGTTTCCTGGAAGGATGCAGCGCTTATCCAACTTTGAACACCGAGGGAGGCTTTGGTAATCCCCAATAATACCGGCTGAGCAGTAGCAGGATGTGCATCGCGCACTTCCGGTAATTTTTTATCGGCACGCCGCAGGATGGAATTTTCTTCCCGCAATTCCCGTAAGGAAACAATTTGTCCCGGTTTTAAAACCGTACTATCTCCGGCATCTACAATAACTTTTTTATCAAAAATCCGGTCATTTTCAGCATTGAATTCAAAGCGGTCTTCCAGGTCTTCTTCAAGGAACCTGGTATCCCCGGCATCAACGATCTCCACTTTTTTCATCATTTGCCGAACAATAACTTCAATATGCTTATCATTGATCTTTACACCCTGTAAACGATATACTTCCTGGATTTCATTCACTACATACTCCTGTACGGCAAATGGTCCGCGAATAGATAAGATGTCGGCTGGTGCAATTTGTCCGTCACTCAAAGGAGTGCCGGCTTTTACAAAATCACCTTCCTGAACAAGAATCTGGCGGGTAAGCGGCACCAGGTATTTTTTAATGATACCGTCTTTGGCTTCCACGATAATCTCCCGGTTGCCTCTTTTTACATTACCAAATGATACAACACCATCAATCTCGCACACCACAGCCGGGTTACTCGGGTTACGTGCTTCGAATAATTCTGTTACCCGTGGCAAACCCCCGGTGATATCACTTGATTTCCGTAATGTCCGCGGGATCTTAACCAGGATCTGGCCGGCTTTTACCTCTTCGCCTTCTTCTACTACCAAACGGCTACCCACCGGCAGGTTATATACTTTGGTATCTTTACTGCCTTTCACTTCCATTCCCGGGATCTTGGATTTGTCTTTTGTATCTATCACAACTTTATCCCGATGACCGGTTTGTTCATCCGACTCTTCGCGGTAAGTTATCCCTTCGAGTACATTCTCAAATTTTACTTCACCGGCAATTTCAGAAATAATAATATTGTTGAAAGGATCCCATGTACAAATCACATCACCCTTTTTCACTTCCCGCCCGTCTTTTACCATTAACACAGAACCATAAGGCACATTATTGGTGCTAAGGATACGGTCATTTTTCATATCCATCAATCGAACTTCACCGGTACGGCCGATAACAACAATTGATTTTTTATCTTCGATATCATGTGATACTACGGTACGTAAGCCATCGAAATGAATAGTACCATCAAATTTGGCTGTCAATTTCGATTCAACGGAAGAGGAGCCAGCCACCCCACCAACGTGGAATGTACGCAGGGTAAGCTGCGTTCCCGGTTCACCAATGGATTGGGCTGCAATAATACCTACTGCATCGCCCCGTTGTGCGATATAACCGGTAGCCAGGTTTTTACCATAACATTTTACACATACACCCCGCTTGGTTTCGCAAGTCAGCACTGAGCGGATATCAACGGCTTCGATACCGGCATCTTCTATGTGCTTGGCAATATCATGCGTAATTTCCATTCCGGCACCAATCAATAACTCATCAGTAACCGGGTGATAAATATCATGCAATGACATACGGCCTACAATCCGGTCTGATAAAGGCTCAATAATATCTTCATTGTCTTTTAAAGCAGCAATAGCAATACCACGCAAGGTGCCGCAATCTTCTTCCGTGATGACCACATCCTGTGCTACATCCACCAACCTCCTGGTAAGATAACCGGCATCGGCTGTTTTCAGGGCGGTATCTGCCAGGCCTTTACGGGCGCCGTGTGTGGAGATAAAATAATCCAACACATTCAGGCCACCTTTAAAGTTGGACAAAATGGGATTTTCAATAACCTCGGAACCACTGGAACCGCTCTTCCTTGGTTTGGCCATCAAGCCCCGGATCCCAGCCAACTGTTTTACCTGTGTTTTGGAACCCCTTGCACCGGAATCCAACATCATGTACACGGAGTTGAAACCTAACTGGTCACTGGCCATTTCGCGTATAAGCGTTTCAGTAAGGCGGGTATCTACCCGGCTCCAGATATCAATTACCTGGTTATAGCGTTCATTATTTGTAATGAAACCCATATTATAGTTATCCCATACTTCATCTACTTCGGCTTTAGCACTCTCTAATAAACTATCACGAATTTCCGGGATGATCAGGTCATTTACACTGAATGATAAACCTCCTTTGAAGGCCATTCGGAAACCGAGCGTTTTAATATCATCGAGGAATTTTGCCGTTGTGGGTATATCCGTGATCTTGATAATATCACCAATAATTTCACGCAGGTTTTTCTTGGTAAGAATGGTATTGATATAACCAACTTCAGCAGGTACCAATTGATTGAACATGATGCGGCCAATAGTAGTTTCAACTATTTTTTTCACCAATTCTCCTTTTTCCCTTACGAGTACCCGCACTTTTACAAAGGCATGTAAATCGGCGATCTTTTCATTATAAGCAATCATGGCTTCCTCCATATTGTAGAAAGTCATGCCTTCCCCTTTAATTTTTACTTTATCGGTAGATTTTTTGCCTTTAGTAATATAATACAGCCCGAGGACCATGTCTTGAGAAGGCAGGGTAATGGGCGTACCATTTTGTGGGTTTAAAATATTATGGGCTGATAACATCAGCAACTGGGCTTCTAAAATAGCTGCATTGCTCAGGGGCACATGCACCGCCATCTGGTCACCATCAAAGTCAGCGTTGAAGGCTGTTGTTACGAGCGGATGGAGCTGAATTGCTTTACCTTCCACCATTTTTGGCTGGAAAGCCTGGATGGATAAACGGTGCAGAGTAGGGGCCCGGTTGAGTAATACCGGGTGGCCTTTTAATATGTTTTCCAAAATATCCCAAACAATTGCGTCTTTCCGATCCACTAATTTCTTGGCCGATTTCACGGTTTTAACAATACCCCTTTCAATAAGTTTGCGAATGATAAATGGTTTGAACAACTCAGCAGCCATATCTTTTGGCAAACCACATTCATGCATTTTCAAATCAGGTCCTACCACGATTACACTACGGCCGGAATAATCCACCCGCTTACCTAAAAGATTCTGCCGGAAACGGCCCTGCTTTCCTTTCAATACATCAGAAAGTGATTTTAGGGCCCGGCCTCCTTCTGCTTTAACTGCATTGGATTTACGGCTATTGTCAAATAAAGAGTCGATGGCTTCCTGCAGCATCCGCTTTTCATTGCGGAGAATCACTTCAGGCGCTTTGATTTCGAGTAAGCGTTTCAGGCGGTTGTTCCGGATAATTACCCGGCGATATAAATCGTTTAAATCAGAAGAAGCAAAACGGCCACCATCTAAAGGTACCAACGGCCTGAGTTCCGGCGGGATGACGGGGATATATTGCATCACCATCCATTCCGGGCGATTGGTAATGCGCATACCGGCATCGCGGAAACCTTCCACCACGCTCAGCCTTTTTAAGGCATCTGCTTTCCGTTGCTGGGAAGTTTCGTGTGCCGCAGAGTTACGCAGGGTATAGCTTAATTCATCCAGGTCAATTTTTGCCAATAAATCCTGAACCGCTTCAGCACCCATCTTTGCAATGAATTTTTGTGGGTCATCATCCGGGAGCATTTGATTTTCACGGGGCAGGTTATCCAGGATTTCCAGGTATTCTTCTTCACTCAGGAGGTCGCCCATTTGCAGGCCTTTATCTTCACGGATACCCGGTTGAATTACGGCATAACGTTCGTAATAAACTATGGTTTCCAGTTTTTTGGAACTCATGCCCAGCAGATATCCAATTTTGTTGGGCAGGCTTTTGAAATACCAGATATGTACGATGGGTACCACGAGTTTAATGTGGCCCATTCTTTCACGACGAACTTTTTTCTCGGTGACTTCTACACCACAACGATCGCATACAATGCCTTTATAGCGGATACGTTTATATTTTCCACAGGCACATTCATAATCCTTTACCGGGCCAAAAATTCTTTCGCAAAACAAACCATCCCGTTCCGGCTTATAAGTGCGGTAATTGATGGTTTCCGGTTTCAGGACTTCCCCAAAACTTCTTTCCAGGATGCTATCCGGAGATGCAAGGCCGATGGTGATTTTTGAAAATGCGGATCGGTTGCGGTTGTCTTTAGTGATGGCCATATTTGTATTTCAAATTATTAATGATAAAAACCCGTTTTCGATATGCCTGTTTGACTTTTCATTCAGTGTTATTCCATTCATAGCCACTCAAAAAACTTACATGCACAAAAGAATCTCATTCTCCTGGTAGAAGTTATTTGTGGCTGTTTTTAAAAAAGATGAAATGGAAAGGCTGAGAATATCAAAATGCATAGGGCGGCAAAGGTACAATTTTATCCAATATGACAAAAATCATTCCTTAATATTTTCCAAAATCCTTTATAAGGATCTAGTGGCTACATCAAATGCCGCTTTTGGATCATAAAATGGAAAGTAACCTGAAATGCACAACCCATTTATACATAAAATTAAATACTAATGTGTTGTCCTGCGATTTTATTGGACACTTTCTTCGGCCCGGCTTTTGAATTCAAACTTTATTTTACCATTTTCCGCATCGAAATTAGCGATCAGGGCATCCCCGTTTTTCACGTGCATATTGATGATTTCTTCAGCCAATGGATCTTCGAGGTATTTTTGAATAGCCCGGTGTAATGGCCTGGCACCAAACTGCACGTCATAGCCTTTTTCGGCGAGAAAATCTTTTGCTTCTTTCGTCAGTTCCAGGGTAAAGCCCAGGGCGCTTAAGCGTTTTGTCACATCTTTCAACAGCAGGTCAATAATCTCGAGGATATTTTCTTTGGTCAATGAATTAAAAATGACCACATCATCCACGCGGTTCAGGAATTCCGGGGAAAAAGTGCGTTTCAGTGCTTTTTCGATAACGGCTTTATTATTTTCATCCTGGTTTTGCATCCGGCTGGCGGTAGCAAAACCAACACCATCGCCAAACTCTTTTAACTGGCGTACACCAATATTGGAAGTCATGATAATGATGGTATTTTTAAAATCCACTTTCCGGCCAAGGCCATCGGTCAGTTGGCCATCATCCAATACCTGCAATAAAATATTATAAATATCAGGATGTGCTTTTTCAATTTCGTCCAACAGGATCACACTATATGGTTTCCGCCGGATTTTTTCAGTGAGCTGGCCGCCTTCTTCGTAACCCACATAGCCGGGAGGCGCACCAATTAAACGGCTGAGCGAAAATTTTTCCATGTATTCACTCATATCAATGCGCACCAGGGCATCGAGGCTGTCAAACATATAACGGGAAAGCGCCCGGGCAAGCTCGGTTTTACCCACACCGGTTGGGCCCAGGAAAATAAAGGAACCCACTGGTTTCTTGGGATCTTTCAGACCGACCCGGTTTCGCTGAATAGCTTTTACCACTTTTTCAATGGCTTGTTCCTGGCCTATAACCACTGACTGCATATCCTTTTGCATATTACGCAACTTCTCACTTTCTGCCTGCACCATCCGTTTCACCGGGATACCGGTCATCATGCTGACTACTTCTGCAATAGCATCTTCATCAATCGGGTAGCGCTTATGTTTGCTTTCTTCTTCCCAGTCTGATTTTGCTTTTTCCAATTCTTCACCCAGTCTTTTTTCTTTATCCCGGAGAGAAGCAGCTTCCTCGAATCGTTGGCTTTTTACCACTTTATTTTTCTCCAGTTTTATTTCTTCAATTTTCTTTTCGAGGTCCACAATGCTTTGGGGGACATTAATATTTTTCAGGTGCACCCGGGCGCCCACTTCATCTAATACATCAATGGCTTTATCGGGCAGGAGCCGATCGGTCATATAGCGGTCACTGAGTCGTACACAGGCATCAATAGCATCATCACTATAGATTACATTATGATAGTCCTCGTATTTGGATTTAATATTTTCCAGTATCTGGATTGTATCTTCCATGGAAGGAGGATCGATCATGACTTTTTGAAAACGACGATCCAGGGCACCATCTTTTTCAATATGCATACGGTATTCATCCAATGTGGAGGCGCCGATACATTGCAATTCACCACGGGAGAGTGCTGGTTTAAAGATATTGCTGGCATCGAGAGAACCACTGGCACCGCCTGCTCCCACGATAGTATGGATTTCATCAATAAATAAAATCACATCGCGGTTTTTTTCCAGTTCATTCATAATTGCTTTCATGCGTTCTTCAAACTGGCCCCGGTATTTTGTACCGGCCACAAGCGCCGCCAGGTCCAGGCTAATCACTCTTTTATCAAATAAAACGCGGCTTACTTTGCGCTGCACGATGCGCAGGGCAAGGCCTTCCACGATGGCTGTTTTGCCCACTCCCGGCTCCCCGATGAGGATGGGATTATTTTTCTTCCGACGGGATAAAATTTGCGAAACCCGTTCTATCTCTGTTTCTCTTCCTACGATGGGATCCAATGCCCCTGTTTCTGCGAGGCGGGTGATATCCCGGCCAAAATTATCTAAGACAGGTGTCTTGCTTTTGGCTCCCGTCCCGGTCTTGCTTTTGGAAGGAGATACATAATTTCTTTTTTCTTCTTCAAATTCTTCTTCATTCTCTTCGGAATATTCACTTTGTACTTCGTTATTTTTTACCATACCCAGGTCATTTCTGAAGATATCATAATCTATATCAAACTGGTTGAGAATTTGTGTAGCAATATTTTCCTTGTTTTTCAAAATAGAAAGCATTAGATGCTCGGTTTCCACAAAATTGCTTTTCATGGCTTTTTGTTCGAGCACAGAAACACGAATAACTTTCTCCGCCTGTTTGGTAAGTGGCAGGCTGTTGATATTGGCAATATTTTTATCCGTCTTATCTTTTACGGCAAGCTCAATTTCCTTTCTCAGTTCATACAGGTCCACATTCAATTGTTTCAAAATTTTAATGGCTGTATTATCTCCCTCACGGATCAAACCCAGTAAAAGATGCTCCGTGCCGATAAAGTCATTTCCCAGTCTTAAGGCTTCCTCCCGGCTAAAGGAGATAATTTCTTTAACCTGGGGTGAAAAGTTATTGTCCATTTAAATATGTTTATACAATAATAACAAATAAATTTGATCCATCACGTTATGCATTTTTGCACAAATGTTAAATAAAAATACATATTATGCTGTCATTCAAAATTGATACCAGAGAGAAATTCAAGGTAATTACCCTGCTGACGGAAAATTTATCTGCCAATTTAACAGAAGAACTTATTACTGCCTGCAATAAAGTGCTGGCAGAACCTATCAAAAACCTGGTGCTGAATTTTGAAAATGTCCGCTCGATGGAATTGCCCATAGCGGAAGAACTCGTTCATCTCCGGGAACTCTTTTATACACATGATGCTTCCATGGTGGTATGCTCCTTGCCGGAAAATGTAAAGAATTTTCTTATAGAAAATGAATTGCTGGATGCATTGAATCACACACCGACCGAAAGTGAAGCCTGGGATATTGTGCAAATGGAAGAAATAGAAAGAGAATTACTGGGCGATGACCCGGAAGCGTAATTTTTATTTCAGGCTGTTTAATACAGCATACATTTTCTGCACCAGTATTGCATGGCTGCCCGTATAATTATTTACGATGAAGGCAAATGTATAATCCGTACCATCTTTTGCATGTATGTAACCGGCATAAGCTTTTACACTATTGATAGTACCGCTTTTCATTTTAATCTGGTTGTGTACCGGTATAGCTTTGAAAAATGCCGGAAACCAGGATTGCCCTTTCGCATAATTCAATGCCTGTACTAAGGCAAACGGTGTCACCCTGTTTTGTGGAGATAATCCACTGCCATCAAAAATATGTAAGGCACCGTTATCAATTCCTTTTGTCTTCCAGTATGTCGTTAACACCTTCACGCCATCTTCTGTTTGGTCTTTGGCAATTTTTAATTCAGCCATTTTTTTTAAAAAGGCTTCTCCGTATAAATTGATACTTTCCTGCAGGAAAAAATATTCCAGGCTATCAAGTGTGGGTGAGTAATGGGTATATAAAGGATGTATTTCTTTTTTAGTTTCTGCCACATTCATATTAGCCGGTGCAAGTGAAAATTTATTCTGTAAATATTTTTTGAAATCATATAAAAAATACGCCACCGGATCGGGCATAGCGCCTCGTACAATAAAATTTTTTTCTCCGGCGGGAATCGTTCCACGAATTAAAAAGTTCGTATTGTTAAGTGGAAGAAATATGTATGATTGGTCACCTGTTCCTTTTGCTGCGGTAGTAAGTTCATTGGTAAAAGAAATAGGGTAACCGGTATCATTGTTAACGGAAAGAATCTCTACAGGGTCACCCGTTTTATCACCGGAACGAAGGTGCAGATCATATTTATTTTCCCGCCAGTTAAGACCTGATGCGGCTGCGCCAAAATAATTTCCCAGGTCTTCCCAAATCCAGGCAGATGGGATTGTGGCTGATGGAGGCAGGACTTGTATTTTCCCTTGTATTTTTTCAATACCAGTATTACGGATAGCAGCCCCCATTCGGGAAAATACGTGGGAGGGATTTGTATTGGGATACCGCTCACTCCCGAGTGACGGATCAAAATCACCCTGGACAATAAGGTCACCATTTAATTGACCGCTTTTTATTTCTCCGGAATAACCAAGGCTTGTTTCAAACCGAAAATCTTTTCCCAGCAAATCAAAAGCCGCGATACCCGTAAATATTTTTTGAGTACTGCCGGGTGCCATGCCAACCTGTTCATTTAATGCATAGACTACTTCATTCGTTTTGCTATTCGTAACATATAGACCTGTAAGTGCATGTTGTAAGGTGGGATCCTGCAAAAATTGCTGCATGGCTTTATCTAAAGCCGGTAAAGATTTTTGACTAAAAGCCAGGAAAGGGAGGTAAAGAAAGAATAAAAATACCGGGAATTTATTTTGCATGATAACAGGATATCAGTTTGAATCGTAGTGTTGAAATGGAGTCAAAAATGCACATTAATTTTAATTCTGCCCACAGCAGGGGAGATTTTTTTAATTAAATTTTTGGTTAAGTAAACAGAATGAAACAACTTGTAGCCCTAAATGAATCCGCCCTCCTTCTTTTTAAAGAAGAACAGGCCGGGCAGAGCGGGATGCGTGGTATAAACCAGGAATGTTTTAAAAAGATTGCTAAACATAATAACCAACATTATTTTTTTTTAAAAAAGACTGCATGGCAAATACACTCTTCCGAAAAAAATCCATAGAAAATATTTTACGCGAACATGAATCAGGTGCCACCGATGGCCACGGCCATAAGCTGGATCGTGTCCTGGGTGTAAAAGACCTGACCTTTTTGGGCATAGCAGCCGTGATTGGCGCCGGGATATTTTCTACGATCGGTTCAGCCGCATTTCATGGCGGGCCGGGAGTATCCATCCTGTTTATTATTACAGCAGTGACCTGTGGTTTTTCCGCTTTGTGTTATGCGGAGTTTGCCAGCCGGGTTCCCGTTAGTGGCAGCGCTTATACCTATGCCTATATTTCTTTTGGTGAAGTGATAGCCTGGATCATTGGCTGGGCGCTCATCCTGGAATATGCTATAGGAAATATCGTGGTAGCAATCAGTTGGAGTAGTTATTTCAATAATTTATTAAAAGGCTTGAATATTCATTTGCCTTATTGGTTAACGACCAATTTTTCTACTGCCAGTGATGCATTGGCAGGGGTAACGGCACAAGTGACAGCAGGCAATGCTATTACGCCGGCTATGCAGGAGATCATGACAGGATTCAATAGTGCCCCGGAATTATTTGGTTATCGTTTATTTTTAAATTTACCGGCTTGTATTATTGTTATCCTGATTACGGCCCTGGCTTATATTGGAATGCAGGAAAGTAAGAAGAGCGCCAATTTTATGGTGATCTTTAAATTACTGGTCATTGTCTTTGTGATTGTCCTTGGCTTTTTTTATGTAAACCCGGCCAACTGGAATCCTTTTATGCCGAATGGATTTACGGGCGTACTGCAGGGCGTATCTGCCGTATTCTATGCTTATATTGGTTTTGATGCCATTAGTACCACAGCAGAAGAATGTAAAAATCCTCAGCGAGACCTGCCACGCGGGATGATTTATGCCTTAGTAATCTGTACGGTTTTATATATTCTCATTGCATTGGTATTGACAGGCATGGTGCATTATAGCGAATTGAAAGTGGATGATCCCCTGGCATTTGTTTTCCAGCGGATCAATATGCCCTGGATCAGTTATATCATTTCTATCAGTGCTGTTGTGGCTACAACCAGTGTGTTGCTGGTATTTCAATTAGGCCAGCCCCGTATCTGGATGAGCATGAGCCGCGATGGGTTATTGCCTAAGAAATTTTCGCAGGTGCATCCCAAGTACAAAACACCCTCTTTTGCTACATTGGTTACCGGGTTGATTGTAGCCATTCCTGCTTTATTTATCCCATCTTCCATTGTTACTGATCTTACCAGTATCGGTACCTTATTCGCCTTTGTGCTGGTATGTGGCGGGGTGTTGGTTTTACCGCGCATCAGTAAATCAAAAGGTAATAGTTTTCAATTGCCTTACATCAATGGTAAATATATTATTTTACTCCTGGTAGCTCTTTTCATTTTTGCTTTCCGGACCCGTATCCAAATGGCTTTTGAAAATATTCAAAATGAAAACCACCAGGAAATATTTTTCCTCGTCTTTGTTTTCCTGGCCATCCTCATTGCCATTCAGACTTTTCGTAAAAACTTTTCCCTGATCCCGGTAGTAGGGGCCTTGTGCTGCATGTACCTGTTGATTGAAATTCCGGTGATTAGCTGGCTATGGTTTTTTGTATGGATGGGTATTGGTCTCTCCATTTATTTTTTATATGGCCGAAAACACAGTAAGATTTCTTTAAACCGGGAAGCGTAATAAGTGAGGTTTTCCATGGATGTCTTATCTTGCGATCATGCAAAAACCAATCATCATTGTAAAAGATCTTGTAAAGCATTACGGCGATTTTGAGGCTGTAAAAGGAATTAGCTTTGAGGTGCAGGAAGGCGAGATCTTTGGCCTCCTGGGCCCGAATGGAGCCGGTAAATCCACTACACTGGAAATCATGGAAACCCTTCGGAAAAAAACGTCCGGTAAGGTATTCATTGACGGATTTGACCTGGATAATTCACCGAATGAAATTAAAAAAATCATCGGCGTACAATTGCAAACTTCCGGTTATTACCCCGGCCTGAATTTAACGGAGTTGCTGTATTTGTTTGCTGCGTTGTACAATGAAAAAATAGATGCTATGGCTTTGTTGGATTCTGTTAATCTGCGGGATAAAGCCAGGCGGAAATTCAAGGAATTAAGCGGAGGCCAAAAACAACGTTTTTCCATAGCCACTACGTTGATCAATCGCCCACGGGTGATTTTCCTGGATGAACCAACAACCGGCCTGGATCCACAGGCAAGAAGAAATCTTTGGGAATTAGTACTCGATATCCGGAAACGCGGAACCACGGTCATCATAACTACGCATTATATGGATGAAGCAGAAATCCTTTGCGACCGCGTGGCCATTATTGATGCCGGCCGGATCATTGCGCTGGATACACCGGATAAATTGATAGACCAGTTGGTGAATAAAGGTTTTGAAAAAGAACGACAGGTAAAGAAAGCCAACCTGGAAGATGTGTTTATTGATTTAACCGGCCATACACTACGGGAAGTATAATTTTTTATTTAAAAAAAATGTTTATGACTTCAGACCTGCAATATCCCATTGGCAAATATGTTCCGGTCGTTTTTTCTCATAAAGAAAAAGAGAAACGATTATTGGAGATAGCCTGCCTTCCCCAGGACCTGGAAATCGCTATTCAAAATTTAGATGTCCATCAATTACAAACGCCTTACCGGCCCGGTGGCTGGACAGTGCAACAATTGGTACATCATATTGCCGACAGCCATATGCATGCATATATCCGTTTTAAATGGGGGCTGACCGAAAATAATCCCACTATAAAAACCTATGATGAAAAAGCCTGGGCATTATTACCGGATGTGGAAAAAGAGCCGGTCAATATTTCCATCACCCTATTATTTTCCCTGCACCGGCGCTGGGTTGCGGCATTACATGATTTAACGGAAACACAATGGGAACGCACCGTCTTTCACCCGGAACAAAAACGAGAGATGTCTTTGTGGGAATTGTTGGGCCTGTATGCCTGGCATGGCCGTCATCATGTACAACATATCCGGGCATTAAGAGAACGAATGAATTGGTAATAACACATTTAATTTTTTATGACGGATACAAATAAAGAACTGCAAAAAGAATTTGAACTGGAGCGCATGATTCTTTTTAGTGATGCGGTGTTTGCCATTGGCATTACCTTATTGGTGCTTGAATTGAAGTTTCCCCATATTCCTGAAAAGACTACTACACAAATGGTTTTTGAAGCCATCCGGCCGTTGCTCATACATTTTTATGCTTTTATGTTGAGCTTTTTTTATGTGGGTGTAATGTGGGCTAAACATCTGAAAATGTTCCGGCATTTGAAAACCTATAATGATGGCCTCATCGCCCGGAACCTGATTTTCCTGTTTTTTATCATTTGTTTCCCGTTCACGGCATCCAGTTTTTCAGAAACAGCTGAAGAAGGTTATGCCTTCATGATCTTCTTGTATTTTGGAAATATTTATTTTGTCACTATTGCTCATTTTATTTTATGCCATTATTTATTTAAGCAGAAAAATGATTTATGTACCAGCGGGCGACAGGATGAAAAAAGATACTTGTATTTGGAAAGTTTAGCCAGTGCCATCGTACTGAGTGTAACTTTTATTTTAATGTTTATTTTATTACTGATATATGGAGATAATGAAACAGCCATTTTAAGTTGTTTAATTCCATTGGTCATCCTGTTATTTATTTCTAGAAGGATTTTAAAGAAATATAAACCAAAAGAAAAATAAGCTAACACGCTTGCGTATCAGCATTTTGCCAATGCCTGTTCTATATCATAAATAATATCGCTTGCATGTTCTACGCCTACAGAAAGGCGAATCATTTTTTCCGTAATGGAAAATTCTTTTTTTGTGTCCGGGTGTACACCGGCATGGGTCATGGTAGCCGGGTGCTGCGCCAGGCTTTCTGTGCTACCCAGGCTGACAGCCAGTTTGATAAGTTTTAAGTTATTCAGAAAAACAAAGGCTTCCTTTTCACCTCCAATAATGTCAAAGGATATCATGCCACCATCGGACAAACATTGCCGTTGTTTGATTTTATATTTTTCCCCGTCTGCTTCTGTGAGGTTTCCGGGGAAATATACTTTTTCTATTTTAGGATGTTGATTCAAATAGTGAGCAATTTCCTGCGCATTTTGGGCAATTTTATCCATGCGCAATTTCAGTGTTTCCAGGCTACGCATCAGGAGCCACCCGGTATTGGGACTGGCCATATTGCCCAGGAAGGTACGCAGGTTTTTCACCCGGTTTATAAGTGCATTCGAACCAAGACAGGCGCCTGCAATGACATCACTATGGCCGCCGATATATTTGGTTGCAGAATATAAAACCAGGTCGGCGCCGTTTTTTAACGGGTGCTGCCATACCGGCCCCATATAGGTGTTGTCCACGGCGAGATAAATTTCCTTTTCTTTTGTAGAAAAATAACTGGCCACTTCTTTACTGGCTGCAATATCTATCAGGTCATTGGTCGGGTTGGCCGGGGTTTCTATATACACTAATGCAAGCTTATCTGCCATTCCGGTTTGTTGCACAATTTCAATAATCTCTTCTTTGGACTGGCCGACTTTGAAAGAGACCGTATGAATTTGGTATTTAGGTAAAATGTCATTGATGAAATGATCGGTGCCCCCATAAACCGGGTTACTAAAAAGCAGGAGATCGCCCGGTTTTAAAAACTCCAACAGTACCGTAGTGATAGCCGACATGCCACTTTCAAAAACAGCACAAGCCTCGGCTTCATCCCAAAGGGTGAGGCGATTTTCCAGGATTTCCAGATCCGGGTTATTGATCCGGCTATAAATCAACCCCATTTCTTCTCGTTCCTTTTTTTCGCGTAAACCATAGGCCACTTCAAAAAAAGCTTTTCCCTCTTCGGCTGTTTTGAAAGCAAATGTAGAAGTCTGGAAAATCGGGCATTTCACCGCACCTTCCGATAATTCCGGTTTATAGCCATACGACATCATCTGGCTTTCCGGTTTCCTTTTTATGGACATGTGTAATTTTTTTTTTTGATTAGGGTAAATAAAATCAAGTTGGCATAAAGGTACAAATTTGCTTTTGCTTGCTGTACTTCCTGCTGTTTTAATCGTGCAATGAAATTTTCACTTTTTCATTTTATTTTAAAAATAGCTTTCTTCATTTGCTGGATAAAAATTCATTCAACAAAAAAGATTAGGCTTCATCCAAGAATTTTTCAATCAGGGGAACTGCTATGGAATTGTAGTTGCTATCCGCATTACAGGTAGTGATTTCACCGATGTATGCGCCATGCCCGCCCGGGAGAATAGCCAGGCTGCAATGGGGAATTATTTTTGCCATAGCTACGATATGCTCATTGGTAGCCACATCCTAGTCTCCATTAATCAGTAACACCGGAGATTGGATAGTGGCTAATTCTTCATCTGAATAGTCAGTAAAATGGATCATTCGATCAGCACATTTTTGAAACAGATTATACAAGCGGGCCGGGTCGGGATTTACCTGCAGAAAAGCATCTTTATATGCTTGAGGCATTTGATCAAATGTACCCTTTTGCATAAATTCCCAGAACAGTGGGAATGCCCCATCCCGTTTCAGCAGAACGGAACCGGCCACCACTTTATTACAGCGCCGGGGATAATGGATAGCCATTTTCAGTGCAGTCATACCGCCATTGCTAAAGCCCAGGATATCCACTTTGTCATACTGTAAAAAATCGAGTAAGGCTACCAAATCATCCGCATCTTGTTTAAAAGAAATAGGAGCGGGCCGGTCGCCGGATCGGCCATGCGCCTGCAATTCCATGCAAATCAGCCGGTATTTTTTGGCTAACTGCGGGATTACACGACCGAAAGTTGTATCAATTGTAGAACCCCCGCCATGAATCAATACCAGCGGCTTACCATTGCCATAAATTTCATAATACAACTGCAGGTCATTGACGGTGGTGTAGCCCTTTTCTATAATTTGCGCCTTGCCAGTCATACTAAAATGCAGAAATGATAATTTAAAAATAACTTACTTGAGCAAGTTACATGATGAAGAAGAAATGAAATAATTGTTTGGGTGAGTAATTCAAAGGAATCGGTTTTTTTAAAGGTATCTCTTTGGACACGCAGTGATGAACGCATTTTTTGAATAAAAATTTATTTTAAAAAAAAGAATACTGAATGAAAAAATATGGACTGAATTTTTTTTACACACTTTATGGGATAGTGCCCTTACTTAACTTCATATGAATCCCACAAATCTGATTTTACTTTTACTTCTTTCATCTGGCTCATAAAAATAGCCTGTCCATTACATCTCAAATTTATCATTCCAAAAATAATCTTATCAC
>JBDHYG010000024.1:0-31138 GCA_039811225.1 Parafilimonas sp.
CCATGTTGGACGATCGGGTGCGACCGGAGCATCAGGAACTTGAAGGAATTACACTTCCGGTTGACGATCCTTTCTGGAACGAGTACATGCCACCGAATGGATATAACTGTAGATGTGTGACTGTGCAGGTACGCAAAGGAGAATATCCTGTAAGCGATAGTACGGATGCTATAGCTAAGGGAGACCAGGCTACTACCCAAATCGGTAAAGATGGCAGCAACAAGGCAGCAATATTCCGCTTTAATCCGGGCAAGGAAATGAAGGTGATGCCGCCGGAACATCCCTACACATCAGGCAATTGTGGTCAGCTAAGCGCAGTATGGCATACGCTTTCTGTAATGCAGAAAATACAGCTTTCAGGTCAGGCAGATAAGTGCAGAGCAAAGAAAGTGGTGGAGGAGATGGAAAAGTCCAATGCACGTAAAGAAAAGGATCGTGAAATTGCGAAATGGGCTAAAATAAATATACCGGTTACAACATCACCTGAAACGCAATTAAATTTTTTCACCGGGAAAGTACAGGTTACCCGCCGATACCTAAAAGAATTTTCAAGCCATTTTACAGAACCAAAGCTGAAGGAGATGGCGAAAGATATTCATAAGATTGTCAGGGAAGCAGAATTTATTGAATCAAAACCGCTTTCAAAAAATAGCCCGAATTATCAAAAAAAGTTGGACCGTGGTGTAACCGGATATTCATATTATCGTTTTAAATGGGGCAAACAAAACTGGCGACTGAATGCAGAAATCATTAATGATGATTATGAAAAACCCTATTCCGCGAATCTTCTTAAAAAAAAGAGTAAGAAATAATGAATAGACCGGGATCTCAACTCCCAGTTACACCATCTCTTACTCAACCACAAATATACAAACTTTTTAAATAAACAAGATGGAACAGACAATTGAACCCAAAACACCCTTGGAACGCATTTTATGGGATACCTTATGGAGCCTTAATTGCTCCTTACACGACTGTCAGAAAGCTGTCCTTCGTTACAGAGACGCAGTAACTTCAGGCAAACCTCTTGAAACGCCGCCAGGGGGATCGCGCCGGTACCGGTTGTGGCGTGCAATCCGCCAAGCAAGTGAGCAAGACTGTCAAGTTGAAACTCGTAAAACCGGATAGGATGAGTACAATATTTTTGAAGAAATCTAAGCACCACATCCGCAGCCAGTTTGTAATCGGGAGGGTCATCAGCATCATTATCAAATTCGACCACGCAGTATAAATATTGCTTATGCAGCGATTGCCATTCTTCATCAGAAAGATAAAACATAGGCATTAGTTTCAACCAAAAAATAAATATACAAACTTTTTAAATATTCAAAAATGAACTTATTAATAAACATTGGAAAGCAACAAAAGACGCTTTCAGAAATTATTGGTCAAGATCATGAAGAATTTGTTTCCAATAACCTTCAAACCATTCGTGCGAGGTTCTTAACTGATCAAGCATCTCAGAAAATGATTTACGATACATGTTGTCAAAAGATTCGTGCGATAATTCAGAATGAACTGAACGGTACAGTTGTGAAATCAATTCCCGATTTACGGTAGATTCGGCTTTTAACCGGATGATTTCCGACATCAGTTCACCAATCAATTTTTGTAAATCAAATTCCGGTGAATAATCTTCCATGTTTTTTTAAATCAAATATACTTCAATGGCAAACTTTGACACTTTCCTCCAACACTGCCTATCTGATGTGGAAGTAAAAGCAATGGAGCTGCTGCACGAAAACATACGTCGGGAGGCTTTTTTTGGCAATCCATGGCCACCGGCAAAGAATCCTGCAAAGAAGGGTAGGAAACTGCTTTACCAGAGCGGCGACCTGCAGGATGGATACATGAGCCATATTGAGGGAGAGAATATACATATTACCAACACAGTTGCCTATGCAGGCGTACATAATGAAGGCGCCGAGATACCGGTAACCGCTAACATGAAAAAATATTTCTGGGCTATGTATTACAAAGCCACCGGGGCACGCAGCAAAACAAAAGGTGGCACCGTGGGCAATAATGCAAGAAATCGCGCATTAAGCGCTGAAGGCGCCTACTGGAAAAGCCTGGCACTAATGCGAATCGGTGAAAAAATAAAGATGCCGGAGAGAAGGGTAATAGGCGAGCATCCAGAATTGGACAATGCCATTGAGAGAATAGTGGATCCAAATATGAAGGAAACTATTGATCAGATGATGCAACAAAATCTGAATCCTATTTTCCTAATTCATTATTCAAATGATAAAGACATAAACAGGGGTAATTACGTATAAAAACAGTAGAAGTAGAAAATACAGCCCTGATTATTTTATAACTTTAATTAATGTTGGCAATTCTAATTATAGGTATTTTATTGTTGATTGTTGCTTTACTGCTGGTGCTGTTTCCATTTCGCATGATCCTGGAAATAGCAAAAGGAAATAAAGCTGCTCTGTTTGCAGGTATTTGTTTTGCATTACTTTGTATGGTTATCTTACTAACAAAATGCTGAGCCTTTTTTATTTCTTTCAGTTAATCCGGGAAAAACAAGCTGGTAATTACAGGTGTTCTTACATAAATAACTATACAAGACATCGTCCATTAAACTACTTTAAAAAAACAAACCCCTCCGATTGGAAGGGGTTCGTTTTGTTCCGAAACGGCTTAATTGCCTTTCACTAT
The DNA here is from genome assembly GCA_039811225.1 of Parafilimonas sp. GTDB lineage: Bacteria > Bacteroidota > Bacteroidia > Chitinophagales > Chitinophagaceae > JAFDXJ01. Next base: position 2,668 of record JBDHYG010000024.1, read on the forward strand.
TTTCTTCATAATTTTTGCATTGCCGAAATTCACTTCTAACATGTACACGCCATTGGCAACAGCGGATAGGTTGAAAGGAATTTTATTGATGCCTTTCAGCAAATTGATACCGCTTTGCTGTTTCACTATACTTCCGGCGGCATTATAAATGTTCACCTGTACCCGCACTGCCTCCTGGGAAGTGATAGTCAGCATAAAGTTGCTGGTAAACGGATTCGGTGTAACCATTACATCATTACCGGCATCCACCTGTACTTTAGGTTGCGATGGTGCCATCATATTTTGTACCGGGGGATGTTGAATCCCTTTTTCCAGATCGCTCATAGGAGGATCTTTTTCTGCGAAGTACCTGGTAGAAGAACAGGGTTCCAGGTAGGCAACAAAGTTAGATCCATTCTGGGCGGTAAAGCCAGGATAAAGAATTACCTTATCGCGTGCCATAAAATATACTGTTGTGGCGCTGGGTGTGATAGTCGTAGTGCAACCATTACCGCCATAGGTTACGGATATAGCCTGCACAAATGTGCCGTTTGCCGGATAATTGCCACAGGCATTTTGTGTAAATGCCGATGATTGACTTTCTACACCCACGGCATGCCAGGCATCACCAACAGAAATAGCCTCCTGTGAACAACTGCCATATAAATCAACTGCTGCTTCAATAGCTGCTTTCCGGGCATCTATATATTGAGAAGAAGAACCCATATATACCACTAATGCACGATATGTAATCAGCCTTGCTTCAAAGCGGCCAATGCCTGTTACATTATAACTATCGCCATTGTCATTGGTACCAGTTCCGCCTTCGGATAAAAGATAGAACCAACGGTTTTGTACACTACTGTTGGTATGCACACCACAGTTGTCATTACCACTGGAAGGTGTACACCCGGTAGTACTATACCAGTAAGTACCTTTATACGTATCCGGATCACCATAGGTATTGGGTGAAATAAAACTCCGGATGGCTCCACGGTCGGCCCCCACGAGATAATCGCAATTGCCTTCTGACCAGCTTTCCACCATTTCACCAAAAATATCACTGTAGGATTCATTCAAAGCGCCGGATTCTTTATTGTACACCAAGCCTGCTTCATCCTGGGTAACACCATGTGTAAATTCATGGCCCATGATATCATCGGTATTCCAATCATCATTTGCTGCGCCTGTACTGCCTGCATAAAAAATGGTAGAATTACCTGTACAACCCCAGCAGGCATTATTCGATCCGGCATAGGCATTATTATAGGCAATCATATCCCCCGCAGCACCATCCCAGCTTTGACGACTATGAACTCCATTATAATAGCTGTATGTTTGTGCCGCTCCCCACATGGCCTGCACTCCAGACATATTAGACCAGGCGTTATCACCATCATTATACAATGTATTAGATGCACCACCGCCATTACAGTTATACACATAAATATCAGTAGCCTGGCAATCGTTGTGTGATGTATACGTACCCCCGGAATAAAGGGTATAGACATTTACGTTGCCATTATAGGCAGATGTACCTGTACCACCTGAACAGTTCATGGAAATATCATTGGAATAGATCACACGACCTGTAAGGGCATCCACATATACATCTTTGGCTGGTACATCCGGATCGTCGGTATAAATTTTGAAAAACCAGGCCAGCCTGTAATTGGATGGCTCAAATTGCGCATCATAATTATCCGGTGCAAATACCAGTTCGCCTTTGGGATAATAAGTGGCATTGGTATTTTTTTGTTGCTCCTGCAGGGATTTTTCCAAAACCAGGTTTTGCCACAGGTATTTTTTGGCATGCATAAATTGCAGCGCATTCGTCAGTGCCTGTTTTTCCGATACGGAAAAATTTGTAGAAGCACGCATGCCTGAAATTAACCGGCCATTTGCCTTAGTGATTAATCCATCCGGTTGCTGGTGAACGATATATTCGCCAAAAACAACCTGGTGATTTTTGTAATACTGTTTGTACTTGTAATGTGTAAAGCCTAATTCATCTTTTGTTGTTTTGACCAGGCGCATTACATCATCGTCAGTCAGGTTGAGTAGGTCTTTAAACCGGGAAAAGAAAGTGCTGGCAGTAATGGTACTGTCATCCCAGAATTTCACCCATTCCCTGGTACTGCCCGGCTTTACGATTTTTGTGAATTGATCACCGATGGGATGTTCTGCCTGCCCCAACACCTGGCTGCCCATCAGGAGCAATAATGCCAGTAGTGGCGGGCGTATATACCCGGTGAACAAATTAAATATCTTTTGCATAGTAATTCATTTTTAGAGTGGAAAACTTATTTCTTTTTCAATGCATCAATTTCTTTTTGCAGGCGTTGATTATCTTTATTTAATTGCAATACATACAGGGTGAGTTCCTCTATTTTTTCCATCATGGCTTTATTCATTTCCGCCACCTTTAATCCGTCTTTTTCCACTTCCTTGGCTGGAGCTATGCCGGGTAAATGTTTATTTTCATTAATATACTTTTCCAATTCATCAAAAGACCGGAGTTTATAATCTTTTTCAAAAACATAATCGCACCAGCCTGTCTCCACCCGTACTTCTTTCGCACGTATGGTGCCACATACATCCAACCTGTAAGTAGGTGTACTTGTTCCTATTCCAACATTCCCTGAACCTAAGTTAATATACATTTTACTGGTGCCGTTGCCAATAAAATCAAAAGCATCATATAGATCGCTATATTTTAATCCCCAGGTTGGGTAGCCAGGTGAATGTGCAATCACCATTCTATCTTTATTTGCAGTTCCTGATGTAAACATGGTTATCATGGGATTTGAAGTTGTACTGGGATTTGCAAACTGTATCCCATCTAAAGAATCTTTGAACCGTAATGTGCCATTGATCATTTCATCACCTACAATATCTAAGTTATATGAAGGTGATGCATTATTAATTCCAATACGACCATATGAAAGATTAATGGCAAACCTGTTGTTTCCTGCTCCCAGGAAATTAAACTGGTCTAAGGCGTCGGAATATTGAAGGCCCCAGTCAGTGTAAGTAGAAGAATGGGCAAGCACCATACGGTCAGGATTGGCAGTACCTGAATTCAACATATAAATCATAGGTTTTGGATTGCTGCCCGGATTGGAAAACTGGATGGATTGGGATCCTTTCTTTATTTTTAAATTCCCATCCAGTGTAGTAATCCCTTTAATTTCAAAAGCAGAACTTGGAGTTGCGGTACCAATACCCACTTTCCCATCTTTTGTAAACCGGAGTCGTTCCACATTATGTGTTATAATGATTAAGTCCCGGTTGTTTTTGGTACCTAAAGTTGTGTCTGCGGTTGCATTATTACCGCCTACTGCCCAGTTTTTCTGGGATTTAACTTCCAGGAAACAGCATAAGAGCAACGAAGTTGCCAAAGCAAATGAAATGATCTTTTTCATGTTTTAGTTTTTAAACAGTTAAAAATGATGCCTACTCTGTAGAAAGGTTTTCGGCTTCTCCTTAAGCGAGGATTAGTTTTACAGCTAATCAGTTTGGTATCTCAATAAGAGATAGTTTCTGCAATTTAATATTTTTTTAAATAGTAATTATGTGTTTTATCACATTTTTTTCTATAAAAATTGAAATGGCGAATTAGCTTTCCAAACCTGTCTTTTGAAAACCTCTATTCTATTGAAAAAGAAATATTTAGTTTATCCTTACTTAATAACAGGACTACATTATAAAATCTCCACCCGAAAAGAATTAATTTTTTAAAAAAAACCGGATATCAACATTAGGAAATACCGTATGCCGGGTATGCAACCGGATTAACCGGGAAATATCTTTACAATAATTTTTGTACTAAGTAAATCCCGACATGATGATAAATGAAGCCTGCTTTACTTTTCAAAACACATTAAAAATGGAAATCAACATATGCATAAAGTAATCATCCTCCTCTTCAGCTGTTTTATATTAACAGGCAGCTACGCTCAAAAGACTGGTAACAAAACAAATTCAAACCAAACAGCCGATACATCGTTCTGGGCAGATGAAATTGATTTTTTTAGTGATGAGCTGCAGCCTTTTGTTTCGCAAACCGCCATGGAAACTATTTTAAATGCCGTATGTGATAAAACTTTAAAAAACTATTTACCGAATGGAGTGACTGAGCAGGTCAACCGATTGCAACCGCTAACCCTGCCCGGGACAGGTAAAGAAAAAAAATTTGCCGTTAATTACCAGACCGATGGGAAAGGTAGTTTCTTTACCGTGGTTACACTAAGCAATAACAGCAACGATTACAAGGAGGCAGCCGCCTATATTGTTTCCATGGCTGAAAAACTAATGAAACATAAATGCCTCTACCGGCGACCCAACGAGGTATTGAAATCGAAAAACGGAGATACCACCGTTATAAAATACAGTGAAGATATTTTATATGGCAGCCAGGATTACCTGGAATGGATGGTACACCTGATGCCGGCTCCGGCCAATGAACATTACGTGGTATGGGTAATCAAATCCATTCCTTACAATACTATAGAAGAACAAAAGAAAAATGCACAGAAGGCAAAAGGCATTTATGATAAACCCTTTTGCGATGATGTGATGACACTGGTAAATGAAAGCCGGAATGGCTTTATCAATATCCGTGGCGCTTCAGAAAAAGATAAGTATAGTGATGGACTCATTTACACACCTACATTTACACACCGCTATTTTTCGAAAACACAAATCAGGGAAGTTGCTGAATTGGATATCCTGGATGGTGGAGGCCGTTATACTTGTTATACCTACGAATCCAGTAATTACCTGAAACAAACTGAGACTGAAGCAAAGAATGAATTCAATTTGTTGATCAAAAAATTAGATGCCTGCCTGGATTATGCTACCCGCACTACGGAAAACCTGAATAGTTTCGGCACAAAAGGCTATGGGATAAATTATACTATTAAAAATACTGCTGTTAAAGTCAGCCTCAGCTTATTGGAATTAGCTGAAAATAAATGGACACTAAGCTTGCAGGTGGTGGATAAAGCAGCAAAATTTAAATAAGCTTTCCTAAAAATAGTTTAATCACGTGTATTTATTTGAATAGCCTGTAAATATATCATTTCAAAAAAAGATAAAAAAGTATTATATATTTTTTTATCTTTATTTGAAATCACCCAGCTATGAACAAGTCAATTAATGTGTATCGGGGATTTTTAAAGTGTTCTTTTTTCCCGATTTGCCTCGCTACTTTCTTTTTGGTTTCCTGCTCCTCACATTATGAGCCACCTACTCCACCACCATCGACACCGGCAGATATTTATGTAGGCGGCTTTGTGCCGGATGCCTCTACACAACCACAAGCAGCCGTATGGAAGAATGGCGCACTGATGTTGTACACGCATGCCCCGGGTTTTGTATTTTCACTTGTTACCGACTTGAATTATTCCGGCGGACACTTATATGCCGTTGGTGCTGAAAGTGATAATATCCAGGTGACTGCTACCTTATGGAAAGATGGTGTTGTGAGCCTCTTACCAAAAGATTATAGTAACAGCAACACTTTTGCAAGCACTGTACTGGTTGCTGGTAATGATGTGTATGTAGGCGGTACTGAAACAGTCAATTCAGAAAGTTTTGGAAAAATTTGGAAAAACGGGCAGACCTATTTTATTTTTCCCGTCAATCAGGTTACCGATGTGTCCCGGATGGCAATGATCGGTACCGATTTATACGTCGTTGGGTATGAAAATGGCCCCAGCAATTCCTATTGGAAATTTACTGCCAGTATGCCTTTTGATCCTACTGAATATCCGCAAACTGATTTAGATGCTATTGAGGGTTTATACATTGATGGTAATGATATTTATCTGGCAGGGAATAAAGGGAACTCCGCCCGTTATTTAAAAAATGGTACAATCGTAGATCTACCCGGGAATAATGCCGGTGCTACTGGTGTATATGTTCAGAACCAGGATGTGTACCTGGTAGGAACAGCAGATTCCAAACCAGTTGTTTGGAAAAATGGCACCCTGGAAAATATAGAAGGCGATGCTTCCACAGCCAGTCCCTGGAACCTGACCATTTCTCCAGATAATGATTATTATGCAACTGGAAGCTATGAAGCAAATGCAGATTTTTACTGGAAGAATGGATCGAAAGTGCAGTTACCCGGTTATGTCACTTGTGTTACCTGGGGTAAGCCATAAAGAAATGGCAAAAAAGAAAATGAAGGATGCAACTCGTTCATTAATTTTTTAATGACGGTTGTAAATTCATTATTTCAACCTGCTCATTTTTTAGTAAAGAAAAAGACAGTAAACCATCATGCACAGTATATTTCTTTTGCGAGCCGGCAAAAGCAAAATCAGTGAAAGGTAATTTAAGGGTACATGTTGTATTGGCAGTTGCTTGTACCTGGATACTTTTTACTACACCATGAATTTTTTTCGCAGAGATCAGGAAAGCACCCGCTGCCCGCAGGTTTTCAAAAGCAACATCTGTCCAGCCGGCAGGTAAAGCCGGGAATACTTCTATATAACCATCCCGGCTTTGTAATAAGAGTTCCTGTACGCCCTGTGCAAATGCAAAATTTCCTTCCAGTGTAAATGGCCGGTAGGTCAGTGAAGAATAATGCCCGCCGGATTGATCCCCATTTAAATGAAAACTATTAGGAGAACAAAATGCAGATGCAAAAATTTGTAATTGCTTTACAGCTTTCTCACCATCATAAGCACGGGCATAGAGGCAGGCCATCCAGGGAAAAGAATACCCACACCAATTACGCGTACCCAATGTTTCCAAATGCCGCATGGAATTTTCTATTACCGGTTTATCTTCCGGCTTATTGATATCCAATAATGCAAGGGGATATATACTCATGTAGGGCGACATATGCCGGTGTGATTCTTCAAGATCCTGGCCAGGTGCAACAGAAAGGCCTGTTTCATTTATAGCATAGTCCGGTAATTGCCGGCTTATGTCTGACCAATGCTTTGCTTCATTCGATAGTTGCATTCGGTTGCAAACGTCAGTTATAGCTGAAAATAAAAATTTCACTAAGGACAAATCATAATTTGTCCAATCCGTAAACCAGGCATCAAGATTATTGTCATTGTACTCCGGGCTGGAACTGAGTGGCAGGTAGCGTTTCCCATTTCTCAAAAAAGTAATTTGCTCCAGGTAAACGGCAACGGCATGCAAATAAGGATAAGCTCTATCATGTAAAAATGTGGTATCCTGGCTGTATTGCCATTGCCAATAAAAATATTGAGCACACCAGGCCGTGGTAGTGGGTGATAACGAATATTGAATCCAGCCACCCATCGGGTAACCATGCAAAGTTTCTACACCAGGGACATTTAAACCATCTACACCGAAATAGTTTTTTGTAAATGTCTTATTTTCCGGCATTGTTTTCCAAAGCCAGTCTGTAAAAGTGGCGGCTTCCGATAAATGATTCGACGTATAGGCCGGCCAATAACTTAATTGCGTATTCAGGTCATTATGAAAATCTCCTTTCCAGGGAGGCAGGCTACCATTGTCTGCGGTCCATATAGCTTGCAGGGTAATAGCCGGCGCTCCGGCTCTGGCTACGCAACCTAATTTGTATAGCTCCAAATAATATTGTTTCTGCAGGAGAGAATCCGGGAGATGAATAGCAGATTGCGCCCAATAATTTTTCCACCACAAAAGATGCTCATCCCAATAAGTGGGTTCCACTGAATTATTTATGGGAGAAAGCTGCGTGGGATGATCTTGTGATATGGTCCAGGTACCAATGATATTTCCGGCAGCCATTTTTTTCCATTCGATGCGTACTTCGTAATAATGATTTGCATAAGTAGGTTGATGATAGAGAATGGAATTTTCAGTTGTTGTAACTGTACCTGCAGCATAACCTAATCTTTGCAGCCCTTCACCGGCATGGCTGTTATCATTAACCGGGATATTTTTTGCTGACTGGTATGCCGGGATAACCAGTTGTGGTATGAGCAGGTCAACAAACTTTTTATCTCCGGGTATATGTTCAAATGAAAAATAACCCTGTTGCCGGGAAGCATGAATATAACAATGAAAGATTAGCCCGCTTTCAAATTGGATAGTATTTAGTGCCGTTGTTATATCCAGTGTATTGCTAATTACTTTACCCCACGTTGTCATATCAAACTCGATAGCCGCCGCGGGTAATTTAGTAGGATACACTATTTGATCATAGGGGGCATCACCCAGTTGCTGCACGGTATCATATTGTTGGGCATGTACCTGTTGTACTACCCACGCAAAATTAAACTTTGATAAATCGAGGGCCTTGCGTTCATCCCATAAATCAGCACGATCTAAAGAAAGCCGCAGGTGGTTATTTTTTTCCCAGATTAAAGCACCCAACATACCATTTCCCAGTGGCATCGCTTCATCCCAACGAGTGGCGAGATGATCAAAATGGAGATTATCTTTTTCCGTTGGCTGTGCCTGTATTAAGGTACAATGCAGTAGGAAAAAAAAGAAATAGACAGGTACCTGAAAAAATTTCATTTAAAAAAATTATTTAAAAAGATTGGTGCATTAAGAAAGTATCCATTATATAAAAGTAATGGCTTTTGAGAAATCAATAAACATTAAGTCTGTCATTTCCTGCTTATGTTTGTACATGAAAACTGTTGTATGAAAAAGAGAAAATTGATTTTCCTTCTTTGGCTTTTGTATTTCCCGGCTACAATATTGAATGCGCAGCAAAATAAAATTACGGTACAGCACAATGTGGTTTATGGTATGGTCTCAGGTGCCGCCTTGCTCATGGATGTATATCAGCCTGCAACACCTAATCATATCGGCATCCTGGCTATTCCGGGCAGCGCTTATGGTTATGTATATGCTGATTTTTATGGCCAGCAAGAATTGAAAGCAGATTTTTACCTGGACAGTAATTATTTTGGTAAATGGGCGAATAGCCTCTTACAAAAAGGGTATACCGTTTTTGTCATCAATCACCGATTTGCACCGGGTTTTCATGCTCCGGAAATAATTTCAGATTGCCGGAGGGCGGTACGTTTTATTCGGTATCATGCAAATGAATACCAGGTCAATCCAACTAAAATCGGCGCTTTCGGGCATTCTTCCGGTGGCGCACTGGTGGCCTTATTAGGCGTATCCGATTCCACGATACAATATCCGATGGATGCGGTGGACAAAATGAGTGCACAAGTCCAGGCAGTAGTTACATTGGCAGGTGTTTTCAACCTGGCCGATTTCAATAAAAAAGAAGATACAGCAGGCCGAAGAGCTTTAGATCTCAAAATGCTGGAAGCCTTGATGGGTGCACTCCCCGAAGTACAACAGGATACATTCATTTTATCCGGGAACTACAAGTCGGCTTCAGCAATTGCGCAGGTAAATCATGCAAGCGCTCCCATGTTGTTGTATTATGCAGATAATGATCCCGTCATTCCACCGCGGCAGTCAGTAAACATGTACCAGGTATTGCTGGAAAATAAAGTGCCGGCCAAATTGGTTTTGTCAAAAAATACCGGGCATACACCCTTGCCCGATATGGCTGAAGTGGATCAATGGTTTCAACATTTTTTGAATGAATAGTGTTTCTTTCTCTGTCGCTTTCATGCTATTTACCCCACATCACAATTTTGAATAACTTTGGTAAAATTCATTGTATGAAAAAGTTCTTCTTATCCTGCCTGCCTGTCTTCTTTGTTGTCCTCCTCTTTGCTCAAAATGACCGGCAAAATGAAGTGTACAATCCGCATAAATTATTTACTGAAAATTTTAACCCCTTTCCGGGAAATGAATTTCGTTCCGTGAAAGGCGTACCCGGGCCAAAGTATTGGCAAAACAAGGCGGACTATCTTATCCATGCCACACTCAATGAAAAAGATACTTCCATCCAGGGAGATGTTACGATCACATATACCAACAATAGCCCGGACGACCTGGATTATATCTGGTTGCAATTAGATCAGAATATTTTTTTACCGGGCTCTCGTTCTATGGCGACAACAATGTATGATCCGGATGCCGAAGACGCACCGGATAAAAATAAAGGAGGTTATTATTTACAAAATATTTCTGTTACACAAGGCCAAAACAGTTATGCACTTACTCCAATTGTTACGGATACCCGGATGCAGTTGCGCCTGCATAACCCGGTGAAAGCAAAGGGCGATAAAATCAGTATCAAGGTGCAATACCATTTTTATATGCCCCAGGATGGGGGCCGCTATGGCCGGCAATACACAAAGGATGGTGTCATTTACCAGGTAGCGCAATGGTACCCACGTGTATGCGTGTATGATGATCAGGTTGGTTGGAATACATTACCTTTTTTAAACCTGGGAGAATTTTATTGTGAGTATGGTGATTATGATTACTATATCACAGCGCCGGCAGGTATGATAGTTTATGGTTCCGGCGATTTACAAAATCCCAATGAGGTGCTGGCACCTAAAGTGATAAACCGGCTTGCTAAAGCTGCCAACAGTGATAAAACGGTAATGATCATCGGGCCTGGTGAAATACAGGATCCTGCTTTGTATCATGCAGGAACCGGGAACCTTACCTGGCATTTTCATATGAAAAATACACGGGATGTGGCCTGGGCTGCCGGGCGTCGTATGATTTGGGATGCAGCAAAATTAAACCTGCCATCCGGCCGCAAAGCAATGGCGATGTCTTGTTACCCGATGGAGAGTATTGGTGATTCAGCATGGGGCAGGTCCACTGAATATTTAAAAGCCAGTATAGAAATTTTTTCAAAAAATTTTTATGAATATCCCTGGAACAATGCCATCAGCAGCGCCGGTTTTACAGATGGGATGGAATATCCGGGAATCATCTTTGATGATTACCGGGAAAAAACAGCCCGCTTATGGTTTTTGATTGCACATGAAATAGGCCATGACTGGTTCCCAATGATTGTGGGTAGCAACGAAAGAAGATACATGTGGTTAGATGAAGGCCTGAATACGTATATTGATTATATCGCTACTGATTTATTTAATAACGGTGAATATGTAGATGCACCTGCATTTTTTGAGAAAGATTTTTTTGGCTCCCGGGATTATGAACAATTCATGACTTACAAAGATCCTTTGATGACAGTAAGTGATGCTATGGACCTGGATCAGCATTACCAGTTTTACGGAAAGACGGCTTATGGCCTGAATCTCCTGCGAACCGTAGTAGTGGGTAAAGAACGATTTGATTATGCATTCCGGAAATATGTGGAAGCTTGGGCATTCAGGCACCCCACGCCGTATGATTTTTTTAATTGCATCAATAATGCAGCCGGTGAAAACCTGAACTGGTTTTGGAAAGAATGGTTTTTTACTACCTGGAAACTGGACCAGGCAATTACTTCCGTGACCTATAAAAATAATGACCCGGCCAAAGGTGCATTGATCACCATCACCAATAACGGGCAAATGATTATGCCGGTGATATTGCAGCTGACACAGGAAAACGGAAAAACAGAAACGGTACAATTACCAATCGAAATCTGGCAACGAAGTGGCACCTGGCTGTATCATTATCCATCAACAAGCAAATTGCAAAAAGTTATTTTGGATCCGGGAAAGCAATTGCCTGATATCAATAGGAGCAATAATGTATGGAAACAGTAAGTGCCAGCATTTAGTTTAATAAAAAATATATCCTCATGAAAAAAATCCTGGCTCTTGGCTTATTGCTGATCGTGCAACAATTACCGGCACAGGCTTATTTAAAAATTCATCGGCAAGCGATCCTGGTCGATACACACAATGATATTTTAATGAAAGCGGTAGATAAAGGCTATTCCATTGACCAAGACCTGGAAGGAAAAACTTATTCTGATTTAGCCCGATGGCAAGCCGGCGGCTTGGATGTGCAGGTCTTTTCCGTGTATTGTGATGGCGATGCAAAAAATCCTTTTGCACTGGCCAACCGGGAAATGGACAGCCTGGATGCAGTAGTAGCACGCAACCCGGATAAGATCGTCAAAGTATATCATGTTGAAGACATAAAGCAGGTGGTTAGGGATGGGAAAATTGCAGCCATGTTTGGGGTGGAAGGTGGCCACATGATAGAAAATGATCTCGCAAAAATAGATGCCCTCTATGCCCGTGGCGCCCGGTATTTAACACTTACGCATAATATTTCTCCCAACTGGGCCACCAGTGCCGCAGATGAAACCAACCCGCACCCGGTTATCGGCAATGGCCTGAATGCTGAAGGGAAAAAAGGTCTGACCGCTTTCGGCAAACAAGTCGTACAGCACATGAATGCAATTGGTATGCTGATTGATGTGAGCCATGTAGGAGAACAAACTTTTTGGGATATCATTCAGTTGACGACCAAGCCGATTATTGCTTCTCATAGTTCTGTCTATGCACTTTCACCCCATCGCCGGAATTTAAAAGATGACCAGATCAAAGCTATTGCAAAGAATGGTGGTGTGATCCAGGTAAATTTTAACCCGGGATTTATTGACAGTAATTTTCAGAAAAAAGAAGATGCTTTTTTGCAACGACATAAAGCGGCGTTTGATTCTTTACTGCATAGTGGAATGATTGATTTTTATGCAATGGATTATTTGTATGCGCAATATCCGCAGGAAAGAGATGCCATTCGGCCACCACTTGCTAAGTTGATAGATCATATAGATTATATCGTTCGGTTGGTGGGGGTGGATTATGTAGGCCTGGGTTCCGATTTTGATGGAACTAATAGTACACCCCTGGGCCTGGATGATGTGCGCGATTATCTCCTTATTACAAAAGCCTTATGGGAACGGGGTTACCGCAAAAAAGATATTATGAAAATCCTGGGTGGAAATTTCTTACGGGTTTTGAAGGCAAATGAAAACCATTAAATCTTTCAGGGAATCAAATGCGAAGCCAGGATGGCAAAAGCCGTAGCGGCATTCAGTGATTCAGCGCCGCCTTTTCTAGGAATGGTAATGCGTTTCGTGATCAGGGGCTGTAATGCGTCACGGATACCTTTCCCCTCATTGCCTATCAGCAGGATACCTTTTTTTAATTTTGGTAGTTCATAAATATTTTCACCGGAAAGCATGGCGCCATATACAGGTAGTGGAATGGTTGGCAGCCAGTCTTCCGGGTTTTTATACAATACCTGTACACGTGCCAGGCTGCCCATTGTGGCCTGAACCACTTTGGGATTATAGCAATCCACTGTATCTGGTGAAGCGATAATATTTTTTATACCAAACCAATCAGCCGTACGGATGATCGTACCCATATTTCCCGGATCCTGGATGGCATCCAATGCTACTATCCAGGCACGGATGTCAATAGCCTGTTCTGCCTTGCGGGGAAATACAGCAAGCGCCTGGTGGGGTGTTTTGAGTGTTCCCATCTTTTGCAAATCCATTGCCGTAACTGGCATAGCTTTTTCCCCGGCTAAATCGCTGTAACGCTGGAGCCATTCTTCTGTGACAAATAAAAAACGAGGAATAAATTTTTCCTTTAAAAATTCACGTACCAGTTTATCGCCTTCGGCAATAAAAACGCCTTCTGCATCGCGATTTTTTTTCGCGTGTAAAGATTGAATATATTTGACCACAATTTTACTAATCATCATCTATGCGTTTACGCAGTTTCTTCATAGCCTTTTTCTGTTCCCTGTTTTTTTTCACCACTTTTATTTCCTGCACCGAACAAAGGATTTTATTTTTTGACCGTACCAAAGTAAAAAATTTTCCGGTGGATACCCCGTTTGTATTTGATAATATTTTACAGGTAAATGGAGATATGCCCGGCGATACAAAAAAATCGTTGGAAACCGGCTTGCAAAATTATTGGGATGATAGCCTGAAAGCGCCGAAAGTGCGGCAGTTTGGTTTGTTTTATAAAGAGAAAAATCCTCCAGTTTTTGATACGGGGAATATTACCCGAACCAAAGGCCTGATGAACGGGTTTCTAAAAACACAGGGATATTACCAAGCACAGTTTATTGATTCCTTTTTTGTGGACACATTTAAAAATCAATTGCGCACTACGGTGATGATGGATGTTTATCCGGGTAAAAGTACATTGATCGATTCATTGTCCTATGATTTTAAAGATACCACTTTGCAACAGATTGCCCGGAACCAGGCAAAATATACAGCCATTCTACCGGGTAAAACAGCTTATTCCAAACAGGTCATTGCCGGGGAACTGGATCGCCTGGTGAGCCAATACCGGCGCCGTGGTTTTTTCCTGCTTACCCGTGACAACTTAGTAGCAGTGGTAGATACCCTCGATCCCGGGTTTTTAAAACTCACCCTTGACCCGTTTGAACAGGCACAAATCATGGCTGAAGCAGAAGCTCGCCGGAAGAAAAATCTTACGGCCATGATTTCTATCCAGGAAAGAGCGAACCCTGATACATTACATCCATTATCAGACTCCATTTTTTTTAAACAATATTATATCGGGCGCAATAATATTTTCCCCGAAACAAATAATTATGATATTCCTGACAGCATCATGTACCACCCGGAGGATTGGAATGTGGACAGTACACGGAGATTTGCATTTTACACGAAGCAAAACAAATTTAATGTTAAACTGCTGCGCACACACACATTCACCCGCTATGGCGCTTTGTATAATGAAGATAATTTTTTTAAAACACTGAATAATTTTTCGCAAATCGGCGCCTGGGACCGCGTGGATTACCGAACGGTTATCCGCAATGTCGACACCGTGGATTTTTATTATTTCCTTACCCCGGCAAAAAAAGAAACAGTCACCTTTGGCCTGGAAGTGAGCCGGAATACCGGTGATTTTTTGACCTCTTCCAATTTATTCGGCCTTTCCTTTAATATCAATTACCGGAATAGAAATGTGTGGCACCGGGCCATTCAATCCTCCACCACATTTAGCAACGGGGTGGAAGTGAGCTTCGATGCCGCTAATCCACTCTTGCAGACATTACAATCTTCGATTAGTCATTCCTATACTTTTCCCAAATTCATTGCACCTTTTAAAATCAATAAGACCGGGCGGCTCGATGCCATTCGCACCATCGTAAGCGCTTCAGCAACCTATTCCGACCGGAAAGATTTTTTTCGGGTGCGTTCCTTAGTAGCCGGCTGGGGGTATGAATGGACACGGAAGAATAAAGTATGGCAATACCGGCCATTGAATGTGGAATTGTATTCCCTGGATACATTGCCTTTATTAGACAGCGCATTTCAAACAAATCCTTTCCTGCGAACTTCATTCAATACCGGTTCGGTGATCAGTCAGCAATTGAGTTTTAGTGTAAATTATCCTGACAAGCGCAATCCGCGTGCCCTGAATTACCTGCGCATCTCGGCCGAAGAATCCGGGACACTCCTTGGCTTGATCAAAAGCCTGCAGGATAAAATTTATCGCTATATCAAAGTGAATGTGGATTATCATCGCGTGGTTTCGTATAGAAAAACTGCCCTGGCATTTCGGGCCACGGCGGGTATTGGTTATAATTTTGGCAGCAGTGCACGGTTTGGCAATACACTTCCTTTCTTCAAACAATTCGTGGAAGGCGGCCCCAACAGTATGCGCGCCTGGGGCCTGCGTTTATTGGGCCTGGGCTCTTCACTGGTTAGCGATACATCCGATACATTCCGGGATAGGTATGGAGATATGCAACTCGAAGCCAATCTTGAATACCGCTATCATATTGCCCAGATCAGCAGTATGAAACTCGGCGGCGCTTTGTTTGTTGATATGGGCAATATCTGGAATCTGCAGAAAAATGAAGCGATCCCGGATGGCGAATTTGATATCAGCCGGTTGGGAAAAGATATCGCAATTGGTGTGGGCACCGGTCTTCGTTTTGATTTCAATTATTTCCTGATACGGGTAGATTTTGGGATCAAGCTCAAAGATCCTGCGCGCAATGAAAACAATGGCTGGTTAAAAATTTCTGATTTCACCTGGAAGAATTATGAGTATGGGGTGTACAACCCGGTCACCAACCGGGTAGAACCTTTGCCCAGGAATAATTATGCCATACAATTAGGTATTGGGTTGCCCTTCTGATGCGCTTTTCATTGCCTCCACTTGCGCTTCAAATTGTGCCGGGCTCATAGCTGCCTCTACGGAAAACTGACCAATATCGGTACGACGTAGTTGGGTCAGGTAGGCACCAGTACCGAGGGCTTGTCCGAAATCGTGTGCCAGGCTGCGGATATAGGTACCGGTGGAACAGGTTACCCGGAAGTCAATAGCCGGTAAGTGAATGGAAAGAATATCAAATGAAAATATGGATACAGGTCTTGGTTCCAGTTTTATATTAATGCCTTTGCGCGCAAGGACGTATGATTTCTCTCCATCTTTTTTAATGGCGGAATGGATAGGGGGCATTTGTAAAATAGAACCGGTAAAAAGTGCCGCCGTTTTTTGTATAGTTGCTTCTGAAAGGTGATCATACGATTTGAAATTTTCCGGCTTCGATTCCAGGTCATAAGTAGGTGTAGTGGCGCCCACTTGTAAAGTGCCCGTATAGGTTTTTTCCATACCCATATAATGGGTAATTTTTTTGGTAAATTTTCCTGTGCAAATAATGAGCAGGCCGGTAGCCAGTGGATCTAATGTACCGGCATGGCCCACTTTGGCCACCTGGGTTAGGATGCGGATTTTTTTAACGGCATCAAAACTTGTCCAATGCAGTGGTTTATCAATTAATATTACCTGGCCTTCGAGGAAGGGTGCCAAGGCAGGATGAATCGGTCTTTGTTTCATGCTATGCCTGCAAAGATGCTGTTTACAGGGGTTTTAAGAAATTTTCTTTATAATACATAAGCCGAATATTTTTACTGATTTTAATCTTATATGGTTTCCGGGAATAGAGGGCAGTAATTATTTTCCCTAAATATTTCTTTTTTACATGAATAATTTATATACCTTTGCCGCCCCAAAAGTTCTTGTTTATATAGAGTTGAATTTGGGAGTCCGGAAAACCCGTGACGTTTGAACCAATAAAATGTAAAAAAATGGCAAAAGAAATTACCGGCTATGTAAAATTGCAGGTGAAAGGCGGCCAGGCCAACCCGGCTCCGCCAGTTGGCCCCGCACTAGGTAGTAAGGGCCTGAATATCATGGAGTTTTGTAAACAATTCAATGCCCGCACCCAGGATAAAATGGGAAAAGTCCTGCCGGTATTGATTACAGTTTATGCGGACAAATCCTTTGATTTTATTATCAAAACCGCTCCGGCTTCTATCCAGTTAATGGAAGCAGCAAAAATTCAAAAAGGTTCTAAGGAGAGCAATCGTGTTAAAGTGGGTAAAGTAACCTGGGCACAGGTAGAAGCGATTGCTAAAGACAAAATGCCCGACCTGAATTGCTTTACCGTAGAAAAAGCCATGAAAATGGTGGCAGGTACGGCACGCAGTATGGGTATCACCATTGATGGCGCAGCCCCCTGGGAAAATTAATTCATCTCCTTAAAATTTTTACAAAATGGCAAAACTCAATAAAAAAAGAAAAGTAGCAGAAGCGAAAATCGATGCTACCAAACAATATACCCTGAAGGAAGCCTCTTCCCTGGTTAAAGATATTAATACGGCAAAATTTGATGCCTCAGTGGATTTGCATATCCGCCTGGGGGTAGATCCGAAAAAAGCAGATCAGCAGGTACGGGGTACCGTTAGCCTGCCACATGGAACCGGTAAAACCAAAAAAGTGCTGGTGCTTTGCAATCCCGATAAAGAAAATGATGCAAAAGCTGCCGGTGCAGATTATGTGGGCCTGGATGAATTTATTCAAAAAATAGAAGGTGGCTGGACTGATGTGGATGTAATAATTGCCACACCAACCGTGATGCCGAAGATTGGTAAATTGGGTAAAATACTGGGCCCGCGGAACCTGATGCCCAACCCGAAAACCGGTACGGTAACCAATGATGTGGCTGCCGCCGTGAATGAAGTGAAAGGTGGTAAAATTGCATTCAAAGTGGATAAAGCCGGTATCGTACATGCTTCCATCGGGCGCGTTTCCTTTGATCCGGAAAAAATTGCCGGGAACAGTCATGAACTGATCAATGCCATCATCAAACTGAAACCCACTACCGCTAAAGGGATTTACCTGAAAGGCGTTAGCATGGCCAGCACCATGAGCCCCGGTATTGCTATTGATACAAAAACATTACAAAATTGATTTTCCCCGGAAAATTAAAATCAACTAATTATGACGAAAGATCAAAAAAATGAAGTGATTGGTATTTTGAAAGAAAAATTTTCTCAATACAATAATTTCTATATCACGAATACCGAATCCCTGACAGTAGCCCAGGTGAATCAATTACGTAAAGCCTGTTTTGATAAGCAAGTGGAAATGCGGGTAGCTAAGAATACGCTTATCCGTAAAGCCATGGAATCCCTGGACAGTGAAAAATATAACGGGGTTTTTGATGCCCTGCACCAGGTAACTGCCCTTATGTTTTCAGACAGCCCGAAAGAGCCGGCCCTGATTCTAAGCTCATTTCGGAAAGACAATAAAGCAGAAAAACCGGAATTGAAAGCTGCCTTTATTAATGGCGATATTTATGCCGGCGACAATTCACTGGTTGCATTGACCAAGATCAAGACGAAGAATGAATTGATTGGTGAAGTGATTGGTTTATTACAATCACCGGCGAAGCGCGTATTGGCTGCTTTATTGCACCATCATGAACAGCAGGGCGCGGCTGCAGAATAACGCATAGCTTCTGTATGGCTTTCCATACATGCACTATAAAACCCGGCCCGGGATAGGGCAATTTTTTTAAACCATCCGCTGGATCCTTCGGGAAATGAAAGCGGAAAAAATAAACACAAAATGGCAGACATTAAAGCATTAGCCGAAAGTTTAGTAGGCTTAACAGTAAAAGAAGTACAGGAATTAGCCGATGTGCTGAAAGCAGATTACGGCATTGAACCTGCAGCAGCTACCGTAGTGGCCGCAGCCGGTGATGGCGGTGGTGCACAGGCAGCCGAAGAAAAGACAGCATTTGATGTTGTACTGGTAAGCGGCGGCGCCAGCAAATTAACCGTGGTAAAAGTGGTGAAAGAATTAACCGGCTTAGGCTTGAAAGAAGCCAAAGACCTGGTTGATACAGCACCCAAGCCTGTGAAAGAAGGTGTATCTAAGGCAGAAGCAGATGATATCGCTGCTAAACTGAAAGATGCCGGCGCCGAAGTAGAAATTAAGTAAGCGCTAATTTCCTGGAATGACTTAAAGCCTGATTCGGAATTTCCCGGGCAGGCTTTTTTTATGTATATGACATATGCCCCGACCGTAGAAACAGCCGGGGCTATGCACATCAAACTAAACATTCCAAACATTCAACAAACATCAGAACCGTAGCGATAAACCGCCACTGAAAATATATTTTCCATAACCGGCCTCCAGGAAAAATCCGGCTTGCTTGGATAAATTAATTTTTGCTCCCAGGGATGCCTGGTAAGAAAGTTGGGATAAATCCGGTACAATGGCTGCTTTATCCCCATTGGGATACACATAATTTTGTGTATAATTATTTATCCCGATAGCTGTACGTAAATAAGGCTCCACTTTCCGGTTTTGAGTGGGCATATAGCTCATTAAATTCAGCATTAAACTCCAGTTCTCAATATGGCCGGTGAAGTCAGGTAAATTACTCGTAGAGCTGTAATCATAATAGGGAGCAGAGACTTTTCCATACGTTCCCATAACGCCAATACTCATCATCGGGCTGAAACGGAAATCAACAGCCCCGATAAACGGCCCGCTTTGTGAAATGCTGCCCATATAAGCATCACTAAACTGGGCAAGGTTGTTTTTATCCATATTGGGCAATCCATACCCTAAACTGATATCTACAGAAGGTCGAAATTGCTGGTAACGAGGATTTTGTTTTTTCATCATGGGTGGCCTGGGGCGATAGGTGGGGCCTACATATACCCTGCCACGAAATTGTGCATTTGCCTCCATGCCGGCTCCAAACAGGAAAATGGCCAGGGCAAAAATGGTGATGTGTTTTTTCATTTTGTATAGATTTTTTGTGATAAATGCCGGGTGAAACAATTTTTAATTCAGGCATTTGCAAGAATTCAGATTTAGTTTCAGGTAGAAAGTTTAAACCTATTCCGGCAGATTATTCCCGGAGCGATGATCTTAACATTCAATTTGAAGTTTGATTTGTATGTTTCAGGAGCTTTAATTACCTTTGCAATCCTTAATTTGGGGGGTAAAAGGCGGCCGGGTAAAATGTCCTGTAAAGATTGACTGAAACAAGGACTAAAATGTGAACCCGCAAACCTCCATCATCTAAAGAAAACCGGTCAATAAAATATATGTCATCTACAAAAATTCAAGGCAGGGTTAATTTTGGTAAAACCAAGCACCTTGCTGAAACACCTGATCTCCTTGATATCCAGTTAGGCTCATTTAAAGAATTTTTCCAGTTGGAAACAACACCGGATAAAAGAAACGTGGAAGGTTTATTCCGGGTATTCAAAGAGAATTTTCCCATCACGGATACACGAAATATTTTCGTGCTGGAATTCCTGGATTATTTTATTGATCCACCCCGTTATACCATTGCCGAATGTATGGAGCGCGGCCTTACGTATGCCGTACCCCTGAAAGCCAAGTTGCGCCTGAGCTGTAATGATGAGGAACATGTGGACTTTCAAACAATTGTACAGGATGTATTCCTGGGCAATATTCCATATATGACCCCACGTGGTACATTTGTTATCAATGGGGCTGAGCGGGTAATTGTTTCGCAATTGCATCGTTCACCGGGTGTATTCTTTGGCCAGTCCACGCACCCCAATGGTACCAAAATTTATTCAGCCCGGGTAATCCCCTTCAAAGGCGCCTGGATGGAATTTGCTACAGACATTAATAATGTAATGTATGCTTATATTGACCGGAAGAAGAAATTCCCGGTTACCACATTATTACGTTCTATCGGTTTCCAGACAGATAAAGATATCCTCGAATTATTCGGTATGGCCGAAGAGGTAAGCGCCGATAAAAAATCATTGCAGAAATTTATCGGGAAAAAATTAGCAGCACGGGTATTACGTGCCTGGGTAGAAGATTTTGTAGATGAAGATACCGGAGAAGTGGTTTCCATTGAGCGGAATGAAATTGTGATGGAACGCGATACCGTACTCGACCAGGAAGCCATTGATATCATCGCCGGCCTCGAAGTAAAAAGCGTATTTATCCAAAAAGAAGATGTGGGCGGAGATTATGCCATTATTTATAATACCTTAAATAAAGATACCTCCAATAGCGAGTTGGAAGCGGTTCAGCATATTTATCGCCAGTTGCGTGGCGCCGATGCACCGGATAATGAAACGGCAAGAGGGATTATTGATAAATTATTTTTCAGTGAAAAAAGATATGACCTGGGTGAAGTGGGCCGGTATAAAATCAACCGGAAATTGGGCGTTACCCAGGACCTACAAAATAAAGTACTGACCAAAGAAGATATTATCGAGATCATCAAATACCTGGTAAAGCTTACCAATAATAAAGCAGAGATCGATGATATTGACCACCTGAGTAACCGCCGTGTGAAAACAGTGGGTGAACAATTATATGCACAATTCGGGGTAGGCCTTGCCCGGATGGCGCGTACCATCCGCGAAAGGATGAATGTACGGGACAATGAAGTTTTCACACCTGTTGACCTGATCAATGCACGTACTTTGTCATCTGTAATCAATTCTTTCTTTGGTACATCCCAGTTATCACAGTTTCTGGATCAGACCAATCCATTATCGGAGATAACGCATAAGCGCCGTATTTCTGCTTTAGGGCCTGGTGGTTTATCCCGGGAGCGTGCCGGCTTTGAAGTTCGGGACGTACACTATTCACACTATGGCCGTCTTTGTACTATTGAAACACCGGAAGGACCGAATATCGGTTTGATCTCCACGCTTTGTGTTCATGCGAAGATTAATGAAATGGGTTTTATAGAGACCCCGTATCATCGGGTGGATCATGGTAAAGTGGACCTGAAGCATTTGAAATTCTTAAGTGCCGAAGAAGAAGACCTGGCAAAGATTGCCCAGAGCAATACACCTATGGATGATAAAGGCAACTTCCTGGAAGATAAAATCGTAAGCCGAGAAACTGGTGATTTCCCCATCATTGAAAAAAATGAGGTAGAGTATATGGATGTGGCGCCTAACCAGATTGTCGGATTGAGCGCTTCCCTGATTCCATTCCTGGAACATGATGATGCTAACCGTGCCCTCATGGGATCCAACATGCAACGCCAGGCAGTTCCATTAATTATTCCGGAAGCGCCGATTGTGGGTACCGGTCTCGAAGGCAAAGCTGCCCGGGATGCCCGTATCCAGTTGCATTCAGAAGGTGATGGCGTGGTGGAATTTGTGGATGCCAATGAAATTCATGTTCGCTATAACAGGAATGATAGCGACAGGCTAATCAGTTTTGAAGAGGACCTGAAAGTATATAAGTTAACAAAATTTATTAAGACCAACCAATCTACCTGTATCATCCTGCGCCCGGCTGTGAAGAAAGGGCAACGGGTGAAAAAGGGTGATTTCCTCACAGAGGGCTATGCTACCAAAGATGGTGAATTGGCATTGGGCCGTAACCTGCAGGTAGCTTTCATGCCCTGGAAGGGTTATAATTTTGAAGATGCGATAGTAATCAGTGAGAAAGTAGTGCGGGATGATTTATTTACTTCTATTCATATTGATGAATATGAGTTGGAAGTGCGTGATACTAAATTGGGTGAAGAGGAATTGACACCGGATATACCTAATGTTTCTGAAGAAGCCACCAAAGATCTTGATGAAAATGGTGTAATCCGGATAGGTGCACAGGTACGGGAAGGTGATATCCTGATCGGTAAAATTACCCCCAAAGGAGAGAGTGACCCCACACCGGAAGAAAAATTATTACGTGCCATCTTTGGTGATAAGGCGGGTGATGCAAAAGATGCTTCCCTGAAAGCGCCCAATGGAACCGAAGGGGTGGTGATAGATAAAAAATTATTCCAGCGTGCCAAGAAAGATAAGAATGGAAAGATCAAAGAAAAAATGCTGCTGGAGAAAATTGAAAAGGTTCACCAGAAAAATGTAGAGGATATCAAAGAAATCCTGCTTGAAAAATTGATCACTTTATTAGGCAATAAGCAATCTGCCGGGGTGAGCAATAATTTTGGTGAAATGCTGATAGGCAAAAGTGCGAAGTTTAATCATAAGAATTTATCTACTATTGATTTCCAGAATGTCAATCCATTGGGCTGGACAGGAGATGAAGAGACCGATCAGCAAATAAATACCTTATTGCATAATTACAGTATCAAATACAATGAAGAGCTGGGACGCTATAAGCGGGAGAAATTTAATATCTCCATCGGGGATGAATTACCTGCCGGTGTGTTAAAGCTGGCCAAAGTATATCTCGCGGTAAAACGTAAATTGAAAGTAGGGGATAAAATGGCCGGCCGCCATGGGAATAAAGGTATTGTTGCAAAAATTGTTCGCCATGAAGATATGCCCTTTATGGAAGACGGTACACCGGTAGATATCGTACTCAACCCATTGGGTGTACCTTCCCGGATGAACCTGGGCCAGATATATGAAACCATTTTAGGCTGGGCCGGTAAGAACCTGGGGACCAAATTTGCCACCCCGATATTTGATGGTGCTTCCGTAGAAGAGATCGCTGAATATTGTAAAAAAGCCGGTATCCCGGAAATGGGGCATACCTATTTATATGATGGCGAAACCGGAGAACGTTTCCATCAGAAAGCAACCGTAGGTGTTATTTATATCATTAAACTACATCACATGGTTGATGATAAAATGCATGCCCGTTCTATCGGACCATATAGCCTCATTACACAGCAG
Source organism: Parafilimonas sp. (assembly GCA_039811225.1). Classification (GTDB taxonomy): domain Bacteria; phylum Bacteroidota; class Bacteroidia; order Chitinophagales; family Chitinophagaceae; genus JAFDXJ01. The sequence goes on from JBDHYG010000024.1 coordinate 26,459, forward strand.
CCATTAGGTGGTAAAGCACAATTTGGTGGCCAGCGTTTTGGTGAAATGGAAGTATGGGCATTGGAAGCTTATGGCGCCTCCAATATTTTACAGGAATTATTAACGCTGAAATCAGATGATATTATCGGTCGTGCGAAAACGTATGAAGCGATCGTTAAAGGCGATAATATTCCGAAACCGGGTGTTCCCGAATCTTTCAATGTATTGGTTCATGAATTACGCGGCCTGGGCCTGGATCTGAAATTTGAATAAAATTGTTCTCATTTATACAAAGCCTCCACATAAACGTGGAGGTTTTTTTTGCTAAAAATTTTTTTGACAAACTAAAATAATTAGTATATTGCAGCTAAATGCATTAGTTATGAGTTATGCCGGTAAAAACCTGCGTTATCTAAGGAAACTTAGAGGCTGGACGCAGGAACAATTTGCGCAAAAATTAAAAATCAAGCGATCATTGATTGGAGCTTATGAAGAAGAACGGGCGGAGCCACGTTTGGAAGTACTGGAGATAATCAGTTCTGTTTTCAAGCTTAGCCTGGATGATCTTTTATTAAAAGATATCTCTGCCGCCAATTCTGGAGCAAGTTACCTGGACCGGCGCCGTCAACAAAAATTACAAGCGGAAAGCCAGGAAATTCATTTTGTACCGGTCAAAGCCGCCGCCGGTTACCTGGCCGGTTATGCCGACCCGGAATTCATTGATGAACTCAATACATTTACTTTACCCATGCTGGGTCCCGGGCAATACAGGGCATTTGAAATTATCGGCGATAGTATGTTACCTACACCCAGTGGCAGCGTGATCGTGGGTGAACGTATTGAAAACCTGGATGAGGTAAAACAAAACAACACATATATTGTCATTTCAAAGAAAGAAGGGATCGTATATAAAAGAATTATGAAGAGCAACCGGGCCAAAAATAAAATTACCCTGGTGAGTGATAATCCACAATATGATCCTTACCAGGTAAATACGCAGGATGTACTGGAAATATGGAAGGCACAACTGGTGATCACCAAAGCAAATACCCAACAAAGATGGGATGTAAACCAATTGGCCGGAATGGTGAACAACCTGCAAGACCAGGTTTCATACCTGAAAAGAAAGATGAACTAATCGCTGCATGTACCATTACCTATTTGCCTCATAATGATCCCACATGATCCGGAATATTTTTTCTTTCAAGGCTTCCATTGAAAGATGATCGGATGCTATTGGCAATAATATATCCATCCGTATCTGGTGGGGCATAAGATAAAAGAACTTATTAGCAGGCATAATTTTTCGAGTATTAAAAAGAACTACCGGAATGATTTTATGATGGGTATCTATTGCCAAACGGAAAGCGCCATCATAGAATAACTTTAATGGATCATTGGTTTTATTTCGGGTACCTTCCGGGAAAATTAGCATATCCAGGCCCTGGCGTAAAACATATTTCATGTCTTCATAACTTTTCCTACGGCTTTCTACACTATTCCGATCTACCAGTACACTGCCCCAGGAATATATCCAGCCAAAGACAGGTACTCGGGCAAAACTTTTTTTGGCAATAGTCTTATTGGCCTGGGGCATAAAAGGAGTCGTAAGGGGAATATCTATCAGGCTATTGTGATTGCATACAATAATATAGGTTTCACCTTTATGTACATTTTCCTTACCGGAAACTTGTATGGGACAAGCTATTAAATGCAGGTAGATGATCATCCAAACCCGGGAGACCTGCCTATGCCATTGAGCAGCTTTTTTATAAGGCATTAGCAGTAAAGGCAAATAAAAGAAGATGGCAACACACATAGTAGCCAGAAAAAGTACCAGGCTCCATAATGCCCATATCCTTCCAAAAATTTCTTTTCCTATTTTCATGAATATGTTTTTATTATTTCATTTCATTCATGGACCAGTCGATCGGGGTATGGCCGGTTTGTTTTAAAAGCCGGTTGGTTTCTTTAAAATGGCCACATCCAAAAAAGCCATTATATGCGCTTAGGGGTGAAGGGTGGGCAGCTTTTAAAATAAAATGTTTTTTTGTATCAATCAGCTCAGCTTTTGATTGTGCAAATTTTCCCCATAATAAAAAAATGATTCCGTTTTTTTCCTTGGAAATTTTTTCAATCACGGCATTGGTAAATTGCATCCATCCCAAAGAGGCATGGCTGGCTGCTTCACCTGCCCGAACGGTTAATACTGCATTGAGCAAAAATACACCCTGTGCCGCCCAACCGGAAAGATTTCCTGAATCAGGGACAGGTATGCCTAATTCCTGGTGCAGTTCTTTATATATATTGATCAATGAAGGTGGTATGGTAATACCATTTGGTACGGAAAAACAAAGGCCATGCGCCTGCCCCGGTTGATGATAGGGATCCTGGCCCAAAATGACTACTTTAACTGCATGAAAAGGGGTAGCTGTAAATGCATTAAAAATTAAGGGCCCGGGGGGATAAATAGTTTTACCTGCTTTCTTTTCTGCTTTTAGAGATGCTACCAGGGAAGAAAAATAAGGTTGCTCAAACTCATCTCGTAAAACAGCCTTCCAGCCAGTTTCTATCTGTACATCCATCTAATACCGGTTTGGCTGCAAACTAATTAAAAATTACATTTGCTCCTTTCTAAAAACGGTCCGGTAGCTCAGCTGGATAGAGCAACTGCCTTCTAAGCAGTAGGTCATTGGTTCGAATCCAATCCGGATCACAGGTTCATTTTTTCCTTCTATTTGTAAACCGCATACGCATGCAACCAACATTTATTCTCGATGACCGCTGGCTTGATTTTGATGGTATTAAAAAACTGGTCGGGTCTTTTCCCCAGGTAGCTATTTCAGCAGAAGCTGTAAAAAAAATAAATCATTGCCGGACATATTTGGATAATAAGATCAAAGAAGAAGGTGCGGTCTTTTATGGTATCAATACCGGCTTTGGCTATTTACAAAATGTAGAAATCAATAAAGATCAGATTGAGGCATTGCAATACAATTTATTGAAATCCCATGCCTGTGGCCTGGGTGAAGAAGTACCCGCTGATATTGTAAAACTCATGTTGCTTTTTAAAATCAAATCCCTGGGTTATGGCCATAGTGGGGTTCAATTAAGTACCGTAACACGATTGATTGATTTGTATAATGAAAACTTATTACCCGTTGTTTATACACAAGGTTCTCTTGGCGCTTCCGGTGACCTGGCACCACTCAGCCATTTGAGCCTGCCATTAATTGGTATGGGTAAACTTTGGTACCAGGGTAAAGTGGAAGCAACGGAAGAAGTGTATAAAAAATTGAATTGGTCACCGGTTACTTTAAAAAGCAAAGAGGGCCTGGCACTCATTAATGGAACACAATTTATGAGTGCCTATGGCATGTATTGTTTGGTAAAAGCTAATCAGCTGCTGCAAATGGCTGATTTAATTGCAGCACTTTCATTTGATGCTTTTGATTGTGTACCACAACCATTGAATGAAGCCATCCACAAAATAAGACCCCATACCGGCCAGTTACAAACGGCAGCCGCTTTACGGAAATACCTGGAGGGAAGTGAGATTATGCAGCAAACTAAAACACAGGTACAGGATCCTTATTCATTCCGATGTGTGCCACAGGTGCATGGAGCATCCAAAGATGTATTTGAAAATATTTTACAGGTCTTCCTGACTGAGATCAATGCAGTAACAGACAATCCTAATATTTTCCCCGATGAAGATATCATTATCAGTGGAGGTAATTTCCATGGCCAGCCACTCGCTTTGCGATTAGACTTCCTGGCTATTGCACTGAGTGAAATCGGAAGTATTTCAGAAAGGCGGACCTATCAATTAATAAGCGGCCAACGGGGACTGCCCGCATTTCTCGTTCAAAATCCGGGTTTGCATAGCGGCCTGATGATTCCACAATATACTGCGGCAGGTATGGTGAGTGAAAATAAGCAATTATGTACGCCGGCCAGTGTGGATACCATTCCTTCTTCCAATAACCAGGAAGACCATGTGAGCATGGGAGCCAATGCGGCTACAAAATGCCTGCGTGTAATCATGAATGTAGAAAAAATCCTCGGTATAGAATTGCTGACGGCTGCACAGGCGCTGCAATTCAGGAGGCCATTGAAAAGTGCACCGTATATAGAAAAATTAGTTGCTGCTTTCCGCAATGAAGTTCCTTTCAATACTGCAGATCGCATCCTGCATGAGGATATGGTCAAAGCCACTGAGTTTGTCCGCAACTATGATCCTGCTTAGTGGGTTTGCAGAAATCCTGAGATAGATAAAATGAATGCGACTTACTAAACGATCGCATTAAGGATAGTTTACACTTTGATATAAATTTTCTTTTTATCCATTATATAAACGATCAACCAGTAAAAGATGATCATACAAATGGCGTAAAATTCTGAACCGATACGCAGGTCTGTGGCAATATTTTTACATACATGTTCATAGAACCAACCGAAAGGGGTAATAAAATCGGCTGTTCCGGAATCTGAAATATGTGGTATACGTACAATGCCCAGTAGCCTGGGTAAAAAACCACTAAGTACAAAAATGAATAAGGGATTTTTCCCAAATACATCAAAAAATGTACTCCAGGCGCCTTTTGCATTTTTGAATTCCAGTAAAAAAATAAATACACTCAGGGTTAATAATGCTAAACCCGAAGTATAAATCACATAACTGCTTGTCCATATTTTTTT
>JBDHYG010000025.1:0-28380 GCA_039811225.1 Parafilimonas sp.
GGTTTTCCCTGGAAGAAACCGCTCATTGGCCAGCCGGCATCTAATTTCAGGAAATAACCCAGCAGGCTTCCCCGGATACCAAAGCCATAGCCACCTACAAAAGGCCCGATACCACCGGCTCTTTGCCGTATGCTGACCGGGTTATTCGGATCAGCCGGGGGATACACATAAGTTGGCCTCCGTAAACCATCAAAGCCACCATTCCAGGCTGTACCTAAATCAATAAACTGAATGACCTGGAAAGTACGTAAGAATGCATTGTTGATGGGCTTGTTGAAGAAGGTGGAAAATACAGGTAATCGCAATTCACTATTAATGACCATAGCATTATTTCCATTAGCCACATTTTGGATATAACCACGCATATTCAATGCCAGTGATTGAAACGCATAACTCTGATCCGGCGCCGGCCTGTTGGCGCTGTTAAACTTTGGATTGAACCAACCATCTGCGCCGCCTAAATAGTATAACAGTTTAGCTTCGCCAAATGAAAAATCTCCGGCTGCCCTCGTGGCCCAAATAAAGTTGCGATAGATCTTATAATAATAGCGGGCATCAAAACCCAGGTTAACAGTGGTTTTTCCTTTAATCGCACTTTTCCCGATTGGCATATTGAAATCGCCATAAATTTTAAATCGTAACCCATTCCAGATATTCATGGCCGGGTTGATGCTATTATCATGCACATATTCCAGGTGGGTGAGCAAAGTAGTAGAAGTAGAATCCGGGATGCCAAAAGCTGTCGGGTCGGGGAAAGTTATCACTTGCCCGGTATTGGGGTCTGTTAAGGTTACAAAAGGCCGGATTACCCCGCGGTCTGTACGATATCCCACGGATGCCCGCAAACTTTTTACTTCATTCAGGGGATAGGCAATATTGAATTGGTAAATACTTGTTAGTAAGCGATTATCATAAGCACTTTTCGGGCCCTGGAAAAAACCATAATAGTCGGTTACGGCACTACGGTAATAAGTAACACCCCAATCAATCATTTTCCGGTAATTCTGAAATGACAGGAAAGCATCCTTATCTGCCAGCGTGGTTCCAAAACGATAGCCGCCAATGAATTTAATATCTTCCATGATATCGCTTACACCCACGCGGAAAGTGAAATTGAGGTTATTGCCATTATTCAATGTAATAGGCCCATAGCCGCCATTATACGGTTGATAATTATTGACAATAACATTGTTGCTAATTCCAGCCAGGACATAATCAGAAGTGAACTTCAGTTTGTACTTAAACAATTTCATGTTCTCCAGGGCATGCTGTGCTTCATTGAAAGCTTCTACTTTTCTTTCATTGGCGGTATCCCGTTCCCCATTGTCAAACTGGTTTTGAAATACCCGGTTATCCGGTACTTCATTGCCTGTTGTATCTTTTTGCGCTTCAATCGCCGTTCCCGAACGGATTTTATTTTGAAGTGAAACCTGCCGGATGAATTCTGTTGGCCGTGGATTAATATTTCTTTTCCGTAAGGCAACGGAATCTACTTTTAATTTGTATAAAAATTTCAAATCTCCCTCGCGCCGCACTTCACTCACCTGGCCATTATTGCCTGATACACGGGATTCCAATAAGCTGCTTTGGTAATTGGTAATTGGGAATGTGTAGGTAGAATCTTTATATACGGCAAAATAGCTGACACTATCCGGCATATTCTTGTGGTTGGCACGTAATGTAGAATCCAGTTCTTTGAGTTCGGGATTGCGTAGCACATCTTCGCCGATATATAACAAGGTATCAATGCCATCACGTTGTGTAGAGAAAAAGCCGGCCCAACGGTTGGCAATGCCATTTTCATCGCTTACATAAGTATAGTGATTGACATTGTATTGCATCGGGTAGCGGGCATTGCCATATTTTACATTGGTCAGTTGGGATATTTGTTTGAACTCGCTGTTATTCAGCAAATCAATCAGGTAAATATTGAACGGATAATTCCCCGGCAGGGCGGTGTCGGATTTAGATGCATGAATCCCCGGTCGGTTGGAAGAAAAAATTATTCCGGTCCTATTGGGGAAAGAAACAAAATTCGGATCCAGGTCATCGTACTGGTCATTGGTCAGTTGTTTAAACTTTCCACTGTCAATTTTATAAATAAAAATATCGGAGTGGCCATTTTTAACAGCGCTCATCAGGAGGGTATTGGCATCGAGCATGAAGCCTGCATCCAGGATTTGATCTACGCCTTCAATCTCTTGCTGAAAACGTTTGATATTGGCCACCACATCATACACAAACATGTAAATTTTTCCTTCCTTCGAATAAATGACCAGTAACCGGCTGCCTTTGCCATCCCAGGAAAGAACCGGGTAATTGGGATTGATATCCCCGCTTTGTGTGCGCACACCATAGTCTAAAATGATTTTCGATTCATATAAATTATCCACGTATTTCACACTGTACTTTCCTTTGGTATATTGCACTACGGCATACGAATTATTTTTTGGATTGGGATTGGCGGCAAAATGATAAAAGTCATCCCCTTTTTTTATTTCCTCTACCACACTCAATTTTCCTTTCGGTGCATTTCTTCTTTGTTTAATATCTTTTACATAGCGATCCTGTTCATACATCATAAAATCTTCCAGGACATACTTAAATTTTTTCTTGGTGATTTTGAGAGCGGCCGTATTCAGGTTTTTATATAAACGGGTGAGGTATAAAAAATAAGTCACATTTTCCGAATTATATCTTTCGGAAATATAATACCAGAATGCATGGCCTGCCAGGGTTGGTTGATCAAAAGCAAACTGGTAAAAATTAGTGTAATCGCCACCCAGTATCGCACTTTTTAATTCGTCATCTAATTTGGTACTCCAGGGTGTACCGATATATTCTATATAGCCATCTGTCAGCCATTGCGGCAGATCAAGTAAAGCCTGGTTACTGGCTATTTCACCCAGGTCATCCCCAAATAACAGGTTCTCCACAAGAATTTTTGCAATGCCCTGGCGAATTTGTTCTTTCAGGTTATTCTTATTTCCATCATAATACAACACCACTTTATTGTTCACCAGTTTGGTAAGCCCGCCGGCACTTTGCCAGTCGATTCCCAGGCCGATATTGCTGCTTTTATAATCATCATAATTATTATAGATCACTATGTTCCCGCGATTGCGTAAGGAATATTCCGTAGCGGTTTCTATTTGTGGTAATTCCTGTTCAGCAATTTGGGTAACATATTTGCCCAACTCCTCATCATCCCCATTGAAATAGGCATTGAAATTCCGGCTTTGAAAAAACTGCCATTTAAAATGCTTGTATTGCAAACGGTTTTTTCCGTAAGTCACGGTATTAACCTGGGCGCCGGAAGCAAAGGGCAATAAAAAGATGACACAGCATAAACCAATAAGCCGCCAAAGGTGTTTATCTTGCATATCCAATTTTTAGAATTTTAAAATTAGTATAAATACTTGTAAACAGGTTTAAAAAACGCTATGGTCAATATAAAAGTATTTACGTTCAATCCATTCCAGGAAAATACCTATGTTTTATATAATGAAACCGGGCAGGCCCTTTTAATTGATCCGGGCTGCTATTTCCCGGGAGAATTGGATATGCTGGAAAAATTTATAACAGAAAAAAAACTCCGGGTTGAACAATTGGTCAATACCCATTGTCACCTCGATCATATATTTGGAAACCAGGCTGTTTCTCAAAAATGGGCATTGCCATTGCAAATCCATTCCTGGGAAAAAGTGGTGCTTTCGCATGGAGGAGCTACTGCAGCTATGTACAACCTGGAACTGGATGATTTTACCGGGCAATTGCATTTTTTAGCCGAAGGTGATACCATTCACCTGGGAGAAGACAGTTTTACGGTTTTGCTGGCTCCCGGCCATTCTCCCGGTAGCATTTGCCTGTATTGTGCAGCACAGCATTTTGTGATCGGGGGCGATGTCCTTTTCCGTGATAGCATTGGCAGGACCGATCTGCCCGGGGGCGATCATCAGCAATTACTGGAAAATATCCGGGAAAAATTATTCACCCTGCCGGAAGACACAATCGTTTATCCCGGTCATGGCCCGGAAACCACGATCGGTTATGAGAAAAAAAACAATCCTTTTTTACAGGTATAACATTTTAGGGAAATTTCCTGAAAACTGTAAAACGTAATACAAAATCCAGGACAAGAAAGCCAAGCGCCAGGAGTAAAAGCGGAAAATATTTTTCAGTATAATGATGATAGGTTGTCACTTCTACTTTTGTTTTCTCCAGTTCATCAATACTTTTATAAATATGTGTGAGCGCAGTTTTATCGGATGCGTGGAAATATTGCCCGCCGGTTTGGGCAGCAATATTTTGTAAGAGACCTTCATTGAATTCCAGCTTACGTTTTTCGGTAATATTACCCAGTGGTGATTGAATCACTTCATTGATTTCTTTGTCACTGCCAATTCCAATGGCATAAATTTTTACATGATATAAGTTGGCCATTTTCACGGCAATATCGGGTGGAATCATACCGCCAATATCTACACCATCTGTCAGGAGGATGATGACTTTGCTTTTGGCTTTGCCACTGCGTAACCGGTCTACACTGGTCGCCAGGCCCGAACCAATGGCTGTTCCTTCTTCCTGCAAATACCCGCTTTGGATATTGCGGATCTGGGCTTGTACGGCATCCAGGTCCGGTGTAATCGGGCAAAGTGTAAAACTTACACTGCTGAAAATAACAACACCGATACGGTCACCGGTACGATGAGCGACAAAATCTTCCGCAACTTCTTTGGCGGCTTCCAGCCGGTTGGGTTTGAAATCTGTGGCCGTCATGCTTCCACTGATATCAAAACATAATACCATATCAATGCCTTCGCCATTAGTTTGCTCTTCGGTAAATTTTTCCCGCGGCCTGGCAAGAGCTATGACGAGCAAAAAAATTGCCAGGCAACGAAATATAAAAGGCAAATGAATCATCGATGCTTTTATGCTTTTGGTACCTTCTAAAAAATGCGTGGTAGTTACGGTCATAGCTGCTTCCCGGGATGCTTTTTTCCGGAGATACTCCCAAATCATGATAGGCAGGAATAAGAGCAACGCCAGCACCCAGGGCCATTGAAATTCGATATGTTGCCACCAGGCCGTAATCATGTTAACGAATTTTCATGGTGGTTATGAACATAACGGATAAATGCTTCGGCCGTAGCAATTGCTTTTTCGCATTCAGGATTGACCGGTACATATTTGGCAAATTTAATTGCATCGGCCTGGCGCAGGAGATGAAAAAATGTTGTGCGCTGATCTTCCTTTTCCAGGTAGGGTTTCAGGCGAACCATCATTTCATCTGTAGTCAGGTACATTGTTTTGACAGGCAATACTTCATTGCTATACACTTTACAAATAGTCGTCAGCCGGCTATAAAAATTTTTTAAAGAAAGTGACGAAACGGTATTTTCTTTTTTTAGTTTTTCTAATTGCTGCAATGCATTTTCAAAAGCAGGAAGTTTCCTTTCCGTAACAGGTAGCTTAGGTTTTTTCTTTCTCCATTTTTTTAGCAGTATCCAGATCAATGCCAGGCTTAGCAGGGCAGCCAAAATAAGCAGTCCATATTTCACATACGGTGGTTGTGCCTGCACATTCAGGATATCTTTGATATCATGATAATCCTGCATGCCGGAAATATCTACCGGTAACACTTTCAGGGAAAGTGTATCTGCATGGATCTGTACTTTTTTTCCATTTTCTTTTTGAAGTAGAGTTATGGAAAGTGGGGAAAATTTCCAGGCACCCGTATCGAAGGAGGTAAGGGTAATTTGTTGGCTGTATTCATAACTGCCATTGGCAATGGTACTATCAACCGGGCCGGTAGCTACTACCTGCAAATGATTGATGGAGTCAGCAATTGGTTGCCAGGAAAGGATGTCAGTTTTTTGCGGATCAATATTTTCCAGTTTCAATTGCAGGGTCACCTGTTCACCGATAAGCAGGGTATTCCGGCTCAGTGTGGCAGTAATTTTTTGTGCAAAAAGAGGGATGCCCGGAAGGCTGTAAAATAGCACCAGGAATATACAGATCCATCCTTTCCGCCACTTATTTTTTTTACTTACCATAGCAGGGTTCAGGAACGGTTGATGAAAAATTGTTTCAACATTTTTATATAATCATCACCAATAGCAACCTGGATCAGGTCGGCACGGGCATGACGAAAAGTTTGGGCAGCATCCATTTGTATTTGTAAAAACTGCTGGTTATACCGCATCCGTGTATAAGGGTCATTGGTATTCAGCCAGGTTTTACGGCCTGTTTCGGCATCCTGTACTTCTATTAAACCGATGCGGGGTAAATGTGCATCCCGTTGGTCATACAATTGAATGCCAATTACATCATGTCGCCTGGCAGCAGTGCGCAGGGATTGGTGGTAGCCAGCATCGGCAAAATCGCTGATGATGAAAACAATACTTTTATGGCGGGTAGTATTATTCAGGTAATTGATGGCTGTAGTAAGGTCTGTATCTGTGGATTTAGCCTGGAAACTCAGCATTTCCCGAATCAGGTATAAGACATGTTCTTTCCCGGATTTTGCCGGTATATATTTTTCCACTTTATCACTAAAAAAAATCAGGCCCACTTTATCATTGTTGCTCATGGCAGAAAAAGCAAGCACAGCGGCAATTTCAGTAGCCAGGTCTTTTTTAGTTTGCCGGCTGGTACCAAAAGAACTGCTGGCGCTGATATCTACCAGGAAATACACACTCAGCTCCCGTTCTTCCTCAAAAAGTTTACTGTATGTATTATGCATCCGGGCAGAAACATTCCATTCAATAAAGCGGATATCATCACCGGCCTGGTATTCCCGTACTTCTTTAAAAGACATGCCTTTGCCCTTGAAAGCAGAATGGTATTCGCCACTGAACATATGATTGGCCAGTTGTTTGCTTTTAATTTCCAGCGCGCGAACTTTTTTTACTATTTCTGCTATGGTCATTAAGGTACCTGCACGGTTTTTAGAATATCGTCAATCACTCTTTCGGTAGAAATGTTTTCCGCCTCTGCCTCATAGGTCAGGCCAATACGATGCCGCAAAACATCAGCGGCTGTTTCTTTGATATCATCGGGAATAACAAAACCACGTTTATGCAAAAAGGCATTTGCTTTTGCTGCCATTGCCAGCATGATACTGGCACGGGGTGAGCCGCCATAATGAAGGATATTTTCCAATGAGCGCAATCCATATTTCGCCGGCTGCCTGGTGGCAAAAACAATATCTACGATATAATCTTCGATTTTTTCATCCATATAAATCTGCCGGACCAGTTTGCGGCTGCGCAGGATATCATCCGTGCTCACAATCGGTTTAATGGTTGGTAGTTCTGTACCATTGACAAAATTTTGGATGATCATTTTCTCTTCTTCTTTCGCAGGATATTTTACCAAAACTTTCAGCATAAAGCGATCAACCTGGGCTTCGGGTAATGGATAGGTACCTTCCTGTTCCAAAGGGTTTTGTGTTGCCATTACCAGGAATGGTTCATCTAATGGGTATGTATTTTCGCCAATGGTTACCTGGCGTTCCTGCATACATTCCAGTAAGGCACTTTGTACTTTTGCCGGGGCACGATTGATTTCATCCGCGAGTATAAAGTTGGCAAAGATGGGGCCCTTGCGGACAAAAAATTCATTGCGTGACTGGTTATAAATCATTGTGCCAATCACATCGGCGGGTAACAGGTCTGGTGTAAATTGTATCCGGCTGAATTTGGCCGCAATGGCCTGTGCCATTGATTTTATCGTGAGTGTTTTTGCAAGACCGGGAACACCTTCCAGTAAAATATGCCCATTGCTCAACAACCCAATCAATAAACGGGACACCATGTATTGCTGGCCTACCAGGACTTTTGCTAATTCCTGTTTCAGGCTGTCGGTAAAATGAGCTGCCTGTTCAATTTTTTCATTGAGTACTTTAATATCTTCCCCCGTATGCATAAGAATGTATTGTTTTGAAAAATGAAAGTACAACCTAATGCCAACAAATGTGGGCCGGGTTGTTTATATATTTCCGCGGCAAAGGTAACCAAGAATTGTGCCGCAGATCGAATGAAAAAGTTCCGGCCACTTACTGATCAGTTTGGTAAGTATAGTGAAAATGTTGGTTGAAAAATGTAGTTAATGGAATATAAAAAATAGCATACCGGAATTTTCAATCCAGGTAGATAATAAAAAAAGAACAGGCGGTAAGGCTGTTCTTTTTATTCATTTGTTGCTCCTGAAGCTGGACTTGAACCAGCGACCCTCTGATTAACAGTCAGATGCTCTAACCAACTGAGCTATTCAGGAATTTTCCCGGATATTTCAATCCGGGCTGCAAAAATAGCCAAATTTGATATGTAACAAAATTTGTTACTCATTTTTTTAACGCCGGCTTGGCATGCTTTTGTAAAAAGGGCATAAATCTACTGGTAGCGGGCATTTCAAGCCTTGGGGAATTTTATATAAATCCCCGTTTCATTTTCCTTTAATTCAAAAACCATCAATTTATAACCCTCATTTTGTGTATCCCTTCCATGGGTAAGGTTAAACTTATAATGATGTACGGCACATTCGATATTGCCCTGGCTATCGGGAAAACCCTGCAAAAGACTGGCGCCGGCATGGGGGCAACGGTCAGCACAGGCTTTTAAGCCTTTCGGTGTTTTGACTATACAAATTTTTTGGTCATTCCATTCAAAAGGAGCAATACCGGTAGGGCCAAAAGTCAGCTCTTCTGCAGAGTCAGCGATTTTTATCCATTCTGTTTCAGTGTTTTTATCCGGCATTAAAAAAATTCTACTTTATAAGGATATTTTTTCTGGTAAAGTTTTTTGACCAGTTCCAGCATTTTTGCCCGGAGCATATCAATATGTTGTTTCTCTTTGGCAGAAATAAAGACAGCATTTCCGGAACTGATCTGTGCCCATTTTTCATACAGGTTTTGCAACATTTCATTGCGCTCTTCCGGTCCTAGCCATTGATCAAAAGTTTGGGCCTCATATAAATCCATCTTATTAAAAATAAGCAGGGTGGGTTTTTCAAATGCGGCTAATTCCTGCAGGGTTTTATTTACAACACCAATTTGTTCTTCAAAACCATTGTGTGCAATATCCACCACATGCAATAAGATATCCGCTTCCCGCACTTCATCTAATGTGCTTTTAAAACTTTCAACCAGGTGATGTGGGAGTTTACGAATAAAGCCCACCGTATCACTGAGTAAAAAAGGGGTTCTTTCCAAAACCACTTTTCGTGTAGTAGTATCTAATGTGGCGAATAATTTATTTTCTGCAAAGACTTCACTTTTACTCAACAAATTCATCAGGGTACTTTTACCTACATTGGTATAGCCCACCAGGGATACCCGGATCAATTCATCGCGTTCTTTGCGCTGGGTAAAAGCCTGTTTATCTATATCCTGGAGCTTATTGCGCAGCAGGGAAATTTTATCCTTCACGATCCGTCGGTCGGTTTCAATCTCTGTTTCTCCCGGCCCCCGGGTACCGATACCGCCCCCCTGGCGTTCGAGGTGTTTCCACAAGCCTTTTAAACGGGGTAAGAGATATTGATATTGGGCCAGTTCTACCTGCACTTTTGCTTGTGCTGTTTTAGCTCGACGTGCAAAAATGTCGAGTATCAGGCTGCTCCTGTCGAGGATTTTAATGCCCAGCACTTTTTCTATATTTAAAAGCTGTGAGCCGGAAAGCTCATCATCAAAAATGGCCAGGTCCATGGGATGTTTCTCCAGGTAATTTTTGATCTCTTCGAGTTTTCCTTTGCCAATAAAAGTCCGGCTATCGGGATGAGGCAATTTTTGTAAAAATTTCTTCCGGGTATGCGCTCCTGCCGTTTCGGCCAGAAAGGCCAGTTCATCCAGGTATTCTTCTACCTGTTCATAGGTTTGATCCGGCAGAATAATGCCGATCAGTATCGCTTTTTCCTCACGCTGTACCTGTTTGATTTTTTCTATCAACGAATTATTTTTTGCAAATGTAAAGGCATCCCTGTGAAAACCGGCAATTTCGAAGGGACTTGTATGGGGCAAAAAAAATGCAAAACCCATTGTGGTTTTGCATTTTAAAAAAACAGGGAAAGTTTATTTCACCAGTAACATACCGGCTTTGTATATAGGCCTGTTATTTTGTTCTATAATTACCTGGTAACTCCTGCCCGGGAGTTTATTCAATTCCTGTAATGTTATGCTATGGCTGCCTTTCAACATATTACCAACTGGCTGCATCCGTACAAGCTGCCCGGTAATATCAAAAATTTTCACAACCACAGGGCCATTTTCTTTCAAATCAAACTGAACATTAGCCGCAGAACCACTTACCGGATTGGGGCTGATTAAAATTTTTCCAACTTCATCGGTTGCTGATCCGTTATCTTCCTGCATAATATTGCTGCCGGAAATATTCAGTGTATAATCTTCTACTTCCCCATAATTCAACGTTGCACAGGGATCGGTTACCGGGTTGCCTGCATTCATTTGAATACGCATACGTGTATTGCCGTTTGTAGCCGTGGTAGGTATTTTAAAGCGGATCGTATCAATGGCAGTATTCGCCGAATAACTTTTTGTTGCTATCAATTCGCCGGCATCATTAAAATCTTTGTCGCTGTTTAAATCAATATAGACTGACCAGCCGGTTGCATAAGTGGTACCGGGGAAGCCGTTACGTAGGTATAGAGTGTATGTATGGTTTTTGGTCACATTTGTTGTGGTGGAAGTAAAATTTCCATATCCATTGTTATTACCGGAGCCATTATTTAATGAAGTCCCTTGAATACGTACCCGTTGAATATATCCATGTGCTGTACTATTCCCGGTTGATGAACAATAATTATTTCCACCGCCTCCGGCCGTTCCAATACCCACGGCATACCAGGCATTTTTAACCTGGATCACTTCATTGGAATTTGCGCCGTATAGATCAGTTGCTGCATTGATGCAGGCTTCCCGCCAATCTGCATATTTTGAATTGGGGGAAAGATAGGTGGTATTGGTCCGGTAAATGATTTGATCTGCTTTGGAAAGGCCGAGTCCCTGTACGGAATATGCATTCCCGATATCATTGGTACCGCTACCTCCATCTACTAATAAATAAAACATGAAATTTCCTACACCACTGAGTATGTGTACATCGGCACCGGCTCTCCAATAAAGGCCGCCATAAGTATCTGGCTGTTTGAAAGCATTTGGATTGCTCATATCACGGATCGCCCAATTCATATCATTACTCAATACCCAGTTTTTATCAGAAGGTTTGGTATAAAACTGTACACTCTTACCCATAATATCGCTCATGCTCTCATTCATGCCACCACTTTCACCACTATAATTCAGACCAGAGGTATATTGTGTAACACCATGTGTCAATTCATGACCGGTAACATCAATAGCAGTAACCCCATCAGTAGAGCCACTCCGTTTTCCATAATTCATATTGGTGCCATCCCAGGAAGCATTGTTATTATATAAAAAGCCACCCCGGTTCACGTAGCTGTTGAGTAACATGCCCTTATTATCCAGGCTGTTCCTGTTGAAATTGGCTTTATAAAAATCATAGGTCATTTCCACACCCCAGTGGGCATCCAGGCCATTCCGTGGCAGGCCACTTAAATTGAAATTGGCAGAAGGACTGGTGATATCGGATTTGTTATTGGACCAATCATACGTAGTAACCCCATTACCACGGGTATAATCACGTAAGCGGTAAGAACCGTTATAATGATCACTATGAATAGTTTGAGTGCCGCTGTACAATGTGTTGGCAGTTCCCACGGCATCAACGGTATGCAAAATTTCAGATTGCCCGATTATTTTACCGGATTGAGCATCGATGAAATAATAGGCACGGCTCATGGGTTCTGTGGCGTATACATCCACTTTATAAGCCAGTAGTAGCTTAGACGGAATGATTTGGTCTTCCGGGTTATACCATACCAGGGAAGCCGTGGGATAATAGGTGGCATTTTTATTTTTCATTTGTTCTTTCAAAATGGCTTCTGCTTGTGCATCCTGCCACATATAGGCTTGGGCATGGACATGTTGTATTGCCAGGTCAACGGCCTTCTTAGCATTGATTTTGGCTTGAAATGTGGATGTGTTTAAGACATCAAAATCTGTTACAATTTCACCACTGGCACCGATCAATTTACCGGCTTTGGTACGGACAATGTACATGGCATTTTCAATCGGGATATTCCGAAAGGTTTGTACATAGCGGTAATTTATATTACCCAATAGATCTGTTTCAGCCCTTAGTAAGACCAGGTTTTCATTTCCCTGGAAACCAAATATTGCAGCTGCATGGAGTGGGTTGAAAGTAACCTGGCGATTTTCCGGTACATTAAAAAAATGATTAGATACGCCATCACTGCCGGAAATTTCATTCCGAAAGTTTTCCTGCGCAAAAGCAGAAAATAAAAAGCCCATAAAGAAAAACAGGAGGATTTGTTTTTTCATCTGATGTTGAATTTTTGAATGAATAAATATTGTTTGATAATTTTAACTCCAGGTAAAATTATCGGGTCGTTTTCAGAAAGGCAGGAGTTGTGCGGGTAGCAAATTATAAAAAGAAATAAAAAATGCCCTAAAATTTTTTCAGGGCATTTTAATAAAACAGGTTATTAAGATTAGCTCAGGCATTCCCGGGCTATGACAACTTTTTGAATTTCAGAAGTTCCTTCACCAATGGTACACAGTTTGGCATCCCGATAAAATTTTTCCACGGGAAAATCTTTGGTATAACCATATCCTCCAAAGATTTGTACGGCATCATTGGCGGTTTTAACGGCTACTTCACTGGCATAATATTTTGCCATGGCAGATTCCCTCGTCATCTTCATTCCTTCATTTTTCATAAAGCAGGATTGTTGTGTCAGTAGATCTGCAGCCATAATTTCTGTAGCCATATCGGCCAGTTTAAAACTAATGCCCTGGAACTGACTAATAGGCTGATCAAACTGGTGCCTTTCTTTTGAATATTGTAAAGCCGCTTCATAGGCCCCTTTTGCAATACCTAAGGAAAGAGAAGCAATAGATATTCGGCCGCCATCCAAAATCTTCATAGCCTGTTTAAAACCATCGCCTATTTCACCGAGACGGTTGGCATCGGGAAGAATACAATTATCAAAAATCATTTCCGCAGTTTCACTGGCCCGCATACCAAGTTTATTCTCTTTTTTGCCACCGCTGAAACCCTTGGTGCCGCGCTCTACCACAAAAGCCGTGCAATTATCTTTGGTACGTGGTTCGCCTGTGCGGGCGATGACTACGGCCACTTCACTACTAATGCCATTCGTAATCCAGCATTTAGTTCCATTCAGGATCCAGTTGGCCCCATCTTTTACGGCGGTGCATTTCATGTTTCCGGCATCGCTGCCTGTATTGGGTTCCGTAAGCCCCCAGGCGCCAATCCATTCACCTGTAGCCAGTCGGGGTAACCATTTTTCTTTTTGTTCCTCATTTCCAAAATACAAAATATGACCGGTGCAGAGGGAGGTATGTGCCACAAAACTCAATGCCACAGAACCACACACTTTGGCGATTTCTTCGATCACTGCTTTGTATTCAAAATATCCCAGGCCTGCACCCTGGTATTTTTCGGGAACCAGCAAGCCCATGAGGCCCAGTTTGCCCATTTCATGATAAACTTGTTTTGGAAAAACCTGGGATTCATCCCATTCCATGACAAATGGCCGTATATGCTTGTCTGCAAAGTCCCTGGCCGTGGCTGATACCTGTTTTGTCAATTCAGATTCTGTGAAATTCATATTTTACGAACATTTGTTAGTTAACAAAAATAGGGGAATAAACCTTTATAATAAAATAGCTATATAAATTCTTTTTTTAGCAGTGGTTTGTTCAGTATTTACTTTATTCCAAAACCAAATACGGCACTATGGCTTGAAAAACCGAATCTTTCAGGCCATACGTTTTTTTTACATCATTTATGCTTTTAAAACCTTTTATGCTTTGGCGAAATTTTACAATACGTTTGGCCAATACATCCCCAATACCCGGTAATGATTTCCATTCTTCTTCGGTTGCGGTATTAATATGAATTTTTTTATACGTTTTTTTTGCAGGCGCCTGGTAAGTTGGTTTCTCTTGTTGATATGTCGAGGTATTCTTGCTAACCAGCTCTATTTTTATATATGGTTCCAGGCGGTCGGCATCTGCTTTTTTCAAGCCATAAATTTTATGTATATCGGCGGCCTTTCGAAACTGTCCGCCCTTGGCCCGGTAATTTAAAATGGTTTGAATATTTCTGGCACTTAAACCCAATTGCTCCCAACCTGCTTTATCCAGGGTATTCGGGTCAAAATAAAAAAGCGGGGTAGTTGAAATTGTATTTTCAGAAGCTGCAGAATCAATGCTTGCCGCAATTCCGGAACTGCTATCTGCAGCAGAAGACGCTAACAAGTTTGCCAGTGCCGGGGTATTTTCCGGTGGGGAAAATGTTGGTTTGATCAGCCAGGGTAAAGCTACTGTAATAGCTATGCAACCCGTTAAAATAAGCAATGCTATTCTTTCTTTTTTTGTAAAAGACAGGTAGTCTTTCCAGTGTATCTTTTGCATAAAAACATTTTTAAAAATAAATGTTTACAAAAGATTATATGCTCACCTGCAAACCATCATAAGCCAAAGAAATATGTGGGGGAAGTTTTTTATTTACTTCATCATGCCGGCCCAGTTGGTGGCTGATATGGGTAAAATAGGCTTTCGGAATTTTTAATTCTTCTACAAGATCCACTGCTTCCTGCAAGGTGAAATGCGAGATATGCGCTTCTTCCCGCAAGGCATTGATCACAATAATTTCTGAGCCTATAATTTTTTCTTTTTCTTCCGCTTCTATCCGGTTTGCATCAGTAATATAAGTAAAATTTCCGAAACGATATGCATAAACCGGCATTTTATGATGCCAGACCTGGATCGGCTGAACCGGGATGTCACCTATCATAAAGGGCGATTCATCAATTGTTATCAGGTTCAATTCCGGGATGCCGGGATAACGGTGATCTGAAAAAGCATAAGCATAATCCCGCCGGATGGCCTCCACGGTTAATGAATTGGCATAGAGGTCCATGGCTTTTCGGGAGAAAAAATTATACGCCCGCACATCATCCAGCCCGCCGGTATGGTCTTTATGGGGATGTGTAAAAATAACTGCATCTAATTTTTTATTTTCAATGCGCAACATTTGCTGGCGGAAGTCCGGTGTGGTATCTACCACGATCGTAGTAGTAGCGGATTGTACCCGGATACTGCTTCGTAGCCGCTTATCTTTCTCATTCGCAGATTGGCAAACCCGGCAGGGGCAGGCAATCATGGGGATTCCGGTACTGGTTCCTGTCCCTAAGAAAGTAATGTGTAAACCTGGATAATGCACATGCAAAAATAAGTATAAAATTTCCCGCTTAGGATTCGGTAATGGACAGTTTCATGATTTCCTCATACAATTGCTGGGATTCATAGGTAAGCAGGTCATAATTAATTTCCAGTTTAGGAATAAGCTCAAGGAGTACATTGATCCGGCCTTCAAGGTCCAGGAATTTATTCAGGACTACAATTCTTTTCTTTTCCAGGAGGCACCAGCCACTTTGAAAAGTACCACGCTCATAACGAGGGGTATATTGGCTTTGACTGAGAATGGCTTCAAGCCGGGTAAGAGAAGCAGGTGAGATTTTCATAACTATATATTCGAAACAAATTTACACTTATTTGGCAAAAGCAATTTTTGCATAATCCACTTATTATACACATAGCAACCTGTAAAAAGCTTGTAAAACGTATTATTATTCCCGGGATAAAATGCCGGGAAGTAAAACATTTTATACTTTTAATCTTATGTTTCAACAATTGTTGAGCGGGAAAACACTTTTATTCCTGGTTGCTATAAGTATAGTCACCGGTACAATTTTCTATTCGCGTTACCTGGCGAAAAAAATTGCACTGGATGAAAAACATAAAGTGGAGATTTGGGTGGCCGCACAAAATACCATATTAACAGCGACCGATCAGACCAGCCTGGAACTCGCAGCGCGTATTTCCAGTGAGAATAAAGATATCCCGATTATTGAAACCAATGAGAATGACAGTATCAATCCCTTTAATTGCCTGAACCTGGATAGCACTCAAATAAAAAATGATCCGGGTTACCTGGAAAGAAAATTGGCAGAGTTTAAAAAACAAAACAAACCCATTATTTTAAAGATCAGTGATACACCTTATACGGCCAATAAATATTATTATGGAGAAAGCCTCCTGCAAAAAGAAGTACGGTATTATCCTATTGTACAACTGGTCATTGTTGGCTTATTTATTATGATCATGCTTATTGCCATGCGGTCGGGATATCAAAGTACGCAAAACCGTTTATGGGCAGGCATGGCTAAAGAAACTGCACATCAATTGGGTACACCGGTATCCAGCCTGAAAGGCTGGGTAGAAATGTTGCGGGAGAAAGAAGGTATTGCTCCTATTTCGGCAGAAATAGAAAAAGATGTCAGCCGGCTGGAATTGATTACTGACCGTTTTGGAAAGATCGGGAGTAAGCCGCAACTGGAGGAAATGGACATAGTTCATCAGGTAAATTCCATGGTGGATTATATTAAAAAGCGTTCCGGGGGGAAAGTGACATTTGAAGTGGATACCGGGAAGCAGGTTTCTATCATGGCTTTTATTTCTCCGCCTTTATTTGATTGGGTCCTGGAAAATTTATTGAAGAATGCATTGGATGCCCTGGAAGGAAAAGGCATAATACGGGTACATATTTTTGAAACATCCCGACATGCAATCATTGAAGTTGCTGATACGGGAAAAGGTATATCGAGAAAGAATCTTTCAAAAGTGTTTAAGCCCGGGTTTACCACAAAAAAAAGAGGCTGGGGCCTGGGGCTGGCACTCAGTAAAAGAATTATTGAACAATATCATAACGGACTTATTGAAGTAAAATCCAGTGAATCCGGGAAGGGGACCACTTTCCGGATCGAGTTGAATAAACAGGCTAATATTTAAGACGGGATTTTAATCGTTGTCATAGTTTTTCCACAAGAATTTTCCCTGTACATTTGCAGTCTAAAAAGATGCGGAGGTGGCGAAATTGGTAGACGCACTACTTTGAGGTGGTAGCGCCGTAACTGGCGTGGGAGTTCGAATCTCCTCTTCCGCACCAAACCAAAGCAATTTTAAAATTGCTTTGGTTTTTTTACCGGTATATTCCGGTTTGATTTTTTAATTTTGTAAAAATGTGGTCATGAAAAAAGTGTTGCTCTTATTTTTACTGCTTGCCCTGATACAATTTTTTCCCCTGACGGATATTTTCGCCCAGTGTTCTATTTGTACAAAAACCGCCTCTCAATTAGGTGAGAAACCGGCATTGGCGCTGAATTCAGGTATTATCTATTTAATGGCCATGCCACTAACTATCGCGGGCTATATTGGTTTTCGCTGGTGGAAAAGAGAGAAAGCTTTTTTGAAAAACGAAGAAGAATAATTATCACCGGATCAACCGGAGAAATTCAGCTGCATACGGCACAGGATATTTTTTTACAAAAGTGGCATAGGCTTTTTTCCCCATCTCTCCCCAGGATTGCCTTTTTTCCCAACTTCTTTCTAATACACTATCAATTTGTTCCATGGTAGCCCGGGGGCAGACAAACCCATTTACATCATCCTGAACCCATACCGGCATGTCACCCACGGCTGAAACCACGCAAGGTCTTGCCATGGCCATAGCTTCTGAAATGCTGATAGGCATAGCATCTATAAGGGTGCATTGCAGTACCAGGTGCTGTGTAGCCAGCACAGCCTGCACATTGTTTGTATGCCCTTCCAAAAATATTTTATGGCCTAATTGATGCTGAGCAATGAGTGTTTTCAATTGCTGCCGGTCTTTTCCTTCTCCATATAAATGCAGGATCCAGTTTCGCTCCTTCCATTTGGGAGTTGCTAAAGTTTGGATCAGTATATCCTGTGCTTTTCTTTCTGTATCCAAAGCGGCTAACATACACCAGTGATAATTTCCATCACTTAATTCCGGATAGGGTGCCGCTGTAAGTGGTGGTTCAAAAGCAATCGGGTTGGCATAAAAAATTTTATGTGGAATAACCAGGTTAAAATTTTTTTCAATTACGGAAAAAATTTCCTGTGCCGGGGTGAGATTGTACCGGGCACCGGAAACCCAGGCTGCCAGGCTTTTTTGCTTTCGGGGAGAGAGCGTGGCTGCCGCATCATAGTTGTGATAGCTAATTATATAGACCGGCAGTTTTTTATAAAATTCCCGAAACGGGCTGTGGGTGAAATCCTTCCAACCCCCCTGGTTGACATAAACCAGGTCAAAATTTTTAAAGGGAATTTGCTTTAAGGATTTTTGCAGGCGCCATTTACCCAATAAATTTTTTGTTTGCATTTTTCCCGGCATAAGAAATAAGCGGGCTCCTGCGGCAATTAACGGTTGTAGCCGTTCCTGCTTCCCCGGCCAGCTAAAACAGGCCACACCCACTTCATAGCCCTCCTGTAACAATTGGCGGGCAAAGGCAAACCATTGTTCTTCACTGCCCCCCCAGGAACTGCCGTTCATCAATGATAAAAATAGAACGGAAGGCATTTTTATTTTTTTGCTACAACAATATAATTCAAGGTCCACCACTCATCGAAATATTTCTTATCCAGGTAAATGGCCAGTTTATTCACTAACCAGGTAAGATGCAATTCCAGGAAAATGATCTTCAGAATTTTTGCCCGGAAAGATTTATAACGGAAAGTGGAATAAACCGTATTGATAAACATTTGAAAACAACAGGCCCATTTACCTCCATTGGCTTCTAATTGAAGAATGTCAAAGCCGGCTTCCTGAAAGGCCTTTTCCAGGCCATAGCGGGTGAAGCGAAAAAAATCGTAAGGCTTTTCATGAATTTCCCAGGTAAATGGAACCGTCAGGATTATTTTGCCACCGGGTCTTAATACACGGTAAGCTTCTTGTAAAAGGCCCTGCGTTTCATATACATGTTCCATTACTTGGGTGCACAAGGCTGTATCAAACCGGTTATCCTCAAATGCCAGTTGATTGGCAAGGCATAAAACGTCTACTAGATTTTTATCACTTTGCTCCACATCACATCCAATCGAAGATTCAGTTTTGGCGACATACCATTCTTTAAAAGGCTTATTACCACAACCGATATCCAATAAATTACCGGAAGCATGTGTGTCAATCGCATTTTTTACATCCCGCATTAAAAAATAATAATGGATATAATTCGGATCTTTGGCTCGAATGCGTGTACTGCTTTGACGATGTAGCTCCAGGCGTGGCATAAAAAAAATTGTTTTGCAAGCTACTGCTAAAATAAGTAAAATCACTGCGTTTGTATATTGAATAATCATGTGGTGGTATAAGCCACCTCCATATCCGCAACTTTTAATAATTTTAACGCCTAAAAAAATTACATGCAACAGAAAAAAATAATCGATGTGCGCACCCAGGAAGAATTTAAAGAAGCCCATGCGCCGGGCAGCATTAATATTCCGCTCCAGGAAATAAATGAACACCTGGAGGAGATAAAGAAAATCGGTCAACCATTGATTCTTTGCTGTGCCGGAGGTACCCGAAGTGGCAAAGCAGTGGATATCCTGAAAAGAGAAAAGATTGATTGTGAGAATGGCGGCAGCTGGAAAAATTTTGCCGGATAAATTTTGACTATGGCAACTTTTTCTGAACTTAATGAAAGTGGGAAACCATTGTTGGTGGACTTCTCTGCTGAATGGTGTGGGCCTTGTAAAATGATGGCACCTATCCTGAAAGAACTGAAAAATAAATTAGGGGAACGACTGACTATTATCAAAATTGATATTGATAAAAGCCCACAAACAGCCAGGGCTTATCAGGTACAAAGTGTACCCACCCTGATTTTTTTTAAAGATAGAAAAATTGCCTGGCGACAATCCGGTGTAATACCGGCAGCTGAAATTGCGCAGATCCTGGAGCCATACCTATAAATTTATTAAACATGAAAAAATTATTTGCTCTCGTTGGATTGGCATTTTGCCATATCGCTTATGCGCAAACAGATACCGTAACTGTACTGGCACCACAGGCATTTGAAGAAGCTATGCATACCATAAAAGATGTGGTAATACTGGATGTTCGGACACCGGGCGAATTTGAAAAAAACAGGCTTGCAGATGCTATTAACTACAACTGGAATGATCCTGATTTTATCCAACAGGTTTCATTTATTGATAAATCCACTCCCTTGCTGGTATATTGCCTGAGTGGTGGCCGAAGTGGCGCTGCTGCAAAAAAATTGGCGGCATCCGGGTATCAGCATGTATATGCATTGGCAGGTGGCCTGTTGCAATGGGAAGCATCAAAACTTCCGGTTATAGAAAGTTCCGCAGCCGCTACCGGTATGCAAAAAGCGGAATTTGATAAATTACTGGAAACAGATAAAACCGTGTTGGTTGATTTTTATGCCCCCTGGTGCAAACCCTGCAAAGTGATGGAACCCTACCTGCATGAAATAGAAAAAGAAAATGCCCATGTACAATTACTTCGTATCAATATTGTAGAAAATCCAGGCCTGGCCGAGGCGATGGAGGTACATGCATTGCCGT
The DNA here is from genome assembly GCA_039811225.1 of Parafilimonas sp. Taxonomy (GTDB): domain Bacteria; phylum Bacteroidota; class Bacteroidia; order Chitinophagales; family Chitinophagaceae; genus JAFDXJ01. The sequence continues at coordinate 20,600 of JBDHYG010000025.1, forward strand.
ATATCCAGGTGTATAAAAACAAACAACTTACCTGGGAAAAACAAGGCCTGGCTATCAAAACAGAAATTGTACAACATTTATAAATCCAAGCGACCTGCCAATTATTATGTCATTGCAGATAGCCTCATTAAATTCAGGAAGTAATGGCAATTGCTATTATGTGGGGAATGCGCAGGAAGCCGTATTCATTGATGCCGGTATATCCTGCCGGGAAACGGAACGGCGCATGAAACGGTTGCAATTAGACATTAAAAAAGTAAAAGCCATTTTTATTTCGCATGAGCATGCTGATCATATTGCCGGTGTGCGGGTCCTTTCAAAGAAATACCGGTTGCCGGTGTATATTACACCCGGAACACTGCGTAATTGTCATCCGGGTATTGAGCATTCCCTGATCCGTTCTTTTTCAGAGACAGCCCCTATTCAAGTAGGGAGCCTAACTATTTTGCCCTTTACAAAATCACATGATGCCCATGACCCGCACAGTTTTGTCGTACGTAATGAAAAAACAGCTGTTGGTATTTTTACCGATATTGGTCATGCCTGTGAAAAAGTGATTGCACATTTCCGCATATGCCATGCCGTTTTTCTCGAAGCGAATTATGATGAAGATATGCTGGAAAAAGGAGCTTATCCCCGGCATTTAAAAAATAGAATTGCCGGGCCGAAAGGACATTTGTCCAACCGCCAGGCATTGGAATTATTTTGTGCAAACAAATGGGAAGGCCTGGGTTTGTTAATCCTGGCACATCTTTCCCGGGAAAATAATAAGCCCGAAACCGTAGATCAACTTTTCAGGCAACATGCCGGAGATACAAAAATTTTTGTCGCTTCCCGGGAGCAGGAGTCACCGGTTTTTCACATCATGGCGGAAAAGCCGGGCCATATACGCAGGGAAATAATGCAAATACGGTTGTTTGAATAGGGACTAAAAATAGAAGTAATGGAAAAGGAAGTGGGCCCACCTGGACTTGAACCAGGGACCACCTGATTATGAGTCAGGTGCTCTAACCAACTGAGCTATAGGCCCGATTACCACCTGGGTAATTTGAGGAGTGCAAAAATAGAAAAAAGCCCCTATTGAAAAGAATTAATTTTCTTTGTGCATGCAAAAAATTAAAAACCTGCTACTCGATCTGGGTGGGGTATTACTGGATATAGATTTTTCCAGAACAAAAACAGCCTTTGAGGCCCTGGGAGTTAAAAACTTTGATGCATTTTTTACCCAATACCATGCGGCGCCCTTATTTGAAGATTTAGAAACAGGAAGGGTTTTACCGGAAAATTTTTATGCAAATTTCCGGCGAGAAACAGGTCTTGCGGTTACAGATGCAACAATAGCAAATGCCTGGAATGCTATGTTGGGGGATTTTCCGGCCAACCGGGTTGACTATTTAAAAAGTTTGAGGAAAAAATACCGCCTTTTTCTGTTATCCAATACCAATATCATACATTATGAGGCTTTTTGTGAAAACTTCACGCGGGTATATGGTTATTCATTCAATACAATCTTTGAAAAGGCATTTTATTCGCATGAAATCGGTCTGCGTAAACCCTACCCGGAAATCTTTCAGTATGTTTTGCAGGAAGGAGATATGAAACCGGCAGAGACATTATTTATAGATGATACAATAACAAATACAGATGCAGCCCGGCAATTGGGCCTGGAAGTAATTCATCTTCCTGCACCCAAAAATATACTGGATGTAATGCTGTAATCGCGGAGAAACGTTTCAAATGGATTGTGTGAATAAATACCTGATATGACTGCTCAGTTTGTTTTAGGTATTGATAAATAATTGACTTTTTATAGTTAAGAAAATAATGCTGCATAGTGGGAAGATAATGCTCGCAATCGAATCATGAAATTTTGGCTTTTTAATAAATCCTGCTTTCAGGGAAACCGTTAATTTTGAATTGGTGATTTTTTTTTTGAAACTTTAAAATGATTCTATGTCTTTACCAAACCATAATACGAAACAAGGAAAACAGAAAAAGAAGGGTAACCTGCCCAATTCCAAGGCAAACCTTCCAACACCAAAAGTTAATGTGACATCCAAGGCGATGAACAGAAATCCTAAACTAACCGGCGGCTCACAACGCGGTTCATAAATTTATCTTTTTTTCCACAGCTCCGGAACGATCTTTCATGTCCATTGAATTAAAAAATTTATTGAAAACCTATGGCACCCAAAAAGCGGTAGATGATGTAACTTTTTCTATCGGGAGCGGAGAAATAGTGGGGTTTTTGGGGCCTAATGGCGCCGGTAAAAGCACAACGTTCAAAATAATTACCGGCTATTTGCAGCCAGACAAGGGAACTGCAGGGGTATGTGGTATCCCGGTTGCCTTACAACCCATCGCCAGCCGCAGAAAGATCGGCTATCTTGCAGAAGCCAATCCCCTGTATCATGATATGTATGTGCGGGAATACCTTTCTTTTGTTGCCGGAGTTCATAAAATTTCCCCGATTAATAAAGCTGTTGACAATGCTTTGGATATGACCGGCCTGTTACCGGAAGCGAAGAAAAAAATCGGGCAATTGTCCAAAGGCTATAAACAGCGTACGGGCCTGGCTGCAGCATTAGTTCATGACCCCGAAGTGCTGTTACTGGATGAGCCTACCAGTGGCCTCGACCCCAACCAGATTATTGAAATCAGGAATGTGATTAAAGAGCAGGGTAAAAACAAGACCGTACTTTTTTCATCACATGTATTACAGGAAGTTCAAAATATTTGCAGCCGGATCATTATCATCCATCATGGCAGGATAGTAGCAGATAAAAGCATGGAAAATTTACAATCAGAAAAAGGGTTACAAAGGTTGAAAATCGCTTTTGAACCACCGGTAGATAAATCCGTTTTCCAGGCTATTTCCGGAATTCAACATATGGAAAAAATAGATCCAAATACCTGGGTGCTATCATCCGGGAATATATCAAAATTGCGAAAACAACTCATGGAAATGGCGGTAGAAAAAAATTTCGATATCCGGGCTATGGATGCAGAGGCCGATAACCTGGAAGATATTTTTCGGCAACTGACTAAAGACTAATTAACGAAGAATTTAAAGACCCGATTTTCTGATAAAACCATCGATTTTGAGGGCGAAAACTTAAGTTGTTTTTATAGGGAGTCATGTAGATAAAACCAGTATTTTTAAGTACATTCGCCCTCTTAAAAATTTAAATCCCGAAGGTATTTTATTATGATGAACGACGATATCCAAACATCCATTCCTAAGGAAAACAATACATATGGCGCAGATAGTATCCAGGTATTAGAAGGCCTGGAAGCCGTGCGTAAAAGGCCGGCTATGTATATTGGCGATGTGAGTGCAAAGGGCCTGCATCATTTGGTGTATGAGGTAGTGGACAATTCTATTGATGAGGCGCTTGCCGGTTATTGTAAAAATATTGCTGTGACCATTCATGAAGATAATTCCATTAGCGTAAAAGATGATGGCAGAGGTATCCCTACCGGTATCATGAAAAAAGAAGGCGTGAGCGCCTTGCAGGTTGTTATGACGGTGTTGCATGCCGGAGGAAAATTTGATAAAAATACCTATAAGGTCTCCGGTGGCTTGCATGGTGTCGGAGTAAGTTGTGTGAATGCCCTGAGTTCAAAACTCTTGGTTCAGGTGTGCAGGGAGGGTAAAATATTTCAACAGGAATATGAAAAAGGTATTCCGTTATACGCGGTTAAAGAAGTAGGTGAAAGTGATATCACCGGTACCAGTACCCGATTCTGGCCTGATGCGACTATTTTCCAGGTTACGGAATATAATCGGGACATACTGGAAAGCCGCTTACGCGAACTTTCTTTCCTGAATAAAAAGATCAATATCAGCATGACGGATCTCCGGGAGAAAAATGATGCCGGGGAACCATATTTCAAAAACTTTTACAGCGAAGGAGGCATTATTGAATTTGTGGAAATGCTGGATAAAAACGGCAAACGCAATGCCCTTATCCCAAAAACACTGTATGTAGATGGCCATGATACCACTTCCAATGTTGCCGTGGAAGTTGCGCTAACATATAATGATGATTTCAAAGAGCATATCTTTTCGTATGTCAATAATATTAACACCATCGAAGGTGGTACACATGTAACCGGTTTCCGGCAGGCATTAACAAGAGTCTTTAAAAGTTATGGTGATAAACAGGGACTTTTTGAAAAAGCTAAAGTAGAAATAGAAGGAGATGATTTCAGGGAAGGCCTTAGTGCTATTATTTCGGTAAAAGTACCGGAACCGCAATTTGAAGGACAGACAAAAACAAAGCTCGGTAATAGTGAGGTCAGTGGGGTGGTGCAGGTTACTGTAGCTCGAGTTCTGGAAGCTTATCTGGAAGAAAATCCACGGGAAGCAAAAAACATTATCAACAAAGTGATATTGGCGGCACAGGCCAGGGTAGCTGCCAAGAAAGCACGTGAAATGGTACAGCGCAAAACAGTATTAAGCGGAAGTGGCTTACCGGGTAAATTAGCCGATTGCAGTGAACGAGATCCGGAAAAATGTGAACTTTTCCTGGTGGAGGGAGATTCAGCGGGCGGTACAGCCAAACAAGGGCGGGATCGCAGTTTCCAGGCAATCCTTCCATTACGGGGAAAGATTTTGAACGTGGAAAAAGCCATGGAACATAAGATTTATGAAAATGAGGAAATACGGAATATTTTTACAGCTTTAGGTGTTACGGTAGGTACACCTGATGATCCCAAAGCATTAAATTTAACCAAACTTCGCTATCATAAATTGATAATAATGACCGATGCGGATGTGGATGGCAGTCATATCGCCACCTTGATTCTCACATTTGTTTTCCGGTATATGAAAGAATTGGTAGAACATGGCTATGTGTATATAGCACAACCACCTTTGTACCTTATTAAAAAAGGAAAAGAACAGGAATATGCGTATTCTGAGGAACAGCGCAAATTTTATATAGAAAAATTAAGTGGTGGCAAAGATGACAGTGTTTCTATCCAACGCTACAAAGGTTTGGGTGAAATGAATGCTGCCCAATTATGGGAAACCACAATGGATCCTTCCCGGCGTACCTTGAAGCGGATAACCATTGAAAGTGCCGCTGAAGCAGACCGGATTTTTAGTATGCTTATGGGTGATGAAGTACCGCCTCGACGTGAGTTTATAGAAACACATGCTCGTTATGCCAAAATAGATGTGTAAAGTAAATGGACCTGTATCGACTGGCTGGTTCGGCTGATTTGACCCTGCTTGTTGATAACCCGATAAAAGGTAGCAAAATTATTTTTAACAGAATTTGTGCTAACAATGTTTATAAATACCCAATTTAGGGTATCCTTTTATCTTTTATATGAATTTATCTTGCACATACATTTAAAACTCTTAAAAATTATGAAAAAGATTTTTTTAATGATGTTCATTGGCGCACTTTTCTGTCTTTCCGCTAATGCACAATCATCAGACAAGGAGAAAGACACAAAATCAGGTACAACATTAGGAATTGGTGTAGAAGCGGCGTTACCAACAGGTGATATCAGCAGTGTATATAATTTCGGAATTGGTGGAACCCTGAAAGCGGCCTTTCCGGTGGGCAATTCCGGTGATGTTACATTGACTTCCGGTTATATGAATTTTAGTGTAAAAAAATCGATTGGTTCCGGATCTACAGGAGTTATCCCTATCAAAGCAGGATATCGTTACCGGTTTGATGGCGGTTTTTATGTGGAACCACAAGCAGGTTATGGCAAGTTTGCTAACAAAGGGGCCTCCGGCGGATTCCTGTACGCAGTGAATGCGGGCTTTTTGGCCGGTAATGGTTTTGATGTAGCATTACGATATGAATCCATCACCAATCATGGTTCATTTTCCTATGTTGGATTACGGGTAGGTTATAATTTTAATTTATAAACAAGGGATTTACCTAAAAATAGGAAGCCGGTTTTACCGGCTTTTTTTTTGTAATTCTTAAAGGCTTTTAGTTGAATGCTTTTTTAAAAAATTTAGATGTAATTCAAGAGTCGGAATTCTTTTACTTTTATGTGATTGATTCAAATTAAAATCGTGAACGATAATGAAAAAAATTTACCTGATACTCTTTGGAGCAATGTTGTATTGCCTTACAGCCAGGGCACAAACAACAGATAAAAATCAAACGGAAAAAGCAACACCTACTTTAGGAATCGGGGTTGAAGGGGTAATACCTGTATCAGATAACAGTTATACATTTGGAATTGGTGGAAGCTTAAAAGCGGCTTTCCCCGTTGGGAATACGGGGGATATAACTTTGACGGGAGGTTATACCAGTCTTCAATTTAAAAAATCAGCGAATATTACCGGGACAGGTGGCCTGGTGCCTTTAAAAGCCGGTTATCGTTTTAGGTTTACAAACGGGAATTTTTACGTAGAGCCCCAGGCAGGTATTACTTTAGCTACCGGTGTATTAAGCGGTAATAATTTTACCTATGCGGCCAATGCCGGCTTTTTGACTAATGGCGGTTTTGATATCGCAGTACGTTTTGAGTCCCTGGTGAGTAAAGAGGGTAATTTGTCTTTAATAGGGTTACGAATAGGGTATAATTTTGAACTCTAATTTTCAATTAGTTAAATGTAAATTTTAAAGGCCGGAACTACTGGCTTTTTTTATTTTATTTTATAAATCGTAGCAGAATCTGTATGTTTACCACATCAAAAACAATTATCATTCATTAAATTCTATTAACATGGACAGTTCAAAAATGATTAAAGCCTATTGTTTGAAAACCAAAGAAAAGAATGTTCCCATGCAGGATGCCGTAATACGTAAAACTGCAAAAGGGGGATACATGGCTTCCGGGCATGATGGCAAAGGAAATAAGATGGCGGCCATACTGAGCGAAGCTAAGGCACTGCAGGCAATTGCAGACGGAGTGGCAAAAAAAGATTTCTAAGTATATTCATATCATGGCAGTAAAGTGGCTGAAAAGCCACTTTTTTTGTTAATTATTGTAAAAAACACCACCCTTTTTTAAACCCTGCATTTTAATTGTATCTTAAATCAAAATTATTTTTGCGACGATAAAAAAATAATCCAGCACACCAAGCCACTTTTAAACTATTCATGAAAAATGAAAATGGGTTAATGGTGATCTTTAAAAATATAAATGCATATGAAAAAGGTCCAGTTTTTTACTTTGCTAAGCTATATTCTCCTTACCGGTTTCGGTTGCCAGAAAACCAGTGCGATTAAACCACCCGATGATGGAGGATATGATGGCCCGATTACCTATGATTATAAAAATAATTTTCTTGCCAACTCAAACCGGTTTGATACCATCCCGCTCTATCCCATAGCTTCATTAGAAGTAATTAATGGAATTTATGGAGAAAATATCAATTACTATGATACGTTAGAACATTTGCCTTTTATATTTAAAGCTCCCATGCTTGCAACGGATACTTTAAAGAAGCGGCCTTTTATTATTTTTCTGCATGGAGGTGGTTTTATAGATGGTGGCTATGATGATGATTCATCCATTATGGTGGTCGATTATTTTGCGCAAAGAGGTTATGCGGCCGCCACTATAGAATACCGGTTGGGATGGAATACCAATGGCAAAGACCCAGCAGATTGTGAAGGTGATACAACTTCCTTGGCAGAAGCGGTATATCGGTCAGTACAGGATTTAAGAGCAGCGTTACGTTATTTTACAGCTCATGCAGCGCAGTTTGGTATAGATCCAAATCAGATATTTGTTATGGGCAGCAGTGCAGGTAATGTAGCGGCTACGGCGGCAACTTTTATGGATCAGGAAGA
>JBDHYG010000026.1:0-23948 GCA_039811225.1 Parafilimonas sp.
AGTGACAGTACGAGTTGGAAGGTTCTGGATACCAGTATGCAAAACCGCACAAAGTATTTTACAGCTGAGCAGGAAAGATTGAAAAAATTACTCGAAGGAAATGTATTGGAAGGTGTAACGGTTGCTACACGATTAAAAACACCGGAAGAAAAATTAGATGAAAGCTATACTTCCGGATTATTCACGGGCGGATCCGCGATTTCATTTGATGTACTGGATGATAAATCAGCGGCGATTACCGCAAATCTGTTGGCCTATCTCACAGGCAGGGTACCCGGTATGTCCATCATCAACCGGAATGACTTAAATGGCGGTTCTTCTGTTAGCTGGCGCGGCAATTCACCTATTTTTTTCCTGAATGAAAACCGGATTGATATCAGCCAGGTGAATGGGATAAATATGGGGGATGTTGCCTATATCAAAGTTTTCAGGCCACCATTTATAGGCTCTTTTTCCGGTGGGGGTGAAGGTGGCGCTATTGCAATTTATACCAAAAAAGGAGCCGATATTTTGACGGAGAAAGACAAAGACAATAAGCCAGGCATGCCCTATAAAATTATCACAGGATATACGGCAGAAAAAGAATTTTACAGTCCCGATTATGGCAGCCTCGATATGTATGATGAAAAAGAAGACCTGCGATCCACACTATATTGGAATCCACTGATTGAAATCACACCGGATAGCCGAACCAAAAAATTTACTTTTTATAACAATGATGTAACCAACAGTTACCGGATTGTACTGGAAGGTTTCACTAAAGATGGCCGGCTTTCACATATAGAGAAAGTCATCGAATGATTTAAAATAAAGCATAAAGTTCCCGCAACTTCTCCCGGGTGATGCGGCTTTGCCAATCTTTGCCCAGGGCATTTTCCCATAGCGGTTTCATGCTCATAGCCACATCAATCATTTTGTCAAAATCTGCTTCTGTGAGGTCCTTACAAATCCCGGTGGGGAGTTGGATATTATTTTTTTGCAGCATTTCTTTGAATTCTGCCGTGCCTGCAGGATAAAATTCTTCTAAATGGTTCATGACGATACAATTCCCTATACCATGATGTGTGCCTAATAAATAACCTAAGCCATAACTCACGGCATGGCAAACACCTACCTGGCTATAGGCAATACTCATTCCGCCTGCATAAGAAGCCATCATTAATTTTTCATCGCTTTGTTCATTCCAGGTATCATTGTGCAGGAATACTTCCCGGCAATATTGCAGGGCTTTTTCTCCATAGCTTTTACTAAACTCATTTAAATAAGTTCCCTGTAAACTTTCAATACAATGGATATAACAATCCATGCCGGTATAAAAGCGTTGTTCATGTGGTGCATGCGCAATTAATGCAGGATCCAATACGATTTGGTCAAAAGGGGTAAAATCTGAATTCATCCCTAATTTCCGTTCCGGCCCGGTAAGAACGCAGGTACGGCTCACTTCCGCGCCAGTTCCACTCAATGTGGGAATACCCACTTTATATACACCGGGAACTTTCACTAAGTCCCATCCCTGGTAATCGGCCGCTTTGCCGGGATTGTTCATCATCAGGGAAACCGCTTTCGCCAGGTCCATGGTGGAGCCCCCGCCAATACCAATGATACCACTGATTGTTTTGTACTTTTCTTTTAAAGAACCGGCCAGGGAATCTACATAACTGGTTTTGGGTTCATGTGTTACATCGGCAAAAATAAGTTCATCCTGAGGATGGAGTGGAATGCGTTCAGCGAGTTCTTTTCCTTTAAAAAAATGATCCAGTAAAAAAATCATTGGCGCTTTGTCTTTGCGATGCGGCGCCAGGATTTCATCTAATTGTGAAAAGCAACCTCTGCCATAAATCACATACCCGATCATTTTAAAATTCCTGAATTGTACCATAATTTTTTTTGTAAAGATAATTTCAAACTGAATTCTTTGCCTGTTCAATTTTTTGGAGTGCCGCCCGGATATAATTATGTTCAAACCCTTTTTGTAATAAAAAGGAATACACTTTTTTATTTTTTAGCGCTGTATTATTACCTGGAAGGCTTTCCCATTTTTTTATCGCGAGTCGTTGAATGGTTTGGGCATACTCATCAAGTGGTATGGTCGCTAAGGCGGATTGGATATTTCGGGTACTGACTTTTTTTTCTGTGAGCGCTTGTTTGATCTTTATTTTTCCCCACTTTTTGATACGGAATTTTCCACCGGCAAAAGCAGTAGCAAATCTTTCTTCATTCAGGAATCCTTGTGCAATCAGGTCTGCCAGGATTTCTTCCCGCATTTTTTTCGGGATTCCCATTTGAAATAATTTTCCATTTGTTTCATAATGGCTACGCTCCTGGTAGGCACAATAATGTTTTATTTTTTTTAAAGCCAGGTCTTTTATAGAAATAACCGTTTGCATAATTTTATTACCGTCAAATAAGTTGTCAGGCTTGAATTGCAAAGTTTTAATTATATTTAGCACTCCTACCAAAACAAATTTATGGCAGAACTATCTGTTTTAATTGTGGATGATGATAAAATTGACCGGTACCTGGCGAGTAAATTACTGACATCTACGGGTCATCCAGTTTCTATTGCCATGTGCGAAAATGGCATGGTAGCGCTGGATATGATAAAGCAGGCCTTTAAAAAAAAGATATCCCTCCCGGATCTTATCTTTCTGGATATTAATATGCCGGTGATGAATGGCTGGGAATTTCTGAAAAAAATAAAACCGTTTTTTAAAAAACTCGAACAACAAATTTTTATTTATATAGTTACATCCTCTCAGGATGAAAGTGATATGGAATATGCCAACCGGTTTAGTTATTTATCCGGTTACCTGGTGAAACCGGTACTTCATGAAACATACCATGAAATTTTAGCTACCGTTGCAAAAAGTAAAAAGTAATTCACATCGGTTGTGTATAATTTCCCCGGAAAAGTTTTGTGCCCTGATAATATAAACATTTTACAGTAGGTTTGTTGCATTATACTATTTTGCGAAACAGGGTATCAACAGGACACCTTGAAATAATTTTCGAATGCGTATTTTTATTTTGAGGCCGGGCAGGTTGAACCATAAAAACAAAAGATAAACCAATGAAATTTATTGTTTCTTCATCCTTGTTATTGAAAAATCTCCAACAGATAAATGGGGTCATCAGCACCAATACGGTATTGCCAATACTCGAGGATTTTTTATTTGAGATCAAGGATAAAAAAATGAATGTGTTGGCTACCGATTTGGAAACAGTGATGTGCGTGCAGTTGGAAGTAGAAAGCAAAACCAATGGCCGTGTTTGCATACCCGCCAAGATCCTGATAGAGTCACTGAAAAATATTGCCGAGCAGCCATTGACGTTTAATATAGATAAAAACTTTGGCGTGGAAATTACCAGTGATAACGGGAAGTATAAAGTCATGGGAGAAAATCCTGATAATTTTCCCAAAGAACCGGTCGCTGAAGATACAGTTGAGCTGTCTATGTCTTCAACTGCTTTCCTCTCAGGTATTTCACGGGCGTTGATTTCAGTAAGTACCGATGATTTACGTCCGGCGATGACCGGGGTATTAATGGAGTTGTCAAAAAAACATGTTCAATTTGTTTCTACAGATGCGCATCGCCTGATGCGGTATAAAAGGACGGATGTAAACTGCCCGACCGATCATCAGTTTATTATTCCCAAGAAACCACTCACCTTGTTGAAGAATGTTTTGCCGGAAAATGAAGATACCCTTACGATCAGTTACAATGAAAATCATTTGTTTATTCAGCACGAAACTACAAAACTCATTTGTCGCTTAATCGATGCCCGGTTCCCGGATTATAAAGTAGTGATTCCGGCGAATAATCCCTTTAAACTTACAGTCAATAAGAATGATTTTCAAGGGGCATTACGGCGGGTAAGTATTTTCAGTAATAAGAGCACTAACCAGGTAATTTTAACGATCAGTGGCAGTGAATTACAATTGGCCAGCCAGGATGAAGATTTCAGCTTTGAAGGAAATGAACGCATGGCTTGCCAGTATGATGGGGAGGATCTGCAAATTGCCTTCAATGCAAAATTTATGATTGAAATGCTGGGCGCTGTTGATTCGGAAGAAATAATCATTGAATTGTCCAGTCCCAATAAAGCAGGAATTATCCGGCCTAAAGAACAGGATGCGGCAGAAGATATCATGATGCTGGTAATGCCGCTGATGATTAATGCCTGATAAAATTTTATATGATAAAGATGTTTGTATTAATTTACAAGCATCTTTTCGTTTTTACTATGGAATCTTTTATCAATTATTTTGAACATATCCCTTCATTGGACCGCGCCCTGATCCTGGCCGGGGGTATTACGATATTTTGGTTAATTGAATATGCCACACCCTTATTTCGGTTTAATTACAATAAGTGGAAACATGCTGCTGTCAATATCTTCTTTACACTGACCACCATCATCATCAATTTTGCTTTTGCCTTATTAATCGTCTTTGCGAGTGACTGGTGCCAGTCCAACCATTTTGGATTCCTGCAATGGCTGCACATGCCGTTATGGCTGCAAATTGTGGCCGGCCTTTTATTACTTGATTTGATCAGCGCTTACCTAATCCATTTGATAGAGCATAAGGTGAAATGGATGTGGCGTTTTCATATCATTCATCATGCCGATACACATGTGGATACCACAACGGCCAACCGGCATCATCCCGGTGAAAGTATTTTCCGGGCTGTATTTACAATGCTTGCTGTGTTTATCGTGGGAGCACCTATTTGGCTGTTGATGCTTTACCAGAGCTTGAGTGTGGTGCTTGCCCAGTTTACACATGCCAATATAAAATTCCCGGTGAAGCTGGATAAATGGTTAAGTTATTTTATTGTTTCTCCCAATATGCACAAAATTCATCATCATTATAAACAGCCGCAAACAGACAGCAATTTTGGAAATATTTTTTCTGTTTGGGATCGACTGTTCGGTACCTATAATTTTACACCGGTAGACCAATTGACTTATGGCCTGGACATGGTGAAAAAAAGTCATGAAGACGACCTGGGTGCACAACTTGCTATTCCATTCCGTAAACTGGATGATTTATAAACGATAGCAAAGCAATGTTTTTTTATTCGCCCGTAAATACCGGTTTTCTTTTTTCCAGGAAAGCGCCGGTTCCTTCCAGCATATCTTTTGTTTTAAATAAAGCCGCAAAAGAATTGGTTTCTGTTGCATAGCCTGAATCGGTGAAAGCCGCATTGGCTGATTTGATGCAATAGGCAATGGCAACCGGGGCTTTTGTCAAAATAACCTGCAATATAGATTGCGCTTTTTCCAGGAGCGCTTCGGGTGCTGTTACATGATTCACCAGGCCATACCGTAAAGCGGTTTCTGCATCAATGATCTGTGCACTCATCAACATTTCCAGGGAGCGGCCTTTCCCAATTAATTGTGTCAGCCGTTGTGTACCTCCATAACCGGGAATGAGACCGAGATTCACTTCAGGTTGGCCGAATTTAGCTGTTGTAGCCGCTATTCTAAAATGACAAGCCAATGCAAGCTCGCAACCTCCACCCAATGCAAAACCATTTACACAGGCAATGATGGGTTTGGGTGATTGTTCTATTTTGAAGAAAACATCCAGGCCTCGTTGTGCTAACTTTTTTGCTTCCTCCCGGGAGTAATTAGCAAACTCCGCAATATCGGCGCCGGCTACAAAAGCTTTTTCCCCGGCTCCTGTAATTATTACACCTTTTATTTCAGGATTGGTATAAATCTCTTTCAAAATATTTTCCAGGTCGGTAAATACTGATGCATTGAGTGCGTTGAGTTTCTCCGGCCGGTTAATAGTAACCGTAAGGATATGATTTTCGAGATGTGTCAGAATAGATGAATAAGACATAGTCGTGTTGAGTTTGTTGTGATTAATAAGGGCGATGTTCTTTTACCCAGTTTTTGATATAGTCTGCAATTTCACCGGTATCTGCTCCCGGTGCAAATAATCGCATCACGCCCATTTTATGCAGAGCTTCCATATCTTCATCGGGAATGATACCCCCGCCGGTGAGCAAAACATCCTGCATATTTTTTTCGGTCATTAACTGGATGATTTTGGGAAATACCGTCATATGAGCACCGCTTAAAATACTTACACCAATGGCATCCACATCTTCCTGTAAAGCGGCATTGACAATCATTTCCGGTGTTTGCCGCAAACCGGAATAAATAACTTCCATACCGGCATCCCGCAGGGCAGAGGCAATCACTTTGGCGCCCCGGTCATGCCCATCCAGCCCGACTTTTGCAATCAAGACCCGTACTGCCCGCATGGGCTTATCATGTTCCTGCTTTTCCATTTTTACTGTGTTTTTGAAAGCGTAGAAAGATTCAAATTTATGCGTTCCAGCGTTTCTTCTTTACCTAAGAGAGCCGCAATGTGGAAAACACCCGGCCCGGATTTTCCGCCCACCAGCATGATACGCAGGGGTAACAGCAGTTCACCTATTTTGATTGCATGTGCTGCCGCCATTTCGCGAAAGGTATTCTCCAGGTCTGGCAGTTCCCAGTATGGTAGTAAGGAATAACTTCGGATAAGTTCAATGAAAAAATTATTTTTCTCAATAGTCCATTTTGATGCAATGGCAGCTATATCATATTGCAATGGGCGTTGAAAAAAATAATGCGCTTGTTCTACAAAGTCAGTCAGCAAAGTGCAACGATCTTTTACTAATTCAAGCACCTCGATGAAGGTAGCCTTATCCTCTACGGTAATACCTTTTGCTTCAAAAAGATTTTTAATTTCCGGGGCAATGGTGGACATAGCTGTTTTCTTCAACCATTCATGGTTGAACCATTTTGCTTTTTCGTAATCAAACCGGGCGCCTGCTTTATGTACACGTGCAATGGAAAATTGAGCAACCAATTCCGGTAAAGAAAAAATTTCCTGTTCAGTCCCATTATTCCAACCGAGCAAGGCAAGCATATTAATAAAAGCTTCGGGTAAGAAACCTCTTTCCCGGAAACCTTGCGTTAATTCCTTTGTTTGCGGATCAGTCCAGTTCATGGCGAAAATAGGAAAGCCTGATTGGGCAGCAGCCCGTTTACTCAGTTTGCCATTTCCTTCTGGTTTGAGGATTAGTGGAAGATGGGCCCATTGTGGCATATTTTCCAGGCCAAAAAGATATTTCCATAACAGGACATGCACCGGAGCACTGGGTAACCACTCTTCACCGCGGAACACATGCGATATTTGCATCAGGTAATCATCCACCACGACAGCCAGGTGATAGGTGGGCATACCATCTTTTTTCAGCAGCACTTTATCGTCTGCCTGGTTACTTTGAAATTGCAGTTTACCGCGGATCATATCATCCAGTTCAATGGTTTCTCCTTCCGGTACTTTCAGCCGGATAACATAAGGAGTATGATCTGCAAATGCCTTTGTTACTTCATCGGCAGGCATAGTCAGCGAATTACGCATGGCTGCGCGATGGGAAATATTATATTGAAAATCGGGAATTTCTTTTCGCTTTTGCTCAAGTTCTTCCGGTGTATCAAATGCATAATAAGCATAGCCTTCTTTCACTAACTTTTCTGCGTAAAGAAGATAGTTTTCCTTTCTTTCCGTTTGCCGGTAAGGGCCATATGCACCAGGTTTTTCGGGGCTTTCATCCGGTTCTATACCACACCATGCCAGCGTATCCAGGATATATTGTTCAGCACCCGGTACATACCTGGTCTGATCAGTATCTTCAATTCGTAAAATAAATTGACCGCCCTGTTGCCGGGCAAATAAATAATTATACAGTGCTGTACGCACACCACCCAAATGCAAACCCCCGGTGGGTGAAGGAGCAAACCGAACACGGATTTTATCATTCATACGCGGCAAAAATAATTGATTCCCGTTGATTAAATCATGTAAGCGTTCCTTCCCTAACTTTACAGGCAAATCTTTAGTTCATGTTGCGAAAAATAGTTGTTGTGTTTACGCTCTTTTTATGCTTACAATCCGGGGCACAGGAAAATTATCAACCCACTCCCGGGAACCTACAGGCAAGGCAATGGTTCGCCAATGCAAAATTTGGTTTATTCATTCATTGGGGCCCTTTCAGTATCCTTGGAGATGGTGAATGGGTAATGAATAATAAAAATATTACGGTAAAAAATTATAGCCGGTTAGCGGATTTTTTTAACCCGATCGATTTTGATGCAAAAGCCTGGGTGGCCTTGGCAAAAGATGCGGGTATGAAATATATTACACTTATCACCAGGCACCACGATGGGTTTAGTTTATGGGATACCCGTTATTCCGATTTTAATATTATGCATACGCCATATCATAAAGATATCGTGAAAGAAATTGCAGACGAATGTCATAAACAGGGTATCGGTTTATTCCTTTACTATTCCATCCTGGATTGGCGGCGGGATGATTATTCCTGGACAACAGGCCGTACCGGGAAAGGCACTGGTAGAACTGTCCAGGGTGATTGGATGGACTATATACATTTTATGGAAAACCAACTCACTGAATTATTGACGAATTATGGAAAGATTGCCGGTATCTGGTTTGATGGTTATTGGGACCAGACAGCACCGGAAGGGGAAGCAGATCGTACACCCCGCATAGATTGGCATTTACCGGAAATCTATGCCTTGATCCATCGCCTGCAACCCGATTGCCTTATTGGCAATAATCATCACCTGCAACCCTTACCTGGTGAAGATTTTCAGATGTTTGAAAAAGATCTGCCCGGGCAAAATAAAACAGGATTAAGCTACCAGGCACCTTCTGTATCACTGCCTATTGAAACCTGTGAAACGATCAATAATTCCTGGGGTTTTAATATTACCGATACTACGTATAAAAGCACCACGCAGTTGATCCATTACCTGGTAAATGCAGCCGGCCTCGGTGCCAATTTCCTTTTGAATATTGGTCCTATGCCGAATGGAAAAATCCAACCGGAGTTTATTGACCGCCTGCATGCCATGGGTGCCTGGTTGAAAATTTATGGTGAGAGTATTTATAATACCCAAGCCGGTTATTTAAAACCGCAAGACTGGGGTTGTATCACAGAAAAACCGGGCTTTATGTATATTCATGTATTGGATGGTAAAACCCGGGAGTTGGAACTTCCTTCATTCCCCATGAAAAAAATTAAACAGGTATATTCCCTAAAAGATCATCGGCCTGTTTCTTATTCAATGAAACAGGGCAATCTATACCTCCATGCTTTACAACCGGCAGGTGATCAGCCGGATGAAGTGCTGGTGGTGGAAATGGCAACAAATTAATGGCACATGTTCTATTTTGTAAAAACACCCTGGTGGCTGAAAAAATTATATCCTTCCTATACCTGGGAGATACCGGTAAAAGAAAAGGTTTTATACCTGAGTTTTGATGACGGGCCACATGAAACTGCCACCCCTTATGTGTTAGATCAATTGAAAAAATATAATGCAAAAGCCACATTTTTTTGTATTGGGAAAAATGTGGTGAAATATCCGGCCATATATCAACGCATATTGGAGGAAGGGCATTCCATTGGCAATCATACGTACAATCACCTGAATGGCTGGAAAGTGAGTAATAAAAAATATTTGGATGATATCCGGGAAGCCGGAAAATATATTGACAGCAACCTTTTCCGGCCACCTTATGGAAGGATTACCCGCTTCCAGGCGAGATTATTGAGAAAAGGGGCCACCTTTAATCAACCGGGATCTCCGGCTACCCAAATTATTATGTGGTCTGTTTTGAGTGCCGATTTTGATCAGGCAAAAGATGGTAATACATGCCGTGATTATGTTATACTGCATGCTTATCCCGGGGCAATCATTGTTTTTCATGACAGTACAAAAGCATGGGATCGTATGAAAGAAGCACTGCCGGCGGTGTTAGATTATTTTACACAGGCTGGGTATATATTTCAAATGATTCCCTATACACTGAATACTCAACAGGAAAGTTAGTTGTTGGTATAAAAAAAGAGGCCAGAGTAAAGACTCCAGCCCGTTTTTAATCCGTACCCTATGAAAACTTTTCAAAAATAAAAGAAATAATCAGTTTTACAAAAATTTTCATACTACTGCATCTTATGAAATTGATCGATACACATTGTCATTTATATCTTCCGGAATTTAAAGATGATTTACGGGAAGTGATCCAACGTGCGGAACAGGCAGGTGTTGAGAAATTTTGCCTGCCGGCTATTGATAGCACCGCCACAACTGGTTTACTTGAAACTGTCCGACAATACCCGGATAAATGTTACCCGATGATCGGCCTGCATCCCTGTTCTGTTAAAGAAAATTATGCAACTGAATTGGAACATGTTGAACAAAGTTTGGAAAATATGAAGGGTATTGCCATCGGGGAGATAGGCCTTGATTTTTATTGGGACAAAACATTTGCAGCAGCACAACAGGAAGTTTTTGAAAAGCAGATGCAATGGGCATTGGCAAAGAAATTACCTATAGTCATTCATACCCGGAATGCTATGGAAGTAACAATCACTTGTGTGAGAAAATTTGCGTCGCAGGGGCTTCGTGGTATTTTTCATTGTTTCGGCGGAACGGTGCAACAAGCAACGGAAATTATTGAAATGGGTTTCCTGTTGGGAATTGGGGGTGTTATCACCTATAAAAATGCCGGCCTGGCAGAAACTTTGGAATATATCCGTTTGGAACATATTGTGTTGGAAACGGATGCACCTTATTTAGCGCCGGTACCTTTTCGGGGCAAACGAAATGAAAGTGCATATCTGCTTAGGGTAGCAGAGAAATTAGCCACTATAAAAAACATCCATGTGGAAGAAGTCGCCGATATTACCACAAAAAATGCACAAAATATTTTCAATATCTAAATCCTAAATTGATATTTTTGCCGCCTTAAAAAGAAAATTCTTTAGGAGAGTTGTCCGAGTGGTTGAAGGAGCACGCCTGGAAAGTGTGTATACGGGAAACTGTATCGAGGGTTCGAATCCCTCACTCTCCGCCCGTTTCATGGCATCTTGACTTTCACTTGCCTGCCCGTATCATCCGGGCTTTACCCTGGAAATCTTTTTTTACTTCTATTCGCCGGTAGGTATTGTATTCCAGCAAATCCTGTATTTCGTTTGCCTTGATTTCATTTATTTCAAAATAGAGTTCCCCATTTTCTGCTAAATGTTTTTCTGCATAACGGAGTATGGCTTTATAAAAAATTAGCGGGTCATTATCTGAAACAAATAAAGCTTGTGCCGGTTCATATTTCCATACCCTTTCCATCATTTCGTCTTTTTCAGAAACTAAAACATAAGGTGGGTTACTGACAATAATGGTAAAAGGTGATTCCGCCCTATGCGCATTTTCTGAAAGGATATCATACAACAAGAATTCAACATAGACCTGGTTTGCCTGCGCATTTCTCCGGGCAATAGCCAGGGCATCCGAGCTTATATCAAAAGCAGTAACAGAGGCATCTGTTAATTTTTTCTTCAATGCAATGGCTATACATCCACTACCAGTTCCAATATCCAATATCCGGGTTTCGGAAAATTTTTTTTCATGATTACTTTCCAGTATCCAGGATACAAGCTCTTCAGTTTCGGGCCGGGGGATTAGCACTTGTTCATTTACAAAAAATTTCATGCCCGCAAACCAGGCTTCTTCCAGGCAATACTGTACCGGCCTGTTTGTGGTGAGTTCGTTGATAATTTTTTGTAATTGCTTTTCTGTTTTTTCTTCCAATGTATCTTTTTTATGAAGTATTCGCTGCGAATGGGAGTAGCCGGTAAGTTTTTCAAGTATAAGTGAAGCGATATTTTTTGCCTCCCGGTCAGCATAAAGTGGCTCCAGGGATACCAGTATATATTGATATGCAGCAGCAATCGTCATGCTGCAATGATAAGCTTAAAAAATTTACATTTGTTTTCCTTTTGTGCAAATGGAAAATTTAATAGACCATGAAATTTTTATGCAACGTTGCCTACAACTGGCAGTTTTAGGGGCTGGGCAGGTAGCGCCAAATCCAATGGTGGGCGCCGTGTTGGTTCATGGAAATGAAATTATCGGGGAAGGCTACCATCAGCAATTTGGCACAGCACATGCGGAAGTAAACTGTATCAATAGTGTTGCAAAGCAGGATAAGCGACTTATTCCCGAGGCCCGTTTATATGTTTCTTTGGAGCCTTGTTCCCATAAAGGAAAAACACCGCCTTGTAGCGATCGAATTATTTCAGAAAAAATTAAACATGTCCTGGTTGGCAGTGATGACCCTTTTCCCCTGGTGAATGGGAAAGGAATCGGGCAGTTGCAAGCTGCCGGAATTCGCGTGGAAACCGGTATTTTAAAGCAAGCATGTGATGCATTGAATAAACGTTTCTTTTGTTTTCATCAAAAGAAGAGGCCTTACATAATATTAAAATGGGCACAAACAGCAAATGGCAAAATGGGTTTTCTACATGGGGAGCGGCTCTTTATTTCCCAGGCGATTACACAAAGATGGGTACATAAATGGCGGGCAGAGAATGCTGGTATCCTGGTTGGTACACGAACGGCCTTACTCGATAACCCACGATTGGATGTTCGTTACTGGCCCGGGAAAAACCCGGTACGCTTAGTCCTGGACAGGAAATTAAACCTGCCGGGTAGCTTACATGTTTTTAATCAACAACAACGCACCATTCTTCTTAATGAATTAAAAGATGAAGGTACGGGTATGTTATCCTTTCGTAAAATCCAAAGTACTACTTCTGTACAGCCCATATTGGATATTTGTTATAAGGAAAATATTCAAAGCCTTCTTGTAGAAGGCGGGCCTTCGGTCTTAAAAAGTTTTATTGACCAGGGCATCTGGGATGAGGCATATCGAATAACAAATGAACAATTATGTATCCGGGATGGCCTGGATGCACCGCGTTTACCGATACCTGCTTCTAAAACAACAACCATAGGTACAGATAGAATGGAATTTTTTATACATACGAAGGGGGCTGTTATTGCATGATGAAACCCGGGACATACCTGACGATAGAAACAACTGCTGTTGCTGAGTATAAAGTGAGTAACAGTAAATTCCTTGCATATGCTTATCCCTTTCCGGATAAAAAAGATTTAAAAAAATACCTCGATGAATTGAAGAAAGCTCATCATAAAGCTGTTCATTTTTGTTTTGCATATAGGGTGGGTGTGGATAAAAATGATTTTCGTGTGTCAGATAATGGGGAACCTTCCGGTACTGCCGGCCGGCCCATTTTGGGGCAGATAGATAAGCAAGGCCTTACCGATATTTTAATTGTGGTAGTACGTTATTTCGGAGGGACATTATTAGGGGTGGCGGGCCTGACGAATGCTTATAAAACTGCAGCGGCATTGGTTATTCAATTACTGCCGGTGGTTGAAAAAGCAAAAGAAATTTTATACAAATTGGAATTTCCATACGAATTGGAAAATACGGCTATGCAGTTAATAAAAAAGTTTCAAGGCCGTATCATTCACAAAGAGCATCTCTTGTTTGCTACGATTCAATGTATGATCCTTCAAACACAGGAAACTGCATTACTGGGTTCGCTTCAGCATATACCGGGGATTCAATTTTCTAAACAAACGAATTGACCTACTGGTTAAATGTAGTAGAATTTCCAAAAAACCTATATTTACATAAAGTATTCCCCATGCAACGGTTTTTTATTTGTATAAGTACTTTAATTTTTTTCACTATACCAGTACTGGCGCAAACGATGATCGGTGACTGCACACTGGTATTTGCCATTAGTGGGACTAATGGTTCTGCAAAAAATTCCTTACATGCTCCTTCGAAAACATTTTATATCAAAGGGAAGATGTCAAGAACGGATATAAAGACCGCTAACTATTCACAATCTATTATTTACAATAATCTAACCGGTACGGCAACTATTTTGAAAGAAGTAGGATCAGTAAAATACCGAACTGACCTTACAGCAGATCAATGGAAGAAAGAAAATGAAATGTATATGGGAATGACGTTTAAGGAAACCACGGAGAAAAAAGTTATTCTTGGTTACACCTGTACAAAAGCTATTGCCACACTGAAAGATGGGAGTAGTTTTTCCTATTATTTTACCCGGACGATTATGCCTACTGCCAGTGAAAATCCCTACCAGTTTCAGCATGCTGGTGGGTTTGTTTTGGAATACGAAGCAAAAGGGCCTTCGGGTCGGAAAATTACATTTACCGCAACTAAAATAAATTTCAACCCGGTACCAATAGCACTATTTGATCTCCCGCAAACAGGATACAGGAATTTACCTTATGAGGGGAAATAAAAAGGATCAACGGAATTTAGGAGCAGTGGGTGTTTTGAATTTCGGCACCTTCACCTTGTATTTGTAGGGATAGATATAAGTGGTATTCCCTTTTTGCAAACGTATCATGGATTGAAACTGGGCTGAATTGCCATTTAGTTTTAAAGAAAATTCTTCTGAACCTTTGAAAGAAAATTGAGACAGGCTGGATGAGGAAAAACTCCCGCCATAGCTGTATTTGGGGGAATAACGGCCCAGGTCTTTGAGATTAAATTTTCCACCATCATCACCAATATTCCCGGAAAATGCACCAAAAACAATGCTTGCCAAACTAATCAGCAGGGCACTTAACAGGAACTTATATTTATTTGCTTTTTTCACTACGGCGAAGTTAACTAATCTATCTTTCTTAACAAAACTTTATTGATAAACGGTTAATTCCTCTAAATGTTACACAAAATTGGATTTTTAATTTAAAATGTGCTAATTTTCCGAAACTTCCTGAAAAACTATGTACGAACATTCTTCCAGAAAAGAGCACCAGGAACTAATTGAACTCTTACGACAATACCAGTACCTACTTACCGGCAAACCCCATATCTTCCTTGAAGAAGAATCTTTTGAAAAGATTATCAATTACTTTGATGAAAAAGACGAGTTTGCCAAGGCCCTGGAAGCCGTGGAAAACGGGTTGGATTATTTCCCTTTTTCCCTTTTACTGCATATCAAAAAGGCAGATATTCTCATCGCCATGAACAGGTATGCCGATGCGCTGGAAGTGCTGAATCATGACGTTTTTTACAGCATACATGATATCAATGCCTATATATTGAAAACAGATGCCTATCTGGCATTAGATGAACAGGAAAATGCTGTGCAGCTCCTGGTAGAAGCTATTGATGTGTTTGAAGGAGAGGAAAAAATAGAACTGCTTTTTGAATTGGCCGATGTTTACGACGACTATGAACATTTTGATAAAGTCTTTGACTGCCTGCAACTTATCCTTGAACAGGAGCCTGCCAATGAGGAAGCATTATATAAAATATGTTTCTGGACAGATTTTAGCGGGCGTTTTGAGGAAAGCATCCGGTTACATAAAAAAATCATTGATGAGCTCCCGTATAATGAACTGGCCTGGTTCAATTTGGGTGCCGCTTACCAGGGCCTGAAATTGTATGAAAAAGCAATAGATGCATATTTATTTGCCATAGTTATTGATGAAAAATTTGATGGTGCCTACCGAAATCTCGGGGATGCCTATATGCGGATTCATAATTATAAAGAAGCCATCAATGTGCTTGAAAAATTATTGGAATTAGCACGCCCGGAAGAAGTGGTTTACGAAGCTATTGGTCATAGTTATCATAAAATTAAAAACTTTGCCCAGGCCCGGTTTAATTACCGGAAGGCATCGCATATCAACCCCGAAAATCACCGGCTACATTATAAAATTGCCCTAACCTATATTCATGAAAAGCAATGGAAACAGGCTTTAAAACCCCTGGAAAATGCTTTGCGTATGCAACCCTCCTCCTCAGTTTATAATTTGGCTGCAGGTGAATGTTGGTTCGCTATGGAAAAATATAAAGAGGCATTGCAATATTTCAGCGTGGTGGTACATAAAAGCCCTACAAAAACAGCCGGTTGGGAAGCTTTAATAAAATGCCTGTACCAGGCCGGTTTTTATGAAGAAGCCGTGGAGCAGTGCCAAACAGCCTTAATGGCCACTGCACAAAAGCCGGTAATACATTATTTGTTAAGTGCCATTCTTTTTGTTTTAGGGAAGGCAAAGGAAGGGTTGCATCAATTGGAGACTGCAGTTTCCAAATCACCCAAGGGCATTAAAAAGTTTATTGATCTCAATCCGGCTATACTTCAAAATGCGCATGTGGTGGCCTTACTGGCACAGGTGAAAACACAAAACAAACGGAAAACCAAAGGTTCCCAATGATCGGAATCATGTACGATTTAGTTCTATTCATCTAAATTTGCACGCAGAAAAAAAGTAGCATGACCAATTTTAATTTATCCCAACTGCCTTCACGTAGCGAAAAACCAAGAACCAATGGCTTGACCATGGTAATGGATAAAGGCCTGAGTATCCAGGAAGTAAAGAATTTCTTAAGCATCTCCCATCCCTATGTGGACCTGGTTAAATTGGGTTTTGGAACTTCCTTTGTAACGCCCAACCTGCGGGAAAAAATAGAAGTGTATCAGTCTTATGATATACCGGTATATTTTGGCGGAACTTTATTTGAAGCTTTTCTAATTCGCAATCAATTTGATGATTATGTGGAAATGTGTAAAAATTATTCTATTTCCTATATGGAAGTGAGTGATGGATCTATTACTATTCCCCATGCAGAAAAATGCGGCTATATAGAAAAACTTACCAAACACGGTACTGTCTTAAGTGAAGTAGGTAGTAAAGATGCTACGCATATTATTCCTCCCTATATCTGGATAAAGTTGATGCGAGCCGAATTGGAAGCCGGCTCAACCTGGGTTATTGCAGAAGCCCGGGAAGCAGGAAATGTAGGGATTTATAGGGGTACAGGAGAAGTACGTGAAGGGTTGGTACAGGAAATTTTAACTGAAATCCCCAGCCATAAAGTGATTTGGGAAGCACCCAAAAAAGAACAGCAACTTTATTTCCTTGAATTATTGGGTTGCGATGCCAATTTTGGCAATATTGCGCCAAATGAACTTATACCACTGGAAACCATGCGGCTTGGCCTGCGGGGCGATACTTTCCATTTATATCTACAGAAACAAGGTCAATGAAAATTTATGGATTGATCGGACATCCATTGACACATTCTTATTCGGAAGATTATTTCAATCGTTTCTTTAGACAAGAGAAAATCCCGGCAGTATTTCAGAATTTTCCGCTCACACCAATTACGCAAATTTACACCTTACTCCGGCAAATCCCTGAGTTGCAGGGTTTGGCGGTTACGCACCCCTATAAAAAATCTATCCTTTCATATTTAGATTGGGCATCTCCTGAAGTTCAGCAAACAGGCGCATGCAATTGTATCGACATCCGGGAGAGAAAATTATATGGTTTCAATACCGATATAATTGGTTTTGAAAAATCCTTCCTGCAAGCCTATACCGGGGATGAACGAAAAGCAATCATACTTGGTAATGGTGGAGCTGCTGCTGCTGCCCGTTTTGTTTTACAAAAAAACGGGTTTTCATTTCTTATTGTTACCAGGAAAAAAAATACAGAGCTACCCTGCATCAGGTACGAAGAACTAAATGAAGAAATTATTCGGACTCACCCGGTCATTATCAATGCCACACCAGTGGGCCAGTTCCCTGCTATATTGGAGGCACCGGCTATTCCATATAATTTTATTACAGCCAGGCATTTTTTATTTGACATGATTTATAACCCTGCCATGACCACCTTTTTACGAAATGGTGCTGCAAAAGGAGCCACTATTTTAAACGGCCGGGAAATGCTGGAAATACAGGCTAAAGAAAACTGGAAAATATGGTCAGTATAAAGTAGTTAGCCGGCTACTTCCATTTTTTCTTTGGCTGCTGCCGGTAGCAGGCTTAATTTTTTGGTGGTATAATCGAAGCAAAGCATACCAGTTTTAATTTTTGCGGCAGTTTTTGTCTCTGAGTCAGCAATAATTTCAAAGAGGTAGAACAGGTCAAATCCATATTTGGCAAAACCAGCTGCCACCACCGATATGCGTATTTTATTATCCTGGCGTAATTCATTTTTAAATTCAATGGCCGCATCTGACATGATCAGGGAGGTATTTTCAAATTCAAGTTCGGAATAGCCCAAAGATTGCAAATAGCGGTGACGCGCTTCCTGAGCCAGCGAAAGAAAGGTATCATTGCCTACATGACCGCCATAATTCAAATCCGTAATACGTATTATGATCTCCGTCGAAAATGGAAATTGATCAGGCATATTTATTTTTATCCGTTCCATACTGGTTGATTTTGTAAGAATGTAATAAATTGATCTGTGGCTTTTCGGCGATGGCTATAGAAATTTTTTTCTGCCAGTTCCATTTCCCAAAAAGTTTTATTACTACCATCCGGGATAAAAATGCTATCATAGCCAAATCCTTTATCTCCTATTCGTTCGCTGGTGATTTGCCCACTACAGATGCCTTCAAAGAAAAATTCCTGGTCATGAAAAATCAGCGAAATGACCGTTTGAAAATAGGCCTGCCTGTTTTCTACGCCTTGCAGGTGATGAAGTAATTTTTCTATATTGGCATTATTATCTGGTGGAATGCCTGCATAACGTGCACTGTGCACACCCGGGGCGCCATGTAAAGCCAATACAAATAATCCGGTATCCTCACTGAAACAATTTTGATGGTATAGCCGGTGAATAGTTTGCGATTTCGCCGCTGCATTTTCTTTCAGGTTGTCATATGGTTCAGGAATATCTTCCTGCATACCCAGTTCGGCCAATGTTTGAATCTGCAGGAAAGCTGGTAAGCGGCTCCTGATTTCTGCTGCCTTGGATTGGTTATATGTTGCAAATATGATCGTAGTGGACATGAATGCGATTACTTAATTAGGAAGAAATATTTTTTTTAATGCCTGCCATAAGGCTTTTTTTGCAGCTTTTATTTTTTCATTCCCATCATCTTTTTCTAATGTCAGGATGGGTGCACTGACAAATGTACAATTGTCAAAATGTTGTACCTGGTAATCAGGCACACTAAATGGTAAATCTATGTCGTTAGCCTGCACATCAAACAATAAAACAGTGAGTGGTTTGTATTGCTGTTGCAGGGTGGAAAAAGGTAGCAGCTCTTTTCCAATGGGGATTAAAGTGATATCATTCACTGTAAGCTTACAGGCATGGATAAGTTTTTCCAGTGTTTCCCACTGGTGTGAAGGGATGGAATCCGTATTTTGTAGCTTTACCAATATAAGGACATTTCGGGTGTTTTTGCCTATTATGTTAATTGTGTTTAGTGCAGGAATATTCGTTTCTTCCTTTGGACTTTTTTCCGTATATTGCGGCATATTCTTATACGTACTTTGTGGCAACACTAACGAATTTTTATACAAGCTACAAAGCACATAATCGGGTAATTTTATTGGTCCAGACATAAGGGTTATATATTAACAACTGTTAGTTTTATAAAATTTTTCATTTCTTTGCAGCAAATTTAAGTTTATGATAGAAGAAGTAGCTATTCAAATTACAAAAGCACAAACAAGTAAGCTCAATGAACTCGATCTCAATAATGTTCCCTTTGGCAAGTACTTCACCGATCATATGCTGGAGGCTGATTTTGAAGATGGTGAGTGGAAAAATATAGAAATAAAACCTTATCAGCCATTACTTGTACAGCCTTCCCTGGCTGTTTTCCATTATGGCCAGGCAATTTTTGAAGGGATTAAGGCCTATAAAACACATGATGGCAAAACGGTCATATTCAGGCCACACGATAATTTTAAACGGTTTAATATTTCCGCAGTGCGGATGAATATGCCGGAGATTCCCGAAGAAATATTTATTGGAGGAATGGAGCAATTGGTTCGCCTGGATGAAAAATGGGTTCCGGATGGAAAAGATCATGCTTTATATATCCGGCCTTTCATGATTTCTACTGATCCTGTATTGGGTGTAAAACCCTCACTTTCTTATAAATTTTTGATTATCTTAAGTCCATCCGGTCCTTATTATGCAAGACCCATGAAGATTGCGGTAGAAGAAAGGTATACAAGGGCAGCGCCCGGTGGCGTGGGCTTTTCAAAAAATGCCGGAAATTATGGAGGCGGCATGCTGGCTGCGACAAAAGCAAGAGAAGCCGGCTATGACCAGGTTTTATGGACAGATGCATTTGAACATAAATGGTTGCAGGAAGTGGGTATGATGAATGTGTTTTTTGTGATTGATGGAAAAGCAATAACACCCAGCCTGGAACAGGAAACCATTCTGGCAGGTATTACACGGGATAGCGTCATTACCCTCTTACGGGAAAGGGGTATACCGGTAGAAGAAAGAGAAATAAGTATTGATGAAGTGGTCGCAGCTTATCATAATGGAAAATTAGAGGAAGTTTTTGGATCAGGCACCGCTGCCACCATTGCTCTTATTAGTGATATGAAATATAAGGACCTGCACATGCATTTTGATATAGAAAAATGGAAAATTGCTCCGCTAATGAAAAAGACATTACTTGAAATCAAAGAAGGAGTAGTAGAAGATAAACATGGTTGGTTAGATTATGTATAACTTTTTTATGTTGTACAAACCCTTCACTGGCAAAAGTGAAGGGTTTTTTATTGCTACCCTTACGCACAATGAAAAAAATCTTTATAGGTTATTTTTTTCAATCCGGATGGCAAAAAATTGATTTGAATTAAAAAAACAGAATCGAATGCCTGGTAAGCGTCCGGGGCAAATTTTTCCAAATAAAATCTTTAGGAATTATGGCTATTAAAAGCTGATTTCCCCTACCTTTGCCGCCTATTGGCGAAAATGGCTCAATTGACCTCATTTTCCCACCAGAAAAAACAATTTTAAAACAGATAAATTAATTTTAGTTTATGGCTCAACAGGGTAAAATCAAACAGGTTATCGGAGCGGTGGTGGACGTGGAATTTGAAGATGGAAACCTGCCGGAAATTTTCAATGCGTTGGAATTAAACAGGAGTAATGGGGAGAAATTAGTGTTGGAAGTACAGCAACATCTTGGGCAGGATAGTGTACGCACAATTGCCATGGATGGTACTGAAGGCCTTACCCGCGGTATGCCGGTAAGTGACACCGGGAAAGCAATTGCTATGCCCACCGGGGATCGCATTAATGGACGATTGTTTAATGTAACCGGTGATGCAATTGACGGTTTGCCTCAGGTTTCAAAAGAAAATGGAAGGCCTATTCATGCTTTACCACCCACCTTTGAAAACCTGAGTACAGCCACTGAAGTGTTATATACCGGGATTAAAGTAATTGACCTGATTGAACCATATGCCAAAGGAGGTAAAATCGGATTATTCGGTGGTGCCGGTGTAGGTAAAACCGTGTTGATCCAGGAATTGATCAATAATATCGCCAAAGGATATGGTGGATTATCCGTATTCGCCGGTGTGGGTGAAAGAACCCGTGAAGGGAATGATCTGTTACGCGAGATGATTGAAGCAGGTATCATGAATTATGGAGATGCTTTTAAGCATAGTATGGAAGAAGGTGGCTGGGATCTGAGTAAAGTGGATATGGAAGGCTTAAAAGATTCCAAGGCTACATTTGTTTTCGGACAAATGAATGAACCACCGGGTGCCCGTGCCCGGGTAGCGTTGAGCGGATTGACTGTTGCAGAATATTTCCGCGATGGTGATGGTACCGGGAAGGGTAGAGACATTTTGTTTTTCGTAGATAATATATTCCGTTTTACACAGGCAGGTTCAGAAGTGTCCGCCCTGCTCGGCCGGATGCCTAGTGCGGTAGGTTACCAGCCTACACTGGCCACTGAAATGGGTTTGATGCAGGAACGTATCACTTCAACCCGTAATGGATCTATTACTTCCGTTCAGGCCGTATATGTACCGGCGGATGACCTTACTGATCCGGCTCCTGCGACTACTTTTGCGCACCTGGATGCAACGACTGTACTGAGTCGTAAAATTTCTGACATCGGTATTTATCCTGCCGTGGATCCCCTTGATTCTACGAGCCGGATTCTTACACCATTAATTGTAGGTGAAGAACATTATAAATGTGCCAATCGCGTTAAAGGGATTTTACAGCGATATAAAGAATTACAGGATATTATTGCTATTCTTGGTATGGATGAATTGAGTGATGAAGATAAATTGGTAGTATCCCGTGCCAGGAGGGTACAACGCTTCCTGTCACAACCTTTCCATGTGGCTGAACAATTTACCGGCCTGAAAGGGGTGTTTGTAAGTATTGATGATACTATAAAAGGCTTTAATATGATCCTGGATGGAGAAGTGGATGAATACCCGGAAGCCGCGTTTAACCTGGTAGGAACCATTGAAGAAGCTATCGAAAAAGGTAAGAAATTGCTGGCTGCTGCAAAGGGCTAAGACCGGAAAAAAATTAATGCATGACTTTAGAAATATTAACTCCCGAAAAGAAAATTTTCAGTGATGATGTTTCCGGCATTCAATTGCCCGGTATCCATGGATTGTTTGAAGTATTGGACAGGCACGCTCCCCTGGTAAGTGCTCTTGGAAATGGGGTACTCAAAATTTTGTTAGATAAAAAAAATACTGAAAGCTATTCCATCACCGGCGGCTTTGTAGAAGTACTGAATAATAAAGTAATAGTACTTGTGGAACAAGCTAAGAAAATTTGATTTTTTTTTTCAATTAAAAAATTACATTAATTTTAAGTTTAATTTATTAACTCTTTAAATTAATAATTATGAAAAAAAGAAGTTTACTCTTAGCTGCCGTACTGTTTATGGGAATCTGCTCATTCTCACAGACACAAAAAGGTTACTACATCATTGGTGCTCAATTAGCCTCTATGGATTTAAATTTCCAAAGTGGAAATACATCCTTTGGTTTGCAATTGCAACCGCAGGTAGCCTGGTTTGTAAAAGATAATTTGGCTGTTGGTGGACAGGTTCTCCTGGGGCTGAATACCAGCAAAGGCTATACACAGTTTAATTATGGCATTGGCGCTTTAGGCCGATATTATATTGCCGATAAAGCAACTCAGATCACCAGCAAAACCAAATTCTTCCTGGAAGCAAATGCAGGCATTACAGGCACGAATATAAAAGTTGCCGGTGTGTCCTCCAATACGAATGGATTGGGCTTGGGTTTTGGCCCTGGTCTTGCTTATTTTATCACGGATAATGTAGCGCTCGAGGGTTTGCTCAAATATAACCTCGGTATTGGTTTTGGTAATTCAACTACCACCAATAATTTACATTTCAACCTGGGATTCTCTATTCATTTGCCGCAATCCAAAATCAAAGATCTGAAGAAATAATAAGTACTTTCCTTAAAAAATTGTCCCGGCTCTGCCGGGATTTTTTTTGCCTGATTTATTGTATCAAATTTGATTCTTAATAAAAATTTTACATCAAAAGGCCTTTCTTTTAAAGTTATCTTAAAGAAAAAAAATACACTAAACCCGGCATATTTTTTCAATCTAATCAGCACGTTTAGAATACTATGGACTTTTAAAACATTTTTTATGAAAAAATATGCCAGGATTTATTTGAGCACTTTGAGTTGCCTGCTTTTGATGGCCGGCTGTACAAAAGATCCTTTGCAAAATCTTACCCCGGAAGAATCAAGGATCTACACGACCAGTTATGATTCATCGGCCAATTTTGCTTCCTATAAAACTTTCTCCATTGCTGACTCCGTAGCAGTTATTGATAATGGCTCTGTTGTTAAGGACCAAAGCGTGGCGGATGAAGCCTATATCAATCTCATGACAACCATGATGGAACAACGAGGGTATGAATTGGTGGATAAAAGTGATTCGCCCGATATCGCCATCTCAATTAACCGGGTGTACAATACTACTACAGGTTATTTTGATTATAGTGATTATTGGGGTTATTATGGTGGCTATTGGGACCCATATTATTGGGGATATGGAGGTTACCCGTATTATGTGCCGTATGTTTTTGGCGTGTATAAATTTACGGAAGGCCTTTATTCAGTGGATATGTTTGATTTGAAAAATGCTACACAGAATGGGAAAATAAATCTTATATGGAATGGCCTGGTACG
>JBDHYG010000027.1:0-22384 GCA_039811225.1 Parafilimonas sp.
CGTTACGTTATTTTACAGCTCATGCAGCGCAGTTTGGTATAGATCCAAATCAGATATTTGTTATGGGCAGCAGTGCAGGTAATGTAGCGGCTACGGCGGCAACTTTTATGGATCAGGAAGACTTTGATGCCCTTATCCCGAATGTGGAAAATACTTTGGGTGGCCTGGATAATGCTACGAATGACTTAAGAAATTCGTATAATATACAGGCCCTGTTGACAAAAAATGGTTTTGCTTTATTTAATAAAAATTTCATCAATTTACAGAATTGCAAACCGGTATTTTTTATGCAAGGCAGTAATGATGAAGTTCTGCCTTTTACACAGGGTACTCCTTATTATTGCCCGGATTATCCCAAATCTTATGGCTCAGAAGTGGTTAAAGGAATAATTGCTTCCTATAAATTCCCCTACACACAATATGTGGAAGAAGGGGGATTACATAAAGTAGATTATCCGTTAGAATTTGCTGTCAATCAAATGGCGAAATTTATAAAAAGCTTATGGGAAGGAAATTACCGGTATAAAGAATATGAGGATTATACACAGGTAAGTAACCGCTTAGTTCAATAGTAGAGCAAAATCTTTTTGCTGGTATCTTTAACGACAGGCCATTTTAATGGTGCCGGTTTTAAAGACTATTTTTTAGATTTGTAAAAAAATATTATGGGAAAAAAGAATCTACACTGGCAGGTTTTGGCAATACTATTTGTTTTTACTTCATGCAATATGTTGCGTTATCCGGGTGGCAGGCGGGGGAATAATAACCCGAAAACACAAACACCTAAGCCGTATCCCAATACCAATCCCCAAACACCCAATACCTATCCTTATCCAAATGAACCGGCTCCGAATGAAACCCCTTTCCCATTAACGTATGATTATAGAAATAGTACGCTATCTTCCTCTGCCATGTTTGGTGACAAAATAGTTTACCAGACAGCCGAACTGCAAAGATCGGAAGGAATATTTGGCAGCAATATTGGAGCCGATGGAAAAAAGGTTGATCTGCATTATTTTTTTACGGCCCCCACTGCAAAAAGCCCTACTATTTCCAAAAAACCTTTTGTGTTATTGATTCATGGTGGTGGTTTCTTGGCAGGTACATATAGATCTTCCATGGCGCCTGCTATGTTGTTTGCTCAACGGGGTTATGCTGCGGCGAGTATTGACTACCGCTTAGGCTGGAATACAGGGGGAGCAAATCCAGGTTCTTGTAAAGGCGATACTATCAGTATGTACAAAGCCGTTTATCGTGCTACGCAGGATGCCCGGGCCGCCTTGCGTTATTTTGTGGCCAATGCTGACCGTTTTGGGATTGATACCAGCCAGATGTATATTTTTGGCAGCAGTGCCGGGAATATTACGGCCTCTGCAGTGGCTTTTATGACACAACAGGATTTCGATACCCGGCTTCCGGGTATTGAAAACAGCCTGGGCAGCTTATATACTGCTTCCAATGATCTTCGAAATAACTTTCATATTAAGGCCTTGCTTACCGTTACCGGTTTTGGTATGCTCAGTAAAAATTTTTACAACAGTACTAATGCCATGCCAGTATTTTTTATGGTAAGAAGGAATGATCCGGTTTTACCATATGGCCATGAACAGGCATTTAAATGCAGGAATTATTTTTATCTATATGGCGCATCTGAAATCAAGAATGTAGTAAAATCCTATAATATGCCCTATACCATATATACTGAATCAGGAAATATGCATAAAGTGGGTTATTCCAATGATTTTGTCGTGAGCGCTATGTGTACCTTTATAAAAAACTTATGGGCGGGTGATTACCGTTTCCGGGAATTTGATGACTATCAGAATAATATAGATACCAAAATCAGTCAGTGAGATAAGAGTAATAGTAAAAAATTTTCTTTGCTGTTTCATAAATTTCCTCTAAGTTTACATTTGCAAAAATTTGAAAATGAGTATATATAAATCTGTACTCATTTTTTTGCATACAAAATCCTTTACCTGTTTGATAGACCTCAAGTATCCTCACTGTTAAGCCTTCTGGATTAATAATTAATTTATAATTAAGTAACGCCTTCTATGAAATTATAAAGGAATTTGCCCTTTGAGGTGCAATTTCCATATAGTTATGAAAACAAAAATGAAACATATGAAAACATCCTTAATTGCGATTTCGGCTATAGTCATGGCCGGATTTTTGACTTCTTGTCATAAGACAGCTTTCATAGAAGAGCATCAAACTGAACCGGGCATCTATGGTTCAACAGGCAGATCATTTTCCGCTGCTGAGATTTTTGACACGGCGTGTTATCCGTTAAATAAAATGGATACGATTACTTATTATGGATTCCAGGGTGGTTTTTATCCGAATGGCTACAATACACCACAAGGCCAGTATGCCGCAGATCTGGATTCTATAAATCATACTATTTGGGGACTTGATACAGCCGGCAATCGTAAAAATAAAGCCGGACAAATTGTAATTGGCGGTGTAGGTGCCTGCCTCAGTGGGGCACCCGTTAATGGCTTGAGGAGAAGGAAACAAAATCCGAATACCGTTTTAAATATAAATTATGTAAACTTTGAATTTGGTGGTGCTTCTTTTGAACATGTTGCGGATCCCAATAGCACTTATTGGGCACATGTAGATGCTAAAATGCCAAGCCAAAACACAACCTATAAGCAAGTACAAATGCTTTGGCTGGTTACAGATGATTCTTCTACCATTACAGCATTTCCGGATAGAGCGCTTATAGCCAAAGAAAATATCAAAGCGGCAGCACGTACTTTGAAAATTAAATTTCCCAATTTAAAAATCCTGTATTTACTTGGCCGACCATTTACATGGGATTCTGCCGCTATGCATTCCGTTACAGGAAAAATTATGAATGTACGCAGTAAAAACCCGGCTCCTTATAATCAGGGTTGGGCAGAAAAATGGGCGATTGAAGACCAGATAAACGGTGATCCGAGTGTAGCGTATAAGGGCCCTAATGCCGTAGCGCCAATTATTACCTGGGGCCAATATCAATGGACAAGGGGAACAGAACCCAATTTGGATGGTTTTCAATGGTTACCAACTGATACACGAGACGGTTTGCACCCAACAGATGCCGGGAAGGATAAAATGGCACAATACTTATGGAACTTTTTCTATACAGATCCTTATACAACTGTCTGGTTTTTGAGATAAAGGTTTATAGTGTTTGGAAAATTGTTCCATGCAAAAAACTATTCTTGTTATTTAAAATTTAATTAAAAAAATTTCTGATTTTTGTTTATGTGGTGTAAATTTATTCACCACATGAACAAATTAAAAGCTAAACATACTTGTTAATGTTAAACCCGATAGTCTTTTTATTATGAGATTATTTTATAATTATTAAAACTCAACATTATGAAAACATCAACTATCCTGCTTTTTTTTGGACTCTCGATCTTTTTTATGGCATGCCATAAAACTTCCTTTGTACCGGATGAGCAGTTAAATCCTGATGAAGCTTATGGCTTTGCAGGTAAATCAGTAGCAAATTATGATGGAAAAGATACCCAATGTATTCCACTAAACGAAATGGGTGCACGTCGTTATTATGGTTATGTTGGCGGTTTTTATCCACGTGGTATGAATGTTCCCTTTGGGAAATATGCTGCCGACCTGGATTCAATTAATCGTACTGTTACCGGATTAGATACTTTCGGTATTCCGAGACCAAGAGGTGGTCAAATAGTTATTGCAGCTGTTGGTGCCTGCCTTTCCGGTGCCCCCATTATGGGAATGCGGCTTAGGCAAGGTGATTCCGGAACTATTGAAAATACAAATTATGTCAACTTTGAATTTGGCGGCACTTCCTATGATAAAATTGCGGAGCCGAATAGTGGATTCTGGGGACATGTAGCAACTAAAATTGTAGAACAACATGCAACCTATAGGCAGGTTCAACTTGCGTGGATCGTTTCAGAAGATTCTACAACTGTTACAGATTTCCCTGATCGTGCATTGATAGCAAAGGAAAATTTGAAAAATGCCATTCGTACATTAAAGATTAAATTTCCCAATCTAAAAATTTTATATTTCCTGGGACGG
This sequence comes from Parafilimonas sp., assembly GCA_039811225.1. GTDB lineage: Bacteria > Bacteroidota > Bacteroidia > Chitinophagales > Chitinophagaceae > JAFDXJ01. The sequence goes on from JBDHYG010000027.1 coordinate 4,063, forward strand.
CCTTACACGTGGGATTCTACTTATTTACATACCGGAGGAGAAGGTAAAATTAAAAATCTGCGTAGTAGAAACCCGGCACCATATCACCAGGGCTGGGCAGAAAAATGGGTTTTGGAAGACCAGATTAATGGGGATCCGGGTTTGAACTATAAAGGACCCAATGCGGTTGCACCTATTCTTACCTGGGGCTCTTATCAATGGACATATAAAACAAGGCCTAATTTAGATGGGTTTCAATGGAAACCACATGATACAACAGATGGTTTACATCCAAATGATAAGGGTAAAGATAAATTAGCACAATATTTATGGAACTTTTTCTATCATGACCCCTATACTTCGATATGGTTTAGAAAATAAAACATGATAATTTTTTTTAAAGCCTGCTTTTTAGTAGGCTTTTTCTTTTGATGGTAGTGTACAGCAAACTTCTTTATGCATCTTCCGTAGAAATTGATGCAGTGCGATCATATCCGGAATGGGCTTTATGACAAGAATAAAATTATGGGCACTTTGTTTTAATTTACCCATATTCGTACCTGTTTGTAAATAAGTCAACATATTTTTAAATATCGTTGACTCAAAGTAGGGCGAATCATTTTTATTGATAAAATAGCAGCGGACAACTTCCTGTTTCAAAACCATTTTTTCAAAACCCAGTTCAACAGCCATCCACCTGCAACGCATAGTAATAAATAAATCCTCCACTTCTTTTGGAATGGGTCCAAAACGATCCTGGAGATCATTCCGGAAAATTTGCAAATCAGCTTCCGTTTCACATTGATTGAGTCGTGTATAAAGTGCCAACCGTTCCGTAATACTCTCCACATAATCATCCGGGATCAAAATCTCCAGATCAGTATCAATTGTACAGTCGGAAACAAAATCATCCTGCCGGCTGATCTCCTCTTTAAACAATTCTTTGAAATCACTTCGCTTCAATTCCCGCACTGCTTCATCCACGATTTTCTGGTACATCTCTATCCCTATATCTGCAATGAATCCGCTTTGTTCGCCACCCAATATATTACCTGCTCCCCGGATATCAAGATCCCGCATGGCGATTTGAAATCCACTACCCAGGTCACTGAATTGCTCCAGTGTTTGTAAGCGTTTCCGTGAATCGGCCGGCAATGTGCGCATAGGTGGCGCCAGTAAATAACAAAATGCTTTGCGATTACTACGACCCACCCGGCCTCGTAACTGGTGCAAATCACTCAGGCCGAAATGATGCGCATTGTTGATAATTATGGTATTGACATTGGAAATATCTACCCCACTTTCAATAATATTCGTACAAACCAGCACATCATATTTTTTGTTGATAAAATCCATAATACGATTTTCCAAAATATGTCCCTCCAATTGGCCATGTGCAAAACCAACTTTCAAGTCAGGGCATAAACTTTGAATGATCCCGGCCATTTCACTTAAGCCGATTACCCGGTTATGAATAAAAAATACCTGGCCATTTCGTTCTGTTTCATAATAAATCGCATCCCGGATAAAATCCTGGTCAAATACATGCACCTCTGTGTGAATAGGCTGGCGGTTAGGAGGTGGTGTATTTATAATACTCAGGTCCCGGGCGCCCATTAAAGAAAATTGCAGGGTACGGGGAATGGGTGTGGCAGTGAGTGTAAGACAATCTACACTCGATTTGAGTGTCTTTAATTTTTCTTTATGCCCTACACCAAATTTTTGTTCTTCATCAATGATTAAAATACCCAGGTCTTTAAATTGAGTGGCTTTTCCTAAGAGTCCATGTGTACCAATAATGATATCTACTTTACCCTCTTTTAATTTTTGCTGGATATCTTTTTTTTCAGCGGCTGATTTGAAACGATTGATATATTCCACCGTAACGGGAAATTCCTTTAAGCGCTCAGAAAAAGTTTTGTAATGCTGCAAACAAAGTACAGTAGTAGGCACCAAAACAGCTGCCTGCTTGCCATCCACACAAGTCTTGAAAGCCGCACGAATGGCTATTTCTGTTTTACCAAAACCCACATCCCCGCAAATAAGCCGGTCCATGGGAGCAGGACTCTGCATATCTTTCTTTACATCTTCTGTAGCCTTGGTCTGGTCAGGAGTATCTTCAAACATGAATGATGCTTCCAACTCAGTTTGCATATAGGTATCCGGGGAATGCGCAAACCCTTTTTGTGCCTTTCTTTTTGCATATAATTTTATGAGGTCAAAGGCAAGCTCTTTGACTTTTGCTTTCGTTTTTTCTTTCAGCTTCTGCCATACATGGCTACCCAGTTTGTGAATCCTTGGTATGGTACCCTCTTTCCCGGTATACTTCGATATTTTATGCAGCGAATTAATATTGACATATAAAATATCACCATCTTTATAAATGATCCGGACAGCTTCCTGTAAAACACCATTATTCTCAATTTTTTGTAATCCGCTAAACGTACCTACACCATGATCAATATGGGTAACAAAATCACCCGGCTGCAGTTCCTGCAATGTTTTTATGGTGAGCGCTTTATTTTTATTGTAGGCTTGTTTGACTTTGTATTTATGGTATCGCTGAAAAATCTGGTGATCTGTATAGCACAGTATTTTCATAGAATGATCTATAAAACCTTCATGCATATTTTGAATGATCCCGGTGAACTCAATGGAGGTTTGCAAATCACTAAAAATACTATGTAGCCTTTCAATTTGCCTGGCCTGTTCGGCAAAAATGAATAATTGGTAACCGGCAGTTGCATGTTTTTGCAAGTCGGTAATCAATAAATCAAATTGCCTGTTGAAAGAAGGTTGTTTATTGGTAGAAAAGGTTATTGTTTCAGTAGCGAAATGCGCCGCATAACCAAACTCTATTATAGCATGCTGCAATAGCTCTTCCATTACATTCTCCGGCTCAACGAAATCACCGGGTAGTCCTATTTTTTGTAAAGAATTAGGTTCATCTGGAAGGGTATCGTTTTGAGAAGATTTGGCGATAAATTCTTCCAATGCTTTTTGTTCCAATTCTAATTTTTCAGTGATCAGGGTTGCATCCTGCAACCATACAATCGTGTTGCCGGGCATATATGCCGGCAAAGAAACTTTTTCACCCTTTCCGGTATAATTTTCTATTTGCGGGATAATGGTAACCTGGAGTAAACGTCTTTCACTGAGCTGTGTCTCCGGGTCAAATAAGCGGATACTGTCCACTTCATTCCCGAATAATTCAATACGGTAAGGTTTTTCGTTGCCAAAAGAATAAATATCGAAAATACCTCCCCGGATGGCAAATTGTCCCGGCTCATATACAAAATCTGCTTTTTGAAAACCATAACTAACCAATTTATCCAGGAAGGCATCCATATCCAATGTGTCATTGGTTTTTACCAGTAAGATTTTTTGTTCGAAATCAGTGGTAGAAATAACTTTTTCAAAAAGTGCCTCCGGGTAGGTAACCAGGATTTTTTTATTCCCCGGACCCGCAATTTTTACCAGGGCTTCGGTACGCAACACTACATGGGAAGGATTTAATTCGGTATAATTTTTCTTTGTTTTGAAAGAGGGAGGGAAGTAAAATAAGTTAAGCGCTTCACTGATAGATTCAATTGTGTTATGAAAATAAGCTGCTTCCTCTGCATCATCTAAGATGACCAGGTGATTGGTTTCTTTAAAATCCGGGTGAAATAAAATACTGGAAAAAATAAATGCCGGGCTGCTTCCGGTTAAGCCTTCTAGAAAAATCTTTGCCTGTTTTTCGGGCCGAGGCACAAGTTTCCCTGCCAATGCTGCAATTTGTGGCGATTGTTGATAGCGAGAAATCAAATCTTGTGCCTTCATATCCTACCGATGCAAAGATACATGCTGAAATGCAGCAAACAGTACCTGACTTTTTATGGAAATTTTTTGTAGGAAACAGAAGTATTGTATCTTCAAAAAAAAATTGCATGGCTGAACCATGGCGCACGGGCAAGATTATCAAGATTGTCCAGGAAACTGCAAATACGAGAAGATATTGGATACAAATTCCCGAGTTGACTGATTTTTCCTTTAAACCGGGCCAGTTTGTAACGCTGGATCTTCCTATTCATGAGAAAATGAATAAACGCTGGCGGAGTTATTCCATAGCTTCTCACCCCGACGGGACTAATGTGATAGAATTAGTAATTGTATTACTGGAAGGGGGTGCCGGGACCACTTATCTGTTTAATCATATTCATGAAGGAGATGAAGTGATTTTACGTGGGCCGCAGGGTGTTTTTCTGTTGCCCCCGGAAATTGACAAGGATTTATTTTTTATTTGTACCGGTACCGGCATTGCGCCATTCAGAAGTATGCTGAAATTTATTGCCTTGCATCAATTGCCCCATAAAAACCTTTACCTGATTTTTGGCTGCCGCCATTTTACAGACACATTATATGGAGATGAAATGAAACAGCTCCAGGAATCATTGCCCGGCTTTCAATACATCCCTACTTATTCCAGAGAGCAATCAACAGGTGGAGCTATACGAACGGGTTATGTTCATCCGGTGTATGAAGAAATTATCCAACGGGATAAATGTCCTGCGAAATTTTATTTATGTGGCTGGAAGAATATGATTGATGATGCACGTAAAAATATCGTGGCTCTGGGCTACGATAAAAAAGATATTCATTTTGAATTATATGGCTAACGGTAACGTTAAGAAGCCAGTAGTTTCATCTCGTTGGAAGCGGCTTTATCGTTGTTCGTAGATTTTGCTTTTTTCAGATCTTCTTTTAAAGCGGCATTACTTTTTTCCAATTTTAAAATCCTGGCGTGGTTCTTCAGCATCTCATCTTCCAAATGCAGCATTCTTTTCTTTTGTTTTGCTACGACGCCTGTTTTAATTAAAGCGCCCATACATAGGCCGGCAATACCTGCACCTGCTACAGAAAGGATGGTAAAAGATTGCGGTAAAATCAGCATAGTGGTCATGTTCATCATAGAAAAATTAGAATGATATGGTTTTCTTTCTTAAAAAGGTTGTATCGTTATTAATACGTATAAGTCTAAAAATGGTTTACTCTAATTTTCATGGGGAAGGGGCACAAAAATATAAGATTTTCTAATCTAAAATCTTTTTTTCTATAAATTCTGCCAAATTGGTTATCGAAATTCTTTCCTGAAGCATGGAATCCCTATGCCGGATAGTGATGGTTTCGTCTGTAATTGTTTGATGATCAATGGTTATGCAAAAAGGTGTTCCAATGGCATCCTGGCGGCGATAACGTTTGCCGATAGTATCTTTTTCTTCATAAAAACACCGAAAACGATGTTTGCAGGTATCATAAATTTTGCGAGCGATGTCGGGTAATCCATCTTTTTTAGTCAGTGGGAGGATGGCTAATTTGATTGGTGCAAGCTTTGCCGGGATCCGCAACACGGTACGGGAATCAGTAGTTCCATCTTCCCTGGTTATGGTTTCTTCTTCATAGGCATTACACAAAATAAGCAGGCACATACGGTCGAGGCCAATGGATGTTTCTATAACATAAGGGACATAATGTTTGTTCAGTTCCGGGTCAAAATAAGTCAGTTTTTTATTACTGAATTTCTGGTGATTAGATAAATCAAAGTCTGTCCGGGAATGGATACCCTCTACTTCTTTAAAACCAAAAGGAAAAGCAAACTCTATATCCACCGCGGCATCGGCATAATGGGCCAGCTTTACATGATCATGAAACCGGTATTTGGCAGGGTCTATGCCCAGGGATAAATGCCATTGCAGGCGTTCATTTTTCCAATAAGCATACCATTCCTTTTGTGTACCCGGCTGAATAAAAAACTGCATTTCCATTTGCTCAAATTCCCGCATACGAAAGATAAACTGGCGGGCTACGATTTCATTCCGGAATGCTTTGCCTATTTGGGCAATACCAAACGGAATTTTCATACGGGCACTTTTTTGCACGTTTAGAAAATTTACAAAAATCCCTTGTGCTGTTTCCGGCCGTAAAAAAATTTCATTGGCTTCTTCGCTCACAGAACCTAACTGGGTAGAGAACATCAAGTTGAATTGCCGAATCGCTGTCCAGTTGGATGTACCGCTTACCGGGCAGGTGATTTTATGATTTTCTATTAATGCTTTGAGGCCCTCAAAATCATCATTTTTCAATAAAGAATCCATTTCATCTAATAAAGCTTTCGCTTCATCGCCCCGGTTTTCCGCTTCCAGTTTATCGGCAAAGGCCTCTATCAGGTGATCTACCCGGTAGCGTTTTTTGCTATCCTTATTATCGATTAGTGGGTCACTGAAATTATCCAAATGGCCGCTTGCTTTCCAGGTTGTCGGATGCATAAAAATGGCCGCATCTATACCCACAATATTATTGTGGAGTTGGGTCATACTTTTCCACCAATAATCACGGATATTTTTTTTCAGTTCAGCTCCATACGGGCCATAATCATAAACGGCACTTAAGCCATCATAAATCTCACTGCTTTGAAAGATATAGCCATATTCTTTGGCATGTGCTATTACAGCTTGCAACTTATTATTATCAGTCATACTCATACGCGCGCAAAGATACTGGAAGTACGGCCAAAAAGCATAGGTATTCCAATGGCTGTTTCAAAAGGCGTTAATGGCTTCAATTGCCCGTTGCAGCCGTTCCGATTCATTTCCCCGGATTGTGGCCCAGGGAACATGTTGCTGTATGAGCAGGTCTTTATACATATGATAAAGTTGTGTGCGTGTATTTTCATCCGGGCATTCACGCAGTTCATCAGCTACCCAGGGCAAATCATTTTGACAAAGCAGGTAAAAATCATAATGCCGGGTGGCTATTTCCCGGAGGATCTCATAAGGGCATTTCCTAAAAACAAATTCACTCCATATTTTCATGATATACATGTCTGTATCTATGAAATAAAAGGGAGCATCTTCCGGGAGTGTTTTTAAAATAGCTTCTTCCTGGCGGATCTGACCTCGCGCTATGGTGAGGATATCCGGGTAGGTATAGGCTTTCCCATTTTGAAGTAAATATTCTCTTGCATATTCAGGGCACCAGGCTGTTTGAAAATGTTTCGCCAGGTCAGCGCACAAGGTGCTCTTCCCTGTACTTTCCGGCCCTATGACAACAATTTTTTTTATCATATCAACTATGTTGTATAGGGATATGTTTTTCTCCCATTTTATATTTTCGGATCCAGGATTGTAAACCCAGTATGGCTAATACCAGGAATATGATAAACATCAAGGTAAATAATACCAGGTGCTTATAAAAGAACAGGGGGATGGCGACCAGGTCTGAAATAATCCAGGCAATCCAGTTTTCAATTTTTCGCAAAGCCATCCACCACATAGCAGTTACCGCACTTGCTGAAACAAATGAATCTAAAATGGGTACAGTACTATTGGTAAAATTTTTTAGCAACCAATAGATCAACACCCAGCCAATAAGGAAGAGTAAGATACCGGAAACCATTTCCCGCATAGCACACCAGTTGATGGGATACTTGTATGCACCCTCTTTTTTCATAACCCAGTGATACCAGCCATAAATACTCATGATTAGATAAAAAATATTCAGCGCACCATCTGCATATAACTGTGTCTGAAAACAGATAAATGCAGCTATACCCACGCCCACAATACCGGTAGGATAAACAAGGATATTGTTTTTACGGGCATACCAAACGCTCACTATTTGCAGTACTGCGGATAACAGTTCCGCGGTAGAAAATTGATGCAGATCGAGTAAGAATTGCTGATAGATAGTGGCTATATCCATGAAAAAAATCAAAGATAAGTCTAAGTTTATTTGCTATAGTGCATCTTTGCAGGAACATTGTATTGCATCATTTCAAAATATAAAATATGAAGGTTGCTATTTTAGGAGCCGGTATGGTGGGATCCGCCATTGCTATAGATATTGCTACAGAGTATGAAGTATCTTCTTTTGATAAGAGCCCGTTGAATTTAGAAAAATTAAAAACAAAACATCCGGGTATACAGACAATCGAATGTGATCTGGGGCAATTCAGTGAATATCAAAACTGGCTGGCTCCTTTTGACCTGGTGATAACAGCTGTTCCGGGCTTTATGGGTTTTGCAGTTTTGAAAGCCGTAATAGAAGCCGGGAAAAATGTTGCCGATATATCTTTCTTTCCCGAAAACGCATTGGAACTGGATGCCCTGGCAAAAGAAAAAAATGTAACAGTCATTACCGATATTGGTGTGGCTCCCGGGATGAGTAACCTGATAGTTGGTCGATATAATGAAGAAATGCAAATACATTCTTTTGCCTGTTATGTAGGTGGTCTTCCTGCAGTACGAAAAAAACCATTTGAATATAAAGCGCCTTTTTCTCCCGTGGATGTCATTGAAGAATATACACGCCCTGCACGCATGCAGGAACAAGGCACCATCATTACAAAACCTGCATTGAGTGAAAGAGAACTACTCGATTTTGAAGAAGTAGGGACACTGGAAGCCTTTAATACGGATGGTTTGCGCAGTCTTTTAATTACAATGAATCATATCCCATCCATGAAGGAAAAAACCATGCGTTATCCCGGCCATATAGATTTGATCATGGCATTGCAAAAGGCAGGTTTTTTTAGTGAAGAGAAAATGATAGTCCAGGGACAAACAATAGTACCACGTGATTTCACATCTGGCATTTTATTTCATGACTGGAAACTGGGTGATGAAGAAGAAGAGCTGACTATTATGCAGGTTCTAATCCAGGGCATGCAAGATGGCCAGGAGAAGGAAATACAATACACTTTACTGGATAGGTATGACCAGGCCAGTAAAACATCTTCCATGGCACGCACTACAGGCTACACCTGCACTGCGGCGGCTAATTTGATTTTGAAAAAATTATTTACTGAAAAAGGCGTGTTTCCACCGGAACGGGTAGGTAAGCATGAAAAATGTTTTGACTTTATATTAAATTATTTGGAAGCCCGAAATGTACATTGGAAAAAAGTATAGAAGGCGTTTCCATTAAGGCATAATGAGCCGAAAACTTTTGGGCAGAATTTGTGCAATCAATTCATCTTCGCTTTCAGCCGGTTCTCCATCAATATGCAGGGGCGCATGTTTTAAATTATGGATACGAATTGAAGGAGATTGAAAGTAGAGAATATTTTTTCTGGAAATTTCATTCACCAGGTTTTGCAATTTATTATTACCACGAATCTGTTGTAATATGGCAAAAGGTAGTTTCGCTTTATTCATTTTTTGAACTATCACAATATCCAGCATACCATCACTCAGGCTGGCATAAGGCGCAATTTTTATATTATTACCAAACTGGTTGCTGTTGGCAATGCTGATAAAAAAAGCTTCCGTGAAAAAGGAATGCCCTTCTATGGAAATTTCAAACTGGTAAGGATGTGCTTTAAAGAAATGCAGGAAACTTTGTTGTGTATAGGTTAGTAAACCCCGATACACCTTTTGGGCAAAATCATGTGCTACCTGTGCATCAAAGCCAAGGCCGCTCAACATGCAGGAAAAACGGCCATTGATTTCAAAGGCATCGATATATTTTGCTTCACCCTGGTTAAGCAATTCCAGGGCTTTCGATATTTTTTTGGGAATGCCGGCTGTATAAGCAAGCCCATTGCCACTTCCAACGGGCAAAACACCAAATGCCACATCTACTTTGCTTTTGACCATACTACCCACAACCTGGTTGACGGTACCATCTCCTCCCACTAAAACGAGATCTGAAATTTTTTCATTCCTGATTTTTTCAATGAGAAAATCATAATTCCCGGCTGCATTGGTAGGGATAATTTCGAAAGGTAGATTTTTAACCGTGCAAAATTCAGTAATCTCCTTTTTCACCGCTTCTTTCCGGGTATTACCGGAAATAGGATTTATCAGGAAAATAAATTTTCGCTGCATGCTATGGGGATTTATAATGCAATCGTTATCATACACCCAACAGGTGTATGGCAAAGTTATTGACAAATTAATGGAAGAAAAAACCTCCTGTAATATTTTACTATATGAAGAAGGAATACTTTTTTACCAACGCAATAAAATACTTGCCCAGGTAAAACCACTACCAAAAGCTGCGAGGCAAACCAAATCACCTTTTTTTACCTGGCCTTTTTCCCAGGCTTCACATAAAGCCATTGGAATGGAAGCAGCCGTAGTATTGGCATACTTCTGAATATTATTATAAACTTGGTCATCCCGAAGATTTAATTTTTGTTGGGCAAATTGACAAAGCTTGAGATTTGACTGGTGAAATATCATTTTATCCAAATCTTCCGGTTTATAATTGTTTGCATCCAGGGCCTCCATGATTACTTCCGGTAATTTGATCATACCTATTCGCAATACCGGCTGGCCATTCATATAGGCATAAATTTCCCCTTTGTCCAGCATTTCATGCGTTAAGAGTGTGCCACCAAATTCCTGGGATAAATCAAAAGTAGCCACCTCTTTTTCTACCCAATAATTGCCATGTGATCCGGGATTGTACATGCACAACATTTCGGCATAATTGCCATCACTATGCAGGTGAGAACTAAGGATACCCCGATTTTCCTCTTCAGTTGGCTGGACAACCGCTGCGGCTGCACCATCGCCAAAGATCGTGGCAAATGTCCTTCCCCGGGTAGATACATCCATTCCAAAAGATTGTTTCTCGGCGCCTATCACCAGGATATTTTTATACATACCCGATTTAATAAATTGATCGGCAGTAGCCAGGGCATATAAAAAACCTGTGCATTGTGTTCGTATGTCCATAGCGCCCACATTCTTCATTTCCATAGCCCGCTGAACTAACACACCACAGCCAGGGAAATAATAATCCGGTGTAAGGGTTGCAAATAATATGAAATCAATAGCCTCTTTTGTGGTCCCTGCCCGTTCAATAGCAATTTTTGCTGCTTCTATTCCCATAGTGGCTGTCGTTTCTTTGGTACGATGGGCAAAGCGCCTTTCTTCAATCCCGGTATGATCACGTATCCATTGGTCACTCGTCTCCATATATTGGGCCAGTTCATCATTCGTTACGACCCGCTCGGGGACATACATGCCAATACCCGCTATTACACTTTGTTTCATGTGTATTTTATTTTGTTTGAATTTAGTTACGTTGGTAATTTACTTTAACTGAGGCGCTTTCCCTTGTCAGCTAACGAGACAAGACGAAGTTAAAAGCAAAAATGTGAACAGATACGTAAAATTGATCTTACATTTACGTTCTTTTTAAAACCAATATTATTCCAACTATTGTGAAACCAACCTCTATTCGATTCAAAGCATTGGATGTTTTTCGGGGGATGACTATTTGCTTTATGATCATTGTAAATACCCCGGGCTCCTGGGATTATGTGTATAGCCCGCTTGACCATGCGGTATGGAATGGTTTTACGCCTACCGACCTGGTGTTCCCTTCATTTTTATTTGCGGTGGGAAATGCCATGAGTTTTGTCATTCCCAGGTGGGAAAAATCAGGACATGCATTTGTACTAAAAAAAGTCCTGGTACGCAGTATACTTCTTTTCCTTATTGGTTACCTGATGTATTGGTTTCCTTTTTTCAGACTGGATAACCAAAATCATGTCATCGCCTTTCCTATTTCTGAAACACGCATCCCGGGTGTTTTACAGCGAATCGCCTGGGCATACTTTGCGGCCTCCCTGTTGCTGCATTTTTTTTCAAAACGGGTTGTATTTATTGTTGGGGTTAGCATTCTCTTATTGTATTGGTTTATTTTATATCATTTCGGGGATGCACCGGATCCATACAGTATTCATGGCAATGTGGTTTTAAAAATTGATACCTGGCTTTTTGGCAGCAACCATTTGTATAAAGGCGAAGGTTTTCCTTTTGATCCCGAAGGGTTATTAAGTACATTGCCAGCTATCGTAAATGTATTGGCAGGCTATTTTGTTGGCGCTTTTCTGCAGCGTAAAGGAAAAAATTTTGAAAGCCTTTTCAAAATCATGCTGGTTGGTTTTATCTGCTTTGTCATAGCCTGGTGGTGGAACCTGGTATTTCCCATCAATAAAAAAATATGGACCAGTTCCTATGTCCTGTTAACGATTGGCCTGGATTGTATGCTCATTGCCGGTATTGTATATATACTGGACATCAAACAAAAAAAGTGGGGTGTTCATTTTTTTGATGTATTTGGCCGGAATCCTTTATTTATCTATCTATTGTCTGAGTTGGCAGTAGTGGCATTAAGCATGGTGCGGATCAATGGACAATCTTTTTTAGACCTGGTTTACCAGAATATTTTTGCCAAGGCCGGAAATTATTTCGGTTCTTTTCTTTTTGCAATTGCCTTTATGCTTTGCTGCTGGCTGGTAGGGTATATCCTGGATAAAAAGAAAATTTATATCCGCATTTAATTAAGTTGCAAAGTAAACATAGCTCGAATGAAGATGATGAATAAAAGTAAAATAAAAGGAAACCGTTTCGCAAATGAGTGTTTGTTTTGGTTTATAAAATATAATACGACCTTTGCTTGCCCGGCCTGGAAAACATCAATGCAGAAAAACTTTTTTTAGTGGACAAAAAGCGAATGAGTTTTTAAAAAGGAAATAAAGCATGATGGAAAATATGATTCAAAAAATTGCGGAAAGTTGTAAATACCTGAAACAACGTGGCTTCAGGCATGCAGAAGCAGGTATTGTATTAGGTACCGGCCTGGGTAATTTTACTCAAAAAATAAAAGTTGAAAAAGCGATTGCCTTCCGGGAAATTCCGCATTTTCCAATAGCTACGGTTGAGTTTCATAAAGGCCAGCTTATTTGTGGTTATGTGGGTGAGAAAAAGGTCATTGCCATGCTGGGCCGTTTTCATTATTATGAAGGATATGATATGCAGCAGATCACTTATCCTATTCGTGTCATGAAAGAATTGGGTATCCAATATGTTTTATTAAGCAATGCTGCCGGTGGTATTAATCTCAGTTTTAAAAAAGGAGACCTGGTCATTATAGACGATCATATAAACCTGCAAACGGAAAACCCGCTACGTGGTTTGAATGACCCGGCCTTTGGCAATAGGTTTGTAGATATGAGCAGGCCTTATAATGAGAAGCTGAATAGGTTGATCATGGAGGCCGGCATGACATTGGCACTTCCGATAAAAAAAGGTGTTTATGCCAGTGTTTGTGGACCCAATTTGGAAACAAGAGCGGAATATCGTTACCTGCAACGAATAGGCGCCGATATGGTAGGTATGAGTACCGTACCCGAAGTAATCGTAGCCAATCAGGTACAACTTCCTTGTGCAGCCGTCAGCGTCATCACGGATGAATGTGATCCTGAACATTTACAGCCTGTTGATATTTCAGAGATTATTGCCGTAGCGGAAAAAGCTGATGAAAAACTTAGTAAGATCCTGGAAAACGTGATCACCCGGTTTCATACCATTTGATGACACTTTTTTTGTTAGTTAATTCAAGGTATAATACTGAAAAATGGTTGGTAAAATCCGCTAAAATCTAATACTGTATTGATTTTGATGAGAGCTATGTGAAAGTCGTTTCACATAGCTTTTTTTGTGTATGAAAAAATTTAAAAAAAGCGCTGTTGGAGTTGTTCATCGTTAGATGTAATAGGCTGGGGAAAACGCTACAATAAGCAACGATTTAAATGCAAAAATTGTGGCTTACTGTTTACCAACAATGATAAGTTGCAAAGTATTGAGAACCGGTTTATATGGTTTAAAAAATGGGTGTTGGAAAGACAAACATATAAGACCCTGCAACGAGATAGTAAATTGTCAAAAGATACATTGCAACGAACCTTCTATTACTTCTTATCTAAAGCACCTGTAACGCCAATTATCCATCACAGCAATGTTTATTTACGTGTAGATGCCACTTACTTCAAACGGTTTTGTGTGGTATGTTATCAGGATGATTTACTAAGCTATACACAACTTTTCCGTTTCTCCGATGCTGAACGATATGAGGAGATTAGGGAAGATTTGGAAAACCTTTTGAGGCTTGGCCTGCAGATAGATAGCATTACCACCGATGGTCATAAAGCAACACTGAAAGCTATTAAAAAAGTAATGCCAAATGTACTGGTGCAACGATGCCTGGTACACATCCAGAGAATGTGCCTGTTGTGGCTTACAGCCAATCCCATGTACGATGCCGGTAAAGAATTAAGGGCTTTGGCAGGCTATATTCATTTAATAAAAACACACAATGACAGGCAGTATTTTGTACAGCAATTACAACAGTGGGAACTCAAGTATAAAGTCTTTTTAAATGAAAAATCATTCAAACCAGAAACAGGAAGATTTTGGTATAAGCATAAATTTATACGCCGTTCTTTTCTTACTATAAAACTGGCTTTGCCGAATATGTTTTGGTATTTAGACAATGATAAAATACCTAAAACAACCAATGGCATAGAGTCCTATTTTGGGCACTTAAAAAACCATTTGGATTTACACCGTGGCTTAACAAAGGAGCATCGTATCAACTTCATTAAGTGGTATATCTACTTCAACAACAAATCCAAACTTTGAGTTTTTTTAAGCCATTGGGCTACCCAATAAATAAAAAGAGACTGCTAAAAAACAATCTCTTTTCTTTATTGTAACAGCATCAACTTAATTGCTGGCAGGTTGCTCTCCAGCAGAGCCTGCTTCCTCTTTTAGTTGATAAATGCAATAAAAGTATTTTATTCCATAAAATCACCAACCATTTTTCAGTACATTACCTAATTCAACGGTTTATTATTGATAGCAATAATCACAAACTTTCCATTCATTTCATTGAACCAAAGCTCACCATTTCCTGTCATAGCACCATTTTGATTGGTAAAAAAACGATCTGCATCCTGGTTGGCTACCGAATTTTTTACCAGACCATTAAATAAATTGGCATAATCTTTTTTAAATGCTGCAGCAGTTGGACAATTTTTTAAAGGGAATTGAATATGTGCTGCTATGCTGTCACTATTATTATTGGCTACCCATGTTTTAAAGGTGTTGAAAAATTGCTTGAAGGAAGGCGGGTTGGTGAAGCCGGCTATTGACCATTGTTCATCTGTCGTTACCACAGAAGAAACTGTATCCATATTTGTTTTTATACTATCATTGTTTGCAGGCATATTGACCTGTGTACTGTCTTGTGTTGTGTCCGTCGAGTTGCCGGCCTGGTTGCAGGCAGTGAAACTTACAGTCAGGCAAACAGCCACTAAAAGAAGAAAATTTTTCATTTGATAATTTTTTAAAATGAACGAATTACATACCAGTATATCCGGGTTAACAAAGGATAGCATGGATGATAAAAGTAAGTAGCTCAAAAACCAGAACAAACCTACATCATTTATTATATTTTCTGATATACTTGTGAGCATAAAAAAAGGATGGCAAATAGGTTTACCATCCTTTTAAAAATAAAATACTGGATTATCGGGCCGGGTTCCTGGGGTCACCGGTCATTTTAATTTCAAACTCTTTGGGCGGAGTGGCACCTAATAAATTGGTTACAAAATAATCCCAGCGGCGGCGCATCATATACAATGAATAAGATCCATAGCCGTGCCGGCTGGATGGAAAGAGAATCAGGTCATAATCTTTATTGGCTTTTTCCAATGCTTCCACTACGAGCATTGTGTTATAGGGTGGCACATTATCATCCATCATACCATGTGCCAGCAATAATTTTCCTTTTAAATTTTTGGCAAATGCCTGATTGGCCTGTAAAGAGTAATTTGATGAGCCATCAGCATTTTTTACCAATAAACCATTATATCTTTCTCCCCAATCATCTTCATATACCCGGTTATCATGATTACCGGATTCAGAAATACCTACTTTAAAAAAATCCGGGTATTTAAACATGGCACAAGCGGTTGCGAAGCCACCACCGGAATGCCCCCAAATGCCTACACGATCCAGGTCCATAAAGGGATATCTCTTTGCTAATTGTTGCACACCGCTGATCTGGTCGGGTAAGGTATTGATGGCCATATTTCCGTAGCTCATATCATGGAATGATTTAGACCGAAGCGGGTTACTGGTCCCTTCAATTAATACTACCACAAAACCCAGGCTCGCCAGCGCATTATTATCTCCCCGCGAAGCATTGAAGGCCCAACTTCCTACACTGCCGCCTTGTGGACCGGGATAGATATATACTATGACCGGATATTTTTTATTCATATCAACATGGGGCGGGGTAAACAGGAGGCCATAGAGATCGGTAACTCCATCTGCTGTTTTTACAGTGATTGGTTTCGGTGGTTGCCAACCGGTTGCCACTAAACGGCTGACATCTGTTTTTTCAATCGACGTAATCAGCTTTCCATCCAGGTTTTTTAAAACCATAACATTGGCTACATCCGGCTGTGAATAGTTGTCTGTAAAATAATCACCGGAAGGTGAAAATGAAATGGAATGTGTGCCGGTCTCCGGGGTCAGGTCAATCATATTTTTTCCATCAAATCCTATTTTATAAAAATGCTGGAAATAAGGATTCACGGGATCTCTACCTACACCCATAAAATATAACAGGCGATTTTTTTCATCTACTTTCAACAAACGGGTTACCACCCAATCGCCTTTGGTAATTTGGTTTTTTACCTTTCCGGTGGTGGCATCATATAAGTATAAATGCCCCCAGTTGTCTCTTTCGGAATACCAGATGATCTCATTTGTTTTGGATAAATAACGCCAGTTAATTGCACCCTGGCCTGACTCATATTGCGTAGGTACAGTTTCGGTGAATACCTCCCGCACGGTACCGGTAGCAGCATCCGCGATTCGGAATTTTTCTATTTTATGATCCCGGGATGTGGAGACAAAAGCTAATTGTGTATTATCGGCATTCCAATCCACGTCATCGAATGTACCACTACTGGAGATATCATCACTCAAGGTAGCTCGATGCGGATCGGGAGCTACCTGCAAGCGAACAACAGAAGGATTCTCTACATTAATAATTACCCGTTGAATAGTGATGATATTACTATCGCCGGGAAGTGGATATTTCCATGCATGTAAAATGGGATGCCCTTCGGTTGTTTGTACAAGGTACATATCACCCGCCAGTCTTTCGTCCTGCTGAAAAGTGGCAATTTTTTTAGAATCATTAGACCAGCGCAAAATGGGGGCATCACTATGTTTCCATCCGGCGTTGTCCGTGGCATAACCAAAATATTGTACCCCATCAGTGGTCAATTGTGTACGTTTATTGGTAGCCAGGTCTTTGACCCATAAATTATAATTTTCAATATAAGCAGCTTTCGTTTTATCCGGAGAAACCACTTCATTAAAACCACCAAATCCCCCTCTTCCCATGGGTGCCATGACGGTAGCGCTGGGGGCAGAAGCATCTTCCGTTAATTGATAAGTCGTTAAATCTGCTTTCCATTTTTTCCCTCCGGTTGAAAACAGGAGATATTTTTGATCTGCCGAAAAATCAATATTGGTAAAAGGCAATTTATCCGGTGACACATTTTTCCCGGTAGCTGTGGAAATGGCCGCTGCCAGCCGGGCATGGTCAAAAGCCTTACTCCGTGTGCCTTTCTTTGCATCAACCAGGATAAATTCGCTACCTGTGGCCGTTAAATCGCGATACCAAAATCGGGTATCATTGATCCAACGCGTCCATACACTGCCGTGATCTATATATTGCTGTGTATAGGATGAAAGTGTTTGTTCCGCTTTTTCATAATCTTGAGCTGTTAATTGCTGGCCCTGGGAAAAACCGGAAATAGCAACAACAAGGAGGAGAATAGAAATGAAAAACCTTTTCATAAAAAATAATTTTGGGAGTGAAAAGAAATGACTGCTTGCTGCAATGTAATATTTCTTTTTAATAAAAAACCGCGTAATAGTATTATCGGCAAATGTTTTGGATGGGTGCTGCTTTGCCGTAAATAATTGTATCGTAAAATGGAAATGGAGCGCTTAAACCACTTTTGCCGGGTCTTCCACTTTGGCCGGTTTTTCTACCGGGGTTTGAGTAGAAGAAATTTCTTTGTGTGGGAAAAATTTTTTCTGGAAAATAACCAATGCGATTACACCTAATGAAATAGAGGCATCGGCCAGGTTGAATACCGGCCGGAAAAATTCAAAATCCTGCCCACCCCAAAACGGGAACCAGGTTGGATAATGTGCATCCGTGATAATGGGGAAATATAGCATGTCCACCACTTTGCCATGCAAAAAGGAAGCATAACCGCCATCCGGGGATAAGACTGCTGCCACATTTTGTACATAAGGATCGCTGTTTTCAAAGATCAATCCATAAAACATGCTGTCGATAAGGTTACCCAAGGCACCGGCATAAATCAATGCCGCACAAATAATAAAGCCGGGATGGCTTTTTTTCCGGATGATGCTGCGCAAATAAAAAGTACCAAAAATAACTGCTGCGAGAC
>JBDHYG010000028.1:0-20881 GCA_039811225.1 Parafilimonas sp.
TGGCTCCATAACATAGAAAAGATGTTGATTCAATCAAACGGATTTGGAAAAATACAATAGCGCATAAAATCTATTTTATTTTTTAAACAGAATTATCAGCGAAATAACTAAATTGTGTATCTTACAAAAAATCAAAACTGCCTATGTCCGGAAAAAAAAGATCAGTTCGCAATCATTCATTGCGCCTGTTGCAAAATGCTTTTCATGAGGCGCCGTTGGCTGTAGAAAAGAGGCCGGTTGTGTCCGCCACCCGCCGAAAATTTATCGGGGATATGGCCAAGACCACGGCTCTTATCAGCCTGGCCGGCTTGTATGAGGCCTGTAACCCAAAAAATAAAAATACTCAACCGGTAATTGCCATCGTTGGTGGCGGTATTGCCGGATTGCATGCGGCCTATATCCTGAAACAGGCTGGTTATACTGCTACAATTTATGAGGCAGCACAACGGGTCGGTGGACGGATTTTTACGGTGCCGGATATGATGGGGCCCGGTTTATGGACTGAAATGGGCGGTGAATTTATTGATACCGATCATACAGACATGATCAACCTGGCCAATCAATTTCATTTACCTATGCTGGACAGGCAATCACCAGAAAATAAAAAACTGAAAGAATATGCGTATTACTTTCAAAAGAACCATTACCAGGAAGCAGATGTTTTAAAAGCCCTTCACCCATTTGTACCGCAACTGAAGAAAGATATTGACAGCCTTTCCGATGAAATAACATTTGAAAAATTTTCACCCGATGATAAACGCCTTGATGAATTAAGTATAACGGATTATATGAACCAGCTTGGTATTAAAGGCTGGTTATATGATTTTATCAATGCAGCTTTTACATCAGAATATGGTTCGGATGCGGCGGAACAATCTGCCATTAACATGCTTTCCATTTTTGATCCCGGGGATGCTACGGCGTATCATTTATTTGGCACCAGTGATGAACGCTTTTCCATAATCGGCGGAAACAGTAAATTATGTGATGCATTGGGCAATGCATTAAAAACCCAGGTTCAATATGATCATCGCCTCCTGGCTATTCAAAAAAATAATGCTGCACAATATGTACTTACGTTTGGTCAAACCGGTGGAAAACAACAGGAAGTAAAAGCAGATTTCGTGTTATTGACTTTGCCCTTTACCTTATTGCGTGAAGTAGATATAAAGATGGAACTCCCTGCCTGGAAAAAGAATGCTATTCAACAACTGGGTTATGGAATGAATTCAAAATTATTTATCGGTGTGCAGAATCGTATCTGGCGGCAACAGGGCTATTCAGGTTATGCTTTTGGCGATAATTTACTCATGAATGGTTATGACCATACAGAAATGCAAACTCAAAATGCAGGCCCGGGTGGTTATACTGTAAACCTCGGCGGAAAACAAAGCTTACAAACCGGTAATACCTCGATGGATGTGTTACAAAAAATATATGTGGAGGCATTTGACCAGGTATTCCCGGGGGCTGCAGCTGCCTTCAATCAAAAATTTCAAAAATGGTTTTGGCCAGGTTATGCATTTTCAAAAGCCAGTTATACATCTTTCCGGCCCGGGCAATACACCACTATTTCAGGAGCCACTGTGAAACCGGTGGATCGCCTGTTTTTTGCCGGTGAACATTGCAGTTATGCGTTCCAGGGTTTTATGAATGGAGGGGCACAAACCGGGCGGGAAGCGGCTTTGGCCATCATCGAACAAATCAAAAAGAAATAATTAGTCATCTGCCTGGTTTGCGGTTGCTGATTTTTCCTTTAGCATTTTTTCTTTCAGGTACATAATGCTGACATTTAATTCAAAACCCACCAGGAGAATCCATGAATTGATATTCACCAGCAATACAAGGATGAGGATGGTTCCTATAGAACCATACAACCGGTTATAGTTTGAAAAATCTTTTGCCCAAATGGAAAATAAAAAAGTGGTAAGAATCATCAGGAAGGTGGCTACTAAGGAACCGGGTGAAATGAGTTTCCATCGTTCTTTAAAGGAAGGCGCAAAGCGGTAAATAAATCCAATACTATATAAAAAGAGTAACACAATAATGATCCAACGGACAAACTGGATCAGGTTCTGCTGGTTGTGTTTTCGGATGCGCATTTCTTTCAGCAGCCAGTCAAATAACTGCCCCTGGCCAATAGAAAGCAAAGTGGTCGCCAGTACGAGCATCATAAGAATCAGGATGAGTTTTAATGCACGTAAACGTTTGTGAATGAAATTGGCCTTGTGCTTATACAACAGAGACCGGTCAAAAGCGCGGATAATACCCATGATGGCATTGGAAGCATAGAATAAAGTTAGCAATAAACCAAATGATAAGAGGCCTTTCTTGGGTTGGGTAAAATAATCATCCAGGAAATTGGTGATAGCCCGTTGTGTGGAAAGGTTAGGTGAAAGATCATCAATAATTTTTAGTAATTCGGTATGGATATCATTGGAAATAGCCAGGTAGGGAACCAATGTAAACAGGAATAAAGTCGCTGCCGGAATCGCCATCAGGAAATTGAAGGAAATGGCGGCGGCCCGCACATTGAGGCCTTCCCGTTTAATTTGTTCTACAAAAAAATGAAAGACGGCATATACCGATAAACCTTCGAACCCGGGCAGGATCAGCTTTTTGCTTTTCTCCCGGATAAAAGTAACCGGCCTGGAATCAACTATACGGCGTTCAAGATTTGTCAAAATATCAGGGATTTGATGATTCTTTCTTTTTCATGGCTGCATCCAGCGCCTGCTGGTATTGTTGAGCAAAAAATAAATGTTCGGCATAGGTTTTACTGAAATGATGGGCTTCACTAAAATCACTTTTTGCGACAAAATAAAAATAATCTGTTTTTGGTGCTGCCAGTGTAGCATCAATCGTTTCCGGGGACGGCGTACACACCGGGCCGGGTGGGAGGCCTTTATTTTTATACGTATTAAAAGGTGATTCAATGGCCAGGTGTTTTAACAGGATTCGCTTCAAGCCAAAATCTTTGAGTGCAAATTTTATAGTTGGATCAGCGCCCAGGGGCATATTGGCCTGCAACCGGTTGAGATAAACCGAAGCAATGGTATCTTTTTCCGCATTATTGCGCGTTTCTTCTTCCACGATGGAAGCCAGGATATATACTTCACCAGGTGTAAGGCCCAATGCAGTTGCTTTTTCTGTTCGGTTATTTTTTTGCCAAAACAAATCCCTTTCTTTTTTTAATTTGGATAAGATTTGTGGCATGCTTGCATTCCAATAAAAAAAGTACGTATCCGGGATGATTAGTTCAAATAAGGTGGTGGTGTCCACGCCAAATTGCCGCAATGAATCATTCTGTTGTAAGTATGCCATTGCCCGGGCAGAATCAAGATTGAAATTTTTTCCAATCAGTTTTGCCAGGTCACCGGCTACCCGCAATTTATTAATCACCAGTTTGGATGGTTCCTGTTTATTCCCCCTGAATTTCCGGATGATGGAAAGCAGGTTTTCATCTTTCTCCAGTTTAAAACGTCCCGGCCTGACATGCGACCAGGTATTCGTTACCGAAGCCAGGAAATGAAACACAGATGGGCTTTTCAGCAATTGTGCTTGCTCTATTTTTGCAGGGAGTGATTCTTTTATATGCTCATTTGGCGTAACGATGACGTAAGCAGATTTTTCCGGAAATGCTGTTGCAGGTGTAAAAAGGATCCAGGCAGCTAATGCTGCAAGTATTACAAGTAAAACCAGGCTGATGCGAAATACTTTTTTCATAGCTGTTGCCTCATATTAAAACTTCTAACTTTTTCTTTTTTCCATATTGCCTTGCCATTATAAAATTATTGAAAAGAAAAGCGCAGGCAATGAATTATTTTAAAAAAAAACCCTGTCCGGGTATTGACAGGGTACTTTATCAAACAAATTCTTTATTTGGCACTATCCGGTGCCGTAGGAAATGTGGTAGTGTTTTGTGGTTGATTGGTTGCCGGTGCGGTAGAGCTGCCGGTATTAATTCCTTTGATTACATCAGCGCCGGGGTGCTGATCACCACTTGTCAAAAACAAAGGAGAAGTAATTGCTAAGACAGCAATGATGATAGCAAAAAGCCAGGTGCCTTTTACCAACACATCATTGGTTTGTTTAACACCCATAAACTGATTACTCATACCACCAAAAGCGCCACCTGCCAGGCCACCCCCTTTCGGATTTTGAATAAGAATAATCGCACACAGTAAAACACTTGCCAGGGCCACCAGGATTAAGAATAAAATAACCATACTATTTTAGGTTTAAATTTTCGATTTTGGCCGCAAAGTACGTTGATTTTGATGGATCCATCAAACTTAATTTTTCATAAATTGCTTTTGCCTCGCCCGGCTTACCTTGTTTTAACAAAACTTCCGCCATAGCTTCCGTAACCACTTCTTCTTTGGCTTCCAGGGAAGAGGCAGCAAATCCTGCTACCTGCGCAGTAGATTCTTCCCCCGTACCCAGGTCAACCGGGTGTGGATGGATGCGCTTCATTTCTTTAAGCCAGTCGGTAAATCGCCGCACTTTCATATCCATGGCATTCTGCGAACTACTTTGTTCTTCCAGGCGGATACCCTGTGAGGCGAAATAATCAATCCGGTGATAAGCTACCGGGGTGACTTCTACCGGGGTATCTTCAGCAGGTGTTTCCTGGAGTGCTTTTGCTTGTTGCTCTAAGAGTTGAGACATTTTATCCGGGATAAGTTCACCTGTACTGGCTTGTTGCGCATCGGCTGTTCTATTCGGCGTATCACCGGTTATATGTTCTGTTTTTTCTTCAAGGAGAAAATGCAGCCAGGGTAAATTGGAAAAATAAATGGCATGCTGCTTAATAGCCCGTGTTAAGCTCACCGGTTCTTCTTTTTTTATTGTCTGCAAATACAATAAATGCAACAGGGAGGAAGCCGGGTATTTTTTCAGCATTTCCTCCATAGGTTCTTTACCTTCCGGGGATATGCCCGTTGCCCTGATGGCCTGGTTTAGCTCGTTTTCAATAATATGATGTGCCAGCATATTTTGTGTTTTACCAATTTGAAAATAACCGGTTAAAAATTTCGTCGGTAACATTTTTGACGATATCGCCCATTAATTGCGGTTCCGCCTGTTGCAATGTAAGGCTTGCGGAGAAATCAAAATCCCGGCTTATATCAAATTGTTGGGTTTTATTATCCACTGTATTCAAGAGATCAATATGGACACCTACTGTCAGGCGGTTGGTAGAAGCTTGTTGCCCGCTGATACCGGAAGTGCTCACAAAATAATTGCTCACATAACCACTGATCTGGTAGTCGGCATTATCACTGTTGGTGAGAGTGAGTCTTGTTTGCCCGGTAATTTTTTGTTGCAGAGCATCGGTGAGTTTGGAACTCAGTTGTGGGCTTTTATAAGAAGCCCGGTTATCCAGGTAAGCCAGTTTTACCGTTTTTATTTCCGGCGGGATTGAAACATCTTTAAAAGTATAAATATGACAGGAAGAAAATGTCAACAGCAGAAAACCACCCAGCCACCGGGAAAACGGGCGGGAAAAAATTTGCTGGAAAAAGATAGAACGACTATTCATTGATGTCATATTCTTTTAATTTTCTATACAGGGTTCGCTCACTGATACCCAGGTCCAGGGAAGCGTCTTTACGTTTTCCACGGTGCTTGATCAATGCCTTTTCAATCAGTTCTTTTTCCTTGTCCATTATGTTGAGAGATTCTTCGACTACCTGGTGTTCATCTATTTTTTTATCTTGTTGTAAGATCACGGGTTGTTGGTTCTCCACCAGGATTTCCGGGTTATGATCCATAGGCAGGCGGTTATATTCCGGGAAAAGGGTATCTTGTAAATGCGCTGTATTGCCCGCTAATGAAGGGTTTTGTAAGATCTCAAGAAACATTTTTTTCAATTCGGTTACATCTTTTTTCATATCGAAAAAAAGCTTGTATAAAATTTCCCGTTCATTGTTGAATTCACCTGAAGGTGCTGCGGCAGAAGCGAGGACCGGCAAACGGTTCTCCTGTTTTTCCGGCAGGAATTTTCTTAATTCAGCAGCTGTTACAACAGGTGATTTGCTGAGTACGGAAATTTGTTCAGCAATATTTTTAAGTTCCCGCACATTGCCGGGCCAGGGATAAGTCATTAAAACTTTTTTTGCTTCTTCATCCAATTGAATAGGCATGGTTTTATAGCGTTCGGAAATATCCACGACAAATTTCCGGAAGAGTAAAGGGATATCTTCTTTCCTGTCCCGCAAGGCCGGCACCCGGATAGGCACTGTACTCAGGCGGTAATACAGGTCTTCGCGGAATTTCCCTTTTTGCGTTAATTCATATAAATCCCGATTAGTAGCAGCTATGATCCGCACATCGGTTTTATGTACTTTAGAAGAGCCCACCCGGAAAAATTCACCTGTTTCCAACACGCGCAATAAACGAGCTTGTGTACCGAGGGGCATTTCCCCAATTTCATCGAGGAAAATAGTACCGCCGTTTACCGTTTCGAAATAACCTTTCCGGCTATCTACGGCACCGGTGAAGGAACCTTTTTCATGGCCAAATAATTCTGAATCAATCGTCCCTTCCGGAATGGCGCCACAGTTTACGGCAATGAAAGGTTCATGCTTGCGTGCCGATAAGGAATGAATAATGAGTGAAAACGCTTCTTTCCCCACACCACTTTCACCGGCTATCAAAACAGAAAGATCTGTTACTGCCACCTGGATAGCCACATTCAGGGCATGATTCAAGGCAGGAGAATTCCCGATAATCTCAAACCTGTTTTTGATACTTTGTATATCCATAAATAAGTTTACGACTTAATTGGAACCATGATGATACACACCTATTAATGTGGCTTTGGTGCAATCGGTTACCATTACTTGTGCATAATCTCCTTTGGCAAGGCCCACATTTTCTTTTGGAAAAACAATCACTTTATTTTGCGTGTTCCTGCCCATCCAGTAATCACTGCTTTTTTTACTGTCACCTTCTATTAATACTTCGAAGGTCTTGCCGATATCTTTTTTATTACTTTCTAAGGATAATTTGTTTTGCAATTCCACAATTTCAACGAGCCTTTCTTTTTTAGTTTCTTCCGGCACATCATCTTTATATCTTTTCGCCGCCAATGTCCCGGGCCGTTCACTATAGAAAAACATATAACTCATATCATACCGGCTATAGGCCATTATATCTAAGGTGTCCTCATGGTCTGTATTCGTTTCTGTGCAAAAGCCGGCAATGATATCGGAACTGATCCCGCAATCAGGAATAACCTTTCTGATTTCATCCACTTTTGCTTTATACCATTCACGTGTATAAGTACGGTTCATTAATTGTAGTATTCGATTACTTCCACTTTGTACCGGTAAATGGATATACCGGCAAATGTTTTTATGAGCTGCCATAGCTGCCAACACATCGCTGGTAATATCTTTTGGGTGGGAAGTACTAAAACGTACGCGCAATAAGGGACTGATGGAGGCCACCATTTCCAGTAAATGGGCAAACGTGATAGGCTTTTCGTCTTCGGTACCGGTATAATAATAACTGTCCACATTCTGGCCCAGTAAAGTAACTTCTTTATAACCTTGCTGAAATAAATCCCGGGCTTCTGCGAGGATAGATGTAGCCGCCCGGCTTCTTTCCCGGCCTCTTGTAAAAGGCACTACACAAAAACTACACATATTGTTGCAACCCCGCATGATGGAGATAAAGGCTGTTACACCGTTGCTGTTCAGGCGAACGGGGGAAATATCGGCATAGGTTTCTTCGCGGCTCAATAATACATTGACGGAACGCTGACCTGAATCGGCTTCCGCAATCAATGCCGGCAGGCTACGATAAGCATCCGGCCCGGCAACAATATCTACCAGCTTTTCCTCTTCGAGGAGTTTAGCTTTCAGGCGTTCTGCCATGCAGCCGAGGACGCCGATCAACATACCTTTGTTATTTTCCTTTACTTTTCTGAACTCAGTCAGCCTTTTGCGAATGGTCTGTTCTGCTTTTTCGCGGATAGAACAGGTATTGATAAATACCAGGTCTGCCTGTGAATAATCCGAAGTCGCATGAAAGCCATTGGTTTGCAGGATGGACGCAACAATTTCACTATCACTGAAATTCATTTGACAGCCATAACTTTCGATAAAGAATTTTTTAATCCCCGGGGTATTATTCTCAAGAACAGGTTGCCAGGCTTCGCCCTGGCGCATCTCGTCATGCAATTTTATTTCTTCAAATGAAACCATTCGCAACATTATTTAGGTTGCAAAAGTAATATAAATTGTCTTGAATTGTCAATTTGTCAGAATAGAAGCAGAAGTTTTCATATTATCTATAAGCCGGATATTTTCAATAAAAGCGGCAACGAGGAGTACCACTTCATTCCCGGCAGGTGCATAGGTGAGGATTTCAAGTGTATGAGGATCACACATTTCAATATAATCCACTTTTTCAAAACCATTATCCAATAACTGTTGCCGGCCTTTTTGTTGACATGCTGCCCAATTCGTATCTGTAAGATTTGTTTTGATTTCAGTTAATACTTTAAAAATGGTGGTGGCTTTTTTCCGGCCATCTTCGGATAAGCGCATATTCCGGCTACTCATGGCAAGGCCATCCGGGGTGCGGGCAATGGGGCATACCTGGATTTGTACCGGTATATTCATTTGCCTTACCAGCATATCGAGCACCAGGCATTGTTGAAAATCTTTTTGTCCCAGGTAAAGCGTATCCGGCATAATAATATGCAACAGTTTTTCCACCACCTGGCAAACGCCCTGGAAATGCCCGGGCCGGTATTTTCCTTCCAGCACATTTTCTATGTTTTGCAAATCATAAGGGAGGGGTTCATAAGAAGTATAACGTTGCATTTCTTCGGGGGAAGGCATAAAGATAATTTCGGTACCCGCCATAGCAAGCTGTAAAATATCCTGTTCTTTTGTTACCGGGTATTTAATAAAATCTTCCTCATTATTAAATTGTGCTTTATTGATAAAGATGCTGCAAACGGTAAAATCATTTTGTTTTTTGCTTGCTGCAATCAGGGAAAGATGGCCTTCATGCAGGGCACCCATCGTTGGCACAAAGCCGATTTTTTTTCCGGCAAAGCGGAGTGCCAATAGTTTTTCTTTTAACAATGAAATGGTTTGAAATACAATCATATCGATTATTTAACGATTCAATTAGCTTTCTAAAAAAACAAATTAAACTCAATTTATGTAACTTTGCAGGCATTCCTGCCCGGAAGATTTTTGAAAAAGAAAATAATTTATGTCTGCAAAGAAAAGAATTTTATATATCGTTACGGAGATGTCTCCCTACCTGGAACTAACAGAATTTTCAGAAATCATCAACCGGCTGGCTATCAAAAGCCATGATAGTGGACTCGAAGTGCGTTGCATCATGCCCCGCTTTGGCAATATCAATGAAAGACGCCACCGCCTGCACGAAGTAGTGCGTTTATCAGGGATCAATGTGACGGTAAATGATGATGATATCCCCCTGCAGATCAAAGTTGCTTCTTTACCCAATGCCCGCTTACAGGTATATTTCCTGGACAATGATGATTTATTCAAGCGGAAATTTGTGTTCCGGGATGAGAACGAAAACTGGTATGAAGACAATGATCTCCGCACTATTTTCTTTTGCAAAGGCGCCTTGGAAACGGTTAAGAAATTTGGCTGGCCCCCGGATATCATTCATTGTACCGGTTGGATGACCGGGTTGATACCCATCTACATTAAAACCTTGTATAACCGCGAACCGGTTTTTGCACAGGGAAAAATTATTTATACGATCAATCAAAATACGTATAAAGAAAAAATGGGTAAGGACTTTATGAAGAAAGCCAATATCCAATCACTTTTATCTAAAGAAGAGCAGGCCGCTTTAAAGGATGGAAATAACAATGCGCTATTTCGTGGTGGTGCGTTATATGCCGATGCCATCACTTTTGGCGCTGAAAAGATCGATAAAAAATTGCTCGATGAATTTTCAAAAGTCAAGGGTAAGAAAGTCGTTGCCTTTAAAGGCCAGGAGTCTGATTTAACAGAGTATTTAGATTTATATAATGAACTTGCGCCGAAGTAAAATTTCATGAATTCTTTCCGCTCTACAGCAATTTTCTTTTCATTTATTATTGCTTCTTTTCTGCTGTTTTCAGCCTGTACAAAAATCGTTACAACCACGGTCGGTAATGGTATTCCACCGGATGGGGTAAATACAAAAGATACCACGCTTGATGTGATAACAAAAAATGCAGGTGACTCCATCATCTCTGTCTCCTTAGGTATTGATCATACAATGGGGTATATGAATGACCCGATTTTTGGCAAGACAACCGCCAATATCAATGCGCAGTTTAAGCCGGTTGTATATCCTGTTTTATTTGAACGGCCCAAAGATCAATTGGTATATGATTCGATGGTATTGGTATTGGGTTACCAGAGTTTTACCGGCGACTCCACACTTCCATTATCTTTCCGGGTGTATGAAATAAAAAATGATTTTGATTTTAAAGACTCTTTATACAGTTCCAAATTTGAAGTACCGCGGCAACAGGAAGTAACGGATGGAGGTGTACCAAAGACTATTGATATCCGTCGTTTAAATGATAGTATTTATCCTTTTGGGGAAGCAGCCAGGGGTCAGATCCGGATTAAGTTAAGTGCATCTTTTGGCCAGAAGTTCCTGAATACTTTTGATACATTCGGTGCATATAAAAATGACTCCATGTATAATGTAGCCTTTAAAGGGCTACAGGTAGCTGCAGAGCAAACGGGCAATGCCCTGATACGTGTGAACCTGCTGGATACTAATAGTAAGATGGCCTTGTATTATCATTACACAGATACTACTGGTAAAGTAGATACGGCAGTTCGCTATTTCCGCTCGGGTACCTTTAATGGTGCGTCCTCGAATTATATTGTACGCGACCGGTCATTACCGGCTCCTATTGGTTATTATTACCCGCCGACGAGTGATACAGAGGACAGTGTCATTTATATACAAGCCGGCCCTGGTACTTATGCAACAATCCAGATTCCTGGCCTGGCCACATTACCCAATATGATCATTCACCGGGCTGAATTGATTATGGAACAGGTACCGGATGTGGTCACCAATTCCGATACACTCTATAATCCGCCCAATTTATTCTTACTGGCTAAAGGCGATTCCACTTTCTGGTTTAATATTCCCGGCTTTGATAACCCGGGGGATGTTTACAACCCCACATCAGATGCAATTTTCTCCTCTACCTCCGGTGTATTGATGAACTACGCGGATTTTGGCGGCCTGCCAAAAAATATGATAGACCCACTCACGGGCAAAACCATTGCCACTTATAATTTTAGTTTAACGCGGTATGTCCAGGGCATTGTCACCAATCATAATCCGAGGTACACATTGATTTTATATGCACCATTTAATGAAACGATTCGAATATCGGAACAGCAGCCGGTCTATCGTTCCATTTCGGCGACCCCTTTAAGTTATCCCGGCGTTGGACGGGTAAGGGTAGGAGGTGGAAATAATTCACAGTATAGAATGAGATTACATATTGTTTACACGGAGATTTAGGATTTCCGGTCGAAGCAATTATCTTTGCATTTCTTTTTTAAAAAATTTTATATGCCGTATTTATTTACTTCAGAAAGTGTATCTGAAGGCCATCCCGATAAAGTAGCTGACCAGATTTCGGATGCCCTCATTGATAATTTCCTTGCTTTTGACCCCAACAGTAAAGTGGCGTGTGAAACGCTGGTAACCACCGGGCAGGTTGTTTTGGCGGGAGAAGTAAAATCCAAAGCCTACCTGGATGTGCAGGAAATTGCCCGTGGCGTCATCCGGAAGATAGGTTATGTACGAAGTGAATATATGTTTGAAGCGAATAGTTGCGGCATTCTCTCCGCTATTCATGAGCAGTCTGCCGATATCAACCAAGGCGTGGATAGAAAGAAAAAAGAAGAGCAGGGCGCCGGTGACCAGGGAATGATGTTTGGCTATGCGACCAATGAAACAGAAGACTATATGCCCCTGGCATTGGATCTCGCACATAAGCTATTAATTGAATTAGCTGCTTTGCGCCGGGAGAACAAACAAATTAAATACTTACGTCCCGATGCCAAGAGCCAGGTGACACTGGAATACGATGACAACAATAAACCGGTTCGCATAGATGCTATTGTGGTTTCCACACAGCATGACGATTTTGATACGGAAGAAAAAATGCAGGCAAAAATTAAAAAAGATATTATTGAAATTTTAATCCCCCGCATCAAAGCGAAGTATAAAAAATACAGCAAACTATTTAATAAGGATATTAAATACCATATCAATCCCACCGGCAAATTTGTAATTGGTGGCCCACATGGGGATACCGGTGTAACCGGCCGGAAAATTATTGTGGATACCTATGGTGGCAAAGGCGCCCATGGTGGCGGGGCTTTCAGCGGTAAAGATCCGAGTAAAGTGGACCGAAGTGCGGCATATGCTACCCGGCATATTGCGAAGAATTTAGTAGCTGCTGGTGTTTGTGATGAAGTGCTGGTGCAGGTTTCCTATGCCATCGGCATTGCAGAACCCACATCCATAAATGTCAATACATTCAATACGGCTAAAGTAAATATGACCGATGGGGAGATCGCGCAAAAAGTCCAGGGCATTTTTGATATGCGCCCTTACTTTATTGAACAACGCTTGAAATTACGCAATCCCATTTACAGTGAAACAGCCGCTTATGGCCATATGGGCAGGAAACCGCAAATGGTAACCAAAGAATTCCGTTCCCCGGAAGGAAAAACGATTTCTAAAAAAGTAGAATTATTTACCTGGGAAAAATTGGATTATGTGCCCAAACTGAAAAAAGCTTTTGGTATAAAATAAATACCGGTATAAAAAAAATTGCAAGCCCTTCTTTTTACGAAGGGCTTTTTTATGCAGTACCCATTTTCAACAACCTGAAACGGGATTATTGTTTCATGAATTTAATGAACAGCATGATTTAATTTTTTCCAGGGCCAGCCATCTGCCAGTGGAATGATCCAGCTTTCCAGCCATTCCTGTTTGGTAGCTACGAGGTTATTAAAAAATAAGGTATCACCGGAAACCTCGCCTTTTTCTACTGCTTCCTGCAGATGGGTGATAGAATAGGTTTGAATTTTATCTTCCCGAATCAATGCCGGGTAAAGCCTATCAAAGACCTGTACCTGGAAGGTCTGTTCAATTTTTTTAAGCATCCAGTAGGTGCTGTCAATACTACAACCACTTACTTTCACAGCTGTCTCATCCGCCATTAAGATGATAAAGCGATTAAAAAACAAATGCACAAAGCCCGGGACGGGGCTGCCATGGGCATTCCACTGGCCGTTAAAGGTGTCCAGCATTTGAGTTACTTCTTTGCTTTCTGCTTCCGTAAAATCCCGGTTGCATTGATACACCCATACCGTTGAAGTACCGGGGAAATGTGCCGGGATAAGATTTTTATATTCCTGAAATGTCATACTTATATTTTTTAAAAATTATTCCATACTTTTTTCAATCAATTCTGCAATGTCTAAAACCTGCACATCATTTTCTTTTTCCCGGTTTTTCACGCCATCCGTGAGCATGGTATTACAAAACGGGCAGGCAGCTGCCACGATATCGGGTTGTAATGACAAGGCCTCATCAGTGCGTTCGATATTAATCCGGTGATCGCCTTTTTCTTCTTCTTTGAACATTTGTGCCCCTCCGGCGCCACAGCATAATGCATTGCTGCCGCATCGTTTCATTTCCACTAATTCTGCATCCAGCGCTTCCAGTACTTTTCGCGGTGCTTCATAAATATGATTGGCGCGGCCTAAATAACAACTATCATGATAGGTTATTTTTTTCCCTTTAAAGGAACCATCCTCTTTCATTTTTATTTTACCGGCATCGATGAGTTGTTGCAGGAAAACGGTATGATGAATCACTTCATATGTACCGCCCAAAACCGGGTATTCATTTTTGAAAATATTGAAGCAATGTGGGCAAGCGGTTACAATTTTTTTAATACCATATCCATTCAATACCTGGATATTATTATAGGCCATCATCTGGAATAGAAACTCATTACCGGCACGCCGGGCAGGGTCCCCGGTACAGGCTTCTTCATTTCCCAGGATAGCAAATTTAATCCCCACTTTGGTGAGTATGGTAGCAAATGCTTTCGTGATCTTTTGTGCCCGCTGATCAAAGCTTCCGGAACAACCTACCCAGAATAATATTTCCGGTGTTTCACCTGCTGCGGCCATTTCGGCCATCGTAGAAATATGCATTTGTTTTTTTTCAAAAATACAATTTTATATCCTGATACCGGGAACCGGCATGCCGGTTTTTTATCCTTAGCAGGAATCTTTTGTTTAAAAATCAATGGAGTGCCCGGCAATGTTTATTTTGCGAAGCATGGGATTTATACATATTATTTTTTTACTCAGCCTGGGATGGCTCGTTAGTTTTTTAGGACAGTTGCCCCTGGGCACCATGAGTATCACATCCACGCAAATAGCCGTGCAGGAAAATTTTCGCAATGCCTGGAAATATGCCTGGGGCGTGGCTTTGATAGAAATCCTTTATTTGCGCCTTACTTTGTCCGGGGTCCACTGGATCATGGCAAATGCCATTTTCTTCTTAATTCTTGGGTGGTTGACGGTGGTTGTCTTCCTGGTTTTGGGCATGTATAGTTTTGTGGTGGCCCGCAGGCAGGTTACCGATAAAAAGGCATTCCTGTTGGAGAATAAAGTGGATCGGTTTTTATTAGGTATGAGCATGAGTGCACTCAATCCGGCGCAAGTCCCTTTTTGGTTTATCTGGAGCAGTTACCTGATGCAACTAAACGTGCTGCAACAAACACCAATGGAATTTAACCTCTTTACTCTTGGATGCGGAATGGGTACAGTTTCCGGCCTGGCTTTGTATATGTATGGAGGAAATTGGCTGATCACAAAAATGAATGTCAGTGCCCGCACCTTGAATATGATCATGGGCATTATATTTATTATCGCTGCCTTGTCGCAATTATACCGAATGCTTTTTGTAAAAACAGTTGTGTAACTTATCCATTGCCATTCATTTCCCCGGCCCAGTTCGCCCGTTGATCGGCAGGAAGTTTCCAGGGTGAAAAATTATTTTCAATACTGCTGAACATACTATTCCATTCCGCCGGTGCATTGCTTTCTTCCATCACCAGGTAACGCCGCATTTGCAGGATGATATCCAGCGGGCTGATACTTACCGGGCAGGCTTCCACGCAGGCATTACAGGCCGTACAGGCACGCAATTCTTCTGGTGTGATATAGTCATGCAGTAATGATTTTCCATCATCTACAAATTCCTTATTCATCCGGATATTTTTTCCCACTTCTTCGGCCCGGTCCCTGGTTTTCATCATGATCATCCGCGGGCTTAATACTTTGCCCGTAATATTTGCCGGGCAGGCAGCGCTGCATCGTCCACATTCAGTGCAGGTATAAGCATCAAGCAGGTTTTTCCAACTCAGGTCCATGGTATCTTTTGCCCCGAATTTTTTCGGTGTTGTATCCGTTGGTTCCGCAGGTACCAATTCGGGTTGCATAGCATACAAAACTTCCTGTTGTATCTCGGGCATATTTTTCATTTTGCCCTGGGGTTCGAGGCGGGCATACCAGGCATTGGGAAAAGCCAGTAAAATATGAAGGTGCTTGGAATACGGCAGGTAATTTAAAAAGGCAAAGATGCCGATGATATGCAACCACCAACAAAAGCGTTCTGTAAAAATCAAAGAGGAGGTACTCATACCTTCCAGCAACGGATGCAGCAAAGACGAAAAAACAAAATTACCGGTTGCGGCTTCACTGTAATGTGCTACGCCTCTTGTTTGTAACAGGGTATCACAGGCATTCATGGTCAGGAATAAACTCATTAGGACGATTTCCGTGATCAGGATATAATTAGCATCACTGCGCGGCCAGCCATTGAGGTCTTTGCTCCAAAGACGTTTTACTTTTACCACATTCCTACGCAATAAAAAGATAACACAAAAAAGAAGGACACCCACGGCAAGGCATTCAAAGGCATTTATCAAGGCATTGTATAAAGCGCCCAGGGGATGGAAAAATAAACGATGTGTTCCCAAAAGCCCGTCCAGGGCTATTTCCAGGATCTCTATATTGATAATGATAAAACCGGCATACACGACAAAGTGCATAACAGCAACCAATGGATTTTTAAACATTTTCTTTTGTCCAAAAGCCAATAGCAATACATTTTTCCAACGGGTAGCTTTATGGTCATTGATGGTTTCGTCCCGGCCACTGAGGATAATTTTCCGGATACGCCCGGCATTCCGGCTAAAGAGCAGGATCGCTGCTATACACAAAAGAATAAATAAGGCCTGGGGTAGAAAGGACATATTTTTTTACATTTAAAATTTCCGGAAAAAAAGAAATTCCTGCTAAGATAATATTTTGTTCTCTTTGGAAAAAGAAAACCATCAGGTGGGAGCCATGTATAAATTTTACAATCTATGAACCAATTGCTTTATTTTTGTTTGTCAAAAAAAAGCATGGCCGAAGAAAGGAAATTAGTATTAACCCGGGAAGTAGCCGCACAAAAAATCCGCCGCCTTGCATTGGAAGTGGCTGAACATTTATCCGGGGAAAAAACGCCGTTGCTGATTATCGGTATCCGGGATATTGGTTATGACCTGGCAAAAAAGATTGCTGCCCTGTTACCTGAATTTATTCACCTGGAAACTCAGATTATTTCAGCCACGATAGATAAAGTACACCCGGCCGGGGTGGAATTCAGCGAAGTGGTGGACTTTAACCAAAAAAATATTTTATTGATTGATGATGTATGCAATAGCGGCAAAACATTATTATATACGCTGAAGCCCATTCTTTCTGCTTATCCGAAAAGGGTACAGGTATTGGTTTTACTGGAACGCATGCACAAACTTTTTCCCATTAAACCGGATTATGTAGGCCTTTCCCTGGCTACAGCCCATGAAGATTTTATTCAGGTACAGTTAGATGCGGGTGATTTCTCCGCGATGCTCGTGAGTCGATAACTATAAAAATAAATTTTAAAAAACCTATTGAATGGATAATAAAACAGCACAAAAGATTAATGAATGGTTGACCGGAAAGTATGATGCCGCGACAAAAGACGGTATTAAAAAATTGCAGACTGAAAACCCGGCTGAACTGGAGGATGCCTTTTATAAAGACCTCGAGTTTGGTACAGGTGGTATGCGGGGAATAATGGGGATCGGTACAAACCGGATGAATCAATATATGGTAGCAAAAGCCACACAAGGTTTTGCCAATTACATGAAAAAAACACTGGGCGCCGATGCGCTTCTTTCCGTGGTGATTGCCTATGACAGCCGGAATCAAAGCGCTTATTTTGCCGATGTAACAGCCCGCGTATTTGCTGCCAATAATATTTATGTTTACCTGTTTGAATCCTTACGGCCCACCCCGGAACTGAGCTATGCTATTCGTTACCTGAAAGCCAATGGGGGCGTGGTTTGTACGGCTTCACATAATCCAAAGGAATACAATGGGTATAAAGCTTATTGGTCAGACGGGGCACAACTGGTTCCCCCGCATGATGTAGGTGTAATGGCGGAAGTGGACAAAATCAACAACCTGGAAGATATAAAATGGGAAGGCCATGAAGAACTCATCAGTAAAATTGGGAAGGAAGTAGATACAGCCTATATACAAATGGCCAGGGGCCTGTCTATAAACCCCGGAATCATTGCACAACAGCATGACCTGAAAATTGTATATACACCGATACATGGTACCGGTATCAAACTGATGCCACAGGTATTGAAAGCTTTTGGCTTTACAAATGTACATATCGTAGCTGCCCAGGAAACCCCGGATGGAAATTTCCCTACTGTAGTATATCCCAATCCAGAAGAAAGCGAAGCCATGAAGCTGGGCCTGGAACAGGCACGTCAATTAGATGCCGATATTTTATGTGGCACCGATCCAGATGCGGATCGCGTGGGAATAGGTGTGAAAAATGAAAATGGTGAATGGATTTTGCTGAATGGAAACCAGACGGCAGTTTTAGCTTTTAGTTATATCATGGAAGCCAGGAAAAAAAGTGGCCAGGCTATGCCCAATGATATGGTGATCAAAACGATTGTTACTTCAGATATGATTGACCAGGTGGCTGCGAAGAACGGGGTATCTTGTTACAATGTGCTTACCGGTTTTAAATGGATCGCTTCCATGATTAAGGAAAAAGAAGGAAAAGAAAATTATATCATTGGCGGGGAAGAAAGTTTTGGTTTAATGGTCGGCGATAAAGTCCGGGATAAAGATGCTGTATCGGCAGCGGCTATTTTATGTGAAATGGCTGCAGTAGAAAAAGCGCGGAACAGTTCTTTATTTACCAGGCTCAAACAAATGTATGTAGAATACGGCTTTTATCTAGAAGACCTGATCGGCCTGACCAAAAAGGGTATGCATGGCCAGCAGGAAATTAATGACATCATGCGCAATTACCGCGACAACCCACCGGCTACCATCAATGGCGCTGCGGTGGTGGAGATCCTCGATTATAAAGTACAGAGAGGCCGTAACCTGCAAAACGGGAAAACCTGGCAAATTCATTTACCCGTGAGCAATGTCTTGCAGTTTATCCTGGCGGATGGCAGTAAAATTTCTGCCCGGCCAAGTGGCACGGAACCAAAGATTAAATTTTATTTCAGCGTGCATACCGACCTGGCCCATGTAGATGCGTATGCAGACACATATCAGTTACTGAAAAACAGGATCCAGGGTATCATAGCAGATTTAAAACTGAAGGACTAAGCCTACAGTTCTTTTCGTGTGCAGGGGTTACTGAAAGCAGTACACCGTTAAAGCATTGGTTTCATGAGAAATTATATTGACACATATCAGCATAAGGGCCTGCGTAAAAAACTGGTAACGCAATTGCGTGAAAAAGGAATTAAAGAGGAAGCGGTTTTACAGGCAATAGAAAAAATACCCAGGCATTTTTTCCTTGATTCGGCTTTTGATAAAATTGCGTATGAAGACCGGGCTTTCCCGATCGGGGAGGGACAGACCATTTCCCAGCCTTATACCGTAGCTTATCAAAGCCAGTTATTGCAGGTAAAGAAAGGTTGTAAAATCCTGGAAATAGGTACCGGCAGTATTTACCAGGCTTGTGTGTTGGCCGAAATGGGCGCCCGGGTGTTTACCATTGAACGGCAGAAAAAATTATTTGAAAAGAGTAAAAGTTTTATTTTAAAAAGCAGCTATCCCAATATCAGGTTTTTTTATGGGGATGGTTTTGAAGGCCTGCCTGCATTTGCCCCTTTTGACCGGGTACTTATTACAGCTGCAGCACCGCATGTTCCCCCCAAATTGCTGGCACAGCTCAAGACAGGAGGCAGTATGATCTTACCCCTGGATGAAGGCGATGTGCAGCGGATGTTGCGAATTACCAAAGTGTCGGCGAATGAATTGCAGGAAGAATATTTTGATTATTTTTCTTTTGTACCCATGTTGACGGGGAAAAAATGAGCAGGGAAATCCAGTAAAGACGGGTATAGAAAATAACCAGCCATAATGATTGACAAATGTTGATGGACATTTCCGTTAATACGGCCATAATAGAAAAATTAAAAACAAATCATAATGAAAACAAAGACTTTCTTATTCGCCGCACTATTGCTATGGGGGCATGGTGCTTATTGCCAGAATTATATACAAGATAAAGGCATCTTAGGATGCTCGTTGGGTAATTGCCAGGACGGATTTGGGAAATATAATACAGAGACTACATCAACTTTAGGATTCTTTAAAGATGGGAAAATGAATGGCCCGGGGATTATTTATAATAAACAATTGAAAAGCTCGACTTGCGGGGAATGGAAAGACAATCAACTGGACGGATTTTATGTTTATGATTTTAATGATGGCGAAAAAGCTTTTGGTGATAAAAGTAACCCGGAAATCAAGGATGTGCAAATTGCTTTTCGAGTTAACCTCAATGCGTGGGTCGGACTGGTAAGAAGGAATGATACGATATATTATAAAGTCAACATAGACGAAGCGCATCCTTCAGCCTATGTGTATGGGGATACAAATGCCGGGTTCAAATATTTCTATGAAAGAGAAAATGATACGACTGACATTTGGTTGGGTAAATTAGCAAAGGACAAAACGTATAAAAAAGTAATAGAATACAAATATTGTGAAAAAAACAATTTTCAATTATTTACTAAATACTCCCCAAACCCAACTAAGAATAATATGGGATTTGAAATCCTGAATTACGAAGATGCATTTTATGTAGGCTACTTTGGAAAAGGCTACGATTACCTGGAGATTGAGAATTATAATGGTGTGGGCTTCCTAAGAGATAAAATTGACAATAGTTATTATGCAGGAAAATATAAGGATGGTCAACTGGTAAAGGTGGCAAAGTAAAAATAGGAAAAAGGACAATTTTTCTGTAGGTGGAGCAAACAGTCGATAGAAATAAAATTATGAAACGGATATTACATTTGCTATTTGTGGTAACACTCCCCGCTATCCGTATTAAGTTCAACTAAGAAAGCACCACTATCCTGTGTTTGCTAAATAAATATTGGGGCAGGTTCAACTTAGGTCAATTTGCCCGCTATGACTAAAGTCTAATTTGATATTACCAATTCAATACTTAAGAAATAGAAACGGGATTCCGAAAAATATGTCCTAACTTGGTATTCGTATAATGAAAGCAAGCCCACGATATAAACTAAGAGTAGGAGAGAAAGGCATCTCCGGCAGCTATATCAGCCAGGTAGCATTTACGCCCGGCGACCCGAAGCAGCTTGTCCTGGCGCATTTTCCGGTAAAGAAGAGTGGGTATGTATATATTTATTTCAGCAATGAAAGTA
>JBDHYG010000029.1:0-19757 GCA_039811225.1 Parafilimonas sp.
AGAAACAAGCCAATAAAGAAAATGAGCAAAGTCCGCTTAATCACTTTTTTAAAAAAAGCATTATGGCCTGCTTCGCGTAAGCGAGGCATTACGAAGGCCATGGCATTGCCTACGGCAAAGAGAAAAAACGGGAATACCAGGTCGGTAGGGGTACAACCTTCCCAGGGGGCATGATCTAGTGGGGCAAAAATATGTTCCCAGGAACCGGGGTTATTCACCAGGATCATGAGGGCAACGGTAGCACCCCGAAATACATCCAGTGAATAATAGCGTTGCTTCATAAGAATGGAAATTTAGACGGAAAAGATAAAGTTAAGGATTGGCAGTATAAAAAAATTTTTTCACTATGAAACGAGGGTATTTAAACTTTATTTATAATGAGCATCACTTTTGAAATTTATTATATTTGCCCTTGTTATAGCGGCTTCTATTCAAAAAGATTTATTCCGGCACTTTCTCAACATTAGCTGCCGGTTTTTTTTTACGAATGGGGCTGAGATGGCGAAGCTATGCTTTCACTACATTTGTTGCCTGAAAGAGAATAAAACTTTTTCAAACAGGTTATAATAGTTTAATTTGTTGGTGGAGCGCTTTTAATTTTATATTTAATTTTTATGAAACGATTCCTCTTCCTTGCATTCCTTGTAATCGCCGCTTTTGTATCAGCCAGTGCACAAACTTTGCTGACCCAGGACCTCCGGGATATTAAAGTGGACCAATTGAGTGATGCAGACATTTTATATTATTACAATAAAATGCAGGCGGCCAATATTTCTATGGACCAGGCCGCTCAAATTGCCGCCTCCAAAGGAATGCCGGCAGATGAAATTGCCAAACTACAAAAAAGAGTAAACGCCCTCATTGCCCAGCAAAACGGTACGGGTACAGCATTGACGAAATTACCAATAGATACAGCCTCCAATTTACGAAACCAGAGTAAGACTAAACTTCTTACCATGGAAAATAAAATAGATACCCGGATCTTTGGTTCAGAATTATTTACGACCACGGCATTGGGCTTTGAACCAAATCTCCGTATCGCCACGCCGCTGAATTATATTTTAGGCCCGGATGATGAGTTAAACATTGATGTGTATGGGGTATCAGAAACACATTATAAATTAAAAGTTACCCCGGAAGGTTCTATTTATATTCCGAATGTAGGGCCTGTATATGTTGCCGGCCTTACGGTGGACCAGGCTTCATCAAAAATTACCGGCAAACTTTCTTCCACAATTTATAAAGCCATTATTTCCGGGGGGACCAAGGTACAGGTGAGCCTGGGCAATATCCGCAGTATCCAGGTAACCATTATTGGACAAGCGAAACAACCGGGCACCTATACGATTTCTTCTCTGGCAACGGTATTTAATGCCTTGTATTTATGTGGTGGGCCATCGGAAAAAGGTTCATACCGAAAGATTGAATTAATACGGAACAATAAAGTTTTCCAGGTAATAGACTTGTATGACTTTCTCTTGAAAGGCAGCATGGCTGATAATGTGCGCCTGATGGACCAGGATGTAATTCGCATTCCTTACTATGAAAATCATGTAGCCATAGGCGGACAGGTAAAACGGGAAGGCATTTTTGAAATTTTACCAGGCAACAATCTCCAGGAAATTCTAGATGCCGCAGGTGGTTTTACTGATTCAGCTTATCGTTCCTCCGTAAAGATCACCCGGCTTTCCGATAAAGAAAAACAGGCAGTAGATGTAACCAATGCTGCTTTTCCCAGTTTCGTATTAAAGGGAGGCGATTCCATTGCTGTCAGTAAGATCTTAGATCGCTATGCAAATCGCGTGCAAATTGCCGGTGCCGTAATGCGGCCGGGACAATTTGAATTATCGGATGGCCTTACCTTAAGCCAACTGATAAAAAAAGCGGATGGCCTGAAAGAAGATGCTTTTTTAAATCGGGGTATCATTCGCCGGCTGAAACCCGATCTCAGCCTGGAACTTTTATCATTTGATGTGCAAGGTGTGGTAAATAAAACACAACCAGATATCTTATTGCAACGGGAAGATTCCGTTGTCATTTCTTCCATATTTGATATGCGGGATGCCTATACGATAAGTTTACAGGGCCAGGTGCGCAATCCTGGGATTTATGTGTTTAAAGATAGCATGACATTAAAAGATGCCATTTTTGAAGCAGGTGGTTTTTCGGAAGCATCCAATGGAAAAAGGGTAGAAGTGGCCCGGCGTGTTACAGATGCGGATCCTAATTCCACCCAAATTGCGAAAACATTTGAAATAGATGCAGAAAAAGATTTAGATAAACAAGGCAATAACTTTTTCTTACGGCCATACGATTTAATAATTGTACGCAATAACCCGGGCTACTTCGTACAGAAATCTGTAACGGTCAGCGGGGAAGTTTTATACCCGGGCGTTTATGTTATCAATTCAAATGATGAGAAATTGAGTGATGTGATTAAGCGGGCGGGAGGTATAAAATTCACAGCTGACCCGGTAGCCACTTCATTAAAACGGATCAATAAAATTGATACACTCACTTCCATCAAATCCAAGAGTGTGGAGAAGTTGGCTTTGTTTGGCCTGACAGATACTACTATGGCTGATTCCATTCATGAAGAAGTGGCGAAACCATATGACCTGATTGGTATTAACCTGCAGGAAGTGTTGCAGACGCCCGGTATTTCCAATGACCTGATCCTCGAAGATGGTGATGTGATCTTTGTTCCCAAGAAAAACCAGGCGGTGAAAGTGCGGGGGGAAGTGTTATTCCCCACTCAATTTGCTTTCCAGGAAGGAAAGAATATGAAATATTATATCAATAAAGCAGGTGGCTTTTCCGGAAATGCTGTCCGACGACGAGCCTTTGTATTAGCATCAAACGGGAATGCACGGGTGGTGTCGCATTTCTTATTTTTCAAACATTATCCAAAGATCAATGCCGGTGATGAGATCTTTGTACCCGGCCGGGATGCAGGTAGGGGCCGGCTTACAACGGGTGAAGTTATTGGTTTAACGACATCCATTATATCATTGGTTTCCGTTGTACTTTTAGTGATTAATAACCTTTAAAACAGGAAAGGGTTTAAAAAAATAATTACGTAACATGTCAGAATTATCATCCGCTCCCAAAGAAATTTCGCTATCCGGCGCCGTGGATGGATTGAAGAAATTATTTCGTTTTTTTCTGTCCAAATGGGTGATCATTTGTATTGTCGGTTTTTCCGGGGGGCTCCTTGGGTTACTTTATGGCTGGCTGGAAAAGCCACGGTATGAAGCGGTATTAAGCTTTTCTACCGATGATGATAAAGCCACCACAACAGGCATTATGGGAATAGCCGCCCAGTTTGGAATTAACCTGGGCGGAGTGGGAGGTGTTTTCTCCGGGGACAATATTTTAGCCCTCATTGCTTCGCAAAAAATGATAAAAGAATCCTTGTTTAGTCAAACAAATTGGAATGGTAAGAAAGAGAGTTTATTAAATATTTATTTTGATGCATCAGGTTTGAAAAAAGCCTATCACCGCGATAAATTATTGAAAGATGTCGCATTCCCGCTGAACCAGGATCCGGCTACTTACAGCAGGGTGCAGGATAGTGTATTGCAACTGATCATGAAAGACATTTCAAAGAAAGTATTGGTGGCAGAACGGCCGGATAAGCGTGTCCAGGTATATACCATTCGTGTGACAAGCCCGGATGAAACTTTTTCCAAAGCCTTTTCGGAAGAATTGATTCGCCGGGTAACCGATTTGTATATTGAAACAAAAACCAAACGCTCTTACCAAACAGTGGAAGTGTTGCAAAGTCGCGCAGATTCCATTAAAAGGGCGTATGATGCAGCCTTAATGGGCCGGGCAGCATTATCGGATGCTAATTTAAATCCGGCCTTTCAATCTTCACAGGTAGGTGTGCAGAAAAAGCAGACAGATATTACGGTATTGGCAACTGCTTATGGCGAATTGCTGAAAAACCTGGAACTATCCAAGTTTAATTTATTGCGGGAAACTCCCCTGATCCAGGTGATTGATGAGCCCATGCTTCCACTGAAAGTCGTGAAGACCGGCCGTTTGCTGGGCGCTATTTATGGTGGCTTATTAGCCGGCTTTTTATGCTTATGTTATCTGACTTTTGTGTACACTTTAAAAAATGAAAAACTACAGGCTCAACAGCATCAGGAGTAATAAGAGCCTTAGTGTTCATGTTTTTTCCCGGTAATTCAGGATGCCTTTAAAATCCAATTTTCATAATTCTTTGCAGGCAATCAGGAAAAGTGCTATCGCAGAAAATTTTTTTATTCTCGGTGGCATACAATCCATCAATCTGCTATTGCCATTGGTACTTACCCCGTATCTTATCCGGGTAGTGGGATTGGCCAATTTCGGGAAAATTACTTTCGCTGCTGCCATCATCAACATCTTTAGTTTGATCCAGGATTATGGTTTCAACCTTTCAGGGACAAAAGAAATCGCATTAAATAAAAACGACCGGCCAGCCCTGGGGAGAACCGTGTCCGGTGTCCTTGCTACAAAAATATTCCTGTTGCTGGTCACATTCCTGTTATTGTATATTGGGTTATATACGCCGTTGCTTTCTGAAAACAAATCACTTTTTTTGTTATCGTTTCTGTTGTGTATCGGCCAGGCATTTAATCCCATCTGGATTTTTCAGGGGCTAGAAAAAATGCGGATGTATGCCCTGGTGAATGTATTTTTTAAGATCTGTTATATGGCATCCATTTTTTTGTGGATCCATGAACCCAAAGACTTTCTTTATGTCAATGCTTTATTCGGTACATCCGTTTTATGTACAGGCATTGTTTGTTATTTTTTATTGCATACAAAATTTCATATCCGTTTCGTTCCTGTTTCAGCGAAAGATATCGGGCATTACCTGCGTACGAGTTTTTATTATTTTATCTCTGGTTTCTTTGTAAATATCAGCAGTTATGCCGGTTCCGCTATCCTGGGTATTTTTGCCAGCTACCGGGTGGTGGGCTTATATGGTGTCATCGAAAAAATCCTACTGCTGGTACGGCAATTACTGATCATCTATTCGCAGGTTTTATATCCGGCTGCCTGCCGGAAAGCGCAGGAATCGGTGCAGGCTTATACTCGGTTTATGAAAAAAGCATTCACCCCATTCTTCCTATTTTTTTTATTGATCCTGGTAACCATTTTTATATTCGCTCCAGAAATTGCCTGGTATTTTAATAAGACAGATATTGACTTACTGACCAAAGGTATTCGCCTCATCCTCCTGGCCGCTTTATTTACTTCCCTGAATATCCCGGCCTATCAGTCTTTACTGGCCTATAATTTTTCAAAGTCATATACATTCGTGTTAATCTC
Source organism: Parafilimonas sp. (assembly GCA_039811225.1). GTDB lineage: Bacteria > Bacteroidota > Bacteroidia > Chitinophagales > Chitinophagaceae > JAFDXJ01. The sequence continues at coordinate 5,329 of JBDHYG010000029.1, forward strand.
TTCATCAGTTATTAGTGTATTGCTGAATTTTTTCCTGGCAGCCCATTTTGGCTTTTTTGGCTCGGTGACAAACCTGGTCATTACGGAATTTATAATGATGGCTGGATTGCATGCCATCCTGCAATTTTACCATACAAAATATGCCTTGTTTCAGCGAGTGCAGAAAAATCATGAAAATGCAATTTTGTAAATACATATTTTATTTTTCCGTTTATCGCTTTTAAAATAGCCATTCGGTCTTGGAGAAAGTAGCTTATATCTCAGTATTATTTCATCGGGAAGACTTGCTACCAGATCTCTTTGCAAGCATTGATCGCCAAACATTACACCCAGCCTGTATTTATTTGATTGATAATGCCCCATCAGATGCCATGCGGGATATGATTCGGTCCATACGGCAAACATATACCTGGTTGCCAATCGTGCATGCAGAGCAACCGGAAAATAAAGGAGCCGCCGAAGCAAATAATATCGGTATCCGTCTCGCTCAAGAAGCTGGTTGTACCGCATGTATCTTATCCAATACAGATGTGGTGTATGCAAATCCGGTATTGTTTGAAACTATTGTGCAACGAGCCGCAAATGAGCAGTTGGATATTATTGCTCCGAAAGTTTATTATTATCAGACAAACCGGTTATGGTATGCGGGCGGGGATATCATTAAATGGAAAGGGGGGGTTGTTCATTATTTTGACACGAAAGAAGAAGCCGGACTTACCATCCATAGTTGTTTTACCGGGTATGCCCCTACAACTTTTGTCTATATTAATATGCAGGTATTTCAGAAAGCAGGCTTATTCAATCCACAATATTTTCTCTATATGGAGGATGCTGAATGGATGTATAGGGCAAGATTACAAGGGTATAAAATTTGGTTCGCTGCCGATCTTAGCCTGGAACATAAATTGAGCATCACTACGGGTGGAAAGTTATCGGCTATTAGCCTATATTACAATACCCGGAATCGTTTCTTCTTTATCCGTCAATATGTGCGATTTTTGCAACGGATTGTTGTTGGTGTGTATATTATTGTGAGTACATTTTATTTCCTGGCAAGTAGTAAAGGGAAGAAATCATTTCGTTCTTTTAGCCGGGGTGTATGGGATGGCATGATCCAAAAACTGGAACCGCTTCAACCACCCAGGCCCTGATGATTTAAAAAATGTTGAGTAATGTTTTCATATTTAATTGCTGTGTCTTTGCAGCTATTTTATTGATTCTGTATTTCAATAAACTTTTATATGGCAGCATTCTGAATGATTTTTTCAACCCTTCCTTTTCCTTCATCCTCTTCCTGCTAATTTTTTTTGTCAATCTCAATACAAAAGAAAATGATTTTGGTGTGCTCACAGGTATCCTGGTTTTTACTGGATCCATTGCCTGGATGTTGGGATTTTATTTGAATGGATTTAAATTTATCAGGATCCATAAATGGATGCCATCCTTCGAACTCAAAGGCATTAGCACCAGCCATTATATTCTCTATCAGCTTATTTTTGTAGCACTGTGTTTTGGCCTCACTATTTTCAAACTCCGCACATTTGGTTATAGCCTGCAGGATTATTTATTGAATATGCTATTGGTGGAAAATGAAAATGTGAAAGAAGGAGGTAATTTCTGGACACTGTTTTACCATTTCATCAAATTCCCGATGATGGTCAATCATTTTCGTTTATTGAAAAATACAAAAAACGTATACCTGAAAGTTTTTCTTATTTGCTTTACCGAAGTCTTGTTTTCCTTAGCTGCATTATCTTCCAGCCGCCTGGGGTATATCATGGCTTTTGTTTTTGCTTATTTCATGTATTGCCGGGCGCGGGGAAAACGGCCTACGGTAAATTATTTTACGGTTTCACTTTTGATCCTGGCTTTCCCGGTATTAAATATGCTCAACCGCTTACGCAATGGCGATATTGAGTGGTTGACAAATTTTCATATCAGCGATCTTTGGGATTTGGGAGAACGTACACTTTCCGCTGATGCCAATCCCGGGCAAAATTTTGATATCCTGGTGAAATATTTATCCAATACCCATGATTATCACTGGGGCTTTTTCTTTATCTCCCAATTTTTCTTTTTAATTCCCCGTTTTCTCTGGCCCGGTAAACCCATCACTTCATTTGAGTTTGAATATACCATCCGGGTCATGCATGAGCACCCGATCCAGGATGGCACTACTTATACTTTTACCGCATTTGATGCATATGCGGGATTTGGGATCCCTTCATTAATTATTATCATGCTTTTATTCGGCATCATAACCCGGTATTTTTATGAGATGTTTTATAAGCGGGACGTGAATTGCCTGATTATTATTTATGGCACAACCATTATTTTATATTATATCAACCTGCTGCGTGCCAGTGTAGTAGATCTGTCGGCCTATTATTTCCTGGACTTTGCACTCATTCTTGCATTCTATATTTTGTATAGGAAGTTAAATATTTTTTATGCGCCAGGTAAAAACACAACACCTGTGCCGGTATAAAATATGTTCTTGTGAAAATTGCCATCATCAATGCCCGGAATATTTTCCCGCTGAATGGCGGTGATAAATTATTTTCTTATAACCTGCTAAAGATCCTCGCCCGGAAACATGAAATCCTTTATATCAATATCGTAGATGAAGGAATTTATCCGGAAATGGAAAGGAAAGAATTGGAAAAAGCAGGAAATATTATTTTGCATGTATTGCCCACAAGTTTTATCACTGATGCATTAGCATTAGTGAAAAGTTGTTTTATGGGAATGACGTACCTGGAAGCAAGACGGGCACATACAAAACAACTAAAGCAAGAAGTAAAAGCATTGCTTGAACCATTTCAACCTGAAATCATTGTTTGGGATCAAATCCGCTCTGCTGTTTATTTTACTCCTCAAAAGCAAACCCGGAATTTTCTTATTGAACACAATAATGAAATAGCTATTTATCGTGAAAGAGGTAAACATAAATCTTCTTTAGTGAAAAGATTTTATGATTACCAGGCCGGCTTACTGGAAAAATTTACGAAAAAAGTCCATGCACAAATGGCTAAAATTATTTACCTGAATAAGGAAAATATCACACAATTAGCGGCCCCGGAGAAATATACTTTTTTCCCAAAATTATTTACACGGTTTGACCATGCTGACTATACAGTTAAGCCAGGTGACACCATCACTTTATTATTCGTTGGTGCAATGGATTGGTACCCGAATGTGCGGGGTATTCAATGGTTTGCAGAGAAAGTGATGCCATTATTGCCATCGAATGTACGATTGCATATTGTAGGGAGAAATGCAAAACCCGCTTTATCAAAGTTGATTAATTCGAATATACAGGTATATACAGATGTTGAAAGTGTAGAATCTTTTTACCTGGATGCTGATCTATTTATATCTCCGGTTTTTGAAGGCTCCGGGATCAATTTGAAAATACTGGAAGCTGCTTCTTTTGGTATTCCCATTATAGCTACACCTTTTTCTTTACGGGGCTTTACCTTGGATTTCCTGGATCAACCGGAAAATGAAAAAGAATTTGTGGCAGCTATACTGGCTGTTATACCTGTGGAAAAAAGAAAAGAGATAAGTAGCCATATTCTTTCCTGGTACAAACAGTATATGGAGGAAGCAGCTACAGATGTAGAAAACTTATTTGTTGCCTGATAAGATGAAGAAAAAACCAACCTGCTATTTTTTATTGACACGATTACCCTTCCCGCCGGTTGGTGGGGACCGATTGCGCTATTTTCATTCTATCAGGCAATTGAAAGCATATGTAGATTTGAAGGTAGTCATCATTACTGATGAAGTGCCCGGGCCGGATACCATCGGGTTTTTGCAGGAGCATGTAGTTGCATATAAGATTTTTACGTATCCAAAATTCCGGTTCCGCCTGAACGCACTGCGGGCGGTATTTTCACATTACCCGATACAGGTGAAATATTATTTTTTCAAAGAAGTTAAAAAGTACCTGGAAGTGCAGGTGCAACCTGGTGATTTAGTGATCTCCAATTTGGTCCGCACTGCTATGTATGCATTGCCCATGTCTAATAAAAAATGCCTGGACTTAATCGATTCATTGTACCTGAATTATTCAAGAAGTAAATTAAAAGTATCTTCTTTGTTTTGGAAAATGATGTACACGGTAGAAGCCAAACGTTTAAAATCTTTTGAAAAACTTTGTGTGGAAAAATTTGATGCCACCCTGTTTACCAATTATAATGAACAGAATTTTTATAAAGATGCAGGCAATGCGTGTTGGGTTCCCAATGGGGTGGATAGTGAATTACTCACCCGCAATTTTAAAAAATATGTACCCCCGGAAAAACCAACCGTGGTCTTCCTGGGGAAGATGGATTATCAACCCAATATTGATGCAGCGTTGTGGTTTGCTGATAATGTATTACCGCTGAATAGTCAAATTCATTTTTCTATTATTGGCAGCTCTCCGGTAAAGAAAATTAAAGACCTCGAAAAATTATTTCCCGGCAGGGTAACCGTGACAGGTTTTATAGAAGATCCCTATCCACAAATGCAAGCTGCTACGGCCGTTGTAGCGCCCATGCAAACCGGGGGCGGTATTCAAAATAAAATTCTCGAAGCTATGGCTATTGGCTGCGTCGTATTGACGACCCAGTTGGGCGCACAACCAATAGTGGGAGCCATGAATGGGAAGCACCTTATCATTTGTGAAACACCGGTGGAATATGTAAATGCTATCATGGATTTATTTCAGCATGCCGGCCAGGGACAAGCCATTCGATCCGCAGCAACTTGCCTGATGAAAGAAAATTATACCTGGCAATTGTTTGCTGATAAATGGAAACAATTGATCATTGACATACAAGGGCCAATCGGATAAAGTTGGTGGAAGTAAAGAAACCTAAAATATTAATTATTATAAACCGACTGGTTATTGGTGGCCAGGCTATTGATACAATTCCCCTTGCCTGGTATTTACAGGAGAATTTTACGGTACACGTTTTATATGGAGAGAAAGAGCAGGATGAAGAAGAAGCCCTGTATTTGCTGGATCTGTATCCCGGTTTGCATATTCAGAAATTACCACTTCTGCAACGAAGTATTTCACCCATGCAGGACTGGAAAGCGTATCGGGCCATTAAAAAGATAATAAAGGAAAATGGTTATGCAATCGTGCATACACATGGCTTTAAATCCGGTATGCTCGGGAGGCGGGCAGCCTTTACATTGCATGTGCCCTGTATCGTACACACATTTCATGGCCATTTATTCCATTCGTATTATAACCGGTTTATCTCGAAATGCATAATCCGGTTGGAACGTTGGTTGGGGAAAATGACGGATATTATTGTAACCATCAGCAAAGAACAAAAACAGGAAATCTCTGAAGTTTTCAGGATTGTTCCGGCGGATAAAAATCATATAGTCCATTTGGGGATTGATGAAAAACATTTTTTCAGGCATACAGATACAGGCGGGAAAAGTTTTAAAGAAAAGTTCCAGGTGGGTGAAAAGCAAATAAATATTGGGATCATTGGTCGCATTGTGCAAATAAAAAATTTTACACTTTTTGTTGAGGTGGTAGAAAAGATGGAACAGCTCTATTCACAGCAAGTCCGTTTTTTTGTGGTAGGCGATGGCGTGCTGGCGGGAGAAGTGCAGGAATTGCTTAAAGCAAAAAATATTTCATTTAGTACAGCTGAAGAAATGGACACAACCGCTCCTGTTGTGTTTACTTCCTGGATGCCGGATATAGCGGCTGTCATTCAGGCCATTGATATTGTTGTACTCACTTCATATAATGAAGGTACACCCATGAGCCTGATAGAGGCACAGTTGTGTGGGAAGCCGGTAGTGGCAACAAACGTAGGAGGAGTAGCGGCTACATTCCTGCCCGATGCATCAGGCTATTTGGTGGCTCCCGGCGATGCCGCTGCTTTCGCAGAAAAATTGGCTATCTTAATTGAAAATAAAAACAAGCGATTGGATATGGGCAAAATCGCTGTTAATTTTGCTGCAGCTAATTTTTCCAAAAAACGGGAAGTGGAAGAGATGACTAAATTATACCAGGCCTGCCTGGAACAAAAGCAACAAATCTCATGAAGATACTTGTTACCGGCACAGCAGGGTTCATTGGCTTTCACACTGTGAAGCGTTTACTGGATGATGGCCATAGCGTAACCGGCCTGGATAGTATCAATGATTACTATGATGTCCGGCTGAAATATGCCCGGTTGAAAGAAACAGGGATAGAGAAGCCCGAGCAAGCGGATTTTCAAAACAAGTTAAGTAATACCGATGGGCGCTATATTTTTTATCGTTGCCAGTTGGAAGATAAAAAGCGGATGGAGGAAATATTTGCATCGGCTGCTTTTGACCGGGTCATTCATCTGGCGGCACAGGCGGGAGTCCGGTATAGTCTCGAAAATCCACAGGTATATATTCGTAGCAATATAGATGGCTTTTCCAATTTATTGGAATGTTGCCGTTCAGCAAAAACAAAACACCTGGTTTATGCCAGTAGTTCGAGCGTGTATGGCCTGAATGATGTGATCCCCTTTTCAGTCAATCAACAGGTGGATCATCCGGTATCTTTATATGCCGCATCCAAGAAAAGCAATGAATTGATGGCACATGCTTACAGTTATTTATTTGATATGCCCACAACCGGCCTGCGTTTTTTCACAGCCTATGGCCCCTGGGGAAGACCGGATATGGCGTTGTTTATTTTTACACGATCCATCCTGGAAGGCAAGCCTATACCGGTTTTCAATGAGGGTAATATGCTGCGTGATTTTACTTACATTGATGATATCGTGGAAGGGGTTGTCCGGGTGATGAACCATATACCCGAAAAAAATCCTGCCTGGAAAAATAGTAATGCTAATACATCCACTTCCGTGGCACCCTATAAAATTTACAATATCGGTCATGCTGCACCGGTTCGTTTATTGGACTTTATAACGGCCATAGAAAAAGAATTGGGCCAAACAGCTATAAAAGAAATGCTGCCTTTACAACCGGGGGATGTACCGGCTACCTATGCGGATATCCGGGACCTGATGCAGGATACCGGCTATGCACCAAGAACAGATATAGAAACAGGGATACGGGCTTTTATAAGCTGGTATAAAAGTTATTATCAAATCCAATAAACTGATATTTATTTTAAAAATCATTCAATACAAACACCATGAAAAATATTTTAATTACCGGTGGAGCTGGTTTTATTGGCTCACATGTGGTGCGTTTATTTGTCCATAAATATCCAGCTTATCGCATTATCAATTTGGATGCACTCACCTATGCCGGTAACCTGGAAAATTTAAAAGATATTGATCAGGCGCCGAATTATTTTTTTGAAAAAGTAAATATTCTTGAACGCGAAAAATTGCTGGAAGTTTTTCAGCGGCATGCCATTACAGATATTATTCACCTGGCTGCCGAATCACATGTTGACCGGTCCATTCTCTCGCCCATGGATTTTATTTATACGAATATTATTGGAACGGTGAATTTATTGGAGACAGCCAAGAACTATTGGAAAGACCATTTGGCAGAACATATTTTTTATCATATTTCTACGGATGAAGTGTATGGCACTTTAGGGGATACCGGCCTTTTCACCGAGCAGACGCCTTATTCACCGAATTCACCTTATTCTGCCAGTAAGGCATCTTCCGATCACCTGGTACGAGCATATAGTGAAACATTTAAACTGCACTATATTCTTTCCAATTGTTCCAATAATTATGGACCCAACCAGTTTCCTGAGAAGCTGATCCCATTATTTATTCATAATATCATACAGGAAAAAAAATTGCCCCTTTATGGAAAGGGCGAAAATACGCGTGACTGGTTGTATGTCGTAGATCATGCACGGGCTATAGATGTATTATTCCATGCAGGGAAGAAAAATGAAACGTATAATATTGGGGGTTTCAATGAATGGAAAAATGTGGATCTTGTCAAATTATTGTGTAAGCTGATGGATGAAAAACTGGGCCGCCCCACTGGAAGCTCGGAGCAGTTGATTGAATTTGTCAAAGACAGGCCTGGGCATGACCTGCGTTATGCCATTGATGCCACAAAAATTAACCGGGAATTGGGCTGGTCCCCTTCGGTTACTTTCGAAGAAGGACTGAGCAAAACCATTGACTGGTATTTGCAAAATACAGAATGGTTAAAAAATGTTACCAGTGGCGCCTATATGAAATATTATGACCTTCAGTATAAAAACAGGATTTGATTTTTAAAAGTGGAATAAAATGAAAACAGAAAAAGCAGCAATCGAAGGATGCTTTATTATACACAATACGGTTTTTGAAGATACCCGTGGTCATTTCTTTGAATCATTCAACCGGCTTGAATTTCAAAAGCAAACCGGCCTTGATATCAATTTTGTCCAGGACAATCAGTCCCGTTCTTCCCGGCATGTATTGAGGGGTATGCATTTTCAAACGGGTAAAGATGCACAGGCAAAGCTGGTCAGGGTGTTACGGGGTGCGGTCCTTGATATCGTTGTTGATTTACGGCGTGATGCGGCCAGTTTTGGAAAATACTTTAGTATCGAGCTGAATGAAGAAAATGGAAAGCAATTATTTATTCCCCGGGGATTTGCACATGGTTTCCTGGTATTGAGTGCGTATGCTGATTTTTTTTATAAATGTGATAATTATTACAACAAGGAAGCCGAATGCGGGTTGAAGTTTGATGATGAAACCATACAAATCGACTGGCAGGCCGATCCGTCACAATTTATTATCAATGAAAAAGACAGGCAGAATTTTTCATTCCAGCAACTTTTAAAAAATAAGATGATATGAAAGGTATTATTTTAGCCGGAGGCTCAGGTACCCGGCTTTATCCTATAACGAAAGCGATCAGCAAACAAATCATTCCGGTGTATGATAAACCCATGATTTATTATCCTTTATCGGTATTGATGCTGGCCGGTATCCGGGACATACTTATCATCACTACACCGGAGGACGCCCCGCAATTTCATCGCCTCTTAGGTGATGGGAAAGAGCTTGGTTGTTCTTTTTCCTTTGCCGTACAGGAAAAACCCAATGGCCTGGCACAGGCATTTGTTATTGGGAAGCCATTTATAGGAAAAGATAAAGTGGCGTTGATTCTCGGTGATAATATTTTTTATGGATCTGGTTTTAGTAAACTCGTTCAATCATTCAATGATGTGGAGGGAGCTGCCATTTTTGCGTATGAAGTACGCGACCCGGAACGCTATGGGGTAGTGGCATTTGATAAAAATTTCCAGGCTGTGTCACTGGAAGAAAAACCAAAAAACCCGGCTTCAAATTATGCGGTACCTGGATTGTATTTTTATGATAATGATGTAGTGGAAATAGCAGAAAATCTTAAACCCTCTGCCCGGGGAGAATATGAAATCACGGATGTGAATAAAGAATACCTGCAACGAAAAAAGCTACAGGTCGGCCTGATGAACAGGGGCATTGCCTGGTTAGATACCGGCACTTTCGATTCCCTGAGTGATGCAGGTGAATTTGTCAAAGTAATTGAAAAAAGACAGGCACAAAAGATTGGTTGTATTGAAGAAGTAGCCTGGCGTATGGGCTTTATAGATCATGCGCAATTGCTCAGGCTGGCTGCATTATATGAGAAAAGTGGCTATGGGGAATATTTGCGGCAGTTGAAATAAAATTAATAATTGGAAAGTGGAATGCGGTGTATTCGATTGATACACCGCATTTTTTATCTGTATGTGAAATAAGTGCCCTAAAAACCTAATAAAAATATTTTTATTCTTTTAATAAATCAGTATTTTTAAATCACCATTAAATGGTATATATGCTATAGCTTATGGAATTTACAATAGAAGCTATGAATATAAAATGTCAGTTGTTTGATATGCTTTTTTGATTATAAAACTAATGTTCTCATGAAGCCCCCTGGATGAACAGGAGTATAGTTAGGTGTTATATGGTCATTTGAAATGGCATTATTATTTTAAGAAATTGTATCAACCACTAAAGAAAGATCTAAACTATACATATAATATCAGACCAATGAACCAAGCAAATGCTTTTATAAATATAAATTTTTGCTTATGAAACGTACGATCTCATTAATGGTAATTGCAGTAACTATTTCTTTCTGCCTTTTTTCCTGTAAGAAAAATATAGTGATTGAAAATACAGAAAATACGGGGGAGGCCGGTTTTGGCAAAATGAATAGTTTTAGTAGTTATGTGGTGCATAATGTAATTCGTAAGTTAGATTCAGTAGGGCCACATACCTTTCATTATGAATTAGCCTTTTGGGTAAGTAAAAACAATGACTCTTCTGTTGCCATACAGTTGCCAGGGGTATTGACCGTAACCGGGAAATTCACAACAGGAAAAGGATCTTTCACCAGGAATTTTGTTTTGAAGAAAGGCTCTTATGTAACCAGGTTGTTTGTCGTTTTAAAGGAGCCTGTTTCCTTAGAGGGGCAATTTACCACACCGGCTGTGTATCACGGACGGCCTATATCATTTAATGGCACTGCGTATGAAGAACCATATCAATTGCAACCCATTTCTATTTCAGGGAAAGATTTCATTGATGCCCAGGGTCGTTTGTTTACTCCCTGGGGAACTAATTATGGTACACCTGATAAAGGTTTAATGGAAGATTATTGGTATGATCCTGAAGACTGGGATACGTTAAAACAAGATTTCAGGGAAATGAAGGCAACCGGAATGAATGTAATCCGTTTCCCCTTACAATACAATGAATTTATGCTTGATCCGGTTACTCCCAATCAACAAGCATTATCAAGATTACGGGAATTAATTGAATTTGCTAATGTCAATGGCTTATATCTCGATATTACAGGCTTGGGGGCATGTCGTAAGGAAGATCAACCGGAATGGTATGATTCCATGACTGAATCGGAACGGTGGGCCACACAAGCCGTTTTCTGGAAAGCAATAGCTTCTGTAGGGAAAGACTATAATAATATTTTTGTTTATGATCTAATGAATGAGCCTGTTGTACCACCCACGGATACAACCATTTGGTTACCGGGTGACTCTTATGGGGGGTATTATTATGTACAATACATTACCCAAACACCCAATGGCCGTCCACCAAAAGACATTATGCGTAGCTGGATTTCACAAATGAAAGCAGCAATACGCGAAGTAGATAGTCGTACCCCGGTTACAGTTGGCTTTTTAGGATTGGGGGTAATCACCCAATATAGTGATCTTCTCGATTATAATAGCATGCATATTTATCTAACACATCTTTCTTTGAATGAGGCGTTGCAATTAGTGGAAAACAACCAATCCGATCATCCCTTTCTAGTGGAAGAAACATTTTGGTATGGCGGACTGGATAACATGGAAGATTTAATGAAAACTACTCAAAGCCAGCATTTGACAGCCGGTTACATGGGACATTATTTTGGAGATACCATAGAAGAACTGGAAGAAATGGGCGACCTGGGCTCAGTTATAATGGCCAATTGGTTGAAACTCTTTTGTTTTGAGGTCAATCCAAATTACAATAAGCCAATCTATTAAGTATCGGTATGTCTTATTCTTATGGAGTAAGTGTAAAGGCAATACTTTAGCAGATTGCTTTGTGCAATAAAGCTACCGGGTATTTAATAGGCTGGAAGACGTAATTGTATAATTAGTGTATAAATAGAGAAAGGAATTATAAAATAAATTTTTATTCAAAAAACATTCTTATTTTTATGCAGGATGTAAATATGAACATTTCTTATTGTTAACTCTTAAATTTTAAATCTTATGGTTCAATCAGATGTTCCACAGCTTTCAAAAGAATGTAATACCATGCGGGAAAAATTACATTCTTATCGTGAAGAATTCACCCAATTAAAATCCCGCCTTCAGCAAGCCGCTCTCCATGCGATTTCCCCACAACAGCTTTCGGATCTCGAACATTTCCAAAACCAGTTACACATCCAGCTTATCAATATTCATGACTTAAAACAAGCCGTGAAAGCCAATGATAAAATGATGAGTAGTATGCAGGCACATAACCTGGTACAGTCCGACCATGTACAGGAAGACCATGAGCGCCTGGGCAATGAATTCAATGACCTGGAGCAAACTTTACAGGAATTACGGGATAAGCTCCGGGAATTTTTGAGTAACTTGAAATAAGTTTTTCAATTCTTTCTTATACTGGCCGGAACCTGTATCAGGTAACCGGCAGGTATATATTATTTATTTCTAAAATTATTTACATGCCAGAATTTGATACCGCACATGTAAAAAGCATTGTGTTAATGGGCCATGCCGGAAGTGGGAAAACGACGCTGGCCGAATGTATGCTCTATGAAGCCGGCCTTATTTCCCGAAAAGGAAATATTGCTGAAAAGAATACGGTTAGTGATTTTCATGCCCTGGAACAGGAACGGGGAAATTCCATTTTCTCTACTTTATTGCATACGAAATGGCGGGGGTATAAAATTAATATCATAGACACACCCGGATATGATGATTTCATCGGGGAAGTAATTGCTGCCTTGCGGGTTGCCGATACCGGTGTGATGTTACTGAATGCCGCAGCGGGTGTGGAAGTATCTACCGATATCCTTTGGCGCTATGCGGAGGATTTTAAAACGCCCATGATTTTCGCACTCAATAAACTGGATGATGAACATGCTGATTTTGAGAAAACAGTGCAGGAAGCCAAATTACATTTTGGAAATAAAGTTACAGTGGTGCAATACCCATTGAAACAAGGGCCCGGATTCCGGGATATAATTGATGTCTTACGGATGACGATGTACCATTTTAAGGATAATGGTGGTAAACCGGAAAAATTACCGATCCCGGAAAGTGAAAAAGAAAAAGCCGATACCCTGCACCGGGAATTGATCGAAATGGTGGCGGCCAATGATGAAGGATTGATGGAAAAATATTTTGATCAAGGTGAATTGGATGAAGATGATATGAAAAAAGGCCTGCATGCGGCCATGATCCAGCGAGATATTTTTCCTTTATTCTGTTTGTCAGCCGAAAGAAATATGGGCAGTGGCCGGCTGATGGGCTTTATAGACAATGTATGCCCCAGTGCCAATGATATGCCACCACAAATTGCCCGGAGTGGGGAGAAAATCCTTTGTAACGCCGATGCACCTCCCTGTATTTTTGTTTTTAAAACAACCAATGAATCCCATGTGGGAGAATTATCATTTTTTAAAGTGTATGCCGGTACGGTTAAAAGTGGAATGGAATTAGAAAACGAAACAACCGGTATTACGGAAAAATTGAATCAGCTTTTTCTCGTGGAAGGCAATAAGCGAACGAATGTAAATGAATTGGTTGCCGGGGATATAGGAGCTACCCTGAAATTGAAAAACACACATGTCAATCAAACCTTGCATGCCAAAGGTAAAAATTATGAGTTGCCGCCGATTATTTTCCCCAATTACAATATGACCATTGCGGTAGAATCGGTGAAAAAAGGAGAGGAAGAAAAATTATCCCTAGCCCTGCACCAGTTACGGGACGAAGATCCCACCTTATTGATTGAATACTCGCCGGAATTAAAACAAATGCTGATCCGTTGCCAAGGTGATATGCACCTGGCTGTGGCGAAATGGAAGCTGGAGAACCTGCATAAATTGGAAGTGAAATTTGCCAAACCCAAGATACCTTATCGTGAAACTATCCGCAAAATGGCAGATGCCAACTATAAACATAAAAAACAAAGTGGAGGTGCGGGACAGTTTGGCGAAGTATATATGCGCATTGAACCCTGGTATGAAGGTATGCCGGAACCTAAAGATTTGAATGTGCGGGCTAGAGATACCTACGATTTAGACTGGGGTGGCAAACTGGTATTTTACAATTGTATTGTAGGGGGCGCTATTGACGCCCGTTTCCTTCCTTCCATATTAAAAGGCGTTATGGAGAAAATGCACAATGGCCCGCTTACAGGAAGTTATGTACGGGATGTGCGGGTATGTGTGTATGATGGCAAAATGCACCCGGTTGATAGCAATGATATATCTTTTAAAATTGCCGGTTTACAGGCGTTTCGAATGGCTTTCCAATCAGCAGACCCTCAATTGCTGGAGCCGATTTATAAATTGGAAGTCTGGTGTCCTGATGACTTGACAGGTGCCGTGATGGGTGATTTACAAAGCCGTCGGGCTATGGTAGAAGGGATAGAAGCAGAAAGAAATTTTCAAAAGATTATTGCCAAAATTCCCCTTGCGGAAATGGATGGATATTCTTCTACCTTACGATCGCTCACACAGGGAAGGGCTAAATTCTCCGGTAATTTCTTCGAGTACCAGGCAGTACCTTTTGAGTTGCAGAAAAAATTAGTGGATGATTATAGCAAATTGAAAGCCGATGAAGTAGAGTAAAATGAATTTTTATGTCAGCAAGACCGGTTTTTAAACCGGTCATTTTTTTTGATATAAAACAAATTCTTTTTCAATAGAAAGCCCTCACA
>JBDHYG010000030.1:0-18822 GCA_039811225.1 Parafilimonas sp.
AATATTGCTGCCATGCGTAGTTAAGTTCTTACAAAACAAAATATCCAAATTAGCATGACCCAGTCCGATGATCCGTTGGAAAATGCCGTTGCCGAAAGAATACACTGAACGATTAAAGAAGGATTTACAACCGATAGGCAAATAAATTTTTGTAATATTGACGAGGCAAAATCGGAAATAAAAAAGTTCATTGAGTTTTATAACCAACAGCGACCACATCGAAGTGTACATTGGTTTACGCCCCACCAGGCTCACCAGTGTACGGGAGAACTAAAACGGGTTTGGAAAACCTACCGGCGCAGGCAACCTGGATGGAGAGATTTGGTGGAGGTATAGGCTCCAAAGTATATATACAATAATGGCTGCCCGATACAGCAACCATTTTGTAAAGTATAAATACTTCGTCGCACCGGTTTATTCCTGTTCACCAAGATCTCCCCAGAACTTGAGTGAAGTCCGCTTGAACCGGTAAAACAAAAGTGAACAATTAAACTCGAAACGTAAAACACAGCTATCTTGCCCCGCTGTGGATAAAGTAAAAAAGAGTAAACTAAAAGCAGGAAGAGGCAAAGCCTAACAGACGACACAACAACGACTAAACGGACAACTAAAAACATAAAATGAAACGCTAATTTTGACAGGTAACCAAAGAAATACAGACCATATTGCAACTAGACAGCAACAAAGCCGACATTCATTGCCGACCCTTCTGTATTTTTTATTTTCCCCTCCGCACATTTTTTTTAATTCAAATAAGCAAAGCGATTCACGAGTACCGCTAAAAAACAAATCAAATAAGCGAGTAATTTTATGCCGACCCGCAAACTGCACATTGGCTTTTGCCCCAACCGCACAAGCCAACCCTTCAGGCAAAAGCCAAAGAGCCGTTTCAGCCATCGCACTGACAGAGCATTCGGACAACAAAACGGATTTTTTACGTATTTTGACCAACTATAAATTTTAGAATATAAAAGTGAAAAACGAGAAACTGACAAGGAAGGAAATCATTGACAACCGCTTAAAACAAGCTGGCTGGAATGTGACTGACCGAACTCAGGTAATTGAGGAATTTGATATTCACTTGACAGTTGTTGAAGAACCAACAACTCCATACGCTGGACACCAATACAGCGACTATGTTTTATTGGGTAAGGACGGCAAACCGCTTGCAGTTGTGGAAGCCAAAAAAACTTCGGTTGACGCTGCACTCGGTCGAGAACAAGCCAAACAATATTGCTACAACATTAAACAGACACAAGGGGTTGACTTGCCCTTCTGTTTTTACACCAACGGTCACGACATTTACTTTTGGGACTTAGATAACTACCCACCCAAAAAAGTGTATGGTTTTCCGACACGGGACGACCTTGAACGCTACGCTTATATACGCAAAGCGAGAAAGCAATTAGCAGGTGAACTTATCAATACCAAAATTGCAGGACGGAATTATCAAATTGCTTCAATCCGTGCAGTGATGGAAGCCGTTGAAAAACGGAAACGCAAATTCTTGTTGGTAATGGCGACAGGCACGGGCAAGACAAGAACTTGCATTGCTTTAGTTGACGCACTAATGAGAGCAGGTTGGGCAGAAAGAGTTTTGTTTTTGGTTGACAGAATTGCACTTCGAGAGCAAACTTTGGAAGCATTCAAAGAGCATTTGCCCAACGAACCACGCTGGCCAAAACAAGGAGAAAAAGAAATTGCAACTGACAGACGAATTTATGTTTCAACTTATCCGACCATGTTGAACGTAATTCGTAATGAAGAAAAAAGTTTAAGCCCGCATTTCTTTGACTTAATTGTGGTTGACGAAAGCCACCGAAGCATTTACAATACCTATCAGGAAATTCTTGATTACTTTAATACAATTACGCTTGGTTTAACAGCCACTCCAACAGATGTAATTGACCACAACACGTTTCAATTGTTTGAATGTGAAGATGGCGTTCCGACTTTTGCTTATTCGTATGATGAAGCAGTAAACCATATTCCACCATTCCTGAGCAATTTTCAGGTAATGAAAATCAAAACCAAATTTCAGGACGAAGGAATAAACAAACGGACAATTACTTTGGAAGACCAACAGAAACTCATGTTGGAAGGGAAGGAAATTGAAGAAATAAATTACGAAGGAACTGAGATTGAAAAAAAGGTAATCAACAGAGGAACAAATGCTTTGATTGTCCGTGAATTCATGGAAGAAAGCATCAAAGATGCCAACGGAGTGTTGCCTGGCAAAACCATCTTCTTTTGCATCAGCAAAGCCCATGCAAGACGAGTGGAAGAAATCTTTGATTCGCTTTATCCTGAATACAAAGGCGAACTTGCTAAAGTGTTGGTAAGCGAAGACCCAAGAGTTTACGGAAAAGGCGGTTTGCTCGACCAGTTTGTTCATAATGATATGCCACGCATTGCCATTAGTGTTGACATGCTCGACACGGGGATTGATGTTCGTGAATTGGTGAATTTGGTTTTTGCAAAACCCGTTTACAGCTACACCAAATTTTGGCAGATGATAGGCAGAGGAACTCGTTTGCTTGAACCTGAAAAAATTAAACCTTGGTGCACGCAAAAAGACAACTTTTTGATTCTCGATTGTTGGGACAATTTTGAATACTTTAAACTCAATCCGAGAGGCAAAGAACTGAAAGCACAAATTCCTTTGCCTGTCCGTTTGTTTGGTGTTCGAATGGAAAAGATTGAGGAAGCACAAAAACAAAACAAATTTGAAATTGTAAACAAAGAAGTTCAGAAAATCAGAAAGCAGGTTGAATCGCTACCTAAAAACTCTGTGTATGTTAAAGATGCACGAAACGAATTGCAGCGTTTGGAAGATGAAAACTTTTGGAACAATCTAACTTCTGACAAAATAGATTTTTTGAATGCAGTTGTAAAACCATTGTTCCGAACTCTTTCAGATGTTGATTTCAAAGCTATGCGTTTTGAAAAAGACATTGTAGAAGTATCACTTGCTCATTTAAAAGGAGATAACACACCTTATGTCAAGCCGTTTTCAAGAGAGGATGTTCTTTTGTCAAAGTATGAAGTACTCCGTGACAGTATAATTGAAATAATCGGACAATTACCATTGTCCATAAATATTGTTGCTAGACAAGAAGAGTTAATTAGAAAAGCACAAACCAATCATTACTGGGCAACTATTAACGAAGACAAGTTTGAAGAGTTGATTCAAAAACTTGCTCCATTGAAGAAATATATTGAAAATGTAGTTCCACTTGCTCCTGAGAAGTTAAACATAAAAGACATTATAAAAGAAAAAGAATTTGTGGAGTTTGGTCCGCAACACGAAGCGTTGAGTGTAGCCAAATACCGTGAATTGGTTGAAAAGAAAATCAACGAACTGGTTTCAAGTAGTCCGATTTTGCAAAAACTGAAACAAGGCAAAGAAATCACCAACGAAGAAGCCGAACAATTAGCAGAAGAATTACATAACGAGCATCCGCATATTACCATTGATTTGCTTCGCAAGGTTTACAATCATCGCAAAGCAGCATTGGTCCAATTCATCAAACACATTTTAGGAATTGAGCAATTAGAAACTTTTGCTGAAACTGTTACCAAAGCCTTTGATGATTTTATTGCCAAACATAGTTACCTCACCAGCCGACAACTGCAATTTTTAGACTTGCTCAAAAACTTTGTATTGGAAAAAGGTGATGTAAGCAAACGAAACCTGATTGAATCTCCTTTTACCATGCTTCATCCCGAAGGAATAAGAGGAATTTTCAACCAAAAAGAGATTGACGAAATTTTAAGTTTAACTGAAAAAGTGTTGGCAGCGTAATATGGCAAATTCCTATTCACAGATATATATTCAAATCGTTTTTGCTGTTAAGCACAGAGATGCTGTTATTAAGTTCAAATGGGAGGAGCGATTGTATCGATACATTACAGGAATCGTTCAAAATAAAAGTCAGAAAATGTTAGCCATAAATGGAATGCCTGACCATATTCATTTCTTAATTGGGCTTAAACCGGAATGTTGCCTTTCAGATTTGATAAGAGAAATTAAGAAAGCAAGCAACGAATTTATAAATGAGCATAGATTAACACCGACAAAATTCTATTGGCAGGAAGGATTTGGTGCATTCTCTTATAGCCGTTCACAGATTGAAACAGTGGCTAAATATATATTGAACCAGAAGGAGCATCATAAGAAACAAACATTCCAAGAGGAGTATTTGGAGTTTTTAGAAAAATTTGAGATTGAATACAATGAAAAATATTTATTCGAATGGTTGGAATAGTGCGACCCCAGAGGGGTCGCATGTTTGTAGCAAATTTATTTGCTACAAACATCAGGACTCCTCTGGAGTCCAACAGATTAATTAAATTTTAAAGGAACATAATGTTACAAAACAACACACAACTAAAATCGCTTATAGACAAGCTCTGGCAGAACTTTTGGGAAGGTGGGATTGCCAACCCTTTAACGGCTATTGAGCAAATTACCTATCTCATCTTTATGAAACGTCTGGACGATTTGGAAGCGAAACGGGAACGGGATGCCGAATGGACAGGCGAAAAATATATAAGCAGATTTGCAGGTAAGTTTCAAATTCCGGGCAGCAACGAAAGCATTGACAAAAACGAATTGCGTTGGAGTGTGTTCAAACACAAGCCCGCAGACGAAATGCTGATGCATGTGCAAATGAAAGTGTTTCCGTTTTTGAAAGACCTAAACGGAGAAACTTCACCTTTTACCAAACACATGGCAAATGCCGTGTTCATTATGCCCAAAGCCAGTTTGCTGGTTTCTGCCATCCACATTGTGGAAGATATTTTCAAGGAAATTGAAAAAGATGCCACCGAAGGCGGCCATGCTTTTCAGGACATTCAAGGTGATGTTTATGAAATGCTGTTGAGTGAAATTGCCACAGCAGGTAAAAACGGACAGTTCCGCACCCCAAGACATATCATCAAACTCATGGCTGAATTGGTGGCTCCGCAGTTAGGACAACGCATTGCCGATCCTGCTTGCGGAACAGGCGGTTTCTTGTTGGGTGCGTATCAATACATCCTCACCGATTTAGTTCGCAAGAAAGACCCTGCCAAACTGAGCAAAGACGAAGATGGTTTTGAACGTGCTGCCATCAGTGCGGTGCTCACACAGGAAGTAAAAAGCATTTTGGATAATAGCTTTGTAGGCTACGACATTGACACAACGATGGTGCGTTTAGGTTTGATGAACATGATGATGCACGGCATTGACGAACCCAAAATTGATTACAAAGACACCTTGAGCAAAAGCTACAATGAAGACAGCCAATTCGACATCATTATGGCTAATCCGCCATTTACAGGTAATATAGATAAAGGCGACATCAACGAAGGGCTGAAACTGCCCACTACCAAAACGGAACTGCTGTTTGTAGAACGTATTTTTAACATGCTCAAAATGGGCGGAACGGCTGCCGTGATTGTGCCAAGCGGTGTGATACAAAACAGCGGAAAAGCCTTTGAGGCCGTGCGTAAACTCATTATTAAAAAAGCAGAATTGAAAGCAGTGATAGCTGTGCCAAGCGGTGTGTTTAAGCCTTATGCAGGCGTAAGCACCGCTATTTTGATTTTTACCAAAGGTGGAGAAACCAATAACGTGTGGTTTTACGATATGCAGGCAGACGGTTACACGCTGGACGACAAGCGAAATAAAATTGCAGACAGCGATTTGCCCGACATTGTGCAACGATATAAAACCAGAGACGCTAAAAAAGACAACGACAGAAAGCTGAAATACTTCATGGTGCCGAAAAAGGAAATTGTAGAAAACGGTTACGACCTGAACCTGAGCACTTACAAAGAAGAAGTGTATGAAGAAGTAGTGTATGAAAAACCGGAAGAGATTTTTGGCAAATTGGAAAGCATAGAAAAGGAAATTGGGATTGGTTTGAAAGAGCTAAAATCGTTCATGAATTAGGTGTTCGACCCCGTTGGGGTCGTAGGTTTGTTGCAAATGTAATTTGCTACAAACATCTGGACTCCTCTGGAGTCCAATAGACAAGCAGTATTAAGGAGAAACAATGGAAACAGAAATACAAAATAGATTAAAGAATTAAAAGAGTTGGTGTAATGATTTGGAAAAAAGTTAGGTTCGCTAAAACATGCAATCCGTAGTGTTCGACCCCGTTGGGGTCGTAGGTTTGTTGCAAATGTAATTTGCTACAAACATCTGGACTCCTCTGGAGTCCAACAGACAAACATTATTAAGGAGAAACAATGGAAGCAGAAATACAAAATAGAATTAAGAATTAAAAAGAGTTTATGTAATGAAGTTTGAACGATTAGAGGAAAAAATAACTCAAATAAGAGGCATCTCATATAAGCTGAATGAAATTTCTGCCATTCCTATGCCTGACTATTTGCCTATACTAAAAGCAAACAATATTCAGGAAGAGGGAATTGATACAAGTGACCTGATATACATCCATAAGAGTAAAATTAAACCTGAGCAATTCATAAAAAAAGGTGATTTGCTTTTAGCTGCTTCAAGTGGAAGTAAAGAAATAGTTGGAAAGAACATTTATTTTGAAAGTGACTTTGATGGCTCTTTTGGTGCATTCTGCAAACTTGTAAGACCTAAAACAAATATAAACCCACGATATTTAGCTACATTCTTTAAATCAGTTCCATATAAAAGACACATTAAAAAATTGCTTAGTGGAGCTTTGATAAACAATTTGAAAAATGAGTATATCAACAGCTTACTAATACCCGAACTTTCCGATTCCGACCAACTCCACATTGCCAACATCCTCAGCAAAGCCGAAAACCTTATAGCTCAACGCAAAGAAAGCATCCGCCTGCTGGATGAATTTTTGAAAAGCACGTTTTTGGAGATGTTTGGGGATATCAGTGGTGAAAAAGTTTCGTTGACCTCAGCTTGTATTTTCAACCCAAAAAAATCAGAAATATCATCATTAGATAACGGAACAGAAGTATCCTTTACACCTATGGCATCGGTATCAGAAACGGGTGAAGTTGATTTGTCGCAGACTAGAAAGTTAAATAGAGTTTGGAATGGCTTTACGTATTTTAGAGAAGGTGATGTTGTGTTTGCTAAGATTACACCATGTATGGAAAATGGAAAGGGTGCGATAATGAAAAATTTAAAAAATGGGATTGGATTTGGAACAACAGAATTTCATGTTTTGAGACCTATTGATGGCATTTCTACTTCAGCCTGGATTTATCATTTAACAATGCAAGATGCTTTTAGAAAAAAAGCCGAGCAGAATATGACCGGAAGTGCAGGCCAAAAACGTGTGCGTCTGATTTCTTTGAACGTTACAAAGTCGTACCCCCCCCAATCGAACTCCAAACCCAATTTGCCCAAATCGTAGAAAAAATGGAAACCCTCAAAAGCCAATACCAACAAAGCTTACAGGAGTTGGAGAATTTATATGGCAGTTTGAGCCAAAAGGCGTTTAGGGGAGAGTTGGGTTTGCTATCAATAAAATAAAAAATACCCAACTGCACAACCAAACGATAGAAAAAAATCAGTTGCAATGCAGGCACCAAAACCGTTGACAGGACAGCGTTTCAACTACTCGGTGGACAGTAGGCCAGCTTATAACATGAACCATGTAAAAAACCAAATAAATTTTACGGTTTTATTGAACAGTAATTAGTTTGATAAATAGTTCCATATTTAACCACTGCAAAAACCTTTTTCAGGAGTTTATTCATCACGGCTATCAGCACTTGTTTACCCGTTTTCCGGTAGTGAAAGCTCCCCTCAATTCTACCAATCAAAATTGAGTTAAGAACTAATTTTTTATTAGCTTTTGCATTTTCACAGTTTGATAAAGAAAGTTTCATTGAGCATCGAATGGTTTGGGTAAAATATGGAAGCATACCAATAAAAGCAACAACGATCTGCGCTTCGACAATTTCTCATTGAGCCATTAAAAGTTTTATTTTTACAGCATCCCTAAACATAGAAACCATGCGAAAATACCTGCAGGTAATCAGCCTGCTTATGATCCTGGCTCTTTTCCTGGCAGCCTGCCGGAATAACGAGGACAATAAAAACAAAAAAGATACGGCAACACTTATTTCTCCGAAAGATGCCACTATCCAGGGCAGCTTCAACAGTCAATTGGATGTATTTTTCGATAGTACCAAAATGACGGACTTCTTCCAGAAATTCCCGGCATTGATCCCCCTGGAAAAAGATATGCATACATTTTATGCCAACCGGAAATTTGCCCTGGCCTGGTATGATAAAAGCGGCCTCACGGAGCCCGCTGCGAACTTATTTAACCGGATTATGAACATTGGCGAAGAAGGCTTGAAAGATTCGTTCCCTTATAAAAATGAATTGGTATCACTTATGAAAAATAATGGCCTTGACAATGAAAACAAACCAGCACCCTTCACCGACCTGATGCTGACGGCACAATATTTTTTGTATGCTAAAAATGTGTGGCAGGGAATAGATGAAAAAAAATCTGTCTCCCTGGATTGGCTCCTGCCCCGAAAAAAATTATCGCTGAATGATTTATTAGATTCCCTGGTTGCAGGAAAAGATGTCCTCGGGCATGCACCGGTTTATATACAGTATGATCGCTTGCGTAATTTTTTGCAAACCTATAAAAATATCCAGGCCCAGGGAGGCTGGCCAGCGATAAACCCGGAGAAAAAAGTTTTTCATATCGGTGATTCATCTGCCACCATATCCCTGATGTGGCAACATTTTTTTATCACCGGTGACAGCAAAGAAAAAGTGGAAAGCCCTTTGTTTGATTCGGCATTTTATAAGGTCTTGCAACATTACCAGGAGCGTATGGGCCTGAAGCCGGATGGAGTAGCCGGCCCGGCTGTCTTCCGGGAATTGAATGTACCCGTGGAAAAAAGAATAGAACAAATTATTGTCAATATGGAAAGGAGCCGCTGGGTACCGGTCAACCTGGAGACCAATTATATCATCATCAATATTCCCGATTTCAAATTGTATGTCTATGAAAACAATGAACCTGTTTGGAATATGAATGTAGTAGTAGGCCAGCCGGCCCATAAAACCGTTATCTTTAATGGTGCTATTAAGTATATTGTTTTCAGTCCTTACTGGTATGTACCGCCGGGCATTTTGCGCAATGAAGTACTGCCCGGTATCCGTGCGAATAGCAATTACCTGGCACGGCACAATATGGAATGGAATGATGGCAATGTGCGTCAAAAACCGGGGCCAAATAATTCATTGGGCTTAGTGAAATTTTTATTTCCCAATAGTTTTGATATTTACCTGCATGATACACCGGCCAAATCCTTATTTGGCGAATCTTCACGGGCTTTCAGCCATGGTTGTATCCGCTTATCCGAACCGGAAAAATTAGCGGATTACCTGTTGCGCCATGATACCGCCTGGACAAAAGCTGCTATCGAAAAAGCCATGCATGCCGGTAAAGAAAAATATGTAACACTTAAAAACCCGGAACCCGTATTCATTGCTTATTTTACAGCCTGGGTAACGAATGACGGTATCCTGAATTTCCGGAATGATATTTATAAACGGGATGACCGACTGGCAGAAACCATTTTGAAAAACCCACAATACTGATTTGAAATTTTTTATGCCAGCAGAAAAAATTAAATGGGGGATTATTGGTTGCGGGCGTATTGCCCGCAAGTTTGCTGCCGATCTCTGTCGGTTAGAAGAGGGAGTATTGTATGCCATAGCTTCACGCAGCGCGCAAAATGCGCATGCATTTGTACAGCAGTTTCCGGCAAAATATGTGTACACTTCCTATGAAGACCTGGTGAAAAATCCTGCGGTTGATATCGTGTATATTGCCACACCGCATAGTTTGCATTATGACCATACACGCTTATGCCTTCGCCATGGCAAAGCCGTTCTTTGTGAAAAAGCATTTGCTGAAAATGCACAGCAGGCGGCAGCTATGATCAAAGAAGCAAGAGAGCGTAAACTGTTTTTAATGGAAGCCATGTGGACCAGGTTTCTTCCGCATTTTGTAAAAATGCAGGAAATGATCCGGGCCGATATGATCGGGGAAGTAAAATATATGCATAATCGTTTTTGCTATGTACCTGCCGCTACGTCTTCTCCCCGGTTATGGAAAAAAGAATTGGGGGGCGGTTGCCTGCTGGATATCGGCGTATATACTATTTTCATGGCTTTACAGGTGTTGGGAAAACCTGACCAGGTGGAGGCATCATTTACGTTGACATCTGCAGGTGTGGAATCGCAATGTGCTATGTATTTTTCGTATGCCAATGGCGCCATGGTGCAAAATGTTGCTTCTTATGAAACAGCTTTACCGGTTGAAGCATTTATCGTCGGAACGAAAGGCTGCATCAAATTACCGCATCGTTTTCATGCTCCCTTAGATTACCTGGAATATTTTACTGAGAATCAAAGCCGGAAAGAAATCATCCCGGTAAAATTATCCGGGGGCTTTGGCCTGCAATATGAAATAACACATGCCATGCAATGCCTGCGGGATGGTAAATTAGAAAGTGATCAAATGACCCATGCGGATACAATGTTGCAAATGGAAATCCTGGATGAGGTGCGAGCCTGTGCTTTAAAAAACTACCGCTCATCCAAATAATTAAAGGAAGCGGCTCCATTTTTTAAAAAAAATATATATTCGTTTTAAAATAACCAACATGAAATTCAATAAGCAACAATTTATTGTCAGTCTTTGCCTGGTCATCGGTTTATCGGTCATCATTTCGGCATTTACGACTACCACAACAAAACCATCGCAGGGGGGCCATAAAAATTTGCAGGTATTGCCCAAGGATATCAGTGATGACAGCCTGGATATGATCATGGATGGTTTTAAAGCGGCGTTGAATGTGCGTTGCAATTTTTGTCATAAATGGAATGATGCGGAAAAGAAAATGGATTTTGCCAGTGATGAGAAACCAGAGAAATTGATTGCCCGCCACATGATGCGCATGACGATGGACATCAATGCAAAATATTTCAATTTTGACAGTTCCAGCCGGCCGGATACCATCCAGGTGGTTACCTGCAATACCTGCCACCGGGGTATTCCACATCCCGATGCAGAGGGCATTGCCGAACAAATGCAACAATTCAAACAGCCGGGAAAAGAATAAAATTTAGCTCTTCTTTACTGACCGGGTTTTAAAATTTTTATACGCAAAAACGGCGCTAACGATAGTAAAGACAGCACCCATGGCAAATGGGGCGCCGGGAAAATATACCGGCGCTGCCGGCTTTGTGAAATAAGCAAATAGGCCTGTCATTAAGGGTGGGCCCACAATAGCAGTAGCGCTCATCATGCTTGTTAAGGCGCCTTGCAATTCACCTTGTTCATTGGCGGGCACTTCATTGGAAATAATGCCCTGAATAGCAGGACCTGCAATACCTCCTAATGAAAAAGGAATAATAAATACAAACATCATCCAGCCTTGTGTTGCAAAAGCAAACAATAAATAACCAATACTGTATAAAATTAATCCTATATAAACACCACGATGCGGGCCGATTTTGGGTAAAATTTTCCGGATCAGGCCTCCCTGCACCAGGGCAATCATGAAGCCTACAAAGCCCAATGAATAACCCACCATTTTTTCATCCCAATTGAATTTTTCCATATTAAAATACGTCCAGGTGGTTTGTACGGCATGCGCAGATAAATACACCAAAACCAATGAAGTAATGAGCCCGGTAAATGCCGGATATTTTTTTAACTGCCAAAGCGAGCCCAATGGATTGGCCCGCTTCCATTGAAAAGGCCGCCTGTTTTCTTTGGCCAATGATTCGGGAATAATGAAATAACCATATAACCAGTTCAGCAAACTGAGTATGGCTGCGGCAAAGAAAGGAACCCGTGAACCATAATGCCCCAGGATACCACCCAGGACAGGGCCGATAATAAACCCTAAACCAAAGGCGGCCCCGATAAGGCCGAAATTCTGCGCACGTTTTTCCGGTTCACTGATATCGGCGATATAGGCTGTAGCCGTAGTAAAACTGGCGCCCGTAATGCCGGCAATAGCCCTGCCCAAAAAAAGCCACCCGATGGTGGGCGCCAATGCCAGGAAAAGATAATCAATACCAAAACCAAAAAGCGAAAACAATAATACCGGTCGGCGGCCATACTGGTCACTGAGATTGCCCAATACCGGGGAAAATAAAAATTGCATGAAGGCATAGGAAAAGGTAAGCCAGCCACCATATTCAGCAGCCAGGCTCAGGTCGCCATGAATTAATTCAACAATCAGTTTGGGTAATACCGGTATAATAATACCCAGCCCGATTACATCCAGTAATAGGGTGACAAAAATAAATCCCAGGGCCGCCGTATTATTTTTTTGAAGCATAAAAAAACAATGGAAAGCGCAAATGTCAGGAAATGATTTTTATCATACGGTTTTTTGAAAAATTTTTGACAACGGCAACAGAGAATGAAATATCTTTCGGCCTTTACAATGATCTATAAAATGAACACCACAAAAACAAAGAAAGAAGCTACGGGAGCAGCAAAAGACAAGATCAAAAAAAAGCCGGCAGCATCAACTGCATTGGCAAAGGTTACTTTTCATATCCATTATTCCACGGTGTATGGAGAAGAGATAGAATTTGTTTTGCAAAAAAAAGCAGGAAATAAGTGGTCTGAAGAAATTTTTTCTATGCAATACATGGATAACGGGTATTGGCAACTGGAACTGGCAAAAACTATTTTTGAACAGGCAAATGAATCTTGTAGTTACTGTTACCGTTATAAAGGGCCTGACCAGTCACTGCTTTATGAAGCCGGGCCTTGGCGGATAGTGCGGGCAGAGCTGTTGTCATCGGGCAACCTGCAGGTGTATGATTACTGGAACCCGGTCGGAGATGTTTTGGAAATTTTTAATTCTGCTGCATTCGAATTTGGTGATCATTCTAAAAAGAAACAGCCAACTTCCAGGCTGGTACCACAAAAGGACAATTGTGTATTCGAGGTAAATGTACCGCTTGTACAAACTCACCAGGAATTGTATTTACTTGGAAATGCAGCTGTGACAGGTAATTGGAAGATATCCAAAAAATGTAAGTTGCAAAAAAATCCCGGTCCCGCGTATTCATTGGCTTTACCATTAACGGCTACGGATTTTCCATTTGAATACAAATATGCCTTGTATGATACAAAAGAAAAGACCTGGCAATTTGAAGATGGGGCGAATCGCATCATACATACCCCGGAAGAAGGCGCTATAGCCTGGCATCGTGATGGCTTTGGCCGATTTCAGTATTATGGGAAAAAAGCATTTGGGGTTTCTATTCCGGTATTCAGCCTTCGAAGTAAAACGAGTGGGGGCGTAGGGGAATTTAATGACCTGAAATTATTGGGTAATTGGGCTGCAAAATTTGGTTGCAGCCTGGTGCAAATTTTACCGGTCAATGATACCACTACCACCGGTGGGTGGACAGACAGTTACCCCTATTCCGCGATTTCAGCATTTGCGCTGCATCCAATGTACCTGCATCTGCCTGCGGTAGCCGGGAAAAAATACCAGGCTGTGTATGAAAAATATGAAACAGCCATTCAAGAATTAAACGCGTTGCCCAGGATAGATTATGAAGCAGTAAACAAATTGAAATGGGCATTCATCCGGGAGATATTCCCGAAACAGAAGAAACAGGTTCTTGCTTCCAAAAGTTTCCAGGACTTTTTTCAACAAAACCGTTACTGGCTGGAATCTTACGCAGCATTTTGTTTCCTGCGGGATAAATATCAAACAGCCGATTTTACACAATGGCCGGCATACAAAAAATTTTCTGAAGCCGCAATAAAAAAACTTTCCCGCGAAGGCACTGCATCTGCTGAAGTGATGCAATTACATTTTTACGTGCAGTATTTGTTGCATAATCAATTAGCGGATGCAGCACATTATTTGCAGACAAAAGGAATTTGCCTGAAGGGAGATATCGCTATTGGTATGAAACAGGAAAGTGCAGATCATTGGCAATACCCGGAATATTTTCATACCCTCATGCAAACAGGCGCGCCACCGGATGAATTTTCTGTTAAAGGCCAAAACTGGGGATTCCCCACATATAATTGGGCAGAAATCAAAGCCACATATTTTCAATGGTGGCAGCAAAAACTCCAACACTATAGTTTGTATCATGGTGCCGTGCGCCTGGATCATGTATTGGGTTTTTTCCGGATATGGAGTATTCCAAAGGAAAACCTGTTTGGGACGTTGGGTTATTTCCAACCGGCTATGGCTTTACAGGAAAAAGATTTTTGGGAGAGCCATCTTTATTTTGATGAAGAACGGTTTTGCAAACCTTATATAAGTACAGGAATTTTATGGAAATTATTTGGTGAACAAATGGAATTGGTCATCCAGCAATTTTTTATGGAGACCCATCCGCATCGTTATCAATTTAAAGAAGCATTTGCCACCCAGAAAAAACTGCAGGAACATTTTGATCCTGCGGCTTATTCCATTCAAGACGAGGAGCTGTTTGCAAAACTTATGCAATTGCATACAGAAGTCATTTTAATAAAAGAAGAAGGAAAAGGTTTTCATTTCCGGGTGAATATGGCAAAGACCAATTCTTTTCAAACCCTGGACGGGAATACAAAAGCCAAGCTCCTGCATTTGTACCATAGTTATTTTTATGAGCGACAGGAAGCACTTTGGAAAGCACAGGGCAGCTCTATTTTACCATTTCTGCATAAGGCAACCAATATGCTGTTGTGTGCCGAAGACTTAGGCTGGTCACCGGGTTTTGTGGAACCGGTGTTATATCAAAATTGTATGTTGAGCCTGGAAGTGCAACGTATGCCCAAACGGGGAAATGGCTATTTTACAAATATGCTTTCGGTGCCTTACAGGAGTGTTGTAACGCCCGGCACACATGATATGCCTGTTATTCGGGACTGGTGGAAAAAGGATAATGGCCTGGTGCAATATTTCTACAATCAATATTTAAAATTGCCCGGTGAAAAACCGGAAGAACCCACAAGTGAAATTCTATATAAAATTTTTAAGCAATTTCTTTTTTCACCGGCTATGTGGTGTATTCTGCCCTGGCAGGATATGGTGGGTTGTGATCCGGCCTTGGCTTATCCTGAACCGGAACAGGAATGGATCAATAATCCCGATGATGCGCATAATAAATGGGACTACCGCATGCACTTGAATTTGGAAGAGCTGGATAGCCATGAAAATTTTACGGAAACCTGGAAACAGTTGTTGCAAGAAAGTGGCCGGTCATAAAGACCGGCCGGGATGCATTAATCCTTTTTGCCCTGATGCATGATAGCATCATATTTTGCGGCATTGGCTTTAAAAATTTCCTGTTGTTTAGCATCGAGGAAGGTAACGATTTTACTAAAAGCTTCATTTCGTGCTTCCATAATTTTGGAACGGTCGGAACCATCCGCTTTTAATTCTTTTCTTTCTTCCCGGAAGCCTTTTGCTACTTCCCTGATTTGGTGTACCTGGTCGTGTGACAGGTTCAGGTCTGTTTTCCAGGCATCAATTAATTGAGCGAATTTGCCGCCCTGTTTGTCATCGTCGCCAAACATTTTACTGAATATTCCCATAATGATTGTTTTGGATGAAGGTAACAATAACTATGCCTCGCTGGGAATAATTTTAAAAAAAAATCAATTTCCCGGTGGCTGATAGCGTATAACCACTTTGGCATTTTGCTTTTCATCCGATGAAATAAAGACTTCATATCGTTTCCCACCGGTTGTTACTACCATCATGGCCGTATTGGGTGGAATACTGCCGAGGTTATTGGCCACCATCACGATTTCATGCACGGGTACCATTTCAGATGCCGTAATGGATAGCGTGATTGGTTTGCCGGTAAGCCCTTTTCGAGAAGCAATCACCTGGTTATTATCATAAACAGTTATGGTATCACCATCTATTTCACCGTTATCGAATAATTCAATTTTTATTTCCGGTGAATTGGTAATTAATGTTCGGAAAAGGTTATTGCTTCTTTCTTTAATTTCTTTGGGTACCGGGATATTGGACGGAGCCACTTTTTGTTTCGATGGTTGCGGCGGTTCTTTCTTTGGAACAACGACCGTTTGATCAGGCGCCGGTTGTACAGGCTTCGTAACAGGTGGATTGTTGACCGGTGGTTTTGTTTGCAAACGGGCAATTAAATCCTTCATGGTCTTTTCATTTTGCACATCAATATCCCCGGTTACATCCGGTAACCGCTGTTTCAATAATTTCCGGGTATTAGGCCCCATGATGCCATCCGGTGTGGTGCCTAACAGTTTTTGCAATTGCACTACAAGCTCATTTTTTTGCGGCCTGGTAACAACCGTTGGAGCCGGTTTCGTTTGTTTCAGCCGGCTAATAAGTTGTTGCATTTGTACATGATTGGAAATATCCAGGGGGCCGGAAAAATCAGGGATTTTCTCTTTCAATACGGCTAAGGTTTTCGGGCCTAAGATACCATCCGGTGTTACACCCAACGCACGTTGTAAGTTGACCAGGTCCTGGTTTTTAGGTTTCGGAGCAGGAGGTGGTGTGGTCTTTTTTAGCAGGAAATCTTCTTTTTTAAAATCTGAAGTCGGCACTTTTTCGAGGTACACGGAACCGATGCCACAATCGCCACCGCTATTGACAAAAACGCTGCTGAAGGTGCCGGATAAAATTTCTTTATTGCCCAATTTCTGGTAATCCAGGTAGCAGGTCATCAGGCAAGCCTGGCTGTTTTGCGCCATCCGCAGTTCAACCAATTTGGTTTCCTTTATCGTGATGCTTTTACTTCTTTTATCAAACATGCCACTGAGGGTGGCTTTCCCATAAAACTCCGTGGTCCGGTAAGAATAGGTAACGCCCTGTAATGCATGTTGCGACACGTTTCCCGGAAGTTCATTCAACTGCACTTCATATTTATATTCCTGCTTAAATGCCCCATAGCCTGAATAGAAATAGCCCCGCCAGATACCAGTTACATCCTGGCTCCATCCAAAGGAGCAAAGGGTTAATAAGATGAGTGTGAATACAAGGTTTTTGGGCATGTTACAAATCTACTTTTGCCAAATTTATTTGTACCCAAAAAAGCGTTAACATTTGTAAAAAAAGAAATATTTCGTAGGACCTAATACTCAAAATCATTCCCTACTTTTGCACACGCAAAACAGGGATCAATAATTATGAAAATAACATTTCCGGATGGCGCGGAGCGGCAATATGAACCAGGGGTAAATGCCCTGGCTATTGCATCATCTATCAGTGAAGGACTGGCAAGAAAAGTATTGGCGGCAAATGTCAATGGCGAAACATGGGATCTGTCAAGACCTATACAGGAAGATGCGCATATCCAGTTATTAACGTGGAATGATGATAAAGGGAAATCCACTTTCTGGCATTCATCGGCACACTTGATGGCTGAAGCGGTGGAAGCGCTTTTTCCCGGTGTGAAATTTTGGGTAGGCCCACCCGTGGAAAATGGCTTTTATTATGATATGGATTTGGGCGATCGAAAAATTACGGAAGAGGATCTCGAAAAGTTGGAAAAGAAAATGCTGGAGCTGGCAAGAAACAATGAAGTGTTTGAACGAAAAGAAATTTCCAAGCAAGATGCCATTGCCTATTTTACAGAAAAAGGAGATGAATATAAATTGGACCTGATCTCCAATTTGGAAGACGGGCATATCACTTTTTATACGCAGGGAAATTTTACTGATCTCTGCCGCGGCCCGCATATTCCGCATACCGGTTTTATCAAAGCACTGAAGCTCACCAATATTGCCGGAGCTTACTGGAAAGGTGATGAAAAAAATAAACAGCTCACGCGTATTTATGGTATTTCATTTCCCCAGCAAAAAGAATTAGATGCTTACCTGCAGATGTTAGAAGAAGCGAAGAAACGCGATCATCGTAAGCTGGGCAAAGAGCTGGGGATTTTTACCATGGATGATGATGTGGGTCCCGGCCTGCCTTTATGGTTGCCCAATGGTGCGATTATTATTGAAGAGTTAGAAAAATTGGCCAAGGAAACAGAAGCTAAAGCCGGTTACAAGCGGGTGATGACACCGCATATTGCCAAGGAAAATTTATACCTCACCAGTGGCCATTTACCTTATTACCAGGATAGTATGTATCCGCCCATGTCTATGGATGGTACGAATTATTATTTACGGGCTATGAATTGCCCGCATCACCATAAAGTGTATGCCGCTGAACCGAAGAGCTATAAAGATTTACCGTTACGGTTAGCTGAATATGGCACTTGTTACCGGTATGAGCAGAGCGGTGAATTGTTTGGCTTAATGCGGGTACGTTGCCTGCACATGAATGATGCCCATATTTATTGTACCAAAGAACAATTTGCGCAGGAGTTCAAAGCGGTGAATGCGATGTACCTGAAATATTTTAAAATTTTCGGGATAGAAAAATTTGTCATGCGCCTGAGCCTGCATGACCCGGCCAAGCTGGGTTTGAAGTATGTGAATGAACCGGCATTATGGTTGGAAACTGAACAATTGGTGCGCGATGTATTGATAGAAACCAAGACACCATTTATTGAAGTACAGGATGAGGCTGCTTTTTATGGCCCGAAGATAGATGTACAAATTTGGAGCATCATCGGCCGGGAATTCACACTGGCCACCAACCAGGTGGATTTTGCACAAGGCCGCCGATTTAACCTGCAATATACCAATGCTGATAACAGCAGTTCCACGCCATTGATTATTCATCGTGCCCCACTGGGAACACATGAACGCTTTATTGGATTTTTACTGGAACATTATGCCGGAAAATTCCCGGTATGGCTGGCGCCCAAACAGGTACAAATTTTGCCGATAACAGATAAATGTGGGGCTTATG
>JBDHYG010000031.1:0-14878 GCA_039811225.1 Parafilimonas sp.
TAGTTTTATTCTGTTTGAAAAAAATTTCGATAGGAAAGGAGATGAAAATAGGTACGACAGCTGGATTTTCCTTTGCATTTCTTCGTGTCTTTGAGTCTTTGTATGAAAAAGAAAATGAAATGGCCACCAGGCCACTAAGACATTATGGTTCACTAAAATTTTTCCTTGTGCAGCTTTTGCCTCTTTGATACTTTGTGCTAAAATAAAAATATAGAGAAACAACACTTTTCCTTTTTTAAATTAGTAGCTTAAAAAGCAACCATTTTTCTTTTAATAAAGACAAACATTGTTAATTAAAATTATTTATTGAGTAGTATAAACAGGTTTCCATCTGTTATAGACTTCAAAAAACAAAACCTGAAATATGTGGAAAATTGCAAGGAATTACAATGGATAAAAACCCTGTCTGAAAAATACCCGATAGACGCTACCTCACAAAAATTGCTGGACGATAAAATGAAAAATTGTGCGAAGTGGTTTAAGTAGATGGATAAATAATTGCAGGCATGTTTTTTAAAAAGCGGTTGTTCGACAACCCTGATAATAATTTTAACCTGGAACACTGCACCAGCTATTGGAATGAAGTAATTCAATAAAGGTTTTATTTTGATCCGAGTGCTTCACGAACTTTGGGAGCGATTTTTGTTCCAAAGATTTCTATAGATTTCATCATCAGATCATGTGCCGGCCCGCCGACATCCATATGCGCTGCAAAACGCGTTAAGCCAAATACTTCATGCATATACAGGATTTTATCAATGGCTTCTTGTGCATCACCAATAATTAAATGGCCTGCTTTGCCCCGCCCTATATTATATTGTTCCCGCCTGAATGGAGGCCAGCCACGGGTACGGCCTACCCTATCCATTTGTGCTGCATAAACCGGGTAATATACCTCTTCAATTTTAGACCCAGTCTCTCCAAAGAAAGCATGCATATGCACGCCCACCCGAAAACTATTCATATCATTACCGACTCGTTCAAATTCTTCTTTATAATAATCAAACAGAGGTTTGAATCGTACCGGGTTCCCGCCAATAATTGCAAAGATGACGGGTAACCCATATTTTGCTGCACGCACAACACTTTCCGGTGTACCTCCCACCGCTATCCAAATATCCAACTGATCATGCATGGCACGTGGCAGTATCAATTGATTCTTTAACGGAAGCCTGAATTTGCCTTTCCAGGTGATGGGATTTTCCCGGTTAATTTTTACGAGTAAATCCAATTTCTCTTCAAATAATTCTTCATAATCTTCCAGGTGATAACCATATAATGGAAAGGATTCGGTAAAACTTCCACGCCCTGCTACCAGTTCCGCACGACCCTGGGACAATTGATCAATCATAGCAAAACTTTCATATAAGCGGACAGGATCCGAGGAACTCAGGACATTAACCGCACTGCTTAATTTAATTTGCTTCGTAACAGAAGCGGCAGCCGCTAATATAATCTCCGGAACGGTAACTGCATAATCAGGCCGGTGATGTTCACCAATACCAAAAAAGTCCAGTCCGGTTTCATCCATCAATTTTATTTCTTCCATTATCTCACGCAAGCGCTCCCCAGCCGGTTCCGGGCGCCCCTGCTGATCATAATGATTATCGCCAAACATACTTATGCCTAATTCCATATTGCACCTTTTGTTGTGTGTGAAATTATTACAAAAAGAAATGCACCATGTTTAAATCATCGTGCATTCACTTAATGAAAAAAAACGGGGTTACTTACAGGCTGTCAGCCGTAACCGTTTCCCCGGATACCGTTTCACCATTTTGTGCCGACCATTCTTCCATACCACCTAAATAATTTTTTACATTTTTAAATCCATTCGCAGCCAAAACTGAATTCGCAATAGTTGAACGTAAGCCAGACTGGCAATGAATGACTATTTCTTTTTCTTTATTAATTTTATCCAGGTGATCCGGTAAGGTCCCTACAAACAGGTTTGTTGCGCCGGCAATATGGCCTTTTTTAAATTCCGTGGCATTCCGAACATCTATGAGCTGCACATTTTCTTTGCCGAGTAAACTTTTAAAAGTATCCAATGAAATGACTTCACTTGTTTCCAATGCAATCCCCAATGAATGAACATCTTCCACATACCCAATGATATTGTCCAGGCCAATACGCATGAGCTTACGCGTGAGATCATCCATTTGCCCTGCTTTCGCTACTAAAATAAAAGGTTCATCATATTTCAGGAACCAGCCGGCCCAGGTAGAAAATGAATTGACACCCTGGATATGCAGGCTATTAGGAATAAACCCTTTCGCCACTTCTTTTTTATCCCTTGTATCTATCACACGGATACCTTTTTGATAATGGGTTAAAAATGTTTCTTTGGAAAGTTTTGGATGTACCGGCACTTCTACCAGCAGGGGCCGATCCACTTTATTCAGTTTTTTCATCATGGCGAAATATTTAGGCGGCTCCGGCTGGCCGGATAAAAGCACATCTATAAATTCCTTTTCATTGTCTTTAAACTGAAATGCCCAATTTATAATTTTTTCATAACCTACCGTAGAACTGGGAACGGCGCCTAAAGCCTTTCCACAGGCTGATCCAGCGCCATGTGCCGGCCATACCTGTACATATCCCGGCAGGCCGGTAAATTTATTTAATGACTGAAACATTTGCCGGGCGCCATCCACCATAGTTCCTTTTATACCGGCAGCTTTTTCCAGCAAATCCGGGCGGCCTATATCGCCCACAAAAACAAAATCACCGGTAAAAATCATAACCGGCTCATCAGTTGCCGGGTGGTCACGTAGCAAAAAACTTATGCTTTCCGGAGTATGGCCGGGTGTATGCAATATTTCCAGGCTCAGGTTTCCCACTTTAATGATATCTCCATGATGGAGCCCTTGGTGTGGAAATTCATACTGCCAGTCGGGCCCGCCTTCATCGGACAGGTACATCGTAGCGCCGGTGGCAGCCGCCAACTCACGGGAGCCACATAAAAAATCGGCATGAATATGTGTCTCCGTGATATGCGTAATATGCAGGTTATTGGCTTTCGCTATTTTTAGGTAAATATCGATATCACGTTGTGCATCTATCACGATGGCATCACCGGTGGCCTGGCAGCCAATTACATAACTTCCCTGGGCCAGCGTTTTGTCATAAACATGTTGAAAAAACATAACTATTCCTTTTTATTATAAAAATTGATTTAAGCCTGTTTGGTAAACGCAGCAAAGTTCCGATTTTAAATTCAAATGGAAGGCTACATTTGTTACAAAGCAGATAGAAATAAGTTTATTCGGGAAAAATTGAAATTTCTATGACATTCACTAATGAACAGCAATAATAGAAATGGTTTCTTTATTGTTAAAAACTATCTGTACACATCAATTATTTTGTAAGACCTCCCGAATGTTTTTTCTTGTACAATTTGCCAATGGCTTCACTTATACTACATATATAGATAGAGGCCTGTAAACCAGGATAGACAAAAGTTTGTCAATGATCATTATCCCAAATGCAGAATTAAATTAGAAGCATTTACTATATTTACAAATATTAATTCATCAAAATTTTAACTACATGAGGAAATATAATTTAATGCACTATGCTTTGCTGCTTTTGACTGTATGCTTTTTTTCCTGTTCCGGCAATTCATCCAATGATTCATCAGAAGAAGCCTCCACAAGTAATACCACCTCTGCCGTATCCGACACACCGGAAGTAACCGGTACCGCCACGGAAATTGCGGATACCTGGTGCCAACTAATGCACAAAGAATTCCAGGCAAAAAATTCAGGGGATGCTGCAAAAATAAAAACAGCTGAAGAGGCAACTACGGCTTACCAACAAAAGATAGAAGAGAAGTATAAAGGAGATGATGCGATGATGAAGGAAATTATCAATGCCATGGCTACTTGTGACGCAGCGTTAGAAGGACGCAAATAATCAATGAATTTCAAACATCATTTAGGTTAGCTGCCCTACCGTATGACGGTGCTGAGGTCTACTAATCTTATTTCCTGTTTTCGACCATCCATTATGAAACAAAATAATATTATAAAAAAGAAAGCTAAAAGAACGGATGTACGGGATGCTCATGATAAATATGCTAATGAAGAACTCACTTACGTCGCAACAAAACAATCAACT
This sequence comes from Parafilimonas sp., assembly GCA_039811225.1. Taxonomy (GTDB): domain Bacteria; phylum Bacteroidota; class Bacteroidia; order Chitinophagales; family Chitinophagaceae; genus JAFDXJ01. The sequence goes on from JBDHYG010000031.1 coordinate 4,123, forward strand.
GCAAAAACCAGGCAGCGGAAAAATGACCAGGAATCAACACATGTAAATGCAAAGAAAACCAGGCTGCTGCTGTATGCACTTGGATTTGCTCGCTTTAAAAAAACACAAATGCATTCTTAAGTCCGGGTACATTTTTTTTCCTTGTATTTCCATACATAAACCTGTTTACATGAATCCTATTACATGAGATCAGCAAAATATTTTTTTCTTTTTATCCTGGCAGTGGCCATCTTCCTGGCTGTTCGGTATTGGTTGGATAGGAAACGGGAAGCAATTCAACAAATTGATATAGTCAGAAAAGACCTGGATCTCGGCGATAGCCATCTTGGCTCCTGGGCAATGAAAAATGACACAACACTAACCATAGTCCGTTTTCGGCGTGATGGGTTTTTCAGCTGTCAACATATTTCCTACCTTACAAAAGATACTATAAAAGAGCAGGGCAGATTTAGTATCATCACTTCCTATGTGGATGAAAAGGGCTTGCATTATCCCCGGATCATCGCTATAAGTGACCAGGGCGATACCCTCTTCAACCATTTTCTGCACATAACCCGGGCCACGAAAAAAAATGTGGACATCTTAGCCTTACAACCAAACGAAAATACCGAATCGCTTAAGGCAGTTTTTTATCGAATAAAACAATAACTCTTTCCTCATGAAACAAATCAGCTACTATATCATCCTTTTCGTACTATTAGGTATAATGGCTTGTAATAATCCGACCAATAAACGGGCTGTATCACTTAATGAATTGGACCGGGTAAAAACAGAAGATCATAAAACGATTGAACAATTGGCTACCGCTATGGAAAGGTTAACAGCCACTGAACTTACAGACCTTGCAGGTATGCATGATATTGAAAGTATTCAACTGTATATGAGAAATTTATCCGACAATTTTATTGCAGCTAAAAAAGGAGAATTTTATTCTACCTACCAGATAACTATTCAGGATACCTCCGGCCAGGAGATCTCGATCCCGGCTTCTACCTTTTATGTGGAAATAAATCCCCAGGCCTCCTGGCGCGCTGCACATACGGTGCATACAAAAAAATTGGCCGATAGCCTTTTGCAGGAATTTGCTGAATTGGGTTTTACTTTCCAGGAAGAAGGCTATTTCCTGGGCCTGAAAAGTAAACAATACCGCTACCAGTCAAAACAATTTCCAACAATGAACCTGTATGTCACTACCTCGTTTCACCCCTGGTACATGAAAGGGCTGTATGAAAAAAAAGTAACCTGGCCTTGTTATACATTTGAAGTGTATAAAGAAAGGTAATATTTCCAGCCAGGTAAATTTCTTTCAAGTTAAAATTACATTTAGAAACTTGCTTTGAACATTCAGTATGGCTTTTTATTAAATTGCAGTATTCCTGATCTCGGAAATCATTTTCTTCTAATGACATACGATTATATTATCATCGGAGCCGGTAGTGCCGGCTGTGTATTGGCCAACCGGCTCTCCGCCAATGAAGCCAACCATGTTTTACTCGTCGAAGCAGGTGGCGCAGATAATAAAATGGAAATCCATATCCCGGGAGCATATATGAAACTGCATAAGAGCAATGTTGATTGGGGTGGTTATTATACCGAGCCACAGGAACATGCGCTCAACCGAAAAATTTATTTACCCCGGGGAAAAGTGTTGGGTGGGTGCAGCAGTACCAATGCAATGGCTTACGTGCGCGGTAATAAACAAGACTATGATGACTGGGCATTACTGGGAAATAAAGGCTGGTCCTATAAAGAGGTATTGCCCTATTTTAAAAAGTCGGAAAACAATGCCGATATTGTAAATGCATATCATAGCCAGGATGGTGAATTATATACCGCATTTTTACACAGTTTTCATGCCCCTTTTGCTGAAACATTTGTTACTGCCTGTTTGCAAAAAGGCTTTACTGCCAACAACGACTATAATGGTGAAAAGCAGGAAGGTGCCGGCATGTTTCAATTCAATATAAAGAAAGGAAAACGACAAAGTGCGGCTGTTTCTTTTCTGCACCCGGTCATGCACCGGCACAATTTGAAAATCCTGACACATGCACATACGAAATCCATTCTACTCAAAAATGGCCGCGCAACCGGGATTGAAGTAATGACCGGTAATCAAACTTCGCAACAATTTCTGGCCTCTAAAGAAATTATTCTTTGTGCAGGAGCATTTGCTTCGCCCCAATTATTAATGCTTTCAGGTATCGGCGACCAGGATGAACTGAAAAAAAACGGTATTGATTGCCTGCATCCTTTACCGGGTGTGGGTAAAAATTTGCAGGATCATTTATTTTTCCCGGTCAGTGCTTTGGCTACACAGCGAAAAGGAAAAAATCATCATATCAAACCGGCACAGCAGGCGATAGACCTGGCACGTTATTTTTTTTCCAAAAAAGGGGTACTGACCATGGGACCCTTGGAAGCCGTTGCTTTCGGCAGTTCCTCGCTAAGTCCCGATCGTGTTGACTACCAGTTTCAATTTACTTCCACACAGGTTGGTAGCCGTTATGAAACAGATGTGTATGATCTCAACAGCTTCCCGACGGATGAAGACGGGTTTACCATTTTACCCACTTTATTACGGCCTAAAAGCCGTGGCTGGCTTGGCTTACGAAGTGCGAATCCATTTGACTTCCCGGTTATCCAGCCCAATTTTTTAAGCGCGGAAGAAGATAAACAGGTAATGATCGAATCCTGTAAGAAAGCTATCGAGGTATTAGAAGCAACTGCTTTTGATGGCTATCGCAAGCAATTAATATATCCACCGGATACAAAAAATGAAGAAGCCATTTTGCTGCATATTCAAAAAATTATGGAAACGGTGTATCACCCAACAGGCACCTGTAAAATGGGCCATGATGAAATGGCGGTTGTAAATGATGAACTCCGGGTACATGGGGTTGATGGCCTGCGCGTAGCCGATGCCTCAATTATGCCAACTATTGTTTCAGGAAATACCAATGCACCGGTGTATATGATCGCTGAAAAGGCAGCAGCAATGATTCTTTCGTAATATACTACTATTTTTTTTCGCATCAGCTATATACATGATTATTCATTTGCAACCGGGCATATTTATTCCTGTAAGCAAGTGGCGTTAATCCGGTAATACGCTTAAAAATATCCCGGAATGCTTTGGTATCTGTGTAACCCGCGGCATACATGACTTCATTTACATTTTGCCGGCTGCCCTCAAAACAGCGTTTGGCAGATTCTATCCGTACACGTTGTATATACTCAATGGGTGTATTATTGGTGGCTAATTTAAAGCGGCGTTCAAAATTTCTCCGGCTGATATTTACCTGGTCTGCCAACTCATTCACAGAAATTTTTTCTGAAAAATTTTTTTCGATGATTTCCTGTGCCTTCAATATTTCAGTATCGCTATGTGTTTTCTGCCCGGTGAAGATGCTGAAATCTGACTGGCTATTCCGGCTGATATCAATGGCAAAATATTTTGCTGCCAAAACAGCCGTTTGCCGGTTCGTATATTTTTCCAATAAATACAAAAGCAAATTCCATAATGAATTGGCCCCGCCACTGGAATAGATCCTTCCTTCATCGGTAATCACGGAGCCATCGGTAATCACCACTTCCGGATATTTTTCACGAAAAATAGAATAGTAAGCCCAATGAGTGGAACATTTTTTCCCATCCAGCAAACCGGTTGCCGCTAATAAAAAGGCGCCTACACATAAGCTGGCAATTTCGCTGCCCCGGGCATACATTTCTTTTAGCCAGGGTATAGCTCGCGCATTTTGTTTTAATGCATTATCTACATCCCCATAAATAGCCGGCAGGAAAATCAAATCTGTCTCGTTGACTTCAAGCAAAAGCCGGTTTACCTTCACGGCATATTCCCCGTCATTGGCATGAACAGATCTTTTTAACGCTACATATTCTACCTCAAACATGGGCTCTTTGCCTTGTGCCTGCAGGAAATCATTGGCTGTTTTAAATAACCGGTATGGAGGTGTGATGGCTTCAATCACTGCGCACTCCGGTACATATACCGCAATTCTTTTCATACGAAATTTTTTGAGATATTGAAATTACAAATTCATTCCGGCACTTCATTGTTTTTTTCTCCGTCTTCGTTTATTTTTCTGGCGGAAATACCCCTCATTTCTGTCGCAGGTACACAGTTCTTTTTCAATGAAAAGAAAGCAGTTTTGCTTTATTAAAATAATTCGATTCTCAACTTTAAATGAAGCATTATGGCAACAAAAATCAAACAAATCGTTCCACATCTTTGGTATGATACCCAGGCCGTAGAAGCCGCAAATTTTTATGTATCAGTTTTTCCGGGTTCAAAAATTAATTATAGCAAGACTTTGGGCTCACCACATACGCCGACCGGGAGTTTTGATATTGTTTCCTTTGAACTTTCCGGAAATACATTTATGGCTATCAGTGCCGGGCCCGTGTTTAAACTCAATGAATCCGTTTCCTTTATGGTGTACTGCGATACCCAGGAAGAAATTGATTACTACTGGGAAAAATTGACTGCCGGCGGAGAAGAACAACCTTGTGGTTGGTTGAAGGATAAGTTTGGTCTTTCATGGCAGATAGTTTCATCTGAAATGGATGCCATTTTCCAGGATACAAATATTGAAAAAATAAATGCGGTGCTGGATGTATTTCTTACCATGAAAAAGATTGATATTGCTAAAATAAAAGCAGCCTATAAAAACTAAACTGCAATGGCCAAAACTAATTTTAAGAATATAGATGCCTATCATGCCGCTTTCCCGGAAGAAATTCGCAAACGCATGACCAGTATCCGCAACCTGGTCCATCAACTGGTACCTGGTGCCATTGAAACCATTAGTTATCAAATACCGGCTTTTAAACTGGATAAGCAATTTTTGCTTTACTATTGTGCCTTTGCCCATCACCTATCTTTATCCAGTCCCTGGAGCAAAGCATTTCTTCAAAGCTTTGAACAAGAATTGAAAAATTATCATGTAAGTAAAGCGGTCATTCAATTTCCACATACTGAAAAGTTGCCCCTGCCTTTCATTCGCGACATTATACAATTTCGAAAACAGGAAACGGAGCATTTCGTTCCGGAAAAAAAGAAAACAATATCCAATCCGGACAAAAAAGAAGCTATCACTTTCGCCAGAGAAATAAACATGTACCATAGCAAACAAAACAAAACGGATAAAGCTATTTGTGAATTGCTTGCAAGGGAAATCACCAGGGTTTTACCGGGTGCAGAAAATAAAATCTGGCATGCCCACCCGGTTTGGTTCCTCGATGGAAACCCCATTGTCGGGTATAGCAAACAAAAAGCAGGTATCCGGTTGATGTTCTGGAGTGGTGCGGGTTTTGGAGAGGAGGCATTGAATGTGATCGGAAAAAAATTTAAAGATGCCTCCATTTTTTATACGGATGTGTCGGAAATAAAAAAACCTGCGATGAAACGTTGGCTGAAAAAATCAAGAACGATTCAATGGGACTATAAAAACCTGGTGAAACGAAAAGGAAAACTTGAACGCTTAAAATAAATAATATGGATACTAAAAAAAATTTTAATCATCGAATTGCCGGAATGTTATTTTCTTCCGTGTACCCTCATTATGTAACCAAAGTAACTTCGAAAGGGCGTACCAAAGAAGAATTGCATACCGTTATTACCTGGCTTACCGGTTTTGATGATAAAAAAATAAACAAACTGATTGAAGAGAAAGTCAATTTTGAAACCTTTTTTGCGCAAGCCAAATTAAATCCGAATGCCAAACTGATCACCGGCATAATTTGTGGCTACCGGGTAGAAGATATAGAAGACCCACTGGTACAAAAGGCCCGCTACCTCGATAAACTGGTGGATGAATTAGCAAAAGGAAAAAAGATGGAAAAAATTTTAAGAAGCACTTAGTTGTTGATCCATCTATAATCGAAATGATTCTACGAACAACATGAATAAACATTTTCTTAATCATAAAAACAATCATTATGGCCTACGTATCAATTTACCTAAATTTCAATGGCAATACTGAAGAAGCATTTGACCATTACAAGAAAGTATTTGGAACTGAATATTCCGCACCCATCATGCGCATGAAAGATATGCCGGATATGGGTGGCATGCCGCCGCTATCCGATGAAGATAAAAATAAAGTCATGCATGTGGCATTGCCCATATTAGGTGGCACCTTACTCATGGCAACAGATATCCTGGAATGTATGGGGCAAAAATTAGTGGAAGGAAATAATATAACTATCAGCCTGAACCCGGATACAAAAGAAGAAGCGGACAGGTTGTATAAAGAAATGGCTTGTGGCCGCAAGGAAGATATTGCCCCGCATGATGAGTTTTGGGGTTACTGGGGTACCTGCCAGGACCGGTTTGGTATTCGCTGGATGTTCAATGTGGGAGCTTAAGTATGTCAAAAATATACGTTATGAAACCAACAACCATTACACTTCTCTATTGGATATGCACTATCCTCTTTTCCGGGATGATGATCTTTACGGCAGTAGGTGGCATTGGGCCGAATGAACAGACCCGGGAAATATTTGTCAACGGCCTGGGTTACCCGGTTTATTTTATCCAGTTTATCAGTTGGGCAAAAATTATTGGCTCGATAGCGATACTCCTTCCCGGCCTGAAAACATTGAAGGAATGGGCGTATGCCGGTTTGTTTTTTGACCTGGCCGGGGCCATTTATTCCGGCATTGCGGTTTCAGGAAAATTCGATCCCTTAATGCTGACTATGTTATTTTGGATTGGCCCGGGGATCTTATCGTATATTTTCTGGAAGAAAAAATTAGAGGTTCATCATTTATCGTAACATGCTTATCCCATTTCTTTCTTTTAACGGCTACTGCCGGGAGGCTATGCTTTTTTATCAATATTGCCTGGGCGGTGAACTACATTTGGAAAACCTGGAAGACCTAACAGGTAGCCATGTATTTCCAAAACAAATGAGCAGGTTGATTTTACAGGCAACTCTCTCCCACCGGCATTTTGCTTTGATGGGTTCGGATATACCGGTACAAAACATTAACTCATGCAATTCCAATACATTGGTTTGGTATAGCAATAACAAAAAAGAAATGAAACAACTTTATACCCGATTAGCTACCGGTGCAAAAACAATGGCTCCTTTAGCCATGAATTATTGGGGAGACATAACGGCTACCCTTACGGATAAATACAATCTAAACTGGTTACTTTATTGCCCGGCATCCATTGATTTTGTTTTCAATCAAGAAAAAACATTTGATCATTTTTAAAATAATTTACTATGCAAGAAAATACAGTAACACTTTATAGGGTGTTGACAGCTTCCCCGGAAAAAGTATTCCGCGCTTTTTCGCAAGCCGATGCCATGGCAGCCTGGTTGCCGCCATATGGTTTTATTTGTACGGTGCAACAATTCCAATTTGAAAAAGACGGTGACTACAAAATGACCTTCATTAATTTTTCTACCGGCAACAGTCATTCCTTTGGAGGGCGTTTTATCGAAATCCAATCACCGGGTTTTATTCAATATACAGACCGCTTTGATGATCCGGCCCTGCCGGGAGAAATGCGCACTACCGTGCATTTACAAAAAGTCTCCTGTGGCACGGCATTGCATATTGTGCAGGAAAATATTCCGGCCATGATACCGGTGGAAATGTGCTATTTAGGCTGGCAGGAATCTTTGGAAAAATTAAAAAAACTCGTAGAGCCGGAAATCCCGGATATGTAAAGCCAGATCTAAGAATAAAAATGTAGAAATGCAATTACGTTAAGCTCACTAAAAATGTTTTGCTTATTGTTGTGATGCAATCTGAAACCTGTATTTTTAGCCCTGCTATTATATTACATCACTAAATTCTGAAAAAACGATGTAATATCAATATTCAGCCTTACACATTTTACTTCTGAAAGCAGGATATGAATACTACAAAACCGCATTTTATTCTCCTCGATGGTTTAAGGGGCATTGCGGCCCTGGCCGTTGTGGTTTTTCATTATATGGAATGGATCTTTACTGATATCAATAAAAATTTTATCGGCCATGGCTTTTTAGCCGTTGATTTTTTCTTTTGTTTATCAGGCTTTGTCATCGGGTATGCGTATGACAACCGCATCCGGCAAATCGGGGCGTTCGCATTTTTTAAAGCACGGTTGATTCGTTTGCATCCGCTGATTATTATTGGCTCTATCCTGGGCTTGTTATGCTTCTTCCTGGATCCCTTTGCCATGCCCGTTGCTTATGGTGCCGGAAAAATTGTGTTGCTTTTTATTTGTTCCCTGCTATTAATTCCATTACCCATAATGGAAGAAAGGGCATACAATCTTTTTGCTTTCAATGCACCGGCCTGGTCTTTATTTTGGGAATATATTGCCAACATTTTTTATGCACTAGTATTATACAGGATAAGCCGCCGGCTATTATTCCTGTTAACCCTTCTTGCTGCGGCGGGAATTTTCCTGGTGAGTTACCGTGCCGGTAATCTGTTAGGTGGCTGGTCAAAAGATAATTTTTTTGATGGAGGCGCCCGGGTGGCATTTTCATTTTTAGCCGGTTTGCTTTTATACCGCTCCCATTGGCTGATCAAAAACAAAATGGGCTTTTGGCCAATCGCTGTATTGCTCAGCCTGGCATTTCTCATGCCGGGAACCAACTGGAACTGGCTGACAGAAGCATTGGTTGTTGTGTTTTATTTCCCATTATTGGTTTCCCTGGGGGCCGGTTCAATCTTAACTCATCGCCGGGAAAAACTCTGTACATTTCTCGGAGATATCTCCTATCCTCTATATATGACCCACTATGCAGGTATCTGGATATATGGAAATTATTTTACCCAATATCAACCTTCAACAAAAACGTTAACCTTCATCATTCTCTGTGGAATAATTTTTCAACTTATCCTGGCTTACCTGGTGATGAAATATATAGATGCACCTATCAGAAAATATTTAACTGCTAAAAGAGTAATAGCCCGGCAGTAAATGGCAGCATGCTGATTATTCTACTCGCAAATACATTCGAGAGTTATTAGATGTAAACTATAAAATATTTCCTCCCTACTCCATATTTTTTCTCCCTTTGAGTTTTTTCCATAAAAAATATTTTTTTGTAAAATATTGCTTATCAGCATCTTATAAAGATACTTATTTCCTTTTTCATTTTTTTTTGAAAAAGGCATAGGGGTTTTTTGTGTGCTGCTGTTTTTATTTCAAAGGACGCTATTACGGGTTAAAAAAAGAACTATAGTGAAGCGCCCCGGTTTCATCCAAAAAAATAAAAGCCATGCAACAAGAAAAATTAAATGACCTGTTACAAAGCCTCGAGCCAATTACGTTGGCAGAGATGGATAATGTGAAACTCCTGAGCAGGATAGACAGAAAATACATTATCCCCCTGAGAAGCCTGGAAGAAGTGTTTGATCTCGTTCGCAATCAATATTATATTCTCGACATTGACGGGCGCCGGGGTTTCAGTTATGAAACAACGTATTTCGACACAACGGATTTTCGGTTTTACCAGGACCATCACAATCACCTGCCCAACCGTATCAAAGCGCGTACACGTTCTTACCTCGAAAGTAACCTTCACTTTTTTGAAGTAAAAATGAAAACCAATTTACGGACAGATAAATTCAGGGAAAAACTGAAAACCGGTATCCATGAATTGACTCCTGCCCAGGCAGAAAGGATCCGAGCCTTTTACCCGGAAGAATTACCCGGAGAGCTTATTCCCACTTTAATCAATGCATATACACGCATTACCCTGGTAAATAAAGCAAAGACAGAAAGATGTACGATAGATTTAAACCTATCTTATCGCAATCCGGATACCGGTGCGGAAGAAATTACGGTAGATGATATTGCCATCATAGAAGTGAAACAATCCAAGGCATCGCTCATGCACGGCATTATTTCCTCGCTCCGGAAAAAACGCATCTACCCTTCCAGTATCAGTAAATACGTATTAGGGATCATTAAGCTGCATCCGGAAATAAACCACCAGGTATTCAAACCATTATTACACAAAATAAACAGGATAAAAAAAGCACAAGCCGTTTATTGCTAAACCATCAAAACAAATCATCATGAAAAAAGTCATTTCTATAGTAGCCGCCATTTTCTTCGTGGGTCTTACCCCTGTCCTCGCACAGGACAGCACCGGCCTGAAAAATTTCATCAGCAGTTTCGACCTGGAAGAATTAGGTATGCGCTTTATCATCAATTCCATTGCCATCTTTATGCTGGTGCGTGTTATCTATTTTACCCGTCATCGCAATAAAGATTTTGTATTCACCTTTATTCTTTTTAATTCCGTCAACTTTCTCATTTGCTTTTTATTAAGCGCTGCTGACCTGGAAGTAGGCTTTGCCTTTGGCCTGTTTGCCATATTCTCTATTATGCGGTACAGGACGGTGAAAGTAGCGGTGAAAGAAATGGGTTACCTCTTCCTGTGTATCGCTATGGGCCTGATTAACTCACTGGCTACCACGCAGGATAATTTTATCGTCATCATCATTTCCAATGCATTTATATTATTGCTGGCCTTATTCCTGGACCGTACCACAACCACCAATATAAGTACCAAGCAAATCATTTATGAGCGTATGGATTTGATTAAGCCGGAATTACGGACAGAGATGATCGAAGACCTATGCAGCCGTACAGGGCTGGCTATTCAAAAAGTAGATATTGTCAGTATCGACTTGTTACAACATTTAGCCGTAGTAAAAGCCCATTACAGTAACAAATAAATGCAACATACACCCGGGTGAAACCATCCGGGTG
>JBDHYG010000032.1:0-13309 GCA_039811225.1 Parafilimonas sp.
GCGCTTATGATTTTTATTAAAGTTTTCATCGTATTACTATTAATGTTTTTGAAAATAAAAAATATTCATCCCGGGCTTAGCCATTATTTGGCCGTGTGCAGGTAATTGAATGTGCTGATTAAAGTTTTAAAATATTGTTGAGAAAAAACAGGATTGCCAAAAGCGCTAAAGGATCCAGGCTTTTTGACTGTCGAAGTATAGAGTGGCGTTACCGGGGGCATTTCTATGCAAGATTGGGTCGTGACTGTATTTTTTTCTTCATAACGATTCGCATTAGGGTTTGGTGCGAAACAGCGCGTAATACCATGTGCCGCCATTTCTGCGGAAAGGGAAGCAAAATTTTTTAAATAAAAATCGCCGGGGTTTTTACCCCCCCCCCGCAAATGCAGTGTGTACGGGCGTTTCAGCCGATGAGAGGTTGCTGTTTTTCGGTATTTTCCTGGCAGCCGGTATAAAATGCAGCGCCAAAACTTTCTGTACAGCCGAGCATAAAATTTTTTGCATGCAATTTTATTTTAAGGTGATGAATGAAATAAAGATACTGTTTTTTTGGAGAAAAAAACAATAAGGGTTTTTAAAAAAGAGGGATGCTATTTCATCTTCCATCCAGGTACCTTTACCGGCCTCGGATACCTATTTACTTCCTTTTTAAAAACTATAATAAATAATAAGAATTTATTGTTTCTTTTCGGGAAAATGAAACGAGCAGCTACTACGCTATCTATACGGCCATTCTTTCTTAACGCTATAAAAAAATCCCGGATAAGACATTTCCTTATCCGGGATCAAACTTTTTAAAAAGTATTTTATTTTGATACTACTTCCCCTTCGATTGTCAGGACAACAGGCTTTTGAATATTAAAAAATTTTACTGTTACTTTTTTGGAAAAAATACCGGGTGTATCGGCCTTGTATGTTACTTTCAATTTTCCCTCTTTTCCATTTAATACCGGTTTTTTATCGTATTCCGGATCCGTGCAGCCACATTCTGCTGTAGCCGTTTCGATCAATAACGGTTTCCCGGTATTATTGGTAAATATAAATTCCGTACTCACGGGATTATTAAGTTTTATTTTTCCAAATGTATAAGTAGTGGATTTAAAAGCTACCTCGGTTTGCACATTTTGCGCAAGCACTGGCAACATAAAAGCGAATAAACAAATGGTGAATATTTTTTTCATGATGTGGGTGTTTTAATAGTTTCTAATATACTCATATTGTTCAGCAAACATGGCCCTGTTGCGAAACACAGGAGGATATGGATTATTCTCCTTCTTTCATTTTAGAAACTGCGCTATTTGCCGGAGCTGCATTTTCCGGTGCTTTAAAAGTTTCTCCATGAAATTTTACAATTTGCGTCATGCCATTATCAAAATAAATGGTAACCATTTTGTTGAAAGCGCCTTCGGCATAACCGCTAAAGCCCAGTTTCACATTCATGGTATCGCCTGCTGCATACGGCCCGGCAGACCACACCGGTGTAGTGCACCCGCAGGATTTGATCACATCTTTGATGCCAATAGGTTTGCCGGAAATATTTTTCATGCTAACCACATATTCCACGGGTTTACCATACGGGATTTTTCCAAAATCATGATCCAGTTCTGAAAAAGTAACCAGTTTGGAAATATCCATTGCAGTGGTGTCTTGTACGATTGTTTGCGCTTTTACGGAAAATGCTGATAAAAAGATAAAAGCCGGCACGATGAACATCCATTTTTTCATGTTATTATTTTTTGGTTTTACCTGTCAGCAATTTCTCCTTAACGGAGAATGCCGGGATAGGATTTAAAAATGTTGATTTAAAATAAAAATATTTTTTTAAAGTAGCAACAAAAATATTCTTTTATATGTTAAATTGAAATGAATTTCTGCTATTCCCTGCATATTTCATTCCAATTCCAGGATGTGCATCAGAGCTATTAGCCGGGAAGTCAAAACTTTTAAAAAACAATCCCTATTTTCGCTATATGGAAAAAGAAACAGCCACCCCGGTAGAAAATCTGGAAATGATGTCTTTCGAGAAATTCCGGGAAGAAGTGTTGAGCGATTATTTTATCGCCTGCAAAAGCCGGGAAGTGAGTCTCCTGGGCCGCAAAGAAGTTTTAACGGGAAAAGCAAAGTTTGGCATTTTTGGCGACGGAAAAGAAATCGTACAAATAGCCATGGCTAAATTCTTTAAGCCGGGTGACTGGCGTTGCGGGTATTACCGCGACCAGACTTTTATGATGGCTGCCGGCTTATTGAAAGTGCAGGAATTTTTTGCACAATTATATGCCGATCCGGATCCGGCAAATGATCCCAATAGTTCGGGTAGGCAAATGGTGAGCCATTTTGCCACAACCAATTATGACCGGTTAGGTGAATGGGTTGACTTAACATCTCAAAAAAATATTGCCGCTGATATGGCGCCCACTGCCGGACAAATGCCCAAGAGCCTTGGCCTGGCGCTTGCTTCCAAACTTTTCCGGGCCAATGATGCATTGCACGATTTTGCACATTTATCCAACCGGGGCAATGAAATTTGTTTTTGCAGTATTGGCGATGCATCAACCAGTGAAGGTCATTTCTGGGAAACCATCAATGCAGCCGGTGTCTTGCAGGTTCCCCTGGCCGTATTTGTTTATGATGATGGTTATGGTATTTCTGTTCCCAAAAAATATCAAACCACCAAAGGTTCGGTTTCTGAGGCATTAAGAGGTTTTCAAAAAAAGGAGGGCACTAATGGCCTGGAGATCTATAAAGTAAAAGGCTGGGATTATGCCGGCTTATGTGAAACCATAGAAAACGGGTTACAAAAAATCAGGGATACACATACACCTGCCATTTTTCATATTGAAGAGCTGACCCAACCACAAGGCCATTCCACATCGGGCAGCCATGAGCGTTATAAATCACCGGAGAGACTGGCCTGGGAAAAAGAATGGGATGGCATTGCAAAAATGAAAGAATGGATCATTACCAATTCCATTGCCGGGGAAGAAGAATTAAATGCACTTGCTGCCAGGGCAAAGACGGAAGTACGGGATGAAAAAAACCAGGCATGGGAAGCTTATATGGGCCCCATTCGCCAACAGGCTGCTGAAGCAGCCGAACTTATCCGCACGGCAGTGGTGAATGATATGGAAAAGTTCAGGCAACTGCAGGATTTGGCGAATGAACTTGTAAATAATAAAGAAGCATTGCGCCGGGATATCATGCATGCACTATCCACGGCAATCCAGTTGATACAAAATACCGATCAGAATAAATCATTACAAGAAATTTATACAAAACGGAAAGAGGAGAGTAAATCCATTTTCAATTCCAATCTTTTTGATGAAAGCCCGAAATCATCTTTGCGGGTTAATGCGGTTGCTCCTGTTTATACTGAAGATGTTTCAATTAATGGCTTTGAAGTATTGAATAAATATTTTGATCAGCTTTTTGCCCATAATCCCAAAGTAGTTGCCTTTGGCGAAGATGTGGGTTTTATCGGGGATGTAAACCAGGGCTTTGCAGGCTTACAGGAGAAATATGGCGAAAGCCGGATTTTTGATTGCGGTATCCGGGAGCTGACCATTATGGGCCAGGGCATTGGCCTGGCTTTACGGGGCTTACGGCCAATCGCCGAAATCCAATATTTAGATTACCTCTTGTATGGCTTACAACCCCTCTCCGATGATGTTTCCACGTTGCAATACCGCACCAATGGCAAACAGGCCTGCCCGCTAATAGTACGCACAAGAGGCCACCGGCTGGAAGGAATATGGCATAGTGGCTCCCCCATGGGCGTCATCATAAATGCGTTACGGGGCATGCGGATATGTGTGCCTCGAAATATGACACAAGCAGTAGGCATGTATAATACACTGCTGCAAAGCAATGATCCGGGATTGATTATTGAGTGCTTAAATGGCTATCGGCTGAAAGAAAAATTACCTTCTAATTTATTGGATATCAGGGTGCCTATGGGTGTACCGGAAATTTTAAAAGAAGGAACGGATGTAACAATCGTATCCTATGGATCTGTCTTGCGTATCATTGAAGAAGCTTTACATCAACCAGCATTAAAGGATGTGAGTTGCGAACTGATCGATGTACAAACCTTACTACCTTTTGATACAGATCAAAAAATCCTGGCATCATTGAAAAAGACAAGCCGGATTATTTTTATAGATGAAGATGTACCGGGTGGTGCAACCGCTTATATGTACCAGCAGGTAATAGAAATACAAGGAGGCTACCGCTGGCTGGATGCGGCACCGAAAACATTGCCCGGCCAGGCACATCGGCCGGCCTATGGCAGTGATGGAGATTATTTCAGTAAACCAAATGTGGAATCAATTACAGAAGCGATCCTGGACCTGGTGCGTGAATAACTACACCAGTTCATTGACCCAATTTAATACTATGCTGATTTGTTGGTCAAAACTTAAATGAGAATTATCCAGCACCCGTGCATCCTGTGCTTTCTTCAACGGGCTGATTGCCCTTGTACTATCTATATAATCGCGGTTCTCAATATTGGTTTGTACTTCTTCCCGTGTAACCTGTGGATTTGTTCTTTTCATTTCTGCAAACCGGCGATTAATCCTGGTCTCCAGGTCTGCTGTTAAGAAGATCTTTAATTCAGCATTTGGAAAAACAGTGGTACCTATATCCCGGCCATCCATGACGATGCCTTTCTTCTCCCCCATTTTACGTTGTTGTACTACGGCAAATTCCCGGACTTCAGGAATAGCCGCTACCGGGCTCACCAATTCACTTATGGGCATTTGCCGGATTTCTGTTTCTACTTCTTCCCCATTTAGTCGTATCGTACTTTTATGAGTAACCTGGTTAATTGTAAAATCGAGTTCAATATTTTCCAGGGCTTTTTCGATCGTTTCTTTATTTTCCATATCCACCTGGTGACGGAGAAAATACAATGCAATCGCACGGTACATGGCGCCACTGTCTATCCATATATAATCCAATGCCTGTGCTATTTGCAGGGCAAGAGTACTTTTCCCGCAGGAAGAAAAGCCGTCAATAGTAATGATGATTTTCTTTTGCTGCATCATAATAGGCTGGCAAATCTACTCAAAAATATGGTTGATACTTTTCCGGTTCAGAGCAGGTAATATTTATTCTGAAATGACTTCCACACCCGGGTGTTTAGCCGGATCAAACACAAATTTGCTATCGGCAATGGAGGCATTGGTATTAAAGTTGGAGAAAGCAATTTCAATAGTATTGCCTGATTTATCCAGGACACGTACTTTAGTTACCAGTGTCTTACTCTTGCTGACATATACAGTTACCTGGCTAAAATTTCGTCGTTTATCGGTTGGCACCAATTGCACCTGGTAGGTATCTCCGGAAGAGGAAACCAGGTTATACGTGAAACCGGTTTTATAAAAATCACCCATCAGGTTACGCGGGGTAAGTGCATTTGCATCCGACGGGTCCACATCTTGTATGGTCACTTCATCTTCCCCGTTATAGTTCCAGGTTTTCGCACCGTTGGAAAAAATTTCAACCTGGTCTTCTTTGATATAAAATTTATTCCCTTTGATATACATGATACCGGAAGCAGTGGCTTTTTTTGTTTTATTCCGGTCGGTTGTAGTTCGGGTAAAATTGGCGCTAAGGGCATTTATGCTTTTTAGTTTTACGCTAACTTTATCAAGAATCCCTTTAGCCTGGTCCGCGTTTTGAGCGGCAACGGGTTGTAAACAACTCATCACGAGAAAAGCGAGTAAGGAAAAATATAATTTTTGCATCTATAAAATTTACTGGTTTAGAATAGTGAACCTGTCTTCGGTTTAATAACACTGCCGATAACTTGTCAATTTTATTGCCCAAAATGAAAATGGGGTTCCATAATAACCCGTTTTATCATATTCTTAACTGATTTCCATAGCATTGCAAAAATATGCTGGTTAATTTGCCGGATCAACTTAACTTTGCACACTTTATGAAATTTTTACTGCAAATTTTATTGGCGGTTTTCCTCTTCTCTTCCTGTTCCAGTTCAGTGAAACTGAATAAAGTTTTAAAGAGTAAGGATAAAGAATACAAATTAAAAATGGCGGAACAGTATTTTGTTCAAAAAAGATATTACCAGGCACAAACAGTGTATGAAGATATCCTGCCATTGTACAAAGGGGATACAAGGTATGAGGATATGTTTTATAAATACACATATTGTATTTACGACCAGGGCTTTTATTTAAATGCCAGTGATTTATTTAAAACGTTTAATGAGAACTTTCCGAATAGCAGCCATGTGGAAGAAATGGAATATATGCGGGCCTACGCGTTTTATAAATTATCACCCAAGGTAGAACTTGACCAGACCAATACCTACAAAGCCATGTCCCTGATGCAGGCTTTTATCAATTCACATCCGCAATCCAGCCGGGTGAAAGAAGCCACTGAGATCATTAATTTATGCCATGAAAAACTGGAACAAAAAGAATACCTGAGCGCAAAATTATATTATGACCTGGGCTATTACAAAGCAGCGGCAATAGCGTATACTACCCTGCTGAGCAATTACCCGGATTCAAAAATTGGCGATCAGTATGAATTGAATATTATTGAATCATATTATAAATATGCCTTGAACAGCTATACCAATAAGCAGGTAGAACGTTTTGAAAAAGTAATCGAAGAAGCCGGTGAATTTGATAGCCGTTTTCCTGACAGCAAATTAGCTGCAAAGGCAAAAGAGTATATTACCCAATCACAAAATAAAATAAACCAGATACAAAATGAGCAAATTCAGGCGGCAAAACAGCAATAACTCCGTTAGTGTGATAGAAGCGAAAAACCTGGCTGATATCAAAGGCAAGACCGGGAATTTATATGAGTCTATCAATATTATTGCCAAACGTGCCAATCAAATCAATGTAGCCATAAAGGAAGAATTGCATAATAAGCTGGAAGAGTTTGCCAGCCATACCGATACACTGGAAGAGATCCACGAAAACAAAGAACAGATCGAGATCTCCAAAGCGTATGAGCGGATGCCCAACCCGGCTATCCTGGCAACCCGGGAATTTATGGAAGATAAAATCTATTACCGGAAAAATGATGAAGACCTTTTCCGTTAATTTTCTTCCCTGCATAAATTAATTTATTCCAACGACAGTTCTACTGTCGTTTTTTATTACTTTTATTCAGAATATACAAATCGCATTAACGTATGCTTAAAGGGAAAAAGATTTTAATAGGTATTACCGGCAGCATTGCTGCTTACAAAATTGTTTTCCTGGTGCGGTTGCTGATTAAAGCGGGGGCCGAGGTGAAAGTTATCATGACACCTTCCGCCCAACATTTTGTATCTCCCCTGGTTTTATCCACGCTTTCGCAACATAAAGTGCATATTGATTTTTTCAGTGAAAATACCTGGGCCAATCATGTGATGCTCGGCCGCTGGGCCGATTGTATGCTCATTGCACCTTTGAGTGCAAACACGTTAGCCAAACTGGCACAAGGCCAATGTGATAATCTTTTGCTGGCTACTTATTTATCAGCCACCTGCCCGGTAGTAGTGGCGCCGGGAATGGATGAAGACATGTGGAAACATCCGGCAGTCAAACAAAACCTGGAGGCCCTGCAACGTTATGGAAATTTGGTAATTCCCGTGGAAAGAGGTTTCCTGGCCAGTGGCTTACAGGGAGATGGCCGCATGGCTGAGCCGGAACATATTATTCAATTCTTAAAAGAAACAATTTTCAGGAAAAATGATTTGACTGGAAAAAAAATCCTGGTAACGGCCGGGCCTACATACGAGGCCATTGATCCCGTACGTTTTATTGGCAATCATTCTTCCGGAAAAATGGGATATGCCCTGGCTGATACTTTTTATGAATATGGCGCTGATGTAACCCTCGTGTCCGGCCCGGCGCAGGTTGCAAAATCATACCAGGGCATTCAGTTGATAAAAGTAACCTCTGCTGAAGAAATGTACCAGGCCTGTGCACACCACTTCGAGCAATCAGCAATCAGTGTGATGTGTGCGGCTGTGGCTGATTTCCGGCCGGTAAAAACAGAAAAAGAAAAAATAAAAAAAGCCGGCAATGCAAGTATGCATATAGAATTGGTGGCTACAACGGATATTTTAAAAACACTGGGGCAAAAAAAGAAGAAAGGCCAATACCTGGCCGGATTTGCATTGGAGACTCAACAGGAAATTGACAATGCACGGAAAAAATTGCAGGAGAAAAATGCCGATCTCATCGTGTTGAATTCCTTACGGGAAGAAGGTGCGGGTTTTGGTACCGATACCAATGCTGTTACTTTACTGGATAAAACGGGGAAAGAAGAACGGCTTCCTTTGGCAGATAAAAAAGAAATTGCAGAAAAAATTGTTCAAAAAATTATTGAAGACCTTCATGCTTAGAAAAACAATCATTGGCTTGCTTGTACTGGCCGTAACGTTTACTGCCCGGGCACAGGAGTTGCAGGCAAAAGTTACCGTACTCGCCCAGCAGGTGGGCAGTAATGTGAATCCAAAAATATTTACCACCCTGCAGACGCAATTGACCGACCTGATCAATAATCGTAAATGGACTAAAAATACCTTTCAACCCCAGGAAAAAATTCAGTGTAGTTTTTTTATCAATGTGCAAAGTGTGGTGGAAGATAATGTGTATAAAGCCTCACTTACCGTACAGGCAGCCCGGCCGGTATATGATGCTACCTATCTTTCTCCATTGATCAATTACCAGGATGCGGACCTTACCTTCAAATATATTGAATACCAAACCATCGAATTCAATGAAAACCGGGTACAGGGTACAGATCCGTTAAGTGGCAATCTTACGGCCACACTTGCATTTTACATTTATACCATACTCGGCCTGGACTTTGATTCCTTTGCTCCGAAAGGAGGTGTTTCTTTTTTCCAGCAAGTGCAGAATATTGTAACCAATGCACCTGATTCCAGGAATATCAGCGGCTGGAAATCATTTGACGGCAGCCGGAACCGCTATTGGATTTCTGAAAACCTGAACAGCCCAAAATACAATGTCCTGCATGATATATTGTATGGGTATTATCGCAATGGCCTTGACCAGTTATATGGAAATGAAAATATGGCGCGGGAAAATATTTTAGATGCGCTCACCAAATTGCAAACCCTGTCGCGTGAAAATCCCGGCCTCCAGTTTACCAGTTTTTTCCTGCAGAACAGATCCGATGAGCTAATCGGCATTTTTCAAAAAGCGGATCCCCTGACAAAGGCAAAAGCTCTTCAACTATTGTTGCAATTGGATATAGGCAACAGTGATAAATATAATTCAGCTTTAAAATAATGAAACGCTTTCTGTTAGCCGGCCTGTTATTGTATGGTACCGCCTGTCACTCTGATAAACAAATGCTGCCAGCCGGTATCCTACCGGTTGATAGTATGAAAGTGGTTGTATGGGACCTTATCGAAGGTGGCGAACTGGCCGCCTTACAATATCCGTCTTTTAAAGACAGCTTTACTATTAAATCACTTCATTTGTACCAGCAGATTTTATCGACACATGGCCTGGATAAAAATGCATTCTTCAAAAGTTTTGATTATTACAGTGCGCATCCCGATATGAATAAAATTTTATTTGACTCCATCAATGCTTATGCCAACAGGCAACGGGCCCTGGTGTATAAAGAAGCCCGGTAAACACTGGTTACCCTCTCTTATTTTTTTCACCAATAATCTGCTGTATGCAGGCCGCGATTTCTTTGGCCTGGTTGATGATCATCAGGTGTTCTCCTTTTTGAATGACATAATCCGCATGGACATTTTTAAATGGAAGGATTTTATCGGCAGTACCATGGATGCTGATACAGTTTGGCGGAGTGTCTGCATTTTGCCATGCAAGCATAGCTTCTATGGCCCAGGCATTAAATTGCACGTCGCTATGGCTGATAATGGTATGGTAAATTTTTTTTGCTTCCGGGGAATGCACACCAAATAAAAAAGCCAGCCGGTGCATGCTCCAGCGTTGGAGGCCGGCCGGGACCCATTTATGCAGGGGAATATATTTTCCCAGGTTGAAAATGGCTGGAAATTCTTTTCTGGTTTTTACAGAAGAAATCAGAATGGAAAGCAGATCGGGATTTTGCCGGGCTATTTCTGTGGCCAGCATTCCACCAAAAGACATACCAATCACTATACTACCGGGAGGAATATACGTTTCTTTCATCCGGGCGGCATAATGCGCGAGTGGCTCATCTGGAGCGGGCTTCAGCCAGGGCAGGAAATGTGTTTCCTGTGGCAGGTCCAGGAATTGAAAAACGGTTTCATCCGCACCCAGGCCGGAAATGAAATAAACTTTCGGCATACGTATATTCACTATTCCGTCAAAGGTTTTTGCTTACATGCATATTGCATGACTGTAAAAATAAAAAAACCGGGTGTAACTACCCGGTTTAATAAATTCCTATTGAAATAACCTGTTAGTTTTTTCCTTCTAATTTTTCCAGGATTAGTTTAATTTGTTTATTAACCTGTTCATTTTGCTTTTTCAGTAGTTCATTTTCATTTTTTAAGTGGTTTATCATCTCCTGCTGCTCCTGCACGGCTTTTACTAAGGGCATAATGAATTGGCTATACGCTAAGCTGTAATGATCGCGGTCATTGGCGGGTTTATGAATGCCATCAAATTGATAACCTAATTCTTCTGCCACTTTTTCTACATCCTGTGCTAAGAAACCGGTATGCAATTCTTCTTCACCGGTATAGTTCACGGGATGGATGATGTTGTTATCTATTACACCGGTCTTGGTATATGTATCTAATTTTTTGGTATCGAAATAATAGGTAACCGGTTTGAGTTTGGTAATGAAATCTAAGCCCGGCACATTGTCTTTGATATTGTATTTAAATCTTGCATCGGAAGGGAATGACCAGGCTACCTGGCCTTCGATAACGGTTACGGAGCTATTGCCAATACGTACTTTATTGCTGGCATTGACAATAGCATTATAACCGATAGCAGTGGCATTAGAAAGGTTGCCGGTACTAACATCTGCATAATACCCTATAGCTGTATTATATGAGCCGGTGGTATTGGAAACAAGGGCATAGTAGCCATTGGCCGTATTATAATTACCGGTGGTATTGAAATAAAGTGCTTTGTATCCATTGGCCGTATTTGCATAGCCGGTGGTATTGGAATAAAGGGCATAGTAGCCATTGGCCGTATTTGCAGATCCGGTGGTATTGGAATAAAGGGCTTTATATCCATTGGCCGTATTAAAATTACCGGTAGTATTAGAATAAAGGGCTTTACTGCCAATTGCCGTGTTATAAGTAGTTCCAGCATTATTATACAAAGCACTATCCCCAATAGCCACTAAGTTATTACCATTGCTATTTGTATATAAAGCATATATGCCAATAGCCACATTGGAATAACCGGTTATATTGGAAAGAAGTGCATTGCCGCCATTGGCCGTATTATTATTACCAGTAGTATTGTATAAAAGGGCTTGAGAACCATTGGCCGTATTATTAGATCCGGTGGTATTGAAATTAAGGGCAAAAGATCCGTTTCCTGTATTACCAGATCCGGTGGTATTGTTATTTAAAGCCATGTAGCCATTGGCCGTATTAGCATCACCGGTGGTATTGGAATAAAGAGCAGCAAATCCATTGGCTGTATTATAGTTACCGGTGGTATTGGACAAAAGGGCAGCATGTCCATTGGCTGTATTATAAATACCAGTGGTATTGGAAGAAAGGGCATCATAGCCATTGGCAGTATTTGCGTATCCGGTGGTATTGGAATTAAGGGCTCTAAAACCATTGGCTGTATTAAAATTTCCAGTGCTATTGGAATAAAGGGTTTGATAGCCAATTGCTGTATTATACATACCACTGGTATTGGCATAAAGCGCTTTACTACCAACTGCTGTATTTCCTGTTGTACCTGAATTATTATAAAGTGCGCTGTCCCCTATTGCTACTAAGTTATGACCATCGCTATTCGCATATAAAGCCATATTGCCAATAGCCACATTGGAATAACCGGTGGTATTGGAAAAAAGGGCATAGTAGCCATTGGCCGTATTAGCATCACCAGTGGTATTGGAATAAAGGGAATAGGAGCCATTAGCTGTATTTGCAGATCCGGTAGTATTGATATATAGAGCAGCAAATCCATTGACCGTATTAAAATTACCGGTGATATTGGAAAGAAGGGCATAGTTGCCATTGGCCATATTAGCATCACCGGTAGTATTGGAATAAAGGGCTTCACTACCAATTGCCGTATTTTCAGATCCGGTGGTATTGGAATAAAGGGCATAGTAGCCATTGGCCGTATTAGCATCACCAGTGGTATTGGAATAAAGGGCTCTAAGACCATTGGCTGTATTTACAGATCCGGTGGTATTGGAATAAAGGACTTTGTATCCATTGGCCGTATTAAAATTACCGGTGGTATTACTATATAGTGCTTTACTGCCTATTGCCGTATTATAAGTTGATCCTGTATTATTATACAATGCGCTATCGCCTATTGCTACTAAGTTGTGGCCATCGCTATTCATATATAAAGCCTTATAGCCAATAGCCACATTGGAATAACCGGAAGTATTATTATTACCACTGCCTATTCCCCAAAAGCTGTTTCCATTCGAACTCAAATATCCGGCCCGGCTATTATTGACCCGGAAATTGAGTGGCAGGTCATCTGTTGTTCCGATGAAATTTGTCATTGGATCTGTACCACCATTGCCTTTCAAAAGCCAGGCTGATCCACCGGAAGAAATAATTTTCCAGGTACTGCCATTGTAAAAATAGAAGCCGGGACTATTAGTTGTTTGATAAATCAACAAGCCATTGGCAGGTGAGCTAATAGCATCCCGCTGGGTCTTTGTCATGCGGGGTACCAACAGGCCCTGCGTGGTGCTAGTTACATCCAACTGAGCAGAAGGATCCGGTGTAGTGGTACCGATGCCTACATTTTGTGCCTGGCTAAAACAAGCAACAAACAGGAACACAAAAAGTTGAAAAAACTTTTTCATAAAATTTGATTTAGATTGTTTAGAAATAGGGTAAATAAAAATGAGCAGGTTTGCTTCCGGGAGGATTAGTAAGAAAGCTTTTAATTTTAGTAAGCATAAAACAGGCTTTATGTTTAAAAATAAATTACCGGCTTTCAGTGTGGAGTATTGGTTAAACCATTTTTTTAAAAGCTGTCTATGACTTTCTACAGGACTCGGGATGTTAATTTGAGTACTAATATAGGTAAATTTTAATAAAAGATAAATATATCCTTAATTTAATTTTCCTTAAATATTTCCGGGTTGAATTCAGGAAATTTTGAAGTAGCCTTCATCT
>JBDHYG010000033.1:0-9728 GCA_039811225.1 Parafilimonas sp.
GTATTATCTCTTGCTGAAGTACTCTCTTTGATTTTAAGACAACTCCATACGATTGACCGGTTTTTTGAATTCATTTTTATTTTATTTTGGTATCAATGAACAAAGTTCGCTCAAGAGGCGGCTTCATTGTCGGTGCTACGAACCCAACGAAGCTTTAGTTGTTGTGTGTATTGCAGTTCACTCGTCTAATAATTCTTGGATTTCTGTTTGCAAAATCGGAAGATGACGTATTAAGATACCCCAAATCACGTCGTCAGAAACAGAGTCGTAGCCGTGAATAATCCTGTTTCTTGTATCTATAATCTTCCTGGAATTTGTAATTATGATTGTTTTATCATGTTTTAGAATTCGGCTTAAAGCTTCGCCAATTATTTCTATATTTCTTTCAACAGCTCGTTTGGTTCGCAGATCGCTTTGATATTTTGCAAACTCTTTGATGGTATCAGTAAAGAAACTATCAATTTCCAATATGGCATTCAAAATATCATAAAGCCACGCCTTAATATCATTGTCCATAAACAAGTTGTCTTTGTTGGTTAACAGACTTTCTGAAATATGGATTTTTTATAGCCTTCTCTTCCAATAGGTCAATGGGCCTTTTAAGAATTTCTTGTAAAGAAAATTTGAGGTCGAAGTAGTTATCTGCATAATCATCAACAGCTATGTTTGAGAAGTCAACAATTAGGTCAATATCACTTTCTTGATTGAAATTATCTGTTAAAATAGAACCAAAAGCATACAGGCTTTTAACCTTGTGAGTTTCACAAAGTTTAATTATGTCTGGTGTATATGTTTCAAGTCTGTTCATTGTCAAAATATAATGTAACAAATTTACATGATTTTATCGAACTCGCCTTTTTATCGAATTCTGAAGCGGTTGCTGTCGCATTTAAACACAACGGTAGGGCTTGCTGCAATTCCCCGCTCTTGTTGGCTTCACCACACACCTGCTCTTTCACCCGATTTAAGCACACACGCCGCCATTACTTTTCCGCAAGGGAAAAATTATAACATTTTCTATCAATCTGCCTAAACAGCCAGGCTTATTTTTGCAAAAAATATTTTTTAAAAAATCAAGGGCTTCGTATGAAATTGTTTTTCCTTTCCTTTCTCTTTACCACGGTTTTTCCCCTGGCTCAATTGACCGATTTTCAACCTGTAGATACGAATAATGCGGTGATGTTTACCATTAAAAATATGGGGATCAATACACATGGCGAATTGAAAGGCCTGAGTGGCAGCATCCGTTGGGATGCAGTAAACCCGGGCAATTCTTCCATGAATGTTTCCGTGAGTGTGGCCACAATCAATACCGGGATTGAGATGCGGGACAAACATTTAAAAACAGCCGATTATTTTGATGCAGACAAATATCCCCGTATTACATTCAAAAGCACCGCGATCAATGCACAAACGGTTACCGGGATTCTAACCATTAAAAATGTAGCCAAAACCATCAGCTTTCCCTATTCAGTGAAAAAAGTAAATAATGGCTACCAGTTTTCCGGCAATTTCTCCATCAACCGCAAAGATTTTAACCTGGGCGGTAGTTTCAGCACCATTGGCAATAAGGTGGATGTGCAATTAAATGTGTTGGCAAAATAAGTTTTTTCTCTTTATCACTTGTAGTTGGTTGTGCAAAAATGAAACTGTATTTTTGCGCGCATTGTTTTTGGTTCTGTAGTACAATGGATAGTATAAGGGTCTCCGAAGCCCTGGATTCAGGTTCGATTCCTGACAGAACCACTCCCTTTTTCCCCGGTTTATTTGGTAAATGTCCCCACATTGGAGCCGAAGATCTTCACGGCAATCGCAATTAAAATAACTCCAAAAAATTTCCGGATAGCCGTGAGGCCGGATTTGCCCAGCACACGCTCAATCCATTTCAATGATTGCAAAACCAGGTAAACCACCACCAGGTTCACCAGGATACCGACCAGGATATATTGTTCTTCAAAATTGGCCTTCAGGGACATGATGGTGGTAAGTGTTCCGCTCCCGGCAATGATGGGAAAAGCAATGGGAACCACGCTACCGCTTTTGGCATCTGCATCTCCCTTGAAAATTTCATGGCCTAATACCATTTCAAGGCCTAATAAAAAAATTACAATGGAACCGCCTACGGCAAAAGAATGCACATCCAGGCCGAGGATTTTTAAAAAATCTTCTCCTACCCAAAAGAATAATAACATCAAGCCACCTGAAATCAGGGTGGCCTGCAAAGACCGTATCCCACCCATTTTATCTTTCAATGCCACTAATAACGGTACCGAACCGACAATATCAATTACAGCAAAAAGAGTGAAAGTAACCGTCAGCAAGTCATTGAAAGAAAATTCCATGGGGCAAAGCTACTGAATGCCCCTGGAATTTATATGCGATATGTTATTATTAAAAAGCCACCCGGACACCAGCCATTACATTAAACCCTTTGGTGGCAAAGCCCCGGATTTCTTCATATTGCTGATTGGTGATATTATTCAGGTTTACAAAACAGGCCATCTTTTCATTGAATGTATAATCCACATCGGCATGCAGGAGATAATATCCCGGCATTTCAATGGGGGCACTCATATAAACGGGTTCAAAAGAATGACTTGCCCATTTGATACCGGCACGCAAATTTAATTTCTTCCATGGATTGATTTGCACACTAACATGTAACACATGTTGTGGCCGGCGATACAGGTTGAAAAATGAAGTATCTTTTCCGGTGAAATCAGAACTGGTTTCCATTTTCCCATCCATATATGTATAGTTCGCATCCAGTGAAATTTTACCGGATAAAATTTGGTTGACAGAAATTTCCATTCCACCGGCATATTGTGTCCCGGCATTAATATATTTTCCGGCATAGGTCACCGGGTCGGTAAAGAAAACAATATTGTTATCAATTTTCCGGGTAAAGCCGGTTAATGTTACATTTGTTTTTTTCGTTTGATAATGCAATCCGGCTTCAAGGCTTTGTGCCTGTTCGGGGTGCAACCCTTTATTGCCATACTCACCATACAACTGGTAGAGGGTAGGAACATGGTAAGCCGATGCCAGGTTGGCAAAAATTTTCCAGTGGGAATCAAAATCATAAGAGGGATTGAAACTATAGGTACCATTATATCCATAGATAGAATGATGGTTTAGCCGGCCACCTGCTTCCAGGGTTAATTTAGAAATGCTCTTGATAATGAGCGAAGCATATACACTTTCCTGTGAAGTGCGGGCGCTGTCGCCCAGGCCGGTTTCATAAGGCCCGAAAGCGCTGATAGATAAATAATGCTGATCCGTAGTATTATTCCGGTAATCCAAACCGGCAACAAGGTTTATTTTTTCATGCAGGAAAAAATTGCCATACAGTTCTGCATAATGGGAATAGCCTTTATACATTCCCGATTGGTATTTTGCAAAAGAAGGTACATCGGTCGAATCATCAACATAACTCCGCGATACTTTATTAAAACCATAATGAAACCGCAGGCTGTTTTGTTTCCAGTTGTATTTCATTTCCGCGCCGGTTTGCAAATTGGTATTATCAATGGTGTAATCTTTATCATCTACAAAAGCGCCGGCATCAATATCCGCTTTATAAGCATTGTATAATCCAAAAAACCGCAGGGAAAATTTATGGTTCCAGTTTTTTCCAATGGAAGCAAGGACATTATGCATGGTAAATCCATCATGCTCATAATTTGCTTTATTCGTAGAATCGGCTGCTGATGAAAAACCATCACTATGCACCAGGCCATAACCGGCTTTATATTCCCAGCCATTTGTATCACCATAGATCCCGGCAGATGCCTGGGCTGTTCCATAAGAGCCGCCGCTCAATACCGCATTGCCACCAAATTTTTCAGTTGTATTTTTTTTGGTAATAATATTGATCACACCGGCCATTGCATCACTGCCATATAAAGTGGATTGAGCGCCTTTCAGAATTTCTATGCGCTCGATCAGGCTGGTATTAAGATAATTCAGGTCAAATGCACTGCTGATGCCGGATGCATCATACAAGGGTATGCCATCCAGCAACAACAAACTGTGGCCGGATGAAGCGCCCCGCATATAAATGGTCTGGGTAGAACCAAGTGTATTGGTATTCCCGTTCACCTGGATACCAGCCAATGCATCCAGCAATTCACCCGGCAGGCGGCCTGCATTTTTTCGCAGTTCTTCAGAAGAAATGATGGTCACCATTTTACCGGTTTCATTTTGTTTTTGTTCAAACTTGTTGGCGGTGATAATTACCGGGTCCAGTGTGTTGGCTGTGGTATCCCGTTGCGCAAAGGCCTGCATCGATGTAAAACAGGCGAGGAAGAAGAAGATTTTTTTTGTGTTCATCTTTCGTTTTTTTAAATGGTTTTCGAATGATGAACTTTCAGTACATGAAAAAGGAGATATGAAAAGAAGGGCAATACGCCTGGTCATTTCCATCTCCGGCCTTTCACCCGAAAGCTCAGTGATTGTTGATGTAATGGCAGGTCTTCTGGCTCGCGTTTCATTTACCTTCCCACCGGTTGTACCGGCAGTGGTTTGTATAAATACCTTTTGTAAAAGGCCGCTTCACAGCTACGGGGATAGCGCCGGGATGAAACCGGACTTCCCTTTTAACCCAATCAAGGGACCATAACACGGCAAATATACATTGCTTCCCGGTTCGATAAAAATTAAATGCAGCTACCAATAAGTTGAATGCATCAAGAGGAATCTATTTCATAGAAACAGTACAATGTATTTTGTAAGAATCCCCGGAGAGTATTACATTCGATTTTAGCAATTGCCTCATCAGTAAAATAAATGAACATGCGTATTGCCACCTATAATGTAAATGGCATCAATAGCCGCTTACCGGTATTGCTGCAATGGCTCAAAGAAACCACTCCTGATGTGGCTTGTCTCCAGGAACTGAAAGCGCCGCAGGAAAAATTTCCGGAACAGGCAATCACGGAAGCCGGCTATCATGCAATCTGGCATGGCCAGAAGAGTTGGAATGGAGTAGCCATTTTAACGCGTACGGAACCTGCCCAAGAAATAAGGCGTATTCTGCCTGGAGATCCTGAAGATGAACAAAGCCGGTATATCGAAGCAACCTTCAAAGGCATTTGTATTGCCTGTCTGTACCTGCCGAATGGCAATCCGGCACCAGGTCCTAAGTATGATTATAAATTGAAATGGATGGATCGCCTGATCACACAGGCTGCTTCACTGGTCAAGCTTCCAGGCCCGGTTCTGCTCACAGGTGACTTTAATGTGATTCCTACGGAACGGGATGTATATAAACCAGAACGCTGGGTAGATGATGCTTTATTCAGGGTGGAGACCCGCACGGCTTTTAATAAATTACTTGCCCAGGGTTGGACAGATGCCTTGCGCAAATTATTTCCAGAAAGAATTTTGTACACTTATTTTGATTATTTCCGAAATGCGTTTGCCCGGAATGCCGGCTTGCGGATTGATCATTTTTTACTCAATGCCCCGCTAAGCAATCGCTTGCTTGCCGGTGGCATTGACTTACAGGTTCGTGGTTGGGAAAAAACAAGTGACCATGCGCCGGTATGGATTGAAATAAAAGATAACTGAATTGCCGGTGATCATTTGTAATCGTTGCCTCTTCGATTCCTTTTATGTCAACTTTTATTATTTTATTTGTAAGATAAAAAAAACCGGATGGAGGCAAAACAAAAACTTACCCGTTTTGATCTGACAATGATTGTTGTTGGACTGGTGATTGGAATGGGTATTTTTAAAACAGCCGCAACTGCCGCAAAAGCCTCCCTGGATCCTACCATGTTTTTCACGGCTTGGGTGTTGGGTGGCGCAATCGCTTTGTGTGGTGCACTGACCTATGCTGAAATCGGTTCCCGCTACCCGGTAGTAGGAGGGTATTATCGAATTATTGCCTATGCATATCATCCTTCGATTGCATTTTCCATTAATTGCATCATACTTATTTCCAATGCTGCTTCTTTAAGTGCCGTTGCCTTGATTGGTTCGGAATATGTCAATAAAATTTTATTAGGTGCAAATGCATCACCGGTAACACAGGTTGGTATTGCCGCTGCTGCGATCATACTTTTTTATGGAATCAACCTGTTGGGATTAAAAGTCAGCGCCCGAACACAAAATATTTTAATGATTATAAAAATATTGATGTTGCTGGTGTTGGTAAGCGCGCTGTTTATTCCATCTGCTCATTTTACAGAAGCAAATGCTCCGGAGACTGCACGGGTTGCCTTCATGGATTGGATCAAAGCATTGGGGGTGGCCCTGGTTGCTGTATCCTTCACCTATGGCGGATACCAGCAGACAATCAATTTTGGGAATGAAGTGAAATATCCATCGAAAAATATTCCACGCGGGATTTTTGGCGGCATCACGGTGATCATCTTATTGTATTTACTGGTGAATTATGCCTATTATAAAACCCTGGGTTTTGAAGGCCTGCAAAACAGTACAGAAATTGCAGCATTGGTTACCACAAAAATATTTGGCCCTACTATGGGAAAGATATTTTCTGTCCTGCTTTTTTTATCGGTATTGGCTTATGTAAATGTGTTATTGCTCAGTAATCCACGAGTGATGTTTGCTATGAGCGAGGATGGGGTGTTACCGACGATTTTTAAAAAGAAATCGGTGCGGAAAGAAGTGTTTGTATTTTCGCTGACAACATTTGCGGCCCTGTGTATCCTTATTTTATTTTTTGCCAAAACCTTTGATACGCTCTTAAGCTTTACCATTTTCCTGGATTGTTTTGGTATGGCTACATCTGCGGGTGCCATTTTTATGCTGCGCAAAAAAACAAAAAACCTGGATGGAACCGGGATTTATAAAATGAAATTTTACCCGTTGCTTCCAATGATTTTTATCCTGGCTTATTCTTTTGTTGGAATAAGTATTGCCCTGGATAAGCCGCATACTGCCATCACCGGGCTTTCTGTTTTAGCTGGCTTTATGCTCATTTATTTTTTGACACATGGCCGGAAGAAAAACAAAGGCCAGGTATAGCATACATTCCTCTTTCTTACAGTTATTCCATTTTATGTTATTGATGTTATCCCCTTTGGCAGGGAATGTTCAATTTGACAAATGGCCTAATTACGTAACTTCTTTTTTTCAACCAGCCTGTTATTTGATTAAATAACTACTGCTTCCGGTTTCACAGTTGCCCGTTAGCAGTAGTTATGGCTTATCGGAAATGAATTATAAAACTAAACTTACCAATTATTGGATTGAATGCAGGTATTACCAATTGGCTATTGCTTTCCAATATATCCCGGTTTAATTTTCTTCCTGTTTAGTACCCGGCTCAGGAAAAAATCAACATACAATTTTCGAAGAAGCAGGTAGCCTTTAGGCCGGAGCGCTGAATCAATTTTTATACATAGTACCTTATAAATAATTTTTATGCAATCTGCCACTTTGCCCGGAACGGCTTCATTTACTCAAGTTACCTGGAAGGAGGAAAATAATTTTTCCGAAACTAACCTGGATGCTTCGGCACGAATGGTGGTTGGCTTGCAGTTTACTTTTATCAAGCTGGTTATTTGGTTGCAAGTTTATGTATTGGCTTGCCGGTATTTTAGAAATCCGGTAAAGGCATTTAAGATTTTGAAAGGCCTGAAAGCTATACGGGCCGGGATGCGCGGGCAACAAAAGCCACTTAAATATGTGAAAGTAAGCAGCCGGTATTATTTTACGTATGCAGCGCCGGGCTTTCCTTCAAAAGCGTTTAATAAATATGTGCTGAATAATATAAAACGCCTGGATGCAGATAACCAGGAACCATTATTAGATACCCTGGTCTTTGCCATTACCAAAAAATGCGGTTACCAATGTGCTCATTGTTTCGAATGGAATGCACTCAATAAACCGGAAAAGCTGAGCCGTGCTGATTTGCTTTCCATTGTAGCTTCCTTCCAGGAAACCGGTATTACCCAATTACAACTTAGCGGAGGCGAGCCGCTCAACCGGATGGATGATATACTTTACTTATTGCAGCATATTAAAAAAGGAACAGATGTTTGGGTTTATAGTTCCGGGTATCATTTTACGAAGGAGCGGGCGGCTGCATTAAAAAAGGAAGGTTTAACGGGAATGGTTATCAGCCTGGATCATTGGCAACCAGCATTGCATAATACTTTTCGGGGAAAATCGAATGCTTTCGAATGGGCAGAACGTGCGGTTCATAATGCCGTGCAAAATGGGTTAGCTGTTTGTCTTTCACTTTGTGCAACCCGGGAATTTATTACGAAAGAAAACCTGGCTGCTTATATGGAACTGGCCCGGGCCTGGGGTGTTTCTTTTGTGCAGGTGCTGGAACCCAAGGCTGTCGGGCATTTTGCCGGAATGGATGTGGTATTACAGGAGGATCAACTTCAATTACTGGAAGATTGCCTGGTTACATATAATTATAAAACTACCGGGCAGGATTATCCCATCATTGTGTATCATGGTTTCTACAGCAGGCAACTGGCTTGTGGTGGTGGCTGGCATTATGTGTATGTAGATACCGATGGGGATGTACATAGTTGCCCTTTTTGCCAGCACAAAAAGTTTTCTGCATTGGATGATAATGTAAAAGAAAATGTACGAAAAATGAATGCGGGTCAATGTAGCGTTTTTCAAAATTCCATACAAACCAGTTGGATGCAATGAAACCGGTTAGTTATATCACACAAACTTTCCTGCCTGTTTTGGTAGTAATTGGCTACTATGGAGGAGGTGGGTATAATTTTCTTTTGCCGGTTATTTGTTTTTTAGCGTATCCACTAATGAATCTTTTTTTGAGTAGAGCATCTGTAAAAAGGATGGTTGCGGAACACCATGCACCCAGTAACAAAAATTTAATTTTTCTATTTGTACCATTGTTATTAGGCCTTACAGCCTGGTCAGTTTACCAGGCGGGTACCCATTCAATGAGTGGTATTGCCTTTATTGGTTTTGCTATTTCGGTAGGGCTTGTAAATGGCATCATTGGTTTTACCCTGGCACATGAATTTATTCATAGGCGGAATAAAGCAGCTCGTTTTGCCGGCTATTTATTATTGTGGCAAAACAATTATATGCATTATGGGATAGAACATGTCCGGGGGCATCATGTATATGCCTGTACACCGGCCGATCCACATACAGCCCGCCAGGGTGAAAGTGTATATGCTTTTTTACTAAGAACAATTCTATACACATACAAAAATGCCCTGCTCATTGAACGAAAACGGTTAAGTAAAAAAAATTACCTGCATCCCCTGCTGCATAACCGGCTTTGGTGGTTTGCTGTTTTACAATTCATGTTGTTGGTAACTGTCTTTCTTCTCGCCGGTGGTAAAGCGTTGTTGTTTTTTGCCCTGCAAAATAGTGTGGCTGTTATATTATTAAACCTGGTGGAATATACCCAACATTATGGTTTAATGCGGCAAACCAATGCAGCCGGTACCTATCACAGGTTAGATGCCCGGCATGCCTGGGCTTCCGGTAAAAAAAATAATACATTCAGTGTCTTTGGCCTGGAGAATCATGCCGACCATCATTTACATCCGGGCAAAACTTTCGATGAATTATCAGCGATGGATGAATCACCGGAGCATCCGGCTGATTATGCAAGTATGGTTTTACTGGCATTGATACCACCTCTTTGGTTTGATATTATGAATAAACGGATTCCATTAAAAATTAAAAACATCAATTATGAAAAGCTCGTTTGAAAAATTATCAGGCATTGCACCGGTCATTCTTTTTCC
>JBDHYG010000034.1:0-9685 GCA_039811225.1 Parafilimonas sp.
TATCTCGAAGGAAAGAATGTAGAATTGATGGCGAATAGTGATAATGTTTTACGGGCTGGTCTTACACCAAAGCACATGGACATACCGGAGCTGATAAAGAATGTTCAATTTAAAGGGACTATACCCCACATACTAACGGGTAGAAAAACGGATGCATCTATGGAGATGTACGATACTAAGGTGAGCGATTTTGGTATTGGCATGTTGCGCCTGGGTAAAGGGAAAAATGTTACTTGTCAATCTGTTTCTCCCGAAATGTACCTGGTACAGGAAGGGATTCTCCGATTCAATGCCGGTACTGTTATCCGGGCCAAAAAAGGGGAAGTGGTATTTGTGGCAGCCGATGTGGAATATGAATTGGAAGCCTTGGAGAGAGTGGTTGCCTATAAAGCATTTGTACCTTAGTTACTTGTTTCTTTGCATAAAAGCAATAGCATCCTTCCATGAAAAGAAATAAGCGTAAAATTGATATCTATCAGAAATATGTATTTTTGCAAAAAATAGATCTGTTATGAAGAATAAAAAATCATTCCTGCTTTTTTTGATTTGTATTATTGCTATTACGACAATAGTGAAATTTATTTGTGCACCCAAGTTGGCACTGAGCGGCTTTTCCACGATTATCGCTGTTTCTCTGTTTGCCGGTTTGCGGATTAGAAATATGAAAATGTCTTTTCTGTTTCCTTTGTTGGCGTTGTTTTGTAGCGACTTGCTTATCCAGGTATTATACAAAGTAGGCTGGTTCCCATTTGCCGGGTTTTATTCCGGGCAGGTAATTAATTATATATTATTGCTCGTATTGGTTTTGATCGGCCTTGCATTACGTAAAGCCAAAACACCGGGCATAGTGTTAAGCATCCTTGCCGGTCCATTGGTGTATTTTCTCTTATCCAATTTCCAGGTGTGGTTGTACGATACCACCCTGTATACAAGAGATACCGCCGGGCTTATGGATTGTTATATTGCCGGCCTGCCCTTTTTGAAAAATTCATTAATTGCAACGTTACTCTTTGTACCCGCATTTTTATTCCTGTATAAAGGCCTGATGAAAGAAAAGGTAATCTTTCAAATGGAAAAAAATTAACTTGTTAGTGATGAATAAACGAACCGGCTAAGGCCGGTTTTTTTATTCAGAAAATTTGCAATTTTTGAAATAAAAAAGAGAGTAGGAAAATTTTAAAATAAGGGAGCGTCATCATTTTCCCAGTAGCCTTCATCAATAAGCAGGTTTTTTCCAAGTGCAGCTGAAGTGGCCAGCTCATCACAACGGTTATTATAGAAATTATCGGCATGGCCTTTTACCCAGTGAAACCGGATCTGAAATTCACGGGCAATTTTTTTATACCGTAACCACAGGTCTTTATTTTTTTTCCCACCTTTAAAATTGGTGCTGATCCAGGTATCCAGCCATTTTTTTTCCACGCTATTCACCACATATTGGCTATCGGTATAAATAGTGACGGCGATATTTTTTTTTGTCAGTGATTCCAATGCCACAATAACAGCTAATAATTCCATCCGGTTATTCGTCGTATATTGATAGCCGGCGCTGATTTCTTTCTGGTGGCCATTCCACAACAGCACAATCCCATATCCACCAGGGCCGGGATTACCCCGGGAGGAACCATCAGTATAGATATGTAACGGATGTTTTGTTTTTTCAACGGGTTCCATAGATAGATTTAAATCATTTTTTTTCTCCATTTATTGCTTCGTATATAGAAAAAGGAAGGAATAAATAAGGCAGTCCAATATACCCATTCGGCACACCAGCCAAAAGTGATCGGTAAACCTAATTTTTCCAAAACGACAAACGCAAATGTACAATAGAGGATGATGGCTATAAACTCGATGGCCAAGTTAATTTTTGTATTTCCGGTGCCAATGACTGCATTCAGCCAAATGGTAGCAACCGACATTAATATCATGGCAAAAGATACCACCCGGACCACTGGAATCGCTGCCAGTATAAAAGCCTCTCCCTGGCCATAGATGGGCAATAAAAAACCTGGCCAGATCATCAATACAATAAAAACCATTACTGAAAAAAGAACACTCCATTTCATGATTTTCAGAATTAATTCCTGTACCCGGTCCTGTTTTCCCTGGCCAATAATATTACTAACCATCGTATTGGTTGTGGCAGCAAAAGCCCAGGTGATACAGCCAAAGAGTCCAAACAGGTTGCGGATGATATTGGATATGGCCAGGTCCCTTTCACCATGATGTTCTATCAGGATATAAAAAAACTCCCAGGCTCCAAAGCTTAATGCATACTGGAAAACCAGGGGCAGTGATTGGTTGATGATAAGTGCAACCTGTGTTTTATCGAAATAAAATTTTTGAAATAATGCAAAACGGCTGGCAATTTTCTTAAAATGAATAACACTTAATACTGTCAGGAGAGCCATACATTCAGCAATGATAGAAGCATAGGCGGCGCCATTAAAACCCAATGCGGGCAGGCCTACTTTGCCATAAATGAGAACATAATCAAACAAGATATTAAAACCTGTTTCCGCCAAAGTACCATATAACAAAAGTTTACTTTGATTGGTACTGATCAATAAGGCATTGCACATTTGATAGAGGTACAAAAAGATGATACCCCAAATACGTATTTGCAAGAATCCGATAGCCATCGCAATATTGCTATTATTGTGTAATGTCGAGGAGAGGATAACTGGAGAAAGAAAATGAGTAAATAAAATGCTGAAGAGCGCTAAGATACCTGCCAGTAAAATTCCCTGCCTGAATAATAAACCTATGAGTTGAGTTTTGTTTTCACCGGACCGCCTGGAAATAATTACCTGCAAACCATTGCTGAGCCCATAACCAATGACTCCAAAAAATAAATAATAGATACCAGTAATACCCGCAACCGCTAAAGGTTGTTCACCCAATCCTCCTAAAAAAATATTATTGGTTATAAAGTTTGCCTGGGGTACCAGGATAGCCGCTGCAATCGGCAAGGCCGTTTTAAAGATCTGCCGGTTGGTGATATCCATCCGTAGGGCTATGGAATGATTTTTGTCCATTGAGCGGGTAAAGCTACAACCACGGCACAATTTTCAAAACAGGAAATTACTGTGTATTTTAGTATCATTGCAGTCATTTTAAAATTATGATTCAAAAAACATTTAGCATATATCAGACAGAAAGCACAACCGGACAGTTATGTATGGAAATCGGCCAACAACACCTGGCTGCCTGGAAAAAAGAGGAAACAACCGGGAAGATCCTGGATTTTGAATTGTTCCAGTTCTCAAAATTAGACAGCACATACTTCGCAACCTCCTGGCAGGAAATCCGTTTGTTATCGAAATTGCTGGATAAAGAAATTCCTACCTGTGAAATCATATTGGAAAATGAGGATTGTACATTATTACCCGATCATATTTTCAGTGAAGATCAATTGGAAAATGGTTATGCGTATATGCAGGCCGGCCGGGCACGGGTACCAATGACAGAGAAAAATTGCCCGGGAGATATGCTGGCAATTTTTGACCGGCACAATGCGGTCTTTTCTATCATTGACCAACAAATTCCTGCCGCAAAAATCCGGCATAAATATGCGGCTATTTTATACCAAATGGAAAAACAGGATAATGTTATCTGTGCCTTTTTTTACAACACTTATTTTATTTGTGCCGTAAAGAAAGAAGGAAAATTACAACTGATTCGTCATTTTAATTTTCAAACACCGGAAGATGCATTGTATTACCTGTTATATGTACGCAAGCAAATGCAATTAGCGGAAGATATTCCGATTATCGCTTCCGGGATGATTGATACGGATTCACCCTTGTATAAAACGTTGTATCGTTACCTGCCAGGTTTCCGTTTAGAATCACCTGAAGCCCTTCAGTATGAAACGGCCGGCTTCCGGGAGTTTCCCTTACATTATTTTTCTATCTTCTGTAATGAATAAATATGCGCATTATTTCAGGGAAATATGGCGGGCGAAAAATAAGTACACCGGTAAAAATGCCCCTGACCAGGCCTACCACGGATTTTGCAAAAGAAGGCTTATTTAATATTCTTCAAAACAGGATAGATTTTGATGGCATCCAAACACTTGACCTCTTTGGTGGTACCGGGAGTATTTCCCTGGAACTTGCATCCCGTGGTGCAGCTGATCTCACCATTGTAGAGAAGGATAATAAAATGTATGAATCTATCCGGAAAAACCTGGATGCCTTGCATATAGATCCGGTTCACCTTTTCAGGATGGATGTATTTCAATTCCTGGAAAATTGTTCAGAAACCTATGATCTCATCTTTGCCGGACCGCCGTATGCTCTACAGGAAATTGATGAACTGCCCAAAATTATTGTTGCCAAAAAACTGGTACGGGAAAATGGTTTTTTTATCCTGGAACATACACCCCGTAATCAATATGCCAACTTTCCCGGTTTCGTTTTTCAACGGAATTACGGTACAACCATTTTTTCTTTTTTTAGTTGCGTATGAAAAAATCAAACACACCTGGCAGGAGGCCGATTTTCATTTCCGGTATTGGGACGGGTATCGGGAAAACATTGATCGCGGCGATCATTACAAGCGCTTTGGAGGGTGCGTATTGGAAACCGGTGCAGGCCGGAACGGAAACAGAAACAGATAGTGCCTGGATAAAACGGATGCTGAAAAATACCTGTCCGGTATTACCTGAATTATATTTGCTGAAGATGGCAGCCTCCCCACATATTGCCATGCAAAAAGAACATATAACGATAAGCCTGGAAGCTATTCAGCAGCAGTTTGCAACGTATGATACATTATATAAAACGCCGATCATCATTGAGGGAGCAGGCGGCCTGTACGCTCCTTTGAATCAAAAACAATTCAGTATTGACCTGGCAAAAAAAATGAATGCAAGGGTTATTCTTGTAAGCAGTAATTACCTGGGTAGCATTAATCATTCCCTCATGACGGCTCGTGTATGTAAAGAAAAAAGACTGGATGTAATCGGCTGGGTGTTCAATAATAATTACCTTCATTATGAAGCGGAAATTGCCCAATGGTCCGGATACCCGGTCATAGCAAAAATCCCCTTTACAAAAAAGATCACTCCTGCCTTCATTCAAAAACAGGCTGTCGGAATCCGGGAAAAACTGATAAATTTATTATGACTAAAAAAGAACTGCGGAAAATATACCTGGAAAAAAGACGACAGCTTTCTAACCTGGAAATGGATAAATTAAACGACTTAATATTAATTGGTTTTCAGAAACTTAAGTTACCACCACTCCAATTAATATTTATTTATAATCCATTGACTACCCGGAATGAACCCGAAACCGGTGCAATAGCCAGGTACCTTACTTTTTTGCATCCCGGATTAAAAATAACCTTACCCAGGATTAATTCTATGAATGGTGAAATGGACGCAGTTATTGTCGAAGACCATACGTTGTTTAAAGAAAATAATTATGGTATTCTTGAACCGGATCAAGGAATAATAGCCCAACCGGAAGACATAGACCTGGTGATAGTTCCTTTATTGGCATTTGACAAACTGGGCTATCGTGTCGGATATGGCAAAGGCTTCTATGATAAATACCTGGCACATTGTGATAAAAATAGTATCACGGTCGGTTTGAGTTATTTTGCACCCGTTGAAAAAATAGAGGATAGCAATTCATTTGATGTACCTTTAAAATATTGCATTACACCAGACAGGGTTTATGAATTTTAATTCCATCTTTTTAAAATCTTTCCGGTTCATTTTATTACCGGTATCCATTATTTATGGCCTCATCGTTTACGTTAGAAATTATTTGTATGATAAAAATATTTTCAAATCCGTAAAATTCAATTTCCCCATTATATGTGTAGGTAACCTGGTTTTAGGCGGTACCGGAAAATCGACCATGATAGAATACCTGGTTAGCATTCTACAACCAACCTTCCAGGTGGCAACACTTTCACGGGGATATAAGCGCCGGACACGGGGTTATGTCCTGGCCAATGAAACGACCAGCGCACTCGAAATCGGGGATGAGCCAATGCAGTTCCGTTTAAAATTTCCATCCCTTACAGTAGCCGTTGGTGAGCAGCGTATCATTGCGGTTCCACATATATTGCAGGATAAACCACAAACAGAAGTTATTCTATTGGATGATGCTTTTCAGCACAGGGCTATCCGGGCAGGGTTAAATATCGTGTTAACTCAATATGGCGATTTATATATACATGATTTTTTCCTGCCCAGTGGCGACCTGCGCGATCAGCGTTCTTCGGCAAAAAGGGCTGACATCATTATCGTAACAAAATGCCCGGCTTCATTGACTATAGAAGAAAGAAACAAAATCATTAAGGAGTTAAACCTGCCGGAAAAAACCAGTTTATTTTTTTCCACGATAGAATATGGGCAACCTTACCATATTTGCTCAAAAGAAACAAGACCCATTTTAGGTACTGATGAAATCTTATTAGTGAGTGGAATTGCCAACCCGGAACCATTGAAAAATTTTTTGGAAAAAAACTCATCGGCTTATTATCATCTCAATTTTTCCGATCACCATATTTTTTCACTTGATGATTTGCAAGCCATCACCCGGCGTTTTGAGCAAATGGACAATCCACATAAGATAATCCTTACAACAGAAAAAGATGCGGTACGGCTTATCAAATACCAGGACACATTACAGTCAATGCCCTTTTATGTTTTACCGATACAATGTCGGTTCTTATTTTCTGAAGGAGAGACTTTCAATGAGAAGGTGAAATCTTTTATCCAAACCTATAAAACCGACCAGGAGTATGTCGCGTAAAAAAAAGAAGAAACAAAAGCCGATACAGCAGGAGAAATTGCTGGAAGGCCGTTTAGAAGTGACCCGATCCGGGCTTGGTTACGTAGTGATACCGGAAAAAGCAGGTGATGTGTTGGTAAGGAATGGTGATTTTAATACAGCGATGCATGGAGACCTGGTACGGGTGAAAGTAACTAAAGCAAATGATATCTCCGGGAGGAAAGAAGGGAAG
This sequence comes from Parafilimonas sp., assembly GCA_039811225.1. Lineage (GTDB taxonomy): Bacteria > Bacteroidota > Bacteroidia > Chitinophagales > Chitinophagaceae > JAFDXJ01. The sequence goes on from JBDHYG010000034.1 coordinate 6,988, forward strand.
GTAGTTGAGGTGCTTGAAAGAAAGCAGGTAGAATTTTCCGGCATCATAGAAAAGAGCCGGCATTTTGCTTTTTTCATCCCGGGGAAAGGAAAACAAATCCCGGATTTTTATATTCCAAAAGAAAGCCTGAACGGTGCCAAAGATCATGATCATGTCATTGTGAAATTGGTTCAATGGCATAAAAAAGACCGCAACCCGGTAGGTGAGGTACTTACTGTTTTATCCGGGCATGATCAGCATGCTTTAGCAATGCAGGAGATAATTATAGAGAATGGATTTGCCCTGCAATTTCCCGATAAGGTGCTGAAAGAAACGGTACCGCTCAAGAATACATTTTCCAAAAAAGAAACCCGGCAGCGCCGGGATTTCCGGGAATGCCTCACATTTACAATAGACCCGGTAGATGCTAAAGATTTTGATGATGCTATTTCAATTCAGGAAATAGGAAAAGGGCAATATGAAATTGGTGTTCATATAGCGGATGTAAGTCATTATGTACAGCCACAAACAGCGTTGGATGCTGAAGCGTATGTGCGGGCTACTTCGGTTTATTTGCCAGACAGGGTATATCCTATGTTGCCAGAAAAAATTTCCAATGAACTATGTTCTTTGCGGCCACATGAAGATAAATATACGTTCTCAGTTTTGTTTCGCACCGGTAACAAAGGTTCCCTGGAACCGATCTGGATGGGTAAAACCATTATCCATTCCGATCACCGCTTTACCTATGAAGAAGTGCAACAAATCATAGATACAAAGAAAGGTTTATATAAATCGGAAATTTTATTTTTAAAAAAACTCACACAAAAGATCCGGGCAGACCGGTTTAAAAAAGGGGCCATTAATTTTTCTTCAGAAGAGATCCGGTTTGTATTGGATGCACAGGCAAGGCCGGTGGAAGTAGTGGTAAAAGAGAGTGGGGAAGCGCATCAGTTAATAGAAGAGTTGATGTTGCTGGCCAACCGGGCAGTTGCCTCTTTTGTAGCAGCAAAAAAAGTTGATGGGCAGGAAATACCTTTTCCGTACCGGGTGCATGATGCACCGGATGAACAAAAATTATTACCCTTTATCGCATTTGCAAAAAAATTTGGACATGCCTTTGATATTTCTTCCCCGGAGCGACTGGCCAAAAGTTACAATAAAATGCTGGCAACTATCAAGGGAAAACCGGAACAACATGTATTAGAACAATTAGGTATTCGCACAATGGCCAAGGCTGCTTATACTGTAGAAAATATCGGTCATTACGGATTAGGTTTTCAACATTATTGTCATTTTACTTCCCCAATACGTCGTTACCCGGATATATTGGCTCACCGGATATTGTATTCTTTATTGATGAAAAAGCCAATAGCAGATAAAGAAATGGATGAGAAGTGCCGGCATTGCAGTGAACGAGAACGGGCAGCTTTGGAAGCAGAAAGAGCAGCGAATAAATATAAGCAGGTAGAGTTTATGCTGGAATACCTGGGTGAAATATTTGATGGCGTAATAAGTGGCGTAGCCTCGTTCGGCATATTTGTCGAAACGATAGCACATAAATGTGAAGGCCTGATACCTATGTCAAACCTGCTTGAATACGATGATTTTAAAATAGTACCCAAGGATTTTTGCCTGGTGGGCTTACGAACCGGAATCACCTTGCAAATGGGTGAACCCATAAAAATAAGAGTAGCGGCCGCTAATCTCGTTAAAAGGCAACTTGATTATGAATGGCTACCTGAAGCAAACATTCCCTTTATCGGGAAACAAGATAGGAAACGAAAGAGCAAAAAAAATAATGAGAAAAAACAGGGAGGAAATTCATAAACCACTCCTGATTACACTATATAATATACTAAAAAATATTTTAAAAACAAGGTGATTTTTCACACATTATAGAGACAGGGATGTATTTTATTTGTGTTGTAATTATTTTTTTAATCTTAAATCGCAACACTATGAAACGATTAACAACACTACTCGTTGCCGTTACCACCCTGTTAATGGCTAACATTCAGCCGGCAAAGGCACAATTGACCGACAAAACCTATTGTCCCACTAATTTCTTCCGGATTTGTTTTACAGATGCTTATGGATATAAGTTTCTGTATAAGAATATTGACTTGACCGATTGCAATAAAATATATGCAACAGGGGTTATAAAAAATATTACCAGTACTGATTGGGACGCCACCATTTGGGTAGATTTCAGTGGCGGTGGACATACCGGAAGCGTGGAAATTCATGCAGTAAACCCACTTATGGATGGTTGTGCAAGTGGTTATGTTGATTCATTTATTTATGTAGGCACCATGACAATCAGTAACAGTGGCGGTGTACGCACTTATTCCGGTGGAGGCAGTTGGACAAATTATTGCTCCGGTTCAGTTTATGGTACCGGCACCTGGTCTGCTTCAGGGCCTTGTGGTGTAGGTGGTTCTTTTATGCCGCAAATTAATACAGGCGAAAAAACACCGGCTAGAATTGCTGCTTCTGGCTTCCAACTGAAGATTGCACCAAATCCGGTAAAAAACAATACCAATATTTCTTATGACTTGACTAAAGCTTCATCTGTAAATATTACGATTTACAATATGATGAATCAACCGGTAAAAGTGTTGGTGAATGAAAATCAAAGTTCAGGGAACCATATTGCCAATTGGACAGGTGTTTCCAATACCGGAAGCAAAGTGCCAAATGGAATTTACAAAGTGGT
>JBDHYG010000035.1:0-8647 GCA_039811225.1 Parafilimonas sp.
GCCATTACAATTTTTTATTTTTGAGAGCCATAGGCTCGATTCTATTTTCTCACACGGAATTTATTCCGTAGCAAGTAAAGTAAGTAACACCTGAGTGCCATCGGCACGGCACAGTTTAACCCGGCAACAAAACACAAAACTCCGACCCATCTCCCTCCTTACTCTCCACCTTCAACTCCCCGCCATGTGCCTTCACTATATCATAGCTCAAGCTTAACCCCAGTCCGGTTCCTGAGCCTGTTGGTTTGGTAGTAAAGAATGGTTGAAATATCTTGTCTTTGATTTTTTCTGGAATGCCATTGCCATTGTCTTTTACAGAAATCAAAATCTTATCTCCATCCTTTTTAGTGGCCACTATAACCGTAGGCTCATAATTCTCATTTGCACTTTTCTTTTTATCGCTCACAGCACTTCGGCTGCGCTCAGTACTGGCATAAAAAGCATTGTTGATTAAATTGAGAATCACTCTCCCTATTTCCTGAGGCACAATGTTTACTTTACCAATTGATTCATCAAAATCCGTTTCAAACTTTGCATTGAACGATTTGTCTTTTGCTCGTAAACCATGATAGGCCAATCGCAAGTATTCATCACAAAGAGCATTGATATCTGTCAATTCTTTTTGCCCTGTATTGCTACGGCTGTGTTGCAACATGCCTTTTACGATATCGGCTGCTCGTTGCCCATGATGATTTATTTTTTGCAGGTTTTGCCCAATGTCATTTAACAAATCCTTTATCGCAGGGTCTTCAACTTTTAATTCGTCATTTCTCATTCTTAATTCCTCCATCAGTTCGTTACTTACTTCCGAAAAATTATTTACAAAATTCAACGGGTTTTGTATTTCATGTGCAATGCCGGCTGTGAGTTCACCAAGGCTTGCCATCTTTTCGGATTGGATCAATTGTTTTTGGGTGGCTTGCAGTTCTATTAATGTATCTTCCGCTTTCTTTCTGGCCGCTTTTATTTCTATCAAATCCTGTTCGGCTTGTATGGCATGTGCTTCTGCCATCTTTAAATCATTGAAACGGGTATAAGTAAGGTTAAATACATAGGCAAATCGTTCCAGCAAAGGTAAGGTTTCAGCATTTTGTTCATCCGGTGATGCCATGCCTATAAAACCCCGGCTAAAATAGGCGATGTATTGTAATCTTCTTTTTTGTGCCAGGCCGCCTTTAAAGGGAACATGAATGCTGTTGAGATAACGAAAATATTCCTGCAGTTCTTCATCATGCATATCAATTATCAACGATTTTTTCTGTTGCTTCCATCCATCCAGCATCATTTTAAAAGAGGGATTATTGTTCAGGTTGTCGGCATACGCCATACTTATTTTTCTACCGTCTTCATCCGTTATCCAGAATTCGGCATTCCCTTTATTGTCTTTCATAATATTTATATAAAGCCGGTTTGGTTCTATTCCCAATAAGGATAACTGCTGAAATAATACGGCGGCGGTTTCTGCCAGTTCATCCGATTTTTGCATGGCGAGCGTACGGCTACGCACTTTTTCCAAAGCTGCTTCAATTTGTGCTTCCCTTGCCTGTGCCTCTGCTTGCACCATATCGGAATAACGTTTGTATGCAAACGCAAATACATTTCTAAATCTTTTTAGTATTTCCTTTTGTTCATCACTTAGTAAGCCAAAATTGGAGATACCTATTGCTCCATTTCCAAAAGAATAGAGATTGTAAGTGAGTTGTTTGGTTTGTCGCAGTCTTGGGTCTTCTGCTTCGCCATTTTTAAGTCGCATATCAATAAGCTCCTGCAATTCTTTTCCTTCCAGTACCAATTCAAAAAAAGCGTCATTGTCTGCCTCAGTTTTCCGCACCTGGTTTTCAATAAACGGCGAATCATAATAAGACATTTCTGTAATGGATCTGCCCAATTGTGGTGAATAGTCGTAATCAAGAAAAGTTTCTTTTTGAGGATTGTGTACATCTATAATGCTATTACGAATATTGGTAAAGCCAAGATCATACAATGCCTCGTACAAGGCCTGTACTACATCCAGCATTTCATCTGATTTTTTTAGGATAAGCGCTACCGTTCTTACCTTTTCCAGCGACACTTCTATTTTGGCCTCCCGGGCCTGCATTTCTGCTTTTTGCAAATCAAGAAAGCGTATATAGGATTGTTCAAAAACATTGGCGAACCTGACAATGATTTCATTTTGCTCATCCGTAAATGGTTTGTCGGAAAATTTTCCTGCAAACACATCAATCTCCTTAAGGATTACGGTTGTTCTTACAAGTCCCGGGCTTTCCTGAATGTATTCTTTAGATTGCGCCATGATTTGGCTATCCGGGTTATTTTCAAAAAGCGTTTTTGACCAGTCAAGCATTACTTCCTTCAGGAAAATATCCTTCAGTACCCTTGTTCCCTTTTTATGTGCCTCTATTAGTGAGTTGGTAATGGGGTTATCGACAAAAGGCATGTGTATCTTTTCGGGCTGACCAAAACCGGGTGCCGCCATCCAGAAATCAAGGTTGCCCTGCGGGTGGATAACACCAAAGCATACGAATCCAAATCGGATATCCAATTGCTGCATTTGGATTGATACAACATTTATAACTTCCAGCAGCTCTTCACTTTTATGCATAGCCATGGATCTGCTTCTCACTCTCTCCAATGCCGCTTCTATCTGTGCTTCTCTTGCCTGAGCTTCGGCTTTTTGCAAATCAAGGAAACGGGTATAGGTTTGCTGAAATACTTTTCCAAAACGCATCAGCACTGCATTCTCTTCTTCGGTGTAATCGGTGCCTGAAAAATTTTCGATGTACAAGCCGATACTCTCCAGCAATACACCTGATCCGGCAAGGCCGGGACAATGGAGATAATAATCTATTGTTTCCTCCGGAATGCCGGGTATGAGTTTGAAAAGATCCCGGTAGAATTTGTTTTTCTCTTTAAAATTCAGATGGTAAAAAAAGAAATCCTCTCCCTTATCTTTTGCCTCCCTGATGGCGTTATTGGGAGGACAATTAAACCAGGGAAATATTACTTCTGAAGGCGCCAGGTGTTCATCGGCCAGCCAGATATGCAGATCATCCCTTGTTTTATAATCAATCAGAAAACCACAATGTTCCACATGAATGTTTAAGTGAGTGAGTTGTTCGTACACCAGGTTTATAACATCTTTCAGCTCTTCACTTTTTTGCATACCCATAGTGCGGCTTCTCACTTTTTCCAGTGCCGCTTCTATCTGTGCTTCCCTTGCCTGAGCTTCGGCTTTTTGCAAATCAGAAAAGCGGCGATAAGCTAACCCAAATACATCAGCAAATCTCCGCAGTAATGCACGGGAGTTTTCTTCGGGCGGATTCATGGTTACCATTACCAATGAGCCACCGTCAAAATCGGCTACAGCCCAATAAGCGCTGATATCCCGGGGCCTTTTATTTTTTATGGTTGGGGATAAAAATGCATAAGCCTTGGGATCAACAGGTTTTAATGCTTCAAAAAATTGCCTGGCTTTTGCAACATCATTTATTAATACATAATCTTTTTTTCCATCACGGTAATGTTGAAAATTCTCTTCCAGTACTTTAATGCCTTTAATTTTAAATTTTGATTCTGATTCAATGATCTTGCCTGTATTATCCGGTGAACGAAGAGCAGCCCAGGCTTCAAACTGTTCGGATGATTCATCCCACAAATGAATGGCACAGGTTTCCAATTCTTTTTGACCGAGCAGGTGAAGCTGGTTTCTCATTTCTTTGGCTACTTCTTTTAATTCATTGGAAGTATGCATGGCCATCGCCCGGCTTCTTACTCTTTCCAGTGCCGCTTCAATTTCCAGTTCCCTGTTTTTTTGGGTGAGGTCTGCTGTCTTTTCCTCCACTAATTTTTTCAGCTCGGCATTTTTTTGTTTCAGACTGTCAATACCATAAGTGTCCTCATCACTCAGCACTTGTTCGGGCTTGGAGCCATGCCAGTGTATTACTTTCCATTGATCGTTTATATAATTCAATACAACAGAAAAACGGAGATACATTTTTATCAAATCCTTTCCGGCTTTAATGGTCAGATAAACATCCTCTGCAAATACAGCCGTGTTTTCATCGTCGGTTATGTAACGGGAAAATGGTTTTGTCTTCCAGGTCAGTGTCATGCCCTTCATCTGCTTTTTTTGATTGTGCAGCAAAGCTTTCAATCCGGCAAGTCCCTTAATTTTTTCATCTTTGGCAGAACCAAAACCTGCCACCTCCTTCACTACAATTTTTTGCAAGGAAGACAGGCCTCCACTTTTAAAACCAGTTTCCATGAATTGGTTATAGGTTTGATGAAGTGCTGATTTTTTTGCTTTATTCATAATTTCAATGTTGAAGAGAATAAAATTATATCAGATTAATTCCTGAAAAAGATACTGTTCATCGTACTCCACTTCAAATTCCTTTAATAGTTCAAGGTACTCATCTTTGAAGGATTTCTTTTGATGGTGGATTTCCTGATTTTTTACATAGTTATATATCTGGTCTATATCTCGTTGCCGGTAAGAAAATACGCCGTAACCAGGCTGCCATTCAAAACGCTCCTTTGTCAGGTTATGGTCATTAATATACTTGGATGATTTTGACTTTATCACTTTCATCAGTTCGGATACAGATATCACCGGCTTTAATCCAAAGAAACAGTGCATGTGGTCTTCTACTCCATTTACGATGATGGTTTTGCAACCTGTTTCATTGATGAGGTTGCCGATGACAGCTTGTATGGTAGGTCTCCAGCTTTTATCTAATAATGCAGCCCTGTACTTTACTACAAAGACTGCCTGGAGGTAGATTTGGGAGTATGAGTTGGCCATGGGTTTTGTTTTTATATGTGCCGAGCCTACGGCTCTCTGTTTATTTTTCGGTTTCCTTCATCGGACTGAAGTCCGATGTTAGTGTATCACACCGTGGCACTGCCACTGGTTTATTTTTCTTCACCGGACTGAGTCGGAACTTGGAATATCAAGCCATCGCTATGCCACTAGTTTGCTTTTCTTTACTTCTTTCTTAACCAGACTGAGTCCGGAATCTGAAAAATCAAGCCACCGCTATGCCACTGGTTTGCTCTTCTTTACTTCTTTCTTCACCAGACTGAGGCCGGAACCTGAAATATCAAGCCACCGCTATGCCACTGGTTTGCTCTTCTTTACTTCATTCTTCACCAGACCGAGGTCGGAACTTGAAATATCAAGCCGTGGCTACCTGCCTACTGGACTCAGTCTCTTACTCTGCGTTCTTGGTATGGACTGAAGTCCATAGTGATAAAATTACATCGTGGCTACGCCAATGGGTTGCTTTTCTGTACTTTTTTCTACAACTGGCTAAAGTCCGATGTTAGTGCATCGCACCGTGGCTCCGCCACTGAATTACCCTTCGGTTCTTTATCTACAGCGGACTGAAGTCCGATGTTGGATAATCGGGTCGTGGCTTTACCATTGGATTACGGAAAAACTCTTTTTTCTTTCATATTTCAGAGCCGTAGGCTCGGTTCTATTTTCACACTCCGGAATTTATTCCGGGGCATGAAAAGTAAGTAGAACCTTGAGTGCCATAGGCGCGACACATTTCAACCTGGCAATAAAACAGTAAACTCCGTTCCAGCCCCATTTGCACTCTCCACTTTTATTTCTCCTCCATGCGCCTTCACAATGTCATAACTCAAACTCAAACCCAAACCGGTTCCTTGTCCTGTTGGTTTTGTTGTAAAAAATGGTTGAAATATTTTGTCTTTGATTTTTTCTGAAATACCATTACCATTATCCTTAACTTTAACCTCAACCTTATCTCCTAAGTTCTTTGTACTAACAACAACTGTCGGTTCATAGCTTTCAGCATTAGGCATTAAGCTTTTAGCTTTTTCGTTTACAGCGTAGAATGCATTATTGATTAAATTCAAAATCACCCTACCAATATCCTGTGGTACCACATTTATTTTTGGAAACGATGGATCAAAATCCGTTTCAAATTTTGCATTAAAACTTTTATCCTTTGCCCTTAATCCATGATAGGCCAAACGTAAATATTCATCGCATAAAGCATTGATATCTGTTGGTTCTTTTTGTCCGGTGCTGGTGCGGCTGTGTTGCAGCATTCCTTTTACAATATCTGCCGCTCGTTGGCCGTGTTGGTTTATTTTCTCATTGTTTTGATAGATATTATTCAGTAACTCATCCAGCTCTTCGTTTTTTAATTTTGATTTTTGACTTTTGACTTCTTCAATCAATTCATTATTTACTTCAGAAAAATTATTTACAAAGTTCAACGGGTTTTGTATTTCATGTGCGATGCCAGCGGTGAGTTCACCAAGCGAAGCCATTTTTTCGGATTGGATGAGTTGGGTTTGGGTAGATTTCAAATTGGTTAATGTTTTTTGTAAAACATTATTAGCTTTTTGCTTTTGCCTGTTGTTTCTATAAAATATAAAGGCAAGTGCTGATAACAAAACTAAACCGGCAATTAAAGAAATCGTTCTTATTTTATAGGAACTCATTTCAGCTTCCTGTGCAGCTTTTTCAAGTTTTAATTGATCTTCAAAATAAATATTTTGAAACTGCGTCAGCTTTTCGATTCCGTTTGCATTTAAACTATCGCTAATTCTTTTTGAAAGATTGAGATATGTATATGCACTATCGGAATTTCCATATATTTTCCAGGCATCAGCCAGAAGATTTGCGGAACGACTTATTTCAATGGCTGAATTTAGTATCCCTGATTGCTGAAAAGCCAAAGTCGCATAATATCTCAGGGAATCTGCCTGGTGCAAGCTTTTGTATAATGTAGCAAGATCCATAAGGCTCAAAACTTCGGTTGATTTATTTTTTTGTTCCCTGCTTTCCCTCAAAGATTGCCAATAATAATACCTGGCAGAATCCGTCATATTTCTTTTTTGAAAAACATCTGCTATATGAACTAATATTAGTCCGTTATATAATTTCCAGCCGGTGAGGTTTGCATATTGCAGTGCCTCGTTGTCATAAATAAGTGCGGAATCAAGTTTATTATCTACTCCATAAATATACCCGATATTCATGGTGCCTTGCACCAAAGCCATTGCCTGTTTGCTGCCAAGCGATTCAAATATGCGGATCTCTTCTTTATATTGCTCAATTGCTTTTTTTGAATTTCCACCATACAGGTATATATTCCCAAGCTGATGAATGGTATATCCCACCTGGCTAAGCCTGTATTTATGAGGATCGGTAAATTCATAATCTTTAGGTATATAAACATTATTTTCATTTTTCCGGTCTTTCACCAATTCCAAAGCTTCATTGGCTAATTTGAAACTGAGGGGGAGATTGCCATCTTTCATAGCAACGAAGGATTGGTACTCCGTTAAAAAATGTGCTACCCAAAGCGGTTGGTTGATTTTCTTGGCAATACTTATTCCCTGGTCAGCGAAAAACAAACAACTGTCCCGGTTACTTTCACCATAATAAGTGGCAAGGTTAAATAGAGCAATCATTTTCAGCGTATCATCAGGTGCATTTTTTAGCGCTGAAGTTAGACTGTCTACATTGGTGAATTGACGTTGTGATTTTGCAAAAAAGGGTAATACTAAAAGTAGTGATACTGTAAATAAAATTTTCATCCTGGATTTTAAAGAGTCGCAGGTCTGGGTGATCTTATAAAGTACCTGCAATATAGGAGTTGAGTGACCCAGGTATGCTGTATATCTGTACCAACTCCTTAAAAATTTATTTTTCATCATAAGTAAACTTATCCGTATTTAAAAATGTTGTACACTCATCATAATTTTTTTGTTCCGGTTATTTTATTTCAACAAAAAAATCTATTGATTGCCTGTGCCTTACTAAATCACTCTTTTTTTATCGTCCATTTTAAACTCCATTGCTGCATGTCGTTTCAATGTCATTCAACATTTATGATGAGGGCAAAAGAATTATAAACTCCGTTTCCTCATTTTCTTTTGAAATTACTTTTATCTCCCCCCCATGCGCTTTCACAATATCATAGCTCAAACTCAACCCCAGTCCTGTTCCCTGTCCGGTTGGTTTGGTAGTAAAGAATGGTTGAAAGATTTTGTCTTTGATTTTTTCTGAAATGCCATTACCATTATCCTTAACTTTAACCTCAACCTTATCTCCTAAGTTCTTTGTACTAACAACAACTGTCGGTTCATAGCTTTCAGCATTAGGCATTAAGCTTTTAGCTTTTTCGTTTACAGCGTAGAATGCATTATTGATTAAATTCAAAATCACCCTACCAATATCCTGTGGTACCACATTTATTTTTGGAAACGATGGATCAAAATCCGTTTCAAATTTTGCATTAAAACTTTTATCCTTTGCCCTTAATCCATGATAGGCCAAACGTAAATATTCATCGCATAAAGCATTGATATCTGTTGGTTCTTTTTGTCCGGTGCTGGTGCGGCTGTGTTGCAACATACCTTTTACAATATCACCTGCCCGCTTGCCATGGTGATTAATTTTTTCCAAATTTTGTTTTACATCTGATGCAATGGCTTTAGCTTCTTCTATATCTCCTTTATCCAATTCTTCATTCATTTCATCAATCAATTCATTGCTTACTTCTGAAAAATTATTTACAAAATTTAGCGGGTTTTGAATTTCATGTGCAATGCCGGCTGTGAGTTCACCGAGTGATGCCATTTTTTCGGATTGGATGAGTTG
>JBDHYG010000036.1:0-8111 GCA_039811225.1 Parafilimonas sp.
GTGATCCGGCTGGGACTCGAACCCAGGACCCATACATTAAAAGTGTATTGCTCTACCAACTGAGCTACCGAATCTTCCCCTTAATCGGAATAGTTTTTGATTAAGGAGTGCAAAAATAAAAGAATTCACGGGGATGCCAAATTTTTAAAACAATATTTTTCCACCTATCCGATTAAATATGGCTTTCAGGTAGATAGTAATTAATTTTGTACATTCCCTTCAAAAAATTTCATGAAATCGTTACAATATAAAGTAGCCGTAGTTACCGGAGGATCGGATGGTATCGGGCGTGCCCTGGTACTGGCATTGCTGCGGCAGGGATGTAAAGTGGCTACCTGTGCCCGGAATTATGATAAATTATATGCATTGAAAGCTTCACATCCTGATGAACATACCTTGTTTATTTATACGGCGGATGTAAGTAAAGAACAGGATTGTGTTCTATTTATACAACATACTATACAACAGTTTGGTACAATAGATATATTAATCAATAATGCCGGAATATCCATGCGTGGCCTATTTATGGATACACAGTTGGAAGTGTTTCATAAATTGATGAATGTAAATTTCTGGGGAAATATTTATTGTGCCAAAGCGGCTTTACCTTATATCCTTAAAAATAAAGGGAGCCTGGTTTCTATTTCTTCTATAGCCGGCATTCGGGGCCTACCCGGTCGTAGTGGCTATTCTGCTTCTAAATTTGCCGTGAATGGCTGGATGGAAGCTTTACGCACCGAATTACTGGATACCGGTGTACATGTATTGAGTGTGTACCCGGGTTATACGGCAAGCAATATCCGCCAGGCAGCTCTCACGGAAGACGGCAGTACGCAAAAAGAGTCCCCATTGGATGAAGGTGAACTCATGACTGCGGAAGAGTGTGCTGAACATATATTGGAAGCTATCAGTAAACGGAAACGCACATTAATCCTGACTGGTACCGGGAAACAAACTGCTTTTATGAATCGCTTCTTCCCATCCTTAACAGATAAGCTGACCCGCAAATTTTATTTTAAAGACGGCCGATTGATCAAGTAATTAATAACCCCTGCTGCATGAATGGCATTCCTGTTCTCACTCTTTCTACGGATATCGGTACAAAAGATTATCTTACCGGCGCTATAAAGGGTCAATTGCTCAGCGTGGTTCCCGGTATTACCATTGCCGATATTTCACATGAACTCTCCGCACAAAATTATTTTCATGCCGCCTATATCTGTCAACATGCATTTAAACATTTCCCGGCAGGTACATTACATATCATCATTGTCAATTTATTTGAAACACCACCACAACACCTGCTGTTGGCAAAGCACCAGGATCAATATATCATTTGCCCGGATAATGGCATCCTGACGATGATCACAGGCACACAACCCAAAGACATGGTTGCCATAGAAGTAGCACACAAAGCTCATTTTGGGTTGCTTACCTGTACGGCATCCATAGCTGGTGTGATTGCTAAACTTCATGCCGGGGAACCTTTCAGCAAATTAGGCAAACCGGTTATCAACATTTTGGAGAAATATCCGTTACGACCCACGGCCGGGGCAGACTGGCTGGATTGCCAGATTATTTTTATTGATCATTTTGAAAATGTTATTGTCAACCTGACAAAAGAAGAATTTGAAGAACAACGAAAAGGCAGGAAATTCAAAATAGAATTAAAGAACAATGAAATCATAGAAAGCCTGAGTGAAAATTATGCATCGGTTGCACCGGGTGATGTCCTGGCCTGGTTTAATTCTGCGGGCTACCTGGAAATAGCCGTAAATAAAGGCAATGTGGCCGCATTGTTTGGATTGGAAACTTACCTGAGCCAGGGAAATATCTCACAACTGCAAATGAGCTACCGAACCATCCGTATATTTTTTGAATAAAAAATGTGGTTTACTACGGATCAATGATCATACATTTTTTTCCTGCCAGGCTACTACACCACCTTCCAGGTTAACGATATTGGTAAAGCCCATTTGCTCCAGGTATTGACTCGCGATCACGCTACGGTTGCCGGTACGGCAGTACGTTATAATTTCTTCGTTTTTCCAATCATCTATTTCGTCTGTTTCCATTAATTGTATTTTTTCCAATGGAAGCAACAAGCCACCTAAATTGAAGGTTTCATATTCATCTTCACGCCGTACATCCAATAAATGCAATGCTTCTCCGGCATCCAGGCGTGCTTTTAGTTCTTCCGGTGTGATCGTTTTCATTTGTTTGTTTTTTCAATAGATGACAAAAATGATATTTCCGGTAAGCCAGTTGATAGAAATATCGTGTTTACGTAAATATAGTTTGTTGAATTTTACAAAGAACATTTTATGTAATTAATTTACTGAACATAAAAGTGAACTATCAGGGCACTTGTAAAGTTGTATCTTTTACTGGCGCTGTGATACTAATCCAGATATCCATGATCTCGCCCGGCCTGATTTTATTACCTACTATTGTACCCTGCGCAATAGTAGAAGTAGGCTCCGGGCTTTGTTTTACAATAAAGGCATTGGCGGTATCCGTTAACGCATCCATAGCAATGATGGAGCCCAGGGATACATGGTTGCTGCCCAATAGAGAACGTGCTTGTGCTACCGTCATGCCCACCAGGTCGGGCACATCCATTTCATTATTTCCAATACCATTTCCGATAACGAGATCAATGGCAGTACCCATATTAATTTTTACACCGGGCTCAATATTGTTGCCATTGATTTTTTGTTCGCGTACCGCATTACGGGCAATATCCGGGACATAGGTTGTGTCCCCCATTTTCAGGCCGATACTTTTTAGATAAAGTTCTGCACTCTTCACGGAAAAACCACGCAGGTCAGGCATGGCTACCAGTGGAGGTACACTACGGTTCACCGTCAGGTAAATGGTTCGGTTTGCTTTGACAATGGCATCAGCTTCCGGGGATTGCCGCATCACGGCCAGAGGTGCGGCGGTATCTACATATACACTATCCTGTAATTCCACTTCAAAACCACTGGCTTCCAATACTTGCCTGGCTTGTGGGAATGACATACCGGTAACAGAAGGTACTTGTTTATTGTCGTTGTGATGTGTTATAAATCCCAATGAGCCAAAGAATAAAAATACAATCACTACTACTAATAGTACCGCTACCACCAGGTTGAAAAAAAATGATTTTTTAGTAAGTGAGCTAAACACGGTGCAAACTTAGTTTTTTAAAAGTTGAAGAATAGGATATTCTCCGGAATTTATATTATTTTTCAAAACAAGCTTCGATCAGGGCGGTATAAAATACTTTGAGGCTCCAGCCCATGGCAGCCACCTGTTGCGGAATAAGGCTGGCTTCACTCTGGCCGGGAACCGTATTTATCTCCAGCATAACCGGTACCTGTCGTTTTTCATCAAAAATAAAATCAATCCGCACAATGCCACGGCAATTAAATATTGCATAAATCTTGCGGGCTGTTTCTCGTATGGCTTCTGCCATTTCATCCGGGATATGGGCCGGTGTGATCTCGGCGCTTTCCCCCTTATATTTTGCATTAAAATCAAAGAATTCATTTTTGGATTGTATTTCCGTAATGGGTAATGTTATGATCTGGCCACGGGTTTTGAAAACACCGATCGTTAATTCCCGGCCCTGGATAAATTCTTCCACCAACACCTGGTCATCTTCAGCAAAAGCTTTATCAATCGCCAGGCCGATTTCTTCTGAATAAGAATTTACTTTGGACATGCCAATGCTGGAGCCTCCATTATTTGGTTTTACAAAAACGGGAAACTGCAGGTCCTTAATCGCTTCATCCGGCGCCTCGTAATTTTGTTTCAACAGGATCACCGATTTGGAAACGGGGATACCACTATAGCCTGCCAGTGCAATGGTATCCCGCTTATTAAATGTAAGCGCGGATACAGCGGCATTGCAGGTGGTATAGGGTATTTGCAACATATCAAAATAGCCTTGTAATTTTCCATCTTCCCCCGGTGTACCATGGATGCACATTAATACGGCATCAAATAAAACCTTTTCAGATTGTATAGTGAGCGAAAAATCATTTTTATCGATGGCTATTTTTTGCCCTTCTTCGGTTGTATAAAACCAGCCGGCCTGTGTAATGTCAATAAGGTAGAAAATATATTTATCCCGGTCCAGGTGCCGCTCAATGTTTTCGGCACTTTTATAACTGATCTCTGCTTCGCGGCTATATCCCCCGGTGAGAAATGCAATGGTTTTTTTCATATGTGATGGATTAAAAATTTTTGTTTAAAGCGAAATTAAACGGGTAGAAATAATAATTGAAAATTTTTCATTTTGATAACGGGCGTGCATTAATTTTTGTGGGACAAATATCAATTGCTTTTCATTTTCATTTATGGATCCTGTAAAAAAAGGTGAAGGATCCGGGATCCTGCACCTTTCATTAATGGGAAATATCACCCATCTGTAGGATGTTGCTAATACAGCAACAAGTAATTAGCAGCAAGGTAATTCTTTTAAGACAGAAATACAAAAATTTTTACCCGCCCAACAGGGCTTTAAGAAAAAATTATAAGTGCATTTTATCCTTCTTTGCCAATAATTCTTCCACCGTTTCCTGGTACATTTCATCCGGTACACAACAGTCCACCGGGCAAACGGCTGCACATTGCGGCTCTTCATGAAAACCCTGGCATTCAGTACATTTATTGGGAACAATATAATAGGTGTCATTGCTGATGGGTTCAAATCGCTGTTCGGCATCTACCACGGTTCCATCCATCAGGGTAAAATCTCCTTTTACGGTATTGCCATCGGCAATGGCCCATTCTACGCCACCTTCATAAATAGCGTTGTTAGGGCATTCCGGTTCACAAGCGCCACAATTAATACATTCATCTGTAATTTTGATAGCCATAGTAATTTAATTTTGATTTGATTTGAAAAATTTCAACATCCTTACAAAGGTAATTAACTCATTTAAATAATAATCATGGATTTGGATCAACGTATTGCACTTATGGATACGCTCGGAAAATATTTACTGGCAAATGATAAAGCCCTGCAACAGGTATGTCTCGAAGTGGAGCAACAAAACCCCTGGTTTTCCCAACCCTTCATTGCGCTGGCTATAAAAAATATTGTGAAGCATTTTTTGCAAAAAAAAATTTTAGAAGATTGGGCGGCCTCTTACCCGATTCCTCAACAAAAGCCTAAGACTATTGGGCTTACCCTCGCCGGCAATATACCCATGGTGGGTTTCCATGATTTGTTATGTGTTTTTATAAGTGGTCATAAAGCAGTCGTTAAACTTTCTAACCGTGATGAAAAACTGCTTACCCATTTTATCGAAAAGCTCATTGCCTGGGAACCGGCTGCTGCAGGCTATCTGCAGATAAGCGACAACCTCCGGAATTGTGATGCCTATATCGCCACAGGTAGTAATAATTCTGCACGCTATTTTGAATATTATTTTCAAAAATACCCGCATATCATTCGTCGCAATCGTACTGCGGCTGCCATCCTCTCCGGTTCCGAGGCCCCGGAAGCATTATCCCTGCTGGCTACGGATATGATGCAATATTATGGCATGGGCTGCCGGAATGTAACGCATGTATTTGTGCCGCATGGCTATGATTTTGTGCCCCTTATCCATGCATTAAAAGCCTATAATTATTTTACAGAATTTCATAAGTATAAAAACAATTACGACTATCGCCTGGCACTGCTGCTTATGAATGGAGTGCCTTATATGGATACCGGCGGCATCCTGTTAATTGAAAATGAATCCCTGTTTGCACCCATGAGTTGTATCCATTATTCTTATTACGATGAGGCCGATCCACTAATTGAGCAATTGAAACATCGGGATGAATTGCAATGCCTGGTAGGGAAGGAGGGTGTCCCCTTTGGTAGCACGCAATCGCCCGCTATCACCGATTATGCAGACCAGGTGGATACAATGCAATTCCTTTGTACACTTTAATTTGTTAACAGCTTGTAATTGTATATTCTTAACGCACTATTTTGAAATGGATATGTAATTTGCAAAAGGAAAGGAAGTACGACATCCTTCGTCAATTTTATGTTAAATGCAACGGAGGCCGCAGAAATGTTTTCTAATGCTTCGTTTCTTTGTAGAGATGCGGTGAACAAATGCCTGCATCATACTGGTTTCTTTATACTTAAATTTTTTTACAACTATGAAACTGAAAAACATTTTATTGATTATCTTACTGAGCAGCGCTACAGCTGTATTGAGTGTGTGGGGTTATGGAAAATTTATGGAGCGGAGTAATGTAGCTGTTCAGCAGGATGGAAAACTTCCTGTCAACTATGCCGGTTTTTTTGATAAGAATAATACCGGGGGGCCGGTTGATTTTACGGCAGCAGCGAGTACCGCCACACCAGCTGTTGTACATATCAAAACCCGCACAAAAGCAAGGCAACTCTCCCAGCAGGAACAACAATATAGCAATCCCTTTTCCGATTTGTTTGGGGATGACCCGTTTTCCCAATTCTTTAATAACCCGAGGATGAAGCCTGAACAACGGGCCAGTGGCAGTGGGGTACTCATCAGTAGTGATGGCTATATCATTACCAATAACCATGTTATTGATGGTGCCGATGAAATCACGGTTACTACCAATGAAAGAAAGACCTATAAAGGTACGCTGGTTGCCAAAGATGTGAATACGGATTTGGCTTTAGTAAAAATTGATGACAAAAATTTACCCTTCCTTGTTTTTGGAAATAGTGATGATGTAAAACTCGGGCAATGGGTGTTGGCCATTGGTTATCCACTCACACTGGATGTAACAGTCACCGCGGGTATCGTCAGTGCGAAGTCACGTTCCATTGGCATTAATAAAGGTAATGCCCCTATCGAATCTTTTATTCAGACAGATGCTGCCGTGAATCCGGGGAATAGTGGCGGGCCACTGGTGAATACGAATGGCGAACTCATAGGGATCAATTCAGCCATTGCTTCACCCACCGGCGCCTATGCGGGCTATTCATATGCCATACCGGTAAATATTGTTAAGAAGATTATTGGTGATTTGATGAAATATGGAGTGGTGCAACGCGCATTCATCGGTATCGAATACCCATCCGATAACCTGACAGATGATCAGAAAAAACAATATGGTATCAAAGACGGGGATGGGATATATGTAACGAATGCAACGGATGGCGGAGCTGCCCAGGAGGCCGGGATACGGAAAGGAGATTTTATTACAAAGATTAATGGGGTAGCCGTTCATAGCGGCCCGGAATTGCAGGAGCAGATTGCCAATTACCGCCCGGGGGATAAAATTAATCTTACTTATGTACGGAATAATAAAGAAAATACCGTTTCCGTAACGCTGAAAAATAAAGCCGGTAATTACTCCGTGGTAAAATCAAACAGTATCCTGGATAACCTCGGCGCCGACCTGGTTAATATCGATAAAAAGACAGCAGACGATAACAACTTAAAAGGGGGTGTACAGGTGAAAAGAATTGGTGATGGGCTGTTACGGAGTTCCCGGATTCAGGAAGGCTTTATTATTATTTCTGCCGATGGCCAACCAGTAGCCAATACAGAAGACTTGTCCGCTATTTTATCGAAGGCACATGGCACCATTAAAATAGATGGTATTTATCCGGGCTATGGCGATATCTATACATATCCATTGCGAATTGATGATAGTGATAATTAAAGTAACTTAAATACGTTTTCTCAGGTGATGACAGTAAAAAGAATCCGGTAATACATGCCGGATTCTTTTTTTATTATTAATTACTTGGGCAGGAAGCGATGAGCACGAATATTTACCTGGAATGTGAAATAGAAAGTAAGTTTTGCATTATTGTTTTTTTCTCCAAAAAAACAGTATCTTTATTTCATTCATCACCTTAAAATAAAATTGCATGCAAAAAATTTTATGCTCTTCGGCAATGGTTTTTTTGGCGCTGCATTTTATACCGGCTGCCCGGAAAATACCAAAAACCACCAACCTCTTATCGGCTGAAATGCCTGCTACCACTGCATTTGCGGGGGGGGGGGCGTTAAAAACCCCGGCGATTTTTATTTAAAAAATTTTGCTTCCCTTTCCGCAGAAATGGCGGCACATGGTATTACACTCTGTTTCGCACCAAACCCTAATGCGAATCGTTA
>JBDHYG010000037.1:0-7615 GCA_039811225.1 Parafilimonas sp.
CTTCTTTAATCGTTCAGTGTATTCTTTCGGCAACGGCATTTTCCAACGGATCATCGGACTGGGTCATGCTAATTTGGATATTTTGTTTTGTAAGAACTTAACTACGCATGGCAGCAATATTGTACCTCTGTCAATGTGGTGTAGCAGCGTATTGTTTTTGCTGCATAGCCTTTCAGCCTCCACATTGATTGATCCAGTAAAGCATGGTGGCATTGCCCCGGATGCTAAAAACCAGCGAAGCCTGGCGCTTATTGAGTTTTCCGCTCAATACTTTGTTTACATTTTTTTGTTTGAAAGCTTCGGTGTAAAATAATTGCTGCGCTCCCCGCCGATTGGAATTTTGTTTTTTACTCTTTTTTTGAGGTCAACCTATTTCAGGACTATACAAATTTTGTCTAATCAGTTTGTCATTTTGATTTTAGCAATAAAAAAAGTCCACAAATAAATGCAACTGTTTCACAAACTATTCTTCCCCAATG
The DNA here is from genome assembly GCA_039811225.1 of Parafilimonas sp. Lineage (GTDB taxonomy): Bacteria > Bacteroidota > Bacteroidia > Chitinophagales > Chitinophagaceae > JAFDXJ01. Next base: position 480 of record JBDHYG010000037.1, read on the forward strand.
CCACCGACCCCATTTAATCAACTCTTGTGGAAGAGCTTCGTCGGCAATAGTTCTTTCGGCAAAACTGAGGTTTGCTTCTTTGAAATAAACGAAAAATGAAGCAAAAAATAAAATGGAAAAAATAGTCATGATCCACAAATACCCATCTGTTTTTGATTTACCAAAAAAGCTAAATACGAATGTCATTATAGGAAGAATTGTTGATGCAATTGTCAATGGCGCATAAAATTGATGCAATTTTTTTCCATAAGCCTTGTAAAATTCAAAAAAATCATTAGCTGATAAATTTTTCCAATATGGAACAATTAGTGCTGCTTCGGTAAGTTGTGTACCCAAAAAAACACCTAATGTGGCGGTTGATAAGATTAGAAGTGTTTTGTAAACCATCTTTATTAAATTTTAAAATTAAAATACACATTTTGGTGAAAATGATTGTTTATTTTTTGATTGTCACTTAGCTTGACCGCCAACGGTTTGCTATCTATGCAGGCAGGGCAATAGTGCCGTGTCTGCCAATAATCGAAGCTGAGTAAAGATACAAAGATGAATTTATTACTACTGCTCAATAACGTTACGCCACTATGGGACTATAGTTAAATAGAATTACTGCTACAGATGCTGCGCTGTGTCAGCACTGCTTGCATAGATACTTTTGTTGTGCGTTTGTTTTATTTCGATGGATTGCGAAAAATTACTGGAAGTTTTTTTCCAGCCTACCCTGGCTTCAATTTATTCCAGTGAAAATATTAATCCATTTCTACAGTCACAGTTATATGTTTTAGATGATTTATAAGTGATTTTTTTTCCAAAAGTATATTCATAATCTGCAGTATATGAATTGGATATAGTATATGTTCCTTCACCATTGCATCTACCACAGATTCTTACATTAACTTCTCTAAATTCACCAGAGCTAAAAAAATCAGCAAACGAAAATGTAGTATAAAGTTTCTCGGAACCATCACTAAGTATGTAAAATTCTACGTTGATTGTTTTTCTATAAGAATCAGACTTAAGTACTCTAAATATAGTTGTAGCACTTCTGTCTGTATAATAATTGCCAATACAGTCTTCTATATCTTTCTTTGTAGGAGAATTGATTCTAAGGAATTTGGCATTAAATGCTCTTTCCTTTTCTTCTTGTTCTTTCTTATTTTTAGCAGTTTCCCTTGCAGTATATTCTTCCCAGCCGATTACTTCATAACTTCTTTTATCTCTATATTCGCAAAGAGCAATAGTGTTTGTATCTCTATTGGCTAATAAAATTCCACCATAGGGTACAACTTTCTCAGCATAAAAACCGCTACTGGTAAAAAAACGGTTTTTTGCCCATTGCACACCATAACCACTACCAGCACCATTACCATATTTTAAAGCATAGCAGGTTGAAAATATGGCAGAAGCTTCAGGCATTTCGGCTCTTATATTGCTTTCAAGCTTTGTAGGTAAAAAATATCCAACCTCAGTTCCAAATCTCCCGCACCTTAACCCCCAGCCTTCTATTTTGCCATCAGGGTTTAGTTTGCCGTAGTAAACAATATTTCCCGAGAGGTCTTCCTTTACATCAATGTATTTATTTTTCTTACTGTTATATTTTTGGGTAATCCTGATATATTTGCTTTCAACGTTGTGAGCAGTTAATAAAGCTGAATCCGGGAGTAAATATTTAAGCAATTCAACGGTATTGATTCTAATACCATCTTTCCAGAACCCAATTTCATAAAAACCATCAGGGTCTATCATATAACCAAAACCATATGGCTTTTTATTGTATTGCTTTCCATGATAGTACCTTCCATTAATGTACATGAAAGTTGTGTCTGTTGCATTGGAAATTTGTGGAAGCAAACGAATTAGCCCTTCATGCTTAATATTTACTTTGCCAGGAGTCTGTATATTGATAGGAATTTCGGAAAACTTGTTAACGGGATAATCTGCTGCAATTAATCCTACTTTTAAGTTGGAGGCCTTTTTTGTATTATAGTTATAATTATTATAAATCCCAAATCCTGTGCGTACATTGCCAAAAATTTGTCCTTCGTAATAAGCATAAGGTACGCCTAATCCATAACTTTTATTCAATACTGGTTTATAAAAATTTCGATAGGGCCTTACATAGTCTACACGATAGAAACTGCCAGTACCGTTCATTCCTATTTTTTTGCCATCAACAAGCATAATCCCACCGCTATAATATAGAGTTGGATTTTCGGTGCTGTCATAATCCAATTTGAGCATACCGCGTTCAGAGATAATTCCATTGTCAAAGTAGGCTTTGCACTCTAATTCTATGGAGCTTAAGTTATTGGATTTACTTGATATTTTGTATATACCCAATCCGTTTGCTTTATTATTTGCAAAGGCACCAGTATATAAATGAATGTTGTTATAAAATGGTGTTTCAAAATATAATTCACCTTCTTGCATATTTCCTTCTGAAAGCGTTCCTTTAAAGTAAGGAGGCTTTATAAAAAAACAAAGGTTTTCACCTTCAATCCATTCTTCTGGATCTAATAAAACCGTCCTTTTTATTCCAAGGCCATAAATGGAATAGCTACTTAATAATACAGAGTCCAAACCTTCGGCAGTTTTAAACCAATATTTTTTATCTGTCGCAAGCTCGGCCCCAATATAGTTTGATTGCATATCAGCAGATTTTATTTCTGTTTCAGTATAAATGTACCTTTGTGAAAAACAACGAAAAGAAATTAATCCCGGTAACAGAATAAATAATAATTTGAAAACAGATTTCATAAGAAGTTTATTAAATAAAGATAACCAAACAATAGAATTTTATGTACCCACCATTGGGTATTTTTTAGGATTAAACACTATCAACATTCATTGTTTCTTCCAGTTTTGTGTGCAGTCAGTGCAATATTCATATACATAAATCTCCGGTTCTTCACCTGGTTTATTGGTTGTCCGTTTGGCGAGCAGGTTATTTTTGCCGTATTCCAGCGTTTCTTCAAAGGCCAAATCTCCTTCCCAGCGCAGTCCTGTAACTTTTATTATTTGCCCTTTGGTGTTGTATTGCCATTGAAAGGTGAACATCATTTCATTATTCTGCGTATAGTTGGTAGCCTGTATCAGTTGACCTTTGGCGTTGTAGGTATATTCTTCCCAACCCTGCGGAACATCTACGATGTTTTCGTTTTCGTCAGGCATTTTTACTTTAATGGCGGCTTTTATAGCCCTGCCCGATTTATCGTAAATGTAAGTGTAAGTGGGAGGGTCTGCCTGCACCACTGCTTTTTCAATCAGCCTGCCTTTGGTGTTGTAGGTGTAAACTGTTTTATAACCACCATCGCCCTCATAGTTTATTACTTCTTCCTGAACTAAGCTGCCATTGGCATATTTGTAATAGCTTTCTTCTATGGTAATGCTGTCGCCGTTATCATCGGTTCCATTTTGGTACAATGCTGCGGGCAGGCCTTCATTTCCGTATTCAAGTGTCCGGCTTAAGGATTTTTCATTTCCTGAAAGTACATATTCGTAACAAATTTTTACCTGCGCTTTTTCATTCAGGGTATAATCCGCCTTTGTGGGGGGAAACGGATAATAAAAGAATTGTGCATTTAATGCTGTTGCACCGGACAGTAGCAGGATGATGGTAAATAATATTTTCATTGTCGTATTTATCTTGATTGTGATTTATTTTATTAGTATGATTACCGTGATTTTGATTTTTTTAATCTTACAAATCATTTCATCACAAGAATTATAGTTAAGACTATTTTATTTCCTTCCCTGTTTTGTCAATATAAAATTCTCTGCCCCTTTCATCTTTTACTTTAGCCTTACCGTCTTTGAAATCTCCTGCCTCCCGGTAATAACCATCAATAACCTCTTTTCCTGTTGTATCTATGTAGCCCCAAAGCAAATATTTTACAGCAGCCAAGCCTTCTGAAAAAGGCCGGAATTCCTGATAATATTTTTTCAGTTTGAGTTCCTTTCCGGTTTTGTCTATAATGCCGCCGTCCAGAATATATCCTTTGGTCACGCCACTTACGGAATTTTTGCTCATCACTTCTTTTAACGCATCGTATTTTTTTGCTTCTTTTTTTAGCTTTTCGTAATTGTATTTTACTTTGTACAACCCCTCACCTAAGCTGATAGCCTGGTTATAGCAAAACGGCAATAGTACTTTTTCTGTTGGATCTATCAGTCCCCAATCGCCTTTGTATTCTACCCAGGCAATGCCATCATTAAAACTCTGGACATTTTCGTATTGCAACTTGATGACTTCTTTTCCCGTTTTATCAATAAACCCCCACTTTCCGCCATACCCTTTTACTGCAGCAAGTCCTTCCGAGAAATCAGATACTTCATCATAACCCAAATTACCCTTAATATCCTTGCTGTTAGATTGGGCAATTTCCTTACCTGCATTGTCAACAAAAAACCATCGCGGCGTGCCATAAGAACTCTTTACGGCAACGGCAGCCAATCTTTCTTTAAATGGGCGTACATCTATGTATTTAGGCTGTATCACAACCTTGCCATTACCATCTTTGTAGCCAAATAGACTTTGCCCACCTACAAACCAACCTTCGCTGTTTGCATTGCCTGTGGCGTTATCGGTTATCAGGTTGCCTGTTTTGTCAATAAAAAATTCCTGTGTGCCTTTTTTTACTTTTGCTTTGCCATTGGTAAAACTTTCTGCTTCATCATATTGTGAGGCAATAACGTATTTGCCTGTTTTGTCTATAAAGCCCCATTGCTTTTTGTCCAAACCGCTGTTGTACTCGGATACGGCAGCCAGGCCTTCTGAAAAGTCTTTCCCATCGCCCATATCATAGGGACTATTAATTGCCTTTCCTGTTTTATCAATATATGTCCAACCTTTTCCCGCAATCCGCACAAGTGCTAATCCTTCGGAAAAATCGTTGGTTTCTATATACAGGGGCTTTATAATCACTGCCTTTGTTGTGCTGTCCATCAAACCGTATCTGCCTATGATTAAGGGGGCTGAAGTAATGAACCATAGCAATCCTGCCTGTCCTGATGATTTGGTGGTGGTGATAATTGTGGGAGGCGCATTCAATTCAAGTTCAAAAAGGGTACCCGTGAAATGGCTGTTGTTTTTCCACAATCCGGAATAGAGCAGTTTTCCCGATTTATCATACAAGTTTCCCTGTCCATACCTTTTCCCGTTTTTCCATTCGCCTACATATTTTTCAAGATCATCGGTGTATGTTCCTTTTCCGTGGGGTTGTTCGTTGAGCGCTTCGCCCTCATAATATCCATTTGTATATTTTCCTCTGAACTTGATATCTTCATAATACCCTTCTTCGTATTTTCCTTTATAAAATTGTTTTCCTTGTTTGTATTCTATAACTCCTCCATTGTTAGAAAGGATTGTTTTCCCTTCATAAGGATAGCCGTCTTTAAAAGTGCCGGTAAAAACATTTCCGTTGGCACGTTGCAATGTGCCTTGTTTGGGAAGAAAATAAATACCATAATCCAGGCTTTTTCCAATGAAAAGTTTTGTTGTATAATGAAATATTTTGCTTTCCCAAAGCCCGTCGAATACGATTACGTTGCTTGCCGAAGAAGTATGGTAATCCGCCACGACATCACCCCAGGTCATTTTTCCCCTATCACCAATCATGTTGTTACAATCAAAATCGGCCTCTAATGCTCCTCCTTTGTATTTTACAACACTGCCACCTGTGCCCGGAACTTCTATACCCGAGGTTCTAAAAATCATTACTCCGTGCCCGGTTGCGCAATTTATTCCAGGTGCCCTTTTCGGATGAGTAATCTTTCCGGTAAATTCTGTAAACTCACCAGGGATAAGCATATAGGTGTATTTTTTTCTCAGCTCTATTAAATTAGTAGCCCTATCCTTATTTTCCTGTGCATTGGCAAAAAACGGAAAGAGTAGAAAAAGAAAAATTAGTTTTTTCATGATCCTGTTTATTTAATGAATGGTTATTCTTTCTCTCACCTGTTTCACGGATTTGAACAAATAAGAAAATAACATCTGTGTTTTCCTGTGTTGCCTGTGAGCCTTTATTATTTCACTTCCTTTCCGGTTTTATCAATAAAAAAAGATCTCCCGTCTTTGTCCACCTGCACTTTGCCGTTTTGGAAACGTAGTGATTCAGACAGAAAGGGAATGTCATACAGCAGCGGAATTACTACTTTGCCGGTGGTATCCACAAAGCCCCATTTGCCACCGAGTACACGAAAATTCTGAGGTATGCCACCTTTATTTACGGCAGCTAAATCTTCCGAAAAAGAAACCACATCATCATATTTAACGGGGACTATTTCTTTCCCTGTATTTAGTTCAACAAATCCTGCTTTATCATTGAGCCACACCTCCTGCAACGGATAATGACCAAACGCTGCATCGGGTATGTTGTCGTATTTCAGAGGAACGGTTTCTGCACCCGTTGTATCTATTACCCCATATTTCTCATTAAGCCCTACAATGGTATATCCACCCGAAAAATCCCGATTTATATAATCGTATTTCGGCGGTATAATTTCTCTTCCCGTTTTATCCATAAACCCCCATAAGCCGCCGTGTGGATTGCCATAACCATCCACTTTGCAACCGGTGTTTATATGTGCTATGCCGTTGTGAAAAGACCCTATATAATCGTACTGCGGTTTTACAATCTCTTCACCGCTTATGTCTATAAAACCCCATTTACCGTTTTGCCTTACACCTGCCAGCCCTTCCGAAAATTCAAAGGCTTTATCGTATTCAGGTTTAATAATCGTTTTTCCGGTCTGGTCTTTAAAGCCGTATTTTCCATTGGCATCCCGGAAAAGAGTTGAATCCTGCGCCTGCAATGCCATTGTACCAAACAGTACTATGCAGATAGTGATAATTGTTGTTTTCATTTTATTTTTTATTCCTGTACTGTTATTTTGAGTTGGTATTTCTGTTCAAAGATGGCGATAAAATTATCCCGTGATGCCCGTTTTTGGGCGAGGGTAGCAGGAATGCTAAAGAGCTTTTTCTTTTTTTGCTCCTGCCGTACTAAGTAAAACATGTCTCGTCCTGATTTTAGTTGACTCATTTTTACGTTTTCCACAGCGGGAAAAGATAGCTGTGTTTTACGCTTTGGGTTTAAATGTTCATTTTTGTATATATACTTTGGAGCCTATGCCTCCAC
>JBDHYG010000038.1:0-5867 GCA_039811225.1 Parafilimonas sp.
CCTTACTTAACTTCATATGAATCCCACAAATCTGATTTTACTTTTACTTCTTTCATCTGGCTCATAAAAATAGCCTGTCCATTACATCTCAAATTTATCATTCCAAAAATAATCTTATCACTTTTTAAATCTGTTGAACGTGCCAGTTCTGTGGAATAGACAAGTGGACGAATACTTTTTGAATATTTCCCGGCACATCCAATGGCATCGGCCCGCGGATGCGCATGCCCTTCATTATCACCTGATGAAATAACCGTTGCATACGGATTAAGCAGGTTCATAAACATTTCCGAAAAATCGGAGGACCCGTGATGGCATGATTTGGCAACATCCACTTCAAAAGGGTTATTCGGTGCATATTTGCTCATTAAATACTCCTGGGAAGAAGCATTGAGGTCGCCCCCTAATAAAATCTTTCTATTACCAAAGGTTATTTTTAATACCAGGCTATGCCCATTTATAGTCACGCCATCATCTTTCCAATAAACAAAAGCTTTTTTATGATTCACTAATTCCGTAAAAGGAGCAAGTACATCTATTCGAAAAGTTTTCCCTTCTATTTTCTGCTCAATGATGGTATCACCTTGCTTATAACGCTTGACACGTTGCACCTGTGCTGATTTTAAGGACTGAATAAAATCAGTCACGTCCCTGTTAAATGAAGCAGGTTCATTTAATTTTAATAAATTATCAAAAATCTTAACCAGGTACCTGGTTCCATCTTTTGAAATTGTATTGCCCAGGCCTGTATCATAAGGATTGTCTTTCGACGCAAATTTTAAAATGCCTGCATGAACAATAGTACCAAAAGTAAATCGCTTGTCTTTGAGTAGTGAAATAAAGCCTTTGTAATGGTCAATATCAAAATGGCTGATTATTAAATAATCTATATGAATTTTTTGATTTTTATCGAGTAGATAGGTGTATTGCCATTTTGTAAGATAACTAAACATACTGTTATTGGGGCCGCCATCAATTAATATTTTGAGCTTGCCTACTTCTATTAACACACCATCGCCTTGCCCGACATCTAGAAAGAATAGTTTAAGGCCCATCTGGTCAGTTAAATCAGCTGAACGCATCCAGCCATTTGGCCCGGCGGTTATTACTTTATACCAATCCCCGTTTTTACTTTCAATTTCTACATAAGTTCCCATTAAAATTTTGTTGATTGGTTTCTTCCCTATACCATTACTTACAGATTCATAAATTGTAGCTTCATTAACGGCTGCATATTTGTAATTAGGCATTTTAAAAATTTTTTAGGTTAATGGAAAAGTTGAGATAGGCCATATAGACTGGATAAAATTTTCATCTTCTTGTGGATATCAACCTGTTTTATGTAAGAGCACTTTTGCTAATCTAATTTATAGCAAGAGTAAAAACAAACCTTTTTTACGGTACACAAAAAAAGGCTCGTGCCGGCACGAACCTTTTATCTTAATTTTAGCAAGCTTAGAAAATCACACATTCTCCTTTACCAGGTAAATAACTACCAGCCAGATTAAGCCTTTGACCAGGAAGAAAAGAAAGCCTGCAATGCCGATCTTCTTCAAATAATTCTTCCACTTTTCACGCATAAATTCTGTTTGTGTGTATGTACTATTTTTGTTGGAAATAAGTAACGGTGATTAGGCTACGGCTTTCTTTACCAGTTCAGCTGCTTCACTCAGCAAAATGGCGCTTTGTACTTTCAGCCCGCTTTCATCTATCAGTTTTTTTGCTTCTGCGGCATTTGTTCCCTGCAAACGGACGATAATAGGAATATTGATATTGCCCATTTTATTATATGCTTCAATTACCCCGGCTGCAACCCGGTCGCAACGGACTATGCCACCAAAAATATTAATGAGGATAGCTTTTACATTCGGGTCTTTTAAGATGATGCGAAAACCAGCTTCTACGGTTTGGGCATTGGCGGTGCCACCTACATCCAGGAAGTTAGCAGGTTCCCCACCGCTGAGTTTGATCATATCCATAGTAGCCATGGCCAGGCCGGCGCCATTTACCATGCAACCTACATTACCATCGAGTTTAACAAAGTTCAGGTTGTATTGGCCGGCTTCTACTTCTGTAGGATCTTCTTCTGTAATATCGCGCATGGCAGCCAGGTCGGGATGGCGCATCAGGGCATTATCATCAAGGTTCATTTTACAATCCACGGCAATGATTCTATCATCGCTGGTTTTGAAAAGCGGATTTATTTCGAGCATGCTGCAATCGAGCCCGACATAGGCATTGTAAAGATTGGTTACAAATTTTACACAACTCTTGAAAGCTGCCCCACTTAAGCCCAGGTTAAATGCTATCTTCCGCGCCTGGTAACCTTGTAAACCACCACCGGGATGCACCCATTCTTTAAAGATTTTTTCCGGGGTTTTATGTGCCACTTCTTCTATATCCATTCCACCTTCGGTGCTGTACATAATAACATTCCTGCCTTTCCCCCGATCCATTAATATAGATAAATAAAATTCCTTGATTGGGCTTGGCCCGGGATAATAAACATCCTGTGCAACCAGAATCTTATTTACTTTTTTTCCTGCTTCCCCGGTTTGGATGGTAACCAGGGTATGGCCTAAAATATTTTTGGCAATGGTTGACACATCTTCGAGGCTTTTGGCAACGGCCACTCCACGCTGTTCTGTACCACGGATCTTTCCTTTGCCCCGGCCACCTGCATGGATCTGTGCCTTGATAACGGCGAAATTATTGTTGGTCTGTGTTTTGATCTGGCGATAGGCTTCTTCCGCAGCCATGACATTGTCCACGGCTATGCCTTCCTGAACAGGTACATTGTATTTCTTCAATAATTCTTTGGATTGGTATTCATGCAGGTTCATATATTGCTTTTTAGGGGGCAAATATATGAAAACAATATAGTCTTACCATATCCTTACCCGCAAACTATCCGGGATATACATTTTATTCGTGGGTTGCACATTAAAAACTTCGTAAAATGCATCCACATCCGAGAAAGGCCCGTTAACCCGGTACTTTGCCGGTGAATGCACATCTGTTAATAACTGGTTACGTAATTTTTCTTCCCGCGTATGACCCAGCCAGCCTAGGGCATAGCCCAGGAAGAAACGCTTCGCCGGACTGAGACCGGCAATCGGTACATTTTTCTTGTATTGGTCTGTCAGTTTAAAAGCATCCCAACCTAAAACGATACCGCCCAGGTCGGCGATATTTTCACCAAGTGTGGCTTTCCCATTGATATGAACAGAATCAACTGGTGTATAGGCAGAGAACTGGTCAATCATTCGTTGAGAGCGCTTGGCAAATTTTTCAGCATCTTCCTTAGACCACCAATCTTTCAGGTTACCATCCGCATCATACTGCCGGCCTTCATCATCAAAACCATGCGTGATTTCATGGCCAATAGTGGAGGCAGCCGCATAACCATATACAGTGGCATCATCCAGTTCATCATCGCTGTAGCCGGGAACGGTGAAAATTCCGGCAGGTAAAACTATTTCATTATTAGATGGGTCATAGTAGGCATTATATGTTTGAGGATACATATCCCATTCATCTTTATTGATGGGTTTGCCTAATTTATTGATTTCATAGGCGTGCCAGAAAGCAGTAACATTAATCAGGTTTTGAACATAGCTTTCGGTCCCTATTTTCATGGATGAAAAATCTTTCCATTTATCCGGGTAACCAACTTTCTTACGCATGGCAGCCAGTTTTGCCAGGGCTTTTTGCTTAGTACTGTCACTCATCCAGGTCAGCTGTTCGATGTGTTGTTTGAAAACGGAACGGATATTTTCAACAAGTTGGGAGTAACGTTCTTTGGCATTTTCATTGAAATATTTTTTCACATATAATTGCCCCAATAATTCTCCCATTGCATTTTCTTCACTGCGAATGACCCGTTTCCAGCGGGGTTGCATTTCTTTCGCACCGGAAAATAATTTGGAGAAATTAAAGTTTTCTTGCACGAAGGCATTGGGTAAAGCGCCGGCAAACGCATCGGCCAGGTTATATTTTAAATAGGCTTTCCAGGTAGCAATAGGTTCTGACTGTAGTAGTTTTCCGGCAGTGGTATAATATTCCGGTTGACCGATAATAACCGAATCGGCTTTTTCCAGGCCATTTACCTGTAAATAATTTTTCCAGTCTATAACCGGGGAAACTTTGCCTAATTCACTTACAGCAAATTTATTGTAGTTGGTATAGGGATCACGCAGGTCTTCCAGCTTACGATGTGAAGCAGCCATTTTTGTTTCCATAGACATGATACTGCCCGCATCTTTGGCGGCTTGTGTGGAATCTTCACCCAATAGGGTAAGCATTTTGCCCAGGTGTTTTACATAGGCATCACGGATATTTTTTGTAGAGGCATCCGTTTTAAAATAATAATCCCGGTCGGGCAGGCCCAGGCCGGTTTGCCACAATTGCAAAGCATATTTAGAACTGTTTTTCGCATCCTGGCCGATATAATAAGATATAGGGCCACCTACTCCTATTAGGCTTAAATCGGCAATGGTTTTTTGCAGGGAGGCTACATCCGTGATTGCATTAATTTCATCTAAATAGGGTTGTAGGGGTTGTATTTTTTGTTGTTCTATTTTAGCAGAGTCCATGGCTGTTTTCCAGAAGTCACCAATCTTTTGATCGGCTGTGCCTTCTGCGGCATTAGCTTTAGCTGCTGTTTCGGTAATATCACGCAGGCGTTTTTGGTTTTCTTCAATTACCAACTGGCCGATGCCCCAGGAGCTCTGGTCATTAGGTATCGGATTATTTTTTATCCAGCCTCCATTGGCATAGTCAAAAAAATCATCTGCCGGATTTACCGTACTGTCAATATTCGCTGCTAAGACATCTTTTTTTGACCCATTGCCTGTATCATCTGAATTTGTTTTACAACCAACAAACAGGGCACTTGCCATGATTGCCCATCCAAAGATTTTATTTTTCATATCGTGCAATTTGAGGGGCTAATGTAAGCCAGAAAATAAAAACAGGCTGCATTTTTTGATAAAAGGTGTATCGGGTGTAAATTCTTTTTTATAAATAGGGCATAAAGAATTTTGTGATGCTTATGGTGTAAATCTTATTTTTAAAAAAAATCAAATGACTCCTGAACGGATCCAACGGTTGCAAAAAGTAATTGATCGTCGTCAACCGGGCCTGGCCATTGTACTTGAAAATGTGCATGACCCGCATAATATTTCGGCAGTTATGCGCAGTTGTGATGCAGTGGGTATCCAGGATGTTTATATCCTGACAACCGAAATTCCCCGTCATAAGAAATGGGGTTTTAAAAGCAGTAGCAGTGCTTCCAAATGGCTGACCATCCACACGTTTGATGATTTGGATAAATGTATTGCCGCCCTGCGGGCAAATTTTCCCTGTTTGCTGGCAGCCAGCCTTGCTAAAGATAACCGGAACTTATATGAACTGGACCTTACACAAAATATGGCATTGATATTTGGCAATGAAAAGGATGGAGTGAGTAATGCCATGCTTCGCCAGGTAGATGGTTGTTTCATTATTCCCCAAATGGGTATTATTCAAAGCCTGAATATTTCAGTCGCTTGTGCTGTTAGCTTGTATGAAGCATACCGTCAAAGAGCGGTAGCAAATATGTATGCTACTCCACAAATGTCACCAGCACAACGTTCAACGCTACTGGAACAATGGGGGATTAATGCGGGCAATGAATCTGCATAACAGAAGTTTTGTATTTTTGATTTTTCCTGTAAAGCACGATCAGTCGAAATGTTATCCCGTAAAGCAAAATACGCTATCAATGCATTGGTTTTCCTGGCGAGGGAAAATAAGCATCGTGAACCTATTCAAATCAGCAGAATTTCAGAGAGTGAAAATATCCCACGTAAATTTTTAGAAGCCAT
>JBDHYG010000039.1:0-5754 GCA_039811225.1 Parafilimonas sp.
AAGCAAAATACGCTATCAATGCATTGGTTTTCCTGGCGAGGGAAAATAAGCATCGTGAACCTATTCAAATCAGCAGAATTTCAGAGAGTGAAAATATCCCACGTAAATTTTTAGAAGCCATTTTGCTGGATATGCGTAATGCCGGGATCCTGCAAAGCCGGAAAGGAAAATTTGGTGGTTATTATTTACAAAAGAAACCTTCTGAAATAAATATGGCAATGGTCATGCGTTTATTTGACGGGCCCATAGCCATGCTGCCTTGTATTGCTTCAAAAAATTATGAACGTTGTGAAGAATGCCTGGATGAAGCCACCTGTGGTATCCGTGATGTATTTTCAGAAGTGCGGCTCGAAACGCTACGTATTCTCCACCAGGCAACCCTCGAAGATATCATTCAACGAAGCCAGGCCCTGGCCAAACAAAAAAACAAAGTGCCTAAAAAATTACCCGAAGAGGAATTGTAACAGCCATTTATACAAAAAATGCTTTGCCGGGAAGACAAAGCATTTTTTATGGGGGATAAATTTTTTATAAACCTTTCAGTAATTCATTGCCCAGCATAACATACTCATCATTTTTCGCAGAAGTGGCCAGTTCAATACATTTTTGCGCATCTTGTTTTGCCAGCATTTTATTACCGGAGTCGCATTCAATCTTTGCGCGTAGGAGGTACATGTAATAAGCATCCGGGTTTTCAGCGATGGCTTTGTTTACATTATCCAATGCTTTTGTATAATTTTTATCCCATTCATAATAAAAATTAGCAGCCTGCCAATAAGGTTTTTTATCCTTGGTAGCCAATGCCTGTTCCAATTGAGTGCGAATGCGGTCCGCTACATTGGTTTTTACCGGGATGCTGATCATGGTAGTGCCCCAGGATAATTGGATATCACAACTTTGATATTTGATATTGGCTACCTGTATGGTAAAGGTTTCAACCATTGGTTTTACTTCCACGGCGGGTACTTTGAAACGGACTATATCTTCTGATTCTTTGTAACCATCAGCCCCCCAGTTACTCAGGCCTTTGTTCACAATGACTTCCCATTGGTTTTTGCCGGGGATAGTGTAAAGTACATACGTGCCGGTATCTATGTCTTTACCACCAATAGAAACCATATCGGTAAATGTAATTTTGGTGGCTGCATTGGCGCCGGTACGCCATATTTTTCCCAGTGGTGCCAGTTCACTGTTTGGCTGAAAGACCGTTCGGCCTTTTATTCCCGGCCGGGAATATGTGATGATAATTTTTCCCATCCCGAAATCCTGTGAAATGGTTTCAGTGGGGCTGGGTGCAGGCATTTGTGCCTGAGCTGAATATATACCTGCCATTCCGATGGCGAGTAAAGCTATTTTTCGCATATGATTTTTTTTTGTTGAAAGTTCAAGATATACAAAATCCTTTAATCAGCGGGGTGTAAAATGCAGGTTAACATTTCCTTCTGTATTTGAGTTATCCGTTTTCCATAAAGGGCCCTCCTTTACCAGGCGGATGGCCAGGCTATCCATAGCCGGGGAGAGTGATTGTTGAATAGTAAACTGGTTGGGTTCTCCTTTCTCATTGAGAAAAAATCGTAAAGTTACATTGCCGGGTGTATAGTTTGCAGCCATTTCTTTTTTAAAGAGTGGTAACCTGTTTTTGATGTACAATTGAAATGCATCCCAGCCGCCGATAGGGTATGAAGCAACTGTTTCTTCCCTGGCCTTATTGGCACGCATGGCATTCATGGTTACTTTACCGGCAGCAACGGAAGGTACCGGATTGCCGATACTGTCTGTTGGCTGCGTTTCGGCAGAAGCCAATACGGGCGCAGGTTGTATCGTTTCAACCGGATGATCAGTTTGATGGGTCGTTTCCGTAGTAGGTTTTTTTATGGATGTAGTTGTGGGCGTATCCTTTTTATTTTCCGCCAATAAAGAAGGGGTCGGGGGTTGGTTTTCTTTTGATGGAATGGTGGTATCTGTTTGTGTGCCAGGTGTAGTGTGTTTGGCTAATTCAGGAGCCGGGTTTTCCCGGAACCAGGTGTACCAGGTTATACCACCAGCTAATACCATAAAAAGAAAAATGGCTGCCACCCGTAGCCAGGCCGGGAAGACAAAGGCAGATGTTTTGTTCTTTGCTGTTTTGTCTGCCAGTAGGGTACGGAGCCGGGTATTTTCATTCTTAACTGCCTCCCAGTTTTCTTTTTGCGTGTAATAACCATCCATGGCAGCAGCAAGAAAGGGGTCGGCAAGTGCCCGTTCTTCCAGTGCATGCATTTCTTCAGGCGATAAGTTGCCGGAGAAATAGTTGTCTATTTCTGTAAAGTATAAATCAGTATACGTGGGTTTATGATCCATTTTTTTCCATACAAATTTTTAGGTTTCGGCGCCCGTTTTGAATGGCGCTCCGTACTTTATCCCAGGCTAAACCAGTGGTGGCGGCGATTTCATTGTAACACTTTTTCTCTGTATAAAATAAAACAATACTTTGTTTTTGAACAGGGGGCAGTGTTTCCATACAAGCTGCTAAGCGATTAAAAGTCTCTTCCCGTTCCCCGTTTTCTTCCTGATGCAGAAATGGTTCGCTTTGCATAAAGCCTTCATCAAAATCCATATTGCGAACCGGGTTTTTCTTGCGCAGTTGCATCAGGCAATGATTTTTGGCGAGTGTATAGAGCCAGCTTTTGAAATGTTGTATATCATGTTTCATCGCTTTCCGCACTAATTCTTCATAAATATTCATGACGGCATCCCGGGCTGTTTCTGTGTCTTTAAAATATTTCAGGCATACCCCGTAAACAAGTGTAGAATAGCGGAGATACAAAGTGGCCAATGTTTCCTGGTCACCGTTGTTTTTATAAGCCTGTAACAGCTCTTCATCCGGCAGGGGGGTGGTATGGGCTGGTACAACTTTCAAGAAATCGGATATTTGTTTTTGAAAAATTATTTGTAAAAATCTTTTTTAAATGCCGGGTGAAATTGTTGTAAGGTAGTGCGTAAATAGGCACGATCCAAATGGGTATAAATTTCAGTGGTGGTAATACTTTCATGGCCCAGCATTTCCTGCACGGCACGCAGGTTAGCGCCCCCTTCTACCAGGTGGGTGGCAAAGGAATGGCGGAAAGTGTGGGGTGAAATGGTTTTTTGGATCCCGGCTTTCCGGGCAGTTTCCTTAATAATGGTAAAGATCATAACCCGGCTGAGTTTCTTTCCTGACCGGTTAAGGAAAACGATATCTTCTGAACCGGGGGCTATTTTTTGATGCACCCGGATATGTTGCAGGTAAATTGACATATAATGAATAGCAGAGCGGCCTATGGGAATCAACCGTTCTTTATTGCCTTTGCCAATAACACGTATAAATCCATCTTCAAAATACAGTCCGCTGATTTTAAGGTCACTCACCTCACTAACCCGTAAACCGCAACTATACATGATTTCCAGGATTGCCCGGTTCCGGGCGCCGGCAGGTGTGCCTGTTTCAATGATGGCCAGCATTTTTTCAATTTCCTCCAAATGCAACACTTCCGGTAAATGCCTGGACAGGCGGGGTGTTTCAAGCAATAAGGAAGGGTCTTCTTCTATAATTTCTTCCCGCACACAGAAATTGAAAAAATTGCGAATACCGGAAATGACCCGGGCCTGTGATGCCGGCTGCATTCCTTGTGTATGCAACCAGGTAATAAATTTTTGTAAATCGGTAAGGGTTACAGCCGATGGCTCCGGGATCGTTTCCTGTTGTGAAAAAAAAGAAAGTAATAATTCCACATCATGCAGGTATGCATCCACAGAAAGTTTGCCCAGGGATTTTTCCAGGAGCAGGAAAGCACGAAAACTTTTTATATAAGATGCCCACATAAAACGGATTTGGTGGAATTGATTTTTTGAAATTCCTTTGATCTTTTACAAGAATCATACAAATTTACATTTAGAAAATTATTTCTGTCACGCAATATGAATCCCGTAAACCTGCGGTCATTTAAGCAAAAAGCTCGGCATCAGAAATTGGCCCTGAAACGTTTTTTATCCAAAGTAGAAAAAAATCCACCGGAAAAATTGTACAGCCTGATGCACGCCTTGGATAAAGAGGTTTGGAAAGAAATAGATTGCCTGAGCTGTGCCAATTGTTGTAAAACGATGACGCCTACTTTTACCTTCAAAGATATTAAGCGTATTGCTGCGTATTTAAATATGTCACCTGCAGCTTTCCGGAAAAAATGGCTGACTTATGAAAAACGGGATAAGGATTGGGTAAATAGTAAACAACCCTGCCAGTTCCTGGATCTCCAAACAAATAAATGTACCATATATCCGGTGCGGCCGGCAGACTGTGCGGGGTTCCCGCATTTTAAAAAGAGACAGCCAGAATTATATATGCATGTACACCAACAAAATATTTCATATTGCCCGGCTACCTTTTTACTGGTGAAAAAAATGAAAGACAGGCTGGACAATGTTAGGATAACTGCTTCTTAGAAATAAACATCTTCAAACAAGTGAAATTCAGGCGCTTTATCCGGCAACCATAAAATAGCCAGGACATCAAATTGTACATACTTCCATTCGGGATGGAGAAATTGATATTGTTCAGCCGCATTGCGCAGGTTCATCATTTTTTCTTTGCTGATACTTTCTTCCGGTAAACCGTATTTCGTAGAGCGACGAGTTTTAATTTCAAAAAAGTGTAAGCGGTTATCTTTCCCGGAAGCAATGATATCCACTTCCCAATGTTTAAAGCGCCAGTTTTTTTCCAGTATGGTATAGCCTAATTCACTTAAATAAATACTGGCCATTTCTTCCCCTTTATTTCCTGTATTTTTGTTGGCTAACATATATGTTAATCTAAACAAATCATTTTGATATTAAAAGATAAAATTTTTAAGCTGAATGGTAAGGTCATGCATTATGCCTGGGGAGGCACTGATTTTATTCCTCAATGGCTGGGCATAAAGAATACAGGAAAAAAGCCTCATGCTGAATATTGGATGGGCACACATGCCGCAGCACCCTCCGAAATTATGACAAAGACGCACCGGATAAATCTACAGGATGCCATCCGGGAGATGCCGGTATTTTTCCTGGGAGAAAAAGTGTATGAAACATTTGGGGAATTACCTTATTTATTTAAAATCCTGGATGTAAAAGATGCTTTATCCATCCAGGTGCATCCAACAAAGACTGCGGCTGCCCGGGGATTTGATGCGGAAGACCTGGCCGGCAAAGCACTTACGGCTCCTGACCGGAATTATAAGGACCGGAATCATAAACCGGAAATCATGATTGCACTCAGTGATTTTTGGCTGTTGCATGGTTTTTTGATAGAAGAGGAATTAGAAAAACGCCTGGCATCCATTCGGCCTTTTAAACAATTGCTTGTTTTGTTTAAAGAAAAAGGATATAAAGCCTTATATAAACATGTAATGCAAATGCCCCAGGCAGATGTGGATAAAATGCTGGTACCATTAATCAATGAAGCTTTACAAAACAAGCAATATTTACAAAAATCAGATCCGGCATATTGGGCAGCCAAATATTACTCCGGAAAAAAAGTAGAACAAATCGATCGGGGTATTTTTTCTATTTATTTTTTCAATCTGCTTCATTTGAAAAAAGGAGAGGGCATCTTCCAGGGGGCCGGTTTGCCGCATGCATATCTCGAAGGAAAGAATGTAGAATTGATGGCGAATAGTGATAATGTTTTACGGGCTGGTCTTACACCAAAGCACATGGACATACCGGAGCTGATAAAGAATGTTCAATTTAAAGGGACTA
>JBDHYG010000040.1:0-4274 GCA_039811225.1 Parafilimonas sp.
CTGGGAACACATGAACGCTTTATTGGATTTTTACTGGAACATTATGCCGGAAAATTCCCGGTATGGCTGGCGCCCAAACAGGTACAAATTTTGCCGATAACAGATAAATGTGGGGCTTATGCCAATGAAATCAGGGAGATGCTGGTAGAGAAAAATGTACGGGCCGAGATAGATGATCGCAATGAAAAAATCGGGAAGAAGATCCGGGAAGCAGAGCTGGCAAAGGTTCCGTATATGCTGATCATCGGTGAAAAAGAAATGCAGGAAAATAAAGTGGCCCTGCGCATACATGGAAAAGGTGATGCTGGTACCAGTACACCACAGGCATTCCTGGAAAAAATTTTACAGGAAATAGCAGAAAGGAAATCCACTGAATAATTTATTTTTACATAAACAAACCACCAATTACTCACCAAAAAATACTTAATGGCATTACCTTACAGAGGTCAACGTTCGAATCAAAAGTTTAACAGACAGCAGGAACCTGAACACCGTATCAATGAAAGAATCCGCGTACCTATGGTACGGCTGGTGGGAGAAAATATAGAAGTAGGCATTTATTCTATTGAAGAAGCTAAACGCATTGCACGTGACCTGGAGAAGGACCTCGTTGAAATTTCACCCAATGCCGACCCCCCTGTTTGCCGGGTTATTGACTACAAAAAATTCCTTTACGAAAAAAAGCGGAAGGAAAAAGAAATGAAGTCAAATGCCAAACAGAGTGAAGTAAAAGAGATCCGCTTTACGCCCAGTACCGATGATCATGATTTTGATTTCAAGGCAAAGCATGCAGAAAAATTTTTGAAAGAAGGGAATAAGGTAAAGGCCTATGTGCAGTTCAAAGGCCGGGCAATCATGTTTAAGGAGAGAGGGGAGTTGGTTTTATTAAAATTTGCTGAACGTCTGGCAGAATTTGGCCAACCGGAAGCCTTGCCTAAACTGGAAGGCAAACGAATGTTACTGATGCTGACACCGAAATCCGGGAAAAAGAAAAAAGAAGTTTCGGAATAATAACCTGCGTATGCTGGCTTGTTAAATTATCCCGTAAAACGGAATGAAGCAGATAAATTTTTTTAATTTCATTTTCTAAAAAAAATATGCATATGAAGTCGAAAAAAATTCAAATAACCATGTTAGCAGTAGTGGTAGCGGCCCTTACATCCTGCAGCCCGCGCCTGGTGGGCACCTGGAATGTACAGCGGTATGAAACAACAAAACCCGGACAACCCGGCGTAGCCTTGAGCAATATTGGTACTGTACAATTTTATAACAGTGGCAATGGCGAGAAGAATGTTAATTATACGTTGCTTGGTGTAACCATGCACGATCAGTCCTCTTTTAAATGGCATTCTGCCGATGGTAAATATGTAACCATTGAAGGAAAGGATTCTGTCTTTACCAAGACCTGGATCATCATGAAGGATAAGAAGAATTACCAGAAATGGAAATCTACAGACGGTTCCAATAATATCCAGATACTTGAACTCGTAAGATAAAAAAGGATGGCTTCGGCCATCTTTTTTAATTAGGAAAATGCGTTACTTACCTGAAGCCAGGTAATATATTCATTATTTTACAATTATCAATTTATATCCAGTTGATTTTTTTTCACGAAGGGAAAAATAGGTACACACTGGAATAAAATCAGTAATATATTCTTACTGCAATGCCGGAGTAAATTTTATTCCCAGTTGTATAAAACAAATCAAGGCCATACGAAGCTGGCCTTGATTAAGAGTAGCATTAACGAAAAATTTTACCGATTCATTTTCATGATTTTTTTCACCATGCCGGTATTCATGTTTTGAAGGAAATAGGTACCTGCCGGTAATGCAGCTATATCAATGGTTCCGGAATGCTGTATTTGTATTTCCTGTAATTTTTTTCCATTCGCATCTGTCAATATAAAGACAGCCGGTTTAGGAGTTTGTACCTGGATATAATTTGTTGCGGGGTTGGGATAAATACTAAATGAAGTTTCTTCATTTGGCGATTGTTGTGGATTTTGTTTCACGGGAGCAAATTGCAACATGGTATAGGAAACTGTATCACTTTTCAATGTGAGGGCAGTGGCAATAGAGTTAGTTACTTCTACCGTATAATGCCCACTGGCAGCAGGGTAATAAACGGAATCACCGGCAATAAGTTGAGATGTACCATCATCAGTATTGATCCATTTGTATGTATTATTTGACAGGGTACCACCGGCTGAAACGGTCAGGCCATTACCGGAATAGGATTTAATATTTATAGATGCCTGGGGTGTATAAAACGTATTGTAAATCCCATTTACCAATTCTTCCATTCCGGCAAATGTGAATTGATTGGAAGAGATATTAATTCTGTTCAAAGGCATATTGGCTACATTGGAATGAATAGGCCCATGAAATTGATTATGGCTTAAATCAAAACTTCTGAGTGCCGGGAAATTGGTAGCATTAAACCGGGAAGACAACCGGGCATTAATATTATTATAGGAAATATCAAAAGAATGAAGATTAGATGCCTGGAATAAGGAAGCGGGCAAGCTGGTCAATTGGTTATGATCAGCTAAAAAATCATACAATGCAGGAATTTTAAATATGCCGGATGGAATTCGGGTCAATTGATTATAGCGGATATTAAATGTACTTAAATTCGTTAACTGTCCTAATTCAGCGGGCAATTGTGTAAGCAAATTATTATTTAACCATAATGTCCCCAGGGTGGTAATGTTGCCCAATGTTTTTGGTATCCGGGTTAATTTATTGTGTTCCAGGTTGAGTACTTTCAGGATTAAGAAATTCCCGAAACTAACAGGAAGAGTGGCAATTTTGTTTTTACCCAAATCCAGGTAATATAAATCATCACAGGCTGAGATGTCATCGGGAATGGAATTTATTAAATTATCACGAAGCCATACCTTATTAAGTTTTTTCAGGTTGCCAATCCCCGGTGGAATGGCCGTGATTTTATTTAGGTTCAAATAAATGGAAGTCAATTCGGTCATATTACCCAGGGTAGAAGGTAGGGCGGTTATGTTATTGTATGAACCACTCAGGGTAACTAGTTTTTTCAGGTTGCCAAATGTATCCGGTATAGGCCCGGAGATTTGATTACTTGCAAAATAAATTTGCTGCAAATTGGTTAAATTACCAAAGGAGAGAGGAAGTGTTCCGGTTAGCTGGTTGCCTTCCAGGCTGAGTGTCTTTAGTTTATTCAAATTGCCCAATTCCGGTGGAATAGTCCCGGGAATACTACACTTCAATAAGGTCATAGATTCCATGTCACTCATTTGGCCAAATGAAGATGGAATACCACCTCCACTTAAATCAGATAAGGAAATAAATAAATAATTCAACTTAGTTAAATTCCCCATACTGGCAGGCAATGAACCGGACAAATTATTAACCGGTAATTTAATTTCAGTTACCCTACCACGCTTCACGGTAATACCATACCAGGTCTTAACCGGGCCGGTTAACCAGTTTGTATGATTGTTCCAATTGGGCCCATTGGTACTATTATATAAATCTACTAATGCCAGGGAATCATTTTGATTTACCTGGCTTTTCGCTTGTATAAAAAAACCGGGCAGGCTAAAAAAAAGAGATAGCAGGAGTAAAGTTTTTGTTTTCATGTGCGTGTTTTTTATGGATTAAAAAAATCAATTTCAAATTACACATTCATTTGTAAAACGACAAATTTTTTATATTCCAATTCTTTTCTGATAAAGTGCTCTTAAAGTAGCTGCTTCACTACCTGATATATTCCATGCATAACAGGTAACCCAACTTTTGCCAATTCATATTTTGCTTTCATGCGTACTAATTTTCTGGTTATACATTTTTCATATATCTCCAAAGATTTATCAGATCAGTTGATTTGTCTGTAACTTTAGCAATAAAAAATTTAAAGCATACTTTTAATTAATGAAAAAATTCAGGTATAGGTTGCTCCTGGAAATGAGTAGTACTTTAATTTTTCTATTGTCTTTGGGTACCACACACGCACAGGTAAAATTACCGGTACTACCGGATTCACTCTTCAGTGCTTATTATCAGCAACGGCTTTCGTTATTTAAAACACTACCTGTGTTACCGGGGTGTATTATTTTTTTGGGCAATAGTATTACAAATGGCAGTACCTGGTCAGCATTGTTCCCGGATACCAAATTAATCAATATGGGCATCAGTGGAGACAATACGGCCGGAGTTATACATCGTTTGCCCATTGTGCTTCATAAAAAACCAGCGAAAGTTTTTTTACTGATAGGAACTAACGACCTGGCTGCA
>JBDHYG010000041.1:0-4239 GCA_039811225.1 Parafilimonas sp.
CTACTTTTCCTTTCCGCTTACGTGGTATTATTAAATATCGTAGACTTATCCTAGATCTATTCAAGAAAGAAAAAATAGGTCTTGCATCCGTTAATTACATTTTTTGTACCGATTCAGAGTTATTAAAACTAAACAAAACCTATCTTCAACATAATTATCATACAGATATTCTCACATTTGATTTATCCTTTTCCAATCAGGCAAAAACTGGTGAAATTCATATCAGTATTGATAGAGTCAAGGCAAATGCAAAATTATATGATGTTACTTTTTACAATGAGCTCACCCGGGTTATCATTCATGGTGCCCTGCATCTTTGCGGTTATAAAGACAAAACAAAACGTGAAATAAAAGAAATGCGCAACAAAGAAGATATCTATTTACGTTTATGGGATAAAATCCGTTTCACGTGAAACAATTTTTTCTACTTCTTTTTTTATGTTATAGGATAAGCGCCTGGGGCCAATTGTCAAATATGTCATTGGATAATTCATACTTTCTGCCAACTGTAATGCCAGATAAATCGGTTAGTGTATTTAATGAAAAACAAGCAGCTTTTCCGCAGTTAAACCAGCAGGCCAAAACGTTATACTACTGGACAAATTATTGCAGAAAAAATCCGCGCCGTTTTTGGGACAGCATTATGGTTCCTGTTTTACAAGAACATCCTACATGGCTTTCGGCCTATACGAAAAGCCTGCAACAGGATTTATACAATACACCCCCTTTAGCACTCCTGTCTTTAAACCGGGAATTAATAAAAATTGCCCAGGAACATGCGAATGATATTGGTTTAAAAGGCGCTAAAATTAGTCATAACTCAACTGATGGACGCAGTTTTTTCGATCGTTTCAGGCAAACCGGGTTAAAAAATTGTGGTGGGGAAAACCTCGCTTATGGAAATAAAGACCCTTTACTGGCGCTTATTGATCTTCTTGTAGATGAAAAAGTAGTTGATTTGGGCCACCGAAAAGCGATTCTAAGTAAACAATATAACCTGATTGGCCTGGGTGTTTCTTTTATTTCAGATACAAAAACACTTTTCTCCGTCCAGGATTTTGCCTGTCAACAATAAACGCGTTTTCGTTTCACGTGAAACAAACATGTTTCAAATCTGGTTTATACCTGTACATTTGCGGTTTTCAAGGAATGCATGTTTTCTAATTATGATCTTATTGTAGCAGGTGCCGGTCATGCCGGCTGCGAAGCTGCTGTTGCCGCTGCTAATATGGGCAGTAAAGTCCTGCTGGTAACCATGAACCTGCAGACAATTGCTCAAATGAGCTGTAACCCGGCAATGGGTGGCATTGCAAAAGGACAAATTGTGCGTGAAATTGACGCCCTGGGTGGCTATAGCGGTATTGTTTCCGATAAAAGCATGATCCAGTTTCGTATGCTGAACAGAAGTAAGGGGCCGGCTATGTGGAGCCCAAGAACACAAAATGATCGCATGCTATTTTCTTTAACCTGGAGATCCATGCTGGAAAATACACCGAATATTGAATTTTACCAGGATATGGTAAAATCTGTACTCATTGAACATAATACAGCAGTAGGGGTAGTTACAGGGATGGGCCATACGATACGTGCTAAAGCAGTAATTCTTACCAGCGGTACATTCCTTAATGGCACAATTCACATTGGTGAGAAAAATTTTGCCGGGGGGCGGGTTGCTGAAAAAGCTTCCTATGGTATTACAGAACAAATGGTATCACTAGGCTTTACCAGTGACCGGTTAAAAACCGGTACGCCACCCAGGGTAGATGGTCGTAGCCTTGATTATACTAAAATGGATGAACAAAAAGGAGATACTACTATAAGCGGGTTCTCCTTTTTACCAATAAAAAAAATTAAACCGGAAGAACAACGTAGTTGTTTTATAACCTACACAAATGCCCAAACACATGAAAATTTAAAAGAGGGCTTTGACAGAAGCCCTATGTTTACCGGGCGTATTGAAGGAACCGGCCCTCGTTATTGTCCCAGTATTGAAGATAAAATAAATCGTTTTGCGGATAAAGAACGTCACCAACTCTTTGTTGAACCTGAAGGCTGGAATACCATTGAAATCTATGTAAATGGTTTCTCCACATCCTTACCGGAAGAAATTCAATACGAAGCACTTCGTACTGTACCCGGGTTTGAATCGGTTCGTTTTTTCCGGCCTGGTTATGCTATTGAATATGATTTTTTTCCACCCACTCAACTTCAGCAAACCCTGGAGACTAAATTTATAAAGCATTTATTTTTTGCCGGGCAGATAAATGGCACTACCGGCTATGAAGAAGCGGCCTGCCAGGGTGTAATGGCAGGTATTAATGCACATTTAGCCATTCAAAATAAGGAACCCTTTATTTTAAACCGGGATGAAGCGTATATCGGAGTATTAATAGATGATCTGGTAAACAAAGGTACCAAAGAACCATATCGCATGTTTACCAGCCGGGCTGAATTCAGGACTTTATTGCGCCAGGATAATGCAGATCTACGTTTGACAGAAAAAAGTTTTGCAATCGGCTTTGCCTCTGCAGAACGTATGCGCCTACTTGATAAAAAACAAAAAGATATAAATCAGCTCCTGAATTTTTTAGAAACGACATCCATCGAACCAGCAGCAATAAATGAAACATTACTAAAATCAGCATCTGCTCCGGTAACCGAAAAACAAAAATTAGCAAAAATCTTATTACGCCCAAATATAAGCCTGGAGCAGCTTACTGAAGATGTACCCCAACTATTTTCTGCACTGCAAGCTTATGAAAAACCGGTATGTGACCAGGCTGAAATTCAAATAAAATATGCCCGTTATATCGAGAAAGAAAAGGAATTGGCATCCCGTATGAGTAAGTTGGAAGAACTGGAAATTCCTCCGGGCTTTGATTATGATAAAGTTTCCGCATTAAGTAATGAAGCCCGGCAAAAATTCAACCTCATCCGTCCTCGGACGATTGGCCAGGCTGGCCGAATAAGTGGAGTAAGCCCGAGTGATGTACATATTCTTATGGTCTTCATGGGCCGATAAGTAAAAAATGGTTAATCTTCCGGAATATTGCTCCTCAATTATTATTAAAGCTTAATATTACTTAGTTCAATTTAACAACTTGAAAAAGGCATACAGCATTCTTTTTATTTTCTCTTATTTACTAATTTCCCAAACGGGTTTTTCCCAGCAGGTAGATATTAAAGGTACTGTTTATGATTTTTTCAACCATCAACCTTTATATGGGGTATTGGTATATACAAATTCAGCAGGACCGGTAATAACCGATTCACTGGGAGCTTACCAAATTCAGGCTTCTCTCCGGGACTCTATTTGGTTTTCTTACTTTTCTAAAACAACCAAAAAGTATGTAATTGACACCATCCGAAACCGGCAACATTTTGAAATTGCATTATATGTTGATGCTGCCTGGCTTCCCACGGTAAAAGTTAATTCAAAATCTTACAAGCTGGACTCCCTCGAAAACCGGATGGATTATGCCAAAATTTTCAATTTTAAAAAGCCGGGTATAGCTATTGTTCCTGCTTCGCCTTCATATGCACAAGGATTTGCCATGGGTTTTGACCTCGATGAATTGATAAATATTTTTCGATTTCGCAGAAATAATCAATTGTCCACATTTCAACAGCGACTGTTACAAGAAGAGCAGGATAGATATATCAATAAACGGTTCACGGAAAATTTAGTGACAGATCTCACTGGTATTGATAAAAAATATTTAGCTGAATTCATGGTGTTTTGCCGGCCGGATTATTATACCCTATTAACTAAAAATGACTTGGAATTCGGCTATTACATCCAGCAACAATACAAAGTTTTTCTTCAACTTAAAAAATTACAATAATCATTTATAGCCCGGCTGCTTTACTAATTTCCATCATCCGTTGAATGGGTAATAACGCCTTTTGCCGTAAATCTTCTGCGATCAGTATTTCAGGCTGCTCATACTTCATGCATAAATACAATTTTTCTAAAGTATTTAATTTCATATGCGGGCAATCATTACAAGCACAGGAATTATCTGGTGGGGCCGGAATTAATTCTTTTCCCGGTGCTTCCTGCTGCATCCGGTGGAGAATGCCGGTTTCTGTAGCTACAATAAAACTTTTGTGAGAACTTGTTTTTACAAAATTCAATAATTGAGAAGTACTACCGATAAAATCGGCTACTTTCAAAACAGCTTCTTCACATTCGGGGTGTGCAATAAGTTTTGCATCCGGATGCCGCATCTTTAATTT
>JBDHYG010000042.1:0-4227 GCA_039811225.1 Parafilimonas sp.
TTATTGTGTTCACAAAGGAAAACAACGGACCGCTGAAAATTCGGATCCCCCAAAAATGGATCAGCAATCAGTAATTGTCCTTTTTTTAAATCATGCATACCGCCCTTTTTTTGGTTTAAAAGTACAAAATTTTTTGCAGCGCATCGTTAAATTGCTTGTAAAGAAAGCCCTGATTTTTCTTAAAGCTGTTTCTTCCATTTATTTTGCAACGGTTACATTAAATTTCATTTCTTTGATACAATGAAAAGCCACGCAGGACTAATGCTATAGAAATGCAAACAATGAAAAAGAAATTTATAGCTATTATCATTTTGATTTTCCTGTCATTGGTAGGGATCATCATTATACAGGTACAATGGCTCTCAAATCTTTTACTGGTACAGGAAGAAAGCATTTATAATAAAATAGAACGAGCCGCATTTTCCGTAACCAGTGATTTGAGCAAACAGGTTTCTTCCATGCCCTCCCTACACCTGAAAGGCCAGTCTTCCCTGCCGGCCATGCCGGATCATTTTTCATTTGTCATCCCGCAGGATAAAACGATTGCGGATTATTATACCACGAATGAAGTACATAATAAGATCCGCAAAGCGTTCAACAAAGAAAAACTCAATAACCTGGAGTTTGAATTTGCTGTGGCTAACCGGTATGATCAGTTTGGCACCATTGAAATGCAATCTTCCAATTTTTTAAAAAAATTATTTGACTCAACTCATTCCCGGCGAATTGAAATGCCCGTCCTTCCCGAGAATTCAGATGGCCTGGAAGGCCTGGCTGCCTATGAACATTTAATTCTGGTCATACCCGATTTTAAAACACAGGTATGGAAAGCCCTGGCCTGGATGATCATTGGTGCGGGCTTGTTTACGCTGGTTATCATCACAGCTTTTTATCTAACCGTTCGGACACTTTTACAGCAACGGAAATTAAGCGCTATAAAAAGTGATTTCATCAATAATATGACCCATGAGTTGAAAACACCATTGGCTACAATATCGCTGGCAGTGGATGCCCTTCGTAATGAAAAAGTCATGAAGGATATGGATAAATCTGCTTATTTCAGCAGAATTATCAAAGAGGAAAATAAGCGGATGAATAAACATGTGGAAACGATTTTACAGGCAGGCCTTATGGACAGGCAAGACATTCGAATGGCGCTGGAAAAAAAGTCCGTGCACCAGCTCATCCGGTCTGTATTGGAAAATTATGAATTGCAATTGAGTGGACGTCATGCTACTACCGAACTTTTACTCAATGCCAAGAATGATGTGATCGATGCCGATGAAGTACATTTCTCTAACCTGGTATCCAACCTGGTGGATAATGCCATTAAATATTCAAAAGAATCCGAACCGCTGAAGTTGAAAATAACCACCCATTCCACACCGAAGTACCTGGTCGTTCAATTTGAAGACAATGGAATTGGAATGAGTAAAGAAACATCACGAAGGATTTTTGAAAAATTTTACCGGGCACATACCGGCAATGTGCACAATGTAAAAGGCTTTGGCCTGGGTATGAGTTATGTGAAAACTATTATAGATGCACATAAAGGAAGGATCAAGGTGGAAAGCACTTTAGGAAAAGGCAGCACCTTTATCCTGGAACTGCCTTTAAGCAATGCGGTGGCTGCTACAGAAACAGCAAACTGGTAATTACACATTTTCCATTTTCCGGAATAATAAACTACTATCCCCGTAACTTAAGAAGCGGAAATTATTTTTCATTGCATATGTATATATATCACGCCATTGATCTCCTACAAATGCAGCGACCAGCAAAAGCAGGGTTGAACCCGGTTGATGAAAATTTGTTACCAGCCCGGAAGCAACCTGGAACATAAAACCAGGAGCAATTAAAATTTGTGTATTGCTATGTAGTGTTTTTAAATTTCGTAGTTGCATCCAGGTGCGAAGTACATTCAAGCTATCTTTTACCGGAATGGCCTTTGAGGCTAATTCATACGCTTCCCATTGCTTGATCGGCAATTGTTCCCATTCCATACCAGGTTTTAAATAAATTTTTAAACCCATCCAGTACAGGCTTTCCAATACACGCAATGTAGTGGTGCCAACAGCAATAATATGCCCAATATTGTCGATCAATTCATCCAGCAGGGCGGCAGGCAATTCAAAATTTTCTGTATGCATTACATGGCCTGTCATGTGCTCAGTTTTCACCGGCATAAATGTTCCGGCACCTACATGAAGTGTCAAAAATGTGGTGGATACTTTATGAGCATGCAAAGACTGAAAAACATCTTCTGTAAAATGCAACCCGGCAGTGGGTGCTGCTACGGATCCTTTTAATTTATTGTACACCGTTTGATAACGGGTTTGGTCGGTAGCAACGGGTTCTCTTTTGATGTAAGGCGGCAAGGGTGTTTCTCCGCATAAGGCCAGGATCTCTGCAAAGGAATATTCATTTCCCCACACAAATTCCAAAAGAAAATGTGTGCGATGTGATTCTATTTTTTCAATTGTCAAAGAAAATTCCTCATCACTTGCTTGCAGTTGTTTGATCAATTTTCCCTGCTTCCATTTTCGGGCGCCACCCAGGAGACATTTCCATCGAATGCTTTTAGTACGGGCAAAAGCGGACTGTATATCTACCAGTTCATTTTCCGGCCCCAGACAAAATATTTCAATTATTTTACCGGAAGGCAATGCCACATGCAACCGGGCAGGAACCACGCTGGTATTGTTTAGTACCAATAAGCTTTGGGCAGGGATCTGTGTAACTATTTTATTAAAAACAGTTTCACAGATTGTCCCATTTTTGTAAATCAATAATTTACTTTCATCCCTTTTTTCTACAGGGAAATAGGCAATACGACTTTCAGGAAGATCATAGGTAAAATCTTTGATAGCTAACTGGCCGGGATGCTGTATATGTTTAATATCCATTTCTTTATTATCCTCATCATTTTGCGAGTAATGCACAGGTTATTAACAGCAATTCACAGGAAATACATTGCCTGTTCTTTGAAAATCCACAAAGTACACTGTGGTCAACGCTTTCGGTGTATTTATTCCTGTGGAAAAATTATCCAAAAAAAATTTGCTTATGAAGTGGGAAAAAGTGTTAATTTGTGTCATTATTTGGGAAAAATTATATAAAATCGATAAAGACAGCCTATGTTTTTAGGGGAATATGAAGCCACGATAGATGCAAAGGGCAGGTTTCTTTTTCCCGCCGGTTTGAAAAAACAGGTCGGGGATGAAGGGCTGCGCTTTGTCATTAGTCGGGGTTTTGAAAAATGCCTCAATATATATCCTGAAAAAACCTGGGCTGTGATTATGGATCGCATAAGCAAATTAAATGATTTTGATCCGAAAGTCCGCCAGTTTAAATTATTCTTCCTGGGAGGTGCTACGGAAGTGGAATTGGATAGTGCCGGTCGGATGTTATTGCCACCTTCTTTGAAAGAATTTGCCGGCCTGGAGAAAGCTATTATCCTGGCTTCGGATGTGGACAAAATCAATATCTGGGATGCCGGAAAATACAAACAGTTCTTTGAAGATTTTTCGCCTGATCATTTCAGCAGTTTGGCGGCAGAAGTTATGGGTGAAATCGGGAAGGAGCCGGAGAAAAAATGAGCAGCCATTAAAACAAAATAGAGCATGGCAAAAAAAAGTGATTCTATTTTAAGTAACGGGGCTGCCTATCACACACCGGTTTTATATGCAGAAGCATTGGAAGCATTGCAAATAAAACCAGGCGGCGTTTATGTGGATTGCACATTTGGAGGCGGCGGGCATAGTAAAGGAATCCTGGAGCAACTCAATCAGCAGGGAAAATTATATGCCTTTGACCAGGATAAAGAGGTGCAGGCAAATGTGTTCCCTGATGATCGTCTCGTTTTTATCCCTGAAAATTTCCAGCATTTGTATCGTTTTCTGCGTTTTTACAATGCCTTGCCGGTGGATGGGATCCTGGCTGATCTTGGGGTCAGTTCCTACCAATTTGATACAGGTGAGAGGGGTTTTTCCAGTCGCTTTGATGGGCCATTGGATATGCGCATGAATATATCGCAAAGCCTTACGGCGGAAACCGTTTTGATGACATATGATGCAGCCCGGTTGCAAAAGATTTTTGAGCAATATGGGGAAGTGACCAATGCAAAAACACTGGCCATGCATATCGTGAAGAACAGGAAAAATGCCGCATTAAAAACGATGGAAAATTTTAAAGCAATGCTGCATCCGGTAGTCATGGGCAATCCGC
>JBDHYG010000043.1:0-3098 GCA_039811225.1 Parafilimonas sp.
ATTGATACCACCTCTTTGGTTTGATATTATGAATAAACGGATTCCATTAAAAATTAAAAACATCAATTATGAAAAGCTCGTTTGAAAAATTATCAGGCATTGCACCGGTCATTCTTTTTCCCGTAGTCTACCTATTGAGAAAACGAAGAAATATATATTTGTTGTTAATCGGAATTGTATGTATCTGTAACAGCTGCTTTAAAAATTACTATACAACAAATACAGTTGATAAAGCCAATGCAGCCGACCTGGCGGCTTACTCCAGCAACAATAAATATTTCATCATTCATTTTAAAAATGCAGTAAAAGGCCTTGAATCTGTTTCTATTGCCGGAGATTCAATTTATGGTAAGTTAGTGGAACTCCCGGCCAATCATGCTAAGTATTTAAATCCATATCCCGGTAGCGATAAAAATGAGATAAAAGCTAAAGACAAAAGTGAAGCTCTAACAGAAGTGCATTTATATACTACAGCAACTTATACAAATAAAACCGATTTTGTGAGTAATATTTCTGCTTTTAACCGGGTCGATATGTATGAATTAAATGAGGAAGCCACTTCGGTTAATGCAACCTTAAGTGTAATAGGTATTGTGGGGGCTAGTGTGGTCGTCGTAGGAGCGGTTATCTTAGCGATAGGCTGCGGTTGCCCACATGTATTTATGGATAATAATGGACAATATGTATTTCAAAGTGGTTTATATACTGGTGCTGTTTATTCTACCCTTGAACGAATGGATTATTTACCACTTCAGGCAGTGGCTTTTGATACACCTGTTATTTCCATGAAAATTACCAATGCCAATAATGAAGAACAATTTATGAATACACTGCAATTGTGGCAAGTCATGCACCCGGCCGATATGCAGGTATTGATGGACAAATATGGGAAAGCATATTCCTATAAAGAAACAAATGCCCCGGTAAGTGCCTTTACGGCAAAGGATAATAACGTGGTGCATTTATTAACTAAAACAGATGAGCAGTATTATGCATTTGATAATGCTTCCAATGAAAATGGCTTTAGTTCTGTGTTACTGCAATTTCAAAAACCCGCATCGGCCCGCGAAGCAAACCTGGTACTACATGCCCGTAATTCATATTGGTCCAGCCTGATAAGTAAAGAAATGATGCAAATGTTCGGTGAACAATATGCGAAATGGCGTGATCTGCAGGAAACGAAAGATCCCAAAGACCAGGAGAAATGGCAAATGGAACAGGCATTACCCATGATGGTATATGTCAAAACCGGGAAAGGATGGAAATTAGCAGATTATTTCCCCATGATCGGTAATATGGCCATCCGGGATTTGCTCATGCATATAAACCTGGATGAAATAGCCGGTGATACCCTGGAAATAAAACTGGAAACTGCTTACCGGTACTGGGACCTGGATTATGCAGGTATTGATTACACTTCGGAAACAACGATGCCAGCTACTAGAGTAGATCCGGAGAAAATCGTGAAATCAGATAATACGAATTTAAAAGAAGTGTTGCAGCAAAATGATAATGCGTATGCACACCTGGTAAATGATGAATTTATTTCGGTGCAATACACGGTACAGCCACCGGCACCCGGTCAACAGGCTTCATATTTTTTAGTCAGCGGTGGTTATTACCATTCGCTGGAGGAATTTGAAGGGAAAGCAAATTACCAGGCTTTGCTGAAGTTCAGGCAAAAAGGCTATTTCGATAAATTTTCAAGAGAAAAATATGTGGAAGCACAACAACTTGCAGCCCGGGTGAAACAACTGGAAAAATAGCCATATCTCCTCTTTGCGGATTAAAGACAATCAGCCCATCTGAATAGGCTGATTGTCTTTTTACATGATAGAGAGCTATTTCTTTTATTCTTTTTTATCAATTGTTTTAGAGGTTTGTAAAGAAGTAAAAATTGCTTCCTGTAATTTGGTTTTCAAAGGCATCTCAGTGATGGTAAATTTCTTCTCTTCTTTACCGCTGAGAACAATCATTACCTGTTTCGTAATGGATCCTTTTTTCATTGTGAGTTGTAATGATTCACCGGAATTTTTTTCAAGCAGTTGTTGGTTTAGTATGTCCATATTAGGACTTCTTCCCTGGATAGCAATAATGGTGTCACCCTTATGCAATGAAGCTTTCCATGCCGGACCATTTTCTTCCACACTATTGATGACCAGGTAGTCATGGGATTGAATAGCAGAGGTAAACCCGGCATAAGCACAGGGTTGGATAGTCGTGTCGATTAGTAAACCGGCATAGCCAAAATATTTTGGATAATTTACTGGTTGAGTGGTATAAACATAACTAAATACTTCTGCCATCGGCTTGCCGGCAAATGATTTATAAAACTAAACATACCAATTATTGGATTGAATGCAGGTATTACCAATTGGCTATTGCTTTCCAATATATCCCGGTTTAATTTTCTTCCTGTTTAGTACCCGGCTCAGGAAAAAATCAATATACAATTTTCGGAGAAGCAGGTATCCTTTAGGCCGGAGCGCTGAATCTATTTTTATATGTAGTACCTTATAAATAATTTTTATGCAATCTGCCACATTGCCCGGAACGGCTTCATTTACTCAAGCTACCTGGAAGGAGGAAAATAAATTTTCCGAAACCAAGCTGGAAGGTTCGGCGCGAATGGTGGTTGGCTTGCATTATACTTTTATCAAGCTGGTTATTTGGTTGCAAGTTTATGTATTGGCTTGCCGGTATTTTAGAAACCCGGTTAAGACGTTTAAGATTTTGAAAGGCCTGAAAGCTATACGGGCCGGGATGCGCGGGCAACAAAAGCCACTTAAATATGTGAAAGTAAGCAGCCGGTATTACACAATTACAACTAAGTGGGGGCGAGCCGCTCAACTGGATGGATGATATACTTTACTTGTTGCAGCATATTAAAAAAGGAACAGATGTTTGGGTTTATAGTTCCGGGTATCATTTCACGAAGGAGCGGGCGGCCGCATTAAAAAAGGAAGGTTTAACGGGTATTGATACCACCTCTTTGGTTTGATATTATGAATAAACGGATTCCATTAAAAATTAAAAACATCAATTATGAAAAGCTCGTTTGAAAAATTATCAGGCATTGCACCGGTCATTCTTTTTCC
>JBDHYG010000044.1:0-3021 GCA_039811225.1 Parafilimonas sp.
TAACGATTCGCATTAGGGTTTGGTGCGAAACAGAGTGTAATACCATGTGCCGCCATTTCTGCGGAAAGGGAAGCAAAATTTTTTAAATAAAAATCGCCGGGGTTTTTAACGCCCCCCCCCCGCAAATGCAGTGGTAGCGGGCATTTCAGCCGATGAGAGGTTGGTGGTTTTCGGTATTTTCCGGGCAGCCGGTATAAAATGCAGCGCCAAAAAAACCATAGCCGATGAGCATAAAATTTTTTGCATGCAATTTTATTTTAAGGTGATGAATGAAATAAAGATACTGTTTTTTGGAGAAAAAACAATAAGGGTTTTTAAAAAAGAGGGATGCTATTTCATCTTCCATCCATATACTTCCACCAGATTCAGAAAAATGGCGTTAAGAAATTTGCGGCATGAAGTGTGAAGATGAAAACAAAAAAGTAAACATAAAAAAATGCAGGCATCTTTTCAAATGCCTGCATTGCTGAAATTTATTTTATGCCTTCTACTCTTTAATAAACCGTAGTTTATCTACTTTTCCATTTTGCTCTATCAACACAAAATAACTGCCTTGTGCGAGGGCACGAAGGGTCAATGTAAGTTCACTGCTGTTGGTGATTTTTTGTTGCAGTATTTCTCTACCGTGTATATCCGTGATGCGGATGGTGGCGGTATATAGTTTGTTTAAGCCGGTAATGGTAAGGGTACTCTTTGCCGGGTTGGGATAGAGCGCCAGGGTATTGCTTTCAAAAATTACTTTGAGTGTATTGCTGTAAGTAGCGGTGCCGTTCAGGGCATTTTCTTTGATGCGGTAATAAGCAATGCCTTGCAATGGATGCTGATCGGTATAGCTGTACTTATTTTCCGTGCCACCCTTGGCCGGAACGGTGGCTATGTTTACAAATTCTGTGGCATTGCTGCTGCGCTCTATACTATAACTCTTCGTACCGCTCTCGTTGAGGGTTTCCCAACTAATCGTTACACCTGTTTTATCCTGTACCGCTTTTACATTTTTGAAATGCGTGGCGAGAATATTATCACCGTTGAAACGCATTAGCAGAATATCATAATTAGAATTTGCACCAGTGACTAAAATTTTCCCTGATTGTAAGTAGTGTACGGTTCGTGCACCTAATATAAAATTATCATTCAAATTTGCAGATATACCGTTCTCGCCAAATCCAGGGTCTAACTGGCCATTCTCAGTATACCGGCAAACTAATAAGGGAGAATCAAAGTTGGTTGTTCCAAAAACATCTCCACATGTGAGTATTTTTCCATCAGGTTGAATATCTATACTGTAAGTATATATATTTTTAAAATCCTGATAAGGTGTAATGGTACCACCTCCATCTCCAAAAGTTTCATCCACCGAGCCATCTGCATCAAAGCGGCATACGGCCATTAATATTTTATCATCGTCTCCACTTATACCCGTGCAAACAATTTTACCATCAGCCTGCAGGGCCATAGCATACATATAATTATATAACATGCTCCCCTGCCCGAATACAAATTTTGCGGTACCATTTGTTCCAAAACTTGAATCTCTGCTTCCGTCCGGGTTAAAACTTTCCAGCATAAAAGGAGAATACCCACCATATAAATCAAAATTACAACCCCTGACTAATTTTCCATCCGGCCGCAGTATTAATGAATTAGAGGAAGTTGCATAATTGTAATGTGTAATGACTACCCCTCCTTCCCCAAAACTTGTATCCAGGCCCCCATCCGGCATTAACCGGCATAGATATGTTCTCTTTTCATCGTATTCATTACGTAGTACATCACCGGATACCACAATTTTTCCATCCGGCTGTACTACAAGCCCGGTTGCATACATTAATTTATCCAGTTCCAGGGTGTCTATTCCATTAATGCCAAAGCTGCTGTCTATCCGGCCATCCGGGGTACACCTGATGATGCCCAGGTCCCTGTGGTCATTCCCCGGAAAGTATCTTATTGAACAGATTATTTTGCCATCTGGCTGTAATGCCAGGGAATTTGGAAATTCCTGGCCATAAATTTTACTGCCTATTGCATAATAAAGATGGCCATTTACACCAAAGCTCGAATCGTAATGCCCATCCGGGAGAAAGCGATCAAGCGTAAAGCCGGGCGTTTCACTTGCCACTACTATTTTTCCATCTGGTTGTATGATTGAATAATCATTATGTAGCCATGCATTAACAATCACTATGCCATTTGTTCCAAAGGAAATATCTGGTGTGCCGGCCTGTGCCTGTATGCGTTCACAATACATAATTAAGAATAGGAAGGCGCTTATGATTTTTATTATAGTTTTCATCGTAATATAATTTAATTTTTGAAAATAAAAAATATTCATCCCGGGCTTAGCCATTATTTGGCAGGTGACAGGGTCCACTTGTATCACAACCATTATCTTCTGCTGTAGCGCATGCACCGGTGCTATGCCGGTTGTCCGGGCAATTGTAAAAAATACTTGTTCCCTGTAAATTGTCGGCTGTACCATTCATAATAGCCTGGAAGAAAAAACAGGCCCGGGCCGCGAGGTATTCATTTACCTGGTCCTTTGTATAGGCTGCCGTATAACCAAAATTGTCCGGGCAATAACAGGTATCACATGTATTTTGTATGCCATGCCCCATTTCACAATCCAGGTACATGAGCGCAGCCACATGATGTGCTTTGAAGAGCTTATACATATCATTCGAACATTCTATCCGAAAGTCGGGTAAAATGTTTGGGAATCCATGTTCATATACTTTAAAGGGTGCATTTATCAAGCAATCATGAACTATTGTATATGTAGTATCTGAGGATAGTTTTGGATAATAGCGGCTTTGAAATTGTTTAAAATAAGGAAACACCGGATCCAGGTATCCCTGGAACCCTATAAACGGTATATCCAACGGAATAGCGCCATCCTGGGTTAAAAATTTATATTGCCTGCCTGAATCACTTACGCTTTGTGGAAAAACAAATCCTCCCCACATACTCCAAAACCCCTTGATACCGGAGCGATAATTGATGGTAGGCTCCCCATAATAAAAATCC